>NZ_MLFR01000009.1 GCF_002095475.1 Pantoea rwandensis
AAATCGTTTCATACGATAGGCACTGAAGAATGATTTCCAGATGTGGGGGTATAGCTCAGCTGGGAGAGCGCTTGCATGGCATGCAAGAGGTCAGCGGTTCGATCCCGCTTATCTCCACCAAATCTCTGTTCATCCTGAACAATAGTAAAAATTCAAAACCCGAAAGATATCGAGATATTCCGCATTGCGTGATGAATCGCGCCATTACCGCTTCGTGCGCGCTGAGAGTGCTTATTCCGTCGAGATACCCCGCCTCACGTGCTTAATTGCGCGATGAATCGCGCCGCTACCGCTTCGTGCGCGCTGAGAGTGCTTATTCCATCGAGATACCCCGCCTCACGTGCTTAATTGCGCGATGAATCGCGCCGCTACCGCTCTGTGCGCACGATTGTCAAACCCGCACAAGCTTGTAACGGCGCAATTTATTGCGCACTGAGCAGCACTCAAGCCATTGCGGTTGGCACTTGCGCAGGCAGCACGCGGAAACCATGGGTTCCATCGCGATCCAACTGCGCCACCAAACCATATTCCCAATCCAGATAGGCTTGCATCACACCGGGTTCGATATCTGTGCCTTCATAGGGGCGGCGATAACGGTCAATCGCAGGTGACAGCAACTGTTGTTCGCCTTGCTCAGTTGGCAGCTTAGCCGCGCGCCAGGCAGCATTACCACCTTCTAGCACAAATACCGGTTTACCGGTAAGCTCCGCCACCTGCTCCACGGCATAACCGGCCAGCAGGCTACTCCCACAGGTCAGCACATAGCGTCGCGCTTCAGGCAGTACGGCTTTACCTTGCTGTTGCAACGTTGAGCGCAACAACCAACCCGCGCCGGGAATATGGTTGTTGAGGTGGTTGGCTCGAGTCGTAAAGTCCAGCACTTGCGTCTGTCCCTCCGCCAGCCATTCTGCGAGCTGCTGTGGTGAGATAAATTCCGGCTGTGCAACCGGGGGCACCTTGGCTTTCCAGTTGCCGGTTGCACTGAAGTCACCCAACTGTAACTCTTCTAACACCGAAACCTGCCAGCCCAACTGGGCCAGCCAGGAAGCTGTCATGTTGGCGCGCACGCCATCGTCATCCACTAGCACAATACGTGCGCCGCGTACGCTGGCGTAGTGGTCGGTTTCCTGTACCAGCTGTCCGCCGGGTACGTGACGGCTGCCTGGCAACTGACCCGCGACGTACTCTTCGGCATCCCGCACATCAAACAGATAGGTAGTGCGCGGCTCCTGCTGCCAGCGTTTCAGGGTTGCCAATGGAATACGCTCCACACCAGCACGATCGGCGATGTTGCGTGCATTATTGGCCGCCTGGCGCTGCGCCGTTTCACTGGTTTCACCGTAGCGACGTGACTGGCCATGGTCCAACGGGTGGCCCGCCAGCGTCCAGCCAATAGTGCCGTTGCGCAGGGCAAAAACCGGGTTGCGAATCCCGGCATTCACCAGCGATTGCGTACCGATAATGCTGCGCGTCCGTCCTGCGCAGTTCACAATCACGGTGGTTTCTGGCGAGGGGGCAAGGTCACGCACGCGCAATACCAATTCACCACCGGGTACACTGGTGGCACTTGGAATGCTCATGGTCTGGTACTCATCAAAACGGCGGGCATCCAGTACTACCACGTTTGCGTCACTGTTGATGAGATGCTGCACTTCATCGGCGGACAGTGAAGGGGTGTGATTGTGATGTTCAACCAATTCACCAAAGGCTTTGCTCGGTGAATTCACATCAATAAACAGTTCGCCACCTGCTGCTTGCCAACCGGTTAAGTCATCTTTCAGCAGCGCGACATTGCGGTAGCCGAGTGCAGCGAAACGCTCTGAAGCAGCCTGCGCTAACCCTTCGTCATTGTCATAGATCGTGATCGCTGTGCTCTGCTGAGGGATGCGATCCAGCAGCTCCAGCTCCAGTTTAGAAAGTGGAATATTGACCGCAAACAACGGATGGCCGGTGGCAAACAACGCTTCGTCACGCACATCAACAATGGCCACTTCCTGCTGCTGACGCAGTGCCTCAAGAATGTCCGCAGCCTGGCGGAAAGGGAAAACGGGTTTACTCATGTGATAGATCCCAAATGTTCGGTAAGTAACGGTTGCTGTAACCGGAGATAAACTGTTTTTCACTGCCGTCTTCGCGATACACCGCGCGTTTTACCGCGCCAATATTGGCGCCATACACGTGGATGCTGATCGAGACGCGATCGTCATAGGCATTGCTGACACGATGGATATCGCCGACGGTGGGCGAGACGGCTTCAACGCTGCCGGGATCGAGACGCACCGGAGCGCCTTCCGGCTGCAGGCCGTGCGGCCCCGGCTGCCAGGATTGTGATATTTCCGCCCCGCGCAACATGCCAATCAAACCCCACACGCGATGGTCGTGAATCGGCGTTTGCTGGCCCGGCCCCCAAACGAAGCTCACTACGGAAAAGCGCTGCTGGGCATCGGCGTAAAGCAGATATTGTTGATAATGTTCGGGGTGCGGCTGGGTATAGGCTTCATCGAGCCAGTCGTCATACTGGATCAAGTCGGCCAGCCAAGCACTGCCCTGTTCTAAAACAGTCGCTTCATCGGGATTCTTGTCGAGTAACGTAGCCAGATTAGCGACAAAATCGCGTAAACGCTGATGCTGATAGACACTCATGATTTATCTCCCGGCGCGCTTTTGGCGACCTGATTGGCCTGAGCAGACAAACTAAAATCAAAGGCTTTGCTGACATCAATCGCCTTTGGCAATACCTGATAGCGATGGAAGAAGTCGGCAGATTTTTGCAGCGTAGGGATCAGGTTGGCATCAAACACCAGCGGACGAATGCGTGCATCGGCAATCCAGCTACTGGTGATGTTGGTAGGCATATTCAGTGTCTTGCCTAACACGCTGGCAAATTCCTGTGGATGTTGCTGCGCCCATATTTGTGCTTTCGCCAGGCGTGCTAACAGGTCGGCAATGGCTTTACGTTTACCGGCATCACTCAACGCCTCGTCACGTGCCAGCGCATACGAATAACCGGACATAATGCCTTTGCCACCGCCGTCCGGGACGCGCACCGTGCCATCCACTGCGGTAGAGGTAGCGATGTAGGGCTCCCAAGGTGCCCAAGCGGATACCGCTCCTGACGTTAGCGCGGCATGGCCATCCACCGGGCCCAGGAAGCGCATTGTGACGTCATCAGGCTTTAACCCGGCGCGTTCCAGCAGACCTAGCAGCAGATAATGTCCCCAGCCACCTCTATTCACCGCGATCTGCTTGCCTTTCAAATCTTGCAAACGATGAATACCAGCGTTGGGCCGCGTGAGCAGGGCAATACTGTCAGGGTTATTCTGCCAAGCCCCCACGGCCTTGACGGGGGCGCCAGCAGCAAATACAAACAGGAATGGCAGATCGCCCGTGAAGCCAACGTCGAGCGCACCGGCATTTAACGCCTCTTGCACAGGTGCACCTGAGTCAAATGCAGTGAGTTTGAGATCGTAAGGCAGGTTGTTAAGTTCGCCAGAGGCCTTTAATGCAGCAAAACGATCGCCTTTAACATCGCCCAAACGCAGCGTGACTTTATCGGCGGCAAAAAGCGGATTGAGCGTGGAGAGCGCCAGCGCAACACCGGTAAACAGTGCAGCCAGACGCATCAGGCGCTCCTTTTTTCAGTGACGTCCAGCGCAGCCACTTTTTCACGCGTCAGTGGGATCAGCTCCTGACCATATTCCACCGCATCATTCAGCGGATCGAAGCCGCGAATCAATACGCTGTGAATGCCGAGGCGATAGTATTCCAACAGCGCGTCGGAAACCTGGTCGGCGGTTCCTACTAGCGCGGTGGAGTTGTAGCCGCCTTGCACCAGCTTAGCGACACCGGTCCATAACACTTTGTCCAAACGATCGCCTTCATTGGCGGCCGCCAGCAGACGCTGCGCTCCGACGCTTTGCGGCTTGGGTTTGCCAAAAGCAAAACCGGTCTCTTGCAGTTGCTTTTCGGCCAGTTCACGGATGTGCTCGGCGCGCTCCCAAGCTTCTTTCTCGGTTTTACCGATGATCGGACGGAACGAGATATTGAAATCAATTTCACGCCCGTGCTGAGCCGCAGCGGCTCGCACGTTGCGCACCGTCTCTTCCGCGCCTTTCAGCGGTTCGCCCCACAAAGCAAACACATCGGCATGACGGGCAGCCACATCAATCGCTTCCTGTGACGATCCGCCAAAATAGACCGGCAGTTTGTTCTGTACGGGCTTGATGGCAGAAAACGCCTGCTCAGCCTGGTAAAAGTTTCCCTTATGATCATAAGGCTGGCTGGATTCCAGACTCTGCCTGAGCACGGTGAGGAATTCGTCGCTGCGCGCGTAGCGTTCAGCCTTATTGAGGAAATCGCCATCGCGGCGCTGCTCGACATCGCTGCCACCACTGATGATATGCACCGCCAGACGACCGTCGGTGAGATGATCGAGTGAGGCCAGCTTGCGTGCTGCCAGCGTAGGGGAGACAAAGCCTGGACGGTGTGCCAGCAGGAATTTCAGTTTGGAAGTGTGTGCCGCCGCATGCGCGGTGACCAGGAATCCATCCGGCTGATCGGACCAATAACCCACCAGAATGCGGTCAAATCCCGCTTCTTCATGGGCGCGGGAAAAAACGCGCGATGTAGTCTTTATCGAACAGCGGACCGCTAGCCGGGATAATCTCGGAAGCCAGACGGTGGCCAATCATGCCAAGAAATTGAATGCTCATACGATTCTCCAGATGTGACGTTATGGAGAAAAACTACGGGCGCAGGCAACCGTGACGGAAATTCAATATTGTGCAAAGGTTTTGCGAATGTTGGGGAAGCAGCGGATGACGGGGGAACTATGGGGTTGAACGCGAGATAGAACAGAAAGGCATAAATAAGAAGAGAAGGGCGAGCCGCAGCTCGCCCGGTACATCAGAAGGCCAGAACCAGACCGGCGATAGCAGCAGAGAGCACGCTCACCAGGGTTGAACCGTACAGCAGTTTCAGGCCGAAGCGCGAAACCACGTTACCCTGTTCTTCGTTCAAGCCCTTAATCGCACCTGCCACAATCCCGATTGAAGAGAAGTTCGCGAAAGAGACGAGGAACACAGACAGGATACCTTCCGCATGTGGAGAGAGCTGACCGGCAATTTTCTGCAGGTCCATCATCGCCACGAATTCGTTTGAAACCAGCTTGGTCGCCATGATACTGCCCACCTGCAGCGCTTCGCTGGACGGTACGCCCATCACCCACGCAAACGGATAGAACACATAACCGAGCACACCCTGGAAGCTGATGCCGAAGATCAGGTCAAACAGCGCATTCAGGCCGGAAATCAAGGCGATAAAACCAATCAGCATAGCGGCAACAATGATCGCCACTTTGAAACCGGCGAGGATGTATTCACCCAGCATTTCGAAGAAGCTCTGACCCTTGTGCAGATCCTGCAACTGCAGATCTTCTTCGCTATCGACGCGGTAAGGGTTAATCAGTGACAACACGATAAAGGTGCTGAACATGTTCAATACCAGCGCAGCCACCACGTACTTCGGTTGCAGCATGGTCATATAGGCGCCCACGATGGACATCGAAACCGTCGACATCGCCGTAGCGGCCATGGTGTACATACGACGCTGAGACATTTTGCCGAGAATATCTTTATACGCGATGAAGTTTTCTGACTGTCCCAAAATCAGAGAGCTCACGGCATTAAAGGATTCCAGCTTGCCCATTCCGTTCACTTTTGACAGCACGGTACCGATGCCGCGGATAACCCAAGGCAGGATACGGAAATGCTGCAAAATACCGATCAGGGCCGAGATGAACACAATCGGGCACAGAACATTAAGGAAGAAGAAGGCCAGGCCTTTCTCACTCATGTTGCCAAACACGAAGTTGGTGCCTTCGGCGGCGTACTTGAGCAGATGGTCAAACACCCCCGCAAACCCTTTCACGAAGCCGAGGCCCGCTTCAGAGTTAAGGAAGAACCACGCCAGCAGAACTTCAATCACCAGAAGCTGGACGATATAGCGAATGCGAATGCTTTTACGATCGTGACTGACCAGTAAGGCCAGTGCGGCTACCACCACTAATGCCAAAAGAAAGTGCAAAATATGGGACATGTCGGCTCCAAATTTGAGGAGGGTTGTATTTTGTTGCGTATTCTATGTAACGCGTTACTTAAAAACGAGATCAAAACCACATTATAAGTATTCGATATCGACTAATTTCTAAGAAAAGTCTTACCGCTCACAACCTGTTCACAAACTCTTCACAAGAAATATCCACAAAAACATTGTCTATAAAATAACCCAAGAGTAGAGTGATTCCTGTTGCAAACATTTTGGCAAGATCTGGCTTTACCGCAAGATATAGCAATGGCTATACTTCATAGCACCATCTATTAATACGATAACTAAAATCGAATTCACTTGCCTTGGTGGCTCTGTATTCTGTACGGGTCAACAAGCGTTAGGACAGGGTCCACACTATGTCAGAAAGCCGCACCGCTGAGCGCGCCGCTCGCGGAGCCAGAAAGATTAAACTCGCGCTGCTCGGCCCTGCCTTCATCGCGGCGATTGGCTACATCGATCCCGGTAACTTTGCCACCAATATTCAGGCAGGTGCGGCCTACGGCTACAAGCTGCTTTGGGTGGTGGTCTGGGCCAACGTGATGGCGATGCTGATTCAGCTCATGTCCGCCAAACTAGGGATTGCTACCGGCAAAAATCTTGCCGAGCATATCCGCGATCGTTTTCCACGTCCTGCCGTATGGTTCTATTGGGTGCAGGCTGAAATCATTGCTATGGCGACCGATCTCGCTGAATTCATTGGTGCGGCGCTGGGGTTCAAGTTGTTGCTCGGCATATCGCTGCTACAAGGTGCAGTGTTAACTGGGGTAGCCACTTACCTGATTTTGATGTTGCAAAACCGCGGGCAGAAACCGTTGGAGCTGGTGATCGGTGGGCTACTGCTGTTTGTGGCGGCAGCCTATATTGTTGAGCTGTTTTTCTCACAGCCAAAAGTGAGTGAACTGGTCACTGGCATGGCGCTGCCTTCACTGCCTTCATCAGATGCGGTGTTTCTGGCTGCCGGTGTACTGGGTGCCACCATTATGCCGCATGTGATTTACCTGCACTCAGCGTTGACGCAACACGGCAACATTGGCAGCAAAGCGGATCGCTATTCATCTACCAAACTGGATGTGGCGATTGCCATGACCATCGCGGGTTTTGTGAATTTGGCGATGATGGCGACGGCGGCGGCGGCTTTCCACTTTAGCGGTCATACCAGCATTGTGGATCTCGATCAGGCTTATTTGACGCTGCAACCGCTACTCGGCCATGCGGCAGCAATCGTGTTTGGTTTGAGCCTCGTTGCCGCAGGTTTGTCATCTACCGTAGTCGGTACTTTGGCAGGGCAGGTGGTGATGCAGGGCTTTATTCGCTTCCATATCCCGCTGTGGCTGCGTCGCACCATCACTATGCTGCCTTCCTTTATCGTGATCTGGGCCGGTTGGGATCCGACGCGCATTCTGGTGATGAGCCAGGTGCTACTCAGCTTTGGTATCGCGCTGGCGTTGATTCCGTTGCTTGCCTTTACCGGCAATCGTGAATTGATGGGCGATGAGATGGTGAATTCACGCCTGATGCAGAACGCCGGTCGTCTGATTGTGGTGTTGGTGGTGGCGCTAAATCTCTATTTGCTGGTGGGTGAAGCGCTCGGCTGGTAACTATTCGGTTGGTCAGCATGAAGAAAAGAAAATCCCGGCTATTAGGCCGGGATTTTTGTATTAATGATGATGGTGATCGTGATGGTCGCGGCGATCATCGTGGCGATGGTCATGACGCCAATGGTCACGGCGTTCCCGCTCATGCCAACGGCGTTCACGCTCACGTTCGTAAGCCTGATGACGACGCCACTCTTCATGACGCCACCAGCGGCGATCATTATATTGATAGCGATCGTTCCACCAACGTGGTTCACGCCAGCGACCACCGTCCCAATAATTGCCGTGGCGATCGCGATCGCCGAGATGCAGCGTAACGCCTGGACCCAAATTGATGGTGGCACTATTGGCTTCTGCTGTGTGCATCGCCAGGGGTGAGAGTGTTGCCAGCAAGGCGGCAAACAAAATTGCACGTTTCATAACTTCTCCTTTTCAGTGGCTTATCACTGCCACCGTTGCGCTAGTGTGCCACATCGGTCCAGTGTTGCCTTGAGAGTGAGTCTGAAAACGCTGAGGGAAATCTGAATTGAGAATTTTCTGCTGCGGAAAACACCCGGCCTGAGCCGGGTGGGTAAACGTTTACACCAAAATGTGATGAATCGCGTCGATCTCTTCAGCTGTCAGCACGGGTTGGCTTAACATCTCCACCGCATCATCGATTTGCGCGGTTTTACTCGCACCAATCAGGACCGATGTGACGCGCGCATCGCGCAGCACCCAGCTCAGCGCCATTTGCGCCAGCTTTTGCCCACGCTGTTGCGCGATGGCCTGCAGCTTGCGCACTTTTTCCATCTTCTCTTGGGTTAGTTGGCTTTCATTCAGGAACTGGCTGCCACTGGCCGCGCGCGAATCCTCAGGAATACCTTGCAGATAGCGGTCAGTCAGCACGCCGCCTGCCAGCGGAGAGAAGGCGATGCAGCCAACGCCATTATCACCCAGTACATCCAGTAAACCCTGCTCTTCCGGTGCACGTTCGAACATGGAGTATTTAGGCTGATGAATCAGGCATGGCGTGCCTAAATCGCGCAGAATGGCAATCGCCTCGGCTGCTTTATCTGCCGGATAGTTGGAAATCGCGGCGTACAGCGCTTTACCCTGGCGCACCACCTGATCCAGCGCACGCATGGTCTCTTCCAGCGGCGTTTCCGGATCGGGACGGTGGTGATAGAAGATATCAACATACTCCACACCCATGCGCTTCAGGCTCTGATCCAGACTGGAAATCAGATACTTGCGTGAACCCCAGTCGCCGTAAGGACCGTCCCACATGGTGTAACCGGCTTTGGTGGAGATGATCAGCTCATCGCGCAGTCCGGCAAAGTCTTCACGCAGAATACGGCCAAAATTGGATTCTGCGGAACCTGGTGGTGGCCCATAGTTGTTGGCAAGGTCGAAGTGCGTGATGCCACGATCAAAGGCATGGCGCAGTAATTCACGGCTATTATCGACACGTGTACTGTCACCAAAGTTATGCCAGAGACCGAGTGAAATCGCGGGTAATTTCAGGCCGCTTCGGCCACTGCGACGATATTGCATCTGTTGATAACGTTCGGGATGGGGAAAAACACTCATGCAGCGTTCCTGTCTCAAAAGGGGAGAAAGTGACATCAGCATAGCAGTGTATGCGTTTACACTAAGCTGAAACGCGCCGAAGATCCCAACTTACAGAATTTTCTGTCGTCGTAACGATTGCTTGCCACAAATTCCCATGCGCTGATGATGAAAATCTCGCCCATTCAGCCACATCGCTGATACTTCGATCATCCCCTTAAGAAGGAGCTGTCGATGAAACCCCTCAACGTTGGCGACTATTTACTGCACCGTTTAGAGCAAGCTGGCATTCGTCATCTGTTCGGCGTGCCAGGTGATTACAACCTGCAATTTCTCGACAGCGTCATCGCCCACCCTGAGATTGCCTGGGTCGGTTGTGCCAATGAGTTAAATGCGGCCTACGCAGCGGATGGTTATGGCCGTTGCAACGGTGCTGCTGCGTTGCTCACCACGTTTGGCGTGGGCGAACTCAGCGCGATCAATGGGATTGCAGGTAGCTATGCAGAATATGTTCCGGTGATTCATATTGTCGGCGCGCCTGCCAGTCGCGCACAACAGCAAGGTGATTGCGTGCACCATTCTCTGGGGGACGGCGACTTCCATCACTTCCTGCGCATGGCGCAAGAGGTGAGTACCGCCAGCGCGGTGCTGACAGCGGAGAATGCGGTTGAAGAAATTGACCGTGTGATAGAGGAGGCGCTTCACCAGCACCGGCCTGGCTACTTACTGCTGGCGGTGGATGTCGCGGCGACGGAGATTGCGATACCTGATGTTCAGCCTGGTGTGCCTGTCCATCAGGACACCGCAGTTGCGGCAGTATTTGCTGCTGCCGCCGAACGCTTACTGGCTCCTGCACAGCGCGTTGCGTTACTGGCCGATTTCCTCGCTTCGCGTTGGCAATTGCAATCGCCGCTGTTTGCACTCCGGCAATTGCGCGGTATCCCCGCCGCCACATTACTGATGGGCAAAGGCGTGCTCGATGAGCAACAGCCTGGCTATGTGGGTACTTATGCCGCCGAGGGCAGCAGCGATCGGGTACGTCGAGCTATTGAAGAGACCGATGTCACGCTGTGCGTGGGCGTGCGTTTCACCGATACCTTGACCGCCGGTTTCACCCAGCAGTTACCCGCAGAGCGTGTGATCGACCTGCAACCGTTTCATGCCACGGTAGGAGGGGAATGCTTTGCACCGCTCAGCATGGCGCAGGCGCTCTCCGCATTGTTGCCTGTTTATCAACGTCACTGCGCACATTGGGCGCTTGCTGACACCGCCTCTTGCGAAGAAATTGAGCAAAACGATGATGCGATAATCAGTCAGCGCGCATTCTGGCAGGCGATGCAGCGCTTCCTGCAACCGGGTGATATTATCCTGGCCGATCAGGGCACTGCCGCCTTCGGGGCCGCCGCGCTGCGTTTACCGTCGGCAGCACAATTGCTGGTGCAACCGTTATGGGGATCGATTGGCTATACTCTACCGGCGACCTTTGGTGCACAAACGGCACAACCCGACCGTCGCGTCATTTTGATTATCGGTGACGGTTCCGCGCAACTGACGATCCAGGAACTGGGTTCCATGCAGCGGGACGGGCAGCAACCCATTATCTTCCTGATCAATAATGATGGATACACGGTTGAGCGGGCGATTCACGGCGCTGAACAGCGCTACAACGACATCGCACAGTGGAACTGGACCGCGCTGCCCCATGCGATGAGCGTCGAGTGTGCGGCACAAAGTTGGCGCGTGAGCGAAACGGTGCAGTTAACGGCGGTGATGGAGCAATTAATGCTTAATCGTCGCCTGACGCTGGTGGAAGTGGTGATGGAGAAACAGGATTTGCCGCCGCTGCTGCGCAAGGTCACCGCGTCATTGCATCAGCGCAACGGTGGCTAGAGGCGTTTTGCGCTCGCCACGTTGGACCCGGTGATGCCTGAGAATCCTGAAGTACTGCTTGTACGTTCCGGTTTCTCCGTGCAGTCCGATGGCTTGGGGGCGACAGTTTCGGAAAGTTGCCTCTATACAGTTAAGCCGCTGATTGTCAGGCTGTGCCACGCACCAGAACGCTTTACGCTCATCGTGCTGGTGGGCGTTATTGTTTTATTGGCAGGCTCTTATATAGTGTCCTGCAATTGTTTATGACCCAAGCGGAGCAGCAGAAGAATGACAAAATACGCCCTGGTCGGCGATGTAGGCGGCACCAACGCCCGCCTCGCCCTGTGTGAGGTGGAAACCGGCGCCATCTCCCAGGCCAAAACATTCTCAACATCAGACTACGACAATCTCGAAGCGGTGATTCGTGCTTATCTCGACGAACAAAAGCTGGACATTAAGCATGCCTGTATCGCCATCGCCTGTCCTATCACCGGTGATTGGGTGGAGATGACCAACCACGATTGGGCATTTTCAACGCGTGAGATGAAAGAACATCTGGCATTCGACAGTCTCGAAATCATCAATGATTTCACCGCCGTGTCGATGGCAATCCCGATGCTGACCGACAATGAAGTGATTCAGTTTGGTGGCAAATCGCCGGTAGAAGGCAAACCGATTGCCATTTATGGCGCCGGCACCGGATTGGGCGTCAGCCATTTGGTACACGTTGATAAACGCTGGGTCAGCCTGCCGGGAGAAGGTGGGCACGTTGACTTCGCCCCGAACAGCGAAGAAGAGGGCGAAATCCTCGAAGTGCTGCGCGCAGAACTCGGCCATGTGTCGGCGGAGCGCGTGCTGTCAGGTTCCGGCTTGGTCAATCTGTACCGTGCCATCGTCAAATCTGACCAGCGCGAGCCTGAAAACCTGAAGCCAAAAGACGTGACCGAGCGCGCATTGAAAGACAGCTGTATCGATTGCCGTCGTGCACTTTCGCTGTTCTGCGTGATTATGGGGCGTTTCGGTGGCAACCTGGCGCTCAATCTCGGCACCTTTGGTGGCGTGTACATCGCAGGGGGAATTGTGCCGCGCTTCCTCGACTTCTTCAAAGCTTCCGGCTTCCGTGCCGCGTTTGAAGATAAAGGCCGTTTCCGTGATTATCTGGTCGATATCCCGGTGTATATGATCACGCACGATCAGCCTGGCCTGCTGGGCGCGGGCGCGCATTTGCGCCAAACGCTGGGTCGCGTACTGTAATCTGTTCAAGCGAGCAGCATCCTGCTGCTCGCTTTACAACCTCATCAACTGGCGAAACGCCTTCACCTTACTGCGGCTCACCGGCACCTGCACATCCAAATCGCGCAATTTCACCAGATAGGTATTGTTAAACCACGGCTCGATCTCACGAATTTTGCTGAGGTTGACGCAATAGGAACGATGGCAGCGGAAGAACAGCTGCTCGGGCAGGCGGTTGCAAAATTCCGTAATGGCCACGGACATGACATAAGCTTCGCGCCGCGTATAAACAAACGTCAGTTTTTCGTGCGCCTCAACGTAATAGATATCGTTGATATCCGTCACGATAATGCGCTCATCTTTCACCAAATTCACCGTTTGCGGGGCGTTTTGTTGCGTTTGCGGTTGAGCCAGTTGCTGCTGCGCGCTGGCTTCCAGTTTATTCAACATGGTGATAATGCGCGACTCATGGTAGGGCTTGAGGATGTAGTCAAACGCATCCAGTTCAAAGGCATCAACCGCGTGTTCTTTCCACGCAGTGATAAACACAATCAATGGCTTGTGCGCAAACTGATTGATGTTCTGCGCCAGCAGCATGCCATCCAGTGAGGGAATGTTGATGTCGAGGAAAATGACGTCAACGCGATGATTTTGCAGATACTTCAGTACCTCTAGCCCATCATCAAAGCAGGCTTCAATGCTGATCTGGCTATGCTGTTGGATCATCCAGCTCAATTCTTGCTGAGCGAGAAATTCGTCTTCGACGATGATGGCTTTCACGTGGTGGGTTCCGTGATATGGCTGAGCGGTGCAGCCAGACGCTGACCATTCTTGTTGAGGGTGAAGGCGATTTCCGTCCCCGGATGATGACGAGTGATACTCAGCCCCTGACCGGAAAGCAGTTTCACCCGATGATGCACGTTAAGCAGCCCGATTTTATTGCCCGGCATCTCATCACGCGCTACACGTCCAATCACCTCTTCGCTGATGCCCGCGCCCGTGTCGCGCACTGCGACGCGTACACAGTCACCAAGGTCTTTCACACTCAATGTCACCACCCCTTTGCCACGGCAGGGCTGAATCCCGTGCACAATGGCATTTTCCACCAGAGGCTGAATCAGCAAACTTGGCAAAGTGAAGTGCAGATCTTCATCAATGTCATAAATCATCGACAGCTTGTCGCCAAAACGAGCTTGTTCAATCGCGATGTAATCCTTCACCTGCCACAGCTCTTTTTTGATGTCGATGAGTTCATCGTCGTTGAGTTCGAGGTTATAGCGTAGATAGCGCGAAAGATTAATCACCAGCTGGCGTGCCGTATCCGGATTGAGACGAATGGAAGAGGAGATGGCATTCAGTGCGTTAAACAGGAAGTGCGGGTTAATTTTGCTTTGCAACGCGCGCAATTCAGCTTTGTTCGCCATTTCACGTAATTGCTCCGCGCGTGACACCTCCAGTTGTGTGGAGATAATTTGCGACAAACCAATCGCCATCTCTTTTAGCGATCCGGTAATGCGATGCGCGCGACGATAATAGATTTTTAGCGTGCCCGTTACTTCCCCTTTTTCCCAAAGGGGAATAACCAGCATCGAGTGAATATCTTTGGTGCGATGCGCTTCATCGTTATTCTTAATGATGATTTTGCCGCTGGCGATGGACTGCGCAGTGGTAGGACTGATGCCGTCATCGCCATTCTGGTAGTTGTGCTCACCGTAACCAACGTACGCCAGAATCTGCTTGGTATTGGTGATGGCCACGGCATCGGCATGAATATCGCTACGAATAATCGCGCATACCTGGCGCAGTGACTGGCTATTTACCTGGCGAAATAGCGGCAGGGTTTTATTGGCTATTTCCAGTGCCAGCTTGGCCTGGCGTGCGGCAATCGCTTCTTTTTCGCCCTCCACGCTCTGCACCAGCAGTACAATCAAGCCGATACTGGAAGCGCCAAGGATCATAGGCAGGGCAATCTCGGAAACAATGGAAAAGCCCAGCGCCATCGGCTTTGCCCACAGTACAATCAGCACCATGGTCAAGGTTTCGCACAGCATGCCGCCCAAAATACCGGCACGCCAACGCTGCTCTTTGCTGACGCGGCGGTTAATGACGCCAGACGCGACCCCGGCGATGATGCTAGTGATCAAACAAGGCACAGCGGTGACGCCATCCATATCGATCAGATAACGGTGGACCCCGGCAATCACGCCAGTGGCAATCCCCACCCAGGGACCAAACAGAATGCCGCCGGACATCACAGCAATCACTCGGACATTCAACAGCGAGCCATCAACGTTGATGCCAGACCAGGTGCTGAACAGGGCAAACAGCGAGAAAATTGCCGTCACCACCACCTTTTCTTTTATCGAATGCTCATCTTTTTGCAACAGCTGACGAAACACCCGGGTGCGGGTGAGAAAGAACAGGCAAATCAGCATCAGCGCAGCGCGGTCAAAAACCGCCAGCAGCATGTCGAAGTGGGAGGGCAAGGGCATCTCTCAGGCAGAGCTAGGATGGGACTATGATAAAAAATGTGATCAAGATCTACCAGCGCCGCGACACCCGCAAAACGTTTCTCATGGTTTAGATCAATTTTCCTGCCAATTTCTCCATCACACACCGCACGAATTTAAAACAGCAATGAATTCAATTACAAGTCAGTACGGGCCATTCCAACAATCAAAGCGCCCCGATGGTCTGTCAATCTCCAGGACGTGCTCCGTGCGTTTTTTAAAACAGCAACGCATGCAGCTCAAGGCCAGAACGGGCCTGCCCGAAGAGCAAAGCGTCCGCGCCAAGGATGGCGCGGCCGATCTGCATGGATGCGTTTTACCTTTGCGATCGGGCTGGCCCGTTCTGGCCCTGGCACCCAACCCACAGCGACAATCAATCCAACTCCCAACCCCCTAACGCACGAAAAAGAGGAAAGCTTGACTAACAAAAAGAGGATTAATAAATCCGTGTGCTGAGCGCTGGTTGTCTATGGCCCGGTTTGCTATGTTGCCCTAAGTAAATTCGCGGAGCGCATTAATGCAACTTCTCACCCCTCGGTTAACCCTGACACGCTTACAAGCCGAAGACTGGCAAATCTTTAAAGCGGTACACGAAGATCCCGGCACCATGACCTGGGTGAGTGAAATTCCTGACGAAAACGACATTCGCCAACGCTTTACCGAGCGTCTCGCCCCGTGGCAGGTCACCAGTTTTCATATGCTCTGCCTGGTAGCACGTCTGCGTGAAACCAATGAACCCATTGGCCTGTTTGGTTGCAGCGCCGAGTGGCAACCTTATCGTCAGGCAGAAGTCGGTTACATGCTTTGCCATCGCTACACCGGAAACGGCTACGGCAGTGAAGCGCTCAGGGCACTGTGCGACTTCTTGCTACAAGCAGAATTTCATAAGCTCAAAGCGCTGGTCATCGAGGGGAATTGGCCGTCCCGAAGCATTCTGGAAAAGAATGGTTTCACGTTAGAGGGTACGCTACGGGATAATTATCTGCTAAACGACCAATGGGTGAACGATTGGGTGTTTGGCCGCCTGAATCCGCAAAATTAAAAAAATTTTCTGTTGCTCTCGACAACTCTGTTATCAGCGCGTTATGTTCTTCTTCGGTCACCGCAGTGACCAGCGTCGCTCGGACGGTCCGGGCGCCTACGTAAACCAGAGGACATCATGGCTGATAACAGCACACCCCGTCGTTTCTCGCGTATTGAACGCCTTCCCCCTTATGTATTTAACATTACCGCTGAATTGAAGATGGCTGCGCGTCGGCGCGGCGAAGACATCATCGATTTTTCGATGGGGAACCCGGATGGCCCAACGCCGCCACACATCGTGGAAAAACTCTGCCAGGTGGCACAGCGCGAAGACACGCACGGCTATTCAACCTCTAAAGGCATTCCTCGTCTGCGTCGCGCTATCTCACGCTGGTACGCAGATCGCTATCAGGTGGATATCGACCCGGAATCGGAAGCCATTGTCACTATCGGTTCCAAAGAAGGTTTGGCGCACTTGATGCTGGCCACGCTGGATCACGGTGACACCGTACTGGTGCCAAACCCAAGCTATCCGATTCACATCTACGGTGCGGTGATTGCCGGTGCTCAGGTGCGTTCGGTACCGCTGGTGGCGGGCGTGGATTTCTTCAATGAGTTGGAACGCGCCATCCGCGAAAGCTATCCGAAACCGAAGATGATGATCCTCGGCTTCCCTTCGAACCCAACTTCACAGTGTGTTGAACTGGACTTTTTTGAGCGCGTGATTGCGCTGGCTAAACAGTACAACGTGCTGGTAATCCACGATCTCGCTTACGCCGACATCACCTACGATGGCTGGAAAGCGCCGTCGATTATGCAGGTGCCAGGCGCGCGCGACGTGGCCGTAGAATTCTTCACCCTGTCGAAAAGCTACAACATGGCGGGTTGGCGTATCGGCTTTATGGTGGGTAACAAAGAGCTGGTGGCTGCACTGGCACGCATCAAAAGTTATCACGATTACGGCACCTTCACACCGCTGCAGGTCGCGGCGATTGCGGCACTGGAAGGCGACCAACAATGCGTGCGCGATATTGCAGAGCAGTACAAACGCCGCCGCGATGTGTTGGTGAAAGGTTTGCATGAAGCAGGATGGATGGTCGATCTGCCTAAAGCGTCAATGTACGTCTGGGCAAAAATTCCCGATCACTACGCGCATCTCGGTTCATTGGAGTTTGCTAAGCTGCTGCTGCAAGAAGCCAAAGTCTGCGTCTCACCGGGCATTGGCTTTGGTGATTACGGTGACACCCACGTGCGATTTGCCCTGATTGAAAACGGCGATCGTATCCGCCAAGCGGTGCGTGGTATTAAAGCCATGTTCCGTGCGGATGGTATTTTGCCGGGAACGGTAAAAGCGCAGGAAGAAGAAGAGTAAAACTAAGAAGGGCGACGTGGGTCGCCCCGCCTGGCATGATTATTTGAGCATCAGCACGAAGGTGCCAACCCAGATCAACAGGAAGAAAGAAACTCCCATGAAAGCGTATCTCACAAAACAACTCCTCTGAGCGGTTACCATGCTGGTGATCCCAGTCCAGCGTAACCCGAACAGAATAAGAGAAAGGTGAAGTTCATAACCGCTGCACGCTTTCTTCTCAGGTGGTTCCAAGCGAACTCAGAACAGGATCGAGCGCTAATTTACGCGCAATCGATCCGAAAATAAATAGGCCACTTCTGAGAGATTGCTCACATTTTCAGCGCGCTTCAATTTCCGGTATCGCGGACATACCTACGCGGAGTTGGGCGACGTCTGGCTGATTGGCATCCAGCACGATTTTCACCGGTAGACGCTGGACCACTTTGGTGTAATTCCCGGTGGCATTGTCCGGAGAAATGGCTGAAAAAGTCGCTCCAGTGGCTGGTGCAATGCTATCAACACGACCGGTAAAGGTCTTGCCGGGCAACGCATCCACTCTTACCACCGCTTTCTGCCCTGGCTGAACATCCGCCAGTTGTGTCTCAAGATAATTGGCCGTGATATAGGTCTGCTGCAATGGCACTACCGCCAGTAAACGTGTACCCGCGCTGACATAGGCACCCAGGCGCACCGAACGTTGTCCGACCATGCCATCCACGGGCGCAACAATGCGCGTATAAGACAGGTTCAGTTTGGCCTGATCCACACTGGCTTGTGCTGCGGTCACATCGGCTTCTGCCTGACGCACTGCCGCCTGCAACACACCTACCTGCTTCATCGCTGCCGCCACTGCCGCTTCACTCTGACGCACTGCCGCAGAGGCTGAGCGCTGGGTTGAACTCGCTTTCTGCTGTTCATCGGCGGCAATGGTGCCACTTTTATACAGTTGGTTGTAACGCGCCGCGCTCTGACCTGCGTATTGTGCCGAAGCCTGGCTGGCCGCGAGGGTCGCCTTCGCTTCATCAATGGTGGATTGCTGCTGTTCCAATTGGGCCACACTGCTCAACCGTTTGGCATCACTCACTTGCAGATTCGCCAGTGCGGTTTCCAGCGCGACACGGTAATCGCGGTCATCCAGCGTGGCCAGCAGTTCGCCGGCTTTTACACGCTGGTTATCTTGCACATTGACACTGGCCACATAGCCGGAGACTTTCGGGGCGACCAAAGTATAGTCCGCGTTGACATAGGCATCATCCGTGCGATGGTCATTGCCGGTCATTGATGACCAAACAAAAAAGGCCATTGCCAGCAACACGATTAATAGGGCGCTCAGCAGCACCGTTCTTTTAAGAGCAAAAGCTTGCATATCAATTATCTCGATGTCGTCGTAACAGGTTGAATCAGGGTTTGTGGCGGCCAAACACGTTTCGGCAGCCAGGCCGTCAGCAAAAGCAGTAGGGCGGCGAAAGCGATCAGCATCTGATAGCAATCACTCAAGCTCAGCACCATCGCCTGATGTTTCAGTAAGGTGGCGAAACCGCTGAGATTTTCCGCGCTGCTGGCACTGCCGTCAGGCAATAAAGGGAAACTGCTGCTGGATTGTGCGCTGCTGGGGGCGGTCATCAGCCATGGGCGGCTGGCGGCACTCCCCACCAGAATATTGGAGTGGAACTGTTCGCGGTGGCTGATAAACCACCCCACCAAGGTGCTGGCGGCAATACTGGAAAATCCGCGAACCGTGTTAAACATCGCTGAGGCGAAGGGGCCTTCGGGGGGCGCCACCACGCTGGTGGCACTCATCAACACCGGCAAAATCACCATCGGCTGACCAAACGCCTGCAAAATCTGGATCAGCCAGAAGTTTTGCCGTGCCCAATCAGTGGTGATCTGCATCCCCATCAAGCACGAGATGACCAGTAGCATCACGCCTGCGGTCAACATCCAGCGGCAATCTATCCAGCGAAGATTCAGCAGCGCAGCGACCAGCGGGGCGATCAATAATTGCGGCAAGCCGATGGTCAAGGCCAGCGGCGCAAATTGCAACGTGCGGAATCCCTCAACCTGACCGAGGTACGCGGACGGCAGCGCCGAGCCGGACAGGGCCAGAATCAATACGCCCGCCAGTGCCAGTAAACCGTGTGTCAAATTATGCCGACGCAGCATCTGTAATTTGAACAGCGGCAACGGGTGAAACCATTCATTAATAAAGAACACAGTCAGCAATGCGAGAGCACTGAATAATAGCGCGGCAAACAGCGGTGAGCTGAGCCAGTCAAGGCGTTCACCTTGCGTCAGCGCCAGAATCATCAGCGCCATACCAGAGCAACCGGTCAACATGCCAAACAGGTCAATTTGCTTAAAGCGTTCGAAGCGCAGGGGATCTTGTGGCAGGCCCCAGCCAATCAGCAGCATAGCGATCAGCATGGCGGGGATAACTTGCCAAAATACAAACATCCAACTGACTTCATCGGTCCAGAATGCGGCCAGTGTCGCGGCAAGATTGGGACCAAAAGTGGCGGTCAGCGCGTAGGCACCTAAGCCATATAGTTTGATCGGCGGTGGTAGAAAACGCAGGGCGACCGTCATCAGCAGCGGCGGTAAAGCGCCACCGAACAGGCCCTGAATCACCCGCAGCGCAATAAACAGTGGCGCATTGGGTAACAGCGGCAGCAACAGGCCGCTCAGCATAAAACCGGCCGAAACCGCGAGGGCAAAGCGGCGCAGAGAAAAGGTCACGGCAAACCAAGGCGCGATCATCATGGCGGCCACTTCCGCGGCTTGATAGGCGGAAATGATCCAACTGCCCTGATCGTAGCTGATGCCGATGGCGGCACGAATATCCGCTAGCGCGATATCGGTTACGCGGTCATTTAATCCGGAGGTGAGCGCAGCAATCAGCACGCCAACCAACCCCAGCGCGAGGCGCAGAGTAAACGGATGGGGTGCCGGAGCCGCAACTGGCTGGGCGTTCATAGCAGGCTTCTCGTTTTAATATTGATGCAGTGTATTGCGATGTGATACATGTCGCATCTTACATCTCGGTATGATGTATTGCAATGTGATACAGGGTGCAAAAGTGCTGTCATTCGCGCTAAAGTAGGGCAGGCCAAAAAGGAACGCACAATGGTTGAACTTCCCTCAAGCCGTGAGGATGAAAAAGCGGGTGGCATCCAAGTCATCGCGCGTGCGGCAAAAATTCTGAATGCACTGGGTGAACATCCGGGTGGTATGAGTTTGGGTGAAATTGCCCAAGTGGTGGATTTGCCTCGTTCAACCGTGCAGCGCATTATCGCCGCGCTGGACAGCGCTCAACTGGTGCGCAGCACTGGCGCAGGCGGTTTACGGCTCGGCCCGGCACTGCTGAAGTTGATCTCAAGCGTGCACAGTGATGTGGTTGAGATCGTGCGTCCTTTCCTTGAACAACTCTCTGTAGATATCAATGAGACGGTCTCTCTGGCGCGCGCCAGTGGGACACAATTAGCGATTGTGCATTACGTGGTGGCGTCGCGTGAATTACGCGTTGTGCCGCGCATTGGGTTGAATCTACCGCTTTACAGTACGTCGGGCGGCCGCGCACTGTTGGCGCTGGAAAGTGATGATGATGTGCGAGTGATGGTGGGTGAAGCTTATAAAGAGCTGACCGAAATGACGGTGAAAACGCTGCCGCAGCTGCTAGAGCTGATTGCTGAAGTGCGCGTCAGCGGTCTGGCTATTGATCGCGGTGAAACCCTGGAAGGTATTTCCACCATGGCGGTGGCGATCGACACCTTGTTTGGTCGATTCTCTATTTCGCTGTTGGTGCCGACCGCGCGTTTCCATAAACAGGAAGCGCACTATCGTGAGGAAATCTTGAAGTGCAAAGAGGCGCTGATTCGCGAAATTGGCAAAATGACCGCTGTGGAAGGATAACCAACTGATGAAAACCCTGCTGATGGCCATTGATAACTCTCCGGTGGCAGAAAAAGTGATCGCATTAACGATTGAACAAGCATTAGCACAACAGGCACAGGTGACGGTATTGTGCTGTGTCGACCCGGCCTATTCATCCTGCAATCAACCGATCGAAATTGATGCGGGAGAAGATCCTGACGATTTCGTGGCCGCTAAAGATGAGCAAAATACGGCTGAAATGGTAGTGCGCCATGCGCTGGCGCCCATTTTACGTGCTGGCGTCACGGCGAGAGGTTTGATTCTCGCCGGTGAAGCTGCGGAAACCATCGTGGCGCAGTCTAATGTGCTCAAAGCCAGCATGATAATCATGGGGCGCCGCCACCTGTCGCCTTTTAATCGGCTGCTGAAAGGCTCGGTCAGCGCAGCAGTGATTGAGCGCGCCAACTGCCCTGTATTGATTGACGTTCGCAAGGATTAATAACGCTCCATGCTCTCGCTTTTCCCTATTACGCTAGCGGCCTTTGTGCTGCTGGCGATCATCATTATTGTGCTGGTCCGGACTACGTCATTGCGCTTATGGCAGGGCGTTATTCTCTTTCTGTTGCCGTTAGTGTTGGCCAACTTTCTGTGGTTCAGCTGGCTGCACCCTCGCCAGGAGCGACAAGCGCTGGCGCAGGAAGTCACGACCCAGTTGAGTCTCGCACCGGGTTACCGCCTGTTGAAAATTCAAGAGCCGGCCCTGTGGCAACTCCTCAATCGTGAATTGCTCCACAAGCGCATGGAAGGTGTGCCCGCTGACCAGGCCTTGGGGGAAATGCGGGGTTGGTTGATGGATTTAGTCAACCAACGTATGGCGCGTGCCGATGATGAGACGCTGGTGAATTATCTGCGTGTTTCCGTTGAGGAAATGCAGGCATTGAAGCAGCCTGAACCCCAGCGCTGTTTCCGCTTCCTCTATCCTCAGGTTAATGGCGGCATTAACTTGCAACAGGTGCTGTCGCCTGAACTTTACCAGCGCGATGCGCAGGCGCTTGATCAGTTGTTACAACAAAGCACCGGCAACGATGTGCCGATCGATCAGGCTCTGGCACAGCGCGATTTGCAAAGTATTGTCGAAAAGCTCTACGGCAAATGGGGGGACAAGCTGCAGCAACTCAACATGCCAGCGGATACCGCCGTGGATCGCAGTGCGATGTGCGCCATGTCTATTGACCTCTACAGCGGTATTCTCGCATTGCCTGCCAAACAAGCGGCCAATCTTTTACGTAAGATGGTCAGCTTAACCGGCTAGCCGGCAAAAAAAAGCCCGCTCAGCGCGGGCACAAAGGTCACTATCAGTTTTTTTCTTCTGGGTATCACCTGGTGTGGTGCAGACATCGTTTCGTCTGAATGAATCATCTCATTACCACTTAGATAAGAAAAACCGTTTGGTTTTATCAATTTGATTGGTAAAAACTTTGCATGTTTGCGTATTTCGCGCCTGTTTCCTATAGATGCGCATGATGCTGCCTTTTAGACTGCAGCATCTAATGAGGACACCCTAATGAAGAAAATGCTTATTAGCGCAATAGCGCTTTTTATGCTGGCCGGTTGTGGCGTCAGCAAACCCGGCGGATTTGAACGTGTTGATGAAGATACCAGCTCAAATACCGTGCAGTATCGCTATGATCCGCAGAAGTTGAATAAAGATGCGATGGAAATTGATTTGGCGAGTTATTGTAATCAGCGTGGATTTGATAAAGTGGAATCGCTCCCGGCCCAGGACAGCCATTTGCCAGGATTAAAGAAAGCCTGGTACCAATGTAATTATGCAGTGAAAAGCTAAAAAAATAGGGCGGGATAATTTCCCGCCCTTTTTATTTCTTATTATTTGCTGTGTGTGCTTTGCCCAATTACCAGTGACGTCCGTGGTAGCCGCGGTCGTGATGCCAGCCGCCACCGTGGCCCCAGCCGGGGCCGCGTCCATATCCATCATGAACAATACAGCCACTCAACATGGTCATGATGGCAACAACCGAAGCAACCTTAATTAACTTATTCATGGAGAGTCCTCCTCTTTTCCAATGAACTCAGATTACTGTGGAAAAGTGGAGTGAAGATGCAGTGAATGTAGAGTTATTTCTGGATCTATTACCAGATATGTCAATTAAAGGCTAAAAAATTCAGGAGGGAAAATAAACCAATCGGATAAAGCTGAATGCCTGTTGATAATACCGCGAATAATCTGAAATGCAATGTTAAATAACAGTCATTCTCAATAAGAGTCTATTTATGCAGAAACCGTGGAGAAAGTGGATGCCGCTTTTCCCACGGCATCCAACAGACTTAATTATGCAGCAAAGGCTCGCTGACGTTTTGACGATTTGGCAGACGAATGCTGAGTGACAGCACCAGAGAAATCACCAGCAACGTCATTATCAGACTGAAGGTGACGGTAAACCCGCCGAATACTGAAGCCACCAACGAACCCATGACGCTGCCAATGCCGAAACCCAGGTAAATCAGGCCATAATTTTTAGTGAGATTGTTGAGCCCAAAGAAGTCACTCACCAGTGAAGGGAACACGGTGATCGTGCCGCCGAAGCTGAAGGCGACGCAGGCCAGCGACAGGAAGAAGGAGGTTTCATTCATCCGGGTGAACAACAAAATGCTCATCCCGACCAGCGAGACGACCTGTGCCAGTGAAATCACGCGAATGCGCGCCATCTTATCTGACAGCACGCCCAGAATCAGACGACCACTGAGGTTTGCAATCGCAATGATGGTAACGGCGTTCGCGGCGGTTTGCGTTGACAGATGCACCATGCCTTCGCCGATATCCTTTGCCACTCCAATCACATACAAACCACTCATACAGGCGGTAAGGAACATCAGCGCCAACATCCAATACTGTGGCAAACGCACCGACTGCGCCAGGGTGTAATCTTTCGCCTGTGCCTGCAAGTCGCCACCGGCTTGCTGTACTGGCGCGTCTCGCATCATCAGCGCACCCACGATGATCATCGTCATCGCCAGAACGCCCCCAGATCATAAAGGTGTTTTCCAGACCATAATTCGTCAGCAGTGCCCCACAGATAAACTTAAAGCCGAGGCTGCCCAAACCGTACGCACCAATGAACAGGCTGATATCAGCCCCTTGCGCTCCGGGAACCATTTCACGCAGTTTGACAGCGTCATCAGATAACCCGCACCGTCTGCCAGGCCGACCAAAATCCCAGCGCTGAGGTAAAGCATCATCAGATTATCGGCGTGAGCGGTAAGCCAGAAGCCGACAGCCATTAACACGCCCGCACCCATTGTGACGTTACGGACGCCAAAACGTTCCTGCAACTTACCTGCCAATGAGGAGGCAATCGCCAACCCTAAGCTGAGCAAGCCAAAAGAGAAAGCGACCTGACTGATCGGCGCATCAAGTTTGTGCGCCAGCTGGCCATTAAACAGGCTCCAGGTGTAAACCGAACCCAGTGCAAATTGGGTGATAATGGTGCCGATAAGCGTAAGCATGCGGGTACGCTGATACTGCGCAGTGGTTGCTGTTTTCATTTTTATCTCTCCCCTCAGGGAATGCGGAATCTGCAGCAATCATATGTGCCTCACGCGCGTGCAGGGTGGGAGAGGGCGTGAATAGCCGGGACGATGGAATGAAATGCAGCGAAACGGGTATGAATAGCATTGCGTGATGGGATATCAGCGCAGTGACAGATGTCATTTTAAGCGTAGCGGTTGCCATGCGTAAACATGTGTAACTAAGTATGATATCCAGGGCCATTTCTCTGCAAGATTGCAGATTTTTGCCAGGATTAAAACTCACTCAACGGGAGGAAATATGAAAGACCGAGCATATGAATCCGCATCCAATGAGGATGAAGTTTGCTGCATCATCGGTCAGGCGGTGATCGAGTTAAGCGATGAGCATCAGCCTGTGAATAAATCCACGCTGTCGCTGAAATTACTGGCTATGGCCGATCGCGACAGAGATGATGAACGCGTCCTGCTTTATTGGATTGCCAGAAAAGCCATCAATCAACCTCACCAGCTCAATATCGGTGTTCAGGGCTGGCGATAGAGGAAAAAAGAGCGGGCGCAATGCCCGCTCTCGCATTTCTAAGCCAAGCGTAACTTCCGCGCAGTCGGCCAACGCACAAACATCACCATATTCCCTGCCAGAATCATCACCAGCCCGATAATCGCATTGCTATGCCATTGGTAACCTTCATAAAAGGTAGACAGTGTCAGGGCGACCAGCGGGAAAAGCAGTGTGCTATACGCAGCCTGGCTGGCGCCGATACGACCGACTAAGGTGAAATAGGCACCAAAGCCCAGCACCGAACCAAAGATGGCCAGATAACTCATTGCACCCATCCACTGCAAATTGAGGGCTGGGGCCAGTGAATCGCCGTTTAGCAGTGCCAGCATCGCCATCATGATCGCGCCATACAGCATGGCATAGCTGTTGGTGGTGAGCACATCACGCTGGCGACGTTGATGACGCGTAGAGATCATATTGCCCAGTGAAAAGCCCAGTGTACCTAGCGCGCTGAGACCGATACCCCACAATAACTGTGGAGCCGGATGCGCCGCCTGAATATCATTCCAGAACAGGGCAACGATGCCGCCAAGCCCCAGAATAGCCGCTGGCAACAAGCGAAATGATGGTCGTTGACGAAAGAATATCCAGCTATTCAGCGCGTTATACAGCACTGCCATGGAGAAAATGACGGACTCCAATCCACTACTGATCCATGCCGCTGCATGGTAGAAGCAGACAAAATTAAAGCCAAATACACAACAGCCTTGAAGCAGGCAGAATAAGTGATCTTGCTTATCTAACGGGCGCAGGCGTTTTATAACTTTGAGTATCACCAGCATCAACACCGATGCCAGCAAGAAACGCCAGAATACCGCGACCAGCACCGGTGTGCTGCCTGCTTCTTGTTGCAAAAAAATGGCAATCCATGTGGTGCCCCAAATTAACACCACCGCGAGGTATAACACTATGTTCATTACAGGCTCTCCAGCACAATCATGCCCCGTAGTGTGTCCGACCTGCTGGACTGCCGCTTGCATGCCTTTGCGTGTGAATTGCAAAATCTTGCGCATTTTTCCCAAGATGTCCTGCGCTGATCTGTCTTCTGTCCCGCGAGATACGTACACTGAAAGCAATTGAACCGCGAGTGAATAGTTTCCATGCCCGATTACCAGACCTTCCACATGTTGCAGCGCCATAAAGCGCAACTGCGCGATAGCGTGCAGTTGACGAGCGGCATTAAGCTGGCGGCTTGGTTTAACAGTGGCGATCGCGTCACTAATCTCAGTAATCACCATACGCTGAGTCTCTATACGGCGGACGGCTATGATACCTGGCATAAAACCCCACACGGGTGGCGCAACGGTGGGGGACCGGATCGTTTCTGTCTGATGCCTTCGGGCGTGGAATCGACCTGGGATCTGCGTTCAGATTTGTCATTCGTGCATCTTTACTGCACCGAAGAACACTTGCGCCATCTGAGTGAACAAATTTGGGATCGCAGCCCCGCGCAACTCAATCTGCACGAGAAGATCTTTTCCGAGGATGACCGCATTACGCAGCTCTATCGGCATTTCTTGTTAAGTGTTGACTGGCAGCAACCGGCCAACCAACTGATGCTGAGCAGCGCCTCAACGCTATTGATGACGCATCTGCTTCAGCGTTATAGCGAAGTCCAGTGGCAGGCTCCGCAAGTGCGTGGCGGCTTAGCTCCAGCGGTGCTGCGTCGCGTGCTGGCTTGTATCGATGCTCAACTGGACCAACCCCTAACGCTGGCGCAATTAGCTGCCGAAGCCGCCTTGAGTGAATATCACTTTGCACGCATGTTCCGTTGTAGTGTGGGTGAAGCACCGCATCAATATGTGATGCGCCGCCGCATGGATACCGCATTGCAGCTGTTGAAGTTCAGCACCTTGCCTTTAACGGAGATCGCACTACGTTGCGGCTTCCACTCCTCAAGCCACTTCAGTAACCGTTTTCGCCAACTCCACGGCGTTACACCTTCGGTGTGGCGTCAAAGCGCGCATCAGGTTTAATTTCGCTGTAATTGACTGAAACAGCCAGATTCCACCTGCGAGAATCGTCCCACATTTCATCATCTATGCTTTTAATATGCTGATTTCTTTTTCGCCTCATGTACAATGTTGTTCATTAAGGTATTGTTATCATTGTATTAATTACGGTTTCAGCTTATATGGAGAGGTAATGGCTGTTTTGAAGGTGCGGTGTGACACCCTGTTAAATAGGGGGAGATTTTTTTCTGAGGATGGCGTGTCCCATTGTCCTAAGTATGGTGATGGAGAGGGAGGAAACATGCTTGAAGCACGCGTTGTAAAAATTGAATCTGATGTCAAATACATCAAACGTGATGTCGATGAGTTAAAGGCCGATGTAAAATCCATTGATAGAAACATGGTTACCATGCTTGCGAAACTGGACTGCATCAAAGAGTCGCTCGCTAAAAAGCCCTCAACAGATACCGTCGACAAGAGGATCTCTGAAGCCAAGCTCGCTATTTTACTGGGTGTTCCAGCCTTAATCGCTATTGGCAGCGCAGTCTACAAGTTGATAGCGCATTTCTATTTCTCTTGAAGCCCCGGAACTGTCCGGGCTTAGCTAATCTCTTCGCCAGTTATCGAACATCCTTGCGAGCGATTTTGATTATTCAATTTGTTTGAGTGTGGGCGGAGTAACCCGGGACGGCGAGAATCAATGACTTGGACGATTATCTGACCGTTAACGATGTTACGAGAGGATTATTATGCGCATAACTGAAACTAAGAGAATTTTACGAACGAAGGGAGGATGAAGGAAGGCTATATGGTGTCCCCTGCAGGAATCGAACCTGCAACTAGCCCTTAGGAGGGGCTCGTTATATCCATTTAACTAAGGAGACGCGGCGCGCAGTATAGCGTACCAACCAGCAAAATTTAACCGTGTAAATCCTGTTTGCTCAATCTATCAGCAATGTCGTGCCGTAAATCACTGTTGTTTCTTCTGCGCTTTCTCTTTGCGCTTCTGCTCTGCCTTCGCTTTGGCCTTCGCCGCTTCGCTCATGTCATTACGTATTTGCGCATGGCTGATCAAGGCAAAAATGAGCGTGCCGCCGGTAATATTGCCCAGCAAAGTCGGCAGAGCAAAGGGCCAGAAGAACTCATACCAAGGAAGCGTGCCGGCAAATACCAGATATAACACCTCAACCGATCCCACCACGATATGCGCCAAATCGCCCAGCGCGACCAGCCACGTCATCATCACGATGACCACAATTTTCGCCGCGCCTGCATAGGGAAACATCCACACCATGGTGGCAATAATCCAGCCAGAAATGACCGCGTTGGCGAACATCTCGTGCGGTGGATTGGCCATCACTTTTTCGCTGATCGAGGTAAAGGCTTGGCGTGTGGCATCGTCAAAGATCGGCATATGATTAAATGCCAGCGCGCCGAGTGCAGTACCAATCAGATTACCCGCCAGTACGACTCCCCAAAGACGCATCAGCAATAAAACATTCCCACCTGTGGGCTTGTGCATCACGGGCAGTACTGCCGTGACCGTGTTTTCAGTAAACAACTGTTGGCGCGCCATGATCACGATGACAAACCCAAAGGTGTACCCTAGATTCTCGAGTAAAAAACCGCCCGGCACTTCAGCCAAATGCACGTGGAAAATCCCTTTAGCCATCAGCGAGGCACTCATGGAAAGCCCAGCGGCTACGGCAGACCAAAGCAATGCCATGCCGTCGCGTTCTAGCTCTTTCTCTCCGTCCTGCCGGATCTCTTCATGGATAGCAGCAGCCCGCGATGGCAGGGCTTCTTCATCCACCTCAATCTCTTTCCCTTGCTCTTTTTCCTCACTCTCAACATCGTTGTCATGTTCTGAAATGGATTGTGATGGCTTCATGTTTTCCCCGAGTGATAATGCCAATGCGTAATAAGCGTAGACGGTTTTATCAAGGGCGAAATGTTACTTAGATTCAAATTAAGAGTAACAAGATTTTAACTGAGGCGATTTTTTGAGCAGATATCTGAGATGATGCGCACGAATCCCCCCTTTTAGGGAAGTGAGAGCTAACTCACAGACTTCGGCCCACAGATTCATTGTGGTATTATCGCCGCCTTATTTCACAGCTGCGATTCCCTCTTTCATGCTCAAAGTCATTAATCTCTCATGCGTTCGCGATGAGCGAACCCTGTTTCATGGGCTGAGCTTCCATGTACAACCGGGTGACATTGTGCAAATTGAAGGTCCTAACGGGGCAGGAAAAACCTCACTACTGCGTCTGCTGGCCGGGTTAAGCCGGGCAGAGGAAGGTGAGGTAATGTGGCAATCGCAGCCGATTCATCAACAGCGTGAGATGTGGCATCAAAACCTGCTTTATCTTGGCCATCATCCCGGCGTTAAGTCGGTACTCTCTCCCTTGGAAAACCTGCATTTCTGGCATGGAAACCATGATGAAGAGGCGATTTTTGATGCTCTGGAGCAGGTCAATTTGTTGGGGTATGAAGAAGTGCCTGTCGCGCAATTGTCAGCCGGACAGCAACGTCGTGTTGCGCTGGCACGCCTGTGGCTTAGCCCGGCAAAAGTATGGATTCTGGATGAACCCCTCACGGCTATCGATAAAGGCGGCGTGGAGAAATTAATGGCCCGCTTCGCAGAACATGCCGATAACGGTGGCGCAGTCATTTTGACGACGCATCAGGATTTGCCTGGTGACGCTGAACGTGTGCGTAAAATTCGTCTGACTTCGGAGTGGGCTTGATGTTAGGTCGGGTGATTCAGCGCGAATTAAAGATCGCTTTCCGCAGCGGCGCAGAGGTGATCAATCCGCTGTGGTTCTTCCTGATTGTTATCACGCTGTTTCCGTTAGGTATCGGTCCGGATCCGCAGCAGCTGGCGCGCATTGCGCCAGGCGTGGCATGGGTCGCCGCCTTATTAGCGTCGCTGCTGGCGCTGGAACGTCTGTTCCGTGACGATTTTCTGGATGGTTCACTCGAGCAATTACTTTTGCTGCCCACGCCACTTCCTGTGACGGTATTGGGAAAAGTGATTGCTCACTGGCTGATTACCGGTCTACCGCTGATTTTGTTATCGCCGCTAGCGGCACTGCTGCTATCACTGGATTTTTCCGGCTGGCGTGCCATGGCGCTGACGTTATTGCTGGGTACGCCAACCCTGAGTTTCTTAGGTGCAATTGGCACAGGTCTGACGGTCGGGCTGCGGCGTGGCGGCGTATTACTGAGTTTACTGGTATTGCCCTTGTCGATACCGGTTTTAATTTTTGCTAGCGCGGCGATTGATGCCGCCGGCCAAGGGTTGCCGATCGGAGGTTATCTGGCAATTCTTGGCGCGATGCTGGCAGTGAGCGCAACACTTTCGCCGTTTGCAACTGCTGCGGCTCTGCGTATTAGTCTGCACTAATCCTTGCGGCCCCAGAGCAGCAGGATTTTTAATTCTTTAAATGTGAGCTATGCAAATGTGGAAATGGTTACACCAGTGGGGAAAGCCTGAGCGGCTTTACCAACTATGCGGTCGCTTGATTCCGTGGTTCGCGGTGCTTGGCGTGGCGACGCTGCTACTCGGTTGGGTGTGGGGTTTCGGCTTCGCACCGGCTGATTATCAGCAAGGCGACAGCTTCCGAATTATGTACATTCACGTGCCTGCGGCGATGTGGTCAATGGGCGTCTATGCCTCGATGGCGATTGCGGCGTTCATTGGCCTGGTCTGGCAGATGAAGACAGCGGATTTGGTATCAGCAGCGATGGCTCCAGTGGGGGCGGTGTTTACCTTTATCGCCCTGATCACCGGTTCCGCATGGGGTAAACCGATGTGGGGTACCTGGTGGATCTGGGATGCCCGGTTGACCTCTGAGCTGGTGCTGCTCTTTCTTTATATGGGCGTGATTGCGCTCTATCACTCCTTCGACGATCGCCGTACGGCAGGGCGTGCCGCCGGTATCTTGATTCTCGTCGGCGTGGTTAACCTGCCAATTATTCACTTCTCGGTTCAGTGGTGGAACACGCTGCATCAGGGGTCTTCCGGCATTCTGCAGCAGGCGATCGCGCCAAGTATGCGTACCCCGCTGCGTTGGGCCATCCTCGGCTATCTGCTGGTGTTCGTTGCGCTGACGCTGATGCGTCTGCGAAACCTGATCTTGTTCACTGAACGTCATCGCCCTTGGGCAATTGATGTGGCTCAGGGAGGGCGCAAAGCATGACGCCAGCCTTCTCGTCGTGGAGCGATTTCTTCGCTATGGGCGGCTATGCCTTCTATGTCTGGCTCGCCGTTATCCTCACGTTGATTCCATTGATCGGTCTGGTGCTGCACACCGTGCTGTTTCGTCGCCGCTTGCTGGCCGAAATTCGCCAACGCCAATCCAGGGAGCGCCGCATTCGCGACGCGAAATCGAAAAAAGCTGCCAGTGAAGCAGCAGGAGAATCTGTGTGAATATTCGTCGTCGTAACCGCCTGTATGTGGTGGTAGCGATTTTGGTCGGCTTAGGCTTGGCCACAACGCTGGTGATGTACGCACTGCGTTCCAACATCGATCTGTTTTACACCCCGAGTGAAATTCTTTACGGCAAAGGCGAGGCGCATCAGATGCCTGAAACCGGGCAGCGTTTGCGCGTTGGCGGCATGGTCATGCCGGGCAGCGTGAAGCGTGATCCGAAAACCTTGGCAGTATCTTTCAAATTGTATGATGCCAATGGCGTGATCAGCGTGAGTTATGAAGGCATCCTGCCGGACCTGTTCCGTGAAGGGCAGGGCGTTGTCGCGCAAGGCGTACTGGAAGACGGTAACCTGGTGAACGCCAAAGAAGTGCTGGCCAAGCATGATGAAAAATACACGCCGCCAGAAATTGAAGATGCGATGAAGCAAAACCATAAAGGACCTGCAGCCGCTTATCAGCAGGCAGGTGCACAATCATGATTCCAGAAATTGGTAGCTTTTTATTGTGTCTGGCGCTGGGATTGTCGCTGCTGTTAAGTGTCTACCCGCTGTGGGGCGCAGCCCGTCAGGATGCACGTTTGATGGCAATGGCACGTCCGCTGGCGTGGGGCATGTTTGCCTGTATCGCCGCCGCTTTCCTGGTGTTAGTCCATGCCTTTATCGTCAACGACTTCACCGTGGGCTACGTCGCCACTAACTCCAACACTCTGCTGCCGGTTTACTACCGTATTGCAGCAACCTGGGGCGCACACGAGGGTTCATTGCTGCTGTGGGTGCTGCTGCTCAGCACCTGGACAGTGGCGGTAGCGATTTTCAGTCGCAGTATGCCGCAAGATGCGTTGGCACGGGTGTTAGCTGTAATGGGGATGATTAACCTTGGCTTCTTGCTGTTTATCGTCCTGACTTCAAATCCATTCACTCGCACTCTGCCCAACTTCCCGATTGATGGTAGCGACCTGAATCCGATGCTGCAGGATATTGGTCTGATTTTCCATCCACCTTTGCTGTATATGGGATACGTTGGTTTCTCGGTCGCGTTCGCCTTTGCCATTGCGTCATTGATGGCGGGACGTCTGGATACCGCGTGGGCCCGCTGGTCACGCCCCTGGACCACTGCTGCATGGGTGTTCCTGACGATTGGTATCGTGCTCGGCTCGGCTTGGGCCTATTACGAACTTGGCTGGGGTGGCTGGTGGTTCTGGGATCCGGTCGAAAATGCGTCCTTCATGCCATGGCTGGCCGGTACGGCGCTGATGCACTCGCTGGCCGTGACGGAAAAACGCGGCAGTTTCAAATCCTGGACGGTACTGCTGGCGATTACGGCCTTCTCGCTCAGCCTGTTGGGCACCTTCCTGGTGCGTTCCGGCGTGCTGGTCTCTGTGCACTCATTTGCCTCCGACCCGGCACGTGGCATGTTCATCCTTGCCTTCCTGGTGATTGTGATTGGTAGCTCGTTGCTGCTCTACGCCCTGAAAGGCGGCAAGGTGCGCAGCCGAGTACAAAGCGAAATCTGGTCGCGCGAATCCTTCCTGCTGGGCAACAATGTTCTGCTGATTGCTGCGATGTTGGTGGTGTTGCTCGGGACGTTGTTGCCACTGGTTCACAAGCAGCTTGGACTGGGTAGCATTTCAGTCGGTGAACCGTTCTTCAACACCATGTTTACTTGGTTAATGGCACCTTTTGCCTGATGCTGGGCATTGGACCGCTGGTGCGCTGGCGTCGTGATGAGCCACAAAAATTGTGGAAACGTCTTGGCGTGGGCCTGCTGGTCACTTTGATCCTGTCAATCGCGCTGCCTTGGCTGCTGCAGGATCGCATTGAGGCGATGACGGTCATCGGTCTGCTGATGGCGATTTGGGTGATTCTGTTGACGCTGATGGAACTGCACGAACGCGCCACGCATCGTCATAGTTTCTTTAAAGGTCTGCGCCATCTGACGCGCAGCCACTGGGGCATGGTGCTGGGGCATCTCGGTGTGGCCGTGACCGTGGTCGGCATCGCCTTTAGCACACAATACAGTGTAGAGCGCGATGTGCGTATGAAGTCGGGCGATACCGTTGACATCCACAACTATCATTTCATTTTCCGTGATGTCCATAACCTGCAAGGGCCCAACTACAGCGGCGGTGTAGCGATTATCGACGTCACCCGCAACGGTAAACCTGAAGCGGTACTGCATGCAGAAAAACGCTTCTACACCGCGGCGCGTACCATGATGACAGAAGCGGCGATCAGTGGCGGATTCACCCGAGATCTCTACGCAGCGCTCGGTGAAGAGCTGGATGATGGTTCATGGGCCGTGCGCATTTACTATAAACCGTTTGTTCGCTGGATATGGTTCGGCGGGGTCTTTATGGCGGTGGGCGGCCTGTTCTGTCTGTTCGACCCGCGCTACCGCTCGCGCAAAAAAGCGCAGCGGGAGGAGCTGGCATGAATAAGAAAATACTGTTTATCCCGCTAGTGTTGTTCCTGTTCTTAGCGGCAGCGTTAATGTGGCAGCTGTCACGTAACGCCAACGGTGACGATCCGACCCTGTTGGAATCTGCCTTGATTGGCAAACCCGTACCCGTGTTTAAGCTTGAAGCGCTCGATAAACCGGGAAAAATCTACGATCAGCAGGTCCTTACCGACGGTAAACCGATTCTGCTAAATGTTTGGGCCACCTGGTGTCCAACCTGCCGCGCCGAGCATCAATACCTGAATACGCTGGCCGAAAAAGGTGTGCGTGTGGTGGGGCTGAATTACAAAGACGATCGCACAAAAGCGGTCACCTGGCTGAATACGTTAGGCAACCCTTACGCGCTCAGTTTGTATGATGGTGATGGGATGCTGGGCCTGGATCTTGGCGTATACGGCGCACCGGAAACCTTTCTTATCGATGGTCACGGCATTATCCGTTATCGCCATGCGGGCGATATGAATGACCGCGTATGGAATGAAGAAGTGAAACCGCTGTGGGATAAATACAGCAAAGGAGCGGGCGCGTGAAACGGCTGCTTCTGTTATTCGTGGGCTTGATGCTCAGCACCAGCCTGTGGGCGGCCATCGATACCTATCAATTCGATTCGGTGCAGCAGGAAGAGCAATATCGCGATCTCACCGGATCGCTGCGCTGTCCTAAGTGCCAAAACAACAGCATTGCCGATTCCAATGCAATGATAGCCGCCGATATGCGCCTGAAAGTGTATGAGCTGATGAAGCAAGGCCAGAGTCGCCAGCAGATCATTCATTACATGGTGGCACGTTATGGCAACTTCGTGACCTATGAACCGCCGGTCACCCCCTCGACGCTGATTCTGTGGGTAGGGCCAGCGCTGTTTGTGGTGCTCGGCGGGTTAATAATTATTCTGCGCAATCGCCGCGGTAAATCGCGTAGCGATCTCGATGACGATGAACAACAACGCCTTGCGGCGATTCTAAAGCGTGACGGGAAGCCGTAATGACTGGATTTTGGATTACCCTGATTATCTTGCTGGTGGCGGCGTCAGTGCTGTTTGTCAGCGCAGGCTGGCGTCAGCGTGAAGCCAGCAGTGGCGATCGCGATCGTCTGAACACCGATTTTTATCAGCAGCGTCTGCGTGAATTGGAGCGCGATGAAGAAGAGGGCGTCGTGGCAGAGCGCCCTGAGATGGTACGCGAACTGCAGCAAACCTTGCTGACCGATGTGCCTACTGAGCACGCTGCGCGCATTCATCACAGCAGCCGCTGGGTTTTATTGCCGGGTGTGGTGGTGCTACTGCTGGTGTCGGTAGGTTTCTATCTGAAAACCGGCGGATTGGGACAACTGGCAGGTTGGGTGAGTGTGCAACAGGAATACCCTGAACTGCGCGCCCGTTTAATGGACCCAAAAGCAACCCCTTTGACAATGGAAGAGCTGGCCCGTTTACAGTTGGGATTGCGTAGTTCTTTGCAGAACGATCCTCAGAATCTCAACGACTGGACGATGCTAGGCCGTCTGGGCATGGTACTAAATAATGCCACCAGTGCGAGTCAGGCTTTCCAGCGTGCGCTGCAACTGGCGCCAAACAATCTGGAACTGCAGCAAGATTACGCGGAGGTTCTGACACGCTCCAGCGATCCGCAGGATAACCGTCAGGCGAATGTCTTGCTGAAAGATCTGTTAAACCACGATCGTAACAACGTGCGCACGCTGAGCCTGTTGGCATTTAATGCTTTTCAACAGCAGCAATATGATGAGGCGATAAGCACGTGGCAGGTGATGCTGAAGGTGTTACCCGCAGGCGATAAGCGTATCACTATGATTCAGCGCAGCATTGAACAAGCGAAAACGGATGCAGGACAGCAAAATAGTCACCTGGCATTGACGGTGAGTTTAGCTCCGCAGGCAGAAAAAATGTTACCGCAAGGCGGAGTGATGTATATTTCTGTGTCTGACGGTGCTTCACCGGTGCCTGTGGCTGTGAAGCGTTTACCGCTGAGCCACTTCCCGTTATCGCTCACGCTTGATGACAGTAACGCCATGATGCAAGACCGCCTACTTTCGGCGCAGCATCAGGTGCAGGTCCGGGTGCGTATCTCGCGCGATGGTAGTGCCAATCCTCAATCTGGGGACTGGTTTGGTTTAAGCGCGGTTACCCCTTGGGATGGTCATCAGCAAATGGCTGTGGAAATTAATCAACAGCAGCCCTGAAGCGATACATTTTTCAACCGCACAGGGAGATAAGAATGAATAACCGCCTGACCGGTATGGCGCTGGCCAGCTTGCTGCTCGTGGGATGTGCCAGTTCAAAACCGGCGGATCCAACGCAGCCTGCGCAGCGCAGCGATCCGCTCGAAGGCTTTAACCGCACGATGTTTAACTTCAACTACAACGTGCTGGATCCTTATGTCGTGCGTCCGGTTGCGGTTGCATGGCGCGATTACGTGCCTGTGCCTGCGCGCAGTGGTTTAAGTAATTTCCTGGGAAACCTGGATGAACCCGCCAGCATGCTGAACTCGATTCTGGTGGGAGAGCCGCGTCAGGCGGGGATCCACTTTACGCGTTTCTTCCTCAATACCGTGTTAGGGTTGGGCGGATTTATCGATGTAGCAGGCAAAGCGAATACAGAGTTGGCGCGTGAAGTGCCGCACCATTTTGGTAGCACTCTGGGTCGTTACGGTGCGGGCTACGGTCCATACGTGGTGTTGCCGGGTTACGGTAGCTTCACGGTGCGTCAGGATGGTGGCGACTATGTCGATACACTCTACCCTGTGCTGAGCTGGCTCACCTGGCCAATGTCGATTGGCAAATGGACACTGGAAGGCGTGGAAACGCGTGCACAGCTGTTGGATTCAGATGCCATCCTTAAGCAACAGCAAGATCCGTATGCCTTTATACGTAATGCCTATTTCCAGCGTAATGACTTCCTCGCCAATGGCGGCAAGTTGAAGCCGGAAGAGAATCCGAACGCCAGCGCGATTCAGGATGATTTAAAAGATATCGATTCACAGTAAAAATAATGGCGACTTTCACAGTCGCCATTTTTTTATGTCTGCTTTACGGGCTGCCTGAGGAGTATGCCCACCCACACTGCGCACCCAAGCGTTATCGCAGCCAATCCGTTGAGCAGGATAAAATACGCATGCTCCACATTGCTCATCAGCAAGGGGGCCGAAATCTGCGGCAGCAGTTCATGTGCTTGAAGAACGTGACTACCTGATAACCACACCGCAGCTTTATCACGTGACGCGATATCCAGAGTGGGGAAGCTTTCTTGAAGGCCCAGCTGATTGAGCAACGCCAGTAGCGCCATCACTATCGCCAAAGCAATCCCTTCACCCGCCACACGCACAGTATTAAACAAACCTGCCGCCATTCCTGCACGTTCTACCGATACCGCCGACACGGCCAGCCCGTCCATTAATCCCCATGGCAATGCGGCACCCATGCCGGTCACAAACATCGAGCAAGTGAGTGCAACGAGTCCATCCGTTTTTATCGCATGCGCCATGCCGATTAAACCCAGCGTTGCTAGCAGCAAGCCTGCCACTGAGATGTTCCCCGGATTAAACCAACGTGTTAGCCAGGCCGCGATGCCAGGAAAAATCAACATCGGAGCAGTGAGGGCCAGCAAAATGACCGCGCTTTGTGTTTCGCTAAAGTTACGCGCGCCCATTAAAAATAGCGGGACAACAATCAACAGCACCACGTAGCAGTAGCAGGTTGCCACCGGCAACAGCAGCACGCCGGCAAAATGCGGCTGACGCAGCAGTGCCAGAGTGAAAACCGGATGGGCGATACGCTGCGTGTGGCGGACAAACAATGCGCCTGCCAGCAGAGTCATGGCCAACCCGATGAACACCGTCAATGACAATGCTCCGTATTGCGGTAGCAGGATCAGCGTAGTGGTGAAGGCGAGGAGGGCGAGGCTAAACAGGGCCGTTCCGTGTATGTCTGCCGGGACGGATGGCGGGGTCTTCATGGCGGTGATACTGAGTTGTCCCGCCAGTCCGATTACCATTGCCATGGCAGCCAACAGCGCATACACCCAACGCCAGCTGAGCGCGTCGGTGATGATGCCCATCACTAAGGGACCGAATGCCAAGCCAACGCCGAATAAAGTACCCAGTAAACTGAAAACCCGCGTGCGTGCTGGCCCATTGTAGAGATGCGCCAGCGCCGTGGCACCCCCCGCCAGCGTCAACGCGGCGGCAATACCCTGCAAGGCGCGATAAACGCCGAGCGTTAATGTGCTACTGGTGAGAGCAATCAGCAGGGAACTGACAGCGAATAGCGCCAGTCCGGCGATGAATACGCGCTTATGTCGAAGCTTGTCGGCCGCCACGCCCGCCGCCAATAAGCCACTGCCAAAGGTCAGCATGAAGCCATTGGTTAGCCAGGCGAGCGACAGTGGCCCACCGTGAAGATCCCTGCTAATTGCGGCTGTGGTCACCACGCCGCCGGTAAAACTCAAAGGGAGTAATAACGCCGCCAGTAAAATCGCTAAGGTCGCACTGATATTGACGCCTGAAGAGGATGTGCTGCTGATTTCCGTCATTGCGTATCTCGTACAGAATGGAGTAGATGACGTAACAGACTATTGTGGATATAAAAGAGGATAAACGGGGTGTAACTCCACTCTTTGCGGACATAAGGTTTATTATCATGGACAGTCTTACCTCATTGAGCGCTTTTGTGCGCACGGCTGAAACACTCAGCTTTGTGCAGGCGGCACAGCTGCTGGGCATTTCTGCTTCTGCAGTGGGTAAAAATGTGGCTCGGCTTGAACAACAGCTTGGGGTAAGACTGTTCAATCGCAGCACACGCAGTGTGAGTCTGACAGCCGAAGGGGCATTGTTACTGGCACGAACACGTCCCATCCTTGAGCAACTGCGTGATGTGGAAGCGGAGATCACCCAAGCCGTTGCCCATCCAAGTGGCAAACTGCGTGTGTCACTACCGGTGGTGGGGTATCGATTGATTACGCCACTGCTCCCGCAATTTCATCAGCTCTATCCTGACGTTGAATTAGATTTTGATTTTAGTGACCGACTGGTCAACGTGATTGATGAGGGGTTTGATGTCGCTATCCGCAGCGGCGAGATGCAGGATTCGCGGTTACAGGCGCGTACGCTAGGACCTTTTCGTTTTGTGCTTTGCGCCAGTCCAGACTACCTCGCGGCAAGGGGGACGCCAACGGCGAGTGCTGACTTGGCACAGCATCACTGCATTTTCTTTCGTTTTCCCGCAACAGGGTTGATTCAACACTGGGAACTGGCGGATCTTCGCGTCACCGGAGATTTCCAGCCCGCTAAATCACTGACGGTGAATAATATCGAAGCGATGGTGCAGAGCACGTTAGCCGGTATGGGGATCAGCTATATCCCTGATTTTGTGGTGCGCGAAGTGCTGGAACAGGGCAAGTTAATAGAAGTGCTGCCGGGGAGTTGTATTCGAGAAAGTGGTTTTTCGGCGATCTGGCCGGGGCGCTATCTGCCACCACGCGTTCGCTGCTTTATTGATTATCTGGCCGAGCACTGGCCAGTATCCCGTCGCCAATAAAAACGGCGACATCGCTGTCGCCGTTGTACACACCGTCGTTGGCATCAGAACTTGTAGTTAAAGCCCGCGCCGTACAGCCAGGCTTTACCATCGGAGTTAAAGGTATATGAACCTTCTTTGATGGTGACTTTCTGGCCGTGCATATAGGAAATACCCAAATCAATAGAGGCATCTTCATTGAAGGCATAAGATGCACCGGCGCTCAGCCACAGGCGATCCTGATCTGGGATAGAGATTGAGCGTTTATCCGCTGGCACCGGGCTGTCATCAAACGCAATACCGGTACGGAAGGTCCAGTTATCGTCGTAGAAGTAGGTGGTACCCAAAGCGATGCGGTAGGCATCGTGGTAGCCTTCATCCTTATAGAACAACGTTTGGCCATTACTGCCCGTGGCCTTCAGCTCTTGGAACTGGCTCCAGCTGGTGTAGGCCATGCTGTAGTGTACCGCCCACTGTGGCGCCACTTTATGCCAGCCTGACACTTCCCACATTTCTGGCAGATTGAGCGTCAACGATCCCGGAATCGTCGCGCCGCCTGTACCATAAGGCAGCCCTAACAACTGCGCTTGCGGTAAGGAGTTAACAAAGGTAGGTAAGTCGCTGCGGTAGTTGCCGTCGAAATCGATTTTTACCTCAGAACGGTAGGTAAAGCCGAAGCGGTTGTTTTTGTCCACTTCATATAAAATCCCTGCGTTCCAGCCGTATCCCCATTTATTACCGTTCAGGTGTGCCACTTTTGTGTCAGCGGGTAGGCCCAATGCAGAGCCGGCTTCACCTGCATAACGTTCGATTTTAGCTTTGGCGTAAACCGCATCAAATCCAAGGCCGAAACTGAAATGTTCGTTCAAACGATAAGCTGTACTGATATTAAAGTTACCGGTCTGCAGATCGGTTTTACCGCCATATCCGCCTGCGGTGTAGCCATCATTAAACTCTGTTGCCAGACCATAGTTCGACGTAACAGATGCACCAACCCACCATTGATCATTAATCGGTTGGACGTAATGAATATTGGGCACCCACTGATTCGGCGCAATATTGCTGGCATTCAGGCTGCGCCCGGTAGGACTTTGACCCGTGATATTCACATCAGGATCAATATAAACAGCACCGATAGAGAACGATGGACGATCCATCAATGCCATGGTCGCGGGGTTGCGGCTGGCGGATGCGGCGGTATCGCCCATCGCACCTTCACCCGAATATGCACGACCTAAACCAATTGCTGAGAATTCATTAAGTTGAAAGCCTGCGGCGTAAACTTGGGAAGAAATAAGCGCCACAGCAGCTGCCACAGCTGACTTTGCAAACAGGTTCTTATGGTTCATGACCACAACCTCATCTAGATTTATTATTAAACGTTGTTACGTCGCGTAACAAAGGACGGCGGATTGTAGGGACTGATGACAAAGACACATATCAGACCAGTGCGACGAGTATAGGTCCGACCTGTGTATTTGTTGCAATATTGTTTTTTAAATATTTCCAATTTGATCGACAAAATCAGATCTGCTTAACAAAATCGTATTGATGCCCATTCAGCATAGCGGTCAAATTTGTTCTGGATCAATTTTTAGTGTGATATTCGTCACTTAGCGGCAGGGAGATAGATGGCAGGGCGCATGGGGCGTACAATTTGCGTTAGAAATGATCCGCTTGTATCGATTTTTCGTCAGGAGAGAGCTATGACTGATGCCATTAAAAAATGCAGTGCCAACGAAACCGCAGCCTGTTGCTGTGTGGATGTGGGCACAGTGATGGACAATACCGATTGTACCGCCAGTTGGTCTGGTGTATTTGCCGATCGCCATGCTGCGGAGGTGATGCTGGCGCACCTGAGTGACAAAGCACGTCAGGTGGAATCCGATCCCTGCGATATTCGCTCCGCTTTTATCGAGGAAGCGGCTGGTGTGCGTCTCAATGTTGATTTCACTTTTGCTTGCCAGGCTGAAACCCTGATTTTCCAGCTCGGCTTACGCTAATCCTGCTGCTGCCGGAAGCCCTTTCGGCAGCGTTTTCTCTTTTTCGTGTCTTCCCTCGCACTTTTTTTCTTCTGTTATTGGCGACTTAGCGACACCTGGTTAACACTGATGATCAGGTCAGACCTGTTTGGCAATGATGCCAGGGTCGTAAATTACAGGTGAGTGCAATGAGCAAAGCGCAGCCGCTGCTGACGCGTCAGGGCGAACGTATCGCCATAACCCACGGATTACGCACACCTTTCGCACGGCAGGCGAGTGATTTTCACGGCATTCCGGCGCTAGAGTTAGGGCGCATGGTGGTGTCTGAGCTAATGGCACGTAGCGAATTACCTTTTGAGGTGATCGATCAACTGGTATTTGGTCAAGTGGTGCAGATGCCGGAAGCGCCGAATATTGCGCGCGAAATCGTCCTCAGTAGTGGTTTGAGTGTGCACACTGATGCCTACAGTGTCAGCCGCGCGTGCGCCACCAGTTTTCAGGCGGTGGCCAATGTAGCGGAGAGCCTGATGGCCGGCACCATCAATGCCGGCATTGCAGGGGGAGCCGATTCCTCTTCGGTACTGCCGATTGGCGTCAGCAAAACGCTGGCACGCGCATTGGTCGATCTCAACAAAGCACGGACCTTCAGCAAAAAACTGCAAATTTTACGCCGCTTGCGTCCGCGCGATCTGTTGCCGGTGCCACCGGCGGTGGCGGAGTTTTCTACCGGATTACGCATGGGAGATACCGCCGAGCAGATGGCAAAAACGCATGGCATCACGCGCGAGCAGCAAGATGCGCTGGCGCTGCGCTCGCATCAACATGCTGCACGCGCCTGGCAGTCCGGCGTATTGGCGCAAGAAGTGATGCCCGCGTTTGTGCCACCGTGGAAAGCGCCGATTGAGCAGGATAACAATATCCGCTTCAACGCCAGCGCCAGTGATTACGCCAAACTTCGCCCGGCATTTGATCGTCGCCATGGTTCAGTCACTGCCGCTAACAGCACGCCACTCACTGATGGGGCAGCGGCGGTGATATTAATGCGTGAAGGGCGCGCACGTGAGCTGGGCATCACTCCGCTTGGCTATCTACGTAGCTACGCCTTCACCGCAATCGATGTCTGGCAGGACATGCTGCTCGGTCCCGCTTATGCCTCACCGCTGGCGCTGGAACGTGCGGGGATCACCCTTAACGAGTTGACGTTGATTGATATGCATGAGGCTTTTGCTGCCCAAACCCTGGCTAATTTGAAAATGTTCCGCGATGAACGCTTCGCCCGCGACGTGCTCAATCGGCCGCATGCGCTGGGTGAAGTCAATGAAGAGCGTTTCAATGTCCTGGGCGGTTCGATTGCTTATGGCCACCCATTTGCCGCGACGGGCGCGCGTATGATCACCCAAACACTGCAGGAACTGCGGCGACGCGGTGGAGGACTGGGATTGGTCACCGCCTGTGCAGCGGGTGGTTTAGGCACCGCAATGGTTCTGGAGGCTGAGTAATGAGTCCATCCGCATTCCATTTACAGATGCGCCTCGATCATGTCGGTGTCATCACCATCGATGTGCCTGGCGAGAAGATGAACACGCTCAGGGCCGAGTTTGTATCACAAATTAAAGCGGTGCTGGCCGAAGCGCGTAGTAACCCACAATTGGCAGGATTAGTGTTGATTTCGGGTAAGAGCGATAACTTTGTGGCGGGTGCTGATATCAGCATGATAGCCAAATGCCAGACCGCAGAGGAAGCCGAAGCATTGGCGCGCCAGGGACAGGAAGTGATGGCGGAAATTGCCGCGTTACCCTTCCCGGTGGTGGCGGCCATTCATGGCGCTTGCCTCGGTGGGGGTCTTGAACTGGCGCTCGCCTGTAGCGCTCGTATCTGCTCGCTGGATGAGAAAACCCGGCTAGGACTGCCAGAGGTGCAGTTAGGTTTATTGCCGGGTTCTGGCGGCACCCAAAGGCTGCCAAAACTGATCGGCGTGCCGCAGGCGTTACCGTTAATACTCAGTGGCAAACAGCTGCGTGCCAAACAGGCGTTGAAGCTCGGTGTGGTTGACGATGCAGTTCCGCTATCCATTCTGCTTGAGACAGCAATTGCACAGGTACATAAAGGAAAGGTATTACGGCGTGAGCTGACGCTTCGCGATCGCATCATGCAGGCTCCCATGGTGCGTTCCTTATTATTTGCGATGGCAAAACGTCAGACCGACAGCAAAACCCAGGGCAATTATCCAGCAACAGATCGCATCCTGCAGGTCGTTCGCATAGGACTGGAGCAGGGCAGCAACGCCGGGCACGCCGCCGAGGCGCGCGCTTTTGGTCAGTTGGCGATGACGCCAGAATCAGCCGCACTGCGTAGTCTGTTTTTTGCATCGACCGCCATCAAGAAAGAGGCGATGGCAGACGCAGAACCACGGCCACTGAAACACATTGGTGTGCTGGGTGGTGGGCTGATGGGCGGAGGCATAGCCAGCGTCACTGCACTGAAAGCCGGTTCACCGGTGCGTATTAAAGACGTCGATCTCAACGGCGTGAATCATGCGTTGCAGTACAGTTGGGATCTGCTGAGCCAAAAGGTTAAGCGACGCCAGATGAAACCCGCTGAACGGCAACAACAGATGGCTCGCATCAGCGGCGGGACTGATTATCAGGGGTTTAGTCATCGCGATGTTGTGGTTGAAGCCGTATTTGAAGATTTAGCGCTCAAACAGCAGATGGTGGCGGAGGTCGAGAATCACTGCCAGCCGCAGACGATTTTTGCTTCTAACACCTCATCGTTGCCGATCGGGGATATCGCAGCCAATGCGCAGCGACCAGAGAATGTGATTGGTCTGCATTATTTTAGTCCCGTCGACAAGATGCCGCTGGTGGAGGTGATTCCCCATGCGGGGACCTCAGCCGCAACTCTGGCAACCACCGTAAAACTGGCGCGTCAGCAGGGAAAAACAGCGATAGTGGTGGCCGATCGGCCTGGTTTCTACGTCAACCGTATTCTCGCACCCTATATAAATGAAGCCATGCGCTGTCTTTTGGAAGGTGAACCGGTTGAGCATATTGACCGCGCGCTGGTTAAATTCGGTTTCCCGGTTGGACCGTTACAGTTATTGGATGAAGTGGGTATTGATGTCGGCAGCAAAATCAGTCCCATCTTAAAGCAAGCTTATGGTGAGCGATTTAGCGCGCCGGAGGCGGTGAACGCCATCCTCGCCGACGGCAGAAAAGGGCGTAAAAACAAAAAAGGTTTCTACCTTTACACCCGTTCGCGTTGGCCGGGTCAGCGCAAAGTTGATGACAGCCTCTATACGTTGCTGAATATCAAACCCCTGGCTAAACAGAGTGAAAAGCAGATTGCAGAGCGTTGTGTGCTGATGATGCTAAACGAAGCGGCACGTTGCCTCGATGAGGGCGTGATTCGCAGTGCGCGCGATGGTGATATTGCCGCCGTGTTTGGCATCGGTTTTCCCCCATTCTTGGGTGGTCCATTCCACTATATGGATCAACGTGGGGGGCTTGACATCGTCAACACATTACGCGCATTAATGCAGCAACAGGGTGAACGTTTTGTGCCCTGTGAAGCTTTGATGACAATGTCAGAAGCGCAAACGAATTTTTACACTTCTGCACAATCATGAATAGGCGCACAGATTCAGCGGGTTAGTTATGGCGTGATGGAGTAGGTGCTTCGGCGCCATTCTGAGATATGCTTATTTAATAAACAACCGGTTGACTATACTGAAGCCATTGGGGTAAAACACAGCGTTCATTCGTAGAATGACGCGTCTGGTGCTGTGGTACCCGACGATATCGACAAACAACAGCGGTGCTTTATGCAAGTTTTTATCATGCGTCATGGCGACGCAGCTCTGGAAGCAGCGAGTGATTCGGTTCGCCCTTTAACGATCTGTGGTTGTGACGAATCGCGTCAGATGGCGAGTTGGCTGAATGGCCAGGCGCTGGATATCGAACGGGTGTTAGTGAGCCCTTATTTGCGTGCTGAGCAGACACTCGCGACGGTGCGCGAAGCCCTGAAATTACCGGAAGGGCAGGATGTGCTGCCTGAACTCACGCCGGGTGGTGATCCTGGCATGGTGGCCTGTTATCTCCAGGCACTGGCACAGAAGGGTGTAAAATCGGCGTTGGTTATTTCACATCTGCCGCTGGTGGGCTATCTGGTTTCAGAACTTTGCCCGCAGGAAGCGCCACCGATGTTCGCGACCTCGGCTATCGCCTATGTGAACTTTGATGCAGAAGCCTGCGAAGGCAAACTGGAGTGGCAGGTCAGCCCGTCTAAATTGGCCAAAGCGATGTAAATTCGCCCGTTCTATGGGCCGCAGCAGCGGCCCTTTCCTTTTCCGCGTCATACTTCGAGCAGCAACACTATTGGCTGCTACATCCACCCCAGTGACTTACGCCTGTAAGCTCACCGATACGAATCCGCTTACCGCCTTATTACCGTTTGAATAACTGCGGTTAAAAGTGCTGGGTGTTTATTTAGGGCAGTTCTGGCGGTTGCCACTCTTCCACTTCAATCAGCACCAGCAATGCGGCATCGCCACCAAACAGTTTTGGTGCCTGATGGAACGCCATCACATGCGGATGTTGCGCCAGCCACAGCGGTGTTTGCTGCTTGAGGATATGCTTGCCGTGGCCAGTCATCACACTGGCACAGAACAAGTGTTCGCGGCGGCAGGCAGCAATCAGCGCACCTAACTCCTGTTTCGCCTGTTGCTGTCTTAACCCGTGTAAATCCAAAAAAATCTCTGGGGTGTAATCGCCCCGACGTAATTTCTTTAATTCGTAGTGGCTGACATCAGCGCGCACGTAACGCATCGGGCCGTCACTGGAGAGCAGCGGCTGAAATTCATCGGAGAAGTAATGGCTGTTATCAGCCTGCTCGGAAAGCAGTCTTTTAAGCGGTACTTCGCGTGTTTTCACTACCGATTTATGCACGATAGTGTCTTGTTTCAGCTTGCGCGTCCCGCTCATTAATTCGCGGAACAGTGACTGATCGTCCTGGCTTAGCGGCGTTTTCTTACTCATGGCTCGATAATAGGGTTAAAAGGCTGGTCATCAACCGGTGACATACCTTAACGCGGGCCGTTAACAAATGTCAGCTTTTTCGCCTTGCTGCGCTGAATTCTGCCCGGCTTCGTGGCAAACTATCGGCCGATTGATTTTAAGGCCTGCGGAGGGCTACGTGGACAAGATTTTCGTCGATGAGGCAGTGAGTGAACTGCACACCATTCAGGATATGCTGCGCTGGGCTGTCAGCCGTTTTTCGGCGGCAGGCATTTGGTACGGGCACGGCACGGACAATCCTTGGGACGAAGCCGTTCAACTGGTTCTGCCTACGCTTTGGTTGCCGCTGGATATTCCCGAAGATATGCGCCATGCGCGCCTTACTGCCAGTGAGCGTCACCGTATTGTTGAACGCGTAATTCGCCGCGTCAACGAGCGCATTCCGGTGGCCTATCTCACCAATAAAGCTTGGTTCTGCGGTCATGAGTTCTATGTCGACGAACGCGTGTTAGTGCCGCGTTCACCGATCGGCGAGCTGATCGAAAACCGCTTTGCCGGTCTGATTGGCGAACAACCCCATCATATTCTCGACATGTGCACTGGCAGCGGCTGTATTGCCATTGCCTGCGCTTACGCCTTCCCAGAAGCCGAAGTGGATGCGGTTGATATTTCTACCGATGCGCTGGCGGTGGCTGAGCAAAACATCGAAGAACATGGTTTGATGAACCACGTCACGCCGATTCGCGCCGATCTGTTCCGTGGTCTGCCGCAGGTGAAATATGACCTGATCGTCACCAATCCACCGTATGTTGATGCGGAAGATATGGACGATCTGCCAAACGAATATCGCCATGAGCCAGAACTTGGCTTAGCAGCGGGCAGTGATGGCCTGAAACTGGTGCGCCGTATTCTGTCCTGCGCGCCAGATTATCTGAGCGAGCAGGGCGTGCTGATTTGCGAAGTGGGCAACAGCATGGTGCACATGATTGAGCAGTATCCGGATGTGCCATTCACCTGGCTGGAGTTTGATAACGGTGGTGACGGCGTATTCATGCTGACGCGCGAACAGATTGTCGCGGCGCAGCATCATTTCTCTTTCTATAAAGACTAAAAATCGGGGCGAGCGCTCGCCCGCAACATCGCAACAAGGAACCACAATGGCCGGAAACAGCATCGGACAAGTTTTTCGCGTAACCACCTTTGGCGAGTCGCACGGTATTGCGCTGGGCTGCATTGTTGATGGCGTGCCACCCGGCATTCCCCTGACGGAAGCGGATATTCAGCACGATCTCGATCGCCGCCGTCCTGGCACGTCGCGCTATACCACACAGCGCCGTGAACCGGATCAGGTGAAAATTTTGTCTGGCGTGTTTGAGGGCGTCACCACGGGGACCTCTATCGGCCTGCTGATTGAAAATACCGATCAGCGTTCGCAGGACTACGGCGCAATCAAAGATCTGTTCCGTCCAGGTCATGCGGATTACACCTACGAGCAGAAATACGGCCTGCGTGACTATCGCGGCGGCGGTCGTTCATCCGCACGTGAAACCGCGATGCGTGTTGCCGCAGGTGCAATCGCTAAGAAATATTTGCAGATGAAGCATGGCATCCAGGTGCGTGGCTATCTGGCGCAGATTGGTGATGTCGCCTGCGAGCTGAAAGACTGGAGCATTGTCGAAGAGAATCCGTTCTTCTGCCCGGATGCGTCAAAGTTGGAAGCACTGGACGAACTGATGCGTGGCCTGAAGAAAGAAGGCGACTCAATCGGCGCGAAAGTGACCGTGATGGCCGAAAACGTGCCGCCTGGTCTGGGCGAGCCGGTATTTGATCGTCTCGATGCCGATCTGGCGCATGCCTTGATGAGCATCAATGCGGTAAAAGGCATTGAAATCGGCGACGGATTTGCCGTTGTGAGCCAACGCGGTAGCCAGCATCGTGATGAAATTCGTGCCGACGGTTTTCAGAGCAACCATGCGGGTGGCATTTTGGGCGGAATCAGCAGCGGTCAGACTATCAGCGCGAATCTGGCCATGAAGCCGACTTCCAGCATCACCGTGCCGGGTAAAACCATCACCCGTGATGGCGAGGAAGTGGAAATGATCACCAAAGGTCGCCACGATCCTTGTGTCGGTATTCGTGCGGTACCGATTGCCGAAGCGATGATGGCGATTGTGTTGATGGACCACCTGCTGCGCCAGCGTGCGCAAAACGGTGACGTCAACAGCAACGTACCGCGCTGGTAAGCCACTGATGCGCCGCCTGCTCACCACCGTTGCCGCGCTGTTGTGCAGTGCGGCCGCCTTTGCCGCCACGCCGTGGCAGCAAATCCATCAGCCCATTGCGGGCAGCCCACAGTCGATTGGTGGTTTCGCCAATGGCTGTATCGTGGGTGCGCAGCAATTGCCGCTCAACTCGCCAAACTATCAAGTGATGCGCCAGGATCAACGGCGCTACTTCGGCCATCCCGATCTTATTGCTTTTATTCAACGCCTGAGTACGCAGGTGCATCAGCTGCAGTTAGGGCAGGTTTTGATTGGTGATATGGGCATGGCGGCCGGTGGGCGCTTTAGCAGTGGTCATGCCAGTCATCAAACCGGGCTGGATGTTGATATCTGGCTGCAACTGCCGCAAACGCGCTGGACGTCGCAGCAACTGCTGAAGCCGCAGCCGCTGGATCTGGTGGCAGCAGACGATAAGCAAGTCATTGCGCGTCACTGGCAGCCGCAAATCGATAGTCTGATTAAGTTGGCAGCCAAAGATGATGAAGTGACACGCATCTTCGTCAATCCAGCGATTAAAAAGCAATTATGTGCCGATGCGGGTAGCGATCGTGCATGGTTGAATAAGGTCCGCCCCTGGTTCGCGCACCGTGCACATATGCATGTGCGTTTGCGCTGTCCGGCGGGCAGTCTGGAGTGCGAAGATCAGGCCGCTCCGCCGCCAGGTGATGGCTGTGGTGCTGAACTCGACAGCTGGTTCTTGCCCAAAAAACCAGGCAGCACTCCGCCAGTGAAGAAAGCGCCGCCGCCGTTGCCACCATCTTGTCAGGCACTGTTAGATCGCCATTTATTATAACAATTTGTAGAGGCGCGCTTGGGTGCGCCAGCTGGTGGCTTTAAGGCCCCTCTACGCTGTATTTTAAGGATTATCATGGAGTGGTTTGTTGTCAGCCCGTGGATTCTCTGCGTGCTGTTTCTGGTTGCGGTACTGGCGGCGTTTATCGACTCCATCGCAGGCGGTGGCGGTTTACTTACCGTGCCTTCTTTACTCGCCGCTGGGCTTTCCCCCGCACAGGCCCTAGCCACGAATAAGCTCCAGTCGGTGGGGGGATCCTTCTCCGCTAGCCTCTACTTTGTTCGGCGCGGTGCGGTGAAATTGCGTGAACAGCGGCTCAATATCGCGATGACCTTTATTGGTGGAGTATGCGGCACCGTATTGATCCAGCATATTCAGGCCGATGTGCTGCGTCAGATCCTGCCAATATTGCTGATCAGCATTGGTTTATGGTTCCTGCTGATGCCACGTCTGGGTGAAGCAGATCGCGAACATCGCCTGCAAGGGTTGGCCTATGCATTGGTGGGCGGCGGCTGCGTTGGTTTCTATGATGGCTTTTTTGGACCGGGTGCCGGTTCATTCTATGCGCTGGCATTTGTTACGCTGTGTGGATTCAATCTGGCCAAAGCGACGGCCCACGCCAAAGTCCTAAATTTCACCTCTAACTTCAGTAGCCTGCTGTTCTTTATGTTTGGTGGAAAGGTGGTTTGGGGCACTGGCGTGATTATGCTGATCGGTGCATTTTTAGGTGCACGCCTGGGTGCAAGACTGGTGCTAAGCCGCGGTCAGAAGCTGATTCGCCCGATGGTGGTAACGGTCTCAGCGGTCATGAGCGCCAAATTGTTATGGGATAGTCACGGCAGCGCGATACTGGCGTGGATGGCCACCCTGTAAACCAATACTCGTCAAGACGGGCGACCAGTGCGACAATGGCAATAATTTTTTTTAAAGATTAAAATATTATGAGTACAGAACATCATTACCAGCAGCTGGTAGACATTTTTGATGGCTGCTTTGTTGACGACTTTCAGACCCGTCTAATTAAAGGCGACGATGAACCTATCTATCTTCCAGCGGATGAGGAATCGCCGTGGAACCGTGTGGTGTTTGCTCATGGTTTTTATGCCAGCGCACTGCATGAGATTTCCCACTGGTGCATTGCGGGTGAAGCACGCCGCAAGTTGGTGGATTTTGGTTACTGGTATTGCCCGGATGGACGCGATGCGCAAACGCAAAGCCAGTTCGAGTCGGTAGAGGTGAAGCCACAGGCACTGGAATGGATGTTTTGTGTTGCGGCAGGCTTCCCCTTCAATGTCAGCTGCGACAACCTCGAAGGAGAATGTGAGCCAGATCGTATCGCATTCCAGCGCAAGGTCCATGCTCAAGTGATGGCCCATTTTGAGCAGGGCATTCCGGCTCGTCCCGCTCGATTTATCGATGCGTTAACAAACTATTACGGTACACCTGCGCTGACGGCGGCACATTTTCCGTGGCCGGAAGATCTGTGATTCGCCAGCCCATAATTAAAGGATAGAAGAGATGATCGTAGAATTTGAAACACGCATCCTGGCTTTGATTGACGATATGGTTGATCACGCCAGTGACGACGAGCTATTTGCCGGTGGCTATCTGCGTGGTCATCTGACCCTGGCGGTGGCTGAGATTGAAATCAGCGGTGAACACACGCCTGAAGCGCTGCAGATTCACGTTACCAATAGTCTGCAAAAAGCCATTGCTGCGGGTGAACTGTCGCCACGCGATCAAGCCTTGGTGATTGGCATGTGGGATAACTTGTTCCTTCAGGCTCGTCAGCCCGCATAACAACATGGGGCGTTTTCTCGCCCCTTGTTTTACCGTCCGGCTTTCTTCCCCTTCAGCAATTTTCTTATCCAGTAGCGGTTTGGATTCATGGCCGATAACGTCGTGGTGTCCAACGGTTGTGGTTCACCGCTCATCTGCGCTGCTAACACTTCTGCCGCCAATGGCGCACTGCACAAGCCGCGCGAGCCCAGCGCACCCAACACAAACAAGCCGCTATAAGTAGGAGCCTCGGTAATGTTTTCGCCACGCACACGTTGTTCCGGTAAATCCGCATATTGTGCCAGTGTTGCCTCATAATCTGGCGCGCTGCCGCTCATCGGTAAATGATCGCGCGTTGCGCAGCGGACCCCATTACGCGCTTCATTATCGCTGACATCCACCTGTAACGGCCATTCCGCATCGGGTAAGCAATCAATGAGCCGCTGGCGGTTTTCCTGCTGATCGTCAATGCGGAAAGCGGTGGCGGTATCACCACGGTGGTAGCTGGCACCAACACAATGCGTATTGAACGTTGGGCTAACCGGGGTGAGATATCCGTCGTAGCAGAGTACCGTTTTCAGGGTGCCCAGCATCGGTGTGGTGGGGACATGGCTGACCTGACCGGCGACCGGATAAACCGGTAGATCTTTGCTCTGTTGGATCTCCAGCAGCGCATGACCATTGGCAAGTACCACCTGTGCATGTTGCACGGCTGGCTGGTCGCTGAATTGCAGTGTCCAGCTATCATCGCGACGTTCCAGTTGCGTAACGCGATGCAACCAGTGGACGCGTAAGCCCAGTGTTTGCGCGTACTCCAGCAGATTGCTGGTGAGTTGCGAAGGGGAGAGCCACCCCCCATGAGGATAGAAAATCCCACCCCATCGCGTATCGACCCCCGCCAACTGCTGCGCTTGTGCTTGATCAACGCCGTAGGCGATATCATGCGGCAGTCCCATGTTCAGCATCTGGGTGATCTTCTCGGCGCTTTTACTGTCCCAGCCAAGTTGTAAAACGCCGCTCCAGTCATGCTCAAACATCACGGGCAGTTGATCGTATAAACGACGGGCAAAGGTGAACGCTGCTGGGAAAAAGGTGGCGAGCGCCGGATCGTGTTGGTTGAGCAGTGGATAAAGCGCACCCTGACGATTACCTGAAGCACCCAATGCCGGTGCTGCATCTGCACAATAAAGGGATACCTTCCAGCCTCGGCGTAGCAGCGCCAGCGCCAGAACGGCACTGGCTAAGCCACCGCCAACCAGCGCGACGTCTTGGCTACTGGTGGCGGGTCGCGCATACCAAGGCTGGCTATGAGGCAGATCAATCGTCTGTTCCATCACGCCTGTTAACATTTCACGCTTGTGGCCGAACCCTTTACGCTTCGCCACGGTGAAACCCGCTTCTTGCAATCCGCGACGGACAAAACCGGCGGCGGTAAAAGTGGCCAGCGTCCCGCCCGGTCGGGCCAGACGTGCCATGGCGGCGAACAGTTCAGGTGTCCACATTTCCGGATTTTTCGCGGGTGCGAAACCGTCTAAAAACCACGCATCAACTTGGGCGTGAAGACTGTCATCAAAGGTATTAATTAGCGCGTTAATATCTCCAAGCCAGAGATCGAGCGTGACTTTACCGCCGTTAAACAGTAAACGCTGGCAACCCGGTAGCGCTTGTGGCCACTGTTGCTGTAACTGCTCTGCCCAGGGCGCCAACTCTGGCCAGTGAGCATGGGCTGCCACCAAGTCGGTTTGCGTCAGTGGGAATTTTTCGCAGCTAATAAAGTGCAGGCGCTTAAGTGTGGCGTGCGGATGCGCATTGCAGAAGTCATCAAACGCTTGCCACAGGGTAAGAAAGTTAAGACCAGTCCCAAAACCGCTTTCCGCGACGATAAAAAGATCGCGCGAATGTTCGGCAAAGCGGACCGGAATTTGGTTGCCATTGAGGAAGACATAGCGCGTCTCTTCCAGTCCATTGTCGTTGGAGAAGTAGACGTCGTCGAATGCTCGGGAAACAGGTGTACCCTGATCATTCCAATTTAATTGCGCGTGTTCAACCGGGGATGATTTCACGGGAAAGGCTCATTTTTCAGGCAGTGGCGCGATTTTAGCGAGTGCCGTCACATGACGCAAATTTACAAAAGGAAATGGCTGATCGGACTTGTTCGGCTTACAACTGTAAGCTAGAGTGCACGTCAATCCAAAAGAAGTGGAATGAGGACTATTGAATGAAACGTGCAGTGATTACTGGCCTGGGTATCGTTTCCAGCATTGGTAATAACCAGCAAGAAGTGCTGGCTTCTCTGCGTGAAGGCCGTTCCGGGATCACCTTCTCTGAAGAGATGAGAGATATCGGCATGCGCAGCCACGTCTGGGGCAACGTCAAACTGGATACCAACGGGCTCATCGATCGCAAAATCGTGCGTTTCATGAGTGATGCTTCAATCTACGCTTACCTGTCAATGGCGGAAGCGATTCAGGATTCAGGTCTGACTGACGAGCAGTATCAGAACAACCCACGTGTGGGTCTGATTGCCGGTTCAGGCGGTGGCTCGCCACGTTATCAGGTATTTGGTGCCGATGCGATGCGTGGCCCACGTGGTCTGAAAGCGGTCGGTCCTTATGTTGTGACCAAAGCCATGGGTTCAGGCGTGTCTGCCTGCCTGGCAACGCCGTTTAAAATCCACGGTGTGAACTACTCTATCAGCTCCGCTTGCGCGACTTCTGCACACTGCATCGGTAATGCGGTTGAGCAGATTCAGTTGGGCAAACAGGACATCGTGTTTGCTGGCGGCGGCGAAGAGCTGAGCTGGGAAATGGCCTGTGAGTTCGATGCGATGGGCGCACTGTCCACCAAATACAACGAAACGCCAGAAAAAGCTTCACGTACTTACGATGCAAACCGTGATGGTTTCGTGATCGCAGGCGGCGGCGGTATGGTAGTGGTTGAAGAGCTGGAACATGCTCTGGCTCGTGGCGCGCACATCTACGCAGAAATCGTGGGCTACGGTGCGACTTCTGACGGTGCAGATATGGTAGCGCCATCAGGTGAAGGCGCAGTGCGTTGCATGAAAATGGCTATGCAGGGCGTGGATACCCCAATCGATTACCTCAACACCCACGGCACTTCAACGCCAGTCGGCGATGTGAAAGAGCTGGGCGCAATTCAGGAAGTGTTCGGTGACAATTCACCGTTCATCTCTGCGACCAAAGCCATGACCGGTCACTCACTGGGTGCAGCAGGCGTGCAGGAAGCGATCTATACGCTGTTAATGCTGGAGCACAGCTTCATCGCGCCAAGCATCAACATCGAAGAGCTGGATGAAGCCGGTAAAGGCCTCAACATCGTGACCAAGCCGACTGAAAAAGCGCTGACCACCGTGATGTCGAACAGCTTTGGTTTCGGCGGCACTAACGCCACCTTGACCATGCGTAAGCTTCCAGCTTAAGTTCCCGTCATACTTCAACATGTAGACCCGGTCACTGATTTCAGTCAGCTACCGGGGATGCAAATTGAATGCTATGGGGTAGTTGATAGCGTTGTTCTAAGGGCCGGTTAATCCGGCTCTTGTTGTTTTTGACATTTGCCCCGCCGCTTGCCTACACTCTTCCCGTCGCCTCAATGAAACAAAATAATCGTTTGCGCAATTTGTGAATCAAATCACCCATTTCTGCCTTGTGCAGCAAATGAGCGTATTGCGCATGCCCTGAACAAGGAGTTCCTACCATCATGACCACGGCTGCCGATACGCAGACGCAATCTGTGCTGCCCTTGGGCTGTATCTCATTTGCGGTCTTTCTCACCTACCTCACCGCTGGCCTCGCGTTGCCGGTTATCCCGCTGTATGTGCATCAAGAATTAGGGATGAGCAATCTGATGGTGGGCATCGCAGTGGGGATTCAATTTTTTGCCACGCTGCTGACGCGCAGTTTCGCTGGACGTCGTGCCGATCAGCACGGTGCTAAACTCACGACCCAACATGGGATGCTCGCAATCGCCTTGGTGGGCGTGGCGTATCTGGCTGCGGCATTACTGCCGGTGTCGCCATGGGCCAAGTTCGGTTTACTGGCGATAGGGCGCTTACTGCTGGGATTTGGTGAAAGTCTACTGCTCACCGGCAATCTGACCTGGGGCATGGGGTTGGTAGGAAGCAAACGTTCTGGGCTGGTGATGTCGTGGAACGGTATGGCGATCTATGGATCGCTGGCGGCAGGGGCTCCGCTCGGTCTGCTGATCAACCAACATGGTGGATTCGCCGCCTTGGGCATGGTAGCGCTGCTGCTTCCGTTGTTGTCGCTGGCCATCAACAGCTGGGTTAACAAAGTACCGGTGGTCGGCGGGGAGCGTCCCTCACTGTTTAGCGTGGTAAAAACCATTTTCCAGCCGGGTATGGCGCTGGCACTTCAAGGGACGGGATTCGCGGTTATTGGCACCTTTACGTCCCTCTATTTTGCCGCTGAAAACTGGGGGAATGCCGGTTTTGCCCTGACAGCATTTGGCTGTGCTTTTGTCTTGGTGCGAGTGTTCTTTGGTGGTTTACCCGATCGTCACGGCGGTGTACGGGTGGCGTTGGTTTCTCTGCTGGTGGAGACGGCGGGTTTGCTGCTGCTGGCGGGTGCGACATCGGGCGGGATGGCGCTGATTGGGGCCGCACTGACGGGCTGCGGTTGTTCACTGATCTTCCCGGCATTGGGTGTAGAAGTGATTAAACGCGTGTCACCGCAGATTCGGGGGACGGCGCTGGGCGGCTTCTCCGCCTTCCAGGATATTGCTTACGGTGCCAGCGGACCGCTGACCGGCCTGCTGGCGACGGCTTTAGGTTATGGCTCGGTCTATATTGCGGGCGCGTGCTGTGCCGCACTGGGCATATTGGTTACCTGGTCGTTTGCGCGTAGCGCGACAACAGCATAACCAGCTTATCGCAGGCACTGACGATCTCACCGGGCGTCAGTGCAGCGAAGCCCAGTATCCAGCCTTTCTGCGATGTGTTTCCAGCATAAAGCGGCGAAAGGCGGGGCAGCAGCAGACCCATCTCTGCGGCTTGCTGAGTCAATGGTGCTTCTTCACCCTGCTTTAGACAAACCGTCAACTGCAACCCGCCCGCAGCATGTAGCGGCTTTAGCCACGGCTGCATGCGCGTGTTGATTTGCTCCAGCAACCGATCGCGACGGCTATGATAAAGCTGACGCATCAAGCGCAAGTGGCTGGCAAAATAGCCCTGCTGCATAAACTCGGCGGTCATCGCCTGGGGCAGCAACGCGCTATGACCATCCATCACACTGCGCGCGCGGCCCAGGGCATCAACCAGCTGTGGCGGCACCACCATCCACGCCAGCCGCAGCGAGGGAAACAACATTTTAGAGAAAGTGCCAAGGCAAATGACCCGACTGTCGTTTTCCAACCCCTGAAGCGCTGGGGCGGGACGATCGTCATAATGAAACTCACTGTCGTAATCGTCCTCAATCAGCCAACTCTGCTGTTCACGTGCCCAGGCAAGCCAGTGTAAACGGCGCGCCAGGCTCATCGGAATGCCTGTGGGGTAGTGGTGCGCGGGTGTCATATAGACCAGCTTGGCGCGTCCACTTAAGGGTATGGCGCCTTCGCTATCCAGTGGCATTACCCGACAGCGCGCACCTGCAGCGAGAAAGGCGTTGCGCGCGCCGGGATAGCCAGGTTCTTCGAGCCATACCTCATCGTCGTTATCGAGAAACATCAGCGCCAGCAGCTGCAACGCTTGCTGTGAGCTGGTCAGTATCACCACTTGTTCAGCTGAACACCTCACACCACGCGACAACGCCAGATAATCGGCCACAGCCTGACGCAGTGGCCGATAGCCCAGCGGATCGCCATAACCCATCACCTGGCTGCCTAAGCGACGTTGAACACTGTTGCTGATGCGGCGCCACTGTTCATGCGGAAAGGCGCGTAATTCTGGTGAACCCGCCGCGAAGGCGTGGGGAAACGGCGGATCCTGACAGCCGCCGGTGGCCAGAACCTGTTCGCCCCTGCGGGAGAAAGGGGGAGAATCTTGGCTGGCACTGGATGCAAGACGCTGTGGTATAGCAATCGACACAAAGGTGCCGCGTCCGGCTCGTCTTTCCAGATAGCCTTCGCTCTCTAACTGCGCATACGCCGCTTCCACCGTCACGCGCGATAAGGATAAGTCGGCTGCCATCTGGCGGCTGGAGGGCAGTCGCGCATGATGAAGCAAATGACCTTGCGTGATGGCCTGGCGTAACATCATGCACAGGCGTTCACGCAATCCGCCTTTGGGTTGGTGGTTAAACAGGGCCAAAAAGTGGGGGCTCATGGTGGTCTTATCATCTTGGAGAAAGTGGTATCAGGTTAAAGACCACTTTGCCGTAAACTGAGTCCCAATCACAACAGGAGAATGCCATGTCATCAGTGTTACGTTTCCCCGCAGCCAGCCCACAAGAGAGCCTGGCCTATTTGCAGCACAAACTCAGTTATTACACCGATGCCTGGGACTTGGCTGAAGATCTGGCACAGGGTATGAATGCGATTGTGGTGATCGACGCACGTGCCAGCGAGGTGTACCAAGCGGGGCACATCACCGGCGCGATCTCATTCCCTCATCGCACCATGAATGCTGAGTCCACTGCACCGTTGGATCGCGGCAAAGTGTACATCACCTATTGCGATGGTATTGGCTGCAACGGCTCAACCAAAGCGGCATTGAAGCTGGCCTCGCTGGGTTTCCAGGTGAAAGAGCTGATTGGCGGGTTGGATTTCTGGAAGCGAGATGGTCATCCGCTGACGTGGGGCGAGGCACCGGGAGAATGGCCACAAGCCACCTCCGGTGCTCATTGTGGTTGTTAAGCTACAGAAACAGCCACAATAAGAAGAAGAACGCCGCCAAACCGAGGATTAGCGTTAAGGCAGGACGCTGCGCCAGCGGGCGCGGCAAAATCTCAACCCATGGCGACCAGATGGGCTGCGGGCGCAATTCGCTGGCAGCATGCGGTTGCTCATGATTTTTCTCGACGCGACGACTGAACAGCAGATTAAGCAGATCTTGCGTTTGCGCAGGGGTCAGTACCGTTTGCGGTGTAGCCTGGAAACGTTGCTGGCTGTAATCCTCCAGCAGTCGCTGTTCGTTGTGTGTCAGCGGCTGTTTCAGGGAACTTTCCAGCATTTGCAACGTTGGCGCACTGTGTTGGGCCAACGTCTGGCGTACCTGAAGATATTGCGTCAGCAGTGGGAAGTGGCGTGAAGGAATCGGATCGCCACTTTTCAAATTGACCAGTTTCAGCGTATCGGTCAGCAGTTTAACCGGCGATTCCCCTGTCATTGCAGCAAGGCGTGTCACTTGTTGATTGAGCGACTGCTGCTCGGCAGGGAGCAATGTGCGGTCGGAAACGCGCGTCTGTTGCGGCTGGGGGATCGCCATCTGTCCATTTTGCAGCATCGTCAGCACCTGGCGTAACTGATCTTGCGACAGCGCGCTCAATACGGTTTGGTTAAATTGCTGACGGATAAAGTCGCTCACGGCTTGGCGATTGTTGCCCTGCGGCAATTTTTCTAACAGTTGCTGTAATAACTGGCGCGTCGCAAGGCTATTTTGTACCTGCGTCAATCGACCATTCAAATGCTGTTCGGCGACAGGGAAATGTCGTGATTGCAGCTCCGCATCATTCTTAACACCCACTTCATGGCGAACCCCGGCCCAGAGTTCAGGGGCTTTCAGTGTGCTGAGTGACATGATGCGTACAATCAAGCGTTCGAGCGTGGTGCGCTGCGCAGGGGATAACGGCTGTTCACCTGCCGGTCCGCCGGGACGAGTAGGGCCAGTCGCGTTAGTGAGCGTTGAACGATCGCCCGCGGGCACACCGGGACCGCTAAGAGGTTGCATGGCGGAATCCTTGAGAAACGAGGTCAGATCCGGGTGCGCCGGAAAAACGAGGACATATGATAGCAAAAGCCCCCAGGAAATCCACGGGGGCTGGGGGCTTTCAGGGCAATAAAATCAGGCCGCAGGATCGGGAACGTTGGTCTCACGCGGTTTACGCAGCGGGGTTTTCATACGTTGCGCCAGAATTACACCGACTAAGGTCATCCCGCCACCAATCCAGTGATAAGCATGCAACTGCTCATGCAGGAACATCACCGCGATAATGGCAGTAAACGCCGGTACGAAATTCATAAAAATACTGGTGGTGCTGGCCCCAAGTCGCTGCACGCCAAGGATCCACAAAAAAGGCGCGACAATCGAAGCAAACAGTCCAGCAAACAGCACCAGCGGGATATTATGCATATTAAGTGAGACATCCGGCGCACGCAGGAAACCGGGCAGTAGCAGCAGAACACCGAAGAAAATTTGCACGTACAGGCTCTGCCACGTTGGCAGGGGAATCGCCCAGCGTTTAGTAAGTACGCCGTAGAGTGCGTAAGACGTGGACGCTGCCAGCATCATCAATTCTCCATTGCCCAAACGCTGATTCAGCAACTGAGCCGGGTTGCCTTCACTGACCAGCCACACCAAACCGGCAAACGACAGCAGGCCACCAATCAAAATTCCGCGAGTGGGTGCCAATCGCAGTACGAACAGGCTGAGTAGAATGGTCAGCAGCGGAATCGTCGCGCCGAGAATGCCCATCATTACCGCCGACACGCTGTGCGCCGCATAGTAAGCAAGACTTTGATACAGCACCATGCCCAGCAGACCCAGGATCAGCAATCGCCATAAATTCGCGCGGATGGTATGCCGATGCCGCCACACGCCGGGCAAGCAGAACGGCGCCAGCATCACTAACGCCAGCAACCAGCGATAAAAGGAAATGGCGGCAGGATCGATGCTCCCAGCAGAGAGTTTGCTGACGATAGTGTTGATCGACCAGATCATCACTGCGATGAGCGGAAACAGTAAATACATCGTACGGCTCCTGAAGTTAATTGCGAACAGTTTACGTTTGACCGGTTTAAACCAGATAGTTAAAATCGGACAATATTCGTTAGCCACCGGACAGAATGAATCTACAAGTCGAGTATCAGGCACCCATTGATGCGCCGCTGCTGCGCTTCTTTATGCGTTACGACGAAGCCAACGCGAAAACCGAATATCTGTCGCATGCCCACGATTGGGGACAGGTGATTTTTGTCACCAGCCACGTACTTGAAATGGAAGTCGAAGGTGAGCGCCTGTTAGCGCCTTCTGATATGCCTGTTTGGATCCCCGCCTCGCATCGTCACGGCAGCTACAACCACGGCCACGCACGATTTCGCACGCTAAATATCGCCGCAGATCTCTGTGTCGGCATGCCGAAGAAAGCGTGTTTACTGCACGTTGATGCGATTGTGCATGCCATCATGAATGATTTTGCACGCCGTACTGTGGAACAACCCATCAGTGAATCTGACTGGCGTTTGTGTGAGGTGTTGATTGATCGTTTGCGCCTGGCGCCGGTACATACCAGCTATTTGCCGATGTCGGATGACAAATTTCTCGCGCCGATCTTGCGAGCGTTGGAAGAGAACCCTGGCGACAACACCACGCTGGCACAATGGGCGAAGCGCGTGTTTACCACTGAGCGTACGCTAGCGCGACGTTGCCAGCAGTTGTTACAAATGTCCTTCAGCGAATGGCGGCAGCGCCTACGTTTTCTGCGCACAATTGCGCTGCTGGAGCAGGGCTGTAGCGTGCAGTCTATTGCGTATGAACTCGGCTACAGCTCGGCATCGGCCCTGATTGTGATGTTTCAACAGCAGGCGGGCACCACGCCGGATCGCTATCGCAGTCGGTTAGGTTAATCCCCGGCTTTATGTCAGAATACGCGCCTCAAAATCTTCAGATGACAGGACCGCCGCAGTGAAAATTCTCGTCGATGAAAATATGCCTTATGCCCGCGAACTGTTCAGCCGCACCGGAGACGTGCTGGCGGTGCCTGGCCGTCCGTTACCGGAAGCCGAGCTACAGGATGCCAGCGGATTAATGGTGCGTTCGGTTACCAAGGTAAATGCAGCGCTGCTGGCCGGTACGCCGGTGAAGTTTGTTGGTACCGCAACCGCAGGCACCGATCATGTTGATGACGCATCGCTGGCGGCGGCCGGTATTGCCTTCTCTGCGGCACCGGGTTGTAACGCCATTGCCGTGGTGGAGTATGTGTTCTCATCATTACTGCTGTTAGCCGAGCGCGATGGCTTCGCGTTACGCGATCGTACCGTGGGGATTGTCGGTGTCGGCAATGTCGGCGGTCGTTTGCAAAAGCGTCTTGAAGCGTGGGGCGTGAAAACCCTGCTGTGTGATCCGCCGCGTGCCGATCGTGGCGATCAGGAAGATTTTCGCTCGCTCGATGAGCTGGTCGCACAGGCCGATATTCTGACGTTTCACACGCCGCTGTTTAAAGACGGGCCGTATAAAAGCTGGCATCTGGCCGACATGGCGCTAATGATGGCACTGAAACCCAATACTATCCTGATCAATGCCTGCCGAGGCCCGGTGGTGGATAACGCCGCGCTGCTAGAAGTGTTGAGAATGCGCAGCGATCTTAGCGTGGTGCTGGATGTATGGGAGCCAGAGCCGGATCTGAACCTCGATTTGTTGGATAAAGTGGATATCGCCACTGCACACATTGCGGGCTATACGCTGGAAGGCAAAGCGCGCGGCACCACGCAGGTCTTTGAAGCCTGGTGTGAGTTTATCGGCCAGCCGCAACAGGTCGCGCTGGAAAGTCTGCTGCCTGCGCCGGAATTTGGCACCATCACGCTGCACGGCAAGCTCGATCAGCCGACGCTGAAACGACTGGTACACCTGGTGTATGATGTGCGCCGCGATGACGCGCCACTGCGTAAAGTGGCCGCCCAGCCGGGTGAATTTGACCGCCTGCGCAAGCAGTATGAAGAGCGTCGTGAATGGTCATCTTTGCAGGTGAAATGTGATGATGCCGAGGCGGCTATAATGCTGGAAAAACTCGGTTTTCGCGCCAGTTTGTAAAGTTAAATCAATCCCCTGCGATTTAGCGCGGGAAAAGTCTTAAATGTCAGGCGGTGTAATCACCGCCTCTCTTTTTTATGTCATTGTCTGGAGTAAACCAACATGTCTGACGGCTGGAATATTGCGTTATTGGGCGCAACAGGCGCAGTAGGGAACGCTGTACTGGAATTGCTGGCGGAACGCCAGTTCCCGGTTGGTGAATTGTATCTGCTGGCGAGTGAAAACGGTGCCGGTGAAAACAAGCGCTTTGAAGGTCGCACAGTGCTGGTGCAGGACGCCGCCGAATTTGACTGGACGCAAGCGCAGCTGGCGTTTTTCGCCGCCGGACGTGAAGCGTCTGCACGCTACGCCGAAGAAGCCGCCAGCCAAGGCTGTTTGGTGATCGACAGCAGCGACCTTTTCGCGCTGGAGCCGGATGTGCCGCTGGTGGTGCCGGATGTTAATCCACAAGTGATGGCGGATTATCGCAACCGCAACATTATTACCGTTGCCGATAGCCTGGTGAGCCAACTGCTGTGTGCCATCAAACCGCTGGTCGATACCGCTGGTTTGAGCCGTTTGCAGGTGACCAACTTGCTGTCGGTTTCCAACCAAGGCAAAGCGGCGGTTGACGGTTTAGCTGGTGAAAGTGCGCGTTTGCTGAACGGCGTGCCCGCCGATGAGCACTATTTTGGCCGCCAACTGGCGTTCAACATGTTGCCGCAAATAGTTGATGCGCAAGGCAGCGTGGAAAGTGAACGACGCTTGGTTGAGCAGGTGCGCAAAGTGTTGCAGGACGAAGGTTTACCGCTGGCGGTCAGCAGCGTGCAAGCGCCAGTGTTCTACGGCAATGCGCAGATCGTCCATATCGAGAATTTGCGTCCGCTATCAGCAGAAGAAGCGCGTGATGAACTGGCGCGTGCTGAAGACATCAATCTGAGCGAAGAGGGCGAGTTCCCCACGCAGGTGACGGATGCTTCCGGCAACGACATGCTGAGCATCGGCTGCGTGCGTAACGATTATGGCGTACCGGAGCTACTGCAGTTCTGGTCAGTCGCTGACAACATCCGCTTTGGCGGTGCGCTGATGGCAGTGAAAACCGCCGAGAAATTGGTGCAGGAGTACTTCTATTAATGTTGTCTGAAGCTACGACATTTAAGCTGGCGTTAGGTATTGAGTACGACGGCAGCCGTTACTACGGCTGGCAGCGACAAAATGAAGTGCGCAGCGTGCAGGAAAAACTGGAAAAAGCGCTCTCGAAAGTGGCAAATCATCCTGTGGTGGTGTTCTGTGCGGGACGTACCGATGCCGGCGTGCACGGTACGGGGCAGGTGGTGCATTTTGAAACCACCTCTCAGCGCGCCGACAGCGCCTGGACCTTGGGTGTTAACGCCAATTTACCTGACGATATTGCGGTGCGTTGGGTGAAAGCGGTGCCGGATGAATTTCATGCCCGCTTTAGCGCCACGGCGCGTCGTTATCGCTATGTGATCTTCAATCAGCGGCTTCGACCGGCGATTCTCGGCAACGGCATCACCCATTTTTATCATCCACTGGATGCCGAAAAAATGCAGCGCGCCGGACAGTGTTTGATCGGCGAGAACGATTTCACCTCATTCCGCGCGGTGCAGTGCCAGTCACGTACGCCATGGCGCAATGTGATGCACCTGAACGTGACGCGTCAGGGGCCTTATGTGATTGTCGATATCAAGGCCAACGCCTTTGTGCACCACATGGTGCGCAACATTGTCGGCAGCCTGATGGAAATTGGCTGTGGCAATAAGCCAGAAAGCTGGATGGCTGATTTGCTGGCGGCAAAAGATCGTACTCTGGCGGCAGCGACCGCTAAAGCCGAGGGGTTGTATTTGGTGGCGGTGGATTACCCATCTCACTTTGCGTTACCTCAGCCTGCGCTGGGACCTTTGTTCCTCGCAGATTAATTTAAATGAGTAAGGATGTTTGGGAGCCGGAACATTATGGAATTCATCCACTTTTTGATCGACTTTATCCTCCATATTGATGTGCATTTAGCCGAACTGGTGGCGCAGTACGGCGTGTGGATTTACGCCATTCTGTTCCTAATCCTGTTTTGTGAAACGGGCCTGGTTGTCACACCTTTCCTGCCAGGGGATTCGCTGCTGTTTGTTGCCGGTGCGCTGGCGGCACTGCCGGGGAACGATCTCAACGTGCATCTCATGGTCACGCTGCTGGTGATTGCCGCTATCCTTGGTGATGCGGTGAACTACACTATTGGTCGGTTGTTCGGTGAGAAACTGTTCAGCAACCCGAACTCGAAAATATTCCGCCGCAGCTATCTGGATAAAACCCACGCGTTTTACGATCGCCACGGTGGCAAAACCATTATACTTGCGCGCTTTGTACCAATCGTGCGAACCTTTGCCCCCTTTGTGGCGGGAATGGGACATATGTCTTATCGCCACTTCGCGCTCTTCAACGTGACGGGTGCGCTGTTATGGGTGTTGCTATTCTCTTACGCGGGCTACTTGTTTGGCGACTTACCGGTAGTGCAGGAGAACCTGAAATTGCTGATCGTTGGCATTATTGTGGTCTCAATACTGCCCGGCGTGATTGAAGTATGGCGTCATCGCCGTCAGGCACGTCAGCAAAAGCCACAGTAAACCCATAACCAGATTTTTATCCACAGCGAGAACGGGTTGTGGTTTAATGAGCGACATTTACGGCCTGCTGGAGGTGATTTCAGCAGCCACAAGAAGACTGGACCAGGTCAGCATTAAACAGAAAGGTCATCAATGAGCTGGATTGAACGCATACTGAATAAAAGCACCACCACGCCAACGCGCAAAGCCAGTATCCCGGAAGGGGTCTGGACCAAGTGCGATAGCTGCGGTCAGGTGCTGTACCGCGCCGAACTGGAGCGTAACCTTGAGGTCTGCCCGAAGTGCGACCACCACATGCGCATGCACGCCCGTGAGCGTCTGCACAGCATGCTGGATGAAGGTTCTCTGGTTGAATTAGGCAGCGAGTTGGAACCCAAGGATCTGCTGAAATTCCGCGATTCTAAGAAGTACAAAGATCGTCTGGTTGCCGCGCAGAAAGATACCGGTGAGAAAGATGCATTGATCGCCATGAAAGGCACGCTGCATGGTATGCCAGTGGTTGCTGTGGCCTTTGAGTTCTCCTTTATGGGTGGCTCAATGGGTTCTGTGGTTGGCGCGCGTTTCGTACGCGGCGTTGAGCAGGCACTGGAAGATAACTGCCCGCTGATCTGTTTCTCTGCCAGTGGCGGTGCCCGTATGCAGGAAGCGCTACAGTCGCTGATGCAGATGGCAAAAACCAGTGCAGCTTTGGCGAAGATGCAAGAGCGCGGCTTGCCGTACATCTCTGTGCTGACTGACCCAACCATGGGCGGCGTATCTGCCAGTTTTGCCATGCTGGGCGATTTGAACGTGGCGGAACCGAAAGCGCTGATCGGCTTTGCTGGCCCACGCGTTATCGAACAGACCGTGCGTGAAAAACTGCCACCAGGCTTCCAGCGCAGTGAATTTCTGATTCAAAAAGGCGCGATCGACATGATCATCCGTCGTCCGGAAATGCGCTATAAGCTGGCAAGTCTGCTGGCGAAAATGATGAACCTGCCAGCGCCGCTGCAGGATGGTGATCAGCCTTCTACGGCTGAGCCGGAGAGCAACGAGGCCTGACAGGCAACGAAAAGCGGTTTTTTAAACGCTTTTCACCAATGAACCGTAAACACGACATCATTCGAGTTGCAGCAAGGCGGCAAACGAATGAATCCCAGGGCGCTTACACCGATAAGTGATTGGGATGATTGAGTGCAGCTAACGCCGCTGCAGCTTGAATGATGATGTGTAAGATGAGAAAACGGGACACATGGACACTCTTCATCTTCCTCAAGCCACGTCGCCTTTGGCCACGTGGCTTCATTATCTTGAGCACTTGCATTCTCAGCCCATTGAACTGGGCCTGGATCGTATTCAACGCGTCGCTGCACGCCTCGATCTGCTCAAGCCCGCTCCGTTTATCTTTACCGTCGCCGGTACTAACGGCAAAGGCACCACCTGTCGTACCCTTGAAACGCTATTGATGGCCGCAGGCTATCGCGTGGGTGTCTACAGCTCGCCGCATTTGGTTCGTTACACCGAACGTGTTCGCGTGCAGGGTGCGGAGTTGGATGAAGCGATGCATAGCGGAAGTTTCGCCAGCATTGAAGCCGGACGCGGTGACATCTCTCTGACCTATTTTGAATTTGGTACGCTCTCGGCACTTAATCTGTTCCGCGATGCCAATTTAGATGTGGTGATCCTTGAAGTGGGCCTTGGCGGTCGTCTTGATGCCACCAATATTGTGGATGCGGATGTGGCAGTCATCACCAGCATTGCGTTGGATCATACCGACTGGCTCGGCCCGGACCGCGAAAGCATTGGGCGTGAAAAAGCCGGTGTATTCCGCCCGGGCAAGCCTGCGGTCGTCGGCGAAGCGGATATGCCGCACACTATTGCGGAGGTCGCGGCAGAGAAGGGCGCACAACTGTTGCAGATCAATCGTGACTGGCAATGGAAGAAGCAGGAGAGCAGTTGGACGTTGCAAGATGCCCATGGCGAGCTACGCGACCTCCCGTTGCCGCAAGTCCCGCAGCCCAATGCGGCGACTGCACTGACTGCACTGCGTGCTTCCGGTCTTAACGTTAGTGAAGCGATCATTCGTGAACATCTGCCTCTGGCGATTTTGCCTGGCCGCTTCCAAACGGTCAGTGACAGTCCGCGTGTGATTCTGGATGTCGCGCACAATCCTCATGCCGCGAATTATCTGGCTTCACGACTGGCTGAGCTGCCCAATAAGGGTAGCGTCCATGCGGTGGTGGGTATGCTGCATGACAAAGATATCGCTGGTACCCTGGCGGCATTGTCGCCACAGGTGGATTACTGGTACTGCGCGCCGCTGGATGGCCCACGTGGCGCCACAGCCGATGAGTTAATCGCGCATCTTGATGGCGCCAATGCCTATGCACATGTCGATGCGGCATGGCAGGCAGCGCGTCAACAGGCAGCGCCTGAGGATGTGATTCTGGTGTGCGGTTCTTTCCACACCGTCGCACAGGTTATGGAATCGATGGCAGCGGAGAACGGCAGTGGCAAGTAAGTTTCAAAATCGCTTAGTCGGTACCGTCATTCTGGTGGCGATTGGCGTCATCGTATTGCCGGGTTTATTGGACGGCAAGAAGAAGCACTATAAAGAAGAGTTCGCTGCGATCCCGCTGGTGCCGAAGCCGGATGATCAGCAGGATAGCGAAACGGTGCCACCGGTCACGCAGCCTTTGCCCGCGCAACCGCCTGAAGGGGCCAATGCTGCGCAGAATCAAGACAATGGTAAAGGGACGGGCAGTGCTAGCAGTGGCAGCGCGCAACCTGCTCAGAACAACGAACCAACGTTGGTGACACCGCCGCCAGTACATCAGCAGGTGAAACCGGTTGAGCAACCGAAGCCGAAGCCTGTCGAGCAGCCCAAACCGAAACCGGTGGAGCAGCCGAAGCCGAAACCAGTAGAGCAACCTAAACCGAAGCCGGTGGAACAGCCGAAAGAGAGAGAGGTTGAGCAGCCTAAAGCCGCAGAAGCGCCGAAGCAGAGTGAACCTGAATCAGCACCTACGGGGCAGGCTTATGTGGTGCAACTAGGGGCGCTCAAAAATGCTGCTAAGGTCAATGAAATTGTGGCCCAGTTGCGTCTTTCAGGCTATCGCGCCTTTACCGTGCCGTCGACGCCGGTGCAGGGGCAAATCACCCGTATTTATGTCGGACCGGATGCGTCAAAAGCGAAGCTGCAAAGTTCACTCAGCGAGCTGCAAAGCATTTCTGGCCTCGGCGGGGTGATAAAACCTTACGGTACACGTTAACAAGTTGATAAGCCGCGCCGATGGCAGAAAAAGGCGCGGCACAGCACAAGCTGTTCATCAAATTGTTATGAAAAAATGGTTTTATATCATCATGTTAAGTTGCTGGTGATACTCAGGGCGAGGAAAGTTTTTTCATCGCCCTTTTTATGGATGCAGAACCGGAAACCCTACGCAAACGTTTTCTTTTTCTGTTAGAATGCGCCCCGAACTGGATGCAGGGGTGCTTGGCACTGGGTTGGAAGCGTTCATGATCTGGATTGATTACGTCATTATTGCGGTAGTTGGTTTTTCGGCTCTGGTCAGCCTGATTCGAGGGTTTGTCCGGGAAGCCTTATCTCTTGTTACCTGGGGATGCGCGTTTTTTGTCGCCAGTCATTACTACACCTACCTTGCAGTCTGGTTTACAGGTTTTGACGACGAACTGGTTCGTAATGGCATCGCGATTGCGGTGTTGTTCGTTGCCACCTTGATTGTGGGTGCCATCGTGAACTATGTGATCGGCTCGCTGGTAGAAAAAACCGGCTTGTCGGGAACCGACAGGGTGTTGGGGGTCTGTTTCGGGGCGTTGCGTGGCGTGCTGATTGTTTCCGCTATGCTCTTCTTCCTCGATACATTCACCGGCTTTTCGAAAAGCCCGGACTGGCAACAGTCTCAACTTATTCCCCAGTTCAGTTACATCATCAGGTGGTTTTTCGATTACCTGAAAAGCACGTCCAGTTTTATACCCCGGTGACACCATCGGGAGTGCGGCTAATGAGGAAATGACAACATGTGCGGTATTGTTGGTATCACCGGTTTTATGCCAGTAAACCAGTCGATCTATGACGCGTTAACGGTGCTGCAGCACCGCGGGCAAGATGCCGCCGGCATTTGTACCATCGATGCGCTTAACTGCTTCCGCCTGCGTAAAGCAAACGGCTTGGTGAGCGATGTGTTCGAAGCACGCCACATGCAGCGTTTACAGGGAAATATCGGGATTGGTCATGTTCGCTATCCAACAGCGGGCAGCTCCAGCGCTTCTGAAGCGCAGCCATTCTATGTTAACTCCCCTTATGGCATTACGCTGGCGCACAACGGCAACCTGACCAATGCGCACGAGCTGCGTAAGCATCTGTTCGAAGTTGGCCGCCGTCACGTTAACACCACCTCTGATTCTGAAATCCTGCTGAACATCTTTGCGCAGGAACTTGACCGTTTCCAGCATGACCCGCTGGAAGCTGACAACATTTTTGCTGCGGTGGCGGCAGTGCACCAACAGGTGCGCGGTGCTTACGCAGTGGTTTCGATGATTATCGGACACGGTATGGTGGCGTTCCGCGATCCTAACGGTATTCGCCCACTGGTGTTGGGTAAGCGCGTGATTGAAGATGGCCGCACCGAGTACATGGTGGCTTCTGAAAGCGTGGCACTGGATACCTTAGGCTTTGAATTCATTCGCGATGTCGCACCAGGCGAAGCGGTGTACATCACCGAGCAGGGCCAGCTCTCAACGCGCCAGTGCGCGGAAAATCCAAAAACCAACCCGTGCTTGTTCGAATACGTTTACTTCGCACGTCCGGATTCTTTCCTTGATAAGGTTTCTGTCTACAGCGCACGTGTGCGCATGGGCACCAAGCTGGGCGAAAAAATTGCCCGTGAGTGGGAAGATTTGGACATCGACGTGGTCATTCCGATTCCGGAAACCTCCACCGATTCTGCGCTGGAAATCGCTCGCATTCTTAACAAACCCTATCGTCAGGGGTTTGTGAAAAACCGCTATGTGGGCCGCACCTTTATTATGCCAGGCCAACATATGCGTCGCAGCGCGATCCGTCGCAAGCTGAATGCAAACCGTGCTGAGTTCCGGGGTAAGAACGTGCTGTTGATCGATGACTCGATTGTGCGTGGCACAACTTCCGAGCAGATCATCGAGATGGCGCGCGAAGCGGGTGCGAAGCGCGTGTATTTAGCCTCTGCGGCGCCTGAAATTCGTTTCCCGAACGTGTATGGCATCGACATGCCGAGCGCGACCGAACTGATTGCGCATGGTCGTGAAGTTGAAGAAATTCGTCAGCTGATCAAAGCAGATGCACTGATTTTCCAAGACCTCGACGATCTGATCGAAGCGGTGCGTGAAGAGAATCCGGACATTGCCCAGTTTGAGTGCTCCGTATTCAACGGCATCTATGTGACCAAAGATGTCGATCAAGAGTATCTTGAATATTTGCAGTCTCTGCGTAATGACGATGCCAAAGCGATTCAGCGTCAGAATGATGTTGAAGGCTTGGAGTTGCACAACGAAGAGGGTTAATCTTCTCGTGGTGGCAATATAAGACAGGGCGGGCGCAATCCCGCCCTGTTTGTTTTTGTATTTTTGTTCAGTGAGCAGCTATCATTGCCGCAATCTGAACGGGCAAGGCTGAATTATGAAACGACTCATCATTGGAATTTCCGGCGCCAGCGGCGCGATTTACGGCGTGCGCATGTTGCAAGTCTTGCAACCGTTAGCCGATGTGGAAACCCACTTGGTGATGAGCCCTGCGGCACGCCAGACGCTGGCGCTGGAAACCGATTACAGCCTGCGCGATGTGCAAGCGCTAGCCGATGTGGTGCACGATGTGCGTGACATTGCCGCCAGTATTTCATCGGGTTCGTTCAAGACTCTGGGTATGGCGATATTGCCCTGTTCAATGAAAACCCTCTCCGGCATTGTGCACAGCTACAGTGATAGTCTGCTGACACGTGCGGCGGATGTGGTGCTAAAAGAGCAGCGTAAGCTGGTGCTGTGCGTGCGTGAAACGCCACTGCATCTGGGGCATTTGCGCATGATGACCACCGCGGCCGAGCTGGGCGCGATCATCATGCCACCTGTCCCGGCGTTCTATCATCGTCCGCAGCGGATTGAGGATTTAATCGATCAAACGGTCAATCGTGTCATCGATCAGTTTGATATAGCGCTGCCTGAAGACCTGTTCACCCGCTGGCATGGCGCATAATGGTGCAAAAGTGCACTCATTGTGTGCAAAATCGCGCGCCCGATCACTCTTCGTGCATCTTGTGCACCAAAAGTTAACAATGTCGCTTTTTCTTCCTAACACCGCTGCTATATTCCCCTCACAAACTAAGTGCTTGCGCCCGTAAGACGCGCGGTATTTAGTGCGCCTGAGCACGCTTTCGCCGTTTTGCATAACTGGCATGAAACCTGCAAATCATTCAGCGCAAACACACATCACGCACCATATAACAATAAGCACTTCACTTGAGGGTTACCTATGAAAAAGCGAGTTTTGGCTCTTTCCCTATTGCTGGCAATGACCAGCGCTGCGAGCGTGTTCGCTGCGGTACCAAAAACGCTGCGCATCGGGACAGACCCGACATACCCGCCGTTTGAATCCAAGAATGCGCAAGGCCAGTTAGTGGGTTTTGACATCGATTTGGCGAACGAAATCTGTAAGCGTATCGAGACCAAATGTACTTTCGTGGAAAGTGATTTTGATGCGCTGATCCCGTCGCTGAAAGCGAAGAAGATCGACGCCATCATCTCTTCTCTCTCCATTACCGAGAAGCGTCAGGAAGAGATCGCCTTCTCTGAAAAACTCTACGCGGCCAATGCACGTTTAGTGGCGAAAAAAGGCTCAACGCTGCAACCGACCATTGAATCGCTGAAAGGTAAAAACATCGGTCTGCTGCAGGGCACCACTCAGGAAACCTACGCCAATGAAAACTGGCGTCCAAAAGGTGTGACCGTTACACCGTATGCCAATCAGGACTTGGTCTATCAAGACCTAAATGCAGGTCGTATCGATGCGGCATTCCAGGACGAAGTGCAGGCAAGCGAGGGCTTCCTGAAGCAGCCGGTCGGCAAAGGTTATGTGTTTGCGGGTCCTGCGGTGAAAGACGACAAAATCTTTGGTGTCGGCACCGGTATGGGCTTACGTAAAGATGATGCCGATCTGAAAGCAGCCATCGACAAAGCGTTCAGCGAAATGCGTAAAGATGGCACTTACGACAAGATTGCGAAGAAGTACTTTGATTTCAACGTGTACGGCGATTAATTGTCCTGTTTTCTGACCTTGATGATTGATTTGCAGCAGGGTTGGTCATAACTATTCACTCCGGGCGCTTACTTATGTAAACTCCCGGGGTTCATACGCTTGCCGCCATCTACCCTGTGATTCAAATCCTGGTCAGGACTGTCCGTTAGTTGGGCAGCGTTTGTTATTTTCCTTCACGACAGGATCGAACCCATGCTGTATGGCTATTCTGAAGTAATCCTCAAAGGCACTCTGGTGACCCTTGAGCTGGCACTTAGCTCGGTGGTACTCGCGTTAGTGCTTGGCTTGATGGGCGCTGGCGCCAAACTCTCACGCAGCCGCATGTTGGTGATGATTTCTGAAGGCTACACCACCTTAATCCGCGGTGTGCCTGACTTAGTCCTGATGTTGCTGATCTTCTACGGTTTGCAAATTGCCCTCAATACCGTGACCGATGCGTTGGGTGTCGCCCAATTCGACATCGATCCGATGGTGGCCGGTATCATTACGCTCGGTTTCATCTATGGCGCGTACTTCACCGAAACCTTCCGTGGTGCTTTCCTTGCCGTACCAAAAGGGCAAATCGAAGCGGCGACCGCTTTCGGCTTCACCGGTTCGCAAACTTTCCGCCGTATCCTGTTCCCGGCGATGATGCGTTTTGCGTTGCCTGGCATTGGTAATAACTGGCAGGTGATTCTCAAAGCCACGGCGCTGGTGTCGCTGCTGGGGCTGGAAGACGTGGTGAAAGCCACGCAGTTGGCAGGTAAAAGTACCTGGCAGCCGTTCTACTTCGCGATTGTCGCGGGGGTGATTTATCTGGTGTTTACCACGCTGTCGAACGGCGTGCTGTGGTGGCTTGAACGCCGCTACACGGTGGGTGTGAAAAGGGCAGAGCTATGATCGAAATTATTCAGGAGTATTGGAAACAGCTGCTCTGGACCGATGGTTATCGTTTTACCGGCGTCGCCATTACGTTGTGGTTATTGATTCTTTCTGTGGTAATCGGCGGATGTATGGCGGTGTTGCTGGCGATTGCGCGCGTATCGCCAAATCGCTACATTTCCACGCCCGTCTGGCTGTTCACCTATGTGTTCCGTGGTACACCGCTGTATGTGCAGCTGCTGGTGTTCTACTCCGGCATGTACACGCTGGAAGTGGTGAAAGGATCGGAGCTGCTGAACGCCTTCTTCCGCAGTGGCCTTAACTGTACGCTGCTGGCCTTCACCTTGAATACCTGTGCTTACACCACGGAAATCTTCGCTGGCGCGATTCGCGCGGTGCCGCATGGTGAGATTGAAGCCGCACGTGCTTATGGTTTCTCGCCATTCAAACTGTATCGCTGCATCATTTTGCCCTCGGCGTTGCGTACCGCGCTGCCGGCCTACAGTAATGAAGTGATCCTGATGCTGCACTCTACGGCATTGGCGTTTACCGCCACGGTGCCGGATCTGTTGAAAATCGCGCGTGATATCAACTCGGCGACCTATCAGCCGTTTACCGCGTTTGGCATCGCTGCAGTGCTGTATCTGATTATCTCTTACGTGCTGATTAGCCTGTTCCGCAAAGCGGAACGCCGCTTCCTGGCGCACGTGAAACCTTCTTCATCGCATTGAGTATCACTATGGCTGACAACAAATTAAGCGTTACCGAACTGCATAAGCGTTACGGTGAACACGAAGTTCTGAAAGGTGTATCACTGCAGGCCAATGCCGGCGATGTGATCAGCATTATTGGCTCGTCCGGTTCCGGGAAAAGTACCTTCTTACGCTGCATTAACTTCCTCGAAAAACCGAGTGAAGGCACCATCTCGGTGAACAACGAGCAGATCTCATTGGTGCGCGACACCGATGGCCAGCTGAAAGTCGCCAATAAAGAGCAGTTGCGCTCACTGCGCACACGTCTGACTATGGTGTTCCAGCACTTCAATTTGTGGAGCCACATGACGGTGCTGGACAACGTCACCGAAGCGCCGATTCAGGTGCTGGGGCTGAGCAAAGCAGAAGCGCGCGAGCGTGCGATTAAGTATCTGGATAAAGTCGGGATTGACGAACGTGCGCGGGCTAAATATCCGGTGCATCTTTCTGGTGGTCAGCAGCAACGCGTTTCCATCGCTCGTGCACTGGCGATGGAGCCGGAAGTGCTGCTGTTTGATGAGCCGACTTCGGCGCTCGATCCCGAGTTAGTTGGCGAAGTGCTGCGCATCATGCAGAAGCTGGCGGAAGAGGGCAAAACCATGGTGGTGGTGACGCACGAGATGGAGTTTGCTCGTCACGTTTCCAATCACGTGATTTTCCTGCATCAGGGCAAGATTGAAGAGCAGGGCTCGCCAGATGAACTGTTTGGCAACCCGAAAAGCCCGCGTTTGCAGCAGTTCCTGTCGGGATCGCTGAAGTAATCGACCAGGTCGCCATAAATGGCGACCCTACATTCGTAGGGTGCGCATTTATGCGCACCTGGCTGATAACCGCACGGGCGAGATGAAGCATTTATGCGCACCTGGCTGATAATCGCACGGGCGAGATGAAGCAGCGATGCGGACTTGGCTGATAACCGCACGGGCGAGATGAGGCAATGGTGCGCGCGTGTTAATCCCGCAGTAACTTCAGCGCCGTATCTTCATCGGTCACCAGTCCCGAGACCCATCCGCCCTGTAACGCGGCACGAATCGCCGGGTACTTACGCTCGCTGCCAGAAAAACCAATAATCTTGCGCTGCGTCTGGCTCTCCAGCAATACGCTGGTCAGTAGCTCATCGGTTTCGCCCCACACGCGCTCACCTTGCTGATTGAAAAAATGACCGAGCATCTCGCCCACCACGCCGCGCGCATTCAGCGCTTCAACCTGCGCATCGGTAATAAATCCTTCGGCATTGAGCGGACAGCCTGGCATCACTTCCCCAATACCCACGAAGGCGACATTCGCCTGTAATGCACGATCGGTGACGCGCTGGTATACCTGATGCTGCACCCACATCGCTTTATCTTGTGGCGTGTCAGCGTACAGCGGCGCAGGAATGAAGTAATACTTGCCCTGCATTTTCTCCGCCATTTTCAGTGGCACGTCGTAGCGGGTTCCGGAATCATCGCGTGCAATGGCACCAATCATCGAAACGCACTGATGTTGCGGGCGATCCACCCACGGCAATGCGTCGATCATTGAGCGCAGGGTTTTGCCTGAACCAATGCCAAAGACCTGCGGCGTTTCCTCATTGATGAACTGTGACATCACCGCCGCGCCTTCCACCGCCAGCATCTGTTGAATGGCGTCATCATTCAGATTGGCCGATGGCACTACGCGGCACAGATCCAGTCCATACTTCTCCTGCACCTCGCGTGCCAGTTGCAGACAGCGCGTCACAGGATGATCGATTTTCACGCTCACCATGCCCATTTCACGTGCGCTGGACACCAGTCGCTGTGCCACTTGGCGTGACAGTCCCAATGCCTGCGCAATCTCCTGCTGCGTTACGCCTGCGACGTAATACATCCACGCGGCACGCGCGGCCAGCTCCTGCTTTTTCTCTTCTCTGCTCATCACGCTGTTCCGTCAAAATCGATGCGTCATCTTAGCGCGTGTTTAATGAAAAGCACTAACTGAGCAAAAGCCCTAAAAAAGAGCAAAAGTATTATTTGTGATAAGGCTCGCAGAATGATCCTCGTCACGAGCACTATGCTACTGGTCATCGGGCAAATGCCCTTTCTTGTGGCAAATGTTTAATTGAGGCAGCTATGACCAATCAATCAGTGTGGATGCACATCGGCGCGGGATCATTTCATCGGGCACATCAGGCGTGGTATCTGCATAAACTGCGCGAGCAGGGAGACGAAAGCTGGGGCATCGCGCTCGGCAATATTCGCAATGACGCAGTGCCGCTGCTCAATCAGTTAGCGGCACAGAACGGTGAATATGTGTTGGAAACCGTCACGCCGGAAGGTGAGCGGGACTATGAAACTATCACCTCAGTGCGCAAAATTTTGCCGTGGGATAGTGAAATCAGCGCACTGGTAGAACAGGGGGCCAATCCGCAAACCCGTGTGATCGGCTTTACCGTGACAGAAGCGGGTTACTACCTGACGCCTGAATTCACCTTGGATCTTAACCAAGCGGACGTGAAAGCCGATCTTGGCGGCGATATCCGCACTATTTATGGCGCACTGAGTCGCATTCTGACACAGCGTGTTGCGCACGGTGGCGCGCCGGTCACGCTGCTGAACTGTGACAACCTGCGCCACAACGGTGAGCGTTTCCGTGAGGGTTTCCTTGCTTTTCTTGCGGCCAAAGGCGATACCGCGCTGGCACATTGGGTGCGCACGCAGACCACTTCGCCGAATACCATGGTCGATCGCATCACCCCTCGCCCTACGCCGGATGTGGCGGAGCGCGTGCAAGCCGCAACCGGCAAACAGGATAGCGCAGCGGTGATGGCGGAGTCCTTTATTCAGTGGGTGATTGAGGATGACTTTATTGCCGGGCGTCCGGCGCTGGAAAAGGTCGGCGTTGAGCTGGTGGAATCGGTGCTGCCGTGGGAAGAGGCGAAAATCCGCATCCTCAATGCGACGCATGCCGCGATTGCCTGGGCGGGCACGCTGATTGGCTTGAACTATATCGATGACAGCACGCGTCATCCGGCGATTTATCAACTGGCGCACGATTACGTCACTCAGGATGTTATTCCCTCCCTGTCACCCAGCCCGCTTGATTTAGCCGAATACCGCGACGTGGTGCTGGCCCGCTTTAGCAACCCTTACATCAAAGACACCAATCAGCGCGTGGGCGCTGATGGCCTGTCCAAAATTCCCGGCATGGTGACGCCAACCCTGCAAGAGTGCTACCAGCGCGGCGCGCAGCCCACTGCAACGGCGATGATTCCGGCGTTGTTCTTCCTGTTTATGCAGCGCTGGGCCAATGACGATCTGCCTTACGCCTATCAGGATGGCGCGCTACAGGCCGATGCGCTGCGTAAACAATTCGCCAGTGCCGACCCGCTGAAGTCCTTCCTGAGTGACAGCGCGCTGTTTGCGGAACTGGCCAACGACAAGGCATTTCATGCCCTGGTGACGCGCCGTGTTGAGAGTTTACAGCAGTGGCTGAAACAGCCAGAACTGGCGGCGGTGTAATCATGTATCTCGGCATCGATATCGGAACCTCAGAACTTAAAGCGCTGATCGTTAATACAGACGGCGAGATTGTGGCGTCTCAGCACGCCACGCTGGCTGTGCAGCGACCGCATCCCCACTGGGCTGAACAGGATCCCGAACGCTGGTGGCAAGCCTGCACCGAGGTGCTGGCGGCATTGCGTCATCAATCTCCTGATGCGTGGGCCGAGATTCGCGCCATCGGCTTGTCCGGTCAGATGCACGGTGCTGTGCTGCTGGATGCGGATGGCAAGGTACTGCGCCCGTGCATCTTGTGGAACGACACACGCAGTGCGCCGCAGTGTGAGGTGCTACGGAAGTGCTATCCGCAGATGATGGCGATCAGCGGCAACATGATCATGCCTGGCTTCACCGCGCCGAAACTGCGCTGGGTAGCAGAGCATGAGCCGGAGATCTTCAGCCGCATCGATAAGGTTTTGCTGCCCAAAGATTACCTGCGCTGGCGTCTTACCGGGCGCTTTGTCAGTGAACCTTCCGATGCTGCCGGCACCTTGTGGCTGGATGTGGCGCAGCGTGATTGGTCTGATGAACTGCTGGGCATCACCGGGCTGACGCGCGCCCAGATGCCCGAACTGGTGGAAGGCAGCGCGGTGAGTGGCCGTTTGCAGCCAGCACTGGCGAGCGAGTGGGGCTTATCCACTTCGGTGACGGTGGCTGGTGGTGGCGGTGACAATGCCGCTTCAGCGGTTGGTGTGGGCGCAGTGAATCCGGGCGATGCTTTTATTTCACTGGGCACGTCCGGCGTGATCTTCGTGGTGAATGATCGTCTTCAAGCCGATCCCCAATCCGGTGTGCATGCCTTCTGCCATGCGCTACCGGGCCGTTGGCATCAGATGAGTGTGATGCTCAGCGCCGCCAGTTGCCTGCGCTGGCTATGCAATCTGCTGTCAGTTAGCGAAAGCCAACTGATGGAGGAGATGGCACTGCTGAGCGATGAACAACTGCGCAGCGCACCGGTCTTCCTGCCCTATCTGTCGGGTGAACGCACACCGCATAACGACCCAGATGCTTCCGGTTCTTTCTTCAATTTACGCCACGAAACGCCGCGTGCCTTGCTGGGCTATGCGGTGATCGAAGGCGTGGCATTTGGCTTGGCGGAGGGGTTAGCCGTGCTCGGTGACGCCCAGCATCACATTCAGCAATGCAGCCTGACTGGCGGCGGTGCGCGCAGCACGTTGTGGGCACAGCTGATTGCCGATGTGCTGCAACTGCCTATCGTCACCCATCCGGCCAGCGCATCCGGCGCGTTGGGTGCTGCGCGTTTAGCGTGGCTGGCCGACGGCGGTAATGAGCAAGAGGTCTGCCTGAAACCGGCGGTACAGGCGCGCTATCAACCGGATGTGACGCGCGGTGCGGTGCTGCAACAGCGGCTGCGTCTGTTCCGCGAACTCTACATCCAACAACAACAGGTGCGCAGCTTGCTGCCTGCATAACGGCTTACCGAACAGAAGGTGATTGTGATGCAATCGAACGAATACTGGTTTGGCTTACCGAAAAAGATGTTCTGGGGCTTCCTCGCTATCGCGATTTTTATGGCGGGTGATGGCTTTGAAATGGCGTTTTTGTCTCGCCATATCACGGATATGGGCTTTACGCCTGCGCAATCTGCGGTGGTGTTTACCTTCTATGGCTTAGCGGCGGCGCTGGCGGCCTGGGCGTCCGGCGTGGTGGCAGAGCTGATCACGCCCCAGCGCGCGATGATGATAGGCTTTGTGCTGTGGATCGTGATGCACACGTTGTTTATGTCGCTGGGGCTTGGTCTGCGCAACTATCCGCTGATGGTGCTGTTCTACTGCATTCGCGGCCTGGCTTATCCGCTGTTTATCTACTCGTTCATGATGATGCTGGTGCAGATATTGCCGCGTGAAAAGTTGGCGGCGGCGACAGGCTGGTTCTGGGCAATGTATTCCGTCGGCATCGGCGTGGTTGGCAGCTATTTGCCAAGTCTGACCATCCCGATGCTGGGGGAGACCGGAACGTTGTGGCTGGCGATTATCTGGGTGGCCTGTGGTGGGATTCTAGCGTACTTCAGCCTGCGCAATGTGCCGGTGGATCGTTCGCGTGTGAATTTGCCCATGCGTGACAAGATGACCGAGATGTCGCGCGCGGTGACCATCTTGTTCACCAATCAGCACGTGTTTTATGCCTGCCTGATTCGCATCATCAACACGCTGTCGCTGTTTGGTTTTGCCATCGTCATGCCACTACTGTTTGTCGATCGTCTCGGCTTCACCATCTCTGAATGGCTACAAATCTGGGCGGTGTTCTTCTTTGTCACCATTTTCACCAACATCTTCTGGGGTATCACTGGCGAAAAGCTGGGCTGGATCCGTCAGGTGCGCTGGTTCGGTTGTCTGGGGATGGCGATCTCCAGCCTGATGTTTTACTACCTGCCGCTGTATGCCGGTCACAACTTCTGGGTGGCGCTGATTCCGGCAGTGATGTTAGGGATCTTTGTGGCGGCGTTTGTGCCGATGACGGCGGTATTTCCGACGCTGGAGCCGCATCACAAAGGCGCAGCCGTATCGATTTACAACCTGTCGGCGGGCCTGAGCAATTTCGTGGCTCCGGCTATCGCCTCAGTGATGTTGCCGTTCTTTGATATCGTGGGTGTGGTATGGGCTTACACCGCGCTGTATGTGTTTGCGGGCGTACTCACCTTTATTATTCGCGTGCCGCAACCAGGGCATACCCGAGAGGAGAGAGCGGTGAAATCGCGAGTCGCGGAGCAGCGTAGCTAATGGAAAAACGGCGGCTCAGAGCCGCCGTCTGATTATCCCGCTACATCCTGTAGCGCTTCCTGTAGATCATACCAACGGAAACCGAAGCCCGACTCCTCCAGTCGTTTCGGTAATACGTGCTGTCCACCGAGGACCAACACCGCGGATTCGCCCATCATCAATTTAATCGCACTGGCAGGCGTGCGCATAAACGCCGGTCGATGCATCACATGTCCGAGTGTGGCGGCGAACTGCTCATTGCGCACCGCATAAGGTGCAACCATATTGAACGGTCCGCTCAGGTCGCTATTGTCAATTAGCCAGATGATGGCGTTAACCAGATCATCAATGTGAATCCACGGCAGGTACTGCTTACCACTGCCAATCGGACCGCCAACGCCCAGTTTGAACGGCAGCTTCATTTTTGCCAGTGCGCCACCTTCCTCAGCTAACACTACGCCAGTACGTAACAAGCAAACGCGGGTGCGATCGCTTTGTGCATTGAGCGCCAACTGTTCCCAGCGTGCACACAGGGCATGTGTGAATTCATCGTGGCCGGGATCGTCTTCCGTTAATACCAAGTCACCGGTATCACCGTAAAAGCCGGTCGCGGAGCCGGAGATTAAAAAATGCGGTGGGTTACTGCTAGCGTGGATCAGCGAAACGATTTGTTCGGTCATTTGCCAGCGACTTTCACATAACCGCAGCTTCTGTTGTTCGGTCCAGCGTTTGTCTGCGATCGGTTCGCCCGCCAGATTGATCACACCATCAATGCCATTGAGATCGGGTTGCTGATTGATGCCGGACCACAGCGAAACGCGGGGGTCCAGTTTGTCACGTGCAGCCGCGACATCTCGTGTGACGACGTTCACCTGATGACCGAGTAACAGCAGACGCGGTATCAGATGTCGGCCAATCAAACCTGTGCCGCCGGTTATAAGCAGGTGCATGCTGAGCCTCCTTGTAATTTATTTTCTGCTCAGATTGATCATAGAAGAGAAGCGCCCGGATAGCGTGACAGCGCTTACGCTAATGAAGAAAAAGGGAAAGTTTGTCGTGGTCTCAAGGTCAAAGATCCGACCAGCACACCATTGCCTTAACAAATAAAAATCGGTAAATAGAAAGCACACCTGATGCTTATTGAGGCAGCCGATGAACTATCCATCCATCACCTTGTGGTCCGATGCATCCTTTTTCAGTCCTTACGCCATGTCGGTTTACGTTGCACTCACCGAGAAGGGCATCCCTTTCACCCTGAAGCGTGTGGACTTAGCGCAAAACGCGCAGCTTGATGATGACTACCGCGCGCTGTCGCTAACGTGCCGCGTGCCTACGCTGCAAATTGATGATCTGGTGCTCAATGAATCTTCAGCGATTGCTGAATACCTTGAAGAGCGCTTTCCAGCCCCTGAATTTGAGCGTCTCTATCCGCGCGATCGTGAAAAACGTGCACATGCGCGTGAAGTGCAGGCGTGGCTGCGCAGTGATTTAATGGCGCTGCGTGCTGAGCGTCCGACAGAAGTGCTGTTTGCCGGCGAGCGCTTTGCGCCACTAACCCCGGCAGGCGAGCAGGCCGCCAGTAAGTTGATTGCGGCGGTTCAGCGTCTACTGCCGGATGGACAACAAAACCTGTTTGGCGAATGGTCGATTGCCGACACCGATCTGGCCGTGATGATTAACCGTTTGGCACTGCATGGCGACACGTTGCCGGTGAAATTGCAGCATTACGCCGAGTTTCAGTGGCAGCGCGCGTCAGTGCAGTTGTGGCTGGCTGAATCGGGCAAATCGCGCTAAGCACGAAGAGCCTTGCGGAGGCGAAAAGAACGCTTTACCTTACCGCTCATTCTAATAAAGCATCGCAAACAGGCGCGTGCTGGGCACGCCGAAAACAGAAAAGGGTTACGGATGGTGGATCAAACGGCAGATAGCGGTATCGAGTGGGTTGATATCGTTAGTGAAGAGAACGAAGTCATTGCGCAGGCCAGCCGTGCGCAGATGCGCGCGCAGAATTTGCGTCATCGTGCGACCTACATTGTGGTGCATGATGGTATGGGCAAAATTCTGGTGCAGCGTCGCACTGAAATCAAAGACTTCATGCCGGGTATGCTCGATGCAACCGCTGGTGGCGTAGTGCAGAGTGGTGAAGACATGCTGGAATCTGCACGCCGTGAAGCGGAGGAAGAGCTAGGCATCGCTGCTGTGCCGTTTGCCGAACACGGCAAATTCTACTTCGAAGATCAGCACTGTCGCGTCTGGGGCGGCTTGTTCAGCTGTGTGTCGCATGGTCCGTTTGCCATGCAGGAAGAAGAAGTCGACGAAGTGTTCTGGATGACGCCGGAAGAGATCACCGCTCGCTGTGATGAATTTACTGACGACTCGCTCAAAGCGGTATCACTGTGGCTGAGCCGTAACAGTGATGCAGCCCGTCGCAAACAGAGCAGCGAATCCTGAGTTCCCGCTACGATTGAACAAGGCGCCACATGGCGCCTTTGTTGTTTCTAATGCTTACGCAAAATGCCTTGAGCAACGGCAGTGCCTTATCGAACTGCGGCTGGAGAAGGGCTAGCGGATATTGTACCCACCTATCTTAAAGCAAAAAAAGAGCACGAGGTTTAACCCTCATGCTCTCCCTGTTCAGCAGGATGGAAAAGGACTTAACCTTCCGCCTGCTGTGACTGAATCGCTGTCAGTGCGATGGTATAAACAATGTCATCCACCAATGCGCCACGTGACAAATCGTTCACCGGCTTGCGCATACCTTGCAGCATCGGTCCGATGGAAATCAGGTCGGCCGAACGCTGAACCGCTTTGTAAGTGGTGTTACCGGTGTTCAGATCTGGGAAGATAAACACGGTAGCACGACCTGCAACGGCAGAGTTCGGTGCTTTCGATTTCGCCACATCTTCCATAATCGCGGCGTCATACTGCAACGGACCATCGATCACCAGATCAGGACGTTTCTCCTGTGCGATACGCGTGGCTTCACGTACCTTCTCAACATCGCTACCCGCACCGGAGTTACCGGTTGAGTAGGAGATCATTGCTACACGTGGATCAATACCAAAGGCCTTCGCGGAATCCGCCGACTGAATGGCGATCTCTGCCAGCTGTTCTGGATTCGGATCCGGGTTGATGGCACAGTCGCCATACACCAGCACCTGCTCTGGCAGCAGCATAAAGAACACTGAAGACACCAGCGAACTGTTTGGCGCAGTTTTGATCAACTGTAACGGCGGGCGAATGGTATTCGCGGTGGTGTGCACTGCACCCGACACCAACCCATCCACTTCGCCACGCTCCAGCATCATGGTGCCGAGCATCACGTTATCTTCCAGTTGCTCCTGCGCAACCACTTCGGTCATGCCCTTGCTCTTACGCAGCTCAACCAAACGCGGCACATAATTCTCGCGCACCACTTCTGGATCGACGATCTCAATGCCCTGGCCCAACACCACACCCTGAGCGGCAGCAACACGCTGGATCTCGTCTGGATTACCCAATAGCACACAGGATGCAATGCCACGCTCGGCGCAAATCGCAGCGGCTTTCACCGTACGCGGCTCGTCGCCTTCAGGCAGCACGATACGTTTGCCCGCTTTACGTGCCAGCTCGGTCAACTGATAACGGAAGGCTGGTGGAGACAGGCGACGGCTGCGCTCGGAAGTCGCAGTCAGTGATTCCACCCAATCGGCGTCGATAAAGCTGGCCACATACTCCTGCACCTTCTCAATACGCTGGGTATCATCCGCAGGCACTTCCAGATTGAAGCTCTGCAGGCTCAGTGAGGTCTGCCAGGTATTGGTCTTCACCATAAATACCGGCAGGCCAGTCTGGAAGGCACGCTCACACAGACGCGCAATCGGCGCTTCAATCTGATATCCACCGGTCAGCAATACGGCACCAATCTCGATCCCGTTCATCGCGGCGAGACAAGCTGCAACCAACACGTCTGGACGGTCAGCCGAGGTCACCAGCAGTGAGCCGGGACGGAAATGCTCCAGCATGTGCGGAATGCTACGTGCGCAGAATGTCACAGATTTCACGCGGCGCGTCTGAATCTCACCCTCGTTGATGATGTCTGCGTTCAAATGACGGCACATATCGATGGCACGCGTGGCGATCAGATCGAAACTCCACGGCACACAGCCGAGAATCGGCAGCGGACTATTAGCAAACAGCTGCTTAGGATCGATATTGGCGATGCTCGCTTTGGTCGAGTCATCAAAAATTTCGGACAGGTCCGGACGCGTACGACCTTGTTCATCCACCGGGGCATTCAGTTTGTTGATGATCACGCCGGTGATGTTTTTGTTTTTACTGCCACCAAAACTGCTTTGGGTCAGCTCAATGCGCTCTTTCAACTGCGCGGGTGAATCGTTGCCCAGCGCCGTTACGAAAACGATCTCAGCGTTCAGGGTTTTAGCGATTTCATAGTTCAGCGAGGAAGCAAACTGATGCTTACGCGTTGGCACCAGCCCTTCCACCAACACCACTTCCGCGTCTTGCGCATTGGCGTGGTAGTTAGCAATGATCTCTTCCATCAATACGTCTTGCTGGTTCGAACCCAACAGTGACTCAACGCGTGACATCTGCAGCGGTTCAGCGGCAGGAATCGCGGAGTTCTTACGAATGATGGTGGTGGTCTGGTCCGGTGCATCGCCGCCCGCACGGGGCTGGGCAATCGGCTTGAACACGCTCAGGCGAACACCTTTGCGCTCCATGGCACGGATTACGCCGAGGCTGACGCTGGTCAGGCCGACGCTGGTGCCGGTGGGGATGAGCATGATTGTACGTGACACTATAGAAACCTCTCAGGTGTTGCAGACGAGCCAAAACAACTCCGTCAGCCTGAGCTGACGGAGAGAAGTGTGTTTACGCAGTGAGACGCGCGGCGTCTTGGGCGATAACCAACTCTTCATTGGTTGGAATCACCACCGCTGGGCGAGTGCCTTCCTTATTGATGAAGCCAGACTTGCCGAAGCGCGCTGCCAGGTTACGATCGTGATCCACTTCGAAGCCCAACAGACCCAGTTTCGCCAGTGCCAGTTCACGCACCATCGCGGCATTCTCACCAATACCACCGGTGAACACCACGGCATCAAGACGACCTTCCATCAGCGCGGTGTAACTGCCGATGTATTTCGCCAGACGGTGGCAGAACACATCCATTGCACGTTTGGCATCTTCTTTCGTCGCGTAGTTATCTTCAACGTAGCGGCAGTCGCTGGTCACTTCAGTCAGACCCAGCAGGCCAGACTCTTTGGTCAACAGCTTATTGATCGCATCCACGCTCATGCCCAGTGCATCGTGCAGGAAGAACACAATAGCAGGATCGATATCGCCACTGCGCGTGCCCATGACCAAACCTTCCAGCGGTGTCAGACCCATTGAGGTATCAACGCACTGGCCGTTACGGATGGCGGATACCGAACCGCCATTACCCAAATGGCAGGTAATGATATTCAGCTCGCTAACGGGCTTGTTCAGCATTTTGGCGGCTTCCTGTGTCACGTAATAGTGACTGGTGCCGTGTGCGCCATAGCGACGAACGCCGTGCTCTTTGTACAGTTTATACGGCAGCGCATAGAGATATGACTCTTCCGGCATTGTCTGATGGAAAGCTGTATCAAAAACCGCCACATTCTTATCCGACAAATGTGGGAAGTTCTTCAAAGCTTCGTCGATGCCGATCAAATGCGCTGGGTTGTGCAGCGGGGCAAATGAAGACGCGTCTTTAATGCCCTGAATAACAGATTCATCGATGATGACCGATTTTGTCAGCTGCTCGCCGCCGTGAACAATGCGATGGCCAATTGCAGCAATTTGTGCCGAAAGCTCTGGTTTTTGTGCCAGAATAGTTTTAACGATGAAGTTCAGCGCTTCACTGTGTGCCGCGCCCGCGCCCAGTGGAGCTTCCTGTTTGCTGCCTTCCAGCTTCCACTTGATACGTGCTTCAGGTAAATGGAAACACTCCGCCAGACCTGACAGATACTCGTCACCGGTGGCCGGGTTAAGGATGGCAAACTTAAGAGAGGAGCTGCCGCAGTTCAGAACCAGTACTAACTTCGTCGACATGGAAGTACCTATTGATTAAATAGTGGCTAAAAATAACGCAATCAGACTAACAGCGTAGCCCATGAATGCTGGTAGATTAATGATTAACATCATGCGGTAGTCAAAAAGAGACCGACATGCAAAAAAATTTAGGTAATTTTACGCGATTTTTTGAAACCCGCTTAGCGAAACATGGCTCTAAACCGCTCTTTAATTGAGCTGAAGCTTCCGGTAATGTTGTTAAAACGGCGTCAGAATACCCACTGTCACTCGCAAAGACAAAAACTTTTGAAGGATGTGACGTAAAGTTGTGTAGTTATCAGTTTATTTTAAACATTACAAAATTAGTTGAGGTCTATCATGTCGAATGAGACGAGTAATCCAGGCTGGTTCGGCTTATTTCAGAACGGTCAACGATACATGAAGACCTGGCCATCCGATAAGCGCCTGGCACCGATGTTCCCTGAGAACCGTGTGGTCACCGCCACCCGCTTTGCCATTCGCTTTATGCCACCGTTGGCGATCTTCACGCTGACCTGGCAAATTGCCATGGGCGGGCAATTAGGTCCAGCCATTGCCACCGCGTTGTTTGCCTGCAGTTTGCCGATGCAAGGGCTGTGGTGGTTAGGTAAGCGCTCTGTGACGCCATTGCCGCCAACACTGCTGCACTGGTTCCATGAAGTGCGCGCGAAACTGGAAGAAGCGGGCCAGGCCATTGCGCCGGTCGACGGCAAGCCGACTTATCAGGCATTGGCAGATGTACTGAAGCGCGCCTTCAAACAACTCGATCGTACTTTCCTCGACGATCTTTGATCGGCACACCTATTCTCCTGAAGAGAATTTGTGCGCGATCCCGGTTCAAATCAAAGAAAAGTGGTGCGGATATACACGCATCGCTTTCCTTGTGTAATCATTTCCTCATTGTTTAAATCTTAAGCGGCCTTCCCGGCCCGGGAGTAAACCATGGAAATGACGCACGCACAGCGACTCATCCTCTCTAATCAATACAAAATGATGGCCATGCTGGAACCCGATAACGCTGAACGCTATCGTCGTTATCAAACCATTATTGAACGCGGCTACGGCCTGCAACTGCGCGAACTGGATAAAGAGTTTGGCGAGTTGACGGAAGCGACGTGTCGCCAGTTAATCGACATTATGGAAATGCACCACGCGTTACATGTCTCTTGGTCGAACCTCAAAGAGGCTAATGCGATTGAAGAGCGCCGTCTGGCCTTTCTTGGCTTTGATGCCGCAACCGAGGCACGCTATCTCGGCTATGTGCGCTTCATGGTGAATATTGAAGGGCGCTATACTCAGTTCGATTCCGGGACGCATGGTTTCAACGCACAAACCCCGATGTGGGAAAAATACCAACGCATGCTGGCAGTGTGGCACACTTGCCCACGTCAGTATCATCTCAGCGCAAACGAAATTGCGCAGATTCTTAATGCCTGAATAAGGAGTCGCGTGTGAAGTACAGGGGTTTTCTGTTTGATTTAGACGGTACATTGGTGGATTCATTGCCTGCGGTGATTCGCGCATGGTCATTGTGGGGCGAACGCCAGGGTATCGCGGCGGAAGAGGTCCTGAATTTTATACACGGTAAGCCAGCAATCAATTCGCTACGCCATTTTATGGCTGGGCAATCAGAAGAGGCGATTCAGGCTGAATTCCTGTGGCTTGAACGTCTTGAGGCCGAAGACACGCAAGGCGTTCAGGCGATTCCGGGCGCGAAAATGTTGCTGTCCACCTTGAATGAATTGCAGATTCCCTGGGCGATTGTGACATCAGGGTCGATTCCGGTGGCGCATGCTCGGCACAAAGCCGCAGGTCTGCCGATGCCGGAAGTGTTTATCACGGCGGAAAACATCAAACTCGGTAAGCCGAACCCTGAACCCTACCTGCTGGGAGCTGAACGACTCGGGCTGGCTGCGACCGAATGCGTCGTCGTAGAAGATGCACCTGCAGGTATCATTGCTGGACTGGAAGCGGGCAGTGCTGTTGTTGCTGTCAACGCGCCGCATGATGCCCCACGCCTTAACGAAGTGGCTTGGCAGGTAAAAACGCTAGAACCGCTGGTGGTGACGCAGGCGGATAACGGCACATTTACGGTGTCAGTCAAAGTCTAATTAAAGCGGGCCTTTACGGCCCGTTTTTATAATGGGGTATCTTGGGAAATTTCATCCAGAGACAGGCTAAAACTAGGAATAAAGACCTCTACGAAGTAATCCATTTCTGGTGAACGACGTTGTGAAAGGGTTTTTTCCAGGCGCGCCTTCGCCAGTAAAAACTCATTATTCCCTGCAGACAACTCTTCCAGACATTTCACGTAGGCGCATAAGGCGTCAGCCTGTTTAACCACGGATTGCTCACTTTCGCTGTGCAAATGCTCATCGATCAATGGACGATACGTCTCCTGCAACTCAGGCGGCAGCATATCGATCAATTTATGCTGGGCAATCTTTTCGATCTTTTTATATTCATGGGCAATCTGCGCGTTGTAGTACTTCACCGGCGTGGGTAAGTCGCCCGTCAATACTTCACTGGCATCGTGGTATAGCGCGAGCATCGCGATACGTTCTGCGTTGAGATTACCGTTAAACTTCTTGTTTTTAATGATGGCAAGCGCATGGGCAACCATCGCTACCTGAAGGCTGTGTTCAGAGACGTTTTCGGTGCGCACATTGCGCATCAGCGGCCAGCGGTTGATCAGCTTAAGACGGGACAGATGGGCGAAGAAGTGGCTACGAGTCATGGCGGATTCCTGTTCGCACGGCGGGGAGTATGACACTCCCCGAAATGAGAACAGTATACGCATCACATATTACTGGCGATAGCCTTGCAGGAAACGGCCAAACTTGCTTATAGCCATTTCCAAATCATCGACGCGCGGCAGCGTTACGATGCGCACGTGATCCGGCCATGGCCAGTTGAAAGCAGTACCCTGAACCAGCAGCACTTTTTCCTGTAGCAGGAAGTCCAGCACCATTTTTTGGTCATCAAAGATATTGAACTTCTTCGGGTCGATGCGCGGGAACATATACAGCGCACCTTGGGGCTTAACGCAGCTCACGCCGGGAATGTCGTTGATGAGCTCCCAAGCTCGCTGACGCTGCTCATACAAGCGACCACCAGGTGCAATGAACTCGCTGATGCTTTGATAGCCACCCAACGCGGTTTGAATCGCATGCTGGGCAGGAACGTTGGCACACAAACGCATCGACGCCAGCATCTCCAAACCTTCGATATAGCCTTTAGCATGTTTTTTCGGACCGTTAAGCACCATCCAGCCCTGGCGGAAACCAGCCACACGGTAAGTCTTAGACAAACCATTAAAGGTTACCGTTAGCAAATCCGGCGCCAGTGCCGCAATCGAATGATGCTGTGCTTCGTCGTACAAAATCTTGTCGTAGATTTCATCAGCGAAAATGATCAGGTTGTGCTGACGCGCAATCTCCACCACTTCCATCAACAGTTCTTTGCTGTAAACCGCACCCGTAGGATTGTTCGGGTTGATGATCACTATGCCGCGCGTGCGCGGGGTAATCTTACTGCGGATATCGTCCAAATCCGGGAACCAACCCGCAGACTCATCACACAGATAATGCACAGCTTTACCGCTCGACAGCGATACGGCTGCAGTCCATAACGGATAATCCGGCGCAGGGACCAGCATCTCATCACCGCTGTTCAGCAATGCTTGCATCGCCTGCACTATCAGTTCAGAAACACCGTTACCAATATAGATGTCTTCAACGGTCACATCGCGCATATCACGCGCCTGGTAGTGCTGCATAATCGCTTTACGCGCTGAATACAGCCCTTTTGAATCGCAATAGCCTTGCGAACTCGGCAGGTTGCGAATCACGTCGACCAGAATTTCATCAGGGGCTTCAAAACCAAACGGGGCAGGGTTGCCGATGTTGAGTTTGAGAACTTTATTACCTTCTTCTTCCAGACGCTTAGCTTCTTTCAGTACCGGGCCACGGATGTCATAACAGACATTTTCCAGCTTGCCGGATTTATCAATTTGAAAATTCATCATTACCGCCTTAATGGGCAGAGTCCTTTAACCTGCCACCAAAAACAAACCCGCCCAATTTACTCCTCTCACTGTAACAAAAGAAGGGCGCCGCTAGGTTTTGGCGTGTTAGCGAGTTATTCCTGCTGGAGGTGGCGGGAAACGCATTTTTAGTGAGTTAATCTGGTTTATAAATCCAGTAAAATCTTAATTGTCAGTACTTAATGCTGCTTTGTATGGTTTGGGGTGTAAACCCTCATATCCATAGAAAAAGAAAGAGATTAAGAAGTTTTGAAATGGCATCCGCTATAAAAATTGGTTAGCGACCTGATGAAATAGTTAAAGGAATCTTGTTAGATGCCGAATAAGTGTGCAGCGCTATTGAAGCAATGAGTGGTGTCAGAGAATGCAGTGCATTCTTATTCACTAAAGGGCAGCAGATTTATGTCTCTGGAAGTGCAGGATTATGACGCCAAAGCCGGGTTAAATAGCATTTGTAGTGTTACTTTAGGCGGGTTGTAAGGATTCAGAACCAGGAGGGTTAAAAATTGCACAGCGTTGTGGCAGGATGTACCGGAAAAGCGTTTTGGTCAAAAATTACGATGTTTAGAACAAAAACATTTCCCTTTAAAGCGTAAAAATGATTAAGTATAATTTATTATTTGATGCACTTTACCGCTTCGCATCTTCATAACATGATGTTATCTCTTTTTGACCCGCAGGGCCTTTTCGCGGGAAACTAGACAACTACGCAGCTTCCAGCACCTGTGCGACATACGTCTTCGGACCCGAAGTTGTTCTGTCTTTTATAGATGGCGCGCCTCTGATTTCAGAGCGACGTTTCCGTCGGCATCCGCCTTACACGATTTTTTATGACAGCCTCCACACAGGGCTGTCATTAAGCACCATTACCTATTATCTATTTGATAACTAAGGTAATACACCAGGGTAGTAGTTTTAAAAAAACTTATAAGTGAAGAAAAAACATGACTAATGCAAATCGTCCGATACTGAATCTCGACCTCGATCTGCTGCGTACTTTTGTTGCTGTTGCTGACCTTAATACTTTCGCAGCCGCCGCTGCAGCAGTATGCAGAACGCAATCCGCAGTAAGTCAGCAGATGCAACGTCTGGAACAATTGGTAGGTAAAGAGCTGTTTGCCAGACATGGACGTAATAAACTGCTGACGGAGCATGGCATCCAGTTGCTGGGCTACGCCAGGAAGATCCTTCGTTTTAACGACGAAGCTTGCACCTCTTTAATGTACAGCAACATCCAGGGCGTACTGACCATCGGCGCCTCCGATGACACTTCCGATACTATCTTGCCGTTCCTGCTTAACCGCGTAACGTCGGTGTATCCAAAGTTGGCCATTGATGTCCGTGTTAAGCGTAACCCGTTCATGATGGAAATGCTGAACCAGGGTGAAGTCGATCTGGTAGTGACCACGTCCAGCCCGGGTAATTTCACCCATCAGGTTCTGCGTACATCACCAACGCTTTGGTACTGTGCAGCGGATTACATCTTCCAGCGCGGTGAAGCGATTCCTTTGGTCCTACTGGATGAGCCAAGCCCTTACCGTGACATGGCGATTGATCACCTGAACGAAGCCGGCATTCCATGGCGTATCTCCTATGTCGCGTCAACACTGGCTGCTGTTCGTGCTGCCGTGAAGGCCGGTTTAGGTGTGACGGCACGTCCTGTTGAGATGATGAGTCCAGAATTGCGTGTCATGGGCGCGGCAGAAGGTTTGCCGGTTCTGCCAGATACGCAGTACCTGCTGTGCCGCAATCCAGACAGCGACAATGAATTGGCTCTCGCCATCTTTAATGCGATGCAGTCGACCAATGATCCTTACAATCTGACGGCAAATCCAGATGGCAGCTTGCTGCTGGATGACGAAGAGTAAGGTTAAACTTAACGGGTAATTCCTCTCAAATGGAATGCCTGTCAGTTGTTAAAATATAGATAAATAAGCCTTAGCCTGAATATTCTAAGCTAAGGCTTTTTTTTATGCCTTTTACTCTGCATTTTCTGACGCCATTCACGCCCTGTAATTTTCCCACCTTCCCGAAAAATGAAATGCGTTCCATTTTTAATCAGAGTGGAACTTTTTTGTCATTTCGTGCCATCTTTTCCAGGGCATCTGCCAAGAGAAATTGGCGTTTTTAACAGCAAAAAACACCGTTATGTGTCCTGGATCAAAAAATACCCCCTATAAGGGGGGGGAAATCCAGGCAAGACCTGTCAAAATATGTTTGTTAAATGCACGATCCATGCATGTGAATACCCGCTACACTAAAATTAACCTCACAAACTGAAGCGATTTAGCTGGCATGAAGGGGTTCATTTGTTAATAATATGATGCTGGTGTTAATTAATGTTTGAATGCTTTTGTCAAAGTTGACAAAAGGTTATAGAAAGGAGTAAAAAACCACATAAAAGTGCTGCTTATTCGATAAGACAGCATAGTTTATAGGGTTTATTATCCTTCCCTTGAATCGACGTGGTGTGTTTGCTGCAACAGTGCAGGATGCCAGAGCCACTTTTGATGAGTAAGCAAAGAGTATGTCAACGACCACAGAAGTGATCGCCCACCACTGGGCATTTATTGTCTTTATTGTCATCGCATTTGGCCTGTGTGCCTTCATGTTGACCGGCGGTTGGTTATTGGGTGGACGTGCGCGGGCGCGCCACAAAGATACCCCGTTTGAATCGGGTATCGAATCCGTCGGTGATACTCATATTCGCCTCTCCGCTAAATTCTATCTGGTTGCGATGTTCTTCGTTATTTTCGACGTCGAAGCCCTCTATTTATACGCATGGTCGACATCTATCCGCGAAAGCGGCTGGGTCGGCTTTGTCGAAGCCGCAATTTTCATTTTGGTGCTATTGGCAGGCCTGGTTTATCTGGTGCGCATCGGTGCGCTGGATTGGGCTCCTGCGCGTCGTCGCGTAGTGGTCAAATCAATCCCGGTCAGCCACAACCACACCAACCCTCATAAGCAGTAAAAGCGAGGCAATAAGATGGACTACACGCTGACACGCGTAGACCCGAACGGCGGCGGTGATAACGATCGTTATCCTCTGCAGAAACAGGAGATTGTTACCGATCCCCTGGAGCAGCACGTTCATCGCAGCGTCTACATGGGCAAGCTCGAGCACGCCCTGCATGACATGGTGAACTGGGGTCGTAAAAACTCTCTGTGGCCGTATAACTTCGGTCTTTCCTGTTGCTACGTGGAAATGACCACGTCATTCACTGCGGTGCACGACGTGGCGCGTTTTGGTGCGGAAGTCATGCGTGCCTCTCCACGTCAGGCTGACTTCATGGTGATCGCCGGTACGCCCTTTACCAAAATGGCGCCGGTCATTCAGCGTTTGTATGACCAAATGCTGGAACCGAAATGGGTGATCTCGATGGGAGCCTGCGCCAACTCGGGTGGCATGTACGACATCTACTCAGTGGTGCAGGGCGTAGATAAATTCCTGCCTGTCGATGTGTATATACCAGGCTGCCCACCGCGCCCTGAAGCCTATATGCAAGCGCTGCTGCTGCTGCGTGAATCCATTGGTAAAGAGCGTCGCCCGCTTTCGTGGGTAGTCGGTGATCAGGGTGTTTATCGCGCCAATATGCAGCCAGAGCGTGAAAGAAAACGCGGCGAGCGTATTGCCGTCACTAACCTGAGAACACCCGACGAAGTCTAAGCTTCCCGTACACGGATGGCATATCGGCCGCAGCAGAACATCACAATTTAATGTGCGCCGCCATCCTGACGCCTTCTTTTGAGTGCCTGATTACAGGCCGGAATGGTGAGTAACGTATGACAGATTTAACCACGCAAGATCTCGCACAGCCTGCATGGCAAACCCGCGACCATCTGGATGATCCAGTAGTCGGCGAGCTGCGTAACCGTTTTGGGCCGGATGCCTTTACCGTTCAGGCCACCCGCACCGGCATTCCGGTTGTCTGGGTGAAGCGTGAACAGTTACTGGAAATTGTCGAATTCCTGCGTAAGCTGCCGAAGCCGTACGTCATGCTCTATGACTTACACGGTTTTGATGAGCGTTTACGCACTAACCGCGCCGGTTTACCCGCCGCGGATTTTTCCGTTTTCTATCACCTGCTTTCTATTGAACGCAACCGTGACATCATGCTCAAGGTGGCGTTGTCTGAAAACGATCTGAATGTGCCGACCATCACCAAGATGTTCGCCAATGCCAACTGGTATGAGCGCGAAACCTGGGAGATGTTTGGTATCACCTTTAATGGCCACCCGCACCTGACGCGCATCATGATGCCGCAGACCTGGGAAGGCCATCCGCTTCGTAAAGATTACCCGGCGCGTGCCACCGAGTTCGATCCCTTCGAACTGACTAAACAGAAAGAAGATCTGGAGATGGAGGCGCTGACCTTCAAGCCTGAAGACTGGGGCATGAAGCGCAGCACCACCAATGAGGACTTCATGTTCCTCAACCTGGGTCCTAACCACCCGTCTGCACACGGTGCTTTCCGTATCATCCTGCAGTTGGACGGCGAAGAGATCGTCGATTGCGTGCCGGATGTCGGTTATCACCACCGTGGTGCCGAGAAGATGGGCGAGCGCCAATCTTGGCACAGCTACATTCCATACACCGACCGTATCGAGTATCTCGGCGGCTGTGTGAATGAAATGCCTTACGTGCTGGCGGTGGAAAAATTAGCCGGCATCACCGTGCCGGATCGCGTCAACGTGATCCGCGTGATGCTGTCAGAGCTGTTCCGTATCAACAGCCACTTGCTGTACATCTCCACCTTCATTCAGGACGTTGGCGCCATGACGCCGGTGTTCTTCGCCTTCACCGACCGTCAGAAAATTTATGACGTGGTTGAAGCGATCACCGGTTTCCGTATGCACCCAGCCTGGTTCCGCATCGGCGGTGTGGCACACGACCTGCCAAAAGGGTGGGAGCGTCTGCTGCGCGAATTCCTCGACTGGATGCCAAAGCGTCTGAAAGAGTATGACAAAGCCGCACTGCGTAACACCGTACTGATTGGTCGTTCAAAAGGCGTTGCGGCATATAACATGGATGAAGCGCTGGCATGGGGCACCACCGGTGCTGGCCTGCGTGCCACCGGCCTCGACTTTGATGTGCGTAAATGGCGTCCGTATTCAGGCTACGAAAACTTCGATTTTGAGATCCCGGTTGGCGCTGGCATCAGTGATGCTTACACCCGTGTTCAGCTGAAAATGGAAGAGATGTGGCAGTCACTGCGCATTCTGGAACAGTGCCTGAACAACATGCCGGAAGGCCCGTTCAAAGCGGATCACCCGCTGACCACGCCGCCACCGAAAGAGCGCACGCTGCAACACATCGAAACCCTGATCACTCACTTCCTGCAGGTTTCGTGGGGCCCAGTCATGCCGGCCAACGAATCCTTCCAGATGATTGAAGCGACCAAAGGGATCAACAGCTACTACCTGACCAGTGATGGCAGCACCATGAGCTACCGCACCCGTGTGCGTACGCCAAGCTTCCCGCACCTGCAGCAGATCCCATCCGTGATCCGCGGCAGCCTGGTATCCGACTTGATCGTGTACCTCGGTAGTATCGATTTTGTTATGTCAGACGTGGACCGCTAATTATGCACGATCAAAAAATTGCTATTCACACTATCGACCCTGATGAGGTCTTTGTGCTGAGCGAGACCGAGCACCACGCTATCGAGCACGAAAAACACCATTACGAAGATGCGCGCGCCGCTTCGATTGAAGCGTTGAAGATCGTGCAGAAGCAGCGTGGCTGGGTGCCAGATGGCGCCATCAATGCCATCGCTGAAGTGTTGGGCATCCCGGCCAGTGACGTAGAGGGTGTCGCCACTTTCTACAGCCAGATCTACCGTACGCCGGTTGGCCGTCACGTCATCCGTTATTGCGACAGCGTGGTGTGCCACATCACCGGTTTCCAGGGGATTCAGGCGGCGCTTGAGCAGAACCTGAACATCAAACCGGGCCAGACCACCACTGATGGCCGCTTTACCCTGTTGCCAACCTGCTGTCTGGGCAACTGTGATAAAGGCCCAACTATGATGGTGGATGAAGATACCCATGTTCATCTGACGCCGGAAGGCATCGCCAACCTGTTGGAGCAGTATCAATGACCATTAAACAGATCATTCGTACTGCGGAAACCCATCCACTGACTTGGCGTCTGCGTGACGATAAGCAGCCAGTGTGGTTCGATGAATATCGCAGTAAAAACGGTTATGTCGGTGCGGATAAAGCATTGAAAGGCATGAGCCAGGACGAAATCGTTGGCCTGGTCAAAGACTCCGGTCTGAAAGGCCGTGGCGGCGCAGGTTTTAACACCGGCCTGAAGTGGAGCCTGATGCCGAAAGACGAATCCATGAACATCCGTTACCTGCTGTGTAACGCCGATGAGATGGAACCGGGCACCTACAAAGACCGCCTGCTGATGGAGCAAATGCCGCACCAGTTGGTGGAAGGCATGCTGATCAGTGCGTTCGCACTGAAAGCCTATCGCGGCTACATCTTTTTGCGTGGCGAGTACATTGAAGCGGCCGTACACCTGCGCCGTGCCATTGCAGAAGCCACTGACGCGGGCTACCTCGGTAAAAACATTCTCGGTACCGGTTTTGATTTTGAACTGATCGTGCACACCGGTGCTGGCCGCTACATCTGTGGTGAAGAAACCGCGCTGATCAACTCGCTGGAAGGCCGCCGCGCGAACCCGCGCTCTAAGCCGCCATTCCCAGCAAGTGCGGGCGTATGGGGCAAGCCAACCTGCGTGAACAACGTGGAAACCTTGTCCAACGTCCCAGCCATCCTCCTCAACGGTGTTGACTGGTACAAAAGCATCTCTACCAGCGAAGACACCGGCACCAAGATGATGGGCTTCTCTGGTCGCGTGAAAAATCCAGGCGTGTGGGAACTGCCGTTTGGCATCACCGCGCGTGAGATTTTGGAAGATTATGCCGGTGGCATGCGCGATGGCCTGAAATTCAAAGCCTGGCAGCCTGGCGGCGCGGGGACTGACTTCCTGACCGATCAACATCTGGATCTGCCAATGGAATTTGCCAGCATTGGTAAAGCGGGTAGCCGTTTAGGCACCGCGCTGGCGATGGCGGTCGATCACGAAATCAACATGGTGTCATTGGTGCGTAACCTTGAAGAGTTCTTTGCGCGTGAATCCTGCGGTTGGTGTACGCCGTGCCGTGATGGATTGCCGTGGAGCGTGAAGATCCTGCGTGCGCTGGAGCAGAAAAAAGGCCAGCCGGGTGATATCGAAACCCTGCTGCAGCTTTGCCGTCAGCTTGGCCCAGGTAAAACTTTCTGTGCCCACGCACCGGGTGCCGTAGAGCCATTGCAGAGCGCAATTAAATATTTCCGTGAAGAGTTTGAAGCCGGCATGGCGCCGCAGGTGTTTGGCAATACCCGATCGATCGGTGGTATTCAGCCCAACCTGCTGAAAGCGCGCTGGTAATCAGCCGCCGTACACGGAATTCACCCTGAGCCGACACGGCTTGGGGGACAGAATTAGATGTTTAACGCTCGTCTTAGGGCGAGCCTTACGGAAGCATGTTCACTATGGCTACAATCCATGTAGACGGTAAAGAATATGATGTGAACGGAGCGGACAACCTGTTGCAGGCGTGTCTCTCTCTGGGCCTTGATATTCCTTATTTTTGCTGGCATCCGGCGCTGGGAAGCGTGGGAGCCTGCCGCCAGTGCGCGGTGAAGCAATTCCAGAATGCCGAAGATACCCGCGGTCGCCTTGTCATGTCCTGCATGACACCGGCGTCGGACGGCACCTTTATTTCCATCGACGATGGCGAAGCAAAAGAGTTTCGTGAAAGCGTGGTGGAGTGGCTGATGACCAACCATCCGCACGATTGCCCAGTGTGCGAAGAGGGCGGTAATTGCCATCTGCAAGATATGACGGTGATGACGGGCCACAGCTTCCGTCGTTATCGCTTTACCAAACGCACCCACCAGAATCAGGATCTCGGCCCGTTCATCTCCCATGAAATGAACCGCTGTATTGCCTGCTATCGCTGCGTGCGTTACTACAAAGATTACGCAGACGGCAAAGATCTTGGTGTTTACGGTGCCCACGACAACGTCTACTTCGGTCGTCCGGAAGATGGCACGCTGGAGAGCGAATTCTCCGGTAACTTGGTCGAAATCTGCCCAACCGGCGTGTTCACCGATAAAACCCACTCCGAACGTTATAACCGTAAATGGGATATGCAGTTCGCGCCGAGCATCTGCCAGCAGTGCAGCGTGGGTTGTAACACCAGTCCAGGCGAACGTTATGGTGAGTTGCGCCGTATTGAGAACCGTTACAACGGCACCGTGAACCACTACTTCCTGTGTGACCGCGGTCGTTTCGGTTATGGCTATGTGAATCTTAAAGATCGCCCACGTCATCCGGTACAGAAGCGCGGCAACGATTGGGTCAGCCTGAATGCTGAACAAGCGGTGAATGCGGCCGCTGACGTGCTGCGTCAGGCGAAGCGCGTCATCGGTATCGGTTCTCCTCGCGCCAGCATTGAGAGCAACTTTGCGCTGCGTGAATTAGTCGGCGCGGAGAATTTCTCAACGGGTATGCCTGCAAGCGAGCAGACACGTGTTGAGTTGATGCTGAAAGTGCTGCAGGAAGGCGGTATCTATACGCCATCGCTACGTGAAATTGAAAGCTACGATGCGGTACTGGTGCTGGGTGAAGACCTGACTCAGGTTGGTGCGCGTGTGGCTCTTTCTGTGCGTCAGGCGGTGAAAGGCAAAGCCCGTGAAATGGCAGCGGCACAGAAAGTGGCTGACTGGCAGATCGCGGCGATCCTCAACATTGGTCAGCACGCTAAACATCCTCTGTTTGTCACCAACGTCGATGAAACCCGTCTTGATGATATCGCGGCGTGGAGCTATCGCGCACCGGTCGAAGATCAAGCACGTCTTGGCTTTGCGATTGCTAACGCGCTGGATGAAACGGCTCCAGCCGTCAGCGGTTTCGATAGCAAACTGAACGGCAAACTGGATGTGGTGGTACAGGCACTGGCGGGGGCGAAAAAGCCGCTGATCATTTCCGGTATTCACTCTGGCAGCATTGCGATGATTGAAGCCGCCGCCAACGTGGCGAAAGCGCTGAAAGGTCGTGGTGCGGATGTCGGCATTACCTTCCTTGCGGGCGCAGCCAACAGCTTTGGTCTCGGCCTGATGGGCGGTCAATCGCTGGATAGCGCGCTGGAACAGCTTGATAAAGGTGAAGCGGATGCGCTGGTGGTGCTAGAGAACGATCTCTACCGTCACGCACCGAAAGCCACCGTGGATGCGGCGCTGCATAACACCGCGCACGTGATTGTGGTTGATCATCAACGCACTACGACGCTGGAAAAAGCCGGACTGGTGCTCTCTACTGCGAGCTTCGCAGAGAGTGATGGCACCTCAATTAACCAGGAAGGCCGTGCGCAGCGTTTCTTCCAGGTTTACGATCCGTCTTACTACGACAACAGCATCGTGATGCTGGAGAGCTGGCGCTGGCTGCACTCGCTGCACAGCGTCGTGGAAAGCCGCCACATCGACTGGACGCTGCTGGATCATGTCATTGATGCCACCGTTGCGGCGCTGCCACAGCTGAAAGGCATCAAAGATGCCGCACCAGATGCGAGCTTCCGTATTCGCGGTCAGAAACTGGCGCGTTCACCGCACCGTAACAGTGGCCGTACCGCGATGCGTGCCAATATCAGCGTACACGAACCGCGTCAGCCGCAAGACAAAGACACCATGTTTGCCTTCTCAATGGAAGGTAACAACCAGCCGAATGCACCACGTTCGCAGATTCCATTCGCCTGGGCACCAGGCTGGAACTCCCCGCAAGCATGGAACAAATTCCAGGCTGAAGTCGGTGGCAAACTGCGTCATGGCGATCCGGGTGTGCGTTTGTTTGAAGCGAGCGAAGGATCACTGCCGTGGTTCACCGTCGTGCCAGACAGCTTTGTTGAAGGCAGCCAATATCGTGTTGCACCTTATTACCAGCTGTTTGGTAGTGAAGAGATGACACAGCGTTCACCGACATTCCAGAAGCGTATGTCGCCAGCCACGCTGGTGATTAACCCGGCTGATGCGGAGAAACTGGGCGTCAACAACGGCTCTGCGGTTGAACTGGTCTGTGCCGGTGAAACGCTGCGTCTGCCAGTGCGCTTCTCAACGTCCCTGCAAGCAGGGCAGGTGGGTCTGCCGCTGGGTATGCCGGGTGTGCCGCCGTTCCTCTCAGGTGCGCAAATTGACAAATTGCAGGAGGCCGCGCAATGAGCTGGCTGACACCGGACGTTATCGACATCCTCCTCCAAATCCTCAAAACGATCGTCATCTTGCTGGTCGTGGTGGGTTGTGGTGCCTTCATGAGTTTCGCCGAGCGTCGTTTGCTCGGCTTATGGCAGAACCGTTATGGTCCGAACCGTGTCGGCTGGGGCGGCTCGCTGCAGCTCGCGGCTGACATGATCAAAATGTTCTTCAAAGAGGACTGGGTTCCGCCGTTTACCGATCGCTTCATCTTTACCCTGGCACCGGTTATTGCCTTTGTCTCGCTGCTGCTGGCGTTTGCCATCGTGCCGGTTTCGCCGACCTGGATGGTCACAGACCTGAATATCGGTCTGCTGTTCTTCCTGATGATGGCGGGCCTGGCGGTCTATGCCGTGCTGTTCGCCGGTTGGTCGAGTAACAACAAATACTCGCTGCTGGGTGCGATGCGTGCGTCGGCGCAGACGCTGAGCTACGAGGTGTTCCTTGGCCTGTCGCTGATGGGGGTGGTGGCGCAAGCCGGTTCATTCAATATGAACGCCATCGTCGAGAGCCAGGCGCACTTGTGGAACATCATTCCGCAGTTCTTCGGTTTCATCACCTTCTGCATCGCGGGCGTTGCGGTGTGTCACCGACATCCGTTTGACCAACCAGAAGCGGAACAGGAACTGGCTGACGGTTACCACATCGAATACGCCGGTATGAAGTTCGGCCTGTTCTTCGTCGGTGAATACGTGGCGATCACCACCGTTTCAGCGCTGATTGTGACGCTGTTCTTCGGTGGCTGGCACGGTCCATTCCTGCCGCCATTCATCTGGTTCGCGCTGAAAACAGCGTTCTTCATGGTGATGTTTATCCTGATTCGTGCTGCGCTGCCGCGTCCACGTTATGACCAGGTGCTGTCGTTCGGCTGGAAAGTGTGTCTGCCGTTGACGTTATTGAACCTGCTGGCGACCGCCGCAGTGATTCTGTACAGCGCGCAGTAAGGGGTTCTGAGATGACTTTAAAAGATATTGTCGTTGGCTTCGGCACGACAGTGCGCAGTATCTGGATGATAGGCATGCATGCCTTCGCCAAGCGCGAAACCCAGATGTACCCAGAAGAGCCGGTCTATCTGCCGCCGCGCTACCGTGGTCGTATCGTGTTGACGCGCGATCCCGACGGTGAAGAGCGTTGCGTTGCCTGTAACCTTTGCGCGGTAGCCTGCCCAGTGGGTTGTATCTCGCTGCAGAAAGCCGAAACCAAAGATGGCCGTTGGTATCCGGAATTCTTCCGCATCAACTTCTCACGCTGCATCTTTTGCGGTCTGTGTGAGGAGGCTTGCCCAACTACCGCGATCCAGCTGACCCCCGACTTCGAGCTGGGTGAGTTCAAGCGTCAGGATCTGGTGTACGAGAAGCAGGACCTGCTGATTTCCGGTCCGGGTAAATATCCGGAGTACAACTTCTATCGCATGGCGGGTATGGCGATCGACGGGAAAGAGAAAGGCGAAGCGGAAAACGAAGCCAAGCCAATCGACGTCAAAAGCTTGTTACCTTAAGGAGCCAGGTATGGAATTTGCGTTTTATCTTTGCGGACTGGTGGCGGTGCTGACGACATTGCGCGTCATCACTCACACCAATCCGGTACATGCGCTGCTGTACCTGATTGTTTCGCTGCTCTCTATTGCGGGCGTGTTCTTCTCGATGGGCGCTTACTTTGCCGGTGCGCTGGAAATTATCGTCTACGCCGGTGCCATTATGGTGCTGTTCGTGTTCGTGGTGATGATGCTGAACTTGGGCAAAACCCAGCAGGACCAAGAACGCGAGTGGCTGAAGCCTTCGCTGTGGATTGGGCCAGGCATTGTTTCCCTGTTACTGCTGGCGGTGATGATTTATGCCATCAGCACCGCGCATGACCAAGGTATTGATGGCACCGTCATTGATGCGAAAGCGGTCGGTATCAGTCTGTTTGGTCCTTACGTACTGGCGGTTGAGCTGGCGTCAATGCTGCTGCTGGCCGGTCTGGTGGTGGCCTTCCACATCGGACGTGAAGAGCGTCAGGGCGAAGTGCTGAGCAATCGCCACGCTGATGCACAAGCGAATAAGGAGGATCACGCATGATCCCGTTACAACACGGCCTGATGTTGGCTGCTGTGCTGTTTGTTCTCGGCCTGACTTCATTGGTACTGCGCCGCAATTTGCTGTTTATGCTGATTGGTCTGGAGATCATGATCAACGCCGCTGCACTGGCGCTGGTGGTAGCAGGCAGCTATTGGGGACAAGCTGACGGCCAGGTGATGTATATTCTGGCGATCAGTCTCGCGGCGGCAGAAGCCAGCATCGGTTTAGCACTGCTGCTCCAGCTCTATCGTCGTCGTCAGACGTTGAACATTGACACAGTGAGCGAGATGCGCGGATGAATCTTCTCTATTTAACCGTATTATTTCCGCTGATTGGCTTTCTGCTATTGGCGTTTTCCCGTGGTCGCTGGTCGGAGAACCTGTCGGCTGCGGTGGGAATGGGATCGGTAGGTCTGGCGGCACTGACCACGGTGTATGCCGGCTTTGACTTCTTTAGTCATGGCCAGCAGCCCTTCACACAAGCGCTGTGGACGTGGATGCAGGTCGGTACCTTCAACATCAAAGTGAATCTGGTGCTGGATGGTTTGTCACTGACCATGCTGTCGGTGGTCACGGGCGTAGGTTTCTTCATCCACATGTTTGCCTCTTGGTACATGCGCGGTGAAGAGGGCTACTCACGCTTCTTCGCTTACACCAACCTGTTCATCGCAAGCATGGTGGTGTTGGTGTTGGCCGACAACCTGATGCTGATGTATCTCGGTTGGGAAGGTGTGGGCCTGTGCTCCTACTTGCTGATTGGTTTCTACTACAGCAATCCTGAGAACGGTAAAGCAGCGATGAAAGCCTTTATCATCACCCGTGTCGGTGATGTGTTCCTGGCTTTCGCCCTGTTCATTCTTTACAACGAACTGGGTACGCTGAACTTCCGCGAGCTGGTGGAGTTGGCTCCAGCACACTTCGCCGCTGACAACCACATGTTGCAATGGGCTACCTTGATGCTGTTGGGTGGTGCGGTCGGTAAATCTGCACAGCTGCCACTGCAGACCTGGTTGGCCGATGCGATGGCGGGCCCAACACCGGTTTCAGCACTGATCCACGCCGCCACTATGGTGACAGCGGGTGTCTACCTGATTGCACGTTCACACGGCCTGTTCCTGTTGACGCCGGAAGTGCTGCATCTGGTGGGAATTGTGGGTGCGATCACCCTGGTGTTGGCAGGCTTTGCTGCGTTGGTTCAAACCGACATCAAACGTGTGTTGGCTTACTCCACTATGAGTCAGATCGGCTACATGTTCCTCGCGCTTGGTGTGCAGGCGTGGGACGCGGCTATTTTCCACTTAATGACTCACGCTTTCTTTAAAGCACTGCTGTTCCTTTCTTCTGGTTCGGTCATTCTGGCCTGCCACCACGAGCAGAACATCTTCAAAATGGGCGGCCTGCGTAAGAGCATCCCATTGGTGTACACCTGCTTCCTGGTCGGCGGCGCAGCGCTGGCGGCACTGCCGCTGATCACCGCAGGTTTCTACAGTAAAGATGAAATCCTGTTTGGTGCGCTGGCGAATGGTCACATCAATCTGATGGTGGCGGGTCTGGTCGGTGCATTCCTGACCTCAATCTACACCTTCCGCATGATCTTCATCGTGTTCCACGGCGAAGAGAAAATTCATGCGCACGCGGGCAAAGGGATTACTCACCATCTGCCACTGATTGTGCTGCTGGTACTCTCCACCTTTATCGGTGCGATGATCACCCCACCGTTGGCGAGCGTGTTGCCACAGAACGAGTTTGGTGAAGGCGGCAAAGTGGCGCTGGAAATCACTTCAGGCGTGGTGGCTATCGTCGGTATCCTGATTGCTGCCGCACTGTGGTTGGGCAAACGCCAACTGGTCACTCGCATTGCCAACAGCGCACCGGGCCGTTTCTTCAGCACCTGGTGGTTCGCGGCATGGGGCTTCGATTGGCTGTATGACAAGGTGTTCGTTAAACCTTATCTCGGTGTTGCCTGGCTGCTGAAGCGCGATCCGTTGAACTCACTGATGAACCTGCCTGCGCTGCTGTCGCGCATCGGTAATAAAGGTTTGGTGGTAAGCGAGAACGGCTACTTGCGCTGGTATGTGGCTTCCATGAGTGTTGGCGCCGTGGTGGTGCTGGCGCTGATGCTGGTGATCTAAAGATTGATGAGCGGGGTGCGAGAGAAATTAGCGCCCCAAGTAAGAATGTTAAAAATTGTCTGATGCACGAGCGTTATCGGTGCAGCCAGTTTTGTCCCCGCCAGCGCGCAGCAACCGGAGCGTACTTTAGTACGTGAGGATTGCGAGCACTGTCGGGGACAAAAATGGCAAGCAAGATAGTTCGAACAGAGACGAATAATAGGGAAGTATGCCGTGCTATTACCTTGGCTAATAATCATACCCTTTGTTGGGGGCTTACTCTGCTGGCTAGCAGAACGCCTCGGTGCGAAAGTACCGCGCTGGATCGCCATGATCACCATGGGCCTGACGCTGGCGCTTGGCCTGCAGCTTTGGTTGCAGGGAGGCTATTCATTAACGCAGGCTGCAGGGATTCCGCAGTGGCAGTCAACCTTCTCGGTGCCATGGATTCCACGCTTTGGCATTAACTTCCATTTAGCGATCGACGGTCTTTCACTGCTGATGGTGGTGCTGACCGGTCTGCTGGGTTTAATGGCGGTACTCTGTTCCTGGAACGAGATTGAGAAATATCAGGGCTTCTTCCACCTCAACTTGATGTGGATCCTCGGTGGTGTGATTGGCGTGTTCCTCTCCATCGATATGTTCCTGTTCTTCTTCTTCTGGGAAATGATGCTGGTGCCGATGTACTTCCTCATCGCGCTCTGGGGTCACAAAGCCTCTGACGGTAAAACGCGTATCTCGGCGGCGACCAAATTCTTCATCTATACCCAGGCTTCTGGCTTGGTGATGTTGATTGCGATTTTGGCGCTGGTGTTCGTACACTACAACGCAACGGGCGTGTGGACTTTCAGCTACGAAGAGCTGCTGAAAACGCCAATGTCGCATACCGTTGAATACGTTCTGATGCTCGGCTTCTTTATCGCGTTTGCGGTGAAAATGCCGGTGGTGCCATTACACGGTTGGTTGCCTGACGCACACAGCCAGGCGCCAACCGCCGGTTCGGTTGACTTAGCAGGTATCTTGCTGAAAACCGCGGCTTACGGTTTGTTGCGTTTCAGCTTACCGCTGTTCCCGAACGCCTCGGCTGAGTTTGCACCGATTGCGATGTGGCTGGGTATCCTGGGTATCTTCTACGGTGCCTGGATGGCCTTCTCGCAAACCGACATCAAACGTCTGATTGCCTATACCTCTGTTTCGCACATGGGCTTCGTGTTGATTGCCATCTACACCGGCAGCCAGCTGGCGTTCCAGGGCGCGGTCATTCAGATGATTGCGCACGGCTTGTCTGCCGCGGCACTGTTTATCTTGTGTGGCCAGCTGTATGAGCGCCTGCACACGCGTGACCTGCGTCAGATGGGCGGTTTATGGGGACGTATCAAATGGATTCCAGGCCTGTCACTGTTCTTCGCCGTCGCCAACTTGGGTATGCCGGGCACCGGTAACTTTGTCGGTGAATTCATGATTCTGACCGGCAGTTTCCAGGTCGTTCCGGTGATCATCGTGATTGCGACCTTTGGCTTGGTGTTCGCCTCGGTGTACTCGCTGATTATGATGCAGCGTGCTTACTACGGTGAAGCGAAATCCAAAGATCCGCTGCCGGGCATGTCACCGCGTGAATTCATGACCATTGGTGTACTGGTGGTGCTGCTGGTTCTGCTGGGTATTTATCCTCAGCCGATCCTCGACACATCCCATGCTGCGATGAGTAATATTCAGCAGTGGTTTACCGCTTCAATTTCAACTACAAGGCCGTAATTCGCCATGACAATAACTCCTCAACATCTGATCGCATTGCTACCGCTGTTGATCGTCGGATTGACGGTGGTGGTGGTGATGCTGTCCATTGCGTGGCGACGCAACCACTTTGTTAATGCCACGCTGACCGTGATTGGGCTTAACCTGGCACTGTTTTCACTGTGGTTTGTCGGCCACGTAGGCGCCATGGATGTCACGCCGCTGCTGCGCGTTGACGGCTACTCGATGTTCTATACCGCGCTGGTGCTGCTGGCCAGCCTCGCAACCTGTACTTTTGCTTATCCTTGGCTGGCCGGTTTCCCGGACAACAAAGATGAGTTCTATCTGCTGGTGCTGATTGCGGCTCTGGGTGGCATCGTACTGGCGAGCGCCAACCATCTGGCGGCGCTGTTTATCGGTATTGAACTGCTGTCACTGCCGCTTTTTGGTCTTATCGGTTACGCCTTCCGTCAGAAACGTTCGCTGGAAGCGGCGCTGAAATACATGATCTTGTCAGCGGCGGCCTCATCGTTCCTGATTTTCGGTATTGCACTGATTTATGCCGATTCGGGCAGCCTGAGCTTCGTACAGTTAGGTAAGAGCCTGAATGACAGCATGATGCAGCAACCGCTGCTGCTGGTCGGCTTAGGCATGATGATTATCGGCCTCGGCTTTAAGCTGTCACTGGTTCCGTTCCACCTGTGGACACCAGACGTTTATCAGGGGGCGCCAGCGCCGGTTTCGACCTTCCTGGCCACCGCCAGCAAAATCGCCATCTTTGGCGTGGTGATGCGTTTGTTCCTGTATGCGCCAGTGACCGACAGCGAAGCCGTGCGTACCGTGCTCGGTATCATCGCCTTCGTGTCGATTCTGTTCGGTAACCTGATGGCGATTTCGCAGAGCAACATCAAACGTCTGCTCGGTTACTCGTCGATCGCGCACCTTGGCTATTTGCTGGTGTCGTTGATTGCGGTGAAAACCCATCAACTGTCGCTGGAAACTGCCGGTGTTTACCTGGCCGGTTACCTGTTCAGCAGTCTCGGCGCGTTCGGTGTGGTCAGCTTGATGTCCAGCCCGTACCGTGGTCCAGATGCTGATACGCTGTACTCTTATCGTGGTCTGTTCTGGCACCGTCCGATTCTGTCAGCGGTGATGACCGTGATGATGCTGTCACTGGCCGGTATTCCGATGACCCTGGGCTTCATTGGTAAGTTCTATGTGATCGCTTCCGGTGTGAATGCACATCTGTGGTGGCTGACTGCAGCGGTGGTTGCCGGTAGTGCGATTGGTCTTTACTACTACCTGCGCGTTACGGTGAGCCTGTACCTCAGCCCGCCTGAGATGCACACCCGTGACCGTGATACGCCAGCCAACTGGGCGTTCACCGCTGGTGGTGTGGTGGTGCTGATTTCCGCGATACTGGTGCTGCTGCTTGGTGTGTATCCGCAGCCACTCATCACGCTGGTGCAGATGGCTCAGCCGCTGATGTAAGTTCAGATAATATAAAAATCAGGCCCCCGGGCCTAATACTCGTCAGTTAAGGTCATATTTGTACAAGCTGTCACTGTTAAAAGTGGCAGCTTTTTTCGTTTGGGTGAGAATGCCAGAGTGCGTGCCAGAGCACCTCTGCTGCTGCCGGGCCGTCCTCGCGCCGCTTCGCGGTGCCTTCGACTTCCACGTCGTGCAGACGGACCGTTCGGGTAAGGCCGTCTAGGCCAACCCGAACTGCCAGTCGCATCCCTGCGCCTGGCTCCTGGCCCAACGTAAAAGCCTCAGCGCTGTGGATAGCCCTTGCAGCAGCAGAGGCGCTCTGGCCTCCACCATCGTGCCCTTTTTCACAACACGCACTGAAGTTTCAGAGCAGGCTGGGGCCGTTCAGGGGCGCGCAATCCGCAGCGCTGAACAGAATGAGTATGCCAGGAGAGCCCGCAGGACGCGGGTGAAAGGCGGGGCGGCACACGATGTGCCATCCCCGCCGGTCCGTCAGGCAGACGAATGAAGTGAAGGTACCGCGCAGCGGCGCGAGGACCGCCAGCCCCTGAACGGCCCCAGACTGCGTTATCACCCGCCGCATAACTGACGAGCATTAGGCCCCCGGGCCGGATTTTTTTTGCCTAAAATCTGACAATCTCCAAGCGCGTTGCTAATTTTTAAGCAGTGTTTCCCCATGTACTGAGGCAATGTGATCAAGCTGATCTTCCTGCTGACCGGAGCGCAGGTGCTGCGCCAACGTTGGTACCTCTTTGCTCTGCTCGGTGTCGCGTTGCTCCTCCTCTCCGCCGCCATGTTATATGACATTGGCAGTGACGGTTTATTGTCTGTGCCGCTGGATGTGTTGGCGATCTTCTTTATTGTGGAAGGGGCGGTGCAGTTATTTTTGGCGATCAGTAAGGAGCTGCGCATTGAGTGGTTAACGCTCCTGAAAGCCGTTGGGTTTCTGTTCGTCGCTTTCCTGATTTTTAATATTCCCGGTGACAACAATGATGTCTCAGCCGCATTGTTTGGCATCATGTTTCTTATCGACGGTATTTTTCGTATTGCTGCATCTTGGGTACTGCGTGGTGTGCGCTGGCGTAAGCAGTGTTTTACCGGTGTGATTGAAGTGGTACTGAGTATTTTGATTATCAGTAATTGGCCGTTTCATCATCATATTGCGGTGCCGCTGTGTTTTGCGTTGCTGTTACTGAGTATCGGTACACATTTACTATTAATGGCGCGGCAAGCTCATTTGCTCACCGAAGACAGTACGGTGACAGCGTTGCCAGTGTTCAAAGCCGGCGGGCTACGCCGCTGGCACAGCAGTCATTATTCACATCCTCCCTTTCCAGAAGGTAATGCCAGCGAGCCCTTAATCGTGTGCATCTGGACACCGGTGGGATCGCGTGAAGTGCGTGAACGTTACCGCCTGATTGATCGCTACATCGCGGCGGTTGACGTTCACGGTGTTATCTCCACCGGGCATGCGGCTCTTGAAGCGGGTCCAGATCTCTATATCAGTCACTATCCGCTGGATGATATTGCACGTGATAGCGGCAGTTTTCGTTCGGTACTGCGCGCAGGTGAACACAATGATATGGCTGGCCGATTTTTACCCTCCCTGGCGAGTGAAGTGGCAACCTGGTGTTCGCCAGACAAACAGATTCTGTTTCCTCGTTACAACCGCGTGGCATTAGAGAATTACTGGGCAAGTTACCGTGCAGACAGCACCTATAATCTCACGGCGCGCAACTGCTCATCCAGCATGATTCAGGCATTAGATGTATCGGTAGAAGGGATTCTGGCGCAACAGCCTTATGCTGGCGTGAAGCTATTTATTGACCCCAACTTCTGGCTATTAGGCGTGGTACGCGGTCGCGCCGAGGAGATGACCTGGACGCCCGGCTTGGCGCTGGATTATGTACAGTTGCTCAAACGGGTGATTGAACCGCAAGCCCATCAACTCTGGCCGCTTAAGCTGTGGTATGGGCTGCGGCTACGAATTCTTTTACGACGAGACAAGCGGAAACCTTCGCGTAGCGTGGTGGACTAATCCTGCATGCGAAGTTCATCACATTCCCTCTGCTGACACCGTTGACGGTGCTGCTCTGCACTGCGTTAAACCTCTTCGCTGTGTTACGCTGGCAGGATTCACTTTTTTCGCTCAGACAAGGAAGCATCATGGATATTCAAATGCAGTGGCTTGATTGCCATCACAGAGAACTCAGCCCTCAGCAGTTGTATGCCTTGCTGGCGCTACGTAATCACGTATTTATCGTGGAACAAAAATGCCCCTATCAGGATGTTGATGGTCAGGATTTGAAAGCTGAAAATCGCCACATTATGGGATTTCTTGATGGCAAATTACTGGCTTATGCGCGCGTGCTCACCCCTTCGCTGGAAACCGCGCCGGTACTGATTGGCCGCGTTATCGTCTCGGAAGAGGCGCGAGGGCTGAAGTTGGGTTATCGGCTGATGGAAAAAGCGCTAGAGAGTTGTGACAACCACTGGCCGCAACGGGTCATTTATCTCTCCGCGCAGGCACATCTGGAAGGTTTTTACGGCCGTCTGGGTTTCAACGCAGTGGGCGAAGTTTATCTGGAAGACAACATTCCACACATCGGTATGCAGAAAATATAACGGCGAGGATAGCTCCTCGCCGTGATGGTTAGCCCGGCGTCATTTGCCGGTCATCAGTGTATTTCCGCTGATCCGGCGGTGGTGGGAAATACTGATACAGCCAGGTCTCACTTAAGGTCTCATCTTTGGTACGCAGGAACAGGCGCATATCCACCGGTTTGGTGGAGTCACTGTTTGGATACCAGTCAAACAGAATACGGTAACCGTTTATCGGTTCGACATAGAGAATCTCAACCTGTTTGATGGTGCCTGAATTCACCGTAATAACTGGTTCAATACCTTTCGGTGCAGCCGCTTTCAGGTCGCCACCCACGAAGTCAATCGCAAAGCGACGGCTCCACTGATCCGGGAAGTGCTCGCCCGGTGCCCAACCTTCCGGGAATCCACCAATACCGGTGCGCGTTGCATCCACGCGCGCCAGACCGCTGCGCACGGGCGGCAGCTGGCTCCAGTAGAGTTTGTACTGGAAGTTAAATTCACTGCCTGCTTTAACCGGCTCGGTTGGCTGCCAGAAGCACACCACGTTATCCAAGGTTTCGCCCGTTGTAGGGATCTCCATCAGGTTGATGGCGCCTTTGCCCCATTTGCCAATCGGCTCCACCCACAAGCTTGGGCGTTTGTCGTACCAGCCAATCACATCTTGATAATCCTTAAAGTCGTGATTGAGCTGCAGCAAGCCGAAACCACGCGGGTTTTCATCTTCATAAGCGTTGAACTGCAAGCGCTGCGGGTTATTGAGCGGGCGCGCAATCCATTCGCCTTTACCGGTCCACATCGCCAGACGATCGGAGTCATGGATTTGTGGATGGTAGGTATTGCACATGCGACGTTCATTGGTGCCGCAGCTGAACATACTGGTCATCGGCGCGATACCGAGCTGGCGAATTTCGTTGCGTGCAAACAGGTGGTTTTCCACTTCCATCACTACGCGCTTCTCTTCGCAGTGGATGGTGAACTTATATGCACCGGTGAGGCTGGCGCCGTCCAGCAGCGCATAGACCACAAAGGTGGTGTCATCCGCTTTCGGTGTTTCGAACCAGAAGGCGGTGAAGTCCGGAAACTCTTCGTGGCCGTTGCTGAAGGTATTTACCGCCACACCACGTGCTGACAGGCCGTACTGGAAGGTTTCATCCACTGCGCGGAAATAGCTTGCGCCCAAGAACGAGACGATGTCGCGGCGCGCCAGTTCAGGCTTTTTAAACGCACGGAAACCAGCAAAGCCCAAATCGGTTTTGCCGACCAGCTGCTGGGTATCAACGTTGGCGTTGTGATAGTTAAACAGTTCCGGGCGGAAGTGGATTTCGCGCGCTTCGCGGCTGGTGGCATCCACTGAGAACATGCGGATACGGCGTTTGAAGCCCATCCCCACGTGGAAGAACTGCACATCCAATTCGCGATCGGGAATGTTGTTCCACAGCGAATGGTTGGCGTCGTACTGAATTTCGTTATAGGCCTGCGGTGTCAGATTGGCCAATGTATCGGGCAGGGGGCCGGGTGCGCCGCCCCAGGGCTGTTTCGCCAGCGCGGAAGCTTTCTTTTTCAGTGAGTCGAAATCGAAGCGAACCGCGGTACCGTCGGCAATACCATCATCGGCCCAGGCGGACTGTGCAAACAGCGAGGAGAGCCCGGTCATGCCGCTAACGGCAGAGAGGGCCATGGACGCTTTCATAAATTTTCTACGATTCATGCCGGAAATCTAATCCTTAGCTGCTCTGGTGTGTTGAGACTGTGTAAGACGCTTTGCGTCAGGCTACAGGGGGTTACGACAGTCGCGAAATTAAAAAATTCAGTCTGACAAAAATTTATCAGATTAATCAAATAAGCGAAGCAGATTTAGCGCGACAACAGCGTGGATTACGCAACTTTGCATTGAGTCGGGCAAAACCCAGCGTAATCCTAATCATGGGTACACAGCAAATATCGAATTAATGACTATAGTTAAACAACGATAAGTGACGAGCATGGAGGAAGTATAACGTGTCATCTACAGATCAATTCGAAACTCGCCTGGATGACGACCTGGCGCTACTGACAGAAACATTGGAAGAAGTACTGAAATCGTCGGGCGATCCGGCCGATCAAAAGTACATCGAACTGAAACTTAAAGCGGAGCAGGCGCTGGAAGACGTGAAGAATCGCGTGAGTCAGGCCTCCGACAGCTATTACTATCGTGCCAAAAAAGTCGCCTATCAGGCCGATGATTATGTGCATGAGAAACCGTGGCAGGGGATTGGCATCGGTGCCGCCGCTGGCCTGTTTGTCGGTTTATTGCTGGCCCGCCGTTAAATTGTCGGGGCGTAACGTCAGTTGCGCCCGATTCCTCTTATTTACCGCCTTTACCCGTCATGCTTCAAGTTGCAGACGCGTTGGCTGCGCTCATTCAACCCAGTCACTAACCTGAGTCAGCTTCAGGGGATTCACTCTCTTGCCGCCTTCCTGCACCTTGCATTATTTAGGGAATCTCTACTTATTTGTCTCGAATCCTTGTTTCGCATCAACGGCGATTGTGTTTCGCGCGCGCGCTTTCTACATTAAAGCGACAGGGATAAGGAGAACGCAACGTGATACGTGTGGAAATGCTCTCAACGGGCGATGAAGTGTTACATGGGCAGATAGTCGATACTAATGCGGCTTGGCTGGCGGATGTGCTGTTCCAGCACGGTTTGCCGATGACCAGCCGCAGCACGGTGGGTGATGCGATGTCCTCTTTAGTGGACGCGCTACAGAGCCGTAGCCAAATAGCCGATGTGCTGATCGTCAACGGCGGCCTCGGCCCCACCAGCGACGATCTTAGCGCACTCGCAGCTGCCACCGCCTGTGGCACGAAATTGGTGATCCAGCAGGAATGGCTGGAGAAAATGGAAGCCTGGTTTGCCAGCCGTGGACGCATCATGGCCCCCAGCAACCGTAAACAGGCAGAAATTCCGGCCAATGCGGAGCTGATTGATAATCCGGTGGGCACCGCGTGTGGCTTTGCGCTGCAACTTAATCGCTGCTGGATTTTCTTTACGCCGGGCGTGCCGTCCGAATTTAAAGTCATGGTCGAGCAGGAGATCATTCCGCGTTTGAAGGCGCGTTTTGATTTGCCAGAGCCGCCGCTGTGTCTGCGTTTAACGACCTTTGGGCGTGGCGAGAGCGATATCGCCGCCGAGTTGGAGCCACTGCCGCTTCCGGAAGGCGTGGTGATGGGTTATCGCTCATCAATGCCGATTATCGAAATCAAGCTCACCGGCCCGGCGAGCCAGCGCGTGGCAATGGAGCAGGTGTGGCAGCAGGTTAAGCTGCTGTTGGCTGAATGCACCATCTTTGAAGGTACGGGAGGTTTGCCTGCTTTGTTAGCGCGTGAACTGCAGGAACGCGGTTTCAGACTGGCGCTCAGCGAACAATACACTGCGGGACTTTTGAACTGGCAGCTGGCTTCAGCAGAAGTCCCGCTGAGCGCAGCAGAGATTCTGCCACCCCATGATGAACCGCTGGAAGCACAGGTCGAGCGTACGCGTAAACTTGCCGCGCATCACGGCACGGTGCTGGCGCTGTCGGTGGGCAATCTGGAAGAGGGCGAAGTGGCCATTGCGCTGCACACCCCGGAAGCCAGTTGGGGCCAGCGTGTGAAATTCACCCATGGGCGTCACAATGTTGAGACCCGGCAGAAGGTGGTGGCAATGATGGCGATGAACATGCTGCGCCGCTGGCTGCACCGTAGCGAAGTGAGCACCGGGCACGGCTGGATTGATGTGCTGGAAGCGGTGAAACAGTAAATTTGTGGCCAGGTGCGCATGAATGCGCACCCTACGAAACCCACAAAGTTGCCATTGATGGCGACCAGTCGGTTACAGCTCGATCTCAATCTCCCCCTTGGCGCGGCAACAACAGGGCAAAATCTCGCCCTGTTGAATAAACGCCAGCGGGGTTTCCGCGTAAGCCACTTCACCTTTCAGCAAACGCATCCGGCACGAACCGCAGTAGCCTTCACGACACTGAAACTCTACGCAGACATTATGCGCTTCCAGCGTGGTGAGCAGATTGGGATGATCTTCTGCGCACTCCAGGCGAGAGCCGGAACTGCGCAGAATAACAACAGAACGACTCATACTTACAGCTGGAAGTCGTTAAAGTCGTCTTCACCCACTTCGGAGTCAATCTGACCCACCAGATAAGAACTTACTTCCACTTCCTGTGGTGCCACCTGCACGTTGTCTGACACCAACCAAGAGTTGATCCATGGAATCGGATTCGAACGCGTCTGGAACGGCAGATCAAGGCCCACTGCTTGCATGCGGATATTCGTGATGTACTCAATGTACTGGCACAAAATGTCTTTATTCAGACCGATCATTGAGCCACCGCTGAACAGATATTCTGCCCACTCTTTCTCTTGCTCGGCGGCTTTCTTGAACAGGTCGAAACACTCATCACGACACTCAGCAGCGATCTCTTTCATCTCAGGATCGTCCTCACCGGTGCGCAGCAGGTTCAGCATGTGCTGAGTGCCGGTCAGGTGCAGCGCTTCGTCGCGCGCAATCAGTTTGATGATTTTGGCATTACCTTCCATCAGTTCGCGCTCGGCGAAGGCAAATGAACAGGCGAAGCTCACGTAGAAGCGAATGGCTTCCAGTGCGTTAACACTCATCAGGCAAATATACAGCTGCTTTTTCAGCTCGCGCAGGTTGACGGTCACTTCTTTGCCGTTAACCTGATGCGTGCCTTCGCCCAGCAGATGCCAGTAGCTGGTCATCTCAATCAGATCATCGTAATACTTCGAGATATCTTCCGCGCGCGCCAGAATCTGCTCGTTAGTCACGATATCGTCAAACACCACGGAAGGGTCGTTAACGATGTTACGGATGATATGGGTGTAAGAACGAGAGTGGATGGTCTCGGAGAACGCCCAGGTTTCGATCCAGGTTTCGAGTTCTGGAATCGAGATCAGTGGAAGCAGCGCCACGTTCGGGCTACGACCCTGAATGGAGTCCAGCAGCGTCTGATATTTCAGGTTGCTGATGAAAATGTGCTTCTCATGATCCGGCAGCGCCTGATAATCGATGCGATCGCGTGATACGTCCACTTCTTCCGGACGCCAGAAAAAGGAGAGTTGCTTTTCGATCAGCTTTTCAAAGATGTCATATTTCTGCTGGTCGAAACGGGCAACGTTAACTGACTGGCCGAAGAACATCGGTTCTAACAGCTGGTTATTTTTGTTCTGCGAGAATGTGGTGTAAGCCATGACTGAGTCCAAAAAGTAAGAGGGGCCGACGTTTGTCGGCCCTGACATGAGAGGGCGTTTGCCGGATTAAATCTTACAAGCGCCGCTTTCGCAGCCATCATCCTGAATGGAAGGGGCCATATCGTCCTGCACATCTTCTGCACCGTCGCGGGTGTTTTGATAGTACAGGGTTTTCACGCCAAACTTATAAGCGGTCAGCAGATCTTTCAACAGCTGTTTCATTGGCACTTTGCCATTGGCGAAACGGCCTGGATCGTAGTTGGTGTTCGACGAAATTGCCTGATCAATGAACTTCTGCATCACGCCAACCAGCTGCAGATATCCGTCGTTGGACGGCATTTCCCACAGCAGTTCGTACTGATCTTTCAGACGCTCATACTCTGGCACCACCTGACGCAGAATACCGTCTTTGGATGCTTTGATACTGATGTGACCGCGTGGCGGCTCAATACCGTTAGTAGCGTTTGAAATCTGCGAAGAGGTTTCAGAAGGCATCAGCGCAGAGAGCGTGGAGTTGCGCAGGCCGTGCGTAACGATCGACTCACGCAGACCTTCCCAATCCAGGTGCAGCGGCTCGTTGCAAACGGCGTCGAGATCCTTTTTATAGGTATCGATCGGCAGAATGCCCTGTGAGTAAGTGGTCTCTTTGAACCACGTACAGGCACCTTGCTCTTTCGCCAGCTCATTCGACGCTTTCAGCAGATAGTACTGAATGGCTTCAAAGGTTTTGTGCGTCAGGTTGTTGGCGCTGCCATCAGAGTAACGCACGCCGTTTTTCGCCAGATAGTAAGCGTAGTTAATCACGCCGATACCCAAGGTACGACGACCCATAGCGCCGCGTTTTGCTGCAGCAATCGGGTAATCCTGATAATCCAGCAATGCATCCAGCGCACGTACCGCAAGGATCGCCAGCTCTTCCAGATCGTCGAGGCTTTCAATCGCACCGAGGTTAAAGGCGGACAGCGTACACAGAGCAATTTCGCCGCTCTCGTCATTGATATCGTTCAGCGGTTTGGTTGGCAGCGCGATTTCCAGGCACAGGTTAGACTGGCGTACTGGTGCGATAGCCGGATCAAACGGGCTGTGGGTGTTGCAGTGATCGACGTTCTGAATGTAGATACGGCCGGTTGAAGCACGTTCCTGCATCATCAGTGAGAACAGCTCAACCGCTTTCACGCGCTGTTTGCGGATGCTGTCGTCTTTCTCGTATTTGGTGTACAGACGCTCGAATTCGTCCTGATCGGCGAAGAACGCATCGTACAAGCCTGGCACGTCAGAGGGGCTGAACAGGGTGATCTCTTCACCTTTCAACAAACGGGTATACATCAGCTTGTTGATCTGTACGCCATAATCCATGTGACGCACGCGGTTGCCTTCAACACCACGGTTGTTTTTCAGAACCAGCAGGCTTTCCACTTCCAGATGCCACATCGGGTAGAACAGGGTCGCTGCACCGCCACGCACGCCGCCTTGTGAGCACGATTTTACTGCTGTCTGGAAATGCTTATAGAACGGGATACAGCCGGTGTGGAAGGCTTCACCGCCACGAATCGGGCTACCCAGTGCACGAATGCGACCGGCGTTGATGCCGATACCGGCGCGCTGAGAAACGTATTTCACGATGGCGCTTGAGGTGGCATTGATTGAATCAAGGCTGTCACCGCACTCGATCAGTACGCAAGAGCTGAACTGACGGGTTGGGGTACGCACACCGGACATGATTGGCGTTGGCAGTGAGATCTTGAAGGTAGACACGGCATCATAGAAGCGACGCACGTAATCCATGCGCGTTTCGCGCGGATAACCGGAGAACAGGCACGCGGCGACCAGAATGTACAGGAACTGGGCGCTCTCGTAGATTTCACCACTCACACGGTTCTGCGCCAGGTATTTGCCTTCCAGCTGCTTCACCGCGGCGTAAGAGAAGTTCATGTCACGCCAGTGGTCGAGGAACTCGTCCATCTGTTCGAACTCTTCTACGCTGTAATCTTCTAGCAGGTGACGGTCATACTTGCCCATCTCAACCATTTTGACCACCTGATCGTACAGCTTCGGCGGCTCAAACTGGCCGTAAGCCTTTTTACGCAGGTGGAAAATAGCCAGACGAGCGGCCAGGTACTGGTAATCCGGTGCATCACGGGAGATCAGGTCTGCAGCTGCTTTGATGATGGTCTCGTGGATATCAGAAGTACGAATTCCATCGTAGAACTGAATGTGGGAGCGCAACTCAACCTGAGACACAGAGACGTTGTTCAGCCCTTCAGCTGCCCAATCCAGTACTCGGTGAATCTTATCGAGATCAATGCGCTCCTGACGGCCATCGCGTTTAGTAACGAGCAGACTTTGGTTCATGTCGCGTGTTTACCTGTCCATGAAAAAGAGAGTTATCCCCCAACTATGCACAAGGTCTATGCACAAGCCGCTCGTTGTGAGTAAGCCTGTGGATAAACACTATATATAGGGGGTGCGGGAAGTTTGAACAACAATATGGTGAGTATTCTAGTCAGCATTCAGATCATCACAAGAGTTGATTTTCGCGTGAAAATACGTCCTGGGGGGTGGCGAAATTCCTGGATCCCCATTCCGTAAGGCCTGCCACTGCTGTCAACTGCCAGCGACTTTTTTTTCACTTTTTGATCGAGCGCGTGTTTATTGCGCAAAGGTTCTCATCGCGGAAATTTGTAAAGTAAAAAAAGCCCTGACAAGGCCGCCAGTAGCGAACTTATCTAAAATTGCTTATGAATTTTTTGTGACCAATCCAGCCTACAAAAAAGGCGAGTACGCGTCTAAAAGGAAATTGATCTGGATAGCAACAAGTTACAAACCTGGCGCTTTCCACATCGAGGTGGTTAACCCACTGTCCACCAGGGTGAGTTGGTCAGCATAGACTCTCTGCCAGTTGGCTTTTTGCTGCTGATAGAGTTGATGGTGTTCTGCATTAGGCTGGAATTCCCGCTCCCAACGTACCAATGCTTGCCCGGTTTCCTGCAAACTACTGTAAATCCCAGCCGCTACGCCAGCCGCAATGGCACAGCCAAGCGCGGTGGCTTCTTTCACCTGCGGCACTTTCACCGTCAGACCCGTCACGTCACTGAGAATCTGACTCCACAATTTGCCCTTAGCACCGCCACCCGCAAATACTAATTGCGAGGTGTTAATACCGGAAAAGGCGGCCACTTGATCCAGGTTGCAGGCTGAAACAATCGCGGCATTCTCTTCCAGCGCACGGAATAGCGTCTGCTTGTTACAGCGTTCGGGATCGATGGAAAGATTAATAAAGGAAGGTGCCGCGTGATACCACTTGTTGAAGTGCATCGCATCTGAGAACACTGGCATCACGCCCCAGGAACCAGCAGGTACGCGTGCCGCCATCTCTTCCAGCAGGCTGTAACAATCCACACCAAGGCGTTCTGCCAGCAGTTTCTCTTCGCCGCAAAAGGCGTCACGGAACCAGCGCATGGTCAGGCCGGTAAAGAAACTGATCGCTTCCGCCTGTGCCATGCCTGGGATCACATGCGGGTTAACGCGAATGTTCATTTGAGGGTCGACCTGCGGATGCGGCAAATTCACCACCTGTTGCCAGAAGGTGCCCCCCAGCACAGCGGTTTCCCCCGCATTCACTACGCCTAACCCCAGTGTGCCAAGTTGCACATCACCGCCACCCATACCGACCACCGTACCTTGCTCAAGACCACACTGGCGAGCGGCTTCAGCCGTAATCTCCCCTAGCTTACTGCCGGTTTCGGCCACCGGGGACAAGATATCGCCGCGCAATCCCGCCATCTCTAGCAGGTCAGGGCGCCATTGCCGAGTGTGTAAATCTAGCAAGCCAGTGGTGCCAGCGTTTGAGGGGTCCACGGCAAGTTCACCGCTGAGACATTTTGCCAGCCAGTCGCTGATCATGGTTAACGTGGCGGCCTGGCGATAGATATCAGGACGATGGTGCGCCAGCCACAGCAAGCGTGGCATCGCGCCGAGGGCCAGTGTCTGACCGGAGCATTGGTAAATTTCGCGCTCAAACTCGCCGTGATGAATCTCTTTCAACTCGCTCACTTCACGGCTGGCGCGTGCATCCACGTTGGCGCACGCCCAAATCGCTTCGCCCGCTTTGTTGTAGAGCACAATCCCTTCCCGCATTGAGCAGCATGCCACGCTACGAATCGCGCTAGCCGGGAGCTGCGCCAGTTGCAACACCTGACGGATGCACTGACAGGCAAGCGGCCAGTTCTGGTCCAGATCAAACTCCATCGACCCTGGCACATCGGGCAGGGCGAGATGCCGCCATTCCGCTTGCGCCACAGCGACTTGCTCACCCTGTAGATTGAAAATCACGGCGCGAATGCTACCGGTGCCGGCGTCGAGCGCCATCAGATGCGGGGCGTGTGTCATCTCAGTATCTCCAATGGAAAATCTGACTGCCTTTATTCTGCCCCGCCACTAGGCGATTACAGCAATGCCAATATTGAGCGGGCCGTTCCTTCTTCTGTTACCAGAGCATTAATACGGCCCCCTTCCAGAGCAGCAAGGATGGCTTCTGCTTTCTCAGGGCCACCCGCGACACCCATCACCATTGGAATGGCCGCAAGTTCTTCAGGGCTAACTGCAATCAACTCTTCATGAATCGGCATAGCGTCCGCTAACTGCCCATCGGGTCGCATAAAATAGCCAAGAATGTCGCCAACCGCGCCTCTGCGCGCATACATCAGTTGCTCTCCCTCGCTGATATAACCCGAACGCAGTATGGTGGCCTCCTGCTTCTGGCGTAATGCACCGATTCCCACAATCGCCACATCAGCGGCGCAAGCCGCGAGCATCACATCTTTAACACTCCGTTCCTGGCGTAGGATCTGAGCAACGTTGGCGCTGGATGCGCGTAGCGGGGCCGGAATTATGCTGATACCGCACGCTGCATCTAACTGCCCAAGGCCCGTCATGTAGGGACCGACGCCACCGGATAGCGTTACCATGCGAATATGTTGCGATGAAATAAAGCCGCTGAGGTGTTGCAAGGTATTCATACTGGTCTCCCCAAATCCGACAGCCAGTAATTGCTGTGGTTGGAGAACCGACATCAACATCTGAGCCGCGCCAACCCCGAGTCGCTGGCTCAAATTAGGGCTGTCTAACTGTGGCAGAACACGTATCTGCTTTAAGTTAAAGCGCTGTTGCAGTGCATGTTCGAGCGTTAAACAGCCTTCATAACGTGAATTGATCTGCACACGAATCACCCCAGACTGACGCCCTTTCTCCAGCAGGCGTGACACCTTGAGGCGCGTTAAACCGAGTCTTTCACCGATTTCGTTTTGCGTCAGGCCGTCGTGATAATAGAACCAGGCGGTGCGCGCAAGGAGTTCTTCTTCGCCCATACCGTTATCCACAATGAGTCCCGCTGCCGGGGTACGATCGTTTTTCATGATGAACACTTTATAAAATTAAAATCAATTGTTCGCTTGGGCTTGTTAATGAAATGTGACGCTAATAGCAGTTCTCACATCCTTTCATTCGCCAGCATAAGCTTTTAGGCAAGGAAAGCACAATCTGTGACCACGCCGTGAGTTTTCTGTAGAGAGCTTAACCAGGATTGTGAACATAATGTTATTTAAAAATCATTTGTTCTTCTGGCGGCAATGATGCAGGTGAAGGTCATGGGACAATCCAACGTGTTACTTGAAATAACCCAGCTGAGTAAGGCGTTCTCCGGTGTGGCGGTGCTCAAAAGTATCGATTTTCAGCTACGTAGTGGCGAAATTCATGCCTTACTCGGCGGAAATGGCGCGGGTAAATCAACGCTGATGAAGATCATCGCCGGAATTGAACAGGCGGACAGCGGTGTAATGTTGCTGGCGGGAACGCGGCTTTCACTGATGACACCTGCGCAAGCTCATCGATGCGGCATCTATCTCGTACCACAGGAACCTCTGTTGTTTCCGAGTCTGACCGTGCGCGAAAACATTCTGTTCCGCCTCCCTCATGCGCAGGCTGATATGCGCAAACTCGAACGTTTACTGCTGGAAATGGAGAGTACGCTGCCGCTGAATGCTCTGGCAGGTACGTTGGCAGTTGCCGATCAACAACAAGTGGAGATTTTGCGTGGCCTGATGCGTGATGCGCGCGTCTTAATTTTTGATGAACCTACCGCTTCACTCACGCCGATTGAAAGTGAGCGTTTGTTTCGTCTGGTGCGTCAGTTGGCACAACAGGGCGCGGGGGTGGTGTTCATTTCTCATAAATTGCCAGAAATACGCGCGCTGGCTCATCAGGTCAGCGTAATGCGTGATGGCTGTATCGTTCTGCAAGGCGCGATGACGGATTGGAACGATGAGGCATTGGTGGCGGCCATGATGCCACAGGAGCCAGCAGCTCGTTTAAGTGCTGAACAGCAGCTCTGGTTGCAGGCGGGCTCGAAGGTTTCTGACCAGCAAAATGCGCAACTAATGCGTGTTCATGAGCTCAGCGGGGAAGGTTTTCGTCACATCTCCTTTGACGTCAAAGCAGGTGAGATTCTGGGATTGGCGGGTATCGTCGGTGCAGGCCGCACCGAACTGGCGGAAACCCTCTACGGTTTGCGTGAGGCCAGCAGCGGAACCGTGCATCTGCAGGATATCCCCTTATTACCGTTGTCTACTGCTCGTCGATTGCACGCAGGGTTAGTGTATTTACCTGAAGATCGTCAACGTTCGGGGCTCTATCTGGATGCTCCCTTAACCTGGAATGTCACGGCTTTGACGCTTCCGCAGCGCAGATGGTGGTTAAGACCACAGCAAGAGAAAGCCATTCTGACGCGCTATCAGCGGGCGCTGGGTATCCGATTGAGTGATTCATCTCAGTTGGCGCGAACGCTGTCGGGAGGCAATCAGCAAAAGTTGTTGTTGGCGAATTGTCTGGAAGCGATGCCAAAAGTGCTGATTGTGGATGAGCCTACGCGTGGGGTAGATGTCAGCGCCCGTGCTGATATCTACCAACTGCTTCGGTCCGTTGTCGCGCAGCAAGTTGGGCTGGTAATCATCTCCTCTGATTTGGATGAGGTGGCGCTGTTGGCCGATCGTGTCGTGGTGATGTATCAGGGCGAACAGGTTGGCGAGCTATCTGCCTCGGCTGTTAGTGCTGAAAATATCCTTCATATGGCATGGGGACACGCCCGGCAAACCTCAGGAGCCAGCCCATGTTGAGATACCTGCAAACTCACCGTGAACTCACCACGCTGCTGGCGATTGTGCTGCTGTTTACCATGCCATTAATGCTGGACCGCCAGAGTCTCAGTTTGCAATGGGTGGGTATGATTTTTGGCAGCGCGCAGATTGCGATTCTTCTGGCGATGGGTGCCTCGCTGGTGTTGCTGACACGCAATATTGACGTCTCTTGTGGATCGACCATGGGGCTGTGTGCCGCCGTGCTCGGCATCTTACTTAATCAGGGGGTGGGATTACCGCTCGCCTGCTTATTTACCCTTCTCACCGGCATGTTAGCGGGATGCTTTAATGGCGTATTAGTGACGGGCCTCCGCATTCCGGCGATTGTGGCCACGTTGGGGACGCTGGGGCTTTATCGTGGATTGATGTTGCTGTTAACCGAAGGCAAATGGATTGAGGGGTTACCGGAACAACTTAAAACGCTGGCGGCACCGCTGGCATTTGGCATTTCACCGCTGGGTATGCTGATTTTATTGTTGGCGGGGTTAATGATGTTGCTACTGGCACGAACATCAGCAGGACGTAATTTTTATGCCACGGGTGACAATTTGCAAGGTGCGCGTCAACTGGGAGTGCCCGTTAATCAGGTGCGTATTTTAGCCTTCACTGCAAATGGGGCCTTGGCAGCACTAGCCGGTATCGTTTTCGCGGCACAGATTGGTTTCGTGCCCAACCAAACGGGTACAGGAATGGAGATGAAAGCGATTGCTGCCTGCGTCCTCGGGGGCGTCAGCTTACTCGGGGGCACCGGTACCCTATTAGGGGCGGTATTGGGCGCGTGGTTTTTGACTCAAATCGACAGCGTTCTGGTGTTGTTAAGATTACCGGCCTGGTGGAATGATTTCATCTCAGGGTTAGTGCTACTGGCAGTGTTAGTGATTGATGGGCGGGTACGTAAAGCGTTGACACAGCGCTTACATCGGCAGAAGTACGCACGTTTTCTCACAGCAGCGCCAAGGAAATCACGTCCTTCATCCTCTGCCTCTCGTCGGGGAGCCATCGAATGAAACATGCATTGAATTGGGAAAGCGCTTTGGCGTTGTTACTGGTATTGGAGATTTTACTTTTTGGCTGGGCAAACCCGCGCATGCTGAATCTTGAAACACTCCTGTTTAGTACCAGCGATTTTATCACTGTGGGCATTGTCGCGTTGCCGTTGACCTTGGTCATCGTCAGTGGCGGTATCGACATCTCCTTTGCCTCTGTCACTGGGCTATGTGCTATTGCGCTGGGTGTCATGCTCCAAAGCCAATGGCCGTTACCGCTTGTCTTGCTCTGCACCTTAATCCTGGGATTCCTGTGCGGCTGTTTTAATGGATTATTAATTATTTGGACGGGCGTTAATCCTTTAGTCATAACCTTGGGTACGCTGTATTTGTTCGGCGGTGGCGCTTTGCTTTTGTCGGGTCTGGCTGGGGCAACGGGGTTTGAGGGTATTGGCAACTTTCCCGACACGTTTACCCATTTAGCGAACCTGACACCGTTAGGCATTCCGATGCCACTGCTTTTGTTTGCTCTGCTTAGTCTGGTGTTTTGGGGATTGATGCATCGTACTCGTACAGGACGCTACATCTTTTTGTTGGGGCAAAACTCGTGTGCAGCGCGCTACGGTGCGTTGCCCGTCAATCGGACTCTACTCCTGCTGTATGGCTTAGTTGGGCTGGCATCAGCAATCGCTGCTGTGGTCATGAGTGCCTATTTCGGATCGGCACGCGCCGATCTGGGTAGTCCGCTATTAATGCCCGCAATCACTGCGGTGGTGTTAGGCGGGGCAAATATCTACGGCGGTGCCGGTTCGGTTATGGGAACGGCACTGGCCACGCTGGTCATCGGTTTTTTACAGCAGGGTTTGCAAATGGTAGGGGTGTCAAGTCAGGTCAGTAATGCGCTTTCCGGCGCACTCTTGATCTTTGCGGTGATTGGACGCTCCTGGAGCCTGAATCCAGGCATTGTGCGCCAAATGTGGCGGCGGTTCCGTGCTCGAATAGCACGTCGCCCCGCATCATACCGGGAGTCTTAATCATGAAACTGCAGAAATTATCGCTCGCGCTTTGTTGTGTGTTAGGAGCATGCATCAGTGTTCAAGCCGCTGAACGCATTGCCTTCATCCCTAAACTGGTGGGGGTAGGGTATTTCACCAGTGGTGGTAAAGGTGCGACTGACGCAGGAAAAACATTAGGCGTAGATGTCACTTATGATGGCCCAACAGAACCCAGCGTTTCTGGGCAAGTACAGATGATCAATAACTTCGTTAACCAAGGTTATAACGCCATCGTTGTGGCTGCGGTATCGCCAGATGGACTCTGTCCGGCATTGAAACGGGCGATGCAACGTGGGGTAAAAGTCCTGACATGGGATTCTGATACCAAACCCGAATGCCGTTCAATCTACATTAATCAGGGCACACCGACGCAGTTGGGGGGCATGCTGGTGGATATGGCGTCGAGCCAGGTGACAAAAGATAAAGCCAAAGTCGCGTTCTTCTATTCTAGCCCCACGGTGACGGACCAAAATCAATGGGTCAAAGAGGCGAAGGCCAAAATCGCTAAAGACCACCCCAACTGGGAGATTGTGACGACACAATATGGCTATAACGATGCCACCAAATCATTGCAAACGGCTGAAGGCATTCTGAAGTCATGGCCAGATTTGGACGTGATTATCGCACCTGATGCCAATGCACTTCCCGCCGCTGCGCAAGCCGCAGAAAATTTGGCGCGCAAAGATGTCGCCCTTGTTGGGTTTAGCACCCCGAACGTGATGCGCCCTTATGTGAAGCGCGGCACGGTGAAGCAGTTTGGTCTGTGGGATGTGGTTAAGCAGGGTAAGATTTCTGTGGCAGTCGCCAATCAATTGCTGAAAGGTGAGCTGAATCCCGGCGATACGCTGGATGTGCCCGATGTGGGTAAAGTGACAGTCTCTGACAACAGCGTACAGGGCTACAATTATGAGGCAAAAGGGAATGGTATTGTGCTACTGCCCGAGCGCGTAGTGTTTACCAAAGACAACATTGACAATTATGACTTTTAGGAGCCTTGCGATGGAAGTAACGCTGGTAGAGATCAACGTGAAGCCCGACTGTATCGACGAATTTTTGCGGGTGTTTAAGCTCAATCATTTAGGGGCACTGCAGGAGCCTGGCAATCTGCGTTTTGACGTCTTGCAAGACAGTAGCGAAGCGACACGCTTCTTTATTTATGAAGCTTATGCGGATGAGGCCGCAGTGCTGGCGCACAAGAAAAACGCCGCATTATCTGGCCTGCGTCGAGGCGCTAGAGGCGCTGATGAGCGAACCGAGAAAGAAAACCGCGTTTAAGGGGATTTTTCCCGAGTAAGGGCATGAGAAGGGTGTGATACTTGTTTGTTAAGCAATCAGTGATAATGCAGTCTGGTTCCGCTCAGGGGCTGGCTGTCCTCGCGCCGCTGACGCGGTACCTTCACTTCACTCGTCAGCCTGACGGACCGGCGCAGACGGGACTTTCCCTGTCCCGGCTGCACCTTGCGCCAGCATCCATGCTGGCTCTCCTAGCTTCCTCATTCTGTTCAGCGCTGCGAAATGCCATCCCCTGAGCGGCACCAGCCTGCTTGCTAACATCTGTTTACGCTGTTGGAAAGGACACGATGGTGGAGACTTTAGCGCTTATACTGCCACAAAGGGCACAGTGTCTGAGGCCACAGCGTCTCTGCTGCTGCAACGGGCTATTCGCAGCGCTGAGGCGGAGACGTTGTGCCAGGAGCCGGTCGCATGGATGCGACAGGCAGTTCGGGTTGGCCTGGATGGCCTTACCCGAACGGTCCGTCCGGCACGACGTTGCAGCCGAAGGCACCGCGAAGCGGCGCGAGGACGGCCCGGCAGCAGCAGAGGTGCTGTGGCCTGCACTAAACGCACATGTAAAAAGGCTGCCATTTATTAAAACGGCAGCCTCACCTGAGCAGGAACTTAACTGACAAGCATTGCGCCATGCACAGCAACCCTTCAGCCGTTCGGCACAGCTTGAAGAGTAGACAGCAGGAAGATCAATCCTGACGATGCGTATGCACCATATAGTTCACATCCACACCACGTCCCAGACGGAACTGATTGGTCAGCGGATTATAGTGCAAGCCAATCATGCCCATCTCGCGCAATGGCGACTCATCAACCCAGTTCAGCAACTCTGAGGGGCGGATAAACTTTTTCACGTCATGCGTGCCGCGCGGCACCATGCGCATCACGTATTCGGCGCCGAACACCGCCAGTAACCATGCCTTTGGATTGCGGTTAATCGTAGAGAAGAACACTTCGCCACCCGGCTTAACCAACTGCGCGCAAGCCAGTACCACAGAACGTGGATCAGGAACGTGTTCCAGCATCTCCATGCAGGTTACTACGTCATAGGCGCCCGCATGGCTGAGCGCATGATCTTCCACGGTTTGCTGCACATAGTTCACGCTCACACCGCTCTCCAGCGCATGTAACCGCGCCACTTCCAGCGGCTCGGCGCCCATATCCAGTCCGGTCACGTTGGCACCTTCGCGCGCCATGCTTTCTGCCAAAATCCCGCCGCCGCAGCCCACGTCCAGGACCTTCTTACCAAACAGCCCGTTACTGTGCTGAGCAATCCAGCCAAGACGCAGGGGATTGATGCGGTGTAACGGCTTAAATTCACCCTCTAAATCCCACCAGCGCGATGCGACCGCTTCAAACTTGGCAATCTCGGCGTGGTCGACGTTCTGGCGGCTTTCCTGCGGTTGTTCACTCATTGAATCATGACTCCTGACAAAATATTCCCTCAGTATAAACGCTTAACTCTTGCCAGCGCATCTCTCACCTTAAAGGAAAAGCGGCATTAAACCCTGCTTTACGTTCACCGAGGGCATCCACTGTGATATACTTTCGCACCATTAAAAACCGGCATTATGTAGAGGGATAGCGGCTCCATGAGCGACCTTGCGAGAGAAATTACACCGGTCAATATCGAAGAAGAGTTAAAAAACTCTTACCTTGATTACGCCATGTCGGTCATCGTTGGCCGAGCTTTACCTGATGTGCGTGATGGCCTGAAGCCGGTGCACCGCCGTGTGCTTTTTGCCATGAGCGAACTGGGTAACGACTGGAACAAAGCTTATAAGAAATCGGCCCGTGTGGTCGGTGACGTGATCGGTAAATATCACCCACACGGTGATTCCGCGGTATACGAAAGTATTGTTCGTATGGCCCAGCCGTTCTCCCTGCGCTACATGCTGGTAGATGGTCAGGGTAACTTCGGTTCCGTTGATGGCGACTCCGCCGCAGCGATGCGTTATACCGAAGTGCGCATGGCGAAGATCTCTTCCGAACTGCTGGCGGACCTCGAAAAAGAGACCGTCGATTTTGTGCCTAACTATGACGGCACTGAGCAAATTCCTGAAGTTCTGCCAACCAAAATTCCTAACCTGCTGGTGAACGGTTCGTCCGGTATCGCCGTAGGTATGGCGACCAACATTCCGCCACACAACTTGACGGAAGTGATCAACGGTTGCCTGGCGTTCATCGAAGATGAAGACATTACCGTTGAAGGCTTGATGGAACACATCACCGGGCCTGACTTCCCGACGGCTGCCTTCATTAACGGTCGTCGCGGTATCGAAGAAGCCTATCGCACCGGTCGCGGCAAGATTTACATCCGTGCGCGTGGTGAAGTGGAAGCCGATGCGAAAACCGGCCGTGAAACCATCATTGTTCACGAGCTGCCGTATCAGGTGAACAAGGCCCGCTTGATTGAAAAAATTGCCGAGTTAGTTAAAGAGAAACGCGTTGAAGGCATCAGTGCCTTGCGTGATGAATCTGACAAAGACGGCATGCGTATCGTCATTGAAATCAAACGCGATGCTGTGGGTGAAGTGGTACTCAACAACCTCTATTCACTGACGCAGTTGCAGGTTTCTTTCGGTATCAACATGGTGGCACTGCATCAGGGCCAACCGAAGATCATGACGCTGAAGGGCATTATTGAAGCCTTCGTGCGCCATCGCCGTGAAGTCGTTACACGCCGTACTATTTTTGAGCTGCGTAAAGCGCGTGACCGTGCGCACATCCTTGAAGGTCTGGCGATTGCGCTGGCCAACATCGATCCGATCATCGAAATGATTCGTCGTGCACCGACGCCAGCGGAAGCGAAACTGGCCCTGCTGGCACAGCCATGGGATCTCGGCAACGTGGCCACCATGCTGGAGCGCGCCGGTGATGACGCAGCACGCCCAGAATGGCTGGAAGCGCAGTTTGGTATTCGTGACGGTCAGTACTATCTGACTGAACAGCAAGCGCAGGCGATTCTGGATCTGCGTCTGCAGAAACTGACCGGCCTTGAGCACGAAAAACTGCTCGACGAGTATAAAGAGCTGTTGGAGCAAATCGCTGAGCTGCTGCATATCTTGCAGAGCGCTGAGCGTCTGATGGAAGTGATCCGTGAAGAGCTGGTGGCGATGCGCGACCAGTTCGGTGACGCACGTCGTACCGAGATCACCGCCAACAGTGCAGACATCAACATCGAAGACCTGATCAATCAGGAAGACGTTGTGGTGACCCTGTCGCATCAGGGCTATGTCAAGTATCAGCCGCTGACTGACTATGAAGCTCAGCGTCGCGGTGGTAAAGGCAAGTCTGCTGCACGTATTAAAGAAGAAGACTTCATTGATCGTCTGCTGGTGGCCAACACCCACGACACCATTCTGTGCTTCTCAAGCCGTGGTCGTCTCTACTGGATGAAGGTTTATCAGTTACCAAAAGCCAGCCGTGGTGCGCGTGGTCGTCCAATCGTCAACCTGTTGCCGCTGGAGCCTAACGAGCGTATCACCGCCATCTTGCCAGTGCGTGAATACACTGAAGGTTTCAACATCTTCATGGCAACTGCTGACGGCACCGTGAAGAAAACCGCTCTGCAAGAGTTCAAACGTCCACGTAGCGCCGGTATCATCGCCATCAACTTGCGTGAAGACGATGAGCTGATTGGCGTTGCGCTGACCAACGGCAACGACGAAGCGATGCTGTTCTCTGCCGCCGGTAAAGTGGTGCGCTTCGCTGAGAGTGCCGTGCGTGCCATGGGACGTACAGCGTCCGGCGTGCGTGGTATCAAGCTGGCTGGCAGCGACAAAGTTGTGTCATTGATCATACCGCGTGAAGAGGGTGCCATCCTCACCGTGACGCAAAACGGCTACGGTAAACGTACTGCTAACAGCGAGTACCCAACCAAATCGCGTGCGACACAGGGTGTGATCTCGATTAAAGTCACCGAACGTAACGGGCCGGTTATCGGCGCGGTGCAGGTGGTAGATGGCGATCAGATTATGATGATCACCGATGCCGGTACGCTGGTGCGTACCCGCGTGTCGGAAGTCAGTGTCGTGGGCCGTAATACCCAGGGCGTTATCCTGATCCGCACCGCAGAAGACGAAAATGTTGTGGGTCTGCAGCGTGTGGCTGAGCCGGTGGAAGAGGAAGAACTCGACGCCATCGACGGTAGCGTAGCGGAAGGCGAGGAAGACATCGCGCCGGAAGTTGACAGTGATGATGCACCAGAAGCGGACGACGAAGAGTAATCCGCAGCAGTGAAAATCAGCGGCAGGTCAGGGCAACCGACCTGCCTGTTTTTGTCTGAGATTTACTCCCAAAGTCGCGTCCTGACTGGCTTTTTAGGGCCGATAAAGCTAGTGTATGAGAACTTTTCACTATCCTGACCACCCCTTGCTGCCAGTGAGTCTCCTTTGAAATATCTCGTCTCCTTCCGAACCACGCTCCGCATTTCGCGCTATCTGTTCCGTGCGCTGGCGCTGCTGCTTTGGACGCTGGGTGCGTTACTGACCACCTTTTTCATTATTAATGTGCTGCACGAGAAAGAGAACGCGGTTCGTCAGGAGTTTGATACTAATCACGGTCAGGCAGAGTGGTATGTACGTCACTCCGCCGATGTCATGCGAGAATTGAAGTACATCACCGAGAATCGCCTGAGTAACAGTGCCAACGGACTGGATTTGCTCAATGGCTTATCCACCAGCAAAGGCACACTGCCGCAATTCACGCCGCTGTTTTCCGACGGGGATTGCACATCCATGAGCAACACGTGGCGCAACTCTCTTGATTCACTGAGTTACTTCATCAATTACTGGAAGAGCAATTTCGCGTCGGCCTATGAGCTGAACCGCGTATTCTTTATTGGTGGTGAGAATCAGTGCCTGGCAGATTTCACCATTGGCAGTAACAACTCGGTTGACCGTGAACGCAGTCTGAAAGCGCTGCGTGAGCGTGTACTGCACTACCGCAGTGGCAACGAAGATGAACGCCGCAATCCAATGTACTGGATCACCGCCAGCAGCCAACCCGGCGTTGGGAATTTCTATATGGTGATGCCGGTTTACGTAGCGAATAAACTGCAGGCGTTGCTGGGTGTTGAACAAAATATTCGTCTGGATGAGTTTATTCAACCGGGCGGTTTGCCGTTGGTGGCGACCATCACGGATGAGAACTACCGTCCTCTGCTCAGCTCTTTACGGGGTGGGCCTGGTTATTCGCTCGATGATTTACCGGATGACAGCTCCTGGTTCGGTTATCTGGATGGCTATCGTCAACTGGTGATGAAAAAGCCGTTACCGCCCTCCAATCTGAACGTAGTTTGGTCGCTGCCGACCAATGTACTAATGGATCAGCTTAAGCTGATGCTGATTAATGCGCTGTTATTGAATATCCTCAGTGCGCTGATATTGTTCACGCTGGCATGGATTTTTGAACGCCGCATGTTCCTGCCCGCAGAAGACAATGCACATCGGCTGGAAGAACATGAACAGTTCAATCGCAAAATTGTTGCCTCAGCTCCCGTCGGGATCTGTATTCTCCGCACCAGCGATGGCACCAATATTCTGAGTAACGAACTGGCGCACAACTACCTGACGTTATTGACGCAGGAAGATCGCCAGCGTTTGAATGAGATCATCGGTGGTCAGCAGGTCAACTTTGTTGATGTGCTGACGGGCACTAACACTAACCTGCAAATTAGCTTCGTGCATTCGCGTTATCGTAATGAAAATGTGGCGATTTGCGTGTTGGTCGATGTCTCAGCCCGTGTGCGCATGGAGCAATCGCTGCAGGAAATGGCACATGCCGCAGAACAGGCTAGCCAGTCGAAGTCGATGTTCCTTGCCACCGTCAGCCATGAACTGCGTACGCCGCTGTACGGCATTATTGGTAACCTCGATCTGTTGCAAACCAAAGTGTTGCCGAAAGGTGTCGACTCTCTGGTCACCGCGATGAACAACTCGTCGAGCCTGCTGTTGAAAATCATCAGTGATATTCTCGACTTCTCGAAAATCGAGTCTGAGCAACTGAAGATTGAACCACGCCCGTTTTCACCTCGCGAGGTGGTCAACCATATTGCCGGTAACTACCTGTCGCTGGTGGTACGCAAGCGCTTAACGCTCTACGTCTTTATCGAAAACGATGTGCCGCTGACGCTGGAAGGCGACCCGATGCGCCTGCAGCAGGTGATTTCCAACCTGCTCAATAACGCCATCAAGTTTACCCACACTGGCTGCATTATTCTGCATGCCTATGTTAAAGAGGGCTATCTGGCCTTCCGCGTGCGCGATACCGGTGTGGGTATTCCGGCCAAAGAGGTAACACGCCTGTTCGATCCGTTCTTCCAGGTGGGTTCAGGCGTACAGCGCAATTTCCAGGGAACCGGTCTGGGGTTAGCGATCTGTGAAAAGCTGATCAACATGATGGACGGTGATATCGAAGTCGATTCCGAACCGGGCATGGGCAGTCAGTTTGTGGTGCGTATTCCCATCTATTCAGGTCAGCAGCCTGCGCCGCCACTGCTGGATGGCTTGCAGGAAAAAGCGATCTGGCTGGATCTGCGCAATGGTTATCTCGCCAGTTTCCTGCAGCGGTTGTTGCAACAGCAGGGCATTCAAGTTGCCTATTATCACGGCCAGGCATCAAGTGATGATGTGATCATCAGCGATCACGATGAACTCTCCGAGCAGGACGTGTTGGCGCGTATTCGTCTGTGCGGGGAGCACATTGACATGCCGCAGGAGACTGCGCCTACCCAATGGATTCACAGTACCGCGACGTTACACGATCTCCCTTTGCTGCTGGGACGCATTTATCGCATCAATATTAATAGCGAAACCACCACAACGCTGCAGTTGCCAGTCCCACAGGAAGCCGCTAACTACGACGATATTATGGTACTGATTGTCGATGATCATCCTATTAACCGTATGCTGCTGTCTGAGCAGTTAGGCACATTGGGATATCAAACGAAAACGGCGCAGGATGGCGTGGATGCCCTCAATGTGCTGAGCCGCAATCATATCGACATCGTATTGAGTGATGTCAACATGCCGAACATGGATGGCTATCGTCTGACTCAGCGACTGCGTCAATTAGGACATGCCTTCCCGGTAATTGGGGTGACGGCGAATGCGCTGGCAGAAGAGAAACAGCGTTGTATGGACGCGGGGATGGATAACTGTCTGTCTAAACCGGTTACGCTGGATGTGCTGAAAACCACGCTGGCGGTATACGCTGAGCGTGTCAGGAAGAGCAGGGAAGGGTAGCGACGTGATGCGACGCGCTATAAATTGTGTCGCGAGCGTTTACCAGGGCGCTTTCTTACAGGCAAAACAATCAGGCGCACCGAAGTGCGCCTGATGTGATTACTCTTTGTCGACTTGGATGGCGCTAACAGAAGAGAGGTAGTTCAGCAGCGCGATATCGTTATCTACGCCCAGTTTCATCATGGCAGATTTCTTCTGGCTACTGATGGTCTTAATACTGCGGTTGAGCTTCTTAGCAATCTCGGTCACGAGAAAACCTTCAGAGAACAGACGCAGTACTTCACTCTCTTTCGGTGACAGACGTTTATCACCGTAACCACCGGCACTGATTTTCTCCAGCAGTTTTGCCACGCTTTCCGGCGTATATTTCTTGCCTTTCTGCAGGGCAGCCAGTGCTTTTGGCAGGTCAGTAGGCGCGCCTTGTTTCAGCACGATACCTTCGATATCGAGATCCAGCACGGCACTCAGGATCGCTGGGTTATTGTTCATGGTCAGAACGATAATTGAGAGATCCGGATAGTGGCGCTTAATATATTTGATCAGGGTGATGCCATCACCGTACTTCTCGCCAGGCATGGAGAGGTCGGTGATGAGAACGTTAGCGTCCAGTTTAGACAGGCTGTTAATCAGTGCTGTTGAGTCTTCAAACTCACCTACAACGTTGACCCATTCGATCTGTTCCAGAGACTTACGGATACCGAACAGAACGATCGGATGGTCATCGGCAATAATTACATTCAAGTTATTCATCTTATTGGTTACCTTGCTGCAGCAGATGGTTGACATAATCGTCAATTTCACTGGTGGTATTTTTAATGGTTAAATCGTCACATGCTTTTATGTGTTGTTCTAACGCTTCACATAGCAGTTTACCTGGTACCAGATTTAACATGGCAAACACGCCTTTCAGGCGATGTGCTGTCTGAGCAAGCGAGGGATAATCCTTTTCCGCGGCTTCAGTATACAGTCTCTTCACATCAGGCGGTACTGTCTCGGTAAACAGCTGGAAATAGCCGCCGCTTAATAGCGGGGTGGCAGCTTCATCTTCGCTACTCTCCTCTATCAAATCATGCGCCAGTTGTTTCTCAATCAGCGCGAGCAATGCATCCAGTAGCGCATTGCTCAGGTTGAAATTGACCCTAATTTGTTGGTCGTTTAACGCGTGGTGCCCCATCTCATCATCAGCCAGCAATAAAGCCCAACCGTTAAGACGAGCAGGATCATCCGTGATAAAGACATCATGATCTTGTCCTGACAGGCGTTCATCAGATGTCAGGCACTTCGCACCCCAATTTTCGAGGTGGCGACAAACAATTTTATGCACGTCTTCAACGGCAATATCGAGAAGGGCGGTGACGCCCTCCAGCAACTTCTCTTCCTGCTCACTCTGTTGCTCAAGTGCCAGTGGCAGTTGAATGTTGTAGCGCGAACCGATGTCAGGTTTAGCGATGATCTCGAGCTGTCCGCCCATCTGTTTGCACAGCTGTTTGCACAGGAAAAATGCCATGCCGGAAGCTTGCCCATAGCGATCCTGCGTGGTTTCGCCCAGATAGGGGAAATCAACATTCGCCAGCTCGTCCACGCTCAGGCCGGAACCGGTATCCACGAGTTCGAGTAGCACGTTGTTGGGTTTGTTCTCACTGGCTTTAATCTCTAACGAGATCTTACCCCACTGCGTGGTGGTCAGCGCGTAATGCATCAGGGTTGTCAGCACTTTACGCAATGCACGACGATCCCCAAAACGCATCTCGTCATTGGCAAGGTGGTTATTCAACACAAACGACAACCCTTTGCGGCGCATCAGCGGAAGGCTTTCCAGCGCGATCTCGTCCAGCATTTCTTGCAGATTGAATACGCTGCTATCCGGCGACCAGTCGTGCGCTTCCAGCCGGTTTAGTAGCACGATGTCATCCACCAGACGCGCCAGACTCTGGCTCTCATCAAGAAGATCTAATACGGTTTCATCATCATCGCGTTGGCTGAGCTGGACCAGCTGCGCCACCATGCTCTCCAGCGGGCGATTCAGCGCATGCCCCAGGTTTTGCATCAGCTGCTGGCGCATTTGGTGGTTACGATCCAGTACCTGTTGCGCCTTTTGCAGCTTTTTATTCACCAGCAATTCGCGGTCCTGATCTCGCATCATAAACAGTTGAGTATGCGGAGATAACACGCTGCGCGCGTGACGAATCTCATACACTTCGTTGTTGATGGTCGCCTGCAATACGCCCTGATGCTGATCGGACATATTGATGATTTTTTGCAGATTCAGGTGTGGCAGCAGGTGTTCAGCGATTTTGTTGCTCAACAGCGTGCGATTGGTAGCAAAGTCATAAACCAGTAAGCCGACCGGCAAACTCGCCACAATCTCTTCATTTAACATCCGCAGTGAATCAAGCTCTGCACTCTGGTTCTCATTCGGACGCAGCGACTGTTGGCGTAACAAGGTGATGCCGGCAATCGACAGCAGCAATAGCACCAGGTTAATTAACAGGGGCCACATCAGGTTGTGCAGCGTGTCCAGCGCCAAGCTGGTCAGCGGGACGCGATAAACTAACTGAAGTGAGGTACTTGGCAGTGAGGCAGCAATCTCAAGATTTGGATTCGCCAGCGTAACGTGAGTGTTCTCGCTGGTGGCGTCATCACTGCTGCTGTTAGTGGTTTGGGTCGCATCCTGAATTAACTGGAAATTTTCCAGCGGCATACTGCGTGGGATCAGATCATTGATCGGCAGATCAAAAGCCACCACGGTGGCAAGGTGCCCTGGCTGATTGAAGGTGGTACGCAGGGTAAAGTAGTGATCGTTCTGCCACGCGAAGTGACGTAGCGGAGAGAAGCTTTCACGTTCATCCAGCGCATTGGCCTGCTGCAGCATTTCCGCGCGGCGGCTATCAACCAGCGTATTGATCGCGTTTTCTTTATAGCGCGTTGCCATGTCTTTCAGCGGCAGCGTAGAGATCATGATCAGGCTATTGTCCTGACCATTAAGGAAATACATGGACCAGGTCGGGTTTTCCGCGCCCCACAACGTATCCAGATAGCTGGACATTCGCATCGTCATGTCGAGCGTGCTGCTGTCATGCGAACCAAAAATCAGCGCTTCTGTTTTGCGGCGGGTTTTTTCCAGATAGTAGACATCCGGGCGTAAACGCGTTTCCTGCAAATTGCTGTTAGGGGTTGAACCAGCGGCTGTGGTGGCGAGATTCTCATAGATCTGCCAGGTGGCGAAGCGAGAAGCATCAATACGTTTCTGTACGGCACGCGCCAGATCGGTCATCGCGTAACGTTTATCGGTGATCCACGCGTTGACGCTGTTATGCACCATGGCACCCAGCGCAAGGAATAGCACCAGGTTGAACACCACAAAGAAGCGGGTGACGTTACCGGAGGTCAAAGGAAATTTGTAAGGCAGCATAGCGTCTCAGGATCCTGCGATTAGCGCGCAACCAGGCGAGCACTGGCGGCAACGGCCAGCAGCAGCAGGGCGATAACTAAAAACGCGCCATTTAGACTGAGCCACTGGGAAATAAATCCGATTAAAGCCGGACCTGAGAGAATACCTGCATAGCCTAATGTTGTCATGGCCGAAATCGCCCGATTCGATGGCATATCATGTTGATTCCCCGCCGCATTGAACAACATCGGTACCGTGTTAGCCAGGCCGAAACCCACTAGCAAGAAAGCGAATAATGCCGCTTGTGGCCATGGTAGCAGCACAGCCAGCGTCATGCCGGCAGTAGCAGCCAGCGCGCCCGTTAACATCACCGGATAGCGACCAAAACGCTGAATGACTTTATCTCCAGTCAGGCGGCCAATGGTCATGGCAATCGAGAAGATGGCATAGCCAAGGCCGGCATGTGCCACGCTCATATCAGGATTCTGCAACAGCAACAGGGCGCTCCAGTCGAGCACCGCACCTTCAGCCAGGAACAGGATAAAACACAGCAGACCCAGGAATGCCACCCAACCGCGTGGGATGACCAGCCACGGCTGGTCGGGTTGGTGTAAGCGTTCTGTCATCAAGGTTGGCAGGCTAATCACCAGTAGGATGATAATCAATGCCATCACCACCGCCACCGCCTGTAGTGGGGTTAATCCACTGCCGAGCAGCAGGCTAACCGCGCCGGCACCGATAATCCCGCCCAGACTGAAAAACCATGAAAACCCGACATCATTGGCTTACGTGCTGCTTTCTCTACTTCGACTGCCTGCACATTCATGGCGACATCCAGCATGCCCAGCCCAGCACCAAAAATCATTAACGCGACCGCCATCAGCCACATCACATTGAGCGTGGCGAGCAGCGGCAGTATTGCCAGCACCACCAGCGTGGAGCAAAGCATCACACTCCGGCCGCCAAAGCGCGCAATCAGTGCACCCGTCACCGGCATGGCAGCCAGCGAACCTATACCGAGACATAACAGCAAGCCGCCCAGAGAGGCACCGCTCAACGCCAGACGCTGGCTGGCAAACGGCACCAATGGCGCCCATGCAGACATGCCGAGTCCGGCGATCAGGAAAACGATACGCGTTCCCAGATTGACACGCTGATGTAAGTTGCTGTGCTGTGCGGCATCCAGTGCTGTCATAAAAGTTATTTTTTCATTAGCTGTTAAAGCGACGAAGTTTAGCATCAAAGCTGGCATCGCACCGCTGTCAGGAACCGATCGGTTCACCAGTGTGATAGCCAGAAACAGGCATATTACCGATATTTTATCCGGCGTTGCGCTTTTCCAGAACTTTCCTGGCAACAGCCAAACATTTCTGGAGTGACTTAACTAAAATTCCCTCTTCTAATAGTTGCAGTATACTGATGATACAAACCGCCTCGTAAGCAGCCTCCACACTGATTTTCTGGCGCGCCCGCAAAGTTGATGTTTCCAGATTTTCGCCAGTAGGCAGCGACCAGACAAAACCGATATGTTAAGCACCATCCCGGCTAATTAAGCGGGTTAAAGCGAGATCGTTTTTTATTTCTCCCTCAAGGGAGACTTTTGCTATGCCTTAATTCACTCCTTGTTACCTGCGGGTAACCCGTTTTCATCAGGCGAAACGGGCCACTTTTATGTGGCCTACAAGGCGCACCGGTCCGCTTAAATCATAAGTGTGTTTAATGACTGGTGCGAAAGTTCTCCTGCAATGAGGTTACCCATGTCTTCATCTCAAAATGAGTTACAACTGGCTGCTATTCTCCAGTCAGCCGCGACGCTTTATCCAGTTGCTGACGAATCCGTCGCTTTGCAAACGCTCAGCGTCGATAGCACACCGCCCGCAGCACTGCATCCCTACGAGCCTGTCGCTCAGGATGGTGTCATTGCGGCTTGGGAGGCGAACAATAACATTCATCTTCGTGGTCGAGCAGAATCAGAGCCTGGTGCAACGGTAACCTTAACGTTCAACGATCAGAGCTGGACCAGTACGGTGAATCAATGGGGATACTGGAATGCTTCCATGCCGCCCTCGGTACTGAGTGGGCTGGCCGACGGCAACTACAGCCTGACGCTGACCATCACCGATAAAGCGGGTAACAGCACCGATACCCAAGTGGGTTTTGGCGTTTATGTTGATAAAAGTATCAAACCCACGTTGACGCTTAACCCAGTCAGCGAAGATAACGCGGTCAGTGTGGCCGAAGGGGTTTACGATCTGGTCATCCGCGGGACGTCTACGCATATGCCCACAGGCAGCCATGTTGCGCTGACATTAGGTGACAAAACGTATATCGGTGATGTCAGCGCGAACGGTAACTGGCGGGCTTCTATCAGTGCGGATGATTTACACGATTTTCAGGATGGCGTGTACACGCTAAAGGTCACCGCGATCGATCCAAACGGCAAAACCACCTCGACGCAGCACGATCTTACCTTAATCACGCACGCCAGCAGCTTGCCGGAGATCACCTTCGATAGCGTCACCGATGACAACGTGATCAATAAAGAGGAGAGCCAAAGCGATCTGACGCTGAGTGGCAGCTTATCGGCGTTGGCTCCGGGGCAACAAGTGAGCGTTTGCAGCGGCGATGCCGTCTATCAGGCACAAGTTGGGAGTGATGGTCATTGGCAGGTCACTATCCCCGCTGCCGAGGTCGCCAGTTTCATTGCTCCCGGAGAAGTACGGGTGTATGCCAGCGATGCGGCGAATAACAGTACGGATGCCTTACTGGAGCTCAATGTGGTCACTCAGTTGCCTGATATCTATTACGAGATCGATATCGGTGGCGATACCACACTGAATTTTGCCGAAGCGCAGCATGATCTGAGCTTCTATACCGAAAATATTAATCAACTCACCATTAACGGCAAAACCTACACGCCTGTCGATGGCATGGTGACGCTCAGCGCCGCCGATTTGCAGGCGCTGCCAGACGGGGCAGTCACTGCTATTGCCGCGCAAGCCGATCAATATGGCAATCACGATACGAAAACCATCGACACGCTTTTCACTGTTGCCACCCATCAGTTGCCGACCCTGACGCTCAATCAACCTTTCGATGACGGTGTGATTGATGCCGCAGACGTGAATACATGGCACCTGATTCAGGGCACCAGTACGCATCTTGATCAGGGAAGCGTCGTGACCGTCAGCTTAGGTGACCAAAGCTACAGCGCCACGGTGAAAGCGGATGGCAGTTGGTCATTCACTGTTCTGGCGGGCCAGTTGGCGACGCTGGATGACGGCAGTTATCAGATGAAAGCCAGCGCGCAGGATAAAGCCGGCAATGTCGCCAGTGTGAGCCAGCCGGTGTCAGTGGAGAGCCACGAGAGCAACGACAGTCTTAGCAGCGAGCAAGTGGAAGCCTTGCTGGTCCATCTCACTGAGAGTGGCGTCAGCCATAGCAGCCAGCCAAGTGATGTGCCGGTTAGTCGGACACTGGACACCCACTACGGTGCCAGCGATAGCGGATACACCCTCGCCGATCATCTGCAACAGCAGCACACCGCACAAACCATGGTGTAAGGCATACGTCGCCCGTGGCAAAAACGGGCGCTTTCTTTGCACCTTTCAAGGGAATTCCAGGGATGAACTCACAACCGAATCACAGCGACATGCTGATCTCTGCCATGCTGCGTGCCGCCGCGCATTTGGGTAAAACCGCTGACCACCTTACGTTACAGCAGCAGATGCGCTGGTTTTCGCATTTGACACCGCTGCAGCAATTAGCGCGTCTGGCTGAGTTGCTTGGCCTGCACTGTACCTCGGTGACGCAGCAACAACTGCGCTGGGGACCCGACGTCACGCCCATATTATTGATGCTGAATAACGGTGGGATTGCGTTGCTGGAGGAGATCAATCAAGAGGGAGAGGTGCGTTACTGGTTAAGTGAAGGCGGTAATGTCATACGTGAAGGTCAACTCAGCGAGTTACTGGCGCAGAGCCTGGCCGAAGTCGGTGTCATTGGGGTGGCGGCCCGCGGGCGAGATCAACGTATCGATGAGTTTATGCAACCCTATCAGCCGCATTGGTTCTGGCACCATTTTCGTGGCATGCAGCGACGTATCGTCGAAATCAGCCTGGCTTCCGTGGTCGGGAATGTGCTGGCACTGGCAGGGATTCTGTTTTCAATGCAGGTCTATGACCGGGTCATCCCGGCGCAATCGCAATCCACTTTGTGGGTGCTCTTCTCGGGGGTACTGCTGGCGGTCGTGATCGAGTATCTGATTCGCTTAATGCGCACTCAAGTGGCGGATCTGATGGGTAAGCGTATCGACTTAAAGCTTTCTTCGATGCTGTTCGCTCGCGCCATGAATATCCGCAATGAGGCGCGCCCCCGTTCTACTGGCGCATTTATTGCGCAGTTGCGTGAAATCGATCAGGTTCGAGAACTGCTGACCTCAACCACTGTGGGTGCGGCAGCCGATCTGCCTTTTGTGTTGCTGTTTCTGTTCATCATGGCGTCGATAGGGGGTTGGTTGGTGATTATTCCATTGCTGGCTATCCCGCTGATTGTGATTCCCGGTTTACTGATACAAATTCCGATGGCACGCCTGGCACAGGAAGGTCTCCGGGAGGGGGCGTTGCGTCAGGCGGTGTTGGTGGAAACGTTGGAAGGTGTAGAAGATATTAAAGCGCTGCAAGCGGAACCCTATTTCCAGCGCCAGTGGGAGCAAACGCACGAAGTCAGTGCTGCCGTGAGCAATCAGCAACGGCTTTGGGGAGCGAGGTTAACCGGGTGGGCGGCTAGCGTGCAACAACTCACCTATGCCAGCATGCTGGTCTTCGGTGTCTACCTGATTTTAAACAATCAGATTACGACGGGTACGCTGGTGGCCAGTAGTTTGCTCTCTTCGCGCACTCTCGCGCCACTCATGCAACTGACAATGGTATTTTCCCGTTGGCAGCACGCCAAGTCAGCCATGAAAGGGCTCGATGCACTGTTGCAAAAACCACTCGACCAACCGGATCACTTAACCCTTGCTCATTGCCCCGTGTTGAGAGGCCACTACCAATTGCGAGATGTGCACTATCGCTATGAGGCGGAGAGCAACCAAAGCGTTCTAAGTATTGCGCAGCTGGAGATTCATCCCGGTGAGCGGGTCGCGATTCTCGGCAAAGTGGGGGCGGGAAAATCGACGCTGCTGAAAATGTTGGCCGGTCAGGCGCGAGCGACGCAGGGTAAGCTCTGGGTCGACGGTGTGGATATGGCGGGGATTAATCCCATCGATCTGCGTCGCCAGTTGGGGTGGTTGTCCCAGGATGCGCGTTTGTTTTTTGGAACACTGCGTCAGAATTTGCTACTCGGTAATCCCCATGCGAGTGAACAAGAGATGCTGCAGGCGCTGCGCATCAGCGGGGCGCTCGCGATGGTGCAGCAAGATGCCGCGAGCCTTGATCGGGTGATTCAGGAAGGTGGGCGTGGCTTATCGGGTGGGCAACGGCAAATGATACTGCTCAGTCGATTAATCTTGCGGCAGCCCCAGGTCGTGCTGCTGGACGAACCCACCGCGGCGATGGATGAAGCGCTGGAAGCGCAGGTGATTCGCCAGTTGTCGCAGTGGATGACGGACCGTACGTTGGTGTTGGTTACCCATCGCCCGGCGCTGCTACGGATGGTGGATCGGATTGTGGTAATGGATAACGGGCGCATTGTGGCCGATGGCGCACGCGAAGAGATATTGCGCCACGCTGTGGGCATGAAAGGCGGTATGGCATGAACAGGGCGATGCTGGATCAAGCCCGGAATCACCGTGAGCGTCATACCTCGGCAATTATCTGGATGTGCACACTCACGCTGCTGCTGTTTCTCGTGTGGGCCCACTTCGCCGTGCTTGATGAGGTCACGGTGGGCACCGGCAAAGTGACCCCTTCAAGCCGGGCCCAGATTATCGACAGCCTCGACGGGGGCATTATCAAACAGCTCAATGTGCATGAAGGCAGTATTGTTGAGCGTGGGCAGGTGCTGGCGACATTAGACGCAACCCGCTTTGCCTCCAGCTTCGGCGAAGCCATTGCACGTGTGCGCATGTTGCGCGCCTCCGCACAGCGGCTGCAAGCCGAACTGAACGACCAGCCGCTGACATTCAGTGCGGACATCCTGCAGCATCCCCAGTTAGTCGCGCGTGAAACTCAGCTTTACCGGTCACGACGGCAGAATCTCACCGAAAGTCTTCGCAATCTGCAACAGTCATTAAAGCTGGTGCAGGATGAGCTCAATATCACGCAGCCTCTGGTGCTGCGGGGGGCTGCGGGCAAAGTGGACCTCATTCGTTTGCGCCGTCAGGTCAGTGATTTGCAGGGCAAAATTGATGAAGTGCGTAATGACTATTATGTCCGGGCCCATGAGGAACAGGTTAAGAACGACGGTGAACTGGATGCCCAGCAACAGGTCGCAGCGGGTAAACAGGATCAGTTATCGCGCACTGCATTGCTTTCACCGGTGCATGGCATTGTGAAAGACATTCGCGTGACGACCGTCGGTGGTGTGCTGGAGCCAGGAAGTAAGTTGATGGAAATTGTCCCGCTTGAGGACCAGTTGCTGATTGAAACCCGTATCAGTCCACGTGATATCGGCTACATTCGGCCAGGTTTGCCTGCGGTGGTCAAGGTGACGGCTTATGATGCGGCTATCTATGGCGATTTAAAAGGCGAAGTGGAAAACGTGTCACCGGACACCTTGCAGGACGAAGCCAGACACGATCAATACTATTACCGCGTCTATGTCCGAACGCAAAAAGCAGAACTCTTAAGCCCTCAAGGTCAGAAATTTGCCATCATGCCCGGTATGGTGGCCGATGTTGAGATAAAAACCGGTCAGAAATCCGTGATGGATTATCTCCTTAAGCCGCTGAATAAAGCTAAAGAATCTCTAAGAGAGCGTTAAATATGCGGGCCGGATAATATTTCAGCAATCTTTGTTACTGTCGGAAATTAACATTACCTGTTTATAGCTAAGCAATGAACAAAAAGTGCGAAAATAAACAAATAATGTGAAAAATAAGTGATGTTAATTTAACCCATAAAACTAACTTTACCTGGTATGAGAGTGCGGGTGTGAATCGAAGGCAAAAAAATGCCGGACAATCATGTCCGGCGGGAATTAGGGTAAAACAAATCATTCGGGGTGAATGAAGGTAATAATGAAATAAATGATGATAGCGGGAGTAATTGTATGCGCTGAATGGATTTAAGTTTTGTCATTCAGTGCGGCATTGAATTGATTCTAATCCATTGAATTTAAATGATTAAAATATGGTTTATCAATGTGTGCTGTATTTTTTGTTGATCTGTGCTGGTTATAAGTTCCACGCTATTTACATTTGGAAATAACTATTAAATACAATGAAACACTTTCGGAAATTTAGTATCATTTTCGTGATAGATTATTGCCCTGTATAAAATAACAATGGCTTGCCGGCTGAATTTTTAATCGTTCAGTTCGCAGTGGCATAAATAAAGGCACATTCTAGAGGGTAAAAAAATGAAACGTCGCGTTCTCTCCCTGATGATCCCTGCATTGCTGGTTGCAGGTTCAGCAAGCGCAGCTGAAATTTACAACAAAGACGGCAACAAATTAGACCTTTACGGCAAAGTTGATGGTCTGCACTATTTCTCCGATAATTCTAGCAACGACGGTGACCAGTCTTACCTGCGTTTTGGCTTCAAAGGCGAAACTCAGATCTCTGATCAACTGACCGGTTACGGCCAGTGGGAATATCAGGCTGCTCTGAATACTTCTGAAAGCGAAGGCACTGCCAACAGCTTTACACGTGTGGGCTTTGCAGGTCTGAAATTCGGTGATGCCGGTTCATTCGACTACGGTCGTAACTACGGCGTAATCTATGATGTTGCAGGCTGGACTGACGTGCTGCCAGAGTTCGGTGGTGATACCTACGGCGCGGACAACTTCATGTTCCAGCGTGGTAACGGTATGGCGACCTACCGCAACAGCAACTTCTTTGGTCTGGTAGATGGCTGGAACTTCGCGGTTCAGTATCAGGGCAAAAATGATAACCCAACCGAATCCTCTTCAGGTCGTGATGTACTGGGTGAGAATGGCGACGGTTATGGTCTGAGCACCACTTATGATCTGGGTTCAGGTTTCGGTATTGGTGCAGCAATGTTCCAGTCTGACCGTACCAACAACCAGAACACCGGTGATATCTTAGGTCGTGGTGATAAAGCCGCAGCCTATACCGGTGGTCTGAAGTATGACGCCAACAATGTCTACCTGGCCGCGATGTATACCCGTTCTTACAACGCCACCCGCTTCGGTTCAAGCAGCGGCGACGTTTACGGCTACGCTAACAAAGCGGATAACTGGGAACTGGTTGCACAGTATCAGTTCGACTTCGGCCTGCGTCCATCTCTGGCATACGTGACCTCGCGCGGTAGCGATATCGAAGGTTACGGCAGCCAGAACCTGAAAAAATATATTGATGTAGGTGCGACTTACTACTTCAACAAAAACATGTCGACCTATGTTGATTACCAAATCAACCTGCTGGACGACAACAACTTCACCAATGCGACCGGCATCAACACCGACGACATTGTGGCACTGGGCTTGGTTTACCAGTTCTAAGTGTGATGGAGCGTGGCCTGCGGGTCACGCTCCTGTTTTCAGTAACTGCACCAAAGCTTGCCGCAAGACTTCTACTATCGCTTCTGCTTTTTCCCCTATTTGTACCTGTACTATCGCGCCTTCAACCAGCAAGACAATCTGCGCGGTCTTCATCTGTTGTTCAGGCGTCAGTCTTTCCGCAATGGCCTGAGCCATCTGCTGTTTGTGCTCACGAATCAGTGCGCTGGCTTCGGGCAGGGAACTTCCCAGCTCAGCCGCCGTATTGATAAAGGCACAACCACGATAATCCTCATCGTTAAACCAGCTGAGCAAGGTTGAAGGAAGAGCATCCATCAGGTTGCTATCCCGTGCCAGTGAAGCACGAAAGGCTGACATCCAGCGCTGATGGCGCTGCTGAAGAAAGGCCAAAATCAGCGTGTTCTTGGCCGGGAAATGCCGGTAGAAGGTCACCTTCGTCACACCAGCGGCGGCAATCACCTTATCCACGCCCGTGGCGCGAATGCCCTGCTGATAAAACAACGCTTGCGCGCTGATAAGGATGCGATCCCGCGCGGCAGCGTTGGCATCAAATTCTAATGGAGTGAGCATAGAAAATTCCTGTTATCTGAGGTAGACAGAATTGTCTACATACGGCAGGATGAATCAAGTAGACAGATCTGTCTACATTTAACAGGAGAATGATCATGCTGGTACCCCCTTTCAATCAACAAACTGCACTGCAAAAAGTACGCATGGCAGAAGATGCCTGGAACAGCTGCGATCCTCAGCGTGTTTCTCAGGTTTACAGTGAGGATACCCGGTGGCGTAACCGTAGTGAGTTTGTGAATGGTCGTGCTGAGGTCGTGACCTTTTTAGCGAGGAAATGGGCGAAGGAGTTGGAGTATCGTCTGATCAAAGAACTCTGGGCATGGCACGAAGACAAGCTGGCGGTGCGTTTCGCCTATGAGTGGCATGATGACAGCGGTAACTGGTTCCGCAGTTACGGCAACGAGAACTGGCATTTTGGTGTCGATGGTTTGATGATTCAGCGCTTTGCCTGCATCAATGATTTACCGATCGGTAGCGATCAACGCCTGTTTCATTGGCCTGCGGGAAGGCGCCCGGATGATCATCCGGGCTTGAGTGATTTGGGATTATAAGTCTTATTGCATTGATGGCCATTTTTTGGCTTTTGGCGCGGGTTGCACCGACGTATTAAGCGCCGGTGCGCTGCCTTCCAGTGCGACTCCTGCTAGCGTAAAAGCGGAGAAGCGCAGCCAGCGCTGCCAGGTTTGTTCACTTTTTGTTTTTTCCATTTTGCACCTCGCTGATGTTCAACCCAGCATCAACGCTGCACAATTCATGCCAGCTTACCGCTCTCAGCGCCACGCGGGCCGGACGGGGTTTGCTACACTGCGCCGGCGCTGGAGTGGTGCAAATGGTGTGTCGTGGTGCAGAAAATTAACGCCGACGCGAAGGGTAGTGCTGGATCAGGCGGTGGCGGTAAGTCTGCCAGCAGCGATAGGCCCCGAAGATAAACAGGCCGGCGGATACGGCAACAATCATATAAATCATCATCTGGCGTTCCTGTATTCGTTGTCATGCGGGAACGCGCTATCCTGAGTCAACCTGAGTGCAACATCAAGTTGCTTTAGCCTGTTTTACAAGCGGTTTATGCTTTGAAATAGGATGAATTAATACGTTACAGATGAGGAAGGAATGGGATTTAAGAACATTCTGCTAATGAGTGTGTTAGCTGCGAGCTTGAGTGGCTGCGATCGGCAAGAGCCGCGATCCGCGCTGGTGTTGGAAGGAAAAACCATGGGTACCGTCTGGCGTGTCAGCCTTGCGGGTGTTGAACCCGGGCGTAAAGCGGATTTACAGCGCGCTATCCAACAGCAGCTTGATCACGATGATCAGACGCTCTCAACATGGAAGAAAGATTCGGTTCTGTCACGCTTCAATCAGTATCATGGCAGTGACCCACAGCCCGTCAGTGCTGATATGGCCGATATCGTGGTAGAAGCCTTGCGCATCGGCAAGAAAACCGAGGGTGCAATGGATATCACCGTAGGCCCGCTGGTCAATCTTTGGGGCTTTGGTCCGGCGAAGCAGCCCACGCATACCCCAACAGATGCGGAGATAGCCGCCGCCAAAGCGCAGACTGGATTACAACACCTGCAGGTTATCCAGAACGTTGAAGGGCAGTGGCTACAAAAAGATCTGCCTGCACTTTACGTGGATCTCTCGACGATGGGGGAAGGTTACGCCACTGACCACCTGGCGCGGCTGATGGAGCAACAGGGCATTACCGACTATCTGGTATCGGTCGGCGGCGCAGTACTGAGCCGTGGTGAGAACGCCAGCGATCAACCCTGGCGCGTTGCCATCCAGAAACCCACCGATCGAGAAAACGCAGTTGAAGCGCGTGTTGACTTACAGGGGCATGGCATCAGCACGTCAGGCAGCTATCGCAACTATTATGAACTCGATGGTAAACGTATTTCTCACGTGATCGATCCCGCGACGGGGCGGCCCATCGACCATAAACTGGTGTCGGCAACGGTGATCGCCACGACGGCGCTAGAAGCGGATGGTTGGGATACCGGCCTGATGGTGCTGGGGACCGAACGTGCTAAGGCACTGGCGTTGAAGGAACACTTGGCGGTGTATCTGATCAGCAAGCAGGGTGATGGTTTTGCGCATTGGATGTCACCACAATTCAAATCCTTCCTTATTGATCAGGAAGATAAGTAATTTCGGGAGGCGTGTATGTTGGATCTGTTTAGTGAAGAGGCGCCGTGGCAGGAACCGTTAGCGGAAGGCGCGGTGATTTTGCGTCGTCGCGCACGCGATCATGCCGATGCCCTACTGGCTGCGATTCATGAGATCGCCGGGCAAAACCCGTTCGCACACCGAATTACGCCGGGTGGCCACCGTATGTCGGTGGCGATGACCAACTGCGGTGATTTGGGCTGGTCGAGCGACTCGCGTGGTTATCAATATACTGAGCAGGACAACAACAGCGGGCACAAGTGGCCACCGATGCCCGCGCTTTTTCGTGAGCTTGCTCAGCAAACGGCAGAGGAAGCGGGTTTTCCCGGTTTCAATCCCGATGCTTGCCTCATTAACCGCTATGAACCGGGCGCAAAACTGACGCTGCATCAGGACAAAGATGAAAAAGATCTGCGTCAGCCGATTGTGTCCGTCTCATTGGGATTGCCCGCCGTGTTTCAGTTTGGTGGTTTCGAACGCGGTGATGCGACGCAACGTGTCCTGTTAGAACATGGCGATATCGTAGTATGGGGAGGGCCTTCCCGGCTGCGTTACCACGGGATTCTGCCGCTTAAACCTGGCATTCATCATGATGCCGGCGCCTTTCGCTACAACCTGACGTTCCGACGCGCCCATTAGCGGCGCGCAGGGTGAGAATTATTCTTGCTATCAATTGATCCGCCATTAAACTGCAGGCTGCTTTATTGACCTCCGGAATCTGTTAATGGCATTGCTGCACGTGGTTTATCGCCAGTATCGCTGGCCTTTCATTGGTGTCATTCTGCTTACGTTGTTAAGCGCTGCGCTCGGCATCGGCCTGATTGCCTACATCAACAACGAGTTGATTGTGGCAGTCAATACTTCCATTTCCGTGCTGCCGAGTTTTCTTGGTCAGCTGTTTCTGCTGATGGCGGTCACGCTGGGATCGCAGTTGGCGCTCACTCAACTCGGACATCACTTCGTCTGGCGTCTGCGCGGCGAATTCATTAAACGCATCCTTGATACGCGTGTTGAGCGCATTGAGCAGATTGGCAACGCCCAATTGCTAGCTGGCCTCACCAGTGATGTGCGTGCCATTACCATCGCTTTTGTGCGTCTGCCGGAACTGATTCAGGGCATCATTATTACTCTGGGTTCTGCGCTCTATCTGGCGTGGCTGTCACCTAAGATGCTGCTGATTACCTCGCTTTGGCTGGTGATCACCTTGGTGGGCGGGTGGTTGTTGGTATCGCGTGTTTATCAGCACATGGCAAAACTGCGTGAAATTGAAGATGATCTGTACCGTGATTTCCAGACCATCATTGAAGGGCGTAAAGAGCTGCAACTAAACCGTGAACGAGCACAGCTGATTTATGACACCGTTTATCAGGAAGATGCCACCCGCTATCGCCACCATATCGTCCGTGCCGATACGTTCCATCTGAGTGCCGTTAACTGGTCGAACATCATGATGTTGGGTGCGATCGGCATTGTGTTCTTTATGGCCAACGGCCTTGGCTGGGCCAATACCGCCGTGGCAGCGACCTATTCACTGACGCTGCTTTTCCTGCGTACTCCGCTGCTGGCGGCGGTGGGTGCACTGCCCACTTTACTGAGCGCGCAGGTGGCCTTACGCAAAATCAACACCTTCGACCTCGCTCCTTATGATGCGCAGTTCAAAGCACTGCCACAGGTGAGCGACTGGCAAACGCTGGAGCTGCGTGACGTCTGCTTCCATTACGGTGAGCACGGTTTTCAGGTGGGCCCGATTAACCTGACGTTGCGTCGTGGTGAACTGGTCTTTCTGATTGGCGGTAACGGCAGCGGTAAATCAACCCTGGCGATGCTGTTGACCGGCCTCTATCAGCCGCAGTCAGGCAGCCTGCTGCTAGATGGGAAAGAGGTGGACTGGCATAACCTCGATGCCTATCGCAAGCATTTCTCAGCGGTGTTTACCGATGTGCATCTGTTTGATCGTCTCATCACTCAGGGGGGCCAGCCTGCTAATCCTGCCTTGGTCCAGCAGTGGCTGGAACGCCTGAAAATGCAGGACAAGCTGAAGTTAGAGGGCAACAAGGTGCTGAATCTGCAACTGTCAAAAGGGCAGAGCAAGCGCTTGGCGCTGCTGCTTGCGGCGGCGGAGGAACGCGACATTTTGCTGCTCGATGAATGGGCTGCGGATCAGGATCCGCATTTTCGGCGTATTTTCTATCGCGAATTATTACCTTGGCTTCAGGCGTCGGGCAAAACAGTGTTTGCGATCAGTCATGACGATCACTACTTCATTCATGCCGATCGATTACTGGAGATGCGGGAAGGCAAACTGAGCGAACTGACCGGCAATGAGCGCGAGATGGCGACGCTGGATGCGGTAAAGCGCACCGACACGGGCCATTAACGGCTGGCGGGATAGCTTAGCGAAAACCCTTATTGGGCAAAGTGTTGGCTGACAGGTAAGGTGAATTTCAACAGAGATTCCTCGTCTCTGTCTCCCTGGAACACTTCTGTCGTCTTGTGTTGTCACCGGCTCGGGTTTATTTCTGAGCCGGTTTTTTATTATCTGAAAGCGGGTGCGTGACCAGAGTGATGACCCGATCAGCGTTTTGCCAAAATTCTGCCTGCAGCACAGTATGGGTGTTAAAGCTGGCAGAGAAATCCTGTGTTAAGCGCAGCGCGGCCCGGCCCTGTGTCACATTCAGTTCAATCAATTCCGCCTGCAGAAAATCCATGGGCTGATGTAGCTGCGGCCATAATGCTTTATACAGGCTCTCCTTAAGCGAGAACAGCAGGGTGGCAGCCAGCGAAAAGGGCAGGGAGAGTGTTTCCAACAGCCTGCGTTCGGCGTTATTCATCAGCAATTCCACGGTCTCTTGTGCTGTGTGTTCAGCCATCACCTGTTCCACATCAATGCCGATACACGAGGGATGCTGTGTGGCGGCGACGACGGCCATTTGCTGAGAATGCGAAAGCGATGCCTGAATGCCCGCGGGCCATAATGGTGAGCGGTCAGGCGCGTTGCGCAGGACAAAATCGGGCATCTCAAAAGTAGAGAGCATTTGCTGAGCCAGCCAGCGGCTAGCCAGATGTTCAGCTTTGCGTTTGATGACTGCACTTTGCAAGGTCAGAGGGAGCGGTAATTGCCACTGATGATGCAGGTCTTGATGCCATTGTTGTTGGTCAAAATGACACCATGCGATAGCCACCGGATTCTGCCAGAGAGCCGCCGCAGTAATAAAAGAGGAAGAGGGCAGAGCGAGTGCGGTTTCAGAAGGGAACATAAAGCATCACGGCTGACGGAAAAACGTAGTTTTACCAGTCAGCCGCGAGGAGAGCAAGCCAAAGGGGCTCACCCATTATTAGTGGTTAGGCGGAATCGCCATACCTTTAATCTGCACGACGAAGTGCTGGTTGCCTTTAGTGATGCGTGCACCGCGATCACACCAACGTGAGGCGAGACGGAAGAAATCGTCGCTGCCGATATCGTAAGCCAGTTCAACTTTACTAATACCTGAGTGCAGGAGTTCTTCCGCATCCTGCAGGTTTTTTGCCTTGATGACCATAATATTGTCCATCGAAAAACAGGAGACATTAGATTAGTTAATTAATGTGACAGTTTTGTTTCAAATAGATGAAGTCGACAATATTTAGTGATAAATGTGATCCCGCTCCGCTTTGATTGCTTTCGGTAAGTGATTGAATTTTTATTAAAAGGGTGCGATAGCACCGTACTGGTCAGTGAAGGTGCTGTTTGGGTAGGCTGTTATTTTCAAGTAGTAGTGGCTTTTCTTGTGCGTGCGTCGGTGAAGGCCACAGCGCCTCTGCTGCTGCCGGGCCGTCCTCGCGCCGCTTCGCGGTGCCTTCGGCTGCAACGTCGTGCCGGACGGACCGTTCGGGTAAGGCCATCCAGGCCAACCCGAACTGCCAGTCGCATCCCTGCAACTGGCTCCTGGCACAACGTCTCCGCCTCAGCGCTGCGAATAGCCCTTGCAGCAGCAGAGGCGCTGTGGCCTCAGACAATGTGCCCTTTGTGGCAGTAAAAGCGCTATTGCCTGAGCCATCTAACCCTTTGTAGTAGTAAAAACGCTATCGCCTGAGCCATCGCGTCTTTTCCAGCAGCGTAAACAGATATTAGCAAGCAGGCTGGTGCCGCTCTGGGGCTGGCATTTCGCAGCGCTGAACGGAATGAGGAAGCCAGGAGAGCCAGCATGGATGCTGGCGAAAGGTGCAGCCGGGACAGGGAAAGTCCCGTCTGCGCCGGTCCGTCAGGCTGACGAGTGAAGTGAAGGTACCGCGTCAGCGGCGCGAGGGCAGCCCGCCCCAG
>NZ_MLFR01000010.1 GCF_002095475.1 Pantoea rwandensis
TTGTGTCTACCGATTTCACCACCCGGGCAGGGTATAAATTGGAGGCGCGTCCCGGAGTCGAACCGAGGTAGACGGATTTGCAATCCGTTGCATGGCCACTCTGCCAACGCGCCTTTATTCTGATGTGTCATTCGTTGAAAACAAATGACTAAATTTGGAGCGGGAAACGAGACTCGAACTCGCGACCCCGACCTTGGCAAGGTCGTGCTCTACCAACTGAGCTATTCCCGCATAATCTTCGTCTTTCAGTGACTGCCTTGCTGCAACCTGAAACACTTGATTCTTAAACTTCGCCTTTCAATCAAACTCACTGATTTTACTCAGCTTCTTGCAGACTCGCTGCCGTTCGATGCGATGCATTCTACTTATCTGACGCAATGAGTCAATAGAATTATCCACACACTGCGTCCGTTTGCTGCTTTTTAAATCGCATCGATCAGCTATCGAGCAAATCACCGCGCGCAGCACTCAAATACTGGAACATCGACCAGAACGTCAGAACCGCAGCGATATACAACGCAACCACGCCGATACCGACCACCGTTGCATCTGGACGCCATAGCAAGGCAAAAAGCGAGAACATCTGTGCGGTGGTTTTCACTTTGCCAATCCATGACACAGCGACGCTGCTACGTTTACCAATCTCCGCCATCCACTCACGCAAGGCCGAGATAATAATCTCGCGGGCAATCATGGTGGCTGCGGGCAAAGTGATCCACCAGGCGTGGAAATATTCTGCCACCAGCACCAAGGCGATCGCGACCATCACCTTATCGGCGACCGGATCGAGAAAAGCCCCAAAACGGGTGGTCTGCTTCCAGCGACGAGCAAGAAAACCATCAAACCAGTCCGTGACCGCAGCAACCACAAAGATTAATGCGGTGACAAAAGGTGCCCAGTGAAATGGCAAATAGAACGCCAGCACAAAGTAAGGAATCAGTACAACTCGAAACAGGGTAAGACACGTCGGAATGTTAAATTGCATATGCCAGTAACTGTCTGGTGTGAGTAGGATTTAACGTATGTTCCTACATTGCCCACCCTGTTTCAACGTTAGTGTTTCAGCGAGTGGTAGATTTTTTCTGCCAGTGCGAAGGAAATGCCGGGAACTTTAGCAATCTCATCCACGCTGGCATTCATCAACGGTTGTAGGCCCCCCATGTACTTAAGCAGCTGCTGGCGGCGTTTTGGCCCTACTCCTTCAATGCTTTCCAGGGCACTGGTGTTCTTCACTTTGGCGCGTTTTTGGCGATGTCCCGAAATTGCATGATTGTGAGAGTCGTCACGAATATGCTGGATGACATGCAGTGCCGGTGAATCTGGTGGCAGGGAAACCCCCTCACCTTCCGCTTCAAAGAACAGCGTTTCCAGACCCGCTTTACGATCGCTGCCTTTTGCTACGCCGAGCATAATCGGTCGATCTTTATCCCAAGGCACATCCAGTTCAGCAAACACCTGCTTCGCTTGCGCCAACTGGCCCTTGCCGCCATCAATGATAATCACATCAGGGACTTTGTCCTCTTCCAGCGCTTTACCGTAACGGCGGCGTAGCACTTGATTCATCGCCGCGTAGTCGTCCCCCGGCGTGATCCCCTCAATGTTGTAGCGACGATAATCGGATCGTAGAGGACCATCACGGTTGAAGACGACGCAGGAAGCAATGGTCTGCTCACCCATGGTGTGACTGATATCGAAACACTCCATGCGTTTGATGCTATCAAGTTCAAGAAATGCCGCCAGTGCTGCCAGCCGCTGTTGGATGGTGGAGTGCTGGGAGAGTTTCGTGGTCAAAGCGGTGGCCGCATTGGTGCGCGCCAGCTTAAGATAACGCGCACGGTCACCACGCGGTTTACTCTGAATGTTGACTTTACGCCCCGCCAGCTCACTCAAAGAGTCGGCCAGCAACGCACGTTCAGGCAAATTGAAATCTAACAAAATTTCAGCAGGCAAGGTGCGCGCTTCGCTGCCCTGCAGATAAAACTGACCGACGAACGTTTGCACCACTTCGGTCAAATCTGTATCCGCCGGCACTTTCGGGAAATAACTACGACTGCCCAACACCTTTCCCTGACGAATAAACAGCACATGCAGACACGCCATTCCCGCGTCATAGGCCACCCCCATCACATCCAGGTCGTCTCCCTGGTTAGAGACAAACTGCTTCTCTGTCACACGGCGCACTGCCTGAATCTGATCGCGCAGACGTGCTGCCTCTTCGAAGCGAAGCGCATGACTGGCGTCTTCCATACGTTTAACTAACTGGTTAATAACCTGATCATCTTTGCCAGCCAGAAACAAGCGCACGTAATCGGTTTGCTGCACATATTCATCTTCTGAAACCAACCCCGCCACGCAGGGACCCAGACAACGCCCAATCTGATACTGCAAACAAGGACGTGAGCGATTGCGATAGACACTGTTCTCGCACTGGCGGATGGGAAAGACTTTTTGCAACAGCGCGAGGGTTTCACGCACCGCGTAGCCGTTAGGAAACGGCCCAAAGTATTCCCCTTTGGCATGCTTCGCCCCACGATGCATCGCCAGCCGCGGGTGAGTATCTGCGCTCAGAAAGATATAAGGGTAGGATTTATCATCGCGTAACAACACGTTGTACCGCGGCTGATAGAGCTTTATATAGTTGTGCTCAAGCAACAGCGCTTCCGTTTCAGTATGGGTAACCGTGACATCAATGTTCTGGATGTTACTGACCAACACTTCGGTTTTGCGACTGCCTACCTGAGTCCGGAAATAACTGCTCAGGCGTTTTTTGAGATCTTTGGCTTTACCAACATAGATCACCGTGCCTGTCGCGTCATACATACGGTAGACGCCGGGCTGACTGGTCACGGTGCTGAGAAAGGCTTTGGAATTGAAGACGTCACTCACTACTGATTAATGGCTCCGCATTGTACAAGCCATGACGAATGGCCAAATGCGTTAACTCTACATCGCCACTAATATTCAGTTTGCTGAACATGCGATAACGGTAGCTGTTAACGGTTTTCGGGCTCAGACTAAGCTGCTCGGAGATCTCCGTCACTTTCTGCCCGCGGGTAATCATCAGCATAATCTGCAATTCCCTTTCCGACAAACAGCTAAACGGCGATTCCGTCTTTTGTGGCTCGATTTGACTCAACGCCATTTGCTGAGCAATGTCTGAAGCAATATAGCGTTGACCGGAATGCACGGCACGGATCGCACTCACCACTTCTTGCGGCGCGGCGCCTTTGCTCAGATAACCGGAAGCACCGGCCTGCATGACTTTCGCTGGTAGTGGGTTTTCAGTATGAATGGTGAGCATAATGATACGAATATCTGGATTAAAGCGCACAATCTTGCGCGTGGCTTCCAGGCCGCCGATACCGGGCATGTTCATGTCCATTAGCACCACGTCAACCGGCGTGTTGCGACACCATTTTACCGCATCTTCACCACAAGCCGCTTCCCCGGCAATCACCAGTCCCTTCATATCTTCAAGTATGCGGCGAATACCTGCGCGTACCAGTTCATGGTCATCAACAAGAAGCAAGCTGATCAACGTGACGTACTCCGCAGGTTAGTGAAGGGAAAATATATTACAGGGAGGCCATCTTACCGGGTTTAAGGCTGAAAGAACATCTGGCGATGCAGATAAATCCCTCTTGAAATGATGCAAATCAATTAGGACTCTGGAGCGCTTGTTTTTTTAGTAAAACGCAATAACATGCAAGAATTAAAATGTGAAATTGTGACTAATATCATTATGTTATAATTTATAACGCTTTTGTTGGTTAATCCGTTGTCGGCACATTTAATAATTCCCTATTTCCGATTTTCTTCTGCTGACAAATACATCAAGTCAGAATTAACCCCCTCCTTCTCATTACCGCTTCGCCTACAATAAATTCATCCAACAAGCTTATGATATACTCTGTTTTTTACGCACAGGTAATGTGTCAACGTTCAGTAACACCACCAAGGAGTCAATGATGAGTGATGAGGATTTTGCAACTTCACAGGATACCCAAGCACTGGCGGATGAAGTGGCCTGCCTGAAAATGATGGTGACGCTGATCCTGAAAGGAATGGGCCAGGCAGATGCTGGCAAAGTGATCATCAATATGGAGCGCTATGTGCAGAGCGCGTTAGTTGATAAACCTCAGGCGGAAGTGTTTAGCAACACCATCCGTCAAATCAAAACCGCTTATCGTCAATAAGCGGTTGTCCCCGCGCTCTGCGCGGGGTAATTAGCTGTGCGCCTGCCAGTTAACGGACACACCCAGTGATGGCAACACCTCTTCAGGACTAAAGCGTCGTGTACCGCGATATTTCTCGGCGAGCGCAGGTTGCTGCACCGGAATACGAATAGCAAACAGGTTGTCTTCAGATTGAATTAAGCCCGGTGATAGTGGCTCGTAAACCACCTGATGTTTTTCAAACATTTTCTCTAACATCGGCGTCGCTGAACTGATCAGGAATGCCATCCCACTCAATTCTGCCAACTGTACCGAGTGCCATAAAATATTGAGCGGTAACTCCGCGTCCACTTCGAGACGGGCTGAAAAACGCGACATCTCCCAGACTTTGTCCTGATCGAATGGCAGCACCAACCCTTCAGGCACTTCAGGCTCGTGCCAAGGCAATAGACGCGCACAACCACAAATACCCTGACGTGCGTTCCAGGCAATCAACCAAGTCACATCTGAACGGTCAAATCGATCGTACTCCTGACCCGGCGTGCTTAATCGCGGGGGAATAGACCAGCCTTCGCCACGTGCAAAAACGCTGTAGCGATAGGTTCCCAATTCAGCCAATAAAGAGGACGGCATATCCTTAAGCTGTGTTTGAATTATTTTCATCATGCGCCCCTGACATCCTCATGTTTGCAATGATTTCTTTGCGCCAGCCTGGCAAAGTCCCGGCGCAGGGTAGACAACAGACTCAACGCTGGGAACTACTAAAATTAGTAGTTGCCTTTTTGCTATATCAAGCCAATCGCTGCTGCGTAACAGGCAATCTGCGTTTTATTGGAAACATTAAAACGCTTTTGCATATTCTTTTGGTGAAAATTCACCGTGTGTTCAGATATCGCTAAAATAAGTGAAATTTCAGCAGAGGTTTTTCCTTCTGCCGTCCATTTCAGAATTTCCAGTTCGCGTTGACTAAAATCATTAGATAAAACTGCCATTGAACTGTCATTCAGCCTTTCCAGCACGCGCAAACTCAGTTCCGCCAGGAAGTGTAGTTTCACTTCCAGCTGGATACGTAAATGTTGGGTATGACTATGAAGCGACGATGCAATAGATAATATACCAATGGCACGATTTGGCGCCATTGCCGAGCAAGAAAAGCCACTATTGAGGCCTGCCGCATTGGCTTCTGCCCACAAATTGCCCGCACCGGTAAATAAATCACGCGTCCATTCCACGCCTCTTCCCGGCCGCTGGCAAAGCAGCAATACCGGATCCACAGCGTAATAATTTTCGCTTTCATAACGCTTAACCCAGCTTTCTGGGTAAGTGCTAAACAAAAACACACGTGGCCGTGTAAAGGGCACAGGATGCTGAACCAGAAAAGCGAATGAATCAAAACCCAATGCTTCGATATGTTTTTGTATTAGCGATTTTACTTGTACCACTTCCGTCAGCGCCTGAAATTCATTTTCAGTCTCGCCGCGCCAGACGAAATAATTATCGGTTGTCATTATTGCCTCAGCGTTGTTTCACGCTTTAACCTTGTTATTCGTTCTGATTAACACAAAAAATAAATTAACTTGAGAAAAAATATTGATTGAAATGAAAGCAGCACTGCCGATAACAATCATAACCATCCAGTTGTCAATGCGTTACCGAAGTGGGAATGTGCAAACGGATGTTTTTTGCTAACAGCTTCACAACTTTAATCGACTTTGCTAATTAGAATAGGATTTTTCTGAAGAGGTTTCAATCACCCTATTCATCGAAAATTATCATTAGATTGATAAATTTTTAGCATCGTCGTTAACCAAAATCACCCACTTTTCGAGCGGATACTGAGGTGTGAGGCTGATTTATCAAGTGAGTGCGTTTCGCTTTATTCATCATGACCGTTATTTCCATGATGAACATAACAGCGTGATTTCCGTCACTCTCTTTTTCCAGCTACTCTTAGAAGATTAGCGGTGAGCGAGTCAAAAGATTTTGCAAAGGGGAGACAATGACGCAGGACGCCTGGCGCATTGTCGCGCGTATTCGGGAAACTCAGCGGGACTGACTATGTTGAACCAGTTGGCATTACCTTTACTTGTTCTGGGCGGTTGCACGGCCCTGATGATTTTAAAAGATCTTTTCCGTCACCCGCACCCTGTGCCGGTAATGAATATCATCTGGCCACTGACGGGCTTGTATTTGCCTTTTATCGGTTGGCTGGCTTGGTGGTATCTGGGCCGCAAACCGTCTCGTCAGGTAAAACTTGCTTTGCTGGTTCCGCAAAAAATACAAGGGCATGCTAGCTGGCAAACCATATTTATTTCTACTTCACTCTCTGCCGCAGCCTGTATATTTGGTGACCTAATGACCTTGCCAATAGTCACCTTGCTAAATCAGTTCGCAATTAACCCAACACTCTGGATGCAGGGTCTTATTTGTGCACTCATTTCGCTTCTGATTGGATATTTTTTGCAGTTTCTTGCTATTCGGCAACGTGAAAAACGTTCACTAGCCAGTGCCTTATTATTAGCATTAAAAACGGAAACTTTTCCGCTGCTGATTTATCAATTAGGTATTTTTATCTTTATGGCACTGGCCCTAAAATTCATTCTTAACCAGCAAATCAACCCATTGCTGGTGACATTCTGGTTTATGCTGCAATTATCAATGCTTATTGGCTTTGTATTCTCCTGGCCTGCTAACCATTTCCTCATAAAGCGTGGGCTTAATCCTGCCGTTTAGTTAACGGCAGTAGCCTGCGCCGCGCATGCCGAGGTGAAAATGCCCGGCATGTGCGGCGTTGTAGTCCGGTCCGAGCGCATTGCCGAAGGTAGCACATCCCTCTCGCCACAGCGCGTGTAATCCCGCTGCAGCCTCTGTGGGTTGTCGCCAGTTTTTCCCCACCATTAACCACTGACCATTCGCCAGTTGGAATCCACTGATATCCCACGCCTCAGCCGTGGCATGTTCGCTTAATCGTCCCTGCTGGCGATGATAGATATTGCGGCAAGCGTAACTTCCCACATGCGCGATACTGCGCAACCGACTGTTGATACCAGCCTGTTGTAGAGCCTGGTGACTGTTAACCACAAAGACAGTGCTACTGACGGCCATCGGACAACTGGCGAGAAAACTGCTACTCACCGATACCTCGCCAAAACCGGTCACACGTAAAGGTTGCTCAATGGGGCAATCGCCTTGCTGCGGTGGAACGCTACGGAACTGCACAAATCCTTGCTGGCTGGCACGCTGCATTACCGCCAGACACGCTGCGGGGTCGTGGCTGAGTCGCTGTAATTTATACCGCATCATCCATCCTGGCGGATCGGTCACCGCCAACGGTGTAAAAGGGTTCCATTGCGGCGGCAGATGTAGTTTGAGCCAGGGAAGCCCCCACCACCCACACAGCGCAAGTAACACTATGGCCATGAATACACGCACATCATTTCACTTTTGCTTATACATGAAGTTGTTAAGTGTAGGCGCCACGCGGGTGAACATCGGCAGAAAAGGCTTAATTGTTGAAGATTTACGCAAAATGCAGGGAGATTATGCCATGTAAATTTTTACTGACAGAACAAAGCGCGTAAAAGGTCACAATTGTAAAAAAACAATTACCGAGAGTCGCCGCCTTTCCACTATCTTATGCCACTTGCCCTATACAACGGCACCTTATCAAACAGCCAGTAGAGCTGACACAACATCAAAACAGGAAAGATATATTTATGGTTGACCAATCAAAAGAGGCGCTCATTGAGGCCGAACAGCCGGAAAAGCTTCGGCGTAATCTGCATAACCGCCATATCCAACTTATCGCTATCGGCGGCGCCATAGGTACCGGGCTGTTTATGGGCTCTGGAAAAACCATCAGCCTGGCGGGCCCATCGATCATTTTTGTCTACATGATCATTGGCTTTATGCTGTTTTTTGTTATGCGAGCAATGGGTGAGTTACTGCTCTCCAATCTCGAATACAAATCCTTCAGCGACTTCGCGGCCGATCTGCTTGGCCCCTGGGCTGGCTATTTTACCGGTTGGACTTACTGGTTCTGCTGGGTGGTCACCGGGATCGCAGATGTCGTGGCCATCAGCGCCTATTTCCAGCTCTGGTTCCCCGGCTTCTCCATTTGGATGAGTGCACTGCTGTGTATCTTTGCGTTCCTTGCACTCAATATCGCGACAGTAAAACTGTTTGGTGAGATGGAATTCTGGTTCGCCATTATCAAAATCGTGGCGATTGTGGCGCTGATTATCACCGGTATTGTGCTGGTCAGCATGCATTATCCCTCACCCAATGGCACCACGGCTTCACTGAGCAATATCTGGGATCATGGTGGCATGTTCCCGAAAGGCCTAAGCGGATTCTTTGCCGGCTTCCAGATTGCGGTCTTTGCCTTTGTCGGGATTGAACTGGTCGGTACTGCGGCGGCAGAAACCAAAGATCCTCACAAGGTGCTGCCACGCGCGATCAATGCCATCCCCGTCCGTATCATTATGTTCTACGTACTGGCACTGCTGGTGATCATGGCGGTCACGCCGTGGAACCAGGTGCTGCCAAACCGCAGTCCTTTCGTTGAAATGTTTGTGCTGATCGGTCTGCCTGCTGCGGCAAGCATCGTTAACTTTGTGGTATTAACCTCTGCTGCGTCATCGGCCAATAGCGGTATTTTCTCTACCAGCCGTATGCTGTTCGGCCTGGCCGAGTTGGGCGTTGCGCACAAAGCCTTTGGACGCTTGTCCGCACGCGCCGTACCCACAACGGGCCTGTTCTTCTCTTGCTTGTGCTTACTGGTCGGTGTGGCACTGATTTACCTGATCCCAGATGTGATGACGGTGTTTACCATGGTGACCACGGTGTCGGCGATTCTGTTTATGTTCGTCTGGACCATCATTCTGTGCAGCTATCTGGCGTACCGTAAGCAACATCCACAGCGCCATGCGGCGTCGAAGTTTAAGATGCCGCTGGGCAAATTTATGTGCTGGGTATGTATGGCCTTCTTTGCCTTTGTGCTGGTGCTGCTGACGTTGCAGGAAGATACCCGTCAGGCCCTGATGGTCACGCCACTGTGGTTTGTGATCCTGACCTTGGGCTGGTTATTACGTCGCCGTAAAGCCTGATCCAGACTCCAAAAAAGCCCCATCTGGGGCTTTTTTTATAACCTTTCTCGTAGTTTATGCCACGCCTGCGCCAATGATGGTCTCACCGAGGCTTCCCTTTCCGGGGCCAGGTCAGGGGATGTTGGCGAGCCCAAGTTGAAGGTAAAGGTGTAATTCGGTGCCTCACCCATGCGCAAATCTGATATCAGCGTGTCATCACCCTGCTGTTGCATGGCATAAAATCCATGGCTGAACCACGCCACGCGTTCCGCATGCCACTGCCCTTTAAAGGCGTCAAACAGCTCTGGATGGCGTGGATACCAGCGAATTTCCAGCGGGCGCTCAGGGGACATCAATGACCAGTAAGCCTCGCCGTATTGTTCGGGTGTCATGATGACCGTACGCCAAACCAAGGTATTAAACGCGGTGGGTGTGACCAGCACCTGTTGTGCCGTGACGGATTGATGCACTAAATCCTGCTCAATATGCCGCGTGGCTATGCCCTGTATCACCATGCTCCAGGCGAGATAGAGTGTGCTGACCAGTAATCCGAACTGGTTCCAGCGCAAATTATGTCGCCATAACGTCACCACCAGCGCCACCAGTAAAGGCAAGGTATAGAGTGGATCGATGATGTACATACTGCCGATTGCGTAGGGGAAATCGGTGAAGGGTAAGCCCAGTTGCGTGCCGTATACGGTGGTGAGATCGAGCAACGGGTGCGTAATCAGCGCCAGCCAGATCGCCAGGCACCAGCCTCGCCAGTAAGGGCGGCTTTGCGTTACGCCGGCCACCAGCCACGCCAGCAGGGGGGCAACCAGCGTCAATAAGATCAGCGCGTGACTCTCGGTACGGTGCAACGTCATATTGCGAATCGCGTCACCGTGGTCGATAAAGACATCAAGGTCGGGCAAAGTCCCCGCAATGGCCCCCACCAGCGCCGATTGCCACAGCGGCACACGTTTTCCCATTACGGCAACCGTTACGGCTGCGCCCAAGGTTAACTGCGATAGCGAGTCCATGCATTCTCCTGGTTGAGGCGGGATCAGCGCACGCGGATCCCTTCAATAATCATGCGCTGCACATTTTCCAGTGTCTGCTCAAAGAAAGCAGGGTCATTCAACGTTTGCCCGGTAATGGCTTCAACCTGTGAGGCAAAATCGGCGTAGTGTTGCGTGGTGGCCCACAGCAGGAAGAACAGATGTTGCGGTTGCACACCCGCCAGACGTCCCTCATCAATCCACTGCTCGATAATCGCCGCTTTCTCATCTACCAGTGCTTTTAAATCACCCGCCAGTTCACCTTTTAGCAAAGGCGCGCCTTGCAGCATTTCCAGACAGAACAGGCGTGAAGCCTGTGGATGGTCACGCGACACTTCCAGTTTGAGGCGGATGTATTTTCGTATCGCGGTCAACGGGTCATGATCATGTTGCAAAGCACGCAGCGGGGCGAGCCACACATCCAGGATCTCTTTCAATACCGCCACATACAGCGCTTCCTTTGACGGATAGTAATAAAGCAGATTGGTCTTCGAAACATCGGCGCGCTCCGCGACTTTATCGAGGCTGGTGCCATGAATACCGTATTGCGAGAAGAAGGCCAACGCGGCTTCAAGAATTGCTGCCCGTTTTGCCGCTACCGCTCGCGAGCGTCGTCCTGGCTTCTTTTCATCGCTTTTCACACTGTTACCTCTTCCATCCCACATATCCGCATCATAACAAAGCCCCTCTTTCCTGCCTAATCGCTCTCCCTGCACCTTTTTTGACCGTGCCGCGCATGAAAAACGTGCAAATAGTTTTGACCAAACGGTCTGATTTAGACCAACCACTCCACTTTCACTAAAAGATGGCTTTTAACACATTGTTATATAAGGCATTTAAAAATGTGGCACAGGCTTTGCAATTTTGTACTTGAGCGCCGCTCGCAGGATGCGTGCAGGAAGCAGTGCAGCGTGTAGAGCAATGCCCGTTCAATGCAGAGAGGTTTCACATGAAAATTGGCGTCTTCGTCCCGATTGGCAACAATGGCTGGCTTATCTCCACCCATGCGCCGCAGTACAAACCGACTTTTGAACTGAATAAAGAAATTGTGCTGAAGGCCGAGCACTATCACTTCGACTTTGCGCTCTCGATGATCAAATTGCGTGGCTTCGGAGGTAAAACCGAATTCTGGGATCACAACCTCGAATCCTTCACGCTGATGGCGGGGCTCGCGGCGGTGACCTCACGAATTGAAATCTATGCCACGGCAGCCACTCTGACGCTTCCCCCAGCGATTGTGGCGCGTATGGCCGCCACCATCGATTCGATTTCCAATGGCCGTTTCGGCGTCAATCTGGTCACCGGCTGGCAGAAACCCGAATACGAACAGATGGGATTGTGGCCGGGTGATGAGTACTTCTCCAGCCGTTACCAATACCTCACCGAATACGTCACCGTGCTGCGCGATTTGTGGGGCTCCGGTCAGAGTGATTTCAAAGGTGAATTTTTCACCATGAACGACTGCCGCGTCAGCCCGCAACCGCAGAAACCGATGAAGGTGATCTGCGCCGGACAGAGCGATGCCGGAATGGCGTTCTCCGCGCAGCATGCTGATTACAACTTCTGCTTTGGCAAAGGGGTCAATACCCCCACCGCCTTCGCCCCGACCGCCAGCCGTATGAAAGCCGCGGCGGATCACGCCGGGCGCGATGTCGGTTCTTACGTGCTGTTTATGATCATCGCCGCCGAAAGCGATGAGGCCGCACGTGCCAAATGGGAGCATTACAAAGCGGGTGCCGATGAAGAAGCGCTCGCCTGGCTCACCACACAAAGCCAGCAGGACACCAAATCCGGTAGCGATACCAACGTGCGTCAGATGGCCGATCCCACTTCAGCCGTCAACATCAATATGGGCACCTTAGTGGGTTCATACGCCAATGTGGCACGAATGTTGGATGAAGTTGCTGAGGTTGACGGCACTCAGGGCGTCCTACTGACCTTTGATGACTTCCTGCAAGGCATTGAAGATTTCGGTGAGCGTATCCAGCCATTAATGCAGTGTCGTCAAAACGTTATCACTTCGCAGAAGGAAGTTGCCTGATGAGTACCGTGACTTGTGCCCACACATCGAGTTTGCCGAATATCACCCTGCCCGCCCGGCCAGAAGCGATTGCATTGCCGCCGGCGCAAAGTGCCTTGATCGTGGTGGATATGCAGAACGCCTATGCCACCGAAGGCGGTTATCTGGATCTTGCTGGCTTTGATGTCTCTGCCACAAAACCAGTGATCGCCAAAATTCATCAGGCGGTGACCGCGGCGCGTGCGGCTGGCATGCAGATTATCTGGTTCCAGAACGGCTGGGACGATCAGTACGTCGAAGCGGGTGATGCCGGCTCGCCTAACTTCCATAAATCGAATGCACTGAAAACCATGCGCAAGCGACCGGAGTTACAGGGCACGCTGCTGTCGAAAGGCGGCTGGGATTATGCCCTTGTCGATGAGCTGGTTCCGCAGGCCGGGGACATCGTGCTGCCTAAACCGCGCTACAGCGGCTTCTTCAATACTCCACTCGACAGCATGTTGCGCAGTCGCGGTATCCGCCATCTGGTGTTCACCGGTATTGCCACCAACGTGTGCGTCGAGTCCACACTGCGCGATGGCTTCTTCCTCGAATATTTCGGCGTGGTGCTGGAAGACGCCACTTATCAGGCCGGACCGACGTTTGCCCAAGAGGCGGCGATTTTCAACATCGAAACCTTCTTTGGCTGGGTTAGCGACACGAACACTTTTTGTGAAGCTCTGAAAGCTTAAGGTCAAGATCACCTGCAAACACATAACGATAAGGAACTGCGACGATGCCTAAAAGTGTGATTATCCCTGCCGGCAGCGGCACCCCGATAGCGCCATTTGTGCCAGGAACGCTGGCTGACGGCGTGGTGTATGTATCCGGCACGCTACCGTTTGATGCCAGTAACAATGTGGTGCACGTTGGCGATGCGGCGGCTCAAACCCGTCACGTACTGGAAACGATAAAAAAGGTGATTGAGACCGCCGGTGGCAACATGAGTGACGTCACCTTCAACTCTATTTTCCTCACCGACTGGAGCAACTACGCCGCGATTAATCAGGTTTACGCTGAGTATTTTCCTGGCGACAAGCCCGCACGCTTCTGCATCCAGTGCGGATTGGTTAAACCAGACGCGCTGATTGAAATTGCCAGCGTCGCGCACATCGGGCACCAGGAGGCGTAATGCACCTTGAGATTCATGGTTTAGCCGCTGCCGACGCACCCACGCTAGTGCTGTCTTCCGGTCTTGGTGGTGTGGCGGGCTTCTGGCAACCCCAGTTAGCGGCACTCACACCTCATTATCGCGTGGTGACTTACGACCAACGCGGCACCGGTCGCAGTGCCGATACGCTGCCAGAAGGCTACAGCATGGCGATGATGGCCGAAGAGCTGGCTGAGTTATTGGCGCAACATGGCATTCAACATTACGACGTTGTTGGCCACGCGCTGGGTGGTCTGATTGGTTTGCAGCTGGCACTGGATTATCCCGACCGCGTGGGCCGCGTAGTAGTGATCAATGGCTGGCTGTCGCTGGATCATCATACGCAACGCTGCTTCCAGGTGCGGCAGGATCTGCTGCTTAATGTGGGTGTAGAAGCCTTTGTGCGGGCGCAGCCGCTATTCCTCTATCCGGCCGAATGGCTGGCGCGCCACCAGGTGCGCATCACGGCTGAAGATGCCCATCACATCACCCATTTTCAGGGTATGGAAAACCTGCTGCGCCGTTTACATGCGCTGATGAATAGTGATTTCCGCCCGCATGCGGCGCGGATTCAGCAACCGGTGTTAGCCATCTGCAGCCAGGACGATCTACTGGTGCCGTGGAGCTGTTCTCCGCAACTGGCTCAAGCGCTGCCTGATGGCAGTCTGATTGAGATGCCGTGGGGTGGGCATGCGATGAGCGTGACCGATGCCGATAACTTCAACGCACTGCTGCTGCAATGGCTGGCCGAAACGGCTGCACCTGCACAGCGCGCCGCAAGTTGAACAGAGGAGTTAAATCATGAGTGTGCATGAACTGCCGCTGCTGCCAAATGTTGACCGCGATGCTTTTCGCCATGCTATGGCCCGATTGGGTGCGGCGGTCAATATCATCACCACCGACGGTCCTGCCGGTCGTGCCGGATTCACCGCCTCAGCAGTGTGTAGCGTGACAGATACGCCGCCCACTTTGCTGGTGTGTCTGAATCGTTCGGCCTCTGTCTGGCCGACCTTCCGTGACAATGGCTATCTGTGCGTTAACACCCTGGCGGCCGGCCATGAAGATCTTTCTACGCTGTTTGGCGGGAAAACGCCGATGGAGCAGCGCTTTGCTGCTGCTGACTGGCACACGCTGGCCAGCGGCTCACCGCTGCTGGACGGCGCCACCGTGTCGTTTGACTGCAAAATTACGCAGGTGGTCAGTGTTGGCACACACGACATTCTGATTTGTGAAGCGCTGGCGCTGGTGCGTAACGATGATTCGCATGGCCTGGCGTGGTTTGACCGTGGATATCATCACCTTTTACGGCAGGACGCCCGCTAACGCCGCACTGCGCGGCCCGGTTACACCGCTACCCTGGAGAAGACGATGGCGAGTTCCTGGTTCCCCCGCTGGCAGAAAAAGTCAGCCATGACCGAAGATGGGCTGATTGCACCGGATGAAACCCTGCCGTTTGGGCAGACGTTTGTCATGGGCCTGCAGCATGCTGTAGCAATGTTTGGCGCGACGGTACTGATGCCGTTGCTGATGGGACTGGACCCCAACCTGGCGATTCTGGTTTCCGGTATCGGCACGTTGCTGTTCTTTGTGGTGACGGGCGGCCGCGTGCCCAGTTATCTCGGATCCAGTGCCGCCTTTGTCGGCGTCATTATCGCGGTGACCGGGTTCAACGGACAGGGATTGAACCCCAATCTGGCCCTCGCGTTGGGCGGGGTCATCGCGTGTGGTGCACTCTATACGCTGATTGGCTTGATCGTGATGAAAGTCGGTACGGGCTGGATTGAACGTCTGATGCCGCCCGTCGTCACCGGTGCAGTAGTGATGGCGATTGGCCTTAATCTGGCCCCGATTGCCGTACACGGCGTTTCCGCATCAATGTTCGACAGCTGGATGGCGGTGATGACGGTGTTGTGCATTGGGGTGGTCGCGGTATTCACGCGCGGCCTGATTCAGCGCTTACTGATTCTGGTTGGCCTGATTGTCGCCTGGGCGATTTACGCCTTGCTCACCAACGTGTTTGGCTTGGGAAAACCGGTCGATTTTAGCGGTGTTATCAGTGCGCCTTGGTTTGGTTTACCGCACACCACTGCACCGGTATTTGATATGCAGGCGATAGTGATGATTGCGCCAGTCGCCATCATTCTGGTGGCCGAAAACCTCGGGCATATTAAGGCCGTCGCGGGTATGACGGGCCGCAATCTCGATCCCTGGATGGGCCGAGCCTTTGTCGGTGATGGCCTAGCCACCATGTTGTCAGGATCGATGGGTGGCAGCGGCGTAACGACGTACGCTGAGAACATCGGCGTCATGGCAGTGACCAAAGTCTATTCTACGCTGGCGTTTGTCGCAGCGGCAGTGATTGCATTGATACTCGGCTTTTCACCGAAATTTGGTGCACTGATTCACACCATCCCCGGCCCGGTGATTGGCGGCGCGTCTATTGTGGTATTCGGCTTGATTGCCGTGGCAGGTGCGCGGATCTGGGTGCAGAACAACGTTGATTTCAGTCAGAACGGCAATTTGATCATGGTGGCCACCACGTTAGTGCTGGGCGCTGGCGATTTTGCCTTAAAGATTGGCAGCTTCACTATTGGAGGCATTGGCACCGCGACCTTCGGTGCCATCATTCTTAACGCGATCCTCAAACGTCGCGGTGCCGCGCTGGCAAACCAGGCAGCACGGCAGCATCCTTAAGGCTCAAGCGGTGCCTGCTCCGGCACCGCTTTCTTGCGGCGAAGTCGTAATTCGCTGACGATCACTCCGCAGACAATCAGTACACCGCCCAACAGCGCGGCGGCAGGCAAACGTTCACCCGCAATCCGTCCCACCACTCCTGCCCAGACAGGTTCACCCGCGTAAATCACCGTGGCCCGCGTCGGTGACACGCTGCGCTGTGCCCAGTTCATCGTGACCTGAATTAATGCACTGGCCGCGCCAAGACCCAGCGCACTCAACAGTAATGGCGTCGACATTGACGGAACCGACTCGCCGTTGGGTATCATCAAGACGAAGGCGCAGGCCGATGCGACCATCAGCTGAACCAGCGTCACACGGCGCACATCAACCTGACCGGCAAAGCGACTGATAAGAATAATTTCAGCTGCGATCGCCAGCGTACTAAGTAACGTCGCTATCTCGCCCGCGTTTAACGTCAGGCTTCCGTCCTGTGGCCCAGCCACCAACACCAACCCGGTAAACGCCAGCATGATACCTATCCAGGCCATTAATCCTGGCGGACGCCGCAGGAACAACCATTGCAGCAACGGTACCACCGGCACATAAAGCGCGGTCAGAAACGCCGACTGGCTGCTGGAGATGGTTTGCATCCCCCAGGTTTGTAAACCGTAGCCACCCGCAATCGACACGCCAATGAGCGCACCGGCTTTCACTTCCAGCCAGGTCATGTGTCTCAAATAACGGCGGAAGAAAAAGGCCAGCAGCAGCGATGCGGTGGCGAAACGCAGCCCCACGAAGAAGAACGGCCCGGAATATGCCATCGCTCGGTGCACCACTAAAAAGGTGCCACCCCAAACCATGGTGATAAAAATGAGAACGAGTTCCTGACGCGTAATACGCAGGCTGAGACGGGAGCTTGTAGCGGACATAACGCACCAACTAAATTGATTGGCGGTTATTTTTGCCTGGTCATGAGGGGAAATGCAATCTTTGTTACCGCCGGGCGGACCCGGCGGAGGGAGAATCAAACACAATCACATTACTTCTTGCTGCGACTGCGTCCCCCTTTCTCACCTGCTTCGGAAGCGCGCTGCGGGTCGTTTCTGAAATTACCGCCGCTATTTTTGCCACCTTTACGACCAGCTTCCGCGGCTCTCTCGCGATCTTCCGCGAAATTACCTGATCCTCCACGATGTTGCGCCATCATTTCCTCCAGGGATTAAGCATCTGTGGTTAGGACTTTTCATCCTATGTAGTGAAAAGTAAGGGGCGGATTATTCGCGCCACCTGAGGAAATAATAGCCAATGCAGTCTGATATTCGGCTGATATTCATACTTTGAAACATATAATTCACTTATTTTTTATTCTAAAACCAGATTAACCGCCAGGTTACAAGCAGTTAGCCCTGTAAAAAGCGCAGCGCGACACAGACCCATTTATCCCCTCTTCCAGCACCTTACACAGTCTCTTCTATACTTCTGAATACTCATCCCCCTCAGCAGGATAGAAACCATGGCAAAAGTTTTGGTACTTTATTACTCAATGTATGGACATATCGAAACCATGGCGCAAGCCGTGGCTGAAGGCGCAAAGAGTGTGAGCGGTGCGGAAGTCACCATTCTTCGTGTACCGGAGAGCATGGATGCGGAGAGATTTGCTCAGGTGGGCGGCAAGGTGAATCAAGCTGCTATTGAAGCCAAACCTGAAGATTTAACCGAGTACGATACCATCATCGTGGGTACACCCACCCGCTTTGGCAATATGGCCGGTCAGATGCGTAACTTCTGGGATCGCACTGGTGGATTATGGGCCTCGGGCGCGCTATACGGCAAACTCGCCAGTGTATTCGCCTCTACCGGCACCGGTGGCGGTCAGGAACAAACCATTACCTCTGTGTGGACCACCCTCGCCCATCACGGCATGGTTATCGTGCCCATCGGTTATGGCACCAAAGAACTTTTCGATATTTCTCAAGTACGTGGCGGCACGCCTTATGGCGCCACCACTATTGCTGGCGGTGATGGCTCACGCCAGCCATCTGAAGAAGAACTGAGAATTGCCCGCTATCAGGGCCAATACGTCGCCGGACTGGCGGTAAAACTGCAAGGATAAATCCACAACAGGAGACCTTTATGGCCACAGAACAGTCGAAAGCTCATCACGTGGGCGAATGGGCCACACTGCGCCACACCTCACCTGAAATTGCTGAAGCCATTTTTGAGGTGGCGAATTATGACGAACGACTCGCGGAAGAAATCTGGCGTCAGCAAGGTAGCGATGATGTGCTGCTCCGCGCCTTTAATAAGACTGACCAAGACGTTCTGACGTGGGACGACAAAACGGTCGAGCGCAAAAACGTTTAACGTACAGGCGGGCTGGTCCCGCCTTTGTCATTTTTACCCGCCAAGGAGCCTATATGTCAGCCTATCAAAGTATCAATCCGGCCAATAATCAGCTGCTGAAAACCTGGCCTTCGCATGATGACACCTCCGTTCAACACGCACTCACCACAGCAGACAACCTGTACCATTCAGCCTGGTGTAAAGGGGATATGCAGCCGCGGTTACAGGTGTTACATCGGCTTGCGGACCTTATCGATCAGCGGGTTGAAGAGCTGGCCACGATTGCCAGCGTTGAAATGGGGAAATTGATTGGACAAAGCCGAGGCGAAGTAAAAATCTGTGCTCAGATTGCACGCTATTATGCTGAGCACGCGGCGAATCTGTTGCAAGCGCAGGCCTACCCGAGCGCGGTTGGCGATGCATGGTTGGAATATCACCCTATTGGTGTTGTCGTGGCCGTTGAACCCTGGAATTTCCCCTACTACCAATTGATGCGTGTGCTGGCGCCCAATCTGGCACTCGGCAATCCCGTACTGGCAAAGCATGCCAACATCGTGCCGCACTGTGCTGATGTTTTTGAAAAGCTGGTGGAAGAGGCCGGTGCGCCGAAAGGTGCCTGGACCAATCTGTTTATCTCTAATGAACAGGTGGCCGACCTGATCGCCGATCCGCGGGTGCAGGGTGTCGCATTAACCGGTTCCGAACGTGCCGGCAGCGCGGTAGCGGAGCAAGCGGGTAAGCACTTGAAAAAATCCACGCTTGAACTGGGCGGCAATGATGTGTTCGTGGTGCTCGACGATGCCGATATCGACGAAGCCGTACGTCAGGGCGCGCAGGCGCGATTGAGCAATTGCGGCCAAGTGTGTACTGCGGCGAAACGCTTCATCTTGCACGAGAAAATCGCCACTGAGTTTATGGCGAAGTTCAGTGCAGCGCTACAATCGGCCACGCCCGGTGATCCATTAGATGAGAAAACCACCTTGGGTCCACTCTCTTCCAAAGAAGCACGTGATCGGCTGGTGAAGCAGGTAGACGATGCGGTGAAACAAGGTGCTCGCGTTGAGTTCGGCGGCAAAGTGATTGAGGGAGTCGGTTGCTATTATCAACCCACGATCTTAACTGGCCTCACACCCCATAATCCTGCTTACTATCAGGAGTTCTTTGGCCCCGTGGCGCAAGTGTATGTGGTTGCTGACGATCGCAGCGCTGTGGCTCTGGCTAACGATTCACATTATGGATTAGGAGGGTCGGTATGGACGCGCGACATCGTACGCGGCCGCCAGATGGCGTCGCAGATTGAAACGGGCATGGTATTCATCAACTCGCAGAGCGATACCGCCGCAGAATTGCCTTTTGGTGGCGTCAAGCGCTCCGGTTACGGCCGCGAGCTGTCAGATCTTGGTTTGAAAGAGTTCGCTAACCAAAAGCTGGTCGTTGTCGCCGGTTAACTGGTATAAAAAAACCCCGTCTCGACGGGGTTTTTTATTGCATCCAGCCTATTAATTACTGGCTGGCGCCGGTTGCTGAGCAGGTTTGGCTGCATCACCTTCCGGTTTGGCTGGTGTTGCATCTGCCTGTGCTTTCTGCGCTGCGGCGGCATCGGCCTTAGCTTTATCTTCCGCCGCTTTCTGGGCCGTGGCTTTTTCTGCCTTGGCTTTATCTTCGGCAGCCTTTTGCGCAGTCGCTTTGTCCGCTTTCACCTTCTCTTCCGCTGCTTTAGCGTCAGCCGCTTTCTGAGCCGCTGCTTTATCCGCGGCGGCTTTATCTGCTGCCGCTTTATCTGCAGCAGCCTGATCGGCTTTCGCTGTAGCAGCGTCATCTGTTGCAGCGGCTGGTGCCGGTTGCGCTGGAGCGGGTTGCAGTGGTGTACCCTGCAGTGCCGTATTCAGCGCGGTAGCAAACTGATCCCAGCTGCAGTAACCATTGGCATCGGCATCACAACCTGCCAGTTGTAACGTGACACGCTTCGGCGGGTTTTTCAGGCTCAGCACATCGGCGTCGCGCAGTTGTTCGGCAGTCTGATAAACATACTCGACCTTCAACAGGTCTTTGTTGTTCTTGGCATCGTGCCAGCGTTCAAACACGACCTGGCCGCCAATCGGCGTTTTTTCATCGTTGCCTGGCAGTTCATAAGGTTTAACCTGCAATGCACTGAGCAAGGACGCAATGTTGGAATCGTGACCGACCATCACTGTGACTTTTGGCGCGTTGGCCTTGTCTTGGTCGACTAACTGGCTACGAATGTAATCCACCAGCGGAGCAGCGACTTCACGCGCCACTTCTGGCGAAGCGAAGAGTGCATCCTGGTAACCATTCTTAATCGTTGCCAGTGCTTTCCACTGTTCTGGCGTTTTGATTTGCCCCCAGGCCACCTGATCGGCCGGGAAACCTTCGTAATACTGCAGAGTGAAGGCATCAACCAACGAGTTACCCACTTTCAGCGGGCCATTCACGTTAGGTTCTTTACCGTTTTCAGCGCTAAAGGTGTTATCACCACTGCTCAGGTCGCACTGTTTTTTACCGTTACAGGCAGGAGCAGATTTGTAATCAACAATCTTCTCCAACTGCTGGAAGGCCGGTTTCAATGCAAGCTTTTCATTCGCAGCCGTCATCGCCGCCAGCGCTTTCTTATTGAAGTCATCGCTGCCATCAGTAATGACAGGATTGAAAATGGGATCCATGGTTCCCATCGCATCCTGATGGGTCACTGCGATATCACAACCCGGGAAGGCACCGGTAATAAAGTACTGCGCGGTCGCCACGGTGCGCTGCAGACTGTTGGCGTACACAAAGACATTACTGCTGTCGGGACAGGTCCCCTCTTGCACCAAACCCTGCTGTGCCAGCCACTGACGGGTATATTTACCCATGTAGACTTCCAGCACACCACCTTTGGTGGTCAACTCACCGCCGGGAACATCCCATTGCGGCCAGCTTTTCTTAGTTGATTGCTCCAGTACGCTACCATTGTTCGCCAATGGTGCACGTAAGTTATGACGACTCAGTACCAGCACCTGCTGCAGCTGCATATCCCCTTCTGCCGCATAAGCAGACATACCCATTGGGAGCGCAGCGATAACTGACAACGCGCAAAGACTCAGTTTCTTGATCATTGTGCCTATTCCATAATTCATCAGTGAAACACTCTGGCATTCAAACGATTAGCCCGCCATTGAGCGAATTACCGCACAGTGTAACTCAGCTTGCCTCGGAAAATCGCCAGATGTTTGCAAAAACCGTGAATGGAATATAGCAGTAAACGCGCGTGCCGTAGGGGTTCGGCAGCAGATTGAAAAGCAACGGGATGTTTTTCGGATTCTGTGAATGCAGAAAAGCAAAAAGCCCGCATTGCTGCGGGCTTCTTTAATATGGCGGAGGAACAGAGATTCGAACTCTGGGATGGTTTCCCATCGACGGTTTTCAAGACCGTTGCCTTAAGCCACTCGGCCATCCCTCCGGAAATCTTTTTGTAACTTCACTCTGCAAGAGTGATGGCGGAGGAGGAGAGATTCGAACTCTCGGATGGTTTCCCATCGACGGTTTTCAAGACCGTTGCCTTAAGCCACTCGGCCACCCCTCCGCAATGAGGCGCACTATAAACATCCCCCCGAACGATGTAAAGCGTGTATTGAATCGTTCGCCTGAAAAACAGCCAAAATCCATTTTTTCGCTGCCAAAATCACCATTCCGCTCAGTGAAACAGCAATTTATCGCGTAAAGATGGGTAAAACGCCTTTGCGGTCTGGTAGCCGTTGCGTATCCTCAGGCCATATTTGGTGTTCTCTCTCTATTAAGGAGCGCATAGTGGATAGAATTATTAGCTCGTCACAGCAGCAATCTCTCATCAGCACACACAAAGTGCTGCGCAATACTTACTTCTTACTTGGCCTGACGCTGGCATTCTCGGCCGTTACCGCCACACTCAGCACCGTATTTGCCCTGCCATCCCCCGGCTTAATTCTTATGCTGGTCGGTTTTTACGGTTTGATGTTCCTGACCTATCGCTTAGCCAATAGCCCGGCGGGCATTTTGGCTGCCTTTGCCTTTACCGGGTTCTTGGGCTATTGCCTGGGTCCGATTCTCAGCTCCTTCCTCGCGGCTGGCATGGGTGATGTCATTGCGATGGCGTTGGGGGGAACGGCACTGGTGTTCTTCTGCTGTTCAGCTTACGTGCTCACCACGCGTCGTGATATGTCGTTCCTTGGCGGCATGATGATGGCTGGCTTTGTGGTGCTGCTGGTGGCGGTGATAGCGAATATCTTCCTGCAACTGCCAGCATTACACCTGGCGATTAGCGCCCTGTTTATTTTGTTCTCAGCGGGTGCCATCCTTTGGGAAACCAGCAATATCATTCAGGGCGGCGAAACCAACTACATCCGCGCCACCGTGAGCCTTTATGTGTCGCTGTATAACATCTTTGTCAGCTTGCTGAGCATTTTAGGCTTCGCTAGCAAAGATTAAGCTGCAGACGTAGATGTCCAAAACCCCGCTTCGGCGGGGTTTTTGCTTTTTAACAGCTGGCGAACTTACAATATACCGATTCATGCTGTGAGGAATGATTGTGATTTTTGCCGGTAAAGAGATTGCCACCGATGCGGAAGGCTACTTAAAAAATAGTGCGGACTGGAGCGAAGCACTCGCTGCGGTGATCGCAGAGAATGAAGCCATTGCCATGACTGAGGCTCACTGGGAAGTGGTGCACTTTGTGCGCACCTTTTATCAGGAGTTCAATACTTCCCCTGCGGTACGCATGCTGGTGAAAGCCATGGCGCAGAAGTATGGCGAGGAAAAGGGTAATAGCCGTTACCTGTTCCGGCTGTTCCCGGAAGGTCCGGCAAAACAAGCCACTAAAATCGCTGGTTTGCCAAAACCCGCCAAATGTTTGTAATCAGCCCGTCGTAAATCGCGTGGGGATCGGCGTGGGTTGGTGAGGCTCCACCAGCACCTTATCAACCCGTGCACTGGTAGGCCCACCCGCTTTCAGCCAGGTGATTAACGCATCGACCTTTTGTTCATCGCCTGCAGCCAGCACTTCAACACTGCCGTCTCGCAGGTTATGCGCATAGCCGGTAACGCCTAATTTATTAGCCTGTGACTGGGTGTAATAACGAAAGCCTACTCCTTGCACGATACCGTGCACCCAAATTTTGTAGCAAGTGTTCGCCATAGCGATCTCCCCATTGTGCGTTGCAATTTGCCGCCATCCACCGGAAAATGGCGCCTCATTTTTTCAGGTAAGCATAGCAAACATGACCGTTCGATTGATTCTCGCAAAGGGACGTGAAAAATCCCTGCTCCGCCGCCATCCGTGGGTGTTCTCTGGTGCCGTTGCACGTATGGAAGGTAAAGCCCAGTCTGGTGAAACTATTGATGTCTGCGACAGCAATGGCAAATGGCTGGCCCGTGCCGCTTACTCCCCGCAGTCACAAATTCGCGCGCGCGTCTGGAGCTGGCAGCAGGATGAGTCAATCGACATCGCCTTCTTTGTTCGTGCTTTCGAAAAAGCGCAGCAGTGGCGCGAATGGCTGGCGCAGCGCGATGGCCTTGATAGCTATCGCCTAATCGCGGGTGAATCAGATGGCATGCCTGGCGTGACCATAGACCGTTTCGGCAACTTTATGGTGCTGCAACTGCTTTCTGCCGGTGCCGAATATCAGCGTCCGGCGATTCTCTCTGCCTTGCAGCAGTGCTTCCCGACTTGCGCTATTTACGATCGTTCTGATGTTGCCGTGCGTAAAAAAGAGGGACTGGAACTGACACAGGGCCCGGTGACCGGTGAGCTGCCGCCGCCGTTACTGCCCATTACCGAACACGGTATGAAATTGCTGGTCGATATTCAGGGCGGGCACAAAACCGGTTATTACCTTGATCAGCGTGACAGCCGTTTGGCCACACGCCGCTATGCAGAAAACGCTCGCGTGCTGAACTGCTTCTCTTACACCGGTGGATTTGCCGTATCGGCCCTGATGGGCGGCTGCAGCGAGGTCATTAGTGTCGATACTTCACAGGATGCCCTGGACGTCGCAAAGCAAAACGTTGAGCTTAATGGTCTCGATCTGTCGCGCGCGCAGTTCGTTCGTGATGACGTATTCAAACTGCTGCGTCGCTATCGTGACAGCGGCGAAAAATTTGACGTGATTGTGATGGATCCGCCGAAGTTTGTTGAGAACAAGAATCAACTGATGGGCGCTTGCCGCGGTTATAAAGATATCAATATGCTGGCGATGCAGTTGCTCAACCCGAACGGGATTTTGCTGACGTTCTCTTGCTCAGGACTGATGGCTACCGACCTGTTCCAGAAAATTATCGCTGATGCCGCAGTTGATGCGGGTCGTGATGTACAATTTGTAGAGCAGTTCCGTCAGGCAGCCGATCATCCTGTGATTGCCAGCTATCCTGAAGGGCTTTATCTGAAAGGGTTTGCCTGCCGCGTGCTGTGACTTGAAAACCTGAACCCTGCCTCCATATTGGTAGCAGGGCACAGTTTTGGGAGGTCACAATGATTACCAGTAAATTTGGAATTGGACAGCAGGTCCGTCACCGTCTCTCCGGGGTGCTCGGCGTTATTGTGGACGTCGATCCGGAGTTTTCGCTCGAGGAACCCGAGCAAGATGATGTGGCCACCAGCGAAACACTGCGCGCCGCGCCGTGGTATCACGTGGTGATGGAAGATGAAGAAGGCGAACAGGTACACACCTATGTTGCCGAAATTCAGCTAGCGGGTGAAACGTCGTATGAGCATCCAGAGCAACCGTCAATGGATGAACTCGCCGCGTCCATCCGGCAGCAGCTGCAGGCACCCAGCCTGCGCCATTAATGCAAACGGCGACTGAGGTCGCCGTTTCTGTTTTAGTGCGTCACGGGTGATATACCTAAACGCGGTATTTCAATTTTTGGGCACCGATCCATAATCACCGTCAACCCTGCATCTCGCGCCAATACTGCCGCTTGCTCGTTAATCACACCTAATTGAAGCCACAGCGTATCTGCACCGATGGCAATGGCTTCTTGCGCCACACCCCAAGCCGCTTCCGCATTACGGAACACGTCAACCATGTCGACTTTACCCGGAATATCCGCCAATGAGGCATAAGCGGTTTGCCCTAATAACTGCTGTCCAGCCAGTTTGGGGCTGACTGGAACTACCTCATATCCCTGATCGAGTAAGAATTTCATCACGCCGTAGCTTGGGCGGTCGGTGCGATCGCTAGCGCCTACCAGCGCAATGCGTTTCGTTCTACTCAATACATCGCGAATCGTTTGATCATTCATGCATTTTCTCCTTGTCCAATCGACTGAGTGTAGATGGCTATGCGTTGCCTGACGCAAGTACTACAGGTGAAAACTTAGCGCAGCAGCACGAATAAATATGTAAAAATGTAAATTTACTGCCATAATGTAAGAATTTGCTACACACCACTAATCCTTCCCCATCTTCCGGGAGTTTAAATGAAGCTGTCTTTGGCTGTTACGGGCTTACTTGTACTGCTCGTATCGGCATCCTGCCATGCCATCACCCTCAAGCTCGATCCTGAGATCGACCTGCTGGTGCTGGATGGACGCAAAATCTCAGGCTCGCTGCTTAAAGGCGCGGACAGCCTTGAGCTGGAGCGCGGACAGCATCAATTTCTGTTTCGCGTGGAAAAGCCCTGCGCTGATGCGACACACTTTCAATCGGTGCCGATGATTGTCACTTTCAATGCCAGCGCCAACTCGGTCGCCATTCGCCTGCCTTCGCTTGGCAATCGCCGCGAACGCACCATTTTTGATAAAGCGCTCAATTTCCAACTGATTGACGAACATGGCAATGAAATTGTCAGTATTCGCGACCATCTGCCACAAGGCAGCGACGGCGATCTTGAGAAAGCCATGATAAATTATAATCGCAATGCACAGGCCGCTTCGGTCGCGCGCTTTGCCATGCAATCAGCAAGCTTGCCCGCCGCACAGATGGACCTTGATTTTGCCTGGCAAGATGCAAGTGACCTTCCCTCTTTACAACGTTGGTTTCAGCGTTTCGACGCTGCAACACGTCAGCGTTTCATCAGTTGGATGAAAACCTTACGCACAAGTTGATAGTAATGAAACGCCAAGGGTAAACTCGTGCCTCAAACACTATGGCATGAGAAGAAACAGGAAGCCCTATGGAGCAGACCGTTCGTACCCTTGAAGAAAAAAAACATATTGCCCTTGTCGCCCACGATCACTGTAAAGCCTCCTTACTTGAGTGGGTAAAAGCCAACCAGAGCGCGCTGCAATCTCATGTACTTTACGCCACCGGCACTACCGGAAACCTGATTAATCGTCATACAGGATTGGACGTTAACGCGATGCTGAGCGGCCCCATGGGCGGAGATCAGCAAGTGGGGGCGTTGATTTCAGAAGGGAAAATTGATGTGCTGTTCTTCTTTTGGGACCCGCTGAATGCCGTGCCTCACGACCCCGATGTCAAAGCACTGCTGCGCCTGGCCACCGTATGGAATATCCCGGTGGCGACCAATCGCGCCACCGCAGATTTTATTATTAAAGCGCCGATGTTTGCCCAGCAGGTTGAGATCCAGATCCCCGATTATCCGCGCTATCTTGCTGAACGCCTGAAAGGCTAATTATTAGGCCTTCCGACTCTGTGGCACGCCTAATTCGCGGAAGTGCTCGACAAAGACGGAAGGCTGTTCTTTATCAAACATCATCCATACTTGTTGACGCGCACGCGTTATCGCCACATAGGCCAGTCGCCGTTCTTCAGCATCGGGGAAATCTTCCGGTTGCGGTAATAGTCCCTCTTCCACAATCGATTCACGCGTCTGAGCGGGGAATCCATCACGTCCTTCATGCAGCCCAAGCACAATGACAAAATCAGCCTGTTGCCCCTTGCTGGCATGTATTGTCATGAAGTCAATTTGCAACTTTGGCCAGCGCGTTTTGGCTTTTTCCAGTATCTCCGGACGCAGATGATGGTAACGCGCGAGCAGCAATACACGCTCGTGTGGCTTGGCATATCCACTCAACTTATTCAGCAGAGGTTCCAGTTGGTCCTGCGGTAGCAAAGTGACCGATTTTTTATTGCCCTTACTAAGACTATTAAGGGGTTTCCGCAGTTGATGCGGGTTTTGCTGAACGAAGCGGTTAGCAATCTCACCAATACGATCGTTAAAGCGATAAGTGGTGTCGAGCACACAGCGATCCCCTTCACCGAAATAGTGGTGAAAAGCAGTCGTCAGGCTCATTTCCGCCCCGCTAAAACGATAAATAGCCTGCCAGTCATCCCCGACGGCGAACAAACTGGTGCGTTTATTTTGCTTGCGCAAGGCCGTCAATAGCGCCGCGCGCTGCGGTGAAATATCCTGGAACTCGTCCACCAGAATGTCTTTCCACGGGCTGATAAATCGCCCCTTATCAAGAATGGCGATAGCTTGATGAATCAGGCCGGAGAAATCGACTGCCCCTTCTTCTTTCAGCGCACTTTTCCAGGCTTTTAGGAGTGGGGCCATCAACTTAATGCGTTTGCTGAAATTCTCACGCAAGGCTTCAGGAACATCATCGATCATCACTGCCTGTGCACCACCGTGCATACGCATTAAACCCAGCCAGCGTTCCAGGCGCGAGGCAAGGCGTTGTGCGAGTTTGTCATCCTGCCAAAAGGCGCCTTCTGCCACATCCCATTCCATCTCATCTTGCAGCCATTGTCGCCAGCCGCTTGCTTGAGCCTTTTTGCTATTGCACTGTTCTCGCCATGTCTCAATGAGTAGCTGACGACGCACCTTGCTGTCGCTTTCCAACTTGCTGATAACAGGTTGCTTATTGCTGCCTTCACGGATAATGTGCATCGCCAATGCATGAAAGGTTCGCGCCTGGATGGCGCTTTCACCCAATCTCGCCTGAATGCGTTCATTCATCTCATCTGCGGCCTGGCGGCCAAAGGCAAGCAGCAGTATTTGGTCTGGCTGGGCTAATTTACGTTTCAACAACCAACCCGCACGGGCAACCAGTACCGATGTTTTTCCACTTCCTGCACCCGCCAGCACCAGCAGAGCATCTTCCCCATTCACCACGGCTTCAGATTGAGAAAGATTAAGGGGCGTCGTTTCGATGGTGGAGAAGAAATCGTGATATTCCTTGATAACTTTCGTTGTCCATTCGCGGTTACGCTGACGAATCGCCGTTTCTCCCTGCTCCAGCCACTGCTGGCAGAATCGCCACAGCGCACGACAGTTATCGAACGTTTCCAGACGCGCCAGCGGGAGAGGTAACGCTGAAAATTGCCGCCTGATACTCTCTTTCACCGTCGATAACTCACTGCGTTTTAGCCAGCGGTCTTGCTGTGTAAACGTCAGTATCTCTTGCTCAAGCGCCGTCAGCACCTCTGCGCTCACGTCGCTCATTTCCTGGCTCCATTGCTGCCAGGCCTGCTGCAAAAAATGGAAAAAACGCTGTGTTTCCTGCCATTCCGTCCCGTGGAGGCGCACGACTTTATCTTCGGGAAGCTGAAATTCTAACTCGCCCCAGACCATGCCACGTTTACAGGTAATATCCATTAATTGGTTAAAGGGGATCAGATATTCATGGCGATCGCCACTGACTTCCACTCCGGCGGCCAGCAGACGAACCCGATTATAGGGATGCTGAGCCAGACGCTTGCCCATTGATGTTGCTTTCAGTTCCATGTCCGCACCGTCATGTGGAATTCGATTATCGCGCAGTTTACCTGTCAGACCCTTGGCGCTCCAGCCTTAAAACAGGCTAAACTTGGCGACACATATTGCGGATTGCAAAAGGAAAAACGCGTTATGCGCACCGTACTCAATATTCTCAACTTCATTCTGGGTGGCGTATTCACCACCTTAAGCTGGCTGTTTGCCACACTGGTTAGCATTGTGCTGATTTTTACTTTGCCATTAACGCGTTCATGCTGGGAAATCACCAAACTCTCACTGTTGCCGTTCGGTAACGAGGCCGTGCACGTTGATGTTTTGCGCCCTGACAGCAAAAGCCAGGTCTTAAATGCCGGTGGCACCTTCCTGAACATCTTCTGGCTGGTGTTTTTTGGCTGGTGGCTGTGTCTGATGCATATCTCAGCGGGCATCGTGCAGTGCCTGACCATCATTGGTATTCCCGTGGGTATCGCTAACTTTAAAATTGCGGCCATTGCGTTGTGGCCAGTCGGTCGACGCGTGGTGTCAGTAGAAGAAGCCCAAGCTGCACGTGAAGCCAATGCGCGCCGTCGTTACTGAGGCCGCCCTCTGATGCGACAAAACCCGATGCCTGGTTGGCGACATTATCTGTTCAACAGTAGCCTGCGCTATTTATTGCGCATCTTATTTGCACTGGCCGGTTGTGCGGCCGTGCCCTGGTGGTTGCAACAGATAGAATGGACCATCCCTTTGACCCTCGGCGTGGTGGCTGCTGCGCTGGCTGATCTGGATGACCGCTGGACGGGCCGCCTACGTAATTTACTGATTACGTTGGTGTGTTTTTGTGTTGCATCCGTCTCGGTTGAACTGCTTTTCCCCTATCCCTGGGCCTTCGCTATTGGCCTGGCGCTTTCCAGTTGGGGTTTTATTCTGCTCGGTGCGTTAGGACAGCGCTATGCCACCATCGCTTTTGGTGCGTTACTGATCGCCGTCTATACCATGCTCGGAATCGGGCTATTTCCGCAGTGGTGGATGCAGCCCTCTCTGCTGTTGGTGGGTGCCTTGTGGTACAACTTGCTGACCTTTATCGGGCATCTCATTTTTCCCGTGCGCCCCGTTCAGGAACAACTGGCCGCCAGCTTTTCTCAGTTGGCGCGATATCTGGAAGCTAAGGCAAATCTGTTCGATCCTGACGCGGGCGAACAGGATGATGCGACGATGATTGCCACGGCGATGGTGAACAGCCAACTCGTCGCACAACTGAATCAAACGAAAACCACCATTCAGAGCCGCTTGCGGGGTGACCGTGGCTCACGTAGCACGCGCCGCAGCCTGCACTATTACTTTGTCGCGCAGGATATTCACGAACGCGCCAGCTCTTCCCATCTGCAATACCATTTATTACGTGATGACTGGCGCTATAACGAGATTTTGTTTCGCTTTCAGCGTTTGCTGAATATGCAAGCCCAAGCCTGTCGTCAGTTGGCTGAGAACATTTTGATGCGGCAACCGTGGCATCACGACACGCATTTTGAGCGCACTTTTGCGCGTCTGGAGACAGCGCTGGAACGTCTTGCGCAAAGTGATCCGCAAGACCCTCATATTCGTGCGCTATCCTGGCTATTACGTAACCTGCGGGCGATTGATGCACAACTAGCATCGATTGAATCAGAGCAGATGCTGGCAGATCCCCCCTCTTCTGGCGACAATCACCTCTCACGAGAAGGACTCAGCGGCTGGCCAGATATTCGCTTGCGCCTGAGCCGTCATCTTAGCCCCGCGTCTGCGCTGTTTCGCCATGCCGTTCGCATGTCGCTGGTACTTTGTGTGGGCTACGCTTTCATTCAAATAACTGGAGTGGAGCGCGGTTACTGGATTTTGCTCACCAGCCTGTTCGTCTGCCAACCCAACTACAACGCCACACGACGCCGTCTTGCGTTGCGTATCGGCGGCACACTGGCAGGGATTGCGATCGGCTTGCCCGTCCTGTGGTTGGTGCCCTCCATTGAAGGACAGTTGGTGTTAATCGTACTCACCGGCGTGCTGTTCTTTGCTTTTCGTCAGGTTCAATATGCACAAGCAACCTTGTTTATCACCCTGTTGGTATTACTCTGTTTTAATCTGTTGGGTGAAGGCTTTGAAGTCGCGTTGCCACGTATCGTTGATACCCTGCTGGGCTGCGGATTGGCCTGGTTGGCTGTCGCTTTTGTTTGGCCAGACTGGCGTTTTAGAATGATCAGCGCAGTGGCAGATCGTACACTCAACGCAAACTGCCGCTATCTTGATGCCATTATGGAGCAGTACCATCAGGGCAAAGATAATCGTCTGGACTATCGCGTCGCGCGTCGCGATGCGCACAATGCCGATGCAGAACTCGCTTCTGTGGTATCGAATATGAGCAGCGAGCTGAAACTGCAACAACCCCTGCGCGAAAATGCTTTTCGTCTGCTGTGCCTCAATCACTCATTCCTGAGTTATATCTCTGCATTAGGCGCGCATCGTGAAAAATTATCAGATAGCGAACTGTTAAAGATGCTGGATGATGCGGTCTGTTTTGTCGAAGATGTCCTGCAAATCGAGAGTGTTACCGATGCGCAAGCGCTGGAGATGCAACAGCAGTTGATCCTGCGGTTAAGTGCGCTCAAAAACAGTCCCGAAGTGCAGGCGCCGTTAGTGATGCAGCAGCTTGGTTTGCTCATTGCCCTGCTGCCGGAAATTGCCCGCCTGCGCCGTACGCTATCCAGTGATTAATGTCAGAAATGCTCCACTTTAGGGTCAAGGTGGAGCGTTTTTACATACCACTCACTGAGTGCTTCTCGGGTCGCCACAGGTAGAGCCGCTTGATGATGGCCGGAGATTGCCCCCTCAAGCGAAAACAGTGTTTTCAAACCAATATGCTTGTTCATTGCGCGGAGTTTTAGCCAGCTCTGGCGTGAACCCATTTCACAGAGCAACTTCACAGAGCTGATGCCAACTTTATGCAGCATCATCTCCATGCGTAAACTGAGATTAGGGAGATCTTTTAAACGTAGCGTGACGGTGCGCGTTGCCATTTCATTCTGAGCGGCACGTAATGAACTGGCTGAAAGACGCAATAATTGCTCAGGGTCTTGCCATAACATAGCGTCCACTTTGTAGTAATTCAGTTGCACTGGCATACCGCGCTTGCTGTACACCAGAGGTTCTAGTGCCCGTTTAGCGTGATACATCTGCAGCGCTTCGCTGGCTCGCAAATAAAGTGCATCCTCATTGATATAGGCAAAAGTCACCTTTTCGACTGTCAGGGCATAGCCCCCAAACTGGGTGCGAGACTCAATTTTTCCTAGTGAAGACAACTGCATTTTCGATTGTTCAACGACGGGATTGCGGTTTTTCATTACAACTCCTTTCCGTAAATTCTCATGTGAGAAAATTCCTTAAAACCTAGTTTATTCATCTGGTTAGAAGATAAAAAAAACAAATTAGCTGTTCAATGAATAAAAACGTTTGCGGCAATAGTTGTTGAGAATTTGCGAGGTGTTTTCAGAAATTGAGGTTGATCTTTATCCAGGAAGACATTACTGTACATCCATACAGTTCATTACTGAGTGATTAAATTATGCGTACTCAATTCTCTGGCTTTGCTGATCGTACTTCCTCTTTTGCTAACGGTGGCTTAACGCAACCTGCTCTGGGTGGAATCACTGAACTGCGTTATAGCGAACAACCAGGAATTATGCAGATGTTACTGCTCCCTGTGCTTAAGCAACTCAGCGAACAATCACGTTGGCAGCTCTGGTTAACGCCTGCGCACAAGCTAAATCGCAGTTGGATGCAGCAGTCGGGTCTGCCGTTAGAGAAAAGTATGCATATCACCGAGTCTGAGCGACTCAGCACTGTTGAAAGTATGGTGAAAGCTCTGCGTACCGGTAATTACAGCGTGGTACTGGCATGGATTCCCTACGAATTGAATGACGAAGAGCGCCTGGAACTGGAATTAGCGGCATCGGAAGGAGAAGCGCTTGGACTGATTATGCGCCCACAAGGTCATGAACGTGTCCTGCCAAGACAATCAAATCCGTCAAAAATTCCCTCAGATTTGTTTCATTAAGTAAAACCAGGAATTTTCTCACGCTATTTTTTCTTTAGAATGCAGCTAAGCCACTGATTCTTTTCCCGCCAGCTTTGACAATGGTTTAGCTGCTTTTTCTCAATCTGCTAGCGAAGATTTTGCCACGTGATTTGTTAAAATGTGTGTATAAATCCCTGTTTTTTTACTAACTGACCTCACATCATACTTGTAACTTTCCAATCTCGTTGTAGACTTTATCTCGCCAGGGTGCTCAATAACCTCCGTTTTTTCGGTAGAGTCAAAAGCGAGCGTTTAGACCCGGCGAAGGATTAACACAAAGAGCAACCTTTTTGCTCATTGCCTATTTGGATGATAACGAGGCGCAAAAATGAAAAAGACAGCTATCGCAATTGCAGTGGCACTGGCTGGCTTCGCTACCGTAGCGCAGGCCGCACCTAAAGATAACACCTGGTATACCGGTGCTAAACTGGGCTGGTCTCAGTATCACGATACTGGTTACTACGGTAACAACTACGAGAACAACAACGGCCCAACCCACGAATCTCAGCTGGGTGCTGGTGCTTTCATGGGCTATCAGGCTAACCCGTACCTGGGCTTCGAGCTGGGCTACGATTGGCTGGGCCGCATGCCTAACAAAGGCTCTGTGACCAATGGCGCATTCAAAGCACAAGGCGTTCAGCTGGCTGCTAAACTGAGCTACCCAATCACTGACGACTTAGACGTGTACACCCGTCTGGGCGGCATGGTATGGCGTGCAGACTCTACTCAGACCAACCCAGATGTAGGTCGCATCAGCAACCACGACACCGGCGTTTCTCCGCTGGCTGCTGTTGGTGTTGAATACGCACTGACCAAGAACTGGGCTACCCGCCTGGACTACCAGTGGGTTAACAACATCGGTGACGCAGGTACCGTTGGTGCGCGTCCAGACAACAGCATGCTGAGCGTCGGCGTTTCTTACCGTTTCGGTCAGGACGAAGCAGCAGCTCCAATCGTTGCTCCAGCTCCAGCGCCAGCGCCAGTTGTTGAAACCAAGCGTTTCACTCTGAAGTCTGACGTGCTGTTCACCTTCAACAAAGCGACCCTGAAGCCAGAAGGCCAGCAGGCTCTGGATCAGCTGTACAGCCAGCTGAGCTCAATGGATCCTAAAGACGGTTCTGTTGTCGTACTGGGCTTCACTGACCGTATCGGTTCAGAGCAGTACAACCAGAAACTGTCTGAGAAACGTGCTCAGTCTGTAGTTGATTACCTGGTATCTAAAGGTATCCCTTCTAACAAGATCTCTGCACGCGGTATGGGCAAATCAAACCCAGTTACTGGCAACACCTGTGACAGCGTGAAAGGCCGTAATGCCCTGATCGACTGCCTGGCGCCAGACCGTCGCGTTGAAATCGACGTGAAAGGTATCAAAGACGTTGTAACTCAGCCACAGGCTTAAGTTATCACGCAATAAAAAACCCCGCCTCGGCGGGGTTTTTTTATGTCTTAAATGCATCGAAAAACAAAAATGCTATTCGCTTTCCGTTCCGCCTTTGCCCAAAATCGCCTGCAGATCCTGCTTCAGAGTGGACATTTGGCTGGCATATTTCTCTTTGCGCTCAGCATCTTCTATCAGTTGCACGATCGTCTCTGACAACGTATTACTCCGGCGCTGAGCCAAACCTGCCAAGCGTTGCCAGACCAGATACTCGAGATCGATAGACTTTTTCCGCGTATGTTGATGCTCCGCGTTGAAATGGCGCTTACGGCGCGCGCGGATAGTTTGTTTTAGGCGATTCTCAAGATCGGGATGAATATGCTGAGCAATCCACTCATTGACGTCTACTGGGCTGTTTTCCATCGTTAGTAACGATTCAACCGCCGCCTGCGCAGCACTGAGTTCAAGATGACGCGTGATCAGCTCACCCTCCCGATGCTTTTTCACCAGGTATTTCCACTTCCATCCACTTTCAAGATTTTCGAGTTGCTGGTATTTCATCGGAATCTCATCGTGATCACGTAACAAACTAAGAATAACAGCTTTTTTCCCGGATGCAGCAAGGAAAAACATGTTGCGGTCATCACATTTCGGGCTGGAACTCCGCAGTGCTTAACCAGGTTGATTCCTGTATAATCGCGCTTTTCCTAAATAAGACTAATGCGAATATTTTGACCAGCACTCAAATTACGTGGCAAGCCCTGCAGCCGGATAGCACCCGCTACCAATCCATTTTCTCGAACGTCTCACTGGAAGATAGCGATAGTCTTGCCGCGGTTCAGCCGCGTCTGCTGAATGCGCTGGCGCATTTGCATCATCAAACCTTAGGTTTTCCCTTGCTGCTGCTGCGCAGTCAGGAAAACAGCGATTACCTCGCCTGCATCGCTGAAGCCGCACAGCGCTTCCAACCTGAAGAAATTGCGCTGTATGGCGGTGACTATCACGTGATGGGCGACACGGTAAGCCTGATGCCCCCCAGCGACGCTAACCGACCATTCACCAGCCAAGGCGGTGTTCACTATGCCGACTGGATTGAATCCGAACAGTTGTTTGGTTGTGTGCGTCAGTATAAAGATCGTATCCAGCCTGAACCCGGCCTGATTCATCAAGCCAATGGCGGCACCTTGATCCTCGCCGTCAACACCTTACTGGCTCAACCACTGCTGTGGCTGCGTCTGCGTAAATCCATCGAACAAGGTCGCTTTGACTGGTATTCGCAGGATGAACGCCAGCCGTTACCTGTGGCCATTCCTTCTTTGCCACTGCAGCTTCGTCTGGTGCTCTGTGGCGATCGTGATGCTTTAGCCAGCTTCCAGGAACTGGATGCCGAAGTGCATGAAATGGCACTGTACAGCGAGTTTGAAGAAAACTTGCAGATCACCGATGAAGAGGACATGACCTTCTGGTGCCAGTGGACGCTGACGCAAGCGGAGCAAGCCGGTCTGGACCAGCCTGAAGCCGATTTCTGGCCATTATTGATGACAGAGGCCGTTCGTTTCACCGGTGATCAGGAAACCTTGCCCCTCTGTCCACGCTGGTTGCGCCGCCAGCTGCAAGAAACAGCACTCCACGGTGACGCCATCAATGCTGAAGCGTTAAAAGAAGCGCTGGAAGCACGCGAGTGGCGTGAGAGCTACCTTGCCGACCGCATGCGTGACGAAATCCTGCTTAATCAGATCATGATTGAAACAGAGGGTGAAGTGGTGGGACAGATTAATGGTCTGTCTGTAGTGGAATTCCCTGGGCACCCGCGTCCATGGGGCGAGCCGTCACGTATCACCTGCGTCGTCCATCCGGGTGATGGCGAATTTACCGACGTGGAGCGTAAAGCGGAACTGGGCGGCAATATTCATGCGAAAGGCATGATGATTATGCAGGCCTATCTGATTGCTGAGCTGGAACTTGAGCAGCAACTGCCCTTCTCAGCCTCATTGGTGTTTGAACAATCCTATTCTGAAGTCGATGGCGATAGCGCCTCACTGGCCGAGTTGTGTGCATTAATCAGCGCACTGGCTAATCAACCGCTCAATCAGCAGATTGCCGTTACCGGTTCAGTAGACCAGTTCGGTAATGTGCAACCTGTCGGCGGCTTGAATGAAAAAATCGAGGGCTTCTTCCATATTTGCCAGTCACGTGAATTGACAGGTAAACAAGGTGTGATTTTGCCGGCCAGCAACATTCGCCATTTGAGTCTTAGCCAGGCCGTGGTAGATGCCGTGCAGCAAGAGCAGTTCCATATCTGGGCGGTTGAGAGTGTCGATGAAGCCCTCCCGTTATTGACCAATGTTGCTTGGCAGAGTGAGAACGGTGAGTCGCTGCTCAATACTATCCAAGAGCGCATTGCACAGTTTAATCAACAGGAAATACGTCATCGTCCTTGGCCATTACGTTGGCTTAACTGGTTTAACCACAGCTGATTGATTTGCCCAGCGTACAACTGTTCGCTAATATTCGGGCTTCACTAAAAGAAGGCATATTGAGAACATGGTAGATAAACGCGAATCCTATAGCAAAGAAGACCTGGTTGCCTCAGGTCGCGGCGAACTGTTTGGCGAAAATGGACCGCCGCTTCCCTCTGATAACATGTTGATGATGGACCGCGTGGTCATGATGACCGAAGACGGCGGTAAATTTGACAAAGGTTTTGTAGAAGCCGAACTGGATATCAGCCCTGACCTGTGGTTCTTCGCTTGCCACTTTAAAGGCGATCCCGTGATGCCTGGTTGCCTGGGTCTTGATGCCATGTGGCAGCTGGTAGGATTCTACCTCGGCTGGCTGGGCGCAGAAGGCAAAGGCCGTGCACTGGGTGTGGGCGAAGTGAAATTTACCGGTCAGGTTCTGCCAACCGCGAAGAAAGTGACTTATAAAATCCACTTCAAGCGCGTCATCAACCGTAAACTGGTGATGGGCGTGGCTGATGGTGAAGTATTTGTCGACGGTAACCTGATCTACTCCGCGACCGATTTGAAAGTAGGTCTGTTTAAAGACACTTCCGCTTTCTAATCCTTCCAAACGAAAACCTCCGCACGCAGCGGAGGTTTCTTCCTTATTGATAGACATTCGACAGTGCTAGGCCACCGCCGACCTGTCCTCCATGGCTTGACGCCAACCTCCCAACCAGTAAGACCGCGCATCGATCATTTGATAAGGGCATATCTCTTTTGAGCGGCCCGTAATACCGGCTTGATAGCCTCGTGAATGTGCTCGTTCCAGGCGGTCTCTCTTCTGTCTCTTCATGCCTCGTTTCCCTCATTTTAGGTCTGGTGGAATCTGGGTGGAAAGAAAGAGTGGCGATATAATGTTCAACCACAGTAATGTTCTAACCCCAAGCAGAAGAAAGGTCAATGCGCAAAATTCACGCCAATGTCATCATTTTGACGTTAAATAGACATATAAAATTGTCAACTGCATGTATATCTGGCTGATTCATCAATAAAAAAAGCCCCTGATTTGACTGCGATCACACAACAGCAAATCAAGGACTTAGCATAAGCATCGAACAAATCTTAATTTAGCGAAATGACACTATTTGCGATTTGTTGCGCCGTTTGCTGCCAGCCGATAGCAAGAGTGCGCACCAAAGCATCGTAGCCATCTTCAGTTTGCGGAAGCGTCAGATTAAAGCCATGTTTGATTAGGCGGCCTTGATGTTGTAATAGCCACTCACCGCTCACCACGACCTGACCATCGTAGCGCCCTTGGAAACCGGTGACATTCACTGACAGCGTATCGTGAGTGTCTCCTAGCGGCGTGCTGGCAACGAGGCGGCCTGGCAAGGCTTTGCTTAGGTTGGTCACCAGCGTTTGCTGCAGTTGTTGATCTAATGGGCTGGCCCAAAGATTATTAGCCGCAATCACGTATTTCACGTCGCTGGTTTGGTACACCAAACCGTTACCCGCCATAAAGTCAGGTACGGTAACCTGTTCGACCCAAATCATTGGCTGGTTGCCGTTAGCTGTGCTTTCCACACGCGCCATATTACTGCCCGCAGGCAGTTGGTAATAGGTGCTTTCAATCGTACTGCTGCAGCCTGCCAACAGCAGCAGTGCAGCCATAATCAGCCCTTTTCTCACTGTTTCGCCCTCTTTGGCTGGGGATCCTGACCCGGTTTGGCTTCAAACACCAACGCGTTGCTCTTGGTATTGAGCGTTTTCAGCACTGGCTGCAACTCACGTAGCACCTGATCAAGCCGCTGCATGTCACCCACCAGCTTGTTATAGGCAGGCGATCCCGGTTGCAGACCTTTCATGCTGCGATTCAATTCACGCAAGGTTTGCTGCATATCTGCTGGCAGCGTTTTCATCGCTGGGCTCGCAGTGATGTGATTGAGGTTATCCAACGTTTTCTGCAACTGTTGCATTGTACGCTGGCTCTCTTTCAAGGTACCTGTCGCTTCGGTGATCATCGGGTTCAATGGCAGTCCGTTGATCTTATCCAGCGCCGCCGTCAGTTTCTGTTGAATTTGGCTCAAGCCCCCGCTGACAGTTGGGATCACTTCCAGACCGGCGACTTCGTTTGGCCCCTTATAAACTGTCGCATTGTCGTAAAAATCAAGATCAACATAGAGTGCCCCGGAGAGCAGATTGCCGGTTTTCAGCGTCGCGCGCAGGCCGCGTTTTTTGCCATCCTGCAGATGCTGCTCAAGATTGAAATCGCCACCCAGTCGATTGATAAAGCGATCAGGCTCGATGCGAATCAATACGGGTACCCGATAATCAGTATTCAGTGCCTGATTCACACCTGGAATCGTGTATGGCACCTGTGAAACGGTTCCCAGACGAATACCCCGGAACTCAACCGGTGCGCCCACCTGCAGACCACGAATGGAATCGGTGAAGAACAGCAGGAAGTCGGTATGAGTGGTATACAACGAGTCCTGAATGCTGCGTTGATCGTCAAACAGATGGTATTCCGCTTTGTTCTCAGCGATTTGCCCCAGCTCAGCACCGTCTGGCACGTCAAAACTCACGCCGCCGCTAAACAGGGTCGTCAATGAGCCCATTTCCACACGCATCCCTGAGGCCGACATATCCACGGCGATACCACTATCCTTCCAGAAACGCACATTAGTGGTCACCAGACGATCATAAGGTGCCGCGATAAACAGCTGATACGTCATCATGCGCTTGTCAGTATCGAAGGTACTGGTTTCCACCGTCCCCACACGATAGCCGCGGAATAACACCGGATCGCCTGCGTTCAATTGCCCCGCTTTTTTACTGTCGAGGGTCACACGAATACCCTTGGCATCGGGTGGTGCCAGTGGCGGCGCATCCAGCAGTGAATAGCGCTCAGGCTGATCGCCCTTAGTGCCAGGCTGCAGCTCAATATAAGCCCCTGACAGCAACGTGCCGAGACCGGTGATACCTTCACGACCAATCTGAGGCTTCACCACCCAAAACACGCTGTCGCCATGCAGCAGCTTTTCCATACCCGAATTCAGGCGAGCCTTGATCTCAACATGATGCAGATCGTCAGTTAGCACTGCGCTCTCCACCACGCCGACATTGACGCTGCGGCTTTTAATGGTGGTCTTTCCAGCCTCAATACCTTCAGCGCTCTCAGTGATCAACGTCACTTCCGGGCCCTGATGGCTAAAATGATAAAACAGAATCCAGCCACCAATTAGTAGCGTGACGATGGGTACAATCCAGACCGGCGACCAGCGTTTAATCTGGTCGACTTCAGCAGTCCCGTGATGGTTGTCCGTCAAGACGCGGCTCCTTACGTTCAGTTTCCCGTAGTCGATCCCAAATCAGGCGCGGATCAAAGGTCATAGCTGCAAACATGGTGAGAATGACCACCATGGCGAACAGCAGCGCGCCTGGCGCAGGATAAACACTCATCAACCGTCCCATGCGCACCAGCGCAGAGAGTACGGCGATCACAAACACATCAATCATTGACCAGCGGCCAACAAATTCCACCACTTCATAAACAAGGTGCATTTTCTCATCATCACGCTGACCACGGCCGCTGGCATGCCAGCATAGCCAGGCAATCGCCAGCATTTTAAGCGTAGGCACCATGATACTGGCGATAAAAATCACCAGAGCCACCGGCCATGAACCATCGCTCCACAGTAAAACCACCCCCGCCATGATGTTCGAGGGATACTGGGAGCCAAGCGTTTCAGTCACCATGATGGGCATAATATTAGAAGGGATATAGAGCATTACCGAGGTGATCAGCAGGGCCAGCGTCCATTGCAAGCTGTGCTTACGACGCGGCTGTGCGTTAACACCACAACGGGGACACTCGACCTGCGCGGCGGGCAATATCGCGGTACAACACGGGCAGCTGCGTAATCCTTGCTTCAGCCCGCTGACCCCAGCAGTGGGGACCATGGGCAAAGGAGGAAGTGGATCGATGGATTGCCACATCCAGCGTCGATCAACACACTGGAAGGCACGCAACTGCAAGAGACAAAACAGGCACCATGGCCAAAAACTAATGCCAAGCCCAATTTCACCATAGGCCATAAGTTTGACAAAACTTACCAGCACACCGGCCATAAAGATCTCGGCCATACCCCAGCTACGTAAATGGAAAAGAATACGCGCTAAGCCAAGACGTAGGCTGTGCGGCATGCGTACCCGATTCACCAGCAGAATAATGCTCAACATGCAGAACGCAGGAATCCCCTGCACAAAGAGCAGGAACAGCGTTGCCAGACTGCGATAATCTTCACGATCCATCACTTCAGGGATTTCGAGCAGTGAAATCTGACTGCTCAGCCCAGCAACATGCATGTTGATAAAAGGAAAAAGATTCGCCAGCACCAACATAAACAGCGCCGCGAAAGCGTACCCGGTGGGACGCTTACGCGGCTCATGCCAGTTAGCGGTCAGCGTGGTATGACAACGCGGACAGCGCGCGCGGCTGCCCACCGGCACGGCAGGCAGCTTTACGGTTAAATCACACTGTGGACAGAGAATCCACTGATGCGCCTGATCCGTTGCACACATACTGACTTCCTCTGTGTTACGCGCCGTTTTTCAACGCTTCTAACTCTTCCCAGCGTTCAAACGCCACTTCCAGCTCTTTTTCGGTTTGCGCTAACGCATCTAAAACGGGCTGAGTTTTGTCGTGCGGCTGGCTGAAAAAGTCCGGATGGCTCATTTTTGCCTGTAGCTCACCGATACGTGTCTCCAGTTGCTCCAGTTTCTGCGGCAACTGTTCCAGTTCACGTGTCAGGTTATAGCTTAGTTTGTTCGCGCTACGTTTTGGCTCATTACTTTTATCTGTAGCTTTTGGTGCAGCGGATGATGTTTTCGCCGTGGCGGATTTGGTTTGCTTGTAGGCGCTACGCTGCAATTGCGCATCGTGATAGCCGCCAACAAAGGCACCGATCTCACCATTGCCTTCAAAGATCCAGCATTCGGTGACGGTATTATCGACGAATTGACGATCGTGGCTCACCAGCATCACGGTGCCCTGATAACCATCCACCAGCTCTTCCAACAGCTCCAACGTTTCCACGTCGAGGTCGTTGGTCGGTTCATCGAGAATCAACAGGTTGCTCGGTTTCAGGAACAGACGTGCTAACAGCAGGCGGTTACGCTCACCACCGGACAGCGCACGCACTGGCGTCATCGCTCGCTTCGGATGGAACAGGAAGTCCTGCAGATAGCCCAGTACATGGCGCGGCTTGCCGTTCACCATCACTTCTTGCTTACCTTCCGCGAGGTTATCCATCACGGTACGATCGGGATCCAGCTCGGCACGGTGCTGATCGAAGTAAGCGATTTCGAGCTTAGTCCCGCAGTGCACACGGCCGCTGTCGGCTTTTAACTCATCAAGCATCAGGCGCAGCAAGGTGGTTTTACCGCAGCCGTTCGGGCCAATCAGAGCGATCTTATCGCCACGCTGCACCTGCGTGGAGAAATCACGCACCAGTGTTTTGCCATCCACACTGTAGTTGACGTTTTCCATCTCAAACACAATCTTGCCTGAGCGAGCCGCTTCACCGACCTGCATGTTGGCTTTGCCCATCACTTCACGACGTTCAGAACGTTCGTTACGTAAGGCTTTCAGCGCACGCACACGGCCTTCATTACGCGTACGGCGCGCTTTGATGCCCTGGCGGATCCACACTTCTTCCTGCGCTAATTTGCGGTCAAACTCGGCGTTCTGCATCTCTTCCACGCGCAACGCTTCTTCTTTACCGGTGAGATAAAGATCGTAGTTGCCTGGCCAGGAAACCAGCTTACCGCGGTCAAGATCAACAATACGCGTCGCCATGTTGCGGATGAACGAACGGTCATGCGAGATAAACACGATGCTGCCGGTAAAGGTCTTGAGGAAGGTTTCCAGCCAGTCGATGGTTTCAATATCGAGGTGGTTAGTCGGTTCATCGAGCATCAATACGCGTGGATTGCTCACCAGTGCACGACCCAGCGCGGCTTTACGCAGCCAGCCGCCGGAGAGTGAGGAAAGCTCGGTATCAGCTTCCAGACCAATCTGCTGCAATACGTCATTGATGCGGCTGTCCAGCTGCCACAAATTCTGATGGTCTAAAATGGTCTGCAGACGGCCCATCTCGTTGAGGTTTTTCTCGCTCGGATCTTCCATCACCAGATGGGAAATCGCATGGTAGGCTTTCAGATGCTCCGCCTGCTCTGCCACACCTTCAGCCACGAAATCGTAGACTGAACCGGTAATGTTGCGAGGTGGATCCTGTTGCAGACGTGCCACCACCAAATCTTGTTCGTAAATAATGCGGCCATCATCCAGCGGTTGCTCGCCGTTGATGATTTTCATTAATGTGGATTTACCGGCACCGTTACGCCCCACCAGACAGACGCGTTCGCCTTCTTCGATGTGCAGTTCGGTGTTATCCAACAGCGGCGCATCGCTGAATGAGAGGTAAGCGCCATGGATACTGATCAGTGACATAAAACTTATTCCTTACCGGCGTGGCTAACCAGCCAGCAGTTGTGAATTTGACGGTTGCGTGCGAAATCTTGCGACAACGTTTTTTGGGTAATTTCCTGCGCTTGCAGACCCAGACCGGCTAAGCCGTCGAGGTCCATTTTGAAGCCGCGCTTGTTATTCGAGAACATAATGGTGCCACCGCGACGCAACAGGCGTTTCAGATTCTGCATCAGCATCATGTGGTCACGCTGCACGTCAAAATCGTCTTCCATACGTTTGGAGTTCGAGAACGTCGGTGGATCGATGAAGATCAAATCAAACTGTTCGTCACTGTCACGCAGCCAGCTCAGGCAATCGGCGTGCATCAGTCGATGCTGGCGACCGGTCAGACCGTTAAGACGCAGGTTGCGCTCGGCCCATTCCAGATAAGTGCGAGACATGTCCACGGTGGTCGTGTTTTCGCGCCCCCCAGACCCGCATGCACACTGGCTGTACCGGTGTAGGCAAACAGGTTGAGGAAGTCTTTGCCAGCGCTCATTTTACCCAGCATCTGGCGCGCCAGACGGTGGTCGAGGAACAGGCCAGTATCCAGATAATCCGTGAGATTCACCAGCAGGCGCGCGTCAAACTCCTGAACTTCGAAGAAGTCGCCCTTTTCACTCAGTTTCTGATACTGATTTTTGCCTTTCTGGCGTTCGCGGGTTTTCATCACCAGGCGATTGGCCGGGATCTCCAGCACGCTCAAGGTGGCGCTGATCACATCGAACAGACGCTGACGCGCTTTGTTGGCATCCACGGTTTTGGGTGGAGCATACTCCTGAATCACCACCCAGTCGCCGTAACGGTCTACCGCGACGTTGTATTCTGGCAAGTCGGCATCATACAGTCGATAGCATTCAATATTGGACTGCTTCGCCCACTTCTCCAGCTTCTTCAGGTTTTTACGCAGACGGTTAGCAAAATCTTCAGCGATTTGTGCGCTGCCTTCTCCGCTGTTAGCCGCCAGCTGATAATTTTTCTGCACACACTCCAGCGGACCGTTTTTCGCTTTGAACTGGCGGTCGGCGCGCAGTTGCAGGCAGCTCAGCAGTTCCGGTGAAGCACTGAACAGCGAAAGATTCCAGCCGCCGAACTGCTGCTTCATGATGCGTCCCAACAGGCTGTGCAACGCAATCAACGCCGGTTCGCTTTCCAAGCGTTCGCCATAAGGCGGGTTACTCAGCACAGTGCCCGTGATCTCTTGACCCGCCAACGGATTCTTCAGCTTAATCACATCCTGCTGGGCAAAGGAGAACAGTTCGAACACCCCTGCACGACGCGCATTGGCACGCGCGGATTCCAGCACGCGGCTGTCATTGTCGTAACCGAAGAAACGCGAGGTTGCGGCCGCAGTCCCCACACGGGCACGTTCTTTCGCCTCACCCAGCACTTCTTGCCAGGCCGCATGGTTATGATTTTTCCAGCGGTTGAAGCCCCAATGGGTACGCAGCAGGCCCGGCGCGCGATCGGTGGCGATCAATGCCGCTTCCAGCAATAAAGTACCAGAGCCGCACATCGGATCGATTAACGGAGTACCGCTTTGCCAGCCAGAACGCATCACAATCGCTGCCGCCAGCGTTTCTTTCAGTGGCGCCTGACCGGTTTGTTGACGGTAACCACGCTGGTGCAGCGAATCACCGCTCAGATCCAGTGCGATGCTAACGCGATCTTTATTCAGCCATGCGTTAATACGGATGCCCGGCTGTTCACGATCCACGCTTGGACGCTCCAGATTCTGGCGCGTGAAGCTGTCAACAATCGCATCCTTAATACGCAATGCACCGAATTGGCTGTTACGGATCACTTCATTGGTCCCGCTAAAGTGAATCGCAAAGCTGGTATTGCTGTCGAACATCTCGGTCCAGGGAATGCTCTGCGCACCCACATACAGATCGAGATCGCTCCAGACGCCAAATTCTCCCAGCGGCAGCAAAATACGCGAAGCCAGTCGGCTCCACAGCAGGCTTTGGTACATCACACGGTCGTCGGCTCGGAAGTGGACGCCGCCCTGCACCACCTGCAAATCCTGCGCACCCAGCGCGTCCAGCTCAGTTTTTAACAGCTCTTCGAGCCCACGCGCCGTACTGGCAAACAGAGAATTCATATCGTCACTTTTTACTCTTGCTAAAATTGTTGCGCATTATAGCGAATCAGCGTCCTATGTCATAAAGTTAGCTTCTTTTTGTCAGTCTGGAGGTGCGATGATCACCCTGTCCCGTCTTTATATTCACCCGATCAAATCCATGCGTGGCTTGCAACTGTCTCATGCACAGGTGCTGGAGAGCGGATTAGGCTTTGATCGTATCTTTATGGTGACCGAACTGGACGGCACTTTTATCACCGCGCGACAATATCCAGAGATGGTGCGTTTTACCCCGGCATTGCTACCTGACGGCCTGTTTCTTAATGCGCCGGATGGCACTCAGGCGCTGGTGCGCTTTAGCGACTTCACCTCGCAGCCATCACCGACTGAAGTCTGGGGCAACCATTTCACGTCATATATTGCCCCAGACGAAATCAACCATTGGCTGAGCCATTTCTTTCCCCGCCCGGTACAACTGCGCTGGACCGGTATAACACCGACACGGCGTGTGAAGCGCTTTGACGATGTGCCTCTGAGTTTTGCCGATGGCTTCCCCTTCTTGCTGGTGAATATGGCGTCATTGCAGGATCTGCAACAGCGCTGCCCAGCCAGTATTCGCGTTGAGCAATTCCGTCCTAATCTGGTGGTTAGCGGTGCAGACGCCTGGGATGAAGATAGCTGGAAGCGGGTAAAAATTGGCGATATCACCTTCGAAATGCCGAAACCCTGTAGCCGCTGCGTCTTTACGACCGTGGGAACAGAAAGTGGACGTAAGCACTCAGAAGGTGAACCCCTCGCCACGCTTCAACGCTTCCGCAGTGGCCAGGATGGCAGCGGGGATATCGATTTTGGCTTGAATCTTATTGCGCTGAACAGCGGTGTCATTCGCGTAGGCGACCGAGTGAGCGTGGTTGAACGCCAGATGCCGCGTGCTTATGGCCCAGGGATGGTGGTTGAAACATTGAAACCCACCATCAGCCAGCAAGCTGAAGTGGTGATTGGCTATCAGGGCCGGGAATTTACCGGTGACAATCAGCAAGTGTTGCTGGAACAGCTGGAGATGCAGGGCTTTCGCATTCCCTACTCATGTCGTGCTGGGATCTGCGGCAGTTGCAAAATAACCTTGGTCAGTGGCGAGGTGAAAGCACTCAAGAAAAGCGCAGTGCGTGAGGATGGCACCATTCTGAGCTGTAGCTGTATTCCTGCAGGCGATATCGAACTGGCGTAAACGGTTAAACCGCGCGCGCCAGATGGGCAGCTTGCTCCAGCTGGTGTGGGCGCAAACGATCGTTCATGATCTTGATTGCATCACCCAGCTGCATGCCTTTGCCCGCCACGGAAAGCGCATTTTGCGCCAGCAGACATAACGCTGCATTTTCACCGCTTTCCACCACTAACAGTTGCGCCTGCTCACCACTGTCAGCCAGTGTCACCGCGACCATATCGCCCGCTGTGGGTTGCCAGCTGTGCGCGTGAGAGGTGAAATGCCAGCTTTTTGGCATGAGGGGTTTAAGAAAACGGCTGGCGACTAAGGCATTCAACACTAATTCGGCACGTTGGTCGCCTTTTAATCCGCTCTGACGGCAACGCTCTTCGAAAGTAAAATAGAGTGCGGCATCATCCACGCAAAAGCCGCTTTCATTAAAGGCATCCGGCGTCAGCATTTTACGTGAATAGCGCGAGCGAAATAGCATTCCATCAGCCAAATCCAGCATCATGCGGTCATGCTCTGCGTCAAAATACCAACGCCAGTTATCATCAGGTTTAAACTTCATGATATGCCCTGTAGTTATCGCTGCGCTAACCCCGTTCAACTTCACTTCTCAATTGCGCTGGCTATGTGACGTGTTTTTATCCCAACGACTTACATAAGTAAGCTCTAGGGATTCACTCACTTGCCGCCTTCCTGCAAAGCGAATTATTTAGGGCTCTGAACGCTTAATTTAAAAAATAATGCGCTAAGGAAAAGCTGAAAAAAACATCAGCAGAACAAAATATAAACGAGCCGAAGGGATAAATAAACCCCCCGGCGCTGGAAAGTGAGAAATGTCTTAGAGGTGGGTCACGATATCTTTAATTAAACCCGGCCCTTTATAAATAAAACCGGAGTATATCTGCACCAAGGTTGCGCCTGCGGCGATTTTCTCTCGCGCAGAAACCAGTGAATCAATACCACCGACACCAATAATAGGCAGGCGTCCTTGCAGCTCTAATGACAAACGGCGGATCACTTCAGTACTGCGCGACTGCACCGGGCGGCCACTTAATCCCCCCATTTCATCTGCATATTTAAGCCCAGCCACCAGAGCGCGATCGAGGGTAGTATTCGTAGCAATCACACCATCAATTTCATGACGCACTAAGCTGTCGGCAACCTGGATCAATTCTTCTTCAGAAAGATCCGGCGCGATCTTCACCGCCACTGGAACATATTTAAGATGCCGTTCTTGCAGCTCTTTTTGTTTTAATTTGATGGCGGATAACAGATCGTCCAGCGCTTCGCCATATTGCAGCGTGCGTAATCCTGGCGTGTTGGGTGATGAAATATTGATGGCAATATAACCGGCATGGGCATACACCTTTTCCATGCAGATGAGATAATCGTCTTTGCCCTGCTCCACTGGCGTATCTTTATTTTTACCAATATTGATACCCAAGATACCTTTAAAACGCGCTTTTTTAACGTTCTCCACTAAGTGGTCAACGCCGTGGTTATTAAAGCCCATGCGATTGATAATCCCTTCCGCTTCCACCAAGCGGAACATCCTTGGCTTGTCATTACCCGGCTGTGGACGTGGCGTCACCGTTCCCACTTCAACGAAGCCAAAGCCCATCGAACCAAAGGCATCAATGCACTCCGCATTCTTATCAAGCCCCGCAGCCAGCCCTAGCGCATTAGGAAAAGTTAATCCCATGCAGTTCACAGGACGCGATGGCAGCGACTGACGAATCAATCCCTCCAACGGTGTACCGCTGATGAAACGCAATTGTTGAAAGGTGAGTTCGTGCGCACGCTCTGGATCGAGCTTAAACAGTGCTGGCCGGACGATAGGATATAACATGCACTCTCCTGAATAGCGGAAGCAAGGGAAGTCGGGTGCACGAAATTTTGTGCGCCAGAATGGTAAAGGCCTCTGGCGCAAAAGTAAATTTAATCAGGTGATCGGACGTTGATCAAAATCAGCGCTTAGCAGTATAGCGCGCTAACAGGCTGCGGCTCGCCTTCAAGCCGTTGTAAAGCGTAGGATAATACCATTGAAGTTTCATGCGCTTGCTCTCCCCCGTGACTTTACGGATCAGCTGGTCGATGGTGACATGCCACTCCTTCGGGACGTCAATGTTGTTTTTGCGCATCTCAATCAAACAACCATACATCACCGGCTCGTAAAAGCGATCCAGCAGCCATTCATCGGCAGGCATTCCCCACTTTTGCATAAAACCTTCGCTGTTGCCGCGGGCAATAAAGTAATTCTCCACCCAGGCAAACGTCGCTTTACGTTGCGACAGCGATGTCACCATAAAACGTTTGTAGTAATAGCTTTCGCCTGTGAGCACCACTTCCTTTGCTTGCATATAAAGGGCAAACATATAAGGCGCATCTTCATGGTTTTGAATCGGCAGGAACTGCACGCCCACGCGCTCAATGAGATGGCGGGAAACAATGCTGCTCCACAACACGCGGTGCGCAGATTGCTGGGTGATCATATTACGTAGCGTGGTACTCCCGCCCGGAAATGCGCCATGGATGTTGCGCTGGTGAAACAGTTGATACTGACGCTGGGCAACGGGCGAATCCGTAAACATTTTTGCGCCAAAGCAAAACAGATCCATTTCCGGATGCTGTGCCTTGGCACGGCGGAAATCGGCAAACAGCGTTTTACCGACGAAATCATCCGCATCCATAAAATAGATGAAATCTCCGGTAGCGATCTCCAGTCCACGCGTTCGGGCGGCGCTGACACCGCCACGTTCAGCCTGCAACAGATCGATTTGAGGATAGCGAGCAGCCATTGCTTGTAGCAGTGCAATACTGTTATCCGTCGAGCCATCATCAATCACAATAATTTGCTCAGGGGGGGAAGATTGCCCCACCAGCGAATCTATCGCTTCCTCAAGCCACGGCGCACAATTCCAATTTGGGATGATCACCGTAATGGTCGCAGCAGCCGCTTTCTGACTCTGGCCGTTCATTCTCTCTCCTCAACGCTAAAGCCCTTGTTGAACGGCAGTTGCAGGCGCTTGAGCACCAGACTGTGCAGCAGACAGCATATCGCCAGATTCACCATGCCAATCAGACCAAGCCACAACAGATTTAACCAGCGATTTTGATCCCAGCTAATCGGCAATAATGTGCAGAGCCAGGCGATGATACCGGCCACCACCCACACCAGCAGCACGTCTCGGGTTAACCAGGTGAAATGAATACCCGGAGCGAAACGGCGATGTACCAGCCATGCCCAACCCAACAGGTAGAACACGTTTTGAGCCAGCCACAGCCAGCCAGTGCCGAGCGCACCAAAGTGAAGTGCAGCAAAGATGTTGAGGGGGACCAGGATAACGGCAAAACATGAGAAGCCTTTCACGTGTAGCTTGAGGTTGCCGTTGACGTACTGCAGGTGATAAAGCAAACCGCAGATAGCCTGCACGCCACTGCCCAACGCATACAAACTCAGTACAAAAGACATCTCATTCACCACTTGCTGATTTTGTGTCCACGCCCACAACAGGGGGGCAGCAAAACAAGCAATGGTGATGCTGAGTGGCGCCATGAAGATCGCTACCGCCTGAGTGGTGTAGCGATAAAGCACCAGCGACTGCGAATCGCCCTCTTTCTTCGTTTTCATCCCGGTCATGCGTGGCACGATGGCCTGCATAATCGGGCTACTGAGTAAGATGATGCCGGTGGCTGCTGTCGCCACCACCGTAAAGGAACCGTACTCACTCAACGGCAAGGTTTTCGACAGCACCAGGCGATCGATCTGAGAAATAAATGTCCACACCGCACTCGCATAGGCTGCACTGAGTGCAAAGCGAATGAACGGCTTTAATACTTCTTTTAAATTCTCATGCTTCTGTTTGCGCGCAGACGCTGGCACCAGCTGGAAGCATTTGTAAATAAGGCACACGGCTTCGGCGATTGAGACCAGTAACTGCCAGATAAAGAAGCTCAGCACCGGATTAGCAAACAACTGAATCACCACTACCGCCCCAAAGGTGCGTAATGTGACGATCACCAGATTGACGCCATTCAGCCATACCTGATGTTCGAAACCCACGATCACGCTACGGTAAGGGCTGGTGCGCCAGCGAATGGCGGCAGTAATCACCATGATCGCCACGGCAGTGACCACATCAGAGGAAGGCAGATGCTGTGCGTCCAGCCAGTGATGCGCAATCCAGGGTGTTGCCAGCCAGCCGATGGCCACCAATATCACCGTGGAAGTCAGGAAGAATTTGGACAGTGCGGCAAATAATGAGGGAAACCAGATAAACTCAGATTGGTTGGCACGATAACGCGCGGCTTCACGCATTAGCGTGGTCGAGACACCCGCATCTAACAGCTGCAACCAGGTTAATAAAATCGAAAAGAATCCGACTAAACCATACGCTTCCATCCCCAAATGATGAATATAAAGCGGTACAACCAGGATACCCGAGAGCGTCAGGTAAATCTGGCCCACATAGTTGGCAATAGCGTTACGTTTAATTGACATAATTATCGATGTGTCTGGGACATTTAACTGAAAAATAGAGCCTGACACAGAACATGATGACTGCCTACCAGACTTATTCTTAATTTTATCGTTGGTGCTAAAATGAGAATCCGGTCATAACTCCACCCTAAAAAAAAGACACCCGCCCCTGAGAGAAAACAAATAGCCTCCCTTCTTTGCATCGATGGGAAACAGGATGACATTAAGATGAAATGCACATCATCTGTAACATTTTTAACACCAATTAATGCAACGCTTACACTTTAAGTTCAAACGTCATCCTCATGGCTATTTATTCGATATGGAATAAAATGGAATTAAGCCGCATTTCTCAACGCTTTGGTCACTTTTATATTCTGTAACCGGATAAACATTTTCGGACGATGTATAAGCAGCCACTCTTTGATATTTGCTGGCTCATACTGCCCACCTAAAAAACGAATCGCGTTAACCACATACTCGGGCACGGCGGTACCGTTATATAGCGAGAGATAAATCATCAAGCGGAAAGAGTGCATTAAATACTCTTTCTCGAGTTTTTTTCTCAATGGTGAACGTCCTAACGCAACCTTCAATGTGCCGTAGGCACGCATAAATGCGTTATAGCGTTGCAGGAAATAGTCATCACTTTTTCTGCTGTTCGTCAACGACCCGTGACGTACACGCTGATGGTAATAAATTTCCTTACTCACCCATGCATGCTGCGAGCAAACATATGCCGCCAGAGTGAACTGATGATCCTCATGTACACGGTCACGAAAACGCAGCCGATGCTGTTCAACCAGGTTTTTGTTAACCGCATAACTCCACGCGGCTGAAGTATAGCTGCCGTTGCACAGCAGGCTTGATAACACCTGTTGAGACGCCTGTTTGCCAGCAATGCTGTGTTGGACTTTAGGGCGTGTGACGTGTCGCTGACCCTCTTCGAACATCTGCGAGTTAAAGCAAAATAGCTCCGTTTCAGGATGCGATAAGAAAACCTGTTGCAGTTCATGCACAAACCCATCAGCAACAATGTCATCCGGGTCGCAAAAGAAAAGAAATTCGCCTTGTGCTACCTCAATCCCCGTATCGCGTGCTTGACCTGCACCGCCATTGACCGTGGTGATAATTTTCACCTGAGGCAAATGACCATAATGCTGATTGGCTAATGCCAGTGTTCCATCTGTCGAGCCATCATTAACGATAATAATCTCATTGGGTGCGCTTATTTGTTTAAGTAACGCGTCCACACATTCGATAATATAGTTTTCTACATTGTAGGTGGGAATAATCACAGATAACAGAATATTAGACATAAACGTTCCCCGAATACGGTTGAAAGAAAATGAAGTGCCACAGTGAAAAAGTGCCTGTGTAAAAGCATTGCGCCAAAGAGTTAAACGCAATATAAACGACCAGTTTTTTAATTCTGGATCAGTTAAGCAGATGGACTTTTTATTTCACAGGACCAAGAAATAATTAAGTTAATTAAATCATTCTCTACACATTACCCTTACTAACCTCTTCCTGCGATCAACCTAAAAGCGCATTAATATTATTTAGCCTTGTCGCACCTGAAAGGGAGAAAGTTACATATTTATGTGTGCGCCAATGTAAGCAAATGCTTATTCATGAAAAATAAACAGTTAGGTGAAATATTTCCATAGAGTAATAACATTAAACGGTAGCTAAACAATGAAGCTCTCAGCACTGATTTATCTCATCTTTTTTGAAACTTGATAACAGTATTCACTCAAGTTAATTTTTACCCCACCCATCAGCCTATTTTTTACCAAACGTAACCGTGGTTACACTTACCTTACGCTCGATATATAATTTCAGTGATAATCATTAGCCGCAAATTGATTCGCTACCGTTAATCAATGAGTCTGGTGGCAATGGCTGTTTTTAAGATTATTCGTAAACGGCGAATGCCAACTCAATGGCCACGGTGCTGAGTGAAAACGCCTATTTGCACTTTCCACCTTTTGATTGCCAGATAAATCATTTAAGCCCATCCCCCTGCTCTGCCAGTATTGAACACATCAGTTCTCAATAACAGATAATCAATAACTTTCAGTTATAAGGAGTGACCATGCGAGTTATTACGCTGGCGGGCAGCCCTCGTTTCCCTTCACGCTCTACCGCGCTGCTGAGCCTGTGCCAGCACGCTCTTGAAGCACGCGGTGTGGAAGTCATTCCATGGAATATTCATAACTTCCAGCCAGAAGATCTGCTTTATGCACGCTTTGATTCTCCCGCGTTGGCGGCACTCAAAGCAGACCTGTTATTAGCGGATGGCCTGATTGTCGCCACCCCTATCTATAAGGCATCGTTTGCCGGTGCATTGAAAACCTTGCTCGATCTGCTGCCAGAACGTGCACTGGAGCATAAGGTTGTTCTACCACTCGCCAGCGGCGGAAGTGCTTCACATCTGCTGGCGGTGGATTACGCCCTCAAGCCCGTGCTCAATGCGCTGAAAGCGCAAGAAGTGCTACACGGCGTATTTGCCACCGAGGGTCAAATCCTCCATTACGACCGTCAGCCGGAGTTAGACCAGCAACTCGCTGAGCGCCTTGATGATGCGCTGGATACCTTCTGGCACGCGCTGCATCGTCGCCACCCACCCTTCGCCCAAGCGGTATAAAGGAAGAACAATGAAAAGGATGTTTACGAGTTTACTGTTGCCGGCATTTGCCGCCCTGTTTGCCATCAGCGCCACGGCAGCAGATGCCCCTGCTGAGTTGCGGATTGGCTATCAAAAGGGTTCGGTCAGCATGGTGTTAGCGAAGTCGCATCAACTGCTGGAGCAACGCTTTCCGCACACCCACATCAAGTGGATCGAGTTTCCGGCAGGGCCACAGATGTTAGAAGCCTTAAACGTCGACAGTATTGATTTGGGCAGCACCGGCGATATTCCCCCGCTCTTTGCCCAGGCTGCTGGGGCTGATTTGCTTTACGTGGGTGCGGAGCCACCGAAGCCAAAGGCTGAAGTGATTCTGGTACCGAAAGACAGCCCGATTCATAGCGTGGCCGATCTTAAAGGCCATAAAGTCGCCTTCCAGAAAGGCTCCAGCTCGCACAATTTGTTGCTGCGCGCGCTGGAGCAAGCAGGGCTGAGTTTTAAAGACATTCAGCCCACTTATCTGACGCCAGCGGATGCGCGTGCGGCATTCCAACAGGGTGATGTGGATGCTTGGGCGATTTGGGACCCTTACTACTCTGCCGCGCTGCTGCAAGGCAATGTGCGGGTGTTGGCTGATGGCAGCAAACTGAATCAGACCGGATCGTTCTATTTAGCCACGCGCCCCTACACCGAGGCCCATGGTCCGTTTGTACAAGAGGTTTTACAGGTCTTTAGCGAGGCCGATGCGCTAACCCTTAGCCAACGCGATCGGAGTATCGATCTGCTGGCACAAGCGATGGGTTTACCTAAGCCGGTTATCGCCAGTTACCTTGACCACCGTCCACCGACCACGATTACGCCGGTCAGCGCCCACACCGCGCAGGCCCAACAGCAAACGGCCGATCTGTTTTATGCCAACCATTTGATGCCGGTAAAAGTGAATATCGCTGACCGCATCTGGCATCCACAATCTGCCCAGCCATAAGGAATTGAATCATGAGCGTATCTGTATTCTGGTTTCTCCCCACTCACGGCGATGGGCACTACCTCGGCACCGCTGAAGGTTCACGCCCGGTTGACCACGGTTACCTGCAGCAAATTGCTCAGGCCGCCGATCGCCTCGGTTTTGGCGGCGTGCTGATCCCAACGGGCCGCTCTTGCGAGGATGCATGGCTGGTGGCTGCGTCACTGATTCCGGTTACTCAGCGTTTACGTTTTCTGGTGGCGCTGCGTCCAGGGGTGATTTCACCCACGCAGGCTGCACGCCAGGCCGCCACACTGGATCGCCTGTCAAATGGTCGCGCACTGTTTAACCTGGTGACGGGGGGTGACCCCGAAGAACTGGCCGGCGACGGCGTGTTCCTCGATCACCGCGAGCGTTATGAGGAGTCCGCTGAGTTCACCCGCGTGTGGCGTCGCGTCTCTGAAGGTGAAACCGTTGACTATGAAGGTAAGCACGTCAAAGTACGGGGCGCGCGCCTGATGTTCAAACCGGTGCAGCAACCGCGTCCACCATTGTGGTTTGGCGGTTCATCGGATGCAGCACAAGATCTCGCCGCAGAACAAGTCGATGTCTACCTCACCTGGGGTGAGCCGCCGGCCTTAGTTAAAGAAAAGATCGAACAAGTGCGGACGAAAGCCGCAGCCCAGGGACGCAAAGTCCGTTTCGGTATTCGTTTGCATGTGATTGTGCGTGAAACCAATGCGGAAGCGTGGCAAGCAGCAGATCGCCTGATTGCTCATCTCGACGATGCCACCATTGCCAAAGCACAAGCGGCATTTGCCCGTACTGATTCAGTGGGACAACAACGTATGGCCGCGCTGCATGGCGGCCGTCGAGACCAGTTGGAGATCAGCCCTAATCTCTGGGCTGGTGTTGGACTCGTGCGTGGCGGTGCAGGTACTGCGCTGGTCGGTGACGGCCCCACTGTCGCCGCACGTATGCAGGAGTATCAGGATCTCGGTATCGAAACCTTTATCCTTTCGGGTTATCCGCATCTTGAAGAGGCTTACCGCGTCGGTGAACTGCTCTTCCCGCACCTCGATTTAGCCATACCAGAAGTGCCAAAACCGCGTGTGGTGCAAGCCCACGGTGAAGCGGTGGCTAACGATTTCACGCCGCAAAAAGTGTCACAGAGTTAAGGGGTTCAAGATGGCTAAGATACAAAAACAGCTGGGTAATGCGCTTCTCCCTTGGGTGTTGCCCGTGCTGCTGGTTGCCGTCTGGCAGTTGGCTTCACAAATTGGCTGGCTCTCGACGCGCATTCTGCCTTCGCCCGAAAATATCGTCATCACCTTCTGGAAACTGACGGTTAGCGGTGAACTGTGGCAGAACCTGGCGATCAGCAGCTGGCGTGCCGCCATCGGTTTCGCTATTGGTGGGTCGATCGGCCTGATTCTCGGTTTGATTACCGGCACCTCACGGATCGGTGAACGCTTGCTGGATACCTCAGTGCAGATGCTGCGTAACGTGCCGCATCTGGCCCTGATTCCGCTGGTCATCTTGTGGTTTGGCATCGACGAATCAGCAAAAATTTTCTTGGTGGCACTCGGCACACTGTTCCCTATTTACCTCAACACCTACCACGGTATCCGCAATATCGACCGAGGGTTGGTTGAGATGGCACGCAGCTATGGTCTCTCTGGTTGGAGTCTGTTTATTCAAGTGATCCTGCCGGGAGCGCTGCCATCCATCATGGTGGGTGTGCGTTTTGCCCTTGGTTTAATGTGGCTGACGCTGATTGTTGCTGAGACCATCTCCGCTAACTCAGGCATTGGTTATCTGGCCATGAATGCCCGTGAATTCCTGCAAACCGATGTGGTGGTGGTTGCCATCATTCTCTATGCGCTACTCGGCAAGCTGGCCGATGTTGCCGCCCAACTGCTGGAGCGCGTATGGCTGCGCTGGCATCCAGCGTACCAATTGAAGGAGACCGCATGAGCAACGCAACTTTGAGTCCATCACGTCTGAACAGCGGTACGCCAGTCGGTGTCAACGGCGTCAGCAAACGTTATGGCGACCGCACGATCCTCAATAACATCGATCTGCATATCCCTGCGGGACAATTTGTGGCGGTTGTCGGCCGCAGCGGCTGCGGTAAAAGCACCTTGCTGCGCCTGCTCGCCGGTCTGGAATCCACTACCCGTGGTGAGCTACTGGCAGGCACTGCACCGCTGGCTGAAGCACGCGAAGACACGCGTTTGATGTTTCAGGATGCTCGTCTGCTGCCATGGAAGAAAGTGATTGATAATGTCGGGCTGGGTTTGAAAGGTCGCGAGTGGCGTAACGCCGCGCTGGAAGCACTTGAAGCCGTCGGCTTGGCCGATCGCGCCAATGAGTGGCCTGCCGCCTTGTCTGGTGGGCAAAAACAGCGTGTGGCCTTAGCCCGCGCGCTGATCCACCGTCCCGGCTTATTGTTGCTGGATGAACCACTTGGGGCGTTGGATGCCCTGACCCGTATTGAAATGCAGGGACTGATCGAGTTTTTGTGGCAGCAGCATAACTTCACCGTGCTGCTGGTCACGCATGATGTTAGCGAAGCCGTCGCCATTGCCGATCGCGTGTTGCTCATCGAAGAAGGAAAAATTGGCTTGGATTTAACGGTGGATTTGGCACGACCTCGCCGCCGTGGTTCGGCGCGTTTGGCCGAGCTTGAAGCCGAAGTATTGGATCGTGTGATGAAGCGCAACACCTCTGACCAACCGCTGAAATTCGCCCAGCAGCGTTAATGTAAAAGCGCGATAAATCGAGCCGCTGCAAAGAAGTGCAAACTTTGATGCGGGCACGCGATAAATCGCGCCGCTACAGGCAGGTGTAACGCTGTAGCGGCGCAATTTATTGCACGATTTTTATCTACGCACTCAAGGCTTTACTGATCTTCTCATACAGATCGCCTGACAGCTTATCCAACCCTTTCAAGGTTTCCAGCGCCTGACGCATCAGCGCCTGACGACCGGCATCATAACGCTTCAAGCGAATCAGCGGCTCAATCATGCGCGCAGCAACTTGCGGATTACGCGTGTTGAGGTCGGTCAGCATCTCAACCAAGAACTGATAACCACTGCCATCTTTAGCATGAAACGCGGCTGGATTACCGGAGGCAAAAGCACCAATTAGAGAGCGGATACGGTTCGGGTTGCCCATGGTGAATGAGCGGTGATTGAGCAATTTACGCACATTACTCAGCGCATCATCCCTTGGGCTGGTCGCCTGCAATACAAACCATTTATCCATCACCAGACCATCCTGATGCCACTTCTCATCATAAGCCGCAAGTAAGGCTTCACGGCAAGGCAACTGTGCAGCCACCGCCGCCGAGAGCGCCGCCAGCGCATCCGTCATATTGTTGGCATTATGGTACTGCGCCTGCACCAATTTATCCGCCTGCTCCGCATCTGCAAATGCCAGATAGCTCAAGCAGACGTTCTTCAGTGCGCGTCGACCAATTTCCGCATGTTCAACTTTGTACTCCTGGCTTTGATTGGCCAGATACACCGCGTAAAACTCATCACTGAGCTCCGTCGCCAGCGCGTGCACCAGCGCGGTTCGCACTGCGGAGATAGCAAGAGGATCGATCACGTCAAACAGTTCAGCGATTTCGTTCTCAGAAGGCAGCGAGAGGATCAGCGCCATCAAGGCCGGATCGCCCTGTTGATCCAGCAGCACGGCACGGAAAGCGTCAGCGACATGAAGCGGCAGTGACAATGGCTGTCCCTGCTGGTGGCGTGCCACATTCAGGCGAATGTAGGTGGCCAGCAGGCTTTGTGCGGCATCCCAGCGGGAGAAATCATTGCGCGCGTGGCGCATCAAGAATGTCAGCTGCGCATCGCTCCATTTATAATCGAGCTTCACTGGCGCAGAAAATTCGCGCAGCAGTGACGGCACTGGCTGGAAGTGGACGTTATCGAAAATAAAGGTCTGGAACTCTTCCGTGACATTCAGCACGTGATGCACCGGATGACCATTGTGCTGCAGCGGGATCACCTTACCTTCGTTATCGTACAGTTCGATATCCAGCGGGATGTGCAGCGGTAACTTTTCTTTCTGCTCGGCCGTTGCTGGCGTGTGCTGCGTGACATGCAATGTGTACTGTTCCAGCTCTGGATTGTAGTCATCACGCACCGTCAGCACCGGTGTACCCGCTTGGCTGTACCAGCGACGGAACTGCGACAGATCGACGTTAGACGCATCTTCCATCGCTTGCACAAAATCGTCGCAGGTCGCGGCACTACCATCGTGGCGCTCAAAGTAGAGCTGCATGCCTTTCTGGAAATTCTGTTCACCCAGTAAGGTATGCATCATGCGAATCACTTCTGAGCCTTTCTCGTAAACGGTCAAGGTATAGAAGTTGTTCATCTCGATGACTTGATCGGGACGGATCGGATGCGCCATTGGGCTGGCATCTTCGGCAAACTGCGCGCCGCGCATCACACGTACGTTGTCGATGCGGTTCACCGCACGTGAGCCGAGATCAGAACTGAACTCCTGGTCACGGAATACCGTTAAACCCTCTTTCAGGCTGAGTTGGAACCAGTCACGACAGGTGACGCGGTTGCCGGTCCAGTTATGAAAATATTCATGCCCAATCACAGCCTCGATGCCGAGGTAATCTTTATCGGTTGCGGTTTCGGCTTTCGCCAGCACATATTTGGAGTTAAAGACGTTGAGGCCTTTATTCTCCATCGCGCCCATATTGAAGAAATCCACCGCGACGATCATGAAGATATCGAGGTCATATTCCAGATTGAAGCGCTCTTCATCCCACTTCATGCTGGCTTTCAATGAGGTCATCGCCCAGTCGGCGCGATCGAGATTGCCACGATCGACAAAGATCTCCAGCGCCACATCACGGCCTGAACGCGTGGTAAAGCTATCACGCAGCACATCAAAGTCACCGGCCACCAAAGCAAACAGGTAGCAAGGTTTCGGGAACGGATCCTGCCACTTCACCCAGTGACGACCATCCTCATGACGACCGCTCTCCAGTTTGTTGCCGTTTGACAGCAAGAACGGATATTTCGCGGCATCCGCAATAATGGTGGTGGTAAAACGTGCCAGCACATCTGGGCGGTCAAGATACCAGGTAATATGGCGGAAACCTTCAGCCTCACACTGGGTACAGAGCGCATCACCCGACTTGTAGAGCCCTTCCAACGCGGTGTTTTTGTCTGGATGGATGTCGTTTATCAGGGTTAACGTGAAGTTTTCCGGCAGCTGGCTTAACACCAATGCACCTTCTTCTTCACGATAGTGTGACCAAGGATTGCCATCCACTGCCAGCGAGATCAGCGTGAGATCTTCGCCATCAAGACGCAGTTCGGTATCCGCAGCACCGAGACGCTTTACCTGACTGACGGCGGTCACGCGCGTGGAAGCCGCATCGAGGTCAAAAGTCAGGTCAATATCAGTGATGGTGTAATCGGGCGCACGATAGTCGTGGCGATATTTAATTTGCGGCTGTTGCGTCATAAGTCCTTCTCGCATCGTTGAAATGTCTACCCGTCAAAGTCTAAGCGGGTTGCGCCTTCGTTGCCACGCACAATGCGTGCCTTTGCTGAAAAGGCTACAATTCATTAACAATGGCACAAATGACACTCGACCTGCCACCCGCAATTATGGTGTGATCCCGGTCATTACTGTTTTATACTCCTGCGTCTTTATGACTTTGTTGACACCGGGCTCTGCTCCGCGGAAGAGGATGCTGAAACGCACCATGACTGGACACGCTTCCCCGATTTTGACCACGCTGCTTGATACCGATGCGTATAAGCTTCATATGCAGCAGGCCGTTTATCATCGTTATTACGATGTCCCGGTTACGGCAGAATTTCGCTGTCGCGGCGATGAATTACTCGGTCAGTATGCCGATGAGATTCGCGCGCAAATCGATATGCTGCCCTCCCTCGCCCTGAGCGACGACGAATATAACTACCTTAGCGGCTTACCTTTCTTTGAAACCGACTACCTCAACTGGCTGCGTCAATTCCGTTTTGAGCCTTCCCAGGTCCATGTCCGCAATGATAATGGCCGTCTGACGATTCAGATCAGTGGTCCATGGCGTGAAGTGATTCTATGGGAAGTGCCGCTGCTCGCGCTGATCAGTGAAGTGGTGCATCGTCATCGCACACCACAGATGGGTGTTGAGCAGGCCGTCGCGCACTTGCAGCACAAGCTGGTGGATTTCCGTCAACAGGTGGGCGACCTTGATATGTCGCGCTTCCAACTCATGGATTTCGGCACCCGTCGCCGCTACTCCAAAGCGGTGCAGGAAGCGATTGTGAGTACGCTTAAAACTGAGTTCCCGTGGTTGGTCGGAACCAGTAATTACGATCTGGCTCGCCGCTTACAGCTGAACCCCGTGGGAACACAAGCCCATGAGTGGTTCCAGGCGCATCAGCAGATCAGTCCGGTATTGGCAAACAGCCAGCGGGCTGCTTTGCAATCATGGCTGGATGAGTACGATGACCAACTCGGTATTGCGTTGACAGACTGCATCACCATGGATGCATTCCTGCGTGATTTCGGTCCGGGCTTTGCCAACCGTTATCAGGGTTTACGCCATGATTCGGGTGATCCGGTGGAATGGGGTGAAAAGGCGATTGCGCACTACCAGCGTCTGGATATTGATCCGCGAAGTAAGACGCTCGTATTCTCAGACAACCTCAATCTGGATAAAGCCTTGGCGCTCTATCGTCACTTTGGCCAGCGCGCCAATGTGGTGTTTGGCATTGGCACACGCCTCACCTGCGATATCCCTGGCGTTACGCCACTCAATATTGTGATTAAACTGGTGAGCTGCAATGGCAAACCGGTGGCGAAACTCTCTGACAGTCCGGGTAAAACCATCTGCCAAGATAAAGCCTTCGTCCGTGCCCTGCGCAAAGCTTTCGACCTTCCACTGGTGAAAAGAGCCAGCTAATTGATGATGCAGGGTGCTCGCACCCTGCTCTCTTGCAACAAATCTCCCCCGCTCCCGGCAAAATTGCTTGTTTCCTGTTGGCTCGCAAGTAACATAGCAAAACCCTAATTTGGGCTTTTATCCACTTCTATATATAGAGAGATATTTATGAGCGTAGTGCCTGTAGCGGATGTACTGCACGGCCGTGTCGCGGTTGACAGTGAAGTCACCGTACGTGGTTGGGTGCGTACCCGAAGAGATTCCAAAGCCGGTCTTTCCTTTATCGCCGTTTATGACGGTTCCTGCTTTAATCCCGTTCAGGCCGTCGTCAATAATTCTCTGAATAATTATCAGGATGAAGTGCTGCGTCTGACCACGGGCTGTTCTGTGATCGTCACCGGTAAAGTGGTTGAGTCCCCTGGTGAAGGCCAGGCATTCGAACTGCAGGCGACCAAAGTGGAAGTCACTGGCTGGGTGGACGACCCGGACACCTACCCGATGGCAGCGAAGCGCCACAGCATTGAATATCTGCGTGAAGTGGCACACCTGCGCCCACGCACTAACCTTGTCGGTGCGGTAGCCCGTACACGCCACACGCTGGCGCAGGCGTTGCATCGCTTCTTCCATGAGAACGGCTATTTCTGGGTTTCTACCCCGCTGATCACCGCTTCAGATACGGAAGGTGCGGGCGAGATGTTCCGTGTTTCTACGCTGGACATGGAAAACCTGCCGCGCGATCCACAGGGCAAAGTCGATTACGACAAAGACTTCTTTGGCAAAGAGGCTTTCCTGACGGTTTCTGGTCAGTTAAACGCCGAGACTTATGCCTGTGCGCTGTCAAAAGTCTATACTTTTGGCCCAACCTTCCGTGCAGAAAACTCCAACACCAGCCGTCACTTAGCGGAATTCTGGATGCTGGAGCCGGAAGTTGCCTTCGCCAACCTGGACGACGCCGCCGCGCTGGCAGAAGCCATGCTGAAATATGTGTTCAAAGCCGTGTTGGAAGAGCGTGCGGATGACATGGCATTCTTTGCGGAGCGCGTAGACAAAGATGCGATTGCTCGCTTAGAACGTTTTGTGACTACCGATTTCGCACAAGTAGACTACACAGACGCCGTCGACATTCTGTTGAAGAGTGGCCAGACGTTTGAAAACCCGGTTTCATGGGGCGTGGATCTCTCTTCCGAGCATGAACGTTACCTCGCAGAGAAACATTTCCAGGCACCGGTTGTAGTGAAAAACTACCCGAAAGATATCAAAGCCTTCTACATGCGTATGAACGAAGATGGTAAAACCGTGGCGGCGATGGATGTCTTGGCGCCAGGTATTGGTGAAATCATTGGTGGTTCACAGCGTGAAGAGCGCCTGGATGTGTTGGATGCACGTCTGGCAGAAATGGGTCTGAATAAAGAAGATTACTGGTGGTATCGTGACCTGCGTCGTTATGGCACCGTTCCACATGCTGGCTTTGGATTAGGTTTCGAACGATTAATCGCCTATGTCACCGGCGTACAAAATGTAAGGGATGTTATCCCCTTCCCACGTACTCCACGTAACGCCAATTTCTAAAATTCGCGATTAAATATAAGTAATTCATATATATAACAAGGTCGGCACTGCCGGCCTTTTTTTATTTTTGTAAATTTTGAGTTCTCTCACAAAGTTCCCAATATTTTACAAATTGTAATACAAAATTTCCTTTTGATACGTAATTGCGAGATTTGAATCATTTTCGGGCTAGAAATAGCAACCCCGTGATGGAAAGATGCGTGCAGACACAGGAGACATCAAACTTCTTTCAAGGTTCCGTAAAGGTTTCTTGACGGCAGTGGCAGATGTCCAAATAACTCCAATGAGGGTAATAAAAAATGATGAAGCGCAACATTCTTGCAGTGGTTATCCCTGCTCTGTTAGCTGCCGGCGCAGCAAACGCAGCAGAAATCTATAACAAAGACGGCAACAAACTGGATCTGTACGGTAAAGCTGTTGGTCTGCACTACTTCTCTGATGATGCTGGTAGCGATGGCGACCAGACTTATGTTCGCTTCGGCTTCAAGGGTGAAACCCAGATTAACGACCAGCTGACCGGTTACGGCCAGTGGGAATACAACATTCAGGCGAACAACTCAGAAGGCGGTACCGACGCGCAGTCTGGTAACAAAACCCGTCTGGGCTTTGCTGGTCTGAAATTCGGCGATGCAGGTTCATTCGACTACGGTCGTAACTACGGCGTAGTGTATGACGCAATCGGCTGGACCGACGTACTGCCAGAGTTCGGTGGCGATACCGGTTACTCTGACAACTTCCTGGTTGGCCGTTCTACTGGTCTGGCTACCTACCGTAACACCAACTTCTTCGGTCTGGTTGATGGCCTGAACTTTGCTCTGCAGTATCAGGGCAAAAACGACCGCACCACCGACGCTCGTCGTTCTAACGGCGACGGCTGGGGCACCTCAGTGTCTTACACCTCACCAATCGGTGTAGGTATCGTTGGTGCTTACGGTTCAAGCGACCGTACCAACACCCAGAACAGCCAGTTCTACGGTAAAGGCGATAAAGCTCAGCAGTGGGCAACCGGTCTGAAATATGATGCGAACAACGTGTACCTGGCTGCCATGTACAACGAAACCCGCAACTCTACCTACATCTCTAACAGCAACGCCGGCAGCATCGACAACGGTCAGGTTGGTTTTGCTAACAAAACTCAAGGTTTTGAAGTTGTAGCTCAGTACCAGTTCGACTTCGGTCTGCGTCCATCCCTGGCATACGTTCAGTCTAAAGCCAAAGATGTCGACGGTATCGGCGATGTTGACCTGGTTAAATACTTCGATGTGGGCGCAACCTACTACTTCAACAAAAACATGGCGACCTATGTCGACTACCGTATCAACCAGCTGAAAGACGACAACGCGCTGGGTCTGAACACCGACGATATCGTAGCAGTAGGTCTGGTTTACCAGTTCTAATCACCCGATTAGCATTGCGTAATACCTAAAAACGGAGCCTTCGGGCTCCGTTTTGCGTTTCAGTGATCAGCCTCTCAATTAGCGCCACTACTTTATACATGCGACTTATTTCTTTTTTATGTCAGCGGTTGGCAAGCGTATCATCTGACGCTACCCTGATAGCTCATTTTGCTAAAGTTCACCCAAACGGAACTGACTCATGTTTGAATCGATCTCTGCCGCACCCGCCGATCCTATTCTAGGACTGGCTGACCTGTTTCGCGCCGACGACCGCCCGAATAAAATCAACCTTGGCATTGGTGTCTACAAAGATGAAACCGGTAAAACACCGGTGCTTACCAGTGTTAAAAAAGCTGAGCAGTATCTGCTGGAAAATGAAACCACTAAGAACTACCTGAGCATTGATGGTTTGGCTGATTTTGCCCGCTGCACTCAGGAGTTGTTATTCGGCAAAGAGAGTAACCTGATCGCTTCTGGCCGTGCATGCACTGCACAAACGCCAGGCGGTACCGGTGCTCTGCGCGTGGCGGCAGATTTCCTGGCGAACCAGACCAGCGTTAAACGCGTCTGGGTGAGCAATCCAAGCTGGCCAAACCATAAGAATGTGTTCAATGCCGCAGGCTTAGAAGTGTGTGATTACCAGTATTACGATGCTGCCAATCACAGCCTCGACTTTGCTGGCATGGTCGCCTCTCTGCAGGAAGCCAAAGCGGGTGATGTGGTGCTGTTCCACGGTTGCTGCCATAACCCAACGGGCGTTGACCCTTCTGCCGATCAATGGCAGCAGCTGGCGAAGCTGTCACAGGAGAAAGGCTGGTTGCCGCTGTTCGACTTTGCCTATCAGGGCTTTGCTCGTGGCTTAGATGAAGACGCTGAAGGTCTGCGTATCTTCGCGGCATCCCATCAGGAGTTTCTGGTTGCCAGCTCCTACTCTAAAAACTTTGGCCTGTATAACGAACGTGTCGGTGCGCTGACGCTGGTCGCGGCCAGCAACGAGGTGGCTAAAACGGCATTCAGCCAGGTGAAGTACAGCATTCGTGCTAACTACTCGAATCCACCTTCGCACGGTGCGGCTGTGGTAGCCACCATTCTCGGCAATGATGCGCTGCGTACCATCTGGGTGCAGGAGCTGAGCGACATGCGCCAGCGTATTCAGCGTATGCGCCAGCTGTTTGTAAACACGCTGGCAGAGAAAGGGGCAAACCAGGACTTCAGCTTTATCATCAAGCAAAATGGCATGTTCTCATTCAGCGGCCTGACCAAAGATCAGGTGGTGCGCCTGCGTGAAGAGTTTGGCGTCTATGCGGTCAATTCCGGACGCGTCAACGTTGCCGGCATGACGCCAGACAATATGTCTGCGCTGTGTGAAGCGATTGTCGCAGTGCTGTAATTTCTGAATGAGCAGCATGAAAAATGGGCCATAACGGCCCATTTTTTATTGCAGGAAAGGATTACTGATCCGCTCGCGGCCCAGCGTCGAAACAGGGCCATGGCCAGGTACAAAGGTCACATCATCACCCAGCGGTAACAGCTTGGTATTAATCGCATTGATTAAATCGCTGTGGCTGCCCTGCGGGAAATCGGTACGTCCGACACCACCATTGAAAATCACATCACCCGATATCAACAGACGACCGATACGGTCAAAGAAAACAATGTGACCGGGCGTGTGGCCAGGGCAAAGCAGGACTTCCAGCGTGACATTGCCGACCTGCACCGTTTCCCCCTCTTCCAACCAGCGATCTGGCGTCAGCGGCGCGCACTCAGGCAAACCAAACATACGGCTTTGTGTAGGCAGATTATCCAGCCAAAACGCATCCAATTTATGCGGCCCAACGATGGGAACCTGATAGTGTGACGCCAGTTCAGCGGCGGCACCCACATGGTCAAGATGCCCATGCGTCAGCAGGATTTGCGACGGGGTTAGCCCCTTCTCCGCCAGAGTGGCGATAATCGTCTCGGCATCACCGCCGGGATCAACCAACGCTGCCTGCTGGGTATCTTCATCCCAAATAACCGAGCAGTTCTGAGAAAAAGCCGTAACCGGAATAATTTGATAATTCATAGCGCTCCATGACCGACACACGCAGCGCTGCCGGTATCAGGACCAGTGCCTTGCAGGCCCGGTATCAATGTGTACGAAGTTGCTGCGCGGGTAATATCCTACACCACCCGCGCGCATTGATAACGCCGCTTTGCGAACATTGCTCAATGAAATCCCCTCAATGTGGAAGTCCATCGCCTGTCCCTTGGTGTGATAACTGTGTTTTGCCACGCCAGGTCCCGATTCACGCAACATATTATTCGTTGCCAGCGTACGGTAGCCCGAAATCAGCTGCACCGGTTTACGAGTGTTTAACACCATCTGTAAACGATAAAGCTGGTCAAACAGATGCGGATCAATGTGTTTAACTTGATTGGCACGATAATCACGGAAGAAGTGGTTTAACCGGACTAACTCATCCTTGTCATAACTCTTACCGTTAAAAAACTCCGTTTTAAGGGTTTCACCGGTGTGAAGGTTATTAAGCGTCAATACTCGGGGGCGGGCCGTGGAAAGCGAAGCCAGAGCTGAACCAGGAAGCAGTGACAAACCTGCCGCTGCGCCTCCAATCAGGAGTAATCGACGACGTTGGGAATCAAAATTAGCCATGTAGCGGGGTTACCTAATCTAAAGCGATAAAAAAATGTGTAAAAAGTACACAAGGCCGAACAGTAACCGCAGCCTGGAAGTCAGTCAACCCGGAATATGGCAGGGACACACCAAAACCAATGCGAAATCAAATTTTTCGCAACGGGTTCTGATGTTTTCAATGGCGAGGGATAATAATGAAATCAACCACTAGAGCAGCAGCTTCCCGGCTTTGTTCAGCACCTGGCTACCAGAGCGCGCAGTGTTATCATAATTGTAAATATCTGTACGATACTGAGGCTGACCATCCGCCGCGACCCACGCGGTTAAATAATAAAGATTAACCGGGATGCGATGGCGAATCGGCACGTAGCGCGTGTCGCCCTGCTTTAACGTGTCGGAAATGCGACTGTCGTTCCAGCCCACATCCTGCAACAGCAAATCAGCCAGTTCCGAGGCTTTATTTACCCTTACGCAGCCAGAACTCAACGCACGGATGTCACGCTGGAACAAGCCATGGTTGGGCGTATCATGCAGGTAGATGGCATCCGAGCTAGGCATGTTAAATTTATAGCGACCCAGAGAGTTCATTGCCCCTGGCGCCTGACGAATGCGATAAGGGAAACTTGCTGCGGAAACCATATGCCAGTCAATCATTGACGGATCGACCACTTCTGCATCCGCACTCCATCCCGATAACAGGGTGTATCCATGTTTATAGAGATAGCTGGGGTCCTGTTTCACTTTTGGCACAATGTCCTGACGCACCAACGTGGTGGGCACATTCCACGGTGGATTGAGCACCACATTATTTAACGCACTGCGCATCAGCGGGGTTTTGCGATCGGGACGACCCACGATCACCCGCGATGACAGAATCGTGGCGCCGTTGTTGTAATAAGTGAGTGAATAGTTGGGGATGTTCACCATGATGCCGTTGTGCATATCATCCGGCAGCAGGCGTAGGCGCTGAATATTTAACGCCAGCAAAGAAGCCCGCATTTGCGGCGAGACGTTGAGCCACTCGCGCGTACGAGGGCCTATAGCACCATCATCCGCTAAGCCTTGCCAGTGCTGAAAGCGTTTTACCCCTTCCACCAGCGCGGCGTCATACACATTGTCGCCAGCAGGCGTCGCACTCGCCACGACGTTGCCGGTCGCGACAGGTGCCTGCGCAGACAAATCATTAACGCTGGCGGCCGATGGGCTCACCGCAATCGGCTGATTGCTCTGGCTGACCGGCACCGGCGCGGTTGGCACGGCATCATCGGCTGGGGTCGGTGTGCTACTGTGCGTGGCATCCGTCAACATGCCGGTGCGCTGCAAAATCTCACGCAGTGCAGGCACATCGTTACTGATTTGGCCGGGGCGCAGCGTTCCGCTATCACGCAGCTGTGGCCATGGACGATTATCGGTCAGCAATGCTTTAAGCGCACTGTGCATCGGTGCATATTGCGGATGCTGCGGTGCCAGAGAGACGACAAACGCACGACTACCTCCCCCATTCGCCGCATTCTGCCATTGATTAATGGCGGCGAGTGAAGGCATGGTGAGTTTGTAGGGTACGTTACTGTAGAGCCAGGTTTCACCCTGCGTTGGTACATTGGCAACAAACTGCAGATATCCCAACATCGCATCGCTCAGGACAATATCACGCGCCAAGCCCTTGATCTCGGGGTTAGTGAGCCGTTCCACCCAACGCGTAAACTGCGGTTGCACACCTGAAAGCGCCACTTCCGCCAGCTGCTGCTGAAAAGCCTGTACTGCCTCGTGGTCCTGCCACAGTGGCGCCATATTGCGTGAGGCGTAAATCCCGGCCAGACCGGGCAGATAGAAAGGTTGTTCGCTGGGGCTAAATGCCTGCTGTATCTGATGCTGGCTAGCTGCCACTGACATGATGCTATGTGACGTACCGGGCAATGCGGCGATAATCGCAGCATGACTGACAGCCAACGGCGATAATACCCATGCAACACTGAGTGCTAATACAGCACGACTGACTCTGCTTCTTTTGTTCAGCAACATCCCTGCCCCCTTCTCACCTAAGACACAGCGCCCTGTTATCGCCATGTACAGCCTTACTCTTATTATTGAGTATAAAATAAAAAACGGCATCTGCCTCAGTGTGCAAATGCCGCTTACAGATTAAACGGTGCGCTGTTTTTTAACCAGATTCGGCGCTAGGTATTTTCTGTTTCTAAATCAATATCGCTGTTTTCCGGCTTCACTGGGGCTGGGTCAGCCGAGAAACCACGCAGGCCCACCACGTGAACGTGTTCAGTGTTGTTGAACACTTTACGTACCAGCTTGTAAGTTGTGCCTTTTTCTGGGCTGATGTTCTCCGGCGCGGCAATCACCAACTGCATCTCCAGACGCTCGCACAGTTCAAACAAGGTGGCGATGGAACGGGCATCCAGACGCGCCGCTTCATCAAGGAACAGCAGACGGCACGGTGAAATATCTTTGCCGCGCAAACGTCGTGACTCCTCTTCCCAGCTCTGTACCACCATGACCAGAATTGACATACCGGTACCGATCGCCTCACCGGTCGACAGCGCACCACTTTCTGCGCGCAACCAACCGTCAGAACCACGGTTCACTTCCACTTCCATCTCCAGATAGTTGCGGTAGTCGAGCAGCTCTTCACCAATGGTTTGCGGCGTACGCTGGCCCATATCGATTTGCGGGTTGAGACGCTGATACAATTTTGCCAGTGCTTCAGAGAAGGTCAGGCGATTACTGGTGAACAGATCCTGGTGCGCCTCATGCTCTTCTGACAACGTATCCAGCAGCGTGGAGTGCGCTTCACGGACGTTAACGTTGAGACGCACACTGCGCACCTGGCCAAAGCTCACTGCCTGCAGGCCTTGGTTAAGCTGACGAATACGGTTCTGCTCGCGCTGAATGGTTTTGCGAATGATATTCGCGGCACTGCGTGAACTGATTGCCAGCGTCTGCTCACGCGCGGTCAGCTCTTCCGTCAGACGATTCAGCTCGATTTCCATCTGTTCGATGGCTTCGACAGGATCATCGGTACGGATGATGTCCTGACGAATACGCTCACGCAGATGCTGATACACCGCGATAAAGAACTGCACCTTACGTTCAGGGCGTTTGGGGTCTTCCGACATGCGTAACACATCGCGCAGGTGTTCGTTATCCGCCACCGCCAGACGCAGCGCACCCAATGCCTTATCCGACATTGAACGCAACTCATCACCGCCCAGATAGGCCATTTCACGGCGATGCAGTCGACGCTCCATGCCGTTCTCTTTCACCAGACGCAGCACTGTACACCAGCCCGCTTTAGCGCTGACGACCTGCTCACGAATCTGATGATAATCGCGCTCCAGCTTACGCAGTTTCTTCTGCAGGCTGTCCATCTCGGCTTCGCAGAACGTCAGCTGTTTCTCCAGCTGATTACGACGAGCACGGTTATGACTTAATGCGGTATAGAGTTCGTCGCGTCGGGCGCGAGCGCGCTCTTCGGCGCTGGCATCAGCATGGACGCCAATATCCTGCATCTCCTGCTGCAATTCCTTGAGCATGTCGCGCTTGGCGTCATAGGAGCTTTTCAACGAGGCTAGCACTTGTGAGTATTGCGTCAGCTGAGCCTGATGCTCACGCAGACGTTCGCGAGCGCGACTACGCTCACCTTCTGCCTGCTCCAGACGCTGGCGCAGCTTCTCGTTGAGATCGCTGTTGCCGGTCAACATGCCAGCTGAATCTTCATAGCTGAAGTGAGCGCGACGCTGCACCACTTCCGTCAGAGCAAAGGCTTGCTGACGTGCATCACGCTGCTGCTGCTGTGCTTGTTGGTAATCGCGTTCCAGCTGATCGTGCTGCTGAGGATCGCTCTGCAACACCGCCACCAGCGGCTCCAGCTTAGTGAGTTTGTTACTGTGTTGATGCAGGAAACGCGCCGCTTCCTGTGCTTCTTCGACGCGCTCGCGAATCTCTTCGCAGCGATCGCCTAGCGAATCATCCAACAGCAGGTTAACGCGCGGCAGCAAGCGGTTAAGCTGGCTAACGCCCTCTTTCGCCTGCTCGAATTGCGCGCGCTGCTGCTGGTTGTCATTTTCATGCTGTGCCAGCGCACGCTCCAGCTCACCACGACGGCTGTTCAGCTGACGGATAAGGGCTTCGGGATCCTCATCAAAGGCCACCGCTAAGTGACTGCCGATAAAACGGCTGAAGGATTGGTGTAAACGCTGAGTTTTCTGCACATCAAATGACAAGGTGGCGAAACGTTCAGCCAACTGCTCACGCTCGTTGCCGAGTAGCTCCAGCTGATTTTCACGCGCAGCGCGACCAAATAGCGGCACTTTCGGGAAACGGGAGTAGCGCCACTGACGCTCGGCCACTTTCACCACCACGGCACTTTCCAGCTCATCGACACTGAATACGCTGTCATCAAATGACTGCGGATCCCCTTCAATCAGGTAGAGGTCTTCTGGGCAATCGTCGAGGCCATCAAGCAGATCGCGGACCAGTGACAGGTCTGGCACCACAATCGCGTGGCGAGATGGACCATACAACGCAGAGAAGTACGGTGCGTCATCCAGCGTGACATCATCATAGATTTCTGACAGCAACACGCCGCCAAAGCGCTCAGCCAGTTGCGTCAGTCGCGCATCCTCGGCACCACCGGGTTGACTCAGGCGTTCAATCTGCTGTTCAACTTCACGTTTCCGTGCCGCCACATTGTCACGTTCAACGGTGGTCTCACGCTCACGTTCCAGCAGTAGTTGCATGAACTCGGTGATCTGCTGGCTATTGGTCAGTTCTTGCCCGGTCTGCTCGCTCAGTTGCGTCAGGATTTCCTGCGCCGCCAGCCAGTGTGGTGCACGCGCCGTAAGCGCTGTGATACGTTCGCGCAGTTGTTCCAGCTCCTGACGCATCAGCATGCGGCGTTCACCGGCATCAGCCACGCTTTCATTCAGCTGTTCAATCTGTGCTTCCAGCTCACGTTGCAGCCCTTCCAGCGCATCGGCATCGTACTGTTGCCCCTGACGTTTGCAGAAATCGGCTAGCAGACGCTCGGCCTCGTGCTGTTCACGCAGGCGGGTTTCCAGCTCATTCAGACGCAGGCGCAGCGAGGAGAGCTGATCGGCATGATGGCGCTGGTTGGTCGCATCGCGCAGCAAATCACGTCCTACCTGCCATGCTTCCTGACGACTGACTTCACCGGCAATGCTGGTGACCAGTGCTAACGCTTGGTCAAACTGGCTGTGTGCCGCTTCGGCCACACTCAGTTTTTGTTCCAGACGCAGCAGATGCTCGGTGGCTTCTTCTTCACGCGCCTGGAAGGTTTCCTGCCATTCGGCCGCGTTATCGATGGTCAGATCCGGTAACTGGCATTGCGCACGCGCTTTTTCCAGCGCCTGCAACGCTTGCTGATACTGAATTGCCCGCGTTTGCTGCACATCAAGTGCCTGCTGGAAATCGGCCAGTTGGCTTTTCAGTTCATCAACTTCAATTTCAGCTGCTTCAGATCGCGCTTCATTCTCTTCCTGCACTTCACGCGCTTCGGCGACCACTTCGTTCTGTTCTTCGAGACGGTAAGTCAGCTCTTCGAGATCGGCATCATAGCGTTCGATCTTCTCCTGCTGACGCATGGCCGTCTGCACCAGATTCAGGTGATCACTCGCGCCCTGATAATCGGTTTCCAGATCGTTTTCTGCACCGTTGTGCTCGGACAACTCACGCGCCATCTCAATATGGCGATACTGTTCTGATGCCAACTGGTTACGGCTGGTAAACAGCTCATTGCGCAGTTGCAGCGCCCCATCGAGGTGGATGCGACGCTCATTGGCGTGACGCATATAATCCGCCGACACATAGCTGGTGGCTTCAGAAATCAGATGCTTAAACAGGTCGCGATCGGATTGCGTAACGCGAATGGCTTCCAGCGTCATGCGGTTTTCACGCAGCGCCGCTTCCATATCCTGGAAGGCTTTACGCACGCCGCCGTTTTCCGGCAACAGATAATCACGCAGTGAACGGGTGATGGCGCTGGAGATACCGCCGTACAGTGAAGCTTCAATCAGGCGATAGAACTTACTGCGGTCACTGGCGGTACGCAGACGACGCGGCACGACACCCAGCTCAAACAGCACGGCATGATAGTCAGTGACAGAGTTGTACTGACGGAACTGCACGCCTTCCTGCGCTTCAACACGTTCTTTGACTTCCGCCAGCGGCAATACACGCGCCTGACGGCTATTAAGAATCTCGGTCAACATATCCGTCGGCAACGAATCGGTCGGCAGGCCGTGGATACTGAAAGGCTTGATATCCACCTTCTTATCGCGACCGGCTACCTGCTGCAGACGGACACCCACCACAACGCGCTGATGACGTGAGTTGACCACATCCAACACCGCATAACAGACGCCGGCGCGCAGTTTTCCGTGCAGACCTTTATCACGTGAACCAGAGGTGGCCCCCGCTTCGGTGGTGTTACGGAAATGCAGCAAGGTGAGATCGGGGATCAGTGCCGTGACGAAAGCCGCCATGGTGGTCGATTTACCCGCACCGTTACCGCCGGAGAGCGTGGTCACCAGCTCATCGAGATCAAAAGTACGCGCAAAGAAGCCGTTCCAGTTGATCAGCGTTAGCGAACGAAACTTACCGCGTTCAATCATTCCTGTTCATCCTCCGCGTTATCATTCGCATCGCTTTCAACGTCATTTTCGTTATCTGCATCATCACTCTCGTTGGCCGCGGCTTTGTTCTCCAGCGTCATGGCTTCGCCATCGCGGATCAGACGCAGCTGTGCTTCACGCGCATCATCACCGCTGCGCACATCCGCACCGAAGCGGAACACCGACTCCATGATGCGGAACTTGCTGCTGTCGTTGCCCATAAACCACACCATGCCTAAACGGCGCAGGCGGCTCAGTGAAGCACGCATTTTTCCTGCAGCTTGGCGCGATCCATCAGAGCCTGTCGAACGCTGGTTCACCAGCTTGAGCAGCTTGCTCTCATCCGCCAGTGACAGCAGTTCGTCATACAACTCCTGTTGGGTGAAAATCCCCTCATTGGCCAGACGCTCTGGGCTGAGGTAGAGATAACACAGGATTTTACCCACCATCATATCCAGCTCAGACAGTACCGAGCGCGGAATCAGCGTGGTCGAACGCGGACGCAGATAGAAGAATCCTTCCGGCGCTCGCATCAGCTCAACGTTGTAGCGAGCATAAAACTCTTCCAGGTACTCCTGGTAATCCATCAGAAAAGCGTGATTATCCAGCTCTTCAATACCAATGTGGCGTCCCGCGCGTAACTGGCTATCGAGCGCAGGGAAAATCGGGTTTGCCAGTGCCAACGCCAGTTTAACTGGCATCACTTGTTCAATATTTGTCGATGACATGTGCCTGCACCTTGGCTCCGTAATCATTAATAGTCTGCCATTCTGCCGGCAGACCGGCTAAATCAGCTTCGGCGACGCCGAGGCGTACGGCCTGATCGATGACGATACGCGCCAAATCAAAGTGACGCGCACGTGGGTATTGCGCCAGGTAATCGCGCATCACCGTAGCGAGATGGAGCGGCTTTTGCTCCAGCTTATAAATCTGCAATGCTTCTTCGATCATCGCGGCGAGCTGCTCACGAATCTCGTTAAACTCTTCGTACTCCATCTCCGGCGGCAGTTCACCCATCACCTCATCATTACGCAGCGTCATCTCTTCATCGCGCATATCGTAAAGACGGTCGGCATTCGCGTAGGTCAATGCCCAAGGCTGGTCGAAGTAATTCTGCACCGACAGGCGTAAACGTTGCGCAAAGACGCGGTTCTTGTCCATGTCGATGGCGGTACGGATAAATTTATGCACATGGCGGTCGTAGCCAATCCACAAGTCGATGGCCTGCTGACCCCAACTGATGATGCGGTCCAGCTTATTTTGCAGGTCAAACACCAGCTTATCGACAAAGCCCAAATCCGGGCTGCTCAACGTGGCGTCCTGAATGCGCAACAGATTGGCCTGCAATTTGTCACCTGCCGCTTCTAGCGTATCCTGCAGTTCACGCAGTGTGCCGGAGGTTTCTGACAACAGGAGTTCACAGCTTGAAATCGCTGCACGCCAGTCTTTGTTGAGCAGGTCAGCAATATCGGTTTTGACCGTTTGTTGTTGCTCATCCATCAGACGTTGTGTCATGTCGATGCTGTCGAAGATTTCTGCCACGGAATATTTCAGCGGGGCAAAGACATTGCGATGCCAGTGGAATTCATCACCGTCTTCTTCAGCGGCATCAGCAGCGCGTTTCAGCTCCTGTGCCACAATCGACAACTGCATTGACAGGCGCAGCGTGGAAAACTCGCGCTGGCGAATGTAATAATCGGTAATGCCGATGGCCAGCGGCGTCAGACGATAAATCGCATGGCCTTCAGTTAACTCGCTGGTAAAGCGATTGAGCAGGCGCTGACGCACCATGTCATTGATGGCGTTGTTGGCACGCACCTGCACGGTTTCGTGGGTTTGCTCAAAGGCTTTACTGACATGACGAAATGCATCGATCAGTTCACCTTCACTCATTTCACCGTCCATGCGCTCACCGTTTAAGGTGGCGATAGCCAGCAAAAAGGCCAGACGTTCTACCGGCAACGCAAGTGAAAAGTCATTCTTGCGCGCCCATGCCACCAATTCGGGGACCGTCTGGGAAAATTCGCTCATAGTTGATCCTTCTACCTGGGTTTGCGCGCGGTCACGTGGATATAACGCCCTAAACTTAAAAAGGGCTCCTGACGACAGTAGCGCCGTTCCATCTCAATAATGTCTTCTACGCTTTTCACGATGCCGGGCGGTGGCGGTTTCATGTAGTCAGAAAACACACGGATCCCTGCACGGCATTCAATCTCAAAGCCTGCATCGGCTAGCCAGCGATTAACATCCTCTGGATCGCGGGGGAAATCGGGCGACAGCGTGCGTTTTTTGCGTTTAGTCATATTGGCACGCAGATAGCCGAAATTGCCGAGCTGAAGTGTGCGGAACGTCAGGCTGTGCGCGTTGTAAAACATCAACGACAGCACGCCGCCGGGCTTCAGCGTTTGCCACAGCGCACGCAATACCGCTTCTGGTTCCGCGACCCACTCCAACACAGCGTGAAACAATACCAGATCAACTGGCTGATCCAAATGTTCGCCAACCCGCTGCGCGCTAATTTGTTTGAATTGCATGTTGTGGCTCACACCCTCGGTGTGCGCATGCGCTTCAGCCAGTTTGAGCATTTCAGCAGAGAGATCGCACAACAGGACCTGATGACCTCGCGCGGCCAGACCGCAAGAAATTTGTCCGACCCCGCCACCGGCATCCAGCACGGAAAGAGGGCCATCCGGCAAGGTCGGCAGTAGTGCATCGAGTTCGTCCCAAAGGATCGCTTGACGCACCAGCCCCTTACGGGTGCCATAAATGTTCTGCGAGAATTTGTCCGCCAGATCGTCAAAGTTACGATCCTGCATGATGATGGCTCCGGTTTGCTGCATTCAACTTGTGCTATTTTGTCACAGGCTCAACAAGAATGAACCTTTCACGCCACAGTAACTGTCTGGCTGCTGTTTTTTCGGACAAAAGGAGCAATTTTCCATGTTTTTTGCGTTAAAGAAATGGATTGGCGCGATGTTATTGCCTTTGCCACTGCTGTTGTCGCTGATGGCGGCGGGACTTTTACTACTCTGGTTTAGCCGTTGGCAAAAAAGCGGCAAAATCCTGATCTCTGCCAGCTGGCTACTGCTGTTGCTGCTCAGTTTGCAACCCATCGCCGACCGTTTGCTGCTGCCCCTCGAACGACAATATCCCACCTGGAACGGCACTGAACCTGTGGATTATATCGTGGTGCTGGGCGGTGGCTATACCTACAATCCGAATTGGGCACCGAGTTCTAACTTGCTCAACAACAGCCTGCCACGCGTGACTGAAGGTGTTCGACAGTGGCGCCGTTACCCGCAAGCTAAAATGATTTTTACGGGTGCTGCCGCAGGTTTAATCGCCGTAGCAATGCCAGCGTAGCGGCCGCCGTAGCAGAAAGTCTCGGGGTACCGCATGATGCAATCATTACGCTGGACCAACCGCACGATACCGGCGAAGAGGCACTGGCAGTGAAGCAGACGATTGGGCAACACCCGTTCCTGCTGGTCTCCTCAGCCAACCATCTGCCGCGTGCGATGCACTTTTTCCAGAGTGCCGGCATGAATCCACTGGCCGCTCCCGCCAACCAATTAGCGATTACGTCGCCAATCAGCGTATGGGATCGCCTTCTGCCTTCTCCGTATTGGTTGAGTCACAGTGAGCGTGCAATTTATGAAACCTTGGGGCGCATATGGCAGAGACTGAGGGGGGATGAACTCACCTCAGCCGAGCCAGGGAAGTAGCTGCTCACGGGCATGATTAAAGCGTGGGCGGTCAAACTGCCCACTGCTCACTAACGTATCGACGCAATCCCACAACTGATAGAGCCAGCGACGCCAGAGAAAGCCTTCGGAGACAGGTGCGCGCTGCAAATAGTGCCGCAGGAGCGACGCTTCAGCCCCATTGTCTGCCAGCCGCATCAGCTCATACTCACGCGGTGCCCACAAAATATTCCCCGGTTGCATCATCGCCACCAGTTGATCGCTGTGCGCATCCTTCAACATGCTGGCCAGGCGCAAATTACCGTGCATCAGCACGCAAGGGTCATCGAAATCGACAAACAATTTGCTTAGCTGCTGACGACTGCGAAATAAAATTTGTCGATCTTCCAGTGTAAAGGCGGGAGGAGAGAGATAACTCAGCGTTGACCACAGTACCTCAACACGCTGGCGATACCAGGCAGGCCAACTGTTTTCCTGCACACTGTCCACGCTCCCCACCAGACCGTGGCTGTCGATGCGGTGCCAGGCCAATACCCCTTCCACAATTTGCTCACACAGCTGTTCCCAACGCAGTACAGTGCGGGCTGGTGCTTCAGCGGAAACGCCATTGAAACGCGCCATCAGCAGCATTTCGTGCACGGGTTGCTGTTGGCTTAAGACCAAACCGAACACGGCGGGCACTGCAATTAGCCCGTCATGCCCCAACATGGTGAGTTTTTTAGCTTCCAGCGCGGCCCGGCCCTGATGGCGGAAATACTTCGCCACCAGCGGCATGGGTTTACAGTCGTTATCATAGAGTGCGTACAACCGCGATTGCGCCTGTTCGCTGATGGTTTCAAGGCGGCTGATACCTTCACCCAGTACCAGCGCCAGTTCTGAACGGAGCTGTTCCATGCGTTATCCTCCACAGCCAAATGACTTCACTATCCTGGAGGCCATGGTCGCGTAAAACTTAGCGCCAGATCAAACTTTGTGGCCAGCATGGAAAGCTGGCCGATAAGATATCAACGCTGCATGGCTGCACGCACGCGTGCTAAGTCTTCTGGCGTATCCACCCCGACACTTGGCACCGTCTGCGCCACAGCGACATGAATTTTCTCGCCGTACCACAACACGCGTAGCTGCTCGAGCAACTCAATGTGCTCTAGCGGACATGGCTCCCACGCAATGTAGCGACGGACAAAGCCTGCACGGTAAGCGTAGATACCAATGTGACGCAGTAGGGTATCGCCAATTTGCTCGCGCGATTTGGCATAGCGTTCGCGATCCCAGGGAATAGTGGCGCGCGAGAAATACAGCGCATAGCCTTTCGCGTCCATCACCACTTTCACTGCATTCGGGTTAAACGCTTCTTCTGCATCCGCAATGGGCACCGCCAGCGTCGCCATTCCCGCGTCGGCTTGTGCCAGGTTTTCGGCAACCTGACGCACAATTTCAGCCGGAATCATCGGCTCATCACCCTGCACGTTGACGATAATGGTGTCATCGGCAAACTGATACTTCTCAATCACTTCCGCCAGACGCTCAGTGCCGGACTGATGATCCGCGCGTGTCATACAGACTTCACCGCCCGCTGCAGTAACAGCCGCCGCCACTTCCGGATGGTCAGTGGCAACAATGACACGATCTGCGCCCGACTCACGGGCACGCTTCATCACATGCACCACCATGGGTTTGCCTTGAATATCGACCAAGGGCTTGCCCGGTAGACGTGTAGAGGCATAACGCGCGGGAATAATGGCGACAAAACTCATGGATGGATCTCTTCAACCGACAGCGTACGCGCTTCCACTTCCAATAACACTGGAATGCCATCACGCACCGGGTAAGCCAGGCCATCAGGTTTGCAGATCAGTTCCTGCTGTTCTTTATTGAAATACAGTTTTCCGTTGCAAACCGGACAGGCAACAATTTCAAGTAAACGGTGATCCATCATTTTCTCCTTTCAGCACCGACTATTCAGGCGCTAAGCATACCATAGCGTACCCGACGGCAGTGCGCCGGGTACGGCAAAATTAGGGTGATATTAACTGTTGATGGCCCATTGATGAGACCAAGCCGCGAGCAACTCTGGTGGTGCATTTTCGAGTATGACGTGATTCGCACCTTGCCACTGCGCAAAGCGGTTAATGGCTTTTTGCACATCATTGAGAAAGGCGTTGCTGATTCGCACACCGGGTTCCAACCAGAATGCCCGAATCACGAGCTGCTGAGCCTGCCGCTCCATCTTCGCATCAATACGTGCCTTTAATGCGCCACGATGCAGAACCGGTAGGACAAAATAACCATATTTGCGCTTCTCTGCGGGGGTGTAACACTCAATGCGGTAATCAAAATCGAACAGCTCCAGCGCTCGTCTACGATCCCACACCACCGGATCAAAGGGTGAAAGCAAAGCGGTATGCGTCGCAGAGGACAGGTTTTCCAACAGCGGCAATAAGTTATGGTGAAGCCACATTTCACCCAGTTGCTCGACCTCAACCCGCACGATTTCATCACGCGCTTGTGCAGCAGCCAGCCAGCTCTTGAGAGGGGCGCGTTTCAAACGATAATAATCCGCCAGCCAGCTAGCACGAAAAATGCCGAGGCTGCGCGCGCTGTGACTTAGCATCGCCAGCACGGCATCGTCTTCACTTAACGCATGCTGCGCGTCATCCCATTCTGGCATCACGCGGCTGCGCAGATCGTAAACACGCTGGAAGTTACGGCGCTCCACCACCATCAATTCACCAGCACTAAACAGATTTTCCAGGTGACGTTTATGCGGTTTCCACGCCCACCAACCCGGTTTGGTCTGTTTATCATTGGCAAAATCCGCTGCACGTACCGGACCTTGTTGTGCGATATGTTCCAGTAAATCAGCAATCTCCTGCTGGTGTTCCTCCACCCACTGTTCGCTGTATTTCCAGCCCAGACGTTGGGGTTCCAGCATGCGATGACGCAATAGCGGATAATCTTCAAAGGGGATAAAGCAGGCTTCGTGTGCCCAGTACTCAAACAGTGCACCCGAGGCCAAGGTCTCTTCCAGCCAGTTAGCCGGGTAAGTACCCAAGCGGCTAAACAACACCAGATAGGGACTGCGTGCCACTACGTTAATGGTGTCGATTTGTAGCAGGGACATTTGGCGGACGCTGGCATGAATATCTGGAAAGCGCGCACGGCGGCCCAGTGGACGTAACAACCCCTGTGCCGCTAAGTGGAGATGACGTGCATTTTGCAGAGAAAGGGAATCAGCGACAATCATAAACTCAGTTCCCTTTCACAGTGTTAGCGCGAGGCCATGCAGAGTTGGGTCAGATCGTCCAGAAGCGCGGCGAGTGGCTCACCTGACAGATGCGCATCAACGGGCAGATACCACCAGTTAGCGCGAGCGAAACCATGGCATTTCACCGCATCTTTTTCGGTCATCAACAAACATTGATGGGCTTGTGTTAAACGCGACAATTCGTCTTCGCTGTAGGCATGGTGGTCAGCAAAGGCCACTTCAGCCACGGGCTTCACACCCTGTTGTTTTAAGGTGTTGAAGAATCGGGGTGGATGTCCAATTCCTGCCATCGCGACGATCTCAGGGAGTTGGTTTAAGGGCGCCGTCTCACCACTTAACAGGTTCACGGCTAGCCCTGGCTGCAAGGTCATGGCAATTTCATTCGCCTGCGCCTCACCACCATTGACGATAATAGCATTGACGCTCTGCAGGCGTGACGCACGTTCACGCATCGGCCCGGCAGGTAACCACCAGCCATTACCAAAACGACGCATACCATCAATGACCACAATTTCCCGATCTCGCTGCAGCGCATAATGCTGCAGCCCGTCATCGGTGATGATGACATCCAGATCCTGTGTGGAAAGTAGACCTTCAACCGCCTGACGGCGTTTAGGGGCCACTGCCACCGGCGCTTGAGTTCGCTGTGCGATGAGCACTGGCTCATCGCCGGCCAATGCTGTAGCCGTTTCCGCCGTGACGAACAGAGGATAATGTTCAGATTTGCCACCGTAACCGCGCGACACGACGCCAGCACGAATACCACGCTGCTGCAGTGCCTGCACCAGCCAAATCACGACAGGCGTTTTCCCATTACCCCCGGCGGTCAGATTCCCCACCACAATCACTGGGCAAGGCGCCCGCCAACTCTTGCGCCAGCCACGTTGATAGCTGAGGCGAATCAGCGTACTGATTGCCCCATACAGCAGGCTGAGTGGCCACAACAGCAGCCACAAAGGCGAACGCCCGCTCCAGATGCGATCAATCATTGACCAAACTGCAGCTTGTGAAGTTGCGCATAGGCACCCTTCTGGGCCAGTAACACAGGGTGTGTGCCGCGTTCTACAATTCGGCCATCTTCCACCACCACAATTTCATCGGCTTTTTCGATGGTTGAAAGGCGGTGGGCAATCACGAGAGAAGTACGGTTTTTCTGTAACTCGTCCAGAGCAGCCTGAATCGCGCGCTCAGACTCCGTATCCAGCGCTGATGTCGCTTCATCGAGAATCAGAATCGGGCAATCACGCAGCAGCGCACGCGCGATGGCGATACGTTGACGCTGACCACCCGAGAGCAGTACACCATTCTCACCAATGACGGTATCCAGCCCGTTATCCATCTTCTTGATGAAATCCATCGCATGCGCCATGGTTGCAGCCTGTTCAATCTGCTCACGGGTATAATCGCCATTGCGCGCATAGGCGATGTTATTGGCAATGGTGTCATTGAACAGATGAACATTCTGGGAAACCAGAGCAACCTGATTACGCAGCGAACGCAGGGTGTATTCACGCAGGTCGTGCCCGTCCAGCAAAATCTCACCTGAATCGATGTCGTAAAAACGGGTAAGCAGACTGGCCATGGTAGATTTACCCGAGCCTGAGCGTCCCACCAACGCCACCGTTTTGCCCTCGGGCAATGAAAGGTTGATGTCGCGGAGTGCAGGGACTTCACGTCCCGGATAGGTGAAGGTGACATTACGGAATTCGACGTCGCCTTTTGCACGAGTCACTTCACGCTTACCGTTATCAATTTCCTGTTCGCTATCCAGAATGGAGAACAGCGTCTGGCAAGCTGCCATACCGCGCTGGAACTGCGCGTTAACGTTAGTCAGTGACTTCAAAGGACGCATCAGTGCAATCATCGAAGAGAACACCACGGTGATGGTACCCGCAGTCAATGTTTCCATCACGCTTGGGAAGCTGGCGGCATACAGGACAAATGCCAACGCCAGCGAAGCAATCAGTTGGATCACCGGGTCAGAAATTGAGGAAGCAGAAACCAGCTTCATGCCCTGCTGACGCATTTTATTGCTGACCTGTGAGAAGCGCTCCGCTTCGACATCCTGGCCACCAAAAATCAGCACTTCTTTATGCCCTTTCAGCATCTGTTCTGCACTGGTCGTCACCTGCCCCATAGTGTTCTGCATATTTTTACTGATGCTGCGGAAGCGCTTGGAGACGGTACGGATGGCAAAAGAAACAATCGGTGCCAGTACCACCAGAATCAACGACAGCTGCCAGCTGTAGTAAAACATCATGATGAACAGGCCGATGATGGAGGCCCCTTCACGTACCACCGTCACCAGTGCACTGGATGAGGAGGAAGCCACTTGTTCTGAGTCATAGGTAATACGCGAGAGCAGCGTACCGGTCGATTGCTGATCAAAAAAACGCGACCGGCATGCCCATCATATGACCAAACAAACGACGGCGCATATTCATGACGACGTTGCCGGAAACCCAAGAGATACAATAGCTGGAGATATAACTGGTGACGCCACGGATCAGCATCAGGCCAATCACGGCCAATGGCATCCACAGCATCACGGACTTATCGGCTTTCCCGAAGCCATCATCCAGTAAAGGCTTCAACAGCGACAACATTAATGTATCGCCAGCCGCATTGAGAATCAGCGCCACCGCAGACACAATCAGTCCAGCTTTGTGCGGCGCAATCATCGGCCAGAGTCGGCGGAATGTCTGCCACGTTGAGAGATCTTTGTCTTGATGCATTATTTATTCACGCTGTTTGAAATAGCCGCTCATTCTACCTGGAATCGCGTTTGACGCCAAACCACTGATGATACCAGCGGGGCATTATTTGCTCTCTTAAGCCCTTAATCTGCCAGCGACCTTGCCGAATGCCGATATGAATCTGGCCTGATTGTGCGGTGTCGTACCAAATGTAACCCTGTTGGCGATAGCGGCCCACTACGGCTTGTGCTGGCATCCGCCATGCGTTGTAGCGTGCTACAGAGGCCAGTGCAGCCTCTCCAGCAACACTACGTAACAGTAAAGGTCCCGACGATGTTCGGCTGCCATGATGTGGAACCTGTAAAAAAGTGCTGGCAAGCTGCTCTTTCTCTAGTGCGACCAATTTTTTTTCTGCTTCTAGCTCAAGATCGCCGGTTAGCAGCAGGCTGATGGTGCCATCATCCACGCGTACTACACAGGAGTCATTATTTTGCCCGTGTGTATTACCTGCAAGTGGCCAAAGCGCGGTAAAGGTCAGTTTCCCCCACTGCCATTGTTCTCCACGCTGACAAGGTAGATGCCCTACGTCTGCTAATGCACTGCGAATCGCCACGTTGGGATTAGCCTTTCGCAGCGAAGACAGCCCACCCTGATGATCCAAGTGCTTATGACTGATGATCACCGTTTGCAGATTTCTCCCATGATAATGCAGCCAAGGCAGAATCACGCGCGACCCGGCATCATCCTTTGACCAACGCGGGCCTGCATCATACATCACAACCTCATTCCCCTGAGTGATCGCGATAGCTAACCCATGGCCGATATCTATCATATCTACTTGCCAGTCGTCTTGTTCCGTCTGACTGCGCCAGAGAATGAAAGCCAGCGCCACGCAACAGGCTGGCAGTAGCAGCTGATAGATGATGCCGCTGCGCCACAGGAGTAAACCTAACCACAACACCGTCATTGCTAGCCATGCTTGATTGAGTGGCCACCAACCATCAGGTAATAGCATTAATCCTTGCATCACTTTATGAACTGAGTGATCGGCCAGCCACCATAGACCCGCAGAAACAGATGACACGGGAAATAATAGCGCCAGTAATATCAAAGGAACGGTGATCAAAGACACCACCGGCACAGCCAGCAGGTTGGCCAGTATCGCGCTGACACTGATGCCCTGAAAAAGGAAAATCTGCAGGGGTGCCATCAAAATCATCATGCCGAGCTGCAAATGCAGTAAACGTAATGGCAACCATCTTTTGGCTTTGCTGAACCGGGCTGGCAGAGCAAACCATTGAAACCAAATGATGAGCATCGCCACCGCGAGAGCAGACAACCAAAAGCTTTCTGACAGTACCGTGAGCGGGTCAAACCATAGCAGCCCGCCGATACACAACGTCCAGATTTGCCATCCGCTGAGTTGCCAGCCCGCAAGCCGCATCACCATCCACATCCCCAGTGCCACTATTGCCCGCTGTGCGGGAGCATGGCTGCCCGAAATCCAGCAGTAAATTGCCGCAGTGATAAAACTGCCCAACAGCGGCAAACTATAGCTAATGTAATGAGCAGGAAAGATAACTTGCAGACCACGAACCGCTAGCCACCCCACACTTGCGGCCAAGGCGATGTGCATACCAGAAATTGCCATCAAATGTGCGGTTCCGGTTTCCCGTAATAGCTGGCGTTGAATCTGGGTCAAATTTCCTCGTTCACCAAACGCCAACGCTTCTAATATCGCGGGCTGCTGCAAACCCTTCAGCACTGGTGAGTGATAGTCGATTAATTGCGAACGCGTGCTGCAATGCAATGACTCGGCATGTTGGCTGATGATGCGTCCCTGCAATGGCGTATGGTTCGCCAACGCAAATCGCTGTGCGTCAAATCCACCTTCATTTAAGCGCCCATGCACCGCGCGCAGGCGCAGTTTCATTTGCCAGCGCTGCCCAACACAAAATGGGGGTTCGGATGAGGTCGTACTGATCGTGGCGAATATGGGCGGAAACTGGTATCTATCGCCGACGCGTATAATTTGCGCCGTTATTTGCTGACTAGCGGGTTTCACTTCAGTGATACGTAATGTCACTTCAGCGGGGGCCGCCGTCAGCGTTTCAATCGCATTGAGAACCTGTCGTGCTTCAGCTAGCATCCATGCCAGCAGTAGCAGTGCGATGCCGATAACCCGTAACATTGGCCTTGAAATCAATCCAGCGATTAAGCCCCCCGCTCCGATCATGGCGATAGTTCCGGTCGAGGGTATTTGCGGCAATATCGTTAATGGTAACGCTGCAAGAATCACCGCTCGAGCCAGCACAATCCATGTCACACGCATTTATCTTCTCCCTGATAGAGTAGCGAGTTTGCGGGTCGTGAGGGCAAATAGCTTGCTGCGGATTTAGCTTCTTCGGTAGGGAGTCAGAACTTTTCGCGGGTATTACAGAGTGGTAGCTTGCTGATGGAAGTCGGATCGCATCTTTCATTTTAGGCAAAAAAAAACGACACCCAAGAGTGTCGTTTTTGTCGTTCGGTAACGGCTTAGCCGTAGATATTTGCACGGTCACGCAATTCTTTGCCTGGCTTGAAGTGGGGAACGTATTTACCTTCCAGATCCACTTTGTCACCCGTTTTCGGGTTACGACCAGTGCGCGGTGCGCGGTAGTGCAAAGAAAAGCTGCCGAATCCCCGGATTTCAATGCGCTCGCCTTGTGCCAACGTAGTGGCCATATGCTCGAGCATTTCTTTAACAGCATCCTCAACGACTTTCGCCGGAATATGAGTGTGCTGTCCAGCAAGTCTATCAATCAGTTCTGACTTGGTCATGTAACCTCCGGTTAATCCTTAATGGGAAAGGTATGACAGCTTTTACCGAAACCGGACGATTAGCATCGTCCGGTGCCTCGGGTCGATTACTCGCCTTTAGCCGCTTTGAACGCTTCAGCCATAGCGCTAGAGAAGTTGCTTTCTTCCTGTTTGGTGTTAACAGTGTTGATTGCTTCTTTCTCATCAGCCTGGTCTTTAGCACGAACAGACAGGCTTACAACGCGGTTCTTACGGTCAACGCCGGTGAATTTAGCTTCAACGTCGTCACCAACACTCAGAACCAGAGTTGCGTCTTCGATACGGTCCAGTGAAGCTTCTGAAGCGCGCAGGTAACCTTCAACGCCATCAGCCAATTCTACTGTAGCACCTTTAGCGTCTACTGCAGTGACTTTACCGTTAACGATAGCGCCTTTCTTGTTCAGGGTGATGTAGTTGTTGAATGGATCTTCAGCCAACTGCTTCACGCCCAGAGAGATGCGCTCGCGCTCTGCATCAACCTGCAGTACAACAGCGGCAATTTCGTCGCCTTTTTTGTACTCACGAACAGCTTCTTCGCCGGTCGCGTTCCAGGAGATGTCTGACAGGTGAACCAGACCGTCGATGCCGCCGTCCAGGCCGATGAAGATACCGAAGTCAGTGATTGACTTGATTTTACCTTCAACGCGATCGCCTTTGTTGTGGGTCTCTGCGAACTGCTGCCATGGGTTGTTTTTGCACTGCTTCAGACCCAGGGAGATACGACGACGCTCTTCGTCGATGTCCAGAACCATAACTTCAACAACATCGCCCACGTTAACAACTTTAGATGGGTGAATGTTCTTGTTGGTCCAGTCCATTTCAGAAACGTGTACCAGACCTTCAACGCCTTCTTCGATTTCAACGAAGCAGCCGTAATCAGTCAGGTTGGTTACACGACCAGTCAGCTTGGTGCCTTCTGGGTAACGCTTAGCGATAGCAACCCATGGATCCTCGCCCAGCTGTTTCAGGCCCAGGGATACACGAGTACGTTCGCGGTCGAACTTCAGCACTTTAACAGTGATTTCGTCGCCCACGTTGACGATTTCGCTCGGATGCTTAACGCGTTTCCAAGCCATGTCAGTGATGTGCAACAGGCCGTCAACGCCACCCAGATCCACGAATGCGCCGTAGTCAGTGAGGTTCTTAACGATACCTTTAACTTCCATGCCTTCCTGCAGGTTTTCCAGCAGCTGATCGCGTTCAGCGCTGTTTTCAGATTCGATAACTGCGCGGCGAGAAACAACCACGTTGTTACGTTTCTGATCAAGCTTGATAACTTTGAACTCAAGCTCTTTGCCTTCCAGGTGCAGAGTATCGCGAACCGGACGAACGTCAACCAGTGAACCTGGCAGGAACGCACGAATACCGTTCAGCTCAACTGTGAAGCCACCTTTAACTTTGCCGTTGATAACACCGGTAACAGTTTCAGCTTCTTCGTAAGCTTTTTCCAGCGTGATCCAAGCTTCGTGACGCTTAGCTTTCTCACGGGACAGCAGGGTTTCACCGAAGCCGTCTTCAACTGCGTCAAGCGCAACGTCAACTTCGTCGCCAACCTGGATTTCCAGTTCGCCGGCTGCGTTCTTGAACTGCTCTGCAGGAATTGCAGACTCAGATTTCAGACCCGCATCAACCAGGACTACGTCTTTGTCGATAGAGACAACAACGCCACGAACGATGGAACCCGGACGGGTTTCGATTTCTTTCAGTGATTCTTCAAATAGTTGAGCAAAAGATTCAGTCATATTGATAATCTTAGGATTCTTCAATTTAACGTCCACCTGACGTCATTGTCGGATGGGGTTGTTTCACATGCCCAGCACCGGGTCCTTGGTACAGGGTTACTGCAATTCAGTTACCGAATAGATTAAATACCCAACTTTTGGCGGGCATAATCAAGTGCCTTTTCAATCACTTGCTCAATGGACATACTGGTTGAATCCAGCACCAGAGCATCAGCGGCAGGCACTAAAGGAGCAATTGCGCGATTACGATCGCGGTCATCGCGTTCCTTTATCTCGGATAAAAGGCGATCAAAGTTAACATTAAAGCCCTTCTCCTGCAACTGTAGCATACGACGATGCGCACGCTCTTCTGAACTTGCATCAAGGAAGATTTTAACCGGTGCTTCGGGGAAAACCACCGTCCCCATATCACGACCATCGGCGATCAGTCCGGGCTCTTCGCGGAAGGCACGTTGGCGGCGCAGCAGCGCTTCACGAACACGCGGGAAAGCGGCTACGCGCGAAGCAGTATTACTGACTTCCTGCGTACGGATTTCACCCGTTACATCCTCACCTTCCAAAATTACCTGCATTTCGCCTTCAACCGATAAGAAACGCACATCAAGGTGTGCCGCCATCGGGACTAAGGCTTCTTCAGATTCAATATCCACTTGATGATGAAGTGCAGCCAAGGCTAAAACGCGATAAATGGCACCAGAATCCAGCAAGTGCCACTGCAATGACTCCGCCATCGCTTTACACAAAGTCCCTTTACCAGCGCCACTTGGCCCATCAATGGTAATTACCGGGGCGATTGCCGTCATTGTTTTCTCCTGTTGCTGCGTACTTATTATCAGCCTTCTTGGCTGTCTGGATTGCGCAGCATTATACGCTGCCCGCGTCAGGTTAGTTACCCCTTAGCGTAGACAGCGCTAGAAATTTCGACAGATTCAGAAGAATTTCCGCCCAACAAGACCAGAAATAGACGTAGAAACCCGGCACAAGCGCACCGGGTAGAGAGATCAGGAGGCGTGACTAATTTTTTGCAACTGCTGGAAGTAGTCTGGGAATGTTTTCGCCGTGCAACCTGGGTCAAGAATAGTGACAGGCGTATCTGACAGGGCAACCAAAGCAAAGCACATCGCCATACGGTGGTCGTTGTAGGTTCCAATGTCTGCATGCTGCAACTGAGCCGGAGGGGTAACACGAATAAAATCGTGCCCTTCTTCCACTTCCGCACCCACTTTGCGCAATTCGGTCGCCATCGCGGCTAAACGATCCGTCTCTTTTACGCGCCAGTTATAGATGTTACGCATTAAGGTGGTGCCTTCCGCGAACAACGCCGTGGTGGCAATGGTCATCGCCGCATCAGGGATGTGGTTCATGTCCATATCGATAGCGGTCAGTGTCCCGCGCGTACAAGCAATGTAGTCATCGCCCCACTCGATCACTGCGCCCATTTTTTCCAAAACGTCAGCAAAACGAATATCGCCCTGCACGCTATTACGCCCAATACCTGTCACACGTACCGTGCCGCCTTTGATGGCCGCCGCTGCGAGGAAATACGAGGCAGAAGACGCATCGCCTTCAACTAAGTAATCGCCTGGAGACTGATACTGTTGCTGGCCTTTCACCACGAAACGTTGGTAGTTCTGGTTGTCCACTTCAACACCAAAGCAACGCATCAGATGCAGAGTGATATCAATATAAGGCTTGGAGACCAAGTCACCTTTGATAGAGATGACCGTGTCTTTTGGGGCCAACGGTGCGGTCATCAGCAAGGCGGTCAGGAACTGACTTGAAACACTGCCATCGACACTGACATCACCGCCAACAAAGCCCCCGTTCAGACGCAGTGGCGGATAATCCGTTTGCTCCAGGTAATCAATATTTGCTCCGCCCTGACGCAGCGCATCGACCAGATGGCCGATTGGACGCTCTTTCATGCGCGGTTCGCCAGTCAAAACTATGGACTGTTGGCCTAAGCACAATGCCGCAGCCAGCGGGCGCATGGCGGTACCGGCATTGCCCAGAAACAGCTCCAGAGCCTGGTCACTGTGCAGCGGCCCGGCATTCCCAACCACTTCGCACACAGTACGATCGGCAGAGAGCGTGTAATTGACACCCAGCGCCTTTAGCGCATTCAGCATGTGTTTAACGTCATCGCTGTCCAGCAAGTTCGTCAGGCGAGTCGTGCCGTTTGCCAGCGCGGCGAGTAACAACGCGCGGTTAGAAACGCTTTTTGAACCCGGTAAGTTTACCGTGCCGTCAACGCGGGCAATCGGTTGTAGAGTCAGGGAGTCCTGCATGTGAAACCAAATCTCCAGAAAAGACGAGACCCCGTCCAATAACGGGGCCAGATGCCAGCTACGCTGGCATGAGTGAGGAATTAGCCGTGGCGACGTTCGAAGTCAATCATGAACTCAGTCAGGACTTTTACACCCTCCAGTGGCATCGCATTGTAGATCGATGCGCGCATGCCGCCAACCACACGGTGCCCTTTCAGCGCATGCAGGCCAGCCTGCAGCGACTCTTCCAAGAACACTTTATCCAGTGCAGCATCAGCCAACTGGAAGGGCACGTTCATACGTGAACGGTTAGAAGACGCGACATCATTGCGGTAGAAGTTGCTGTTATCAATGACGCCATAGAGAAGATCAGCTTTCGCTTGGTTGATCTTATCCATCTCTGCCACACCGCCGTTCTCTTTCAGCCATTTGAAGACCAAACCTGAAAGATACCAAGCGAATGTTGGTGGAGTATTGAACATGGATTCATTTTCAGCCAGCACCTTATAATCAAGGATAGAAGGCACGTGACTTTGCGCTTTGCCCAACAAATCTTCACGCACGACCACCAACGTCAGACCGGCTGGGCCAATATTTTTTTGCGCGCCGGCGTAAATCACACCGTAACGACTGACGTCAATTGGACGAGACAAGATAGTGGACGAGAGATCGGCAACCACCACTTTGTCACCAAAATCTGGCTCTTCATCAATGGCAATACCATCAATGGTTTCATTCGGGCAAAAATGCACGTAGGCAGCGTCATCGTTCAACTGCCATTCACGCATCGGTAACAAAGCACGTTTACCTTCATGCGTGGTTTTGATGTCAATGGTGTTCGGCGAACAGAATTTTTCTGCTTCTTTAATGGCGCTATGGGCCCAGTAACCACCATCAATGTAATCTGCGGTTTTAGCATCGCCTAACAGGTTGCCCGGAATGGCAGCAAACTGCGCGCGTGCGCCACCATGGCAGAACAAAACTTTGTAGTTGGATGGGATCTTTAGCAGATCGCGAAAATCCTGTTCTGCTGCTTCAGCGACAGCAATAAACTCTTTACTGCGGTGACTGATCTCCATCACCGAGGTGCCTAATCCGTGCCAGTTTGTCAATTCTTGTTCTGCACGACGGAGCACTTCTACCGGCAGCATCGCCGGGCCGGAGCTAAAATTATAAACCTGCGTCATTTCCCCTCACCACTGTCATATCGAACGGTTATGAATACCCCATCGGTTTTATCATTGCCTCCGAATGGCTGCAATCATTAATCCGGTGGAGATCACATTTCCAGAGCTGGCACCGCCGCAGCTTATGTCATAAATGCAATAAGCCACGGAATTTTGTGAGGTCGTTTCCTGAAGTAAAATCAGAATGCAGCCAGCCACTGAAAAAGCCGTAACAATGCCGCGATAAATTTGGACCATGAATAGCGAAGCAGGCGCAAAACCCGTATCATTGCGCGCTTTACGCCCACCCCATCGACTTGAGAGAGCGCCAACATGACGCAAACGTTTATTCCAGGAAAAGACGCCGCACTGGAAGACTCCATCGCACGCTTCCAGCAGAAACTGCAAGACTTAGGCTTCAACATTGAAGAAGCCTCCTGGCTGAACCCGGTTCCACATGTTTGGTCTGTGCACATCCGCGATCGCGACTGCCCACTGTGTTTTACTAACGGTAAAGGTGCCAGTAAGAAAGCCGCACTGGCCTCAGCGTTGGGCGAATATTTTGAGCGTCTCTCAACCAACTATTTCTTTGCCGATTTCTGGCTGGGTCAGTCGATTGCCAATGGCGATTTCGTTCATTACCCGAATGAGAAATGGTTCCCACTGACCGACGATAACAGCTTGCCAGCAGGCATTCTGGATGCGCGTTTGCAGAAGTTTTACGATCCTGAAGACAGCCTGAACGCCTCAGATCTGATTGACCTGCAGTCAGGTAATGCTGACCGTGGTATCTGCGGCCTGCCATTTACCCGTCAGTCAGACCAGCAGACGGTCTACATTCCGATGAACATCATCGGCAACCTATACGTATCTAACGGTATGTCAGCGGGTAACACCGCGAATGAGGCTCGTGTGCAGGGGCTTTCTGAAGTCTTTGAACGCCACATCAAAAATCGCATTATCGCGGAATCCATCAGCCTGCCAGAGATCCCTGCTGAAGTTATGCAGCGCTATCCGGGCGTCATTGAGGCCATTGAACGTCTGGAAGCCGAAGGTTTCCCTATCTTCTCTTACGATGCTTCACTCGGCGGCAAGTACCCGGTTATTTGCGTGGTGCTGTTCAACCCAGCCAACGGCACTTGCTTCGCCTCCTTTGGTGCACATCCAGACTTCGGTGTCGCGCTTGAGCGTACCGTAACCGAATTGCTGCAAGGCCGTGGACTAAAAGATCTCGACGTCTTCACGCCGCCGACGTTCGATGACGAAGAAGTCGCTGAACATGCCAATCTGGAAACTCACTTCATTGACTCCAGTGGTTTGATCTCTTGGGATATGTTCAAAGACGATGCGGATTATCCGTTCGTTGACTGGAGCTTCGCGGGGAATACCCATGAAGAGTTCGATACGCTGATGGCCATCTTCCGTGCAGAAGATAAAGAAGTTTACATCGCTGACTACGAACATCTGAGCGTTTACGCTTGCCGCATCATCGTTCCTGGCATGTCTGATATTTATCCGGCGGAAGACTTGTTGCTAGCAAATAACAGCATGGGTGCGCCACTGCGTGAAACCTTACTGGCATTGCCTGCTAGCGAATGGGAACCCGAGGCCTATTTGAACCTTATCGAGCAGTTGGATGAAGAAGGCCATGACGACTTCACCCGTGTACGTGAACTGTTAGGCCTTGCATCCGGTAAAGACAACGGCTGGTATACCCTGCGCATTGGTGAATTGAAAGCCATGCTAGCGCTGGCCGGTGGCGATTTGGATCAAGCGTTGATCTGGACCGAATGGACCATGGAGTTCAACCAGTCGATCTTCACTGAAGAGCGCGCCAACTACTACCGCTGCCTGCAGACGTTGTTGCTGCTGGCGATGGAAGAAGAGCGTGATCCTCTGCAATATCACCGCGCATTCGTTCGTATGTATGGCCAAGCAGCGGTTGACGATGCCTCTGCCGCTATCAGTGGCGAAGCGCCATTCTATGGCCTGCAAGCGGTAGACCTCGATTTGAAAGCATTCCCTGCGCACCAAGCTCTCTTAGCAGCTTATGAGAAGTTGCAGGTGGCTAAGCGTCAATACTGGTCAAAGAAATAATTACGACTATTTCATCCCGCATCAGAGATATGTAATAGATGGCACTGAACTATTTCAGTGCCTTTTTTATTGTCATGAAATACGCGCATCACAGTTAATGTTTATATTTAACAAGTCATCTTCAATAGTTAAATTAAATTAACATTACTCTGGCAAGCACCCTGCTCCATTAAAATTTTATTGTATAAATTAAAAAATATTTAATATATATAAATCATGTAGTTAATAACAAAACCTCAATCCACTCGCCTCGCTTATCCCTCACCTACCCGGCATTTATGATCCACATCAATTCCTGTCCTATACTCGTTTGTTAGTATCTCTACAGACAATTTATGGAGAGCGTTAGTGTGAAAGCTGACAACCCTTTTAATGCATTACTACCCGCGGCAATGGCAAAAGTTGCAGAAGATGCCGGTGTCTATAAAGCGACTAAACATCCTCTCACGACCTTCTTCCTTGCCATCACCGCTGGCGTATTTATTTCAATCGCATTCGTCTTTTACATCACAGCCACCACTGGCACTGGTGCAATGCCTTACGGTATAGCCAAGTTGATTGGGGGAATTTGCTTCTCATTAGGCTTGATGTTGGTGGTCGTTTGTGGCGCAGACCTCTTCACCTCAACCGTCCTCATTGTGGTCGCAAAAGCCAGCGGTCGCATTACCTGGCTGCAACTCGGCCGTCACTGGCTGTATGTCTATATCGGCAATCTGTTTGGTGCGCTGTTCTTTGTCGTACTGATGTGGCTAGCGGGGGAACATATGGTCGCCAATGGTGCGTGGGGTTTAAACGTACTCCAGACCGCTGATCATAAAATGCATCACACCTTTGTTGAAGCCGTGAGTCTGGGCATCCTCGCCAATCTGATGGTCTGTCTGGCCGTATGGATGAGTTACTCCGGTCGCAGCTTGTTCGACAAAATGTTTGCCATGATATTGCCTGTCGGGATGTTTGTTGCCAGCGGCTTCGAGCACAGCATCGCCAACATGTTTTTGGTCCCTATGGCTATCGTCATTCGCGATTTCGCCAGCCCGGAATTCTGGCAAATGGCCGGTTCCAGCGCCGCGCAGTTCCCTTCTCTCAGCGTTGGCGACTTTATTGTTAATAACCTCATTCCAGTGACAATCGGCAACATTATCGGTGGTGGGTTGTTAGTCGGTTTGACCTACTGGGTCATCTATCTGCGCGGTGATGATCCGGTGCATTAAGAAATTAAAACGGGCGTGCTCAAGGGCACGTCATCGTCAGAGTCTCCCTAAATAAGGCAGGTATATTATGTCCGAACTTAACGAAAAGATGGCGTCAGCCTGGGAAGGATTTAGCGCCGGCGAATGGCAGAACGGCGTCAACGTCCGTGACTTTATCCAGAAAAACTACACCCCGTATGAAGGTGATGAGACTTTCCTTGCGGGCGCAACGCCAGCCACCACTAAATTGTGGGATAGCGTGCTGGAAGGTATCAAAATAGAGAACCGCACCCATGCACCGGTTGATTTCGATACTGACCTCGCTTCTACCATCACTTCACACGATGCGGGTTATATTAATAAGTCTCTTGAGACCATTGTGGGTCTGCAAACCGAAGCACCTCTGAAACGCGCCATCATCCCGTTTGGCGGTATCAAAATGGTCGAGGGTTCTTGCAAGGTTTATGGCCGCGAACTCGATTCTGGACTGAAAAAAGTCTTTACCGACTATCGTAAAACTCACAACCAAGGTGTGTTCGATGTCTATACTCCTGACATCCTGCGCTGCCGTAAGTCTGGTGTGTTAACCGGTCTGCCTGATGCCTATGGTCGTGGTCGTATCATCGGTGACTACCGTCGCGTTGCGCTGTACGGCATCGATTATCTGATGAAAGATAAAGTGGCGCAGTTCAATTCACTGCAGAGCGATATGGAAAATGGTGTCAATCTTGAAGACACCATCCGCCTGCGTGAAGAGATCTCTGAACAACATCGTGCGCTGGGTCAGATCAAAGAGATGGCGGCAAAATATGGGTTCGACATCTCTCTGCCAGCTGAGACTGCACAAGAAGCGGTACAGTGGACTTACTTTGGTTACCTGGCTGCCGTGAAATCTCAGAACGGCGCCGCCATGTCATTTGGCCGCGTATCAACCTTCCTTGACGTCTATATCGACCGCGATATTAAAGCCGGTAAACTAACGGAAGAAGGCGCGCAGGAACTGATCGACCATCTGGTGATGAAGCTGCGTATGGTGCGCTTCCTGCGTACCCCAGAATATGATGAACTCTTCTCTGGTGACCCAATTTGGGCAACGGAGTCGCTCGCGGGTATGGGTGTCGATGGACGTACGATGGTGACAAAAAGCACCTTCCGCTTCCTCAACACCCTTTACACTATGGGCCCTTCACCAGAACCTAATATGACCATTCTGTGGTCAGAAAAACTGCCTATTAACTTCAAAAAATACGCGGCGAAAGTCTCCATCGATACCTCGTCATTGCAGTACGAAAATGATGACCTGATGCGCCCTGACTTTGACAATGATGACTACGCCATTGCCTGCTGTGTGAGCCCGATGATTGTCGGCAAACAAATGCAGTTCTTTGGTGCTCGCGCCAACCTGGCAAAAACGCTGCTGTACGCAATCAACGGCGGTGTGGACGAAAAACTGAAAATGCAGGTTGGTCCAAAAGAAGCGCCAATTACTGATGAGATTCTGGATTTCGACATTGTTATGGCACGCATGGATCACTTCATGGATTGGCTGGCAAAACAGTATGTCACCTCGTTGAATATCATCCATTACATGCACGATAAGTACAGCTACGAAGCATCATTGATGGCGCTGCACGACCGAGACGTCTATCGCACCATGGCGTGTGGTATTGCGGGCTTGTCCGTCGCAGCAGATTCCCTGTCAGCAATTAAGTACGCTAAAGTCAAAACAGTTCGTGATGCAGATGGCCTCGCGGTTGATTTTGAAATCGAAGGAGAATATCCGCAGTTTGGGAATAACGATTCGCGCGTTGATGACATGGCATGTGACTTGGTTGAACGTTTCATGAAGAAAATTCAGAAACTGCAAACCTATCGTAACGCGGTACCGACTCAGTCCGTTCTGACCATCACCTCTAATGTGGTTTACGGTAAAAAAACCGGTAATACACCTGATGGTCGTCGCGCCGGTGCACCATTTGGACCGGGTGCAAACCCAATGCACGGACGCGATCAAAAAGGTGCGGTTGCCTCACTGACTTCCGTTGCCAAACTGCCGTTTGCCTACGCCAAAGATGGTATCTCTTATACCTTCTCTATCGTGCCAAATGCGCTGGGTAAAGACGATAATGTGCGCAAAACCAACCTTGCAGGTTTGATGGATGGGTACTTCCATCACGAAGCGAACATTGAGGGCGGGCAGCACCTTAACGTCAATGTTATGAACCGTGAAATGCTGTTGGATGCGATGGAACATCCAGAGAAATATCCACAGCTGACCATCCGTGTGTCTGGCTATGCTGTACGTTTTAACTCGCTGACTAAAGAGCAGCAGCAGGATGTGATTACCCGTACATTCACTCAGTCACTGTAATCCTCCCTGAGATTTGAAGGCTCCTGCGGGAGCCTTTTCTCCACAAGTCTATTTTGCCCGTTTGCTCACTAGGGCAACCTGGCAAAATCGACTTTAATCCAAGAGCACAACAGAGATTGTGCCGCCTGATGTTAGGGCTAAACCGGAGAACTCATCGCAATGTCTACCATCGGTCGTATCCACTCATTTGAATCTTGCGGCACCGTTGACGGTCCTGGCATCCGTTTTATCACATTCTTTCAAGGCTGCCTGATGCGCTGCCTTTATTGCCATAACCGCGACACATGGGACACCCACGGGGGTAAAGAAATTACCGTTGAAGCGCTAATGAAGGATGTCGTGTCTTATCGGCACTTCATGAATGCCTCAGGGGGAGGTGTCACTGCATCAGGAGGCGAAGCGATTCTGCAAGCCGAGTTCGTGCGCGATTGGTTCCGTGCCTGTAAAGCGGAAGGCATTCATACCTGTCTGGATACCAACGGTTTTGTACGTCGTTATGATCCGGTGATTGACGAACTGCTGGATGCTACCGATCTGGTTATGCTCGACCTGAAACAAATCAATGATGATGTGCACCAGATTCTGGTCGGCGTTTCCAACCATCGCACCCTTGATTTCGCGCGCTATCTGCAAAAGAAAGGCAAACGGACCTGGATTCGCTTTGTGGTCGTACCGGGCTATTCGGATGATGACGACTCCGTGCACCGTTTGGGCAAGTTTACCCAGGACATGGAGAACATCGAAAAAATCGAGCTGCTGCCCTATCACGAATTAGGCAAACATAAATGGATTGCCATGGGTGAAGAGTACAAGCTTGACGGCGTAAAACCCCCAAGCAAAGAAACTATGGAGCGGGTAAAGAACATTCTCGCGAGCTATGGTCATGAGGTGATGTATTGACACAAAAAAGGGGAGCATTCGCTCCCCTTCTCAGTTCTGCAGAACCTTATGCGTGCGCCACTGGCGTCGCGTGTTGGTCAGCCTTACGCAACAGCATGACTAAATAGACTAACGCCACTGCGGCAATCATCACAAACAGCAGGCGGTCGGAGTAATTCTGCATCAACATGGATGTCATCCCCGGTCCTACGAGACTGCCAATGGTGTAGCTAAACAACAACGCCTGGTTCATAGCAACCAGTTCATGGTGGGATACGGTTTCACATGCCCAAGACATGGCTACTGGATAAAGCGTAAAGCCAGCCAGCCCCAGCACAAACAGTGCTGGTGCCATTGCGGTGTCACCTAGCATGGCAATCGCACCCAGAATCACCACAAAAACTTGCACGCGTAACACCATTAAGCGACCAAAACGATCTGCAAGACGTCCTACAGGCCACTGCCCAACGATGCCCGCACTGACCAGTAATGCCATCCAGTATCCGATGTTGGCATCACTCATGCCACGATGTGAGAGATACAATGGCATCAGTCCGTACAGCGAACCCAGAACAATACCTGAGATGATGCAACCGTTAATCCCTAAACGAGAACTACGACGACGTAACATGCTCCAAATACGCCCGGTCGAAGCTTCTTCAGGTGCTTCGCTGGTATTGACGCGCAGAAACAACACTGGCAATACCGCACAGACAATCAATGCAGTGACCCATGGAATAACATGCAACAATTCGGTAGAAACACGGCTCACTAATAGCTGACCCGCAACAGTGCCCAGGTAATAAACAATCATATAGGCGGCGAGCAATCGACCACGGTTACGCACAGTGCCGCTACACAGCAAGGCGCTCTCCACCACTACCCAAATCAATGCACAACCTAAGCCCGCGACAAAACGCAGTATTGTCCAGCTGTAGAAGCCCTCAAACAGCGCCATCCCCATAGTGGCTAACGCGAACCATACGCTTGCCAGATAAAAACAGCGGTTGAAGCCGTAGCGATTAATCAACCAACCTGCCAGCAAAGTCCCCAGCAGGTTCCCGGTATAATAAGCTGAGCTGGCCATACCCACCTGCCAGGTCGGCAGTTGATTGTGAGTAAGCCACAGTGGTACCAGCGTATTAAGCACAGCAATAGACACCGTCATTAGCATTAAGCCGCAAAGCAGCAACACGACGGGGCGCGACCAGGTAGACATAGGGATTAAAAACCAAAGAAATGGAGATAATTGCGCGCAGTTTGCCATTCGCTATTTTAAAGTCAATGTGCAAAAAATAGCCGCCGCACAATTTGCTGCTGAACAATTTATTTTTTTATCTTCAGCAGGTTAGAGAAGAGATCGTTTTGTTAATGCTGTGAGCTATCTACATGAATTAATGGGTTTTAGTCTTTTAAGGCTGCCTACTGTCGATAACGTTTATTTCTGATTAATTCTTACTGAAAAATAATCGTTTAAGACTAAAAATAAAAAACCCGGCATTGCCGGGTTTTTTATGCAGAAAACATTGATTAACCAATGATTTCCAGACCGCCCATGTAAGGACGCAGTACTTCTGGCACTTCAATACGGCCATCAGCTTGTTGGTAGTTTTCCAACACCGCAACCAAGGTACGACCTACAGCCAAACCGGAACCGTTCAGCGTGTGCACCAAACGGGGTTTCTTATCGGTTTTGTTACGGCAGCGTGCCTGCATGCGGCGCGCCTGGAAATCCCACATATTAGAGCAAGAGGAGATTTCACGATAAGTATCTTGCGCTGGCAGCCACACTTCCAAGTCGTAAGTTTTAGCGGAACCAAAGCCCATATCGCCCGTACACAGCAATACTTTACGGTAAGGGAGATTGAGCAACTGCAATACTTTCTCAGCATGGCCAACCAACTCTTCCAGCGCATCCATCGACGTTTCTGGTGCAACGATGTGTACCATCTCAACTTTGTCGAACTGGTGCATACGGATTAGACCACGCGTATCACGGCCATAAGAGCCCGCTTCTGAGCGGAAGCAGGGTGTATGCGCCGTGAGTTTCATCGGCAGGTTTTCTTCTTCGACGATCTCGTCGCGCACCAAGTTGGTCAACGGCACTTCCGCTGTTGGGATCAGCGCATAGTTACTGCTACCCGCTTCTTCACCCAGCGGCTTGGTATGGAACAAGTCTTCACCAAATTTCGGCAACTGACCCGTGCCAAACAGTGTTTCATGGTTAACCAGATAAGGCACATAGGTTTCAAGATAACCGTGCTGTTGTGTATGCAGGTCGAGCATGAACTGGCTCAATGCACGGTGCATTCGAGCAATTTGCCCCTGCATCACGATAAAACGTGAACCCGTCAATTTAACCGCAGCAGCAAAATCCAGGCCTTTAGCCGCTTCACCCAACTCAACGTGGTCTTTTACTGGGAAATCAAACTGGCGCGGTTGGCCCCAGCGGCTGACTTCCTGATTCTCGCTGTCATCTTTACCCAGCGGCACTTCATCGACCGGCAAGTTAGGCAATGCCAGAGCAAAATCACGGATTTCGTTTTGCAACGTATCCAGTTCAGCTTTTGCTGCATCCAGACGTTCACCCAGCGTGTTCACTTCCTGACGCAGTGGCTCGATGTCTTCCCCACGTGCTTTGGCCTGACCGATGGATTTGGATCGGGAGTTACGCTCTGCCTGCAGATTTTCGGTTTCTACTTGCAGGACTTTACGGCGTTCTTCAAGCGAACGCAGCGTATCCACATCCAGTTTAAATCCTCGGCGTGCCAGTTTTTCTGCGACTGCGTCTGGCTCATTACGCAGCAGATTGGGATCGAGCATGCTTATCCTGTGTAATTAAGGTTGGTTGAACGAATGAAGGGATGCATCCCACTGGAATGCATTGAAATACTTGCTCACCTTACCGTAAGGTGTTTATCAGCGGTAGCGTTTTATCGGGCTATTTTGATCCTGTTCAGCCAACCAGGCGAGTTTTTCGCCAATTTTACCTTCAAGTCCCCGGTTAGTCGGCTGATAGTAGCGCGTTTGCGCCATTTCAGGTGGGAAGAACACCTCTCCCGCCGCGTAAGCGTTGGGCTCGTCATGCGCATAACGGTACTCTTTGCCCAGCCCCATCTCTTTCATCAATTTGGTCGGGGCATTACGCAGATGTTCTGGCACGTCATAATCGGGGAATTCACGCGCGTCACGCATGGCGGATTTAAAAGCAGTGTAAACAGCATTACTTTTAGGTGCGCAGGCGAGGTAGACAATCGCCTGTGCAATCGCTCGCTCACCTTCGGCTGGCCCAACGCGGGTGAAACAATCCCAAGCAGAAATAGCGACTTGCATACCGCGTGGATCGGCGTTGCCGACATCTTCAGAAGCGATCGCCAATAAACGACGAGCCACGTAAAGCGGATCGCCACCGGCGGTAATAATACGCGCATACCAGTACAGTGCCGCATCCGGCGCAGATCCTCTCACCGATTTGTGCAGCGCTGAAATGAGATCGTAAAAGCGGTCACCTTTGTTATCAAAACGCGCCGCCCTTTCACCGGACACTTCATTTAATAATTGTGGCGTAAGTTCACGCTTGCCCTGTGCGTTGCTCTCCGCCATATCTGCCATCATTTCCAGCGTGTTGAGTGCTCGACGAGCGTCGCCATTGACTAACTCAGCAATCATCCGTCGGGTGTTATCAGGCAACAGAATATCGCTGTTACCGTAACCTCGCGCACTGTCCTGCATCGCTTGGATTAGCACCTGCTCAATATCTTCGGTGGTGAGGGATTTCAATAAATAGACGCGTGCACGGGAAAGCAATGCAGAATTGAGTTCGAATGAGGGATTTTCAGTCGTCGCGCCAATAAACGTAATGGTGCCATCTTCGATATGCGGCAGGAATGCATCCTGCTGACTTTTATTGAAGCGATGGACCTCATCGACGAACAGAATGGTACGACGACCAAGCTGACGATTTTGCCGCGCACGTTCAATCGCCTCGCGAATCTCTTTAACGCCGGAAGTCACAGCGGAAATGCGCTCTACATCGGCTTTACCGTAGTGCGCAATGATTTCCGCTAATGTGGTTTTCCCTGTGCCTGGCGGCCCCCACAAGATCATCGAATGCAAATGTCCGGCTTCAATGGCGCGAGGTAGCGGTTTGCCCGCCGCCAGCAGATGCTGTTGCCCGATATATTGTTGCAACGTCGCTGGTCGCATACGTGCGGCCAGCGGTTGGAACTCATTCGAAGAGGCGAAATCCAGGGACAGATTACTCACTACGACCTCACTGACGTTGATCGTCTACCGTTACCCCTTTTGGCGGCGTAAAGGTAAATTTATCCGGGCTAATCGCGCCATTTTTCTGGCTTTTCAGCTGATAATCACTGTGCTGACCATCTTGCTCAATCGCGCTGAATTTGTTGATGGTGCCTGATGCTGAAACAGTAATGGTGAATTGCTTAAGATTGCCATCACTGCTTTTTGGCGTCAGCTCAAAGTTATCACCTTGCTGCTTGATGTTGTACTGCTGCCAGTCGCTCGACTGGTTACGCGCGATCAGCATGAACGGTGTGTTACTGGTCGCATTCTGCAACAGGCTGACACTCGCTTGCTCAACAAACGGATTATAGAACCACAGGTTTTTACCGTCGGAGATGATGACGCTTTCGTCTGGTGCGGTCATATGCCAATTAAACAGGCTTGGGCGCTTAACCCACAGTTCCCCTTCACCATCCTGCACATTGGCACCGCTGCCGTCAGTGACCTTCTGGCTAAAGCTGGCATGGAAACTGTTCACCTTATTCAGACGCTGTTGCAAATCGCTGGAGGCATCCGCCAATGCTGATGCGGAGATAACACTGGCCAACAGGCCGCAGGCAATAACGCGTAATTTCATCTAATTCGATTCCTTATTCATGGTTTCCCGACACTTACTGCATTAAACGTAATTGCCGCCCTGCCAATTCGACAGGAGAAAAAGCCGAAAGCTCCCAAAGATATGGGGATCGTTTCGCAGATAAACAACGGGCCAGTATTAACTGGCCCGTGAGTCGGTCTACCTTGCGCTAAATTACATCTCGTGCGGTGGCGGTGAAAGCACTTCTCGGTTGCCGTTGTGGCCCGGTTCAGAAACAATTCCCTGTGCTTCCATCTGCTCAATGATACGCGCCGCGCGGTTATAACCAATTCGGAACTGGCGCTGTACCCCGGAAATAGAAGCGCGGCGTTTTTCCACCACAAACGACACGGCCTGATCAAACAGCTGGTCTAACTCTTCATCCCCGTCCAGACCCCCAGCAGCGCTTTCGCTCTCTTCACCCGCCGTGATACTTTCAATGTATTGCGGACGCCCGCGCGCTTTCCAGTCTTGCACTACAGCATGCACTTCCTGGTCACGCACAAAAGCACCATGGACACGTACAGGCATCGAAGAGTTGGGCGGCATATACAGCATGTCACCCATACCCAGCAATGATTCTGCGCCACCCTGGTCGAGGATGGTACGCGAGTCAATTTTACTGGACACGGTAAAGGCGATACGCGTTGGGATGTTAGCTTTAATCAAACCCGTAATGACATCAACAGACGGACGCTGTGTCGCCAACACCAAGTGAATACCAGCTGCACGCGCTTTTTGGGCCAGGCGAGCAATCAACTCTTCCACTTTCTTGCCCACTGCCATCATCAGATCGGCGAACTCATCCACCAACACCACGATATACGGCAGTTTTTCCAACACCGGTGGCGTCATATCCATGCTGTCACCCGGTTTCCAGAACGGATCGGGAATTGGGCGTCCCATGGCTGCTGCTTGTTCAATCTTCTCGTTGTACCCTGCCAGATTACGCACACCCAGCGCAGACATCAGCTTGTAGCGACGCTCCATCTCACCCACACTCCAGCGCAGCGCATTTGCCGCATCTTTCATATCGGTGACCACTTCAGTCAGCAAATGTGGAATGCCTTCGTAAACGGACAACTCCAGCATTTTTGGGTCGATCATGATAAAGCGCACTTCTTCCGGCGTGGCTTTATACAGCATGCTGATAATCATGGTGTTAACGCCGACCGACTTACCGGAACCGGTGGTACCCGCAACCAGTAAATGTGGCATCTTCGCCAAGTCGGCGACGACTGGCTGACCGGAGATGTCTTTACCCAACACCACTGCAAGCGGTGATGGGTTATCGCGGAATTTGTCGCAATCGAGCACTTCGCGCAGATAGACGGTTTGACGATGCTTGTTCGGCAATTCCAGGCCAACGTAAGGCTTACCAGGAATCACTTCTACCACGCGCACTGCCACAGCAGAGAGCGAACGCGCTAAATCGCGTGACAGATTGGAAATACGCGCGGCCTTCACACCCGGTGCGAGGTCAAGCTCAAAGCGAGTAATGACCGGGCCAGGTGAGATGCCGACCACTTCCGCTTTGACGCGATAATCCGCCAGGCGTGCTTCGACCAAACGTGCGGTTTGCTCAAGAGCAAACATATCCACCGGTTCCTCTTCAGAAGGCGGTGACGTCAGCAAATCGAGCGTCGGCAACGGCGTAGAAGGCTTTTCCAACGGGCGTTCATGGCGAACCAAGAACGGGTGGAACAGGCTATCCTGAGCTGGCGCCGCCGGTTTTGGCGTTTCCACAGGCGCGGCATAGCTTTCCGGCTCAGCCGATGACCATGGGCTATTTTGCTCAGTCAACGAAGGCATTGTTTCTGGCTGCGGAGTCGCAGGCTGCTGCCACTGCGATGGCACCTCAGATTCTGGGGTCGCGGCAATGGTGAAGAGAGGCTCGCTTGGAGTGTCATCAACCAGATCTTTCATCGGTGAAAAATCGAAGGCTGCCGCGGTATCCAGATTGAACACTGGGCCTTCATCCGCTTCCTGATAACGCTGCTGTTGCTGCGCCGCAAACTGATTGGCAAGCTGAGCTTGATGCAATGTTTCTTCATCATCTTCTTCAGGTTGCTCATCCCAACTTTCGCCATAACGCTGTTGCTGTTGAGATTCAAAGGCCTGACGCAACTGAGCTTGTTCCAGCGCCGCATCATCTTCTTGATCATGCTGCGGTTCATGGTAAGTCGCCGTCATCTCTGGCAATGGCGGCTCCGCTTCTTCCCGTGCCTTCTCTTCTGCCATACGCTGCGACGGGAGTTTAATGCCATATGAAGCCAGTTCTCGCCGCGTCGGCAATTTGACTTTATTAGGGCGCGGCAATTCAGGACCGATGCCCTGTTTCACCTGCGGATTGTAATCACGCTCTGGTACCATATCGAACGCCGGCGTGTAGGCGGAAGCCGTCTTCACTGCCGCAGCGCCCAATGCGACCGCAGCCGCGGTATTTAACGGAGTAGAGGATTGCGCGGCATCTTGCCAGTTGCCCATCCGCGGGCCGTCATCATCATCTGCCGGCGAGAACATGGCAGGCGCTGGCTCATTCGGCACTTCAAAGCGATACAGCGGTGGAGCGGGTTGAACTGTCGGCTCAGGCACAACAGGCACGGGCTCAACAACCGGGGCGCTTGGGCGAACAGCCGTCGGTTCTGATGCGACGGCCTCCACCGTCGGCGAAACGACGGCTGGCACATGCTGTGCGGCTTCAGTGGTAACCGCAATAGCCGCAGCAGTGGCGGCACTGGCTTTCGCCAACAGCGGGTCGTCAGGCAACTGTTCCGCTATAGGCTCAGCGATTTTACGCGGTTTCGCCAACAGAACATCATCACCTTCATCATGAGATTGCGCAGCACGCAGAGGTGGAGTGACGTCTTCTGCCGACTCATCCTCTTCATACTCGTCTTCTTCCTGCCAAGGCTCATCATTACGCGAACGATTGCTGGCGAATGTCAGCACGCCCATCACCACACCACCGATTCTCTCGGCAATGGTCAGCCATGACCAGCCGGTATACAACGTAATGCCTGCTGCCCAGACGCACAGCAGCGTCAGCGTTCCACCCGCAGAGCTGAACCACGGCGCCATAGCATTGCTCACGAGGCTACCAATGACGCCGCCGGAGGCGAAGTACCAGATATCATCAACGTTCAATGCCGCCAAGCCACAGGTGGTGACCACCAAGGCTAACACGCCAATCAAGCGTAAGCCGACCGCGAAATAATCGATATAATCCTGGCGATCGCGCTGACGGAATGTAATCCAGCACAAGCCAATAATGACCGGAGGAATGGCATAGGCCATCACGCCAAAAATGAACAGGAGTGTATCCGCCAGCCATGCGCCGACACTGCCGCCCAAATTATGGATCGGTTCATGCCAGGCGGTCTGAGACCAGCTTGGATCTGAAGGGTTGAAGCTAACCAGCGACACCATCAAATAGATGGCGAACAGGGCCACAAGGATGAGCAACGCTTCCAGCAGCCTGCGTCCACTGCTCAGCGGTTGTAACGAAACGTCTTTATCTTCTGTATATTCCTGGCTCAAGAGAACTCTCCAGGTGCCTGTAAATTAAGAAGGCAACAGCGCCGGGCAAGCCCGACGCTGGTCCTGTATGAATTCACAGGAGTGTACCGAATTCCTGCAAGCTTTGCACCTGTCCCAGATTAACGGGTTTTAATCACCAGGCGGTTACTCTGTTTGACCTCTTCCATCACCACGTAAGTACGGGTGTCGTTTACACCCGGCAGGCGCAGCAAGGTTTCACCCAACAACTTACGATAGGCGGACATGTCCGGCACACGGGTTTTCAGCAGGTAGTCAAAGTCACCGGAAACGAGGTGACACTCTTGAGTTTCCTCAAGTTTTTGTACGGCGGCGTTAAATTGCTCAAACACATCGGGCGCACCACGATTCAGAGTAATCTCAACGAACACCAGCAGTGAAGCATCCAGATAATGCGGGTTTAACTGTGCGGTATAACCCAGAATGAAGCCTTGACGCTCCAGGCGACGCACACGTTCAAGACACGGCGTAGGGGATAATCCAACACGTTTAGAAAGCTCAACATTGGAAATACGACCGTCTTTCTGCAATTCATTCAGAATGTTTCTGTCGATACGATCCAAGTCTTTTCCGGGGCGTTTCTTATTGTCTACCATTATTATTGTCTCTCTTAATTCCTTCCCTTTACCTGCCACACCCTGAAAACGCTCATTGTTCAGGGCCTTACTGAAGTGAAGCCGATAAGTCTGTGCAGTAATGCGACCATCCGTATGACGCATGTTGTCTGTCCACATCATGCGTCATTACCAATGTCAGACTGAGTTTATTTGGCAAAATCGCTTAAATCAGAAATGAAATTCTGTCTTGAGCCGCTAAATATTCTCCGCTTCTGGTAATGTTTTCGCAAAACAGCAGGCGATTGTCAAAGTAAAACATCCAAATTCAGTACAAGATGCCAGACAGAGTTCTGGGTTGCTGTTTTAAATAAGATTTTTTGTACAGCTGCACCAGGAATTACCGAGCAATGCCCCCTTTTGGCGCAGACGGCGTGCAAAATCGGCTTTCATCGACTATGCCGCTTACAACGATTGTTAACAAAATCGTTGAAACCTTTTTTTGCGACGCTAATTTCCCTACAATCAAAAACTATGTTGTCAGAAAAAAACTGAGGAACACATGAGTACGGCCAAACACAGTAAGCTGCTCATTCTGGGCTCCGGCCCTGCTGGTTATACCGCTGCAGTCTATGCCGCGCGCGCTAACCTGAATCCGGTATTGATTACCGGGCTGGAAAAAGGTGGCCAGCTCACCACAACAACTGAAGTTGAGAACTGGCCTGGCGATCCGCACGATCTGACTGGCCCATCACTGATGGAACGCATGCACGAGCATGCTGAGAAGTTCAACACCGAAATCATCTTTGATCATATTCATACGGTGGATTTGCAGAACCGTCCCTTCCGCCTGATCGGTGACAGTGGTGAATACACTGCTGATGCACTGATCATCGCAACGGGAGCCTCTGCGCGCTATCTTGGCCTGCCTTCTGAAGAGGCTTTCAAAGGCAAAGGCGTTTCCGCTTGTGCAACCTGTGATGGGTTCTTCTATCGCAACCAGGAAGTCGCTGTTATCGGTGGCGGTAATACCGCAGTGGAAGAAGCGCTTTACCTGGCGAACATTGCATCCAAAGTGCATTTGATTCACCGCCGTGACAACTTCCGTGCTGAAAAGATCCTCATTGACCGTCTGATGGACAAAGTGCGCAACGGCAATATCGTGCTGCACACCGATCGTACGCTGGAAGAAGTGGTCGGCGATCAGATGGGCGTTACTGGCCTGAAACTCCTCTCCACCCAAGGTGATGAGCCGGAAGCGTTAGAGGTTGCCGGTTTGTTTGTGGCTATCGGCCACAGCCCAAACACCGCCATTTTCGATGGCCAACTGGCGCTGGAAAACGGTTATATCAAAGTACAGTCTGGTCTACAGGGTAATGCAACACAAACCAGTATTCCGGGCGTGTTTGCCGCTGGTGATGTGATGGATCATATTTATCGCCAGGCGATTACCTCTGCGGGTACCGGCTGTATGGCCGCGTTGGATGCAGAACGTTACCTTGATGGGCTTGTTAAAAGCGATCTGTAACTTGTTAATAAGCTGATCATAATTGCTGTCAGGCGACCTGTTTAGGTCGCCTTTTTTATTTCCTGCATGCTAAAGTTCAAACGCCCAATAATGGCCGGAGAGTTTATCCGGTATTTGCCCCCTCTCCATCAGTGATCAAACGGCTTCGCATGGAAAAATCACGGCAACAACACATTCTTCGCTGGCTTCGTCAGCAACGCCAACACGGCACGCGCGGTTTACGTGCAGCATCACTCTTGGGTTTTGCAGGTGCATTGGTGATTATTGCCCAAGCGTGGATACTGGCTTCACTGCTGCAAAGCCTGATTGTGGCGCAACAACCACGTGGTACGCTGCTGTACGAATTCCTACTGCTGCTACTCTGCTTCATTCTGCGTGCGGGACTGAATTATGCGCGTGAAATGGCCGGTTATCGCGCCGGTGTGGCTATCCGCCGGGCATTGCGCCAGCAGGTACTGGATCGGCTGAATGCGCTTGGTCCAGCATGGATTCAGGGCAAACCTGCGGGCAGTTGGGCAACGCTGCTGCTGGAACAGATCGAAGAGATGCAGGAGTACTACGCACGCTATCTGCCGCAAATGTCTTTGGCCGTTTTTATTCCCTTTGCCATTCTGATTGCGATTTTCCCGATCAACTGGGCAGCCGGCCTAATCCTCCTGGCCACGGCACCGCTGATTCCCTTATTTATGGCGATGGTCGGTATGGGTGCAGCGGAAGCAAATCGACGCAACTTTGTCGCACTCGCGCGCCTCAGTGGTGATTTTTATGATCGCCTTCGCGGACGTGAAACCCTGCGTTTGTTCCATCGCGCCAAAGCTGAACAGCAAGCCATCGCAGAAAGCACGACGGATTTCCGCGAACGCACGATGGAAGTGCTTCGCCTTGCTTTTCTCTCTTCAGCCGTACTCGAATTTTTTGCCTCGCTCGCGATTGCTGTCGTGGCGGTTTACTTTGGTTTTTCCTATCTCGGTGAATTGAACTTCGGTCATTACGGCAGTGGTGTCACGCTATTTGCTGGTTTTCTGGCGCTTATTTTGGCTCCGGAGTTTTTCCAACCTTTACGCGATCTGGGTACCTTCTATCATGCGAAAGCGCAGGCTGTTGGCGGTGCCGATGCGCTGGAGCGCTTTCTGACAGAAAGCCCTGACAGTGTGATCTCCAATGGCAGCGCTGCCGTTACTTTCGCGACCCCAATAACACTTCAGGCTCGGGATCTGATCGTTCTGACAGCCAAAGGCGAGGCGCTGTCGCAACCACTGAACTTCACTCTGGCTGCCGGCCAGCGGGTGGCGCTGGTTGGCCAAAGTGGTGCGGGAAAAACAGCTTTAATGAATGTATTACTGGGCTTTCTCCCCTATCAAGGCAAACTGCTGGTCAATGGCCATGAGCTGCGTGATATCAGCCGCGATAGCTGGCAACAGCAGCTCGCATGGGTCGGACAAAATCCCACACTGCCGGCCGCAACGCTGCGCGAAAACCTGCTGCTGAATAGCACAGTGGATGACACAACCTTGAATCGCGTACTGGAGTGTGCGGGTGTAGATGAATTTCTGTCACGTTTACCTCAGGGACTGGATACCCCATTAGGCGAAGGTGCCCTCGGCTTATCTGTGGGCCAGGCGCAACGCATTGCGGTTGCCCGAGCACTGTTAAAACCCGCACGGTTACTGCTGTTAGATGAACCGGGTTCTGGGCTTGATAGCCAAAGTGAAGTGCATGTGATGAATGCATTGCAACAAGCCGCTACACAGCAAACGACGTTGATGATCACCCATCAACTTCATGATTTAGCCAGCTGGGATGAGGTGTGGGTCATGCAGTCAGGGCAATTGGTACAGCAGGGTGGCTGGCAACCCTTGATGGCTCAGGATGGCCCGTTGCGTGAAATGGTTCAGCATCGCCAGCAGGAGATTGTGTGATGAAAAATGTATTGCCATTTTTACGTCTGTATCGCCGTCATCCCTGGCGCTTAGGCTTGGGCATCATCCTTGCCATTGTGACGTTGCTCGCCAGTATTGGCCTGCTAACGCTTTCCGGTTGGTTCCTGGCCGCATCCTCACTGGCAGGAGTTGCCGGGCTTTATAGCTTTAATTACATGCTGCCAGCAGCAGGTGTGCGCGGCGCGGCCATTACACGCACTGCCTCACGCTATTTTGAACGCCTGGTCAGCCATGACGCGACGTTCCGTGTCTTGCAGCATCTGCGTGTCTTTACCTTCAGCAAGCTGATCGCCCTGTCACCTGAACAGCTGTCACGGTTTCGTCAGGGGGAATTGCTGAATCGTTTTGTCAGCGATGTTGACACACTTGACCATCTTTACCTACGGGTCATCTCCCCTTTGGTCGGTGCTGCACTGGTCATCATTGTCGTCACTTGCGGACTAGCGTGGTTAGACGTGCCACTGGCTCTGCTGCTAGGGGGCATTATGCTCCTCACACTGCTCGCGATCCCGCCCCTTTTTTGGCGGCTAGGGATCTCCGCTGGGCAGCTCATCTCGCAGCGCCAGGCTAACTGGCGCTTACAACTGACGCAATGGATTACAGGACTCGCAGAATTACGCATTTACGGCGCCGCCGCCGCATGGCGTAGCAAACTGGATGCCGAAGAAGTCGAATGGCAGCAAGCACAGCAGCGACAGCATCGTTTACAGGCATTTGCGCAAAGTTTGCTGATGTTGATTAGCGGCGCCACCGTCGTTTTATTGCTGTGGATTTCAGCCTCTGGTGTGGGTGAGAACACGTCACCGGGGGCGCTCATCGCACTGTTCGTTTTCTGCGGGCTGGCCGCATTCGAAGCACTGGCTCCGGTCGCTGGCGCATTTCTGCCGCTGGCGCAGGTCACAGGGGCTGCACGCCGTGTCCGTGAGTTGGTTGAGCAGGAACCCCAGATCCGTTTTCCTGACCCCCCCGTCCCTGCTTCGTCCGGTTTTAGTCTTAAGTTGGAAAACATTGTTTTCAGTTATCCGCACGCCCGGAATCGGTATTGAATCACCTCTCGCTGACCATCCAATCAGGTGAACATCTGGCGCTGCTCGGCCCCACTGGCTGTGGTAAATCCAGCTTGCTGTCCTTGATCACACGTGGTTGGGAAGCTCAACAGGGTGAGATTGAACTCAACAACATCCCACTCGCGGCATGGGATGAAGCCAGTCTGCGCCAACGCATCAGCGTCGTGACGCAACGGGTGCATCTGTTTAGCCAGACACTGCGTGATAATTTGTTACTGGCCGACCCAGCCGCCAGCGATGCGCAATTAAACGATGCCTTGCACCAGGTTGGGCTCACCCATCTGGCCGACCATGATGAGGGATTGAATGCCTGGATGGGAGAAGGTGGCCGGCCACTGTCCGGCGGAGAGTTGCGTCGATTGGCGATTGCCCGCGCCCTACTGCACAACGGCGACTTATGGTTGCTGGATGAACCCACCGAGGGTCTGGATGCCACCACTGAAAAGCAAATTCTATCGCTGTTACAACAGGTTGCTCATGGCAAGACACTCATCATGGTAACGCATCGCTTGAACGGCCTCTCTGCTATGGACCGCATCTGTGTGATGGACCAGGGGCAAATCATCGAATCAGGCACCCACGACGAATTAATCTCAAAAGAAGGACGCTATTGGCGTTTCCACCAGCGCTTTGCGCTATAGTCTTAGCGAACAGCCCGAAGGGTAATTGACGCAATGAGACTGGTACAACTTTCACGGGATTCATTAAATTTTCCCCCACCGGAGATGGCGCTTCGCGAACCCAATGGACTGCTGGCGATGGGGGGCGATCTCTCTCCTGCCCGCTTGATGAATGCTTACCAGCGAGGGATTTTTCCATGGTTCTCGCCTGGCGATCCGATCTTGTGGTGGTCGCCGGATCCCCGCGCGGTGATGTTGCCAGAATCTTTCCATCTTAGCCGCAGCATGGAACGTTTTCATCGCAAATCACCTTATCGTGTCACCATGAACCAGGCGTTTCCTCAGGTGCTGGAAGGTTGCGCCAGCGGTCGCCAGGAAGGGACATGGATTACCTTTGAAGTTAAGCGTGCATGGTTACGCTTATACGAACTGGGGCATGCGCACTCCATTGAAGTCTGGAGCGATCACCGCCTGGTGGGTGGCATGTATGGATTAGCACTGGGACAGATTTTTTGCGGTGAATCGATGTTCAGTCGTCAAGAAAATGCGTCAAAAACAGCGTTGTGGGTTTTCGCGCAACATTTCCTGGCACATCAGGGACGTTTAATAGATTGCCAGGTGCTCAACCCGCATACCGCTTCACTCGGCGCCGTAGAAATCCCGCGCGTTGATTATTTACAGTATGTGCAAACATTGGCTTGGCAGCCCGTTTTAAGCGGTTGCTGGCAAACACAAACCCTTTTTTGAACCTTCCGGCAGATGTTTTGCACACAATTCCCTACAAAAGTGATATTATGAGCGAGTTTGGTATGTCGTCCGCGCTTCGCTGTGGCGAGCCGGAATTGCCAGGTTGGGAATCTCATCCATTTCCCGAAACTGTCTCAGTCATGCACTGATGCTGATCAAGACAGATTCTTAGCCCGCTAATCCCCCGCAGACGTCAAAAACACCCGAATTTATCCGTAATGCACGCGCAAAATGGCGCGCCGCACGGCGAAGCGTTGGCAAAATCACCAACGGTTCTTTACATAAATCATGGAATTCGGCATTATCTTGCCGGTTCAACAGTTTGGTAGTTCACCCAGAGGATTCGATGGCCAAAGAAGACAATATTGAAATGCAAGGTACCGTACTGGATACGTTACCTAACACCATGTTCCGCGTAGAACTTGAAAACGGGCACGTGGTTACCGCTCATATCTCCGGTAAAATGCGCAAAAACTACATCCGCATCCTGACGGGCGACAAAGTGACTGTCGAGTTGACCCCGTACGACCTGAGCAAAGGCCGCATTGTCTTCCGTAGTCGCTAAGTTGTTGCCCACATCTCGCGTTGGTGGCAAGTAACTGAGCGCGAAAAAAAAGGCCGGATTCTTATCCGGCCTTTTCTTATTTGCAGCTTGGCATGTTAATGCACGGTGCCTTCGGTTTTACGTTTTTCCGCACTCAGGAAGTGGTAAGTCAGCTGGTTTTTCTCTTTATCCAGCGCCACCGATACTGAACCGCCATCAACCAATGAACCAAACAGCAGCTCGTTCGCCAACGGTTTCTTCAGATTTTCCTGCACGGCACGCGCCATCGGGCGTGCACCCATCGCTTTGTCGTAACCTTTGTCAGCCAGCCAATCACGGGCGTCATCACTCACTTCCAGTGACACACCTTTTGCATCCAATTGGGCCTGCAACTCAACAATAAACTTATCCACTACCTGATGAATCACCGTGGTATCCAGATGACGGAACCAGATAATGTTGTCGAGACGGTTACGGAACTCTGGGGTAAAGATCTTTTTGATCTCTTCCATCGCGTCAGTGCTGTTGTCCTGATGAATCAGGCCAATCGATTTACGCTCGGTTTCACGTACACCGGCGTTCGTGGTCATCACCACCACCACATTGCGGAAGTCCGCTTTACGGCCGTTGTTATCGGTCAGCATACCGTTGTCCATCACCTGCAACAGCAGGTTAAAGACGTCCGGGTGCGCTTTCTCGATTTCATCCAGCAGGACCACTGCATGTGGATGCTTGATCACCGCATCGGTCAGCAATCCGCCCTGATCGAAACCAACATAGCCCGGAGGCGCACCAATCAAACGACTGACGGTGTGACGCTCCATGTACTCAGACATGTCGAAACGTAGCAGCTCGATTCCTAACGCTTTCGCCAGCTGCACCGTAACCTCAGTTTTACCAACGCCCGTTGGGCCGGCAAACAAGAAGGAACCCACAGGTTTGCGATCCTGACCCAAACCAGCACGGCTCATCTTGATGGCTTCAGTCAGCGCTTCGATAGCGTTGTCCTGTCCAAACACCAACATTTTCAGACGGTCGCCAAGATTTTTCAGCGTGTCACGATCGGTGGCTGAGACACTCTGCTCAGGAATACGCGCAATACGCGCCACCACCGTTTCGATATCGGAAACGTTGACGGTTTTCTTGCGCTTGCTGACCGGAACCAAGCGCGCACGCGCACCGGCTTCATCAATTACATCAATCGCCTTATCTGGCAAATGACGATCGTTGATGTATTTCACCGCCAGCTCAACCGCCGCACGCACCGCTTTGGCGGTATAACGCACATCGTGGTGCGCTTCGTATTTCGGTTTCAAACCGTTAAGAATCTGTACGGTCTCTTCCACAGAAGGTTCGGTAATGTCGATCTTCTGGAAACGACGCGCCAGCGCACGATCCTTCTCAAAGATATTGCTGAACTCTTGATAGGTCGTTGAACCCATCACGCGGATTTTACCGCTAGAGAGCAACGGTTTGATCAGGTTCGCCGCATCCACTTGACCACCGGATGCTGCACCCGCACCAATGATGGTGTGGATCTCATCGATGAACAGAATGCTACTGGTGTCCTGCTCAAGTTGTTTCAGCAGCGCTTTGAAACGCTTTTCAAAATCACCACGGTACTTGGTACCTGCCAGCAGCGAACCGATATCGAGCGAGTAAATGGTGCAGTCTTTCATCACTTCCGGGACGTCGCCCTGCACAATACGCCAGGCCAGACCTTCCGCAATCGCCGTTTTACCTACGCCAGATTCACCCACCAGCAGCGGGTTGTTCTTACGACGACGGCACAGTACCTGAATAGTACGCTCCAGCTCTTTATCGCGGCCGATCAGCGGATCGATACCGCCGACACGAGCAAGCTGATTAAGATTGGTGGTGAAGTTTTCCATACGTTCCTCCCCGCCTGCTTGCTCTTCGTTAACCGGATTCTCCGCATTGTTCTGCGGCTGGCCCGGTTCGTCTTTACGCGTACCATGGGAGATGAAGTTCACCACATCTAGGCGGCTCACTTCGTGTTTGCGTAGCAGGTAAGCCGCTTGCGACTCCTGCTCGCTGAAAATAGCGACCAGCACGTTCGCACCAGAGACTTCACTGCGACCCGATGACTGAACATGGAATACCGCACGCTGCAATACGCGCTGGAAGCTGAGCGTTGGTTGAGTATCGCGCTCTTCTTCACTGGCAGGCAGCACCGGTGTGGTTTGTTCGATGAAGGCTTCGAGTTCTTGCCGAAGAGCCACGATATCTACCGTACAGGCTTCCAAGGCCTCTCTGGCCGACGGGTTACTGAGCAATGCCAGCAACAGATGCTCGACGGTCATAAACTCATGACGGTGCTCGCGCGCTCTGGCGAAAGCCATATTTAAACTGAGTTCCAGTTCTTGATTGAGCATTTGGCACCTCCCCCAATTATCGCTCTGACAACCTTTCCCCTATATGGAGACGGGCTCAGGCTTTTTCTAGCGTACACAGCAACGGATGCTGATTCTCTTTCGCGTAATTGTTCACTTGGGCGACTTTGGTTTCCGCCACTTCTGCAGTGAATACACCACAGATCGCCTTTCCATGGTAGTGAACTTTCAACATCAGTTGCGTTGCACGTTCAACATCATAAGAAAAGAACTTTTGCACGACGTCAATAACAAATTCCATAGGTGTATAATCGTCATTATTCAAAATGACTTTATACATTGAAGGCGGCTTTAACCCTTCGCGTACTTTGTCTTCGGCTAGATGTTCAAAATTAAGCCAGTCGTTTGTGTTTGCCATAATGTTCCGTCGAAATTCTGCGTTACGATTGTGCACATTGCTGCGCCCATTCCTAAGTTTAACATGTCTGTCAAGCCACCTTTCCACGAATTAAAAACGGCCCTAAAAGCCGATGCGCGACCTGTATCACAAAATTTGCAATAGCGTTAACTGCCTCAAATTTTGGTGAATTTCTCCCCTTGTGCCAGGGCCGATTGCTTGACGATAAGGTCCGTTTCTCTACATTCTACTTACACAAGCTGATGGAGTTTTAAACAAACTCGACTCACAGCTTCAATGACCTCACCTACTTATCAAAATGTCTTGCGAGGGAAGTAAAAGCATGGAGACGGGTACTGTTAAATGGTTCAACAACGCCAAAGGCTTCGGCTTTATCTGTCCGATTGGCGGCGGCGACGATATCTTCGCCCACTACTCCACGATTCAGATGGAGGGATACAGAACGCTGAAGGCTGGCCAGCAGGTTCAGTTCGATGTCCATGAAGGGCCAAAAGGCAATCACGCCAGTCTGATTGTGCCCTGTGAAGCCGCGCAAGTCGCTTGACGCGCGTGCCTCTTCATTCATTCTGACCACTCCCGAAAAAAAATGCCAGCCGCAGATGCTGGCATTTTTCTTTTGCGAATTATCCCGTATTTTTCAGTCCGCCCGTCCCCGCGCCAGCCACATTACACGAGCAAATAACTGATCCAACAGGGGGGGTATCGCCTCCGGACCGCGCTCGGCTGCTGCCATCGCAACGGCAATCGCTAGCTCTGGCTTCGAACTGTGATGAATCGCTTTGGTAATAATACGCCGGGCATTCATGGGCACGTTTAACGGCAGGTGCGCAGTCTGGTGATAAACATCGCTAAACCCGTGCTTATAGAGAAAATGCTCAATGTCAGGTGCCGGGAATTGCGTGAGGTGATCGCCCTCCTGCTCATGATCCTGAAGCTGGCTTCGCGCGCTGGCAGCATACTTGGCACCCGCTTCATCCCCATCGGTGAGCACGTGCCAGGCAATGCCCATACGCCGGGCAAATTTCAGTAATGGCTTCAGCCCGGATTGGGCAAATTCAATCACTTTGACGCCTTCAGCCGCGAAGTGATAACCCCGTTGCCGCGCCAGTTCATTGATAATCCAGACTTCCGTTTCCCCTTCCACTAGCAGCCAACAGCGGGCAAACAGCGCTGAAGGACGGTTAACCCGGATGTGGAATCCAATACGACGGCTCTCCTCCGCGCTCAATCCTTCAGGCCCAATACGCCAGGCGGCCACCCTTGTCGGCTCGCGCACCAGCCGGCAAATATTCTCTAGCGGCACCTGTGATAACAGCTCACCGGAATTGGTGGTGGTGATTTTTTGTAGCGGCATCAGCTCCAGCAAATTCCAGGCAACTGATAACATAATCGGATGCAATCGTGTTTCTGGGTCTTCCACCAGCAGCAAAGGATGGGCGCCTGCAGGGAGTGCCTCATTACCGTGGGCCTGAATCAACAGCGAAAACATGCGCAATAAAATAACCTGACGGCTACGCGATTCCGTGCCCGCAATCAGATGATTGAGTTTATCCAGTGAACGCCACCCCTGACTGCCGTCACGCGTTTCAGGGGCCATGCGCGCTGCGCTGCTGCCCGGTTGCTGCACAAGAAAATAGTGTTCAAGTAATTGCTGCATGGTGTGCAGGCCCTGGCGAAGCAGATCATCACTTAGCGTTTGCGGACGCACCACCAAATCCCTTGTTAACTTTTCCACCTCAAGAGCCAACTCGGATAACGTTGAGGCACGGCGATCAGCATCGTTTTCACTTTGCCGCCCACGACGACCAAAACGCGCATCACGTAGGCGTAACACCGGATAATAGGCGCGGAGATGGGCCAATGCAGCTTCTGTGCCCTCTAGCGGCAAAACATCACCCTGCTGATCGATAAAGCGCCAGCTGGTTTTCACGCCATGCTCATTGCGTCGAGCGCGGGTGCTGAAGCTGATGTAACGCCCATTTTCATCGTGCTGCCAAAAAGGCAGGAACACGGCTTCGTCATCGTCATGACGCGCGCGGAAGCGGAACACGACCCGTAACTGACGCATGCGCGCGTCAAGGTCACCGGGAGGGAAATGAAAATCGTGCTCGGAAAATTGATAGGGTTCAGCGGCAGGTGCCAACAGTAATGTGAGCGCATCGAGTAAGCTGGATTTACCCCAGGCGTTTTCGCCGATCAGAAGATTGGTGTCAGTCAACGGTAACGACAGCCGATTAATGCCGCGGAAACCTGAAATATCGATATGTTCCAGAATCATCTTTCCATCCCTTCGCTGTTTTGCTGAGCATGGTTCGCGGCGTTAGGTTGGTCAAGTTATCGAACCGGGAAAAGGTTTACACTTCAAATATTTTCCGCTAGCGTTGCCGCCCTTTCCCACGGATGGTTGCCCACTATGTATGGTTTAGTCATTATTCTGCTGCCGCTGATTCTCGGTTATCTGCTGCACATCCAGCGCGCCAGTCTGCTGCGCGGTGTGGCGCGGATGCTGAGCGCGTTGGTGTACATCATTCTGTTCTTTATGGGCACCAGCCTGGCGTTTCTCGATAACCTTAGCAGTAATCTACTGACGATTTTTCATATCGCGCTGATCAGCATGTTATGCATTCTTGCTTGTTCCCTGCTGGCATTCTGGCTGCTGGAGAAGCGTGTGCCCTGGCATCACCCACACAAACAACAGGCTTTGCCCTCCCGACTGCATATGGCGCTGGAATCGTTGAAACTTTGTGGATCCGTACTGGCAGGATTTCTGCTCGGCCTAAGCCAATGGGCAGTGCTGCGGCATGCATCAACCGTGAGCGAATATGCGTTAATGTTGATGCTATTTCTGGTGGGAATTCAGCTCCGCAGCAGTGGCATGACGCTGCGCCAGATCACGCTCAATCGTCGCGGCATGCTGGTCGCAGCCGTCTCGCTCGGCAGTGCATTGCTTGGCGGTATGCTGGCGGCGTTGTGGCTCGGTCTGCCGATCAAAACCGGTCTGGCTCTGGCCAGTGGCTTCGGCTGGTATTCACTTTCCGGTATCCTGATGACCGAATCTTTCGGCCCGGTGATTGGCAGCGCCGCCTTCTTTAACGACCTGCTCCGCGAACTGATCACCATTATGGCAATCCCACTGCTGATTACACGCCAACGCAGCATGACGCTGGGGTTAAGTGGTGCCACCTCGATGGACTTCACTCTACCGATTTTACAGCGCACCGGCGGTATGGAAATCGTGCCGGCCGCGATTGTGCACGGCTTTATCATGAGCTTGCTGGCGCCAATCTTGATTGCACTGTTTTCCGCCTGACTGCGGGCAGCGCATTTTTTCACGGCTGCGTTCAAACGCCATCGTCTACGCTTTCTGACTGACACGTTTCCGCCATCGGGATGGATGGCTCAACACCAGAAAGGAGCGAACGATGAAGCAAACTGTAGCGGCACTGCTGGCCAAAACGCTGGAAAGCGCGGGCGTAAAGCGCATCTGGGGCGTCACCGGCGACTCCCTCAACGGCTTGAGCGACAGCCTTAATCGCATGGGCACCATCGAATGGATGCCCACCCGGCATGAAGAAGTGGCGGCCTTTGCCGCCGGAGCAGAAGCCCAAATCAGCGGTGAATTAGCGGTGTGTGCCGGATCCTGCGGACCCGGTAACCTGCATCTGATTAATGGACTGTTCGATTGTCATCGTAATCACGTGCCCGTGCTGGCGATTGCCGCGCACATTCCTTCCAGCGAAATCGGCAGCGGTTATTTCCAGGAAACCCACCCGCAGGAGCTGTTTCGCGAATGCAGCCATTACTGCGAGCTGGTTTCCAATCCTGAGCAGTTACCGCAGGTGCTGGGGATCGCGATGCGCAAAGCCATTCTCAATCGTGGCGTCTCGGTGATTGTCCTGCCTGGCGATATCGCGCTGAAACCCGCACCGGAAAGCGCGCGCAGCGAATGGTATCCGCCTCAGCTGCCGCATATTGTGCCATCGGCCAGCGAAATTGCGCGTCTGGCTGAAACCCTCAATGGGGCGAAAAATATTACGTTAATGTGCGGCAGTGGCTGCGCTGGCGCACATGCTGAAGTCGTGAAACTGGCCGAAACACTGAAAGCGCCAGTGGTTCACGCCATGCGCGGTAAAGAACATATCGAGTACGACAACCCTTACGATGTCGGCATGACAGGTCTGATTGGCTTTTCTTCCGGCTATCACGCCATGATGAACGCAGACACATTGGTGCTGCTAGGTACCCAATTCCCCTATCGTCCGTTCTATCCTGCGGATGCCAAAATTATCCAAATTGACATTAATCCTGGCAGCCTTGGCGCACACAGCCATGTGGATATGGCGTTGGTGGGTGACATCAAAGCCACCTTGCAAGCACTGCAACCGCAACTCAGCAGCAAAGATGATCGTCACCATCTGGATAGCGCACTGGAACATTACGTTGATGCGCGTAAAGGGCTTGATGAACTGGCGACAGCCAACGATAAGCAGGCGATTCATCCGCAATATCTGGCACAACAAATCAGCCACTATGCCGCAGACGATGCCATTTTCACCTGTGATGTCGGCACGCCAACCGTGTGGGCGGCGCGCTATTTGAAAATGAACGGCAGACGCCGGTTGCTGGGTTCCTTCAACCACGGATCGATGGCCAATGCCATGCCGCAGGCGCTGGGCGCACAAGCGATTGATAAGCAGCGCCAGGTAGTGGCGCTGTGCGGTGATGGCGGCTTCAGCATGCTGATGGGGGATTTCCTCTCGGTGGCACAATTGAAACTGCCGGTGAAGCTGGTGATCTTCAACAATAGCGTGTTGGGTTTTGTCGCTATGGAGATGAAAGCAGGTGGCTACCTGACCGATGGAACCGATTTGGAAAACCCTGACTTCGCTGCCATTGCTGCAGCCTGTGGCATCAAGGGCATCCGCGTAGAAAAAGCCTCAGACCTGAATGGCGCGTTAGAGCAGGCATTTGCCCATGATGGCCCGGTGTTGGTGGATGTGATCACCGCCAAAGAGGAGCTGTCGATGCCGCCACAGATCAAGGCCGAGCAAGCCAAAGGATTCAGCCTGTATATGCTGCGCGCGATCCTGAACGGTCGCGGCGATGAGATCGTGGAACTGGCGAAAACTAACTGGCTGAGGTAAAACGGATAACCCTGCCAGATTAATAACAACGCGGGCGCTATGCCCGCTTTTTTGTTTCAGGAGAGCGATGTGATCGATTTACGCAGTGATACCGTAACCCGCCCAAGTGCCGCCATGTTGGATGCGATGATGGCCGCCGAAACAGGCGATGATGTCTATCGCGATGATCCCACCGTTAATGCGCTGGAAGTCGAAGCCGCGCGCCTCAGTGGTAAAGCTGCTGCGCTGTTCTTCCCGACCGGTACGCAAGCGAACTTAGTGGCCCTTTTGTGCCACTGCCAGCGCGGTGACGAATACATCGTGGGCCAGCAGGCGCATAACTACAAATATGAAGCGGGCGGTGCAGCGGTACTGGGCAGCATCCAACCTCAACCGATATCGCATGCCGAAGATGGCTCTCTGCCGTTGGCTGATATTATTGCCGCTATTAAACCGGATGACCTTCACTTTGCCCGTACACGCCTGCTAAGCCTGGAAAACACCCATCATGGCAAAGTGCTGTCGCAACGTTATCTGGAACAGGCATGGAATTTAACGCGCGAGCGTAAACTGGCGCTGCACATCGATGGCGCGCGCATTTTCAACGCGGTCGTCGCGCAGAATATTGAGCTGAAAGATATCGCACGGTTCTGCGACTCGCTCACTATTTGCCTGTCGAAAGGACTTGGCACTCCCGTAGGATCGCTGCTGTGTGGTGATGAAGCCTATATTGAGCAAGCGCGCCGCTGGCGTAAAATGACTGGCGGTGGTATGCGTCAGGCCGGGATTTTAGCGGCGGCGGGTCTCTACGCATTGAAACACAACGTGGCGCGTTTAAAAGAGGACCACGACAATGCGGCATGGCTGGGTGAACAGTTGAGTGCGATTGGCGTTGAAGTCCTGAATCAGCATACCAACATGCTGTTTGTGAAGGTGCCCGCCGAACAGGTTGAAGCGTTGAAGCGCTGGATGCAATCAGGCGATGTATTAATCAGCGTGGGTCCGGTAACGCGAATCGTGACGCACCTTGATGTCAGTCGTCAGGACCTGCAACGTTTAGTCGCACACTGGCAGGCGTTCCAACAGTAGTCATTTGGCGGCGCGTTACTGTGCCGCCCCATATTTCGCCAGCAGAGCACGGGCAATCGCCAGCGTTTCTGCGTCGGCTATCCCGCGATAATCCCGCGCCCGAAAATGCATCTGAAAGGCGGCGATCAGCTTACGCTGCATCTGTGGTGTGGTTGCCGCCGTCACGTCATAACCATAACGCTGTAACGCTTCCAGCAACGGGGCCTGATCCACGGACGCATCGACGGCCTGCCCTGCTAAATAGTGCTGCACGGTCGCCTTGTCGGGCCACGCACCTAAACCCTGTTCTGCCAACTGCTGCCAGGGAAACAGCGGACCAGGGTCCTGCTTACGCTGCGGGGCAATATCACTGTGACCCACCACATTCTCAGGAGAGATGGCATAGCGTTGCGTAATATCTTTCACCAGCGCCACCAGCACGCTGATTTGTGTGGGGGTAAAAGGCTGCCACTCCACGCCCGTTAGGGTGCGCGTATAGCCACGATTGACGATCTCGATGCCAACGGAAGTGTCATTAATCCGCGTTGCCCCGCGCCAAAAACTGGGCCCGGCATGCCATGCCAGTTCGCTCTCAGGCACCAGCTGCCAAATCACACCCTGCCCATTTTTCTGCGCGGGTTGTTGTGGAATCAGATAATGGGCGCTCACCTCACGGTCTGTCAGCGTCGCTAAAGAGGAAGGCAGATCTTCAGCGGTGTAGTGGATCACCACCACTTTAACGCGCGGTCGGGCGCCTGTGCCGGATGTGCAGTATCAACCCAGTAACCGTGACGAGGCTCAATGGATGACTGGCAGGCGCTGAGCAGCAGCGCCATCGCCAGCAAAACCACCCACCGCATCAGCGAATGATCACCGCAGTACCGGTGACACTGACCATCAGCATACTGCTGTCTTTGCCCACCGTTTCATAGTCGATATCAATGCCGACAACCGCATTCGCCCCCAGCGCTTTGGCCTGCTCCTCTAATTCCTCAAAAGCAATCTGCCGCGCTTTGCGCAGTTCTTTCTCATAGGCACCAGAACGTCCGCCGACGATATCGCGGATACCTGCAAAGAAATCACGGAAGATGTTAGCTCCCAGAATGGCCTCACCGGTGATCACACCACAATATTCACTGATGCTGTGTCCTTCTAAGGTGGGCGTCGTAGAAAATTTCATTTTTCTCTCCTGAGGTGAACGGCGCTAACGGCCTAAAAGCACGACTATACTCTATGTTAAAAATGGCGCTTTGCCAGTGAACTATAAGGAAATCGAGATGAGAAACAATGCCTTTGCGCTGCTTGTCCCCGCTGCGTTACTGCTCAGTGCCTGTACCACCGTTGAGCCTGTGATTAAAGACAATGGGCCGCGTACGGCCAGCTGTGTGGATGGCGGGCCCGATAGTGTCGCGCAGCAGTTTTACGATTTACGTATCAGCCAACCCACTCAGGGGCTGCCGAATACCACCACGCTGGCAAAATATCGCCCCTATCTGAGCGATCGCCTGTATCAGAAACTGTTAAATGCCAGCACGCAGAGCAACAAACCTGCCTCGTGGAGTCAGGGCGATCTCTTCTCCAGCTTGTCGCAAGGCCCGACGTCAGCCGATGTTGCCAGCGCTTCGACCATTCCCAACCGCGATGCACGCAACATCCCGCTGCGCGTCGACCTGAGTCGTGACGGTAAAAGCTGGCATGATGAAGTGCTGATGATTCATGAAGGGAGCTGCTGGGCTGTTGATGATGTCCGCTATGTAGGCGACTGGCCGCATGCGGGCGGTGGATCGCTCAGCCAACTGTTAGAAGAGAGAAAATAGTCGTACATTTTTCCCGCAATCAACTGCAAACATTAGCGCGCCGCAACGTTGCGGCGTTTTTTTATTAATTTTCTGTGAATTCAGAGGTGCATGTCAGCCCTTACCGGCGTTGACTTGCACGATATTGTGCTACGCTTTGGGGACTTCACTGCTGTTTAATAAATTTTAACCCACCACAATTGCATAAGTATTCTGGTGACGTTAAGATTTGCGGCACTAATTACTATTCATTTTTTGCGCATGAGTATTCAACTAAACGCCATAAACTGTTTTTACGGTGCCCATCAGGCACTGTTCGATATCAACCTGGCTTGCCCGCAGGGAGAGACGCTGGTGTTGCTCGGCCCGAGTGGCGCGGGTAAAAGTTCGCTCCTGCGCGTGCTCAATCTGCTGGAGCAGCCGCGTTCCGGCAGCCTGCAGATTGCCGGGAATCACTTCGACTTCAACAAAGCACCATCAGACAGCGCTATCCGTGAACTGCGCCAAAACGTGGGCATGGTGTTCCAGCAATACAATCTGTGGCCTCATCTCACTGTGGTTCAGAACCTGATTGAAGCCCCTTGCCGCGTGCTGGGTCTCAGCAAAGAGGCCGCGCATGCGCGGGCTGACAAGTTGTTGGAACGTCTGCGTCTGACCCCCTTTGCCGATCGTTTCCCGCTGCACCTTTCCGGTGGTCAACAGCAGCGCGTGGCCATTGCGCGCGCACTGATGATGGAGCCGCAGGTGTTGTTGTTCGATGAGCCCACCGCCGCACTCGATCCTGAAATCACCGCGCAGATCGTCAGCATTATTCGTGAGCTGGCGCAGACGCAGATTACCCAAGTGATTGTGACCCACGAAGTGGAAGTGGCGCGTAAAACCGCCAGTCGCGTGGTGTACATGGAGAACGGCCATATCGTTGAGCAAGGCGATGCCAGCCACTTTACACAGCCGCAAACCGAAGCGTTTGCACATTATCTTTCGCACTAAGTCAGGATGCATCTAATGAAAAAAGTCGTACTTGCTGCACTGCTTGCTGGTCTGAGCCTCAGCGCTTCTGCTGCGCAGACGCTGCGTTTCGCCACTGAAGCCTCTTATCCTCCGTTTGAATTTGTCGATTCCGACAATAAAATTCAGGCTTCGATGTCGATCTGGCCAATGCACTGTGTAAAGAGATTGATGCGACCTGTACCTTCACTAATCAGGCGTTTGATAGCCTGATCCCAAGCCTGAAATTCCGTCGTTTCGACGCCGTGATGGCCGGAATGGATATCACACCAGAGCGTGAAAAGCAGGTGCTGTTCTCCAAGCCTTACTACGACAACTCTGCCATTTTTATCGCGCAGAAAGGCAAGCTGGCTGATGTTGCCGCGCTGAAAGGCAAGCGTGTTGGCGTGCAAAACGGGACCACTCACCAGAAGTATCTGTCTGACAAACACAGCGACATCACGGTTGTTCCTTACGACAGCTATCAGAATGCGGTACTGGACCTGAAAAATGGCCGCATCGATGCGGTATTTGGTGATACTGCCGTGGTCAACGAGTGGTTGAAGCAGAATGCTAACCTCGCGCCACTGGGCGAAAAAGTCACCGACAAAGATTACTTCGGCACCGGTTTAGGTATTGCAGTGCGTCAGGGCAACACCGATCTGCAGAGCAAGTTCAACACCGCGCTGGAGAAAATCAAAGCTGACGGCACTTACAAAACCATCTACAACAAATGGTTCCAACAGTAATTTCTAATGAATGAAATGATCCCACTCGCAAGCGCCGCCGGCATGACCGTCGGCCTTGCTGTTTGTGCATTAATCGCCGGCCTTGTGCTGGCGATGATTTTTGCTGGCTGGGAAACGGCACGCTGGAAGCCCCTGGCGTGGCTCGGTACGGCACTGGTCACGCTGATCCGCGGCTTACCCGAAATTCTGGTGGTGCTGTTTATCTATTTTGGTGCTTCTCAGCTGTTACTAACGTTGTCCGACGGTTTCCATATCAATCTCGGCTTGGTCAGTATTCCGGTTCAGGTGCAGATTGAAAACTTTGATGTCAGCCCTTTCCTGTGCGGTGTTATCGCCTTGGCGATGCTCTATTCTGCTTACGCCTCACAAACGCTGCGTGGCGCATTGAAAGCGGTGCCCGTCGGGCAATGGGAATCAGGCCAGGCGTTAGGCATGAAAAAGTCAGCGATTTTCTTCCGCCTGATCATGCCGCAGATGTGGCGCCATGCCCTACCGGGCCTGGGTAACCAGTGGTTGGTGCTGCTGAAAGATACGGCACTGGTATCACTGATCAGCGTGAATGACATCATGCTGCAAACCAAAAGTATTGCGACCCGCACCCAAGAGCCTTTCACATGGTATTTAGTGGCCGCCGTTATTTATTTGATCATTACGCTGTTCAGCCAGGCGATATTACGCCGCATTGAATCACGCACCACGCGTTTCGAGCGGGGGGCCTGACGCATGCTGGATTACTTACCCGAACTGCTAAAAGGATTACACACCAGCCTGACACTCACCGTGGCCTCGCTGATCGCGGCTTTGGTGCTGGCGCTGGCCTGTACCATCGTGTTGGCACTTAAAGTCCCGGTTTTGAACTGGGTGGTCAAAGCCTATATCACGGTGTTTACTGGCACTCCCTTGCTGGTGCAAATCTTCCTGATTTATTACGGACCCGGCCAGTTCCCAAGCATTCAGAACGTACCATGGCTGTGGCATCTGTTATCACAACCCTGGCTCTGTGCGCTGCTGGCCCTTTCGATGAACAGTGCGGCCTATACCACGCAACTTTTCTATGGCGCAGTGCGCGCCATTCCGTCCGGCCAGTGGCAATCCTGCGCGGCGCTGGGGATGAACCGTAAAGATACGCTGCGAATTCTGCTGCCTTATGCTTTCAAGCGCGCCCTTTCTTCTTACTCCAACGAAGTGGTATTGGTGTTCAAAAGTACCTCTCTGGCATACACCATTACGTTGATGGAAGTGATGGGACATGGACAGCTGTTGTATGGACGCACCTACGATATCTCAGTCTACGCCGCCGCGGGTCTGATTTATCTAGTGGTCAACGGTCTACTGACGCTGATGATGCGCTTTATCGAGAAGCGAGCATTGGCTTTCGAAAACCGCAATTAAGGGGTAGCGGCGCGATTTATCGCGCAATTCTGCAGCCGAGATGCTGCAGAAAACTGTGCAATAAATTGCGCCGCTACAGTTTCACCCCGTCGCACAATAATTTTTTAATCATATTTATTGCATATAAATTCATTAACTGGCATCGTGTAAACCGTTTAATCTCTGGCATGGTTTACAGGAGTCATATAATGAAAAAATGGATAATTGCGGCTGCATTGGCAACGTTGACTATGAATGTTTATGCGGCTGAAAAGATTCGTTTCGCCTCTTCTGCCACTTACCCCCCTTTTGAATCTCTTGACCACGACAATCAGATCGTAGGCTTTGATATTGATCTGGCCAAGGCGTTATGCCAGCAGATGAAGGCCGAGTGCACTTTCACCAACAATGCTTTTGACAGCCTGATCCCGTCGCTGAAATTTCGCCGTTATGATGCGGTGATCTCGGGAATGGATATCACAGCTGAGCGCAGTAAACAGGTCGATTTCAGCCAGCCTTATTACGCTAACTCGGCGATTGTGATCGCGCACAAAGGCCAGTTTACTGATTTTAGCCAGTTGAAAGGCAAGCGTGTGGGTGTCGAAAACGGCACGACGCACCAGAAGTATTTGCTGGAGAAACATCCCGAAGTGATAGCCGTCGCTTACGACAGCTATCAGAACGCGATTCTTGATCTTAAAAACGGCCGCCTGAACGGCGTATTTGGCGACACTGCGGTCGTCAACCAGTGGTTGAAAGCCAATGACGATCTGAGCGCGGTGGGTGAGCACATCACCGATACCGAATACTTCGGCACCGGTTTGGGCATCGCGGTACGCAAAGGCAATGAGCCGTTGTTGAAAGAGCTGAATAGTGCGTTAGAGGCGTTGAAGGCCAACGGTAGCTGGCAACAGATTAACCAGAAGTGGTTCCCCGAGTAAGCATTATGGAACGGTGTAGCCTACAACCTGGCAGGTTCTGCACGTCCTCAGTCCCGGCTGCGGCTACGCTGTTCCACCCTTCTTGATCAGTAATGTCAGCACTTCAAAATGCGCGGTGTGCGGGAACATATCAAACAGCTGTACCCGGCTGACCTGGTAGTCCGCCAGACGCGCAATATCCTGCGCCATGCTGCTTGGGTTGCAACTGGAATAGAGAAGGTAATCCGGTGCCATTTGGCTGAGATAGGCACAGAGTTCCGCACCGATCCCACGGCGCGGCGGATTGACCAGTACCAACTGCGGCACGTGCTCACGCGAGGTGGCAAATTGCGTAGAGTCCAGCGCAGCGAAACTGACCTTATCTAACCCCAGCTGCTGCGCCGACTGTTGCGCGCAGGCAATCGCTTCTGCACTGATCTCAATGCCGGTTAGTTGCATCTCCGGTGTAGCGCAGTGCAAACCAAAGCCACCTACACCGCAAAACAGATCCCACATGCTGCTGACAGATAGCTCTGCTACCCATGTGCGCGCGGTCGCATAGAGATCGGCGGCGACTTGCGGATTGGTCTGGAAGAAACTCTGCGGGCGAATGTACAGTGGCACCTGGTTGAAGCACTCCGCCAGCGCCTGCTCTGGCGTCAGTGCAATCTCTTCTTCACCTTCCAAAATCGCCATATGCACTGGCTGAATGTTGGCAGAGATCACTTTTAACTGTGGCAACTGCTGTTGCAGCCATGGCAGCGCAGCACGAAGTTGTTGTAACTTGCTGGTCGATCGCAGCACAAATCGCAGCATCATACCGCCCTGGCTGCTCTCTGTTAGCAGCAGAAACTTCAGCTCACCGCGTTTGCGCGCCACATTGTAGGGTGTCAATCCCGCGCGTGCGATAAAGGGTTTGAGAACCTCGAACACGGGGATAAAGCTGGCGGGATAAAGTGGGCAGTCACAGAGGTCAACAGGTTCATCATCACGTGCAACCATCCCCAAAATGGGGCGCTCCACACTACCGCTCACCACCATTTTGGCTTTATTACGAAACCCCTGCTGTGCTGAGACGACGGGCGGTAAAAATTCGGCCACCGGCATCTGCGCCAGCAACTGCTCAAGCAGCGATTGCTTATCACTGAGCTGTTGCGAATAGGGTTTTTCCAGCCACTGACATGAGCGACAGCGACCGGCATCATAAAGCGCGCAATGCATGGAGAGGCCTGTATCCAAATTCGGGAGAAAAATCGGGGGCAGATTGTATCACCGGTGACGGAAAAAAGCGCGGCTGGTGGCGGGCACAAACAGCAGCAGTAGCACCATGACATCCGGTACTTTTTGCAACAGCGTATGGTGAACGATTTGCGCGTTAGTTTCGCCGGAAATGCTAAAGATTTCCGGATAGATCCAACCCACCGATGCCATCAACATATAGATCAGCACAATCACCTGCGTGGTGACATAACCCCAGCGCCCACGATTACTGCCGCGCATCAAGGTGAAAGCACAACGGAGTTCGAACAGGAAAATCAGTTGGCTCGCGATAAAGATCAGCGTGGAGTCCCAGGCCTGCGCACTGCGATGGACGAAATTAGCTATTTCCTCGAAACCCAACTCGTTTGCCAGCATCAGTACGCTTAGACAGCGCGTCGCAATGATAGCAATCCCCGCCACCACCACAGGTGCAGGTGTTGAACTTGCCATCGCATTTTTGAGGGTTTCCGACATCACTCAACTCCGTAACCATAAAAAAACGGGCAGGTCTTTCCCCAAATCAATTCACGTTTTAGGAAGGCGGCAACAGTGTGAATCCCCAGAAGCTTACCTAAGTAAGTGACTGGGGTGAACACAGGTAGCCAACGCACCTACAACGTGAAGAATGAAGGGGAAACCGGCCCGTTATTATATTGGCAAATGTTACGGCTTTCAGCCACGTCTGGCTTTCTGAATATCGCGTAAACGCTGCTTTTCTTCGTGCGCCATAAAGCGCCAGGCGATAAAGCCAACCAAACCGACGACAAACAAAATCAGCGAAGCCAACGCATTGATCTCAGGATTCACACCACGACGCACCGTGGCAAAGATTGCCATTGGCAAGGTGGTCGCACCCGGACCGGTTACAAAGCTGGAGATCACCAAATCGTCGAGCGACAGGGTAAAGGCCAACAGCCAACCGGTGACAATAGCCGGTGCGATCATCGGTACCGTAATCACGAAGAACACTTTGACCGGCGTCGCACCCAAATCCATCGCCGCCTCTTCAATGGAGCGGTCCAGCTCACGCAGGCGTGAGTTGATCACCACCGACACATAGGCGGTACAGAAGGTCACGTGCGCCAACCAAATCGTCAGCATGCCGCGATCGCTTGGCCAGCCAAAGGTGTTGCCCATGGCCACAAACAGCAGCAATAAGGATAAACCGGTGATGACATCTGGCATCACCAGCGGAGCGGTCAACATAAAGGCAAAACCGCTGTGACCACGGAAACGCCCAAAACGTACGATGATCACCGCCGCCATGGTGCCCAGTACCACCGCCATCGTGGCGGAGAGCGCTGCAATGGTCAGACTGAGCCCCACCGCGTCCAGCATGGCATCATCCTGGAACAGCACTTTGTACCAGTGGAAAGAGAAACTCTCCCATACGGTCACTAACTGCGAGCTGTTAAAGGAGTAAACCACCAGCAGCAACATCGGCGCGTACAGGAACATAAAGCACAATACCAGAATCGCAGTTCGCCACGGAGAGCGGATGGTCGGTAACTGATTCATTCCTTCTCTCCCAATTCACGGTTTTGATGCTTGTGGAACCAGATAATTGGCAGAATCAGAATCAACAGGATAATGACTGCCAGCGCAGAAGCGACGGGCCAGTCGCGGTTGTTAAAGAACTCCTGCCACAGGATGCGTCCGATCATGATGCTATCAGGGCCTCCAAGCAGTTCCGGGATGACGTACTCACCCACTGCCGGGATAAACACCAACATCGAACCGGCGATAATGCCGCCTTTGGTCAGGGGAACAATCACGCTGAAAAAGGTCTTCAACGGACGGGCACCGAGGTCCAATGACGCTTCCACCAATGAATAGTCGATACGCGTCAGTGCGGTATAAATTGGCAGCACCATAAACGGCAAATAGCAGTAAACGATACCGATATACACCGCGGTATTGGTGTAAAGGATCACCAGCGGATGATCAATGACACCCAACCACATCAGGAAGCGGTTAAGAATCCCGTTGTTGTTTAGCAACCCCATCCAGGCATAAACGCGCACCAGGAACGAGGTCCACGACGGTAAAATCACCAGCAGCAGCAAGATAGTCCGCATCGACGGCTTACTGTGTGCTACTGCCCACGCCAGCGGATAACCGATCAGCAAACAGATCACGGTGGAGATCGCCGCCACTTTTAGCGAAGTCAGATAGGCTTCGGCATATAGCGGGTCGTCGGTCAGCGTAATGTAGTTGCCGAGGTTTAAGACCAGATTGAGCTGATCGTCAGCCCAGGTGACCAAATCCGTGTAAGGTGGAATGGCGCGTGCAATATCAGCAAAGCTGATCTTCAGCACAATTAAAAACGGCAGCAGGAATAGCAGCGTTAACCACAGGTACGGCAGCGCAATAACCAGCTTACGGCCATGACGCATCTTAAGACGCGTGCCCCAGCGCTGTAACGGCGTGCCGACCAATTCAGGCTCTTTGCGTTGAGAAATCTGGCTCATTACGCCTCCTTAAACCGTCAGAACCACACAGCTGTCGGCATCCCAGCACAGGCGAACTTCATCGCCCCATGTTGGCGCACCTTTGCGGTAACGATGAGCATTCTGCAACTGCGCGCTAATCATCTGACCGCTGTGCAACCGTACATGGTAGATAGATAAATCACCGAGGTAGGCGATATGCACCACTTCACCCACGGCAAAGTTGCAACCATCAGCAGGCACCTCTTCACACAACATCACTTTTTCTGGACGTAATGCGACATGCACTGGCACGTTATCCACGATGGAAACATCGGTCTGAACTTTCAGCGGATGCACTAAACCTGGCGCATCAATCACCACGCCATCTTCCGCACGCTCACGCAGTAGGCCTTCAAACACGTTGACCGAACCAATAAACTCAGCGCTGTAACGGCTGGTCGGATGCTCATAAATCTCTTCCGGCTCACCAATCTGCACAAACTTGCCACGGTTCATGATGGCAATGCGCCCCGCCATGGTCATGGCCTCTTCCTGATCGTGCGTGACCATCACACAGGTCGCGCCCACACGCTCAAGAATATCCACCACTTCATGCTGCATGCGGTCGCGCAATTTCTTATCCAGCGCGCCCATTGGCTCATCGAGCAGCAGCAGCTTTGGTCGTTTCGCCAGGCTACGGGCGAGCGCCACACGCTGACGTTGTCCGCCAGACAGTTGATGCGGCTTACGTTTGGCAAATTCTTGCATGTGCACCAGCGTCAGCATTTCGGCGACACGGCTGCTAATTTCACCTTTCGGCAATCGGTCCTGCTTCAGGCCAAAGGCAATGTTCTGCTCCACTGTCATGTGGGGGAACAGCGCATATGACTGAAACATCATGTTGATTGGGCGTTGGTACGGCGGCACGTGTGACATATCCTGGCCGTCGAGCACAATCTGCCCACTGGTCGGTGGCTCAAAGCCCGCCAGCATACGCAGTAAGGTTGATTTACCGCAGCCGGATGCACCCAGCAGCGCAAAAATCTCGCCTTTATAAATCGTCAGGCTGACATCATCCACGGCGTGCTGGCCGTCAAAAGATTTGGTCAGGTTGCGAATTTCCAGCAGCGGCGTTAACGCCTTAGCCGTTTTATTTGGGGGGCGGGGAATCGCGTCGTTCACTAACATTTCTCCGGCGCTAAGCGGTGTAGCGCGGCACAGCCAGCCGCTAAAATGGCACAACAGAGGCCATCACCGCGCCTCTGTTGTCGTCTACAGGTAAATGAATTCGTTTATAACGAATTACTTACCACTTTTTACTTTAGTCCATGCACGGGTACGCGCACGATCCAGTTTCGGATCCTGGACTTTCAGCACAAACAATTTTGCCATGGCATCCGGGGTTGGATAGATACCTGGATTGTTGCGGATATCGGCATTCACCAGCGGCAGGGAGGCCTTGTTACCGCTCGCATAGTTAATTTTGTTGGAGACATTTGCGATGACGGCAGGATCCATCATGTAGTTCAGGAACTGATAGGCTTCATCCAGATTTTTCGCATCTTTTGGAATCGCAAACATGTCAAAGAATGCCAGAGCACCCTCTTTAGGCACGCTATAACCTAAGTGCACGCCATTGTTGGCTTTATTCGCGCGATCTTTCGCCTGCAGGATGTCACCAGACCAGCCGATGGCCACACAGATGTTGCCGTTAGCCAGATCGTTGATGTACTGAGACGAGTGGAAGTAACGAATATTTGGACGCAACTTCAGCAGCAGATCGGTTGCCGCACCTGTGTAATCTTTAGCGTCAGAACTGTTCGGATCTTTGCCAAGGTAATTCAGCACGGTAGCGAAGATCTCTTCCGGCGCATCGAGGAAGGAAACACCGCAGCTTTTCAGTTTTTCCAGATTTTCTGGTTTCAACACCAGATCCCAGCTATTAACCGGTGCATCAGTACCCAGTGCCGCTTTCACTTTATCGATGTTGTAACCGATGCCCGTGGTGCCCCACAGATAAGGAATCGCAAACTTGTTACCCGGATCGTGTTGGGCGACTTTCGCCATCAAGTCAGGATCGAGGTTTTTATAATTTGGCAGTTTGCTCTTATCTAGTTCTTGGAAAACACCCGACTGCAACTGGCGAGCAAGGAAACTTGAAGAGGGCACCACCACATCGTAACCGGTCGAGCCAGCCATCAGCTTGCCTTCCAGCACTTCGTTGGAGTCAAAGACGTCGTAGACCACTTTAATGCCGGTCTGTTTTTCAAAGTTCGGCACCGTCTCTGGCGCAATATAATCTGACCAGTTATAGACGTGCAGCGTTTTATCCTCTGCCTGAGCACTTACGGCCGTAGCCATCAGCACACCAGCAACCACACCTGGCAACCATTTTTTACGTTGGTTGATCATGTTTTCCTTCCTCCTGAGCGGGTCAATACAACGCTGCATACACGCGATCCTGACGTTGCGTCTTCTGTTTAATTTCAGACACACAATGAATCAATATTCAGCGGGAGTTTAATAGCAAAAACCTATACTTCAGCTGGGGTTGCAGGTCCCAAGCAGCCCCGCAAGAATAGCCCCACAGCTCCCCTCGTGCCAGATCCCAGCGTAAAAAACGCCTTTTAGCGATATCTTATGCATGTTTCTGCTATGGGGTTTGGCACAAGCGGCATAAAGCACGACTAATATCTGGCAATAAAGGGTTAAATGCAGAATAAAAAGTGGTAGGGCTAAAATGAAAACTGCCGCAAAAAGCGGCAGTTAGCGAGACGGGAAGGATTAGTGCAGCATGGCATGGCTACTGGAACTGGGCTGTCGTTCTTCTTCTTCGCCTATCATCAGTAGATTATTAGCAAACGCTTCCATGATCACCATAGAAATCCCCTCTTCACTCTGCTTCATGAAGTGTGAGAATTGACCGAAGGTTAAACCTGCGGTGGTACTCAATGACTGGCAGACAATCAGCTTTGGCAGATTGTCATCCTGAATGTCCATAAAGGCTTTTACCGTCAGCGAGCTGGCATTAATTTGCGATAAGTCGCCTACCAAAGGAATCAACGCAGTAGGCTTCACTTCAGCCAGTGCGGAGAAGAGGATGACGTCATCCACCAGGTCGATTTTTGCATCAAACACCCCGTCAAAATTCTGCATATGCGGCAGATGCAGTGCCTGGCAGGCATCGCATTCGAACCAGGTGATATTTTGTTGATCCAGCCAACGACGCAAAACGTCGATGTCAGGAACGACCAGTGAATCCATCGTTATATCCTGTGGGGTGAAGAAATAAGCGCCTTAGCTTACGGAAAAAGTCATATTGATGCCATGAAAACCGCGTAAAAGCGCGGTCAACCACCGGTTTTAAGACGATAACCAGGGCATGCATGCTGCTCAACCCACTGAATCATCATCGTGGCAATATCTAAACCTGTGTTACCTTCGATTCCTTCAAGGCCCGGCGAGGCATTGACCTCCATCACCAGCGGCCCTCGGTTGGCGCGTAAGATATCGACCCCCGCGACTTCAAGCCCCAGCGTAGACGCCGCTTTCACTGCGATGTCACGCTCCTGATCCGTAATCGTCACCGCATGCGCTTTACCGCCGCGATGCAGGTTAGAACGAAAATCGCCCTCTTTCGCTTCCCGTTCAATCGACGCCACCACCTCATTGCCAATCACCAAGCAACGAATATCGCGCCCTTTGGCTTCTTTAATAAATTCCTGTACCAGGATATGTGCATTCAGCCCACGGAAAGCATCGATCACGCTTTCAGCCGCCTGGCGCGTCTCCGCCAGCACCACGCCAATGCCTTGGGTGCCTTCTACCAGCTTCACCACCAGCGGCGCACCACCTACCATGGCGATCAAATCCTGCGTATCGTCGGGCGAGGAGGCAAAACCCGTAATGGGCATGTCGATGCCTTCACGCGCCAGCAGCTGCAGCGATCGTAGTTTGTCACGCGCCCGAGCAATGGCCACCGACTCATTCAATGGATAGCTGCCTAACATCTCAAACTGGCGTAACACCGCCGTGCCGTAAAACGTCGTGGCGGTGCCAATACGCGGAATAATGGCATCAAAATGGCCGAGCGGTTCGCCGCGATAGTGCACCGCAGGCGAATCTGAATTGATATTCATATAGCAGGAGAGCGGATCGATGATCTGCACATGATGACCACGCTCTTCCGCGGCGTCACGCAGGCGTTTACACGAAAAGAGTGACCCATCGCGAGTGAGAATGGCCATTTTCATTGCTGTGTTCCTTGTCCTTAACGCGTTGCCCAGCCCTGCTGATGCAGGTAATCCAACATAAACGGACGTGTTTCTTTGATAATCAGGCGCTGAATCAGCTCGCTCCAGGTTTCTGAACGCTGATTACTATCGCGCTGCTGATAGTATGCGGTAATTTGATTATCGTACTGTTTCAGCACATTTTTATCGACAGGCTGATAACGGTTTTCATGCACTAACATCGCTTGCGGTATACGGGGTTTGACGTCTGGCGCAGAGGCAGGGTGCCCCATGCAGAAGCCAAACAGTGGCAATACAAATTGAGGCAACGCCAGCAATTCGGTGACCTGCGCAATGCTATTGCGAATGCCGCCAATAAATACCCCACCCAGACCCAACGACTCGGCTGCCACCATTGCGTTTTGCGCCATCAAAGCCGTGTCAACGCAACCCAACAGCAACTGCTCTGCGCGTCCCAGATGCGCATCCGGGCAAATCTGCTGGTGACGATTAAAGTCGGCACAAAACACCCAGAATTCAGCGGCTGCACTCACCCATGGCTGGCCACCAGTGAGTTTTACCAGCTGTTCCCGCGTTTCCCGGTCAGTGATGCGGATAATTGAGGAGCACTGTAAAAAGCTCGAGGTTGAAGCCGCTTGTGCTGCAGCAATGATCGCGCTGCGCTGAGCATCTTCTATACCTTGCTCAGTGAATGCGCGAATAGAACGGTGGCTGCACAGTAAATCGATGGTCGGCGTCATAATCCTCTCCGGTTACTTCTTTTTGTTTGATTGATTGAACAACTGCGGTGCCATGGCTTTGGCCGTGCGCCACATCATGAGCCAAGCCGCGGGAAGCATCAGTGCTATGCCAAGAAAGAACAGCCACGTCGCCAGTGATTTCTTCGCCATAAAATCCGGGGCGCTGACCCAATCGTTGACCAGCAGCAGTGCACTGATAACGGCCAACACGCCAAGCACTTCCAGCAGCAAAACCGGTTTGGGCAGAGTCGCCAGATTACGCATGCAATGTTTCCTTTGTTGTTCAACGCGTTCTGTCAGATTTTATACCAAGCGTGTCGGTATATAGACATTGGGTATTAGATTAACAGGGAATGACTACTTTCATTAAGCAGGATGGGCGGGCATGATATGAGCCATTATTCACGCTGTAATGTGAAACAAGTCACAAAACAGCAGCGGAAGGAGAGAAGCAATGATTGCAGTGATTTTTGGCCGTTCAAGCTGCCCTTACTGCGTACGTGCGAAAGAGTTAGCCACTAAGCTGACCAACGAGCGCGACGATTTTAACTATCAGTACGTCGATATTCAGGCCACCGGTATTACCAAAGCCGACCTGGAAGCGCGTGCAGGCAAACCTGTCAGCACGGTGCCGCAGATTTTCCTGGATGACCAGCACATCGGGGGTTATACCGAATTTGCTGCCTGGACCAAAGAAAATCTGGGTGTAGAAGCATAATGATAACGGGCCTGCGGGCCCGTTTTTGATGCGGCTATTCGGCGCGCATCGCCAGCATAATCCTTAACAATCGCACCAGCAGCGCACCACATCCCGCCCAAAACAAGGCACTTAAACTCCAGGCGACAATCAGGAGCCAACTGTGCATAAGAGGCATCGTTAACCCTACCCACGCCATGCCCAGCAGCGTGCCGCCTAAGGCAACCCATAGCGTTCCGATCAACGGGCTATCCGGCTGCATCAGAGCCATTAACATGCCCGGCAATAAAAACAGCAATAATTCAGGCTGTCCGCGCACAGTTTGTTCGGCGGCGTCTGCCCAAAAATGATGTGCAAAAATAAACACCAGCGTGTAAAGCATCATACCCAGAACCGATGCTGGCCAGCGATTATTGCGCTGCAACATAACCATCCTCAACTTTGACGTTAACAATATTGAAACGTTTACTGCCCTGATGCGCGTAAGTGGAAATAAAAAGAAACAGCTGCTGGCAGAATGAATGAAAACTGCGGATAGCTGAGGGTGTTAATTATGATTAGAATGACGCCGCTCCTCATTAGGGTCTCCACCTTGCTGGCAGTAAGGACGCTTGCGGCTGCCACAAGATAGCGAAAAAAGTCCCTTTCATCAACTCGTTACAGGTAAAGAAGAAGTTAAACCGTGAACATTAACGTCGCAGAATTGTTAAGCGGAAATGACGTTCTGTTATTATTTGTCGTCTTAGCCTTGGGGCTGTGCTTAGGTAAATTACGCCTGGGTTCTGTGCAACTCGGTAATTCCATTGGTGTCCTTGTTGTTTCATTGATTTTGGGTCAGCAGCACTTCGCGATAAATACTGACGCATTGAGCCTCGGCTTTATGCTGTTTATTTTTTGTGTCGGTGTTGAAGCTGGGCCAAATTTTTTCTCAATTTTCTTCCGCGACGGTAAAAACTACTTCTTTCTCGCCATAGTCATGGTAATCAGTGCGCTGTTAATTGCTTTAGGTCTTGGCAAAGTCTTCGGATGGGATATCGGTCTAACGGCGGGCATGCTGGCAGGGTCAATGACATCCACCCCCGTGCTGGTTGGCGCCGGTGACACGCTGAGGCAAAGCATCAGTGACAGCCACCAGCTGAATATGATGCAGGATAATCTCAGCCTCGGTTATGCCCTCACCTATCTGATTGGTCTGGTTAGTCTGATTTTTGGTGCGCGCTATCTGCCCCGCCTGCAACATCAGGATTTGCCGACCTGCGCCCAACAAATTGCCCGTGAACGTGGCCTGGATGCTGATAGCCAGCGAAAGGTCTTCCTGCCAGTGATCCGCGCTTATCGCGTGGGCCCGGAGCTGGTTGAGTGGAGTGGTGGTAAAAACCTGCGTGAACTGGGTATTCATCGCCAGACTGGCTGCTATATCGAACGTCTGCGCCGCAACGGTATTCTCGCCAGCCCGGATGGTGACGCCATGCTGCAACTGGGTGACGAGATTTCGCTGGTGGGCTATCCCGATGCGCATGCGCGACTGGATCCCAGCTTCCGTAATGGCAAAGAAGTCTTTGATCGCGATTTGCTCGACATGCGCATTGTCACCGAAGAGATTGTGGTGAAAAACCATAATGCGGTGAACAAGCGGCTGAGCCATCTCAAACTCACCGATCATGGCTGCTTCCTGAACCGCGTGATCCGCAGCCAAATTGAGATGCCGATTGATGACAGCATTATGCTGAATAAAGGCGATGTGCTTCAGGTCAGCGGCGAAGCTCGTCGTGTAAAAAGCCTGGCAGACCGCATCGGCTTTATTGCTATTCACAGTCAAATCACCGATCTGCTGGCCTTCTGCGCTTTCTTTATCATCGGTTTGATGATCGGCATGATCACCTTCCAGTTCAGTAACTTTAGTTTTGGTATTGGCAACGCGGCAGGTCTGCTGTTTGCCGGCATCATGCTCGGTTTCTTGCGCGCCAACCACCCCACCTTCGGCTACATTCCGCAAGGTGCGCTGACCATGTTGAAAGAGTTTGGTCTGATGGTGTTTATGGCAGGTGTAGGGTTAAGTGCCGGTAGCGGCCTGCAACATGGTCTTGGCAGTGCGGGAGCCTTGATGCTGTTGAGCGGTCTGCTGGTGAGTTTGTTGCCGGTGGTGATTTGCTATCTGTTTGGCGCCTATGTGCTGCGCATGAACCGTGCCCTGCTGTTTGGTGCGATCATGGGCGCAAGGACCTGTGCGCCGGCAATGGAGATCATTTGTGACACTGCGCGCAGTAGCATTCCGGCACTGGGCTATGCAGGAACTTATGCGATTGCTAACGTTTTGCTGACGCTCGCGGGCACCCTGATTGTGATAATTTGGCCGGTTTTGCCTTTTTAAAAATATTTTTACGGCGTTCAGAACTTTCTTTTTAGGCCGCAGTCTGAATAAGTGCCACTGCTTTTCTTTGAAATCCCCAAATTGTGGAGCCCGCCAGTCTCTGACTTGCGGGTTTTTTTATGCCTGCTGTTCCTGCCGCTTAAGGTTCTCCTAAGCGTAGATTGCGACCCTACTCCTCTGATTTCGCTATTTTCAAACATTCATGCAACTTTCATCAAAGTTAAACACTCCAACAACCCGCAATGAGATTAAGAGCCCGACTATGTATTGTTTGTCTGGCCGCTTTTACGCTATCAACTTTATTTTACTGGCAATTTCAGCACTGATTTTTTTGCTGTGGTCACGCAACGAAAGCCTCGATATCGCTATCAGCCAGGTGTGGTTTGATCCCCTGACTCACACCTTTCCGTGGCAACACAACCGCTGGCTGGATCTGATTAATCATCGTCTGTTCAAAGATGTGATCATTATCGGTGCCGTGCTGCTGCTGTTGCGCGGTGTGCAGAAGCGTAATGGCCGCCGAGTACTGGTGGCCCTGCTGTTTGGCTTGGGTCCGTTAGTGGTCGGAATTTTGAAGGCGCACAGCGCGCATTCATGTCCGTGGGATCTGGCGATGTTTGGTGGTAAGGCAGCAACTTTTGCGCTGCTAGATGCCACACCGGCTAACAGCGGTCCGGGACAGTGTTTTCCCGGTGGCCATGCTTCCAGCGGTTTTGCCGTGATGGCGCTGTTTTTCTTATGGTGGCCTGAACGTCCTGGCCGCGCCCTGCTGGCGCTGTGTGTGGGTATCGCTATCGGTTTGCTGATGGGCTATGGTCAGGTCATGCGCGGCGCCCACTTCTTCTCACACAACCTGTGGGCGGGTTGGTGGGTGTGGCTTAGCCAGGTGCTGATTTTTGCTGGTGTTTCTTTTTGGGTAAACAAGACGAGGAAGACGAAACGTGATGGAAGCACTTAACCACACGATCTTTTTATGGATTAACGCCACCGCGGATTCACCGCAGTGGATGATCCATTTGGCCACCTTTATCGCGAAGGATGTGATTGCGATAGTGCCGTTACTGATTGTTGCGCTCTGGCTGTGGGGACCGCGAGACCAAGTGCAATCGCAGCGTGCCTTGGTGTTGAAAACCGGTATGGCTCTGATTTATGCACTGAGCATCTCGTGGTGCATAGGGCAACTGTTACCGCATCCACGTCCGTTTGCCATTGGGTTTGGGCACCAGTTCCTGGCGCACGCCGCGGATGACTCTTATCCCAGCGACCACGGCACCACTATTTTCACCTTTGCGTTGGCGTTTATCTTTTGGCATCGACTGTGGTCAGGCGTGATTTTGCTGGCCGTGGGCAGCGCAATTGCCTGGTCGCGCGTCTATCTCGGCGTGCACTGGCCGATGGATATGCTGGGTGGATTTTTGGTGGGTCTACTGGCGTGCCTGGCATCGCAAATGGCATGGCAGTTGTACGGTGAACGCATGCTGGGCTTCACCCATCAGGTCTACCGCGCATTGTTCGCTATGCCGATTAAGAAAGGCTGGATTCGCGAATAATATTGAGGGCGGCCAATTGGCCGCCCAAAAACTAACTAAACCACTTCCCAAACCAGCCGTTGAATTTCATCATAATGAAATCCCAGATGCGGCCAACGAATCCCCCTTCCGGTACATCTTCCATCACCACCAGCGGACGCTGATCCACCGTTTTGCCATCCAACTGGAAATCGATAGTGCCAACCACCTGATTTTTCTGTAATGGCGCTTCCAGTTGCGGTGAATTTAGCGTGAAACTCGCCTTAAGGTTTTTCATTTGGCCTTTTGGCACGGTGATAGCCGCGTCTTGTGCGACGCCCAAATTGACCTGACTGCGATCGCCAAACCAAACACGCTGCTGTGCAAAAGGTTTGTCTGCTTTGATGGGCGTGACGGTTTCATAAAAACGGAAACCCCACGTCAGTAACTTCTCACTTTCTCGAAAACGGATCGCGTCGGTTTGCGTGCCCAGTACCACCGAGATCAACCGCATATCACCCTCCACCGCCGACGCCACGAGATTGTTACCGGCACCCGAGGTATGACCGGTTTTAATCCCATCCACCTTCAGATTACTGCTCCACAATAAGCGGTTACGGTTCATCTGCTTGATATGGTTGAAGGTAAACTCTTTCTCGCTGTTCAAAGCATATTCATCGGGTACATCGCGGATCAGACGTTGACCAATAATGGCCATATCGCGTGCGGTACTGTACTGCCCTTCAGCATCCAGACCGTGCACCGTCATAAAGTGAGTATTTTGTAATCCAAAGGCTTTAACATAGTTGTTCATTAGCCCGATAAAGGAGTCCTGACTGCCGGCAACATAATCTGCCAGCGCGATACAGGCATCATTTCCCGACTGAATGACCACCCCTTTGTTCAGCTCAGAAACGGGAATGCGGTCGCCGGGCTTGAGAAACATCAATGATGAGCCACGAAGCTTTGGATTTCCGGTTGCCCACGCATCCTGTCCGATAGTGACAAGATCATCGTTATGAATTTTTCCTGCTTTAAGCGCCTGTCCTACTACGTAGCTGGTCATCATTTTGGTCAGACTGGCAGGGTCAAGACGCTGGTCGGCATTGGATTCCGCCAGCACTTTACCGCTGTTGTAATCCATTAACACCCAAGCTTTGGCCTCAATCTGTGGTGCATCAGGTGCCTGTTCAGCCTGAGTGGTGACGGGAAGGAAAAGCACTAATAATGAAGTGGCAGCCAGCGGCCGCAATTTGGAAATGACGGAGTTTTTTCTCATGAGCGTGACCAGATTGTCCTTGTTAAATCATGGTTTTCTTGCGGGTAAGACATGTCTTAACAAAAGCTACACGCTAAACGCCTGCGAACAAAACCGTCCAACCGTAAAGTTTTATAGAGTTTATTAGAGTAACCCTGGCACCAACCCCGATGCGCTGCCACTTTTGATGTGTTGCGCAAGATGAAAAATTGCGAGAAATTCCGATTTTTCGCAGAACGGTTAAGCAAGTCACAAATTTCCGTTAACCTGATGCCACTCAGCCCGAGGAGAACCATGATGGACTTAGCCGTTTTCGATCTGGACGAAACCCTGATATGTGAAGATAGCACCAGCCTATGGCTGCGTTGGCTGGTATCACAGGGATTCGCCCCTGAAGCACTCATCTCTCAAGAACAAGCACTGATGGAGAAATATCACGCCGGCACCCTGTCGATTGAAGAGTATATGAGCACGACGCTTGCCCCGCTCGCCGGCATGGCGACCTCGACCGTTGAGGGTTGGGTGCGGCGTTTTATTCATCGCGACATTTTGCCTCGCGTTTTCCCCGCTGCACGCGAACGTATTGACTGGCATCAGCAACGGGGCGACACGGTAATGATCATTACCGCCAGCGGCGATCATCTGGCGGTTCCTATCGCGCAACGTCTTGGGGTACATGGTGCACTGGCAATTGGTGTGGAAGTGCAGGACGAACGCTACAGCGGTCAAATTTATGGTACTGCCACCTATCGTGAAGGCAAGGTCACCCGCCTCAGTGACTGGAAGGCTTTACAGCAGGATCAACGATTTGAGCGCACCTGGGCCTACAGTGACTCCATGAATGACCTGCCGTTGCTGGCTCATGCCGATCACGCCTGGGTCATTAATCCCGATGCGCTGCTGCAACAAGAAGCTCAGCAGCGCGGTTGGGAAGTCTGCAATTGGGTACGTTAAACTAGCCGCGCGGGGTGCTGGCGTCTTGCGTCAGCCCCACTTTTAACAGCTTGCCGTTGGCTTCATCGGTTAGCACGTACAGATAGCCATCTGGCCCCTGTCGTACATCACGAATGCGTTCACCCCGATCCTGAAGCAAGCGCTGCTCTTCCACCACTTTCTCGCCATTGACCTGCAGGCGAATCAGGCTTTTCTCTTTCAACGCACCAATAAACAGCGAGTTTTTCCACTGTGGGAAACGCGCACTGTTGTAAAACGCCATGCCGCTGATGGCCGGTGACACTTTCCACCAGAACAACGGTTGTTCAGTGCCGTTCACCTGCGTGCCCTGAGATTCCGGGACTTTCTGTCCGCTGTAATCAATGCCATAGGTCGCCAGTGGCCAGCCGTAATTTTTCCCTTTCTCTGGAATGTTCACCTCATCGCCGCCGCGCGGGCCGTGTTCACTCTCCCAGATTTGCTGCGTCCACGGATTGAGCGCTAACCCCTGAGGATTACGCATGCCATAAGACCAAATCTCTGCACGTGCATCTTTTCGCTGCACAAACGGATTATCCGGTGGGATTTGACCATCCTTTGTCAGGCGCACGATTTTGCCGGAAAGCTTATCCAGTTGCTGAGCACTGCTGCTGGCAAAGTTGTCACCAAAGGCGATATAGAGGTAGCCCTGATGATCAAACGCCAGCCGAGTGCCGATGTTGGCGCCGCTGGAGAGTTTCGGCGTCTGCTCCAGCACCACTTTGAAGTCGCTTAATTGATGATTATCATCGCTCAACCGGCCGTAGCCTACTACGCCACCCGCACGCCCTGCGGCATCAGCGGTGGTGTAACTGAGCCACACGCGGCGGCTTTGCGCAAAATCGGGCGCTAATACCACATCCAGTAAACCGCCCTGTCGATTCGCCCAGACTTTTGGCACCCCAGTTATCGGTTGCGATAACCCGTTGCCCGGCTGCCAGCTGCGCAGTTGCCCGGATCGTTCGGTGATCAGCAGGGTTTGATTATCAGGTAGAAATGCCACAGACCAGGGATGGTCGAGTTTGTCCTGCAATACCTGAACTTGCACATCAGCAGCCAGGGAAGAATAGGAATAACTCAACGCACCCAACAGTAGCGCGGCAGGCAATAAACGCATGGGATTCTCCTTTTTACGGTCTGCCGTTAAGGGTAGTCAGCCCGTAAGAAAGGATGTGCAGGATTTACAAAACATTAAGCCCGGCGCAGAGGCCGGGCAACAAAATCAAGGTGCAGAGAACGCGACGGCATCGCGCACCATTTCGTCGATGCCAGGGCGGACATCGTTGAGGGTAATCGGCGCGCTGTTGTTCGGTAATGACTTGCCAAACGCTTTACGCACCACTTTGATCAACGGCTTACCCGTTTGGGCATCGACCGCTTCCACTTCCAGGAACAGCGCGCTGTTCTGCGTACGATGCCCTGTTGCAGCCATAGTGCTGGCGACAACCGCAGCAATCGGCACCACTTCATAGAACTGCATACCCTCATTTTCTGCTGTCACCGCGGTGATAGCACTTCTCACGCGAAGAGTGTGCGCACCTGGCTTCGCGACCACCGGTTTACGGGCAGCCACGGCTTGTTTTAACTGGCTATCAGTGTATTGACGAATTTGATCCAGCGTCTGCTGGCTGATGCGCTCATTCGGACGCGCGGCGGGATAATAGACCACCGGCTCAAACACCACGTTGGTGTAATCCGCACTGTGATAATCCGGCGAGATCCAGCGCAGTGTCGGTTTACCGCTCGGTGACTGCGCCGATTTCAACTGGCTGTAATCGCCGAGAAAACCCGAGAATTGTTGTTTATCAGCAACGTGAGAAGTACAGCCGACGGCCAACATCGCCAGCGTTAAGGCTGGAATATAAAGTCGAAATCGCATGAGTGAGCCCTTATAAGAGGTAAACGCTTCTCAAGTGTAGATTGCATGCTGATAACACAGATAAAAATTTACCACTTAACCGAGTGCAGCGTGATCTGATGAATGCTTTTGGTTATAGAAGACACGAATTAGTGCAATTAACGTCGCCAAACCCCAAGTTACGAAATGATGCAAATAGAAATATAAGGACAAACATGGCGCTTAAGAATGTTAACCCCATAGCGCGAACCAAACGGTACAATAACAACGCATATCAACTTTTCACAATTTCCCCATGAAAACCAACAATTTTAAAGTCAAAACTCTTATTGCGGCGCTGCTGTTAGGTTCAACGCTCTCTGCAGCACAAGCCAGTGATTTTTTTCATCAGGATACGCTTACCGGTGACTGGGAGGGTGCACGCAGCGCACTCGTTCAGCAAGGTGTGACACTAAGCGGCGATTATGTTTCTGAAACGGCAGGCGTGCTCAACGGAGGCCAGTCTTATGGCACTCGCTATGCTCAACAAATTCGTTTGGGAGCCACCTTCGACTTAAACCGACTGTTTAGTGCAGACCAGGCGGGTACGGTACAGCTCACCCTCAACGATCGCCGTGGTCGCAGCACCTCAGGTGATTTGGTGGGTAACCGTTTACCGGTTCAGGAAGTGTATGGCGGTGAATATACCCGCCTGAGCGAATTCAGCTATGCCAACTGGTTAGTCACCCCACAATTGCAGTACAAGTTAGGACTGCTAGCGATGGGCAATGACTTTGGTGGCTTATCCATCCTGACCAATTTTATGAACGCCGGATTTTGCGCTCACCCGCTCTCGATGTCAGGTGGCAGCGGCTGGGGTAACTATCCCAACGCACACCTCGGTGGCGAGCTTAAATACAACTTTAACGACAGCTGGGCATTGCAAACAGCCGTGTTCAACGTGAACCCCGAACAAAATAGTGAATCCTCACGTGCCTTCAAGCCATTCGCACCAGGCACGACAGGCTATATCGTCCCGGTTGAGCTGATCTACAACTTGCACAGTGCTTTACCAGGACAATACAAGCTGGGTTATTACTTCGACAGTTCAAACGTGGCGCGCATAGACAAACCTGACCGACGCGCGAATAAACGCTGGGGTGCCTATATTCTGGCCGATCAGACCGTTTGGCAATCCACTGCTTTACGAAGTCAAAATCTGCATGTGTTCGGTCAAGCGACCACCACGGATGAGGCAACGTCCACCTTCCGTCATTGGTACTCTGCGGGTCTGGTATTAAACGGTCCGTTTGCTGCACGCCCAAATGATGCGATTGCCATTGGTTATGGTCGAGCTGTTTATAATCAGCACAGCCGTGACAATGCGGTGGAGGGTTTACGTGCCAAAGACGAGCTTGCGGCGGCGGACGCCATGAACAGTCTGGATATCGGTGAGCAACTGATTGAGCTGACCTATACCCTGCAAGCGACACCTTGGTTGTCAGTGCGCCCAAGCGTGCAGTACATCAAGGAGCCAGGTGCCTTTTCCAACAAAGAGATCAAAGATGCTTGGGTGACAGGCGTTCAGGTCAAAGTGAATTTCTGATCAATATCGCCTTCTGCGACTGACGCAGAAGGCGTGCTAACACTTTATTCGAAGCAAGTTTCTGGATTATCTGACAGTGAAATAAACGACTCACCGCCTTTGGTCAGGGCGATAATACCGCCGCTCTCAATATCATAAACCCACCCATGCAGGCGAACTTTGCCTTTACGCAGCGCGACGGCTACGGAAGGGTGTGTTTTGATATTGTGCAGTTGGGCAATCACGTTCTCTTTCACCATCTCTTTCAGGCGCGTTTCCACCGACTCATAGTTACGCTCTTCCACCACGGCTTTTGCCGCGTTGGCGTAATGTAACCAATGATCGACAGCGGGCATGCTTTCCAGATCGGCATTCGCCGCAATGGCATTCATCGCGCCACAGTTGGAGTGACCACAGATAATAATTTCTGAAACGCCGAGTGCCACCACGGCATATTCAATCGTGGCTGACACACCGCCAGGCTCTGGCCCAAACGGCGGCACAATATTACCGGCGTTACGGATCACGAACAGCTGACCCGGTTCCGACTGCGTTACCAGTTCCGGCACCAGACGGCTGTCTGAACAGGAAATGAATAACGCTTTAGGATTCTGGTTAGAAGCCAGACTTTTGAAAAGATCCTTCCTTTCAGGGAACACATTCTGTTGAAAATTCAGAAAACCTTTTACGATCTCTTGCATTTGTCTGCTCTCACATTATCCACTTCTGCTTAGGCTATGAGACACTGCCGTCCGCGCGAGTTAAAATTCTTCAGTGACGAGAATAACTTACAATCACCAATCAAATATTTAAGCAAAACGGGTTGGATTACACAACTCGGATCACCCAACCCGAAAGTAAAACTAACTGTAGAATTGTCGATAATAATAGCGACTCAACACCCTCTACACCTCAGATAAGGATAGCGATGAGTATGAAAAAGTTGCTGGTTATTTCTCTGCTGGCCCTCAGTGGGCACGCTATTGCCGCCGATGCAGATATTGCCAAACCCCTTGATGACACGCTGCAAACCTGTAAGAACAAGGCAAATAGCACACTGGAAACCGCTGATTGCTATCAAAAGGCCACCCAAGCCTGGGACAAGATGCTCAACGTGCAATATCAAGCACTGTTGAGTGGCCAAAGTGAAGCATTCAAACAAAAAATGAAAATCTCCCAACGCAGCTGGATCAAATACAAAGAAGACTATTTTTCAGCCATGGAGAGCTTCTATCAGCAACAGCAGGGCACCATTTGGGGGCTGGTTGCAGCGGAATCAAAATTGAATGTGATCCGTGATAAGGCATTGGATTTATATCGGTTGCGTAACAGCACCAATATGGAAGGATAACGTTGTCGCGGAGAATACGCTCCGCGCTTCATCTTCCCTATACATTTTCTTCAGCAACCTCTGTACAATCGCCCCCCTATCCACACTAATTATGATGAATTCTTATTCTTATGAGCCATGTCAAAAATCCGCCGCGCGTGGGATTCGTCTCACTCGGTTGTCCAAAAAACCTCGTCGACTCTGAACGCATCCTGACGGAACTGCGTACTGAAGGTTACGATGTGGTGCCACGCTACGATGATGCGGAGATCGTCATCGTTAACACCTGCGGATTTATTGATAGCGCCGTACAGGAATCACTGGAAGCGATTGGTGAAGCACTGAACGAAAACGGCAAAGTGATCGTGACCGGCTGCCTGGGTGCCAAAGTGGATCAGATCCGCGAAGTGCATCCTAAAGTGCTGGAGATCACCGGCCCTCATAGCTACGAGCAAGTGCTGTCACACGTTCACACCTACGTGCCAAAGCCTGAGCACAACCCGTTCCTCAGCCTGGTGCCGGAACAGGGCGTGAAGTTAACACCGCGCCATTACGCTTACCTGAAAATTTCCGAGGGCTGTAACCACCGTTGCACCTTCTGCATCATTCCATCCATGCGTGGCGATCTCGATAGCCGTCCCATTGGCTCGGTACTCGATGAAGCCAAACGTCTGGTAGAAGCGGGCGTGAAAGAGTTGCTGGTGATTTCGCAAGATACCTCTGCCTACGGCGTGGATGTGAAGCATCGCACCGGTTTCTGGAATGGATCGCCGGTAAAAACCAGCATGGTCAGCCTGTGCGAGCAGTTGGCTAAGCTTGGCGTCTGGGTACGTCTGCACTACGTCTATCCCTACCCACATGTGGATGATGTGATTCCACTGATGGCGGAAGGTAAAATCCTGCCGTATCTGGATATCCCACTGCAACACGCCAGCCCGCGCATTCTGAAGTTAATGAAACGCCCTGGCGCGGTTGAGCGCACGCTGGAGCGCATCAAGCGCTGGCGTGAAATCTGCCCAGAACTGACGTTGCGTTCGACCTTTATTGTCGGCTTCCCAGGTGAAACCGAAGAAGATTTCCAGATGCTGCTCGACTTCCTGAAGGAAGCACGTCTGGATCGCGTAGGTTGTTTCCAGTACAGCCCGGTTGACGGTGCGACCGCTAACCAACTGCCGGATCAAGTACCGGAAGATGTGAAGCAAGAGCGCTTTGACCGCTTCATGCAGTTGCAGCAGAAAATCTCTAGCGAACGTTTGCAGGAGAAGATTGGCCGCGAAGTGCTGGTTCTTATCGATGAAGTCGATGAAGAAGGCGCGGTTGGCCGTAGTATGGCCGATGCGCCTGAGATTGACGGTGCCGTCTATCTCAATGGCGATCGCCAGGTGAAAGTCGGTGACGTGGTGCGTGTGAAAGTTGAACACGCCGATGAATACGATTTATGGGGTACGCGCGTTTAGCCGTACTTCTGCTGGTGCGCCCGTTTGCGCGCCAGATAATCGGTATCCGCTCTCAGCCGATCCCAGCAAGATTTGAATATGGCCGCCGCTGCGGCCTTTTCTTTTTCTGTGGTACGCGGCAACTCTTTGCCTTCGGCATCATATTTGCGCCCGCCTTTGTGATTGCTGTAGCGGCGTGCGCGGGTATAGCCCATCTGAATAAACTTGCGCGCCATATCCATGCCGACAAAGTCGTCCTGCGCGCGATAGCCCTCAAACAGCTGCATGATCTGGACAGAAGATTCTTGGGCTAATTCCACGGTACGGAAGCGCCAGGACGGAAGGATTTCGCTCTTATAAGGCTCCACCATCAAGACCCCCTGCTCACCGCGTCCCACCTGATAAAGGTCTGGCCGCTGTCGAAAATCGATATTCTTAAAGTCTTGTTCGTAATCAAAGGGTTTCACTGCATTTCTCCTGCACGACATTATCACATGTTGCAATTATTTTTTTCCGGCACTGGAGCAATACGCTTTCACACCGATAACCTCTCTACCAGCCTACTTTGCCCAGAGAAAATCATGTTGACGAAAATGAAAATTGTGACTGCCATCATATTGATGCTGTTGGTATTCACCGCCATGCAGGCCATCTCCGGTTCGCTATTTTTATCTTCCCTGATCGCTGGCCAGCATAATTTCACCGCCAGTAACCAACTGTCACATCAACAACGTGAGTTCTCCGACAGCTGGCAAACGCTGGTGAAAACGCGCGTCATCATCAACCGCGTCGCGATTCGTATCCTGAAAAATCAGACTGATGAAGCTTCACGCGCTGCCATCAACAAGCTGCTGGTTTCAGCCGGTGCATCGCTTGATGAAGCTAAACAGCACTTTGACCGCTACAAAAGTGTCCCACGTATTACGGGGCAAAGTGCAGCTTCCGCCCTGCTTATAGAAAGTAAATTCAACAACTACTACCAACTGCTGAATAAATCTGCGACCTTCCTGAAAGCCAACAACTACGCCGCCTATGGCGAGTTGGATGCACAGCAGGCGCAGGATGATTTGGAAGCGGCCTACAAGCAATGGCGTGGCGACAACGTTCAATTGATCAATGCGCGCGCTGCAGATAACGATAGCACTTATCAGCATATGCTGGTGATGGTCGTGGTGATGGCGGTGATTGTGGTGCAGTTGCTGGTGGTCGTATGGCTGCTGGTCCGCCGCATTCTGCTGGCTCCGATGAAGCAGGTGCAGCAGCAAATGGAACGTTTTGCCGACGGCGACCTCTCTGCCAGTCTGAAGATTGAAGGCCGTAGCGAAATGGCCGCTATCGCCACGAGCCTTAACCATATGCAACAGGCATTGTTGAGCACTATCAACAATGTCCGCGACAGTGCCGATGCCATTTTTGGTAGTGCCAGCGCGATCGCTAACGGCAACAACGATCTCTCATCGCGTACCGAACAACAAGCCGCCTCGCTGGAAGAGACCGCCGCCAGCATGGAAGAGCTGACTGCCACCGTCAAACAGAATGCTGATAACGCCCGTCAGGCCTCGCAGTTGGCGAAAACCGCGTCGGAAACCGCAGACAAGGGCGGCAATGTGGTCGATGGCGTAGTAAAAACCATGCGTGATATTGCCGATAGTTCGAAAAAAATTGCCGACATTACCAGCGTGATCGACGGTATTGCTTTCCAGACCAATATTCTGGCGCTCAATGCTGCCGTTGAGGCAGCACGCGCTGGAGAACAGGGACGTGGCTTTGCCGTGGTGGCGGGTGAAGTCCGTAACCTGGCGCAGCGCAGTGCGCAGGCAGCGAAAGAGATTAAGCTGCTGATTGAAGGCTCCGTGCAGCGCGTCAATTTAGGCTCACAACAGGTGAGCAGCGCCGGCGATACCATGCAGGAGATCGTCAGTGCTGTAACGCGTGTGACTGACATCATGGGCGAAATTGCATCGGCTTCTGACGAGCAGAGTCGCGGTATTGATCAGATTGGTGTGGCGGTGAATGAGATGGATCGCGTAACGCAGCAGAATGCCACGCTGGTTCAAGAATCGGCTAACGCCTCGGCTTCGCTGGAGCAACAAGCGAGTAGCCTGTCGTCTGCGGTCGCACGCTTCAAAACCGGTTCACGTGCAGTGGCAGTGATAGCGCCGGTGACGAAAGCGGTGAAAGCGCCTATCGCAACACCCCCACGTGCCCTGCCCGCTGCCGGAGCGCACAGCAATGACAATTGGGAAACCTTCTGACTCAACAAAAATCGGAGCGCCATCAATAGCGTAATGCCGCTCACTTAAGCCAATGTGTGCGAATTT
>NZ_MLFR01000011.1 GCF_002095475.1 Pantoea rwandensis
CATGAATGACAACCCTACGATGAATGTGCACGCTTCTGGTCGCCATAAATGGCAACCCTACGATGAATGTGCGCGCTTCTGGTCGCCATGAATGGCAACCCTACAAGGAATGTGCGTGCTTTTCGTAGGGTGCGCATTCATGCGCACCGGCTTACTGATAGCCCGCCGCAAAATAATGCATTAATTAACCAGTTGTTAATTCTCACACCCTCTTTTATTGATCACTTATTCAGCACAAACATGTCAAAAAGATCTCAAAACATAACAAGCTGTAACAGCATTATTTGATAATCATGATAACCACATGAAAATAAGTGACTTTTTAAAAGTTGGATTATTCAAATAGTTTATATAAACCAGAGCTAATGATAAGCGTAACGGGAAGTGCATACTATGCGCCGTTACAAGCCAATAACATTATTTATTAAGTTAAATGCAGCACCTATTTCACCCGAAATAACACACCAGGCTGCTTCACCATTATCAACACCATAATGAGAAACACATATCCATGGCAGATGAAACATGTCGCATTGGACGACGGCCTTTTATCATAGGTTCGTTAATTGGTATTGCCACACTGGGCATGAAAGGCGGCGTCAGTTCGGTATTTGCCGCCGTGCCCAGCCCCGCTGATGAATTAGAACGCTACCAGCCTGAATTCTTTTCTGCCGATGAGTGGAAATTCATCATGGCCGCCTGCGATCGCCTGATTCCCTCAGACCACGAGGGTCCTGGCGCTCTGGATACCCACGTGCCGGTCTTTATTGATAAGCAGATGCTCACGCCATACGGCAAAGGCGATGACTGGTACATGGATGGCCCGTTTGATAGCCACGCCAGCAAGCTGTTTGGCTACCAGATGCCGTTCCCGTTACAGGTGCTGTATCGCAAGGGTATCGCGCTGACCAACCAGTACACCCGCATGAAATACAACCAAAACTTCAGCGATTTACCGGCAAAAGTCAGAGACAACGTGCTCACCGACCTGCAAAAAAACACGGTGGATTTTTCACAGTTTGGCGAAGCGATCTTAACGCTGGCTATTTCTTTACCCGCCTGCTGGAAAATACCAAAGAAGGCTATCTGGCCGATCCGCAATATGGCGGAAATAAAAACATGGCGGCGTGGAAAATGATTAATTTCCCCGGTGCGCGTGCCAGTTATCCGCAGTGGATCAAAATCCACAATATTAAATATCCCCTTGGCCCGGTGTCACTGAGCGGCGAACAAGCCTGATTCTTGCTGGAAAAATAAATGAAAAAACCAACGACCACGTTGATGTCATCATCGTGGGCCTCGGCTGGGCGGGCTCAATTATGGGAATTGAGCTGGCGCAGGCCGGATTAAAAGTGCGCGCGCTGGAGCGCGGAGAAGATCGTCTTAACAGCGACTATGCCTATCCAAAACCCGCAGATGAACTGGCCTTCACTAAACGCCATAAAATCATGCAGAGCCCGCATGATGCCGCTTTCACTATCCGTCATAACGCAGCAGAAACCGCGCTGCCAATGCGTGAGCTGGGTGCCTTCCGTCTTGGTGATGGCGTGGGCGGTGCCGGACTTCACTGGACAGGGATGATCACCCGCCCGACGCCGATCGATCTCAAACTGAAAACCTTCGCCGATGCACATTTCAAACGCGGCGAGTTAGATGAAGAATTGCGTATCGAAGATTTTCCGGTGAGCTGGGAAGAGATTGAACCGCATATGGATTTCTTCGATAAAGTTTGCGGCTCTTCTGGCGAAACTGGCAACCTGCGTGGTGAGATCCAGCAAGGCGGCGATCCGTTTGAAGGTGCGCGTTCCAGCGCCTTCCCTAACCGACCGCTGGAAGACAGCCTTAACGCCACGATGTTCCGCAAGGCCACGCAGGAGATGGGCTATCACCCCTACTCCATGCCTTCCGCGGCGGTGTCGGTGCCCTATACCAACCCCTATGGTCAGCAGATTGCGCCCTGCAACTATTGCGGTTTCTGCCAGTTTTACTCGTGCCTCAACTACTCCAAAGCCTCACCGCAAACGGCGATCCTTGACCGCCTGAAGCAGTTCAAAAACTTCGATTATAAAACCCGTGCCAACGTGATTCGCGTGGAGAAACATGCCGATGGTAAAACCGCGACGGGCGTAACCTATATCGACGAAAACGGCGACGAGATTTTCCAGCCGGCCAGTATCGTGATCCTCTCGACTTTCGGCCTGAATAACGTGCGTCTGCTGCTCAACTCCTCAATCGGCAAGCCATACAACCCGATTACTGAGGAAGGCGTGATTGGCCGTAACTACACCCACCAGTACGGCGGTGGCTTTACGCTGTTCTTTGACGATCTCGAATTCAACCCGTTCGCCACCGCCGGACCGACAGGTACGGTGATCAGCGATTTTGGTACTGGCAATATCGACACTGCCGCGCTGGGCTTTATCGGCGGCGCCAAAATTTACAGCTCGCAGCCCACCGGTACGCCAATGGCCGCCCCGGTGCGCAAAGACGCGCCCGCCTGGGGCAGTGGCTGGAAGAAAGGCCTCAAGCGCAGCTACGGCCATTCAATGGGCGTGAAGTTGGAAGGCAGCAATATGGCGACGCGTGGCAACTATCTCGATCTCGATCCGGTTTATAAAGATCGTTTCGGCATGCCGCTGCTGCGCGTGACCTACGACTACGTGCAGAACGACCTGCGCATGCTGCAGTTCATGAAAGAAAAGATGGAAGCGATCACTAAGCATCTCAATCCGAGTGAGTATTCGCACAACATCCTAAAAATGGACAGCCACTTCGCCAGTTCACCGAATTACGTCAACACCCACAACGCGGGTGGCGCCATCATGGGTGACAACCCGCGCACCTCGGCGCTTAACCGTTATCTGCAAAGCTGGGATGTGCACAACGTCTTCGTGATGGGTGCCAACGCCTTCCCGCAGAACTTCTACGCCAACCCTTCTGCGATGGTGGCAGGCTTGGCTTACTGGTCTGCGAAAGCGATTCGCGAACAGTATCTGAATAACCCCGGTCCGCTGGTGCAGGCATAAGGAGATAACCATGAAACTAAAACTGCGTTATCTGCTGATTGCCGGGTTGTTGAGCAGCGCCGCGCAGGCGGCGGATCAATCCGACGCGGCGCTCATTGCCCAAGGTGAATATCTGGCGCGCGCCGGTGACTGTACCGCCTGTCACACCGTGGCCGGTGGGAAAGACTTCGGCGGCGGTTTGGCGATTGCCAGCCCAATGGGTGTGATTTATTCCACCAACATCTCCCCAGACCCTAAAGCGGGTATTGGTGAATACACCGAGCAGGAGTTTGCCGATGCCGTGCGCAAAGGCGTGCGCCGCGATGGTAAAAATCTCTATCCGGCCATGCCCTATCCCGACTACCGCGGCGTGACCGATGCGGATATCCATGCGCTGTATGTCTACTTTATGAAGGGCGTGCAGCCGGTAGCGGAAAAAGCGCCGGAAACCTCGCTGATGTTCCCGTTCAGCCAGCGCTGGGGTATGTGGTTCTGGAATAAAGCGTTTACCGAAGATAAGCCTTTTACCCCCCTGCCAACGCCACCTGAAGAACTGAATCGTGGTAAGTATCTGGTGGAAACCCTGGGTCACTGCGGCAGTTGCCACACGCCGCGCGGTATCGGCATGCAGGAAAAAGCGCTCAACGAATCCAACTCGCATTATCTGGCAGGCGGCGAACTCAACGGCTGGCCGGTGCCTGCTCTGCGCGGCATGCCCACCTGGAGCGTGAAGGATATCACCGACTATCTGGCGACCGGGCGCAACGACTTTGCCTCCGTCGGCGGCGAGATGACGGGTGTGGTGGAACACAGCATGCAGCATATGAATGATGCGGATTTGCAGGCGATTGCCCGCTACCTGAAGTCATTACCTGCGGATGTGCCGGTGAAAAACCGTCGTGCTGCTGTCGATCAGGAAACGCAGAAAACCGCTGACTTCCTGACGCAGGGACATAATCTGAGCGCGGGTCAAATGTTGTATATGAACAACTGCGAAGCCTGTCACTGGACCGATGGCAACGGGGCGAAAGGCATCTTCCCGCGCTTGAACGGCGGCGACATTGTGACAGCAGATAATCCTACCGGACTCATCAACATTATCCTGCAGGGCGCGCAAACCCCGTCTACGCCGAAAGCGCCTTCTGTGATGGCGATGCCGGGCTTCTCAGGACGTCTGAGTGATGAGCAAGTCGCGCAACTGGCTACATTTGTTCGCAGCGGCTGGAGCAATGATGCTCCGGCGGTTTCGGCAAAAGAGGTGAAGAAGGTGCGCGAGTCGCTATCTGCGGATAAGAAGTAAGGTATTGATGCGTTTACGTTGGTGAAACAGCGTAAACGCTTGCTTAAGCTGCAGTGAGGTATAAAACTGCCTGTCAGATCACATTTCAATAACATCCTCAGGGCACAGGAAGCAGGGGAAATCATCATGACGCATCAAACATCACAGCCACACCGTACCCCGCTATTAGCGCTACTGGTTGCGGTTACCTTCTTTATGGAAAACCTTGACGCCACGGTCATCACCACCGCCATTCCGCAAATGGCACGGGATTTCGCTGCCAATCCGGTGGCGTTGAATGTGGGCGTAAGTGCTTACTTATTAGCCGTCGCGGTGGGGATCCCCATGAGCGGCTGGCTGGCAGAACGTTTTGGTGCACGTACCGTATTTGCGAGCGCCATTCTAATTTTTACCCTCGCTTCGGTGATGTGCGGTATCAGCGATACCTTACCGATGTTCACATTGAGCCGAATTTTGCAGGGCATCGGCGGCGCAATGATGGTACCGGTCGGTCGTATGGTGGTGCTGCGCGTGACGGAAAAGAAGGACATGGTGAAAACCATCGCCTTTATCACCTGGCCGGGACTGATAGCACCCGTGCTCGGCCCTCCCTTGGGTGGATTGATTGTCACCTACGGACATTGGCCATGGATCTTCTGGCTCAACATTCCGCTAGGTATCCTTGCGATCATCGCCACCGGATATCTGGTACCGCAGTTCAAAGCCGAACAACGGCGCCCATTTGATGTTCGCGGTTTCGTGCTGACAGCCACTGCCTGTACAGCGTTGATTCTTGCGTTAGAAGTCCTCGGTCAAATGCATCTAAACCTCGGCGTTCCGCTGTTGCTGTTGGGTATCCTGTGCAGCGTGCTGGCCTATCGCCACAGCTTCCGCCATCCGCAGCCGCTGCTACCTTTCAACACACTCACCATTAACACCTTCCGCAATGCTGCCGTGGGCGGTTCACTGTTCCGTGCCTCAATTAACGCCGTGCCTTTTCTGCTGCCTCTGCTTTTCCAACTGGGATTCGGCTGGAGTGCGGCACAGGCGGGTAGCATGGTGTTGTGGGTATTTGCGGGCAACCTGGCAATGAAACCCGCTACGACTTGGTTGATGAAGCGCTGGGGTTTTCGTCAGGTATTAATGATAAATGGGGTAATCAGTCTGGCAGCCATGCTGGGCTGCATGCTGCTCAGCCCTTCACTCGGTTACTTCGCCATCGCCACGATCCTGTTCGTTGGTGGGCTGTCACGTTCACTGCAATTCAGCTGCTACAACAGCCTGGGATTCGCGGATGTACCGCAAACCAAAATGGGTGATGCCTCTGTGATGTTCAGCATCTTCTTCCAGTTCAGCATGAGCGCAGGAATTGCTCTAGCAGCCTTGTTCCTACGCGGTTCAATGCTGTGGCATGAACACACCACCATTACACAAAGCGATATACGCATCGCTTTTGCCGGTGTCGCACTGCTGGTGTTAATGTCGTTGTTTGACGTGTGGCGACTGGAGAAGAATGCCGGAGCACAGGTTCTCAGCCGGTAGTCGAGAGCGCCCGTAGCCGTATAAGCTGCGGGCGAATAGCATCGTAAAAGGCAGCCTTACCCCTGAAAGAAAAGGGTTCGTTATTACGCATCACCGTAACAAGACATAATTAATTATGGCGGCTATCACATTCACTCGCCGCTAATCGTGTTATTTTTAATTAAAATCACCTTCCAGCATTCCTAATGCAATATTGTAGATAGCTTGCGCCTCTCCATGCTTGCCCGATGTAATATAACCCTGACAAACACCCCATTTATTCACTACAAAAACACCATCGAAATCCGATTCCCCTATAAATACACCCTCTCCATAATGGCTCGCATACAAGCCAATGCATTAGAAATCCAAATGGCTAAGCGAAACATATCATGCCTATTGATATCGCGTGATGAAGGAGCACCTGTTAACAGCGTGCAAATGCTGGTCTCTGAAGACGAAATAAGGGCGCCATGTCCCTTTACGTCCTAAGAAACATCAAAACACCATGACTCTTTTAAAAGAGAAAACATGGAAAAATAACAAAAATGGAAGATATTAAATGAAAAAGAGTATTATTGCCTTGTCAATGTTAAGTCTGTTTGCCGTCTCCTCTGTACATGCTAAATCTGGAAAAGTCACCTTTACTGGTTCTATTATTGATGCGCCATGCTCAATTGCTCCTGGTTCAGTGGATCAAACGGTTTCACTGGGTGCCATTTCAAATGTCGTACTGGCTGAAAATGGCAATACCGGCAGTTCAACACCTCAGCGTTTCACCATTGAATTAGAAGATTGCGTGATTGCCACTGCAGGTACCAAAGATAAAGTCACGACCCGCTTCACGGGAGCCCCTTCTTCTTATGATTCCGATAGCCTGGCGCTGGTCGGTGGCACTGCGGGTGGTGCATCTATTCAGTTATTCGCCAATGACGGCGCTAAAGTCAAAATAAACACACCTACTGCTGAACAACAGATCTTTAACGGTGGCAATACGTTGAGCTTTACCGCAAATGTTAAAGGCGGTGGGTCAACCTCAACAATTGTGCCAGGTACGTTCCAGGTACCCGCCAATTTCGTTCTGAGCTACAACTAATCAGAAATTAGCCCCAATAATGAGCGATACCCCTGCGGCAATCATGCCGCAGGTTTTGTAAAACCTTAATGATTTGGGGGCAGGAAAATGAAATTTTGGCTCTCAATCTCCTTCACCTTCACAATCCTGGTATCCGTTTATAGCAGTGCATCATCAGGCGCCGAAGCGATGATCGCTGGACAAAATACGGGACATGTCAATATTACCGGCTCGATAATGGGTACCCCTTGTACTATTGACGTCGGTGAACCGGATCAAACACTCAACATCGGCAATCATGCTGTTAGTCATATTATCAAAGAGGGTCGCGGCCCTGAGCACATTTTTTCCATTCAACTCTATGGCTGCTCATTTAACGAATATGAAACACAATCATCAACAAACAATATATTCAGAATAATGTTTGATGGCGAAAACGATTTTGGGCACTTCAGAAACCTAGGATCTGCTAACGGTATTGCGATCATGATAAGCGATCCACAAGGAAATATTGCTTCACCTGGCAGGCATCTTCCACATGGGAGATTAGAAAAGGATATGAAATTTGATTACACCCTTAACTTGATTAGTAATCAGGATATTATCCAACCGGGCGACCTGCATTTAACCATCCGCTTTAGAATAGATTACAACTAACAGGAATATTATTGTGTCGATATTTTTCGCTCGCAATTCAACCTCAATATTATCCATTATCACACTTGGGGTTATTTTCCTGGCAGTTTTTGCGAAAACGTCCATGGCATCCACTAAAGTTCAATTTAACACGGATGTACTGGATCTCAAGGATCGCAGTAATATCGATCTCAGCCAGTTTTCGCGCAAAGGTTTTATCTTACCGGGAAGCTACACTCTTGCTATTAACATCAACGCGAGCACATTGCCTGAGCGAGTCATTTATTTTTACCCTTCAGAACAGGATAAAAATGAAACCCTCTCTTGCATTTCACCTGAGATAATCCCGCTCATTGGATTAAAAGAAGCGGCGCTCTCTCGCTTGAAATGGTGGCATAACGGAGAGTGCCTCGATTTTCAGAGTCTGAATGGCGTGACGTCACGAACCGATCTCGGTAAATCAACCCTATTCATCAGCATCCCGCAAGCTTACCTCGAGTACAGCAGCCCGACCTGGGATCCTCCAGCTCGTTGGGAAGAAGGCATTTCTGGCCTGCTCTTTGACTACAACGTTAATGCGCAGAATGTCAGCCAAAAGGTACAGGGAGCCAAAAGTGGCACAAATGTCTCGGGTAATGGCACGACCGGCGCCAATTTTGATGCATGGCGTTTCCGCGCTGATTGGCAAGCCCGCCACGATCGCCGGGACACCGGCGCACAATCCCCAACTCGCTGGGATTGGAGCCGTTTTTATGGCTATCGAGCATTGCGAAGAATTGGCGCGAAATTAACGGCAGGTGAGGACTACCTCAACTCAAACCTTTTCGACAGCTTTCGCTATACCGGTTTAAATCTGATGTCAGATGACAATATGCTGCCCCCAAATCTGCGCGGTTACGCACCTGAAATCAGTGGTGTGGCAAAAAACAATGCGAAGGTGATTATCAGCCAGCAGGGAAGGATTATAAAAGAAGTACAAATCCCTGCGGGCCCATATCGTATTCAGGATCTTGATAGTGCCGTTTCAGGCAACCTTGATGTCCGAGTTGAAGAGCAAGATGGCGAAGTACACCAATTCCAGGTGAATACGGCCACTATTCCGTATCTAACCCGGCCAGGGCAATTTCGTTATAAAACCACCGTAGGTAAACCCTCCGATTTTGCACACAACATTGAAGGCCCTTTATTTGCTGCTGGGGAATTCGCATGGGGGATCAGCAACGGCTGGTCGCTGTATAGCGGAGGGATTGGCGGCGGTGACTATCATGCTTTGTCGCTGGGAATTGGACGGGACCTCCTCGCACTGGGCGCGTTATCCACGGACGTTACGACCTCAGCGGCAAAATTTGCTCATCAAGAGACCCAGCGAGGTAATGCCTGGCGGATAAGTTATGCAAAACGGTTTGACCAATTAGGGAGCCAAGTGACCTTTGCTGGCTATCGCTTCTCAGACAGTGGTTTCCGCTCTATGGGGGAATACGTCAATACGTTCAAGGGTGAAACAAACTCAGGCCGTAATAAAGAGATGTATACCCTCTCTTTGAATCAGCAATTTGAGTCACTAAACCTGACGACCTATCTCAATTACAACCATCAAACATACTGGAATCAAGACGCCAATCATCGCTATGACTTTTCACTTTCACGCAGTGTTGATTTCGCAAAATTTAAAAACGTAAATCTCTCACTGACGGCTTACCGTAATAAGTTTAATCAGATGAGTGATAGCGGCATGTATATGTCTTTGTCGCTGCCTTGGGGGCAGTCAGGCACCGCAAGTTACAATGGTTCATACGCGAAAGGAAATACACTCAATAATGTTAGCTATTACCGTCGGGTCAGTGACACTGACTCCTATCAAATCAATGGGGGCATTGCCAGCACCGGTACTGACTTAGGTGGCTACTACACGCACAAAAGCACTTATGCACAGTTCAACACTTCAGCAAGCTATCGGGCAGGACAATATCAAGCCCTAGGGTTATCACTGCAAGGCGGCGCAACGATAACGCCACAAGGTGGCGCATTGCACAGCGCGAGCCTGGCGGGCGGTACGCGAATGTTGGTGGATACCGAAGATGTTGCTGGCGTTCCGTTTTCAGGAATTGGTCATTCCGTGAAAACGAATCAGTTTGGCAAGGCTATCATTGCTGATGTGAGTAGCTATTATCGTAATAGCGTACGTATCAATGTCGACAAACTGGACGACAATATGGAAGCCTTAAAATCAGTCGCCCAAGGCACATTCACGGAAGGCGCGATTGGATATCGTCGTTTTAATGTTATTTCAGGTGAGAAATCAATGGCGACTGTGAGATTAGCGGATGGCTCCCCTCCTCCCTTTGGCGCAAGTGTCTTTAATAAAAAGAACCAAGAGACAGGGATCATAAATGATGGCGGCAGTGTTTATCTGAGTGGTATTCAACCCGGTGAATCAATGACATTGCGCTGGAATGATGAAGATCAATGTCGGATAAATTTGCCACAACAAATACCTGCCAATATGTCGGCTAACTTATCGCTTTCCTGTACTTAAATTCATGTTCATGAAGTGAACCTATCAAAAATAAAACAGAGCATATGTAAATGAATAAAATAACGTTTAAAAATGCCTTCTCGCTTGTCGTGTTAAGCTTTATGACGCAGTCAGCGTTAGCCGCTATATCTCTTGACAGAACGCGCATTATTTACCCAGGCACTGAGAAGTCAGTGAGTTTGACCGTCAGTAACAAAAACAATGAGCTGCCCTACTTAGCGCAGGGGTGGCTTGAAGATGAAAATGAAAACAAACTTGAAAGTCATAGCGCATTTATTGTTGTCCCTCCGGTACAGCGAATAGAACCCAAGTCAGAGACTCAAGTGAAAGTACAGTCACTGGTTGCTACTGATGCTTTTAAAAAACTGCCTCAAGATCGGGAGTCACTTTTTTACTTTAACTTGAGAGAAATCCCGCCCAGAAGTGACAAACCGAATGTGCTGCAAATTGCGTTGCAAACTCGTATAAAGCTTTTTTATCGTCCTGCTGCACTGGCTGAGTCCGCATCGGCCCAACATGCCGCGCCCTTTCAAGAGAAGCTGCTGTTAACCAAAAAAGGGGATAAATACTGGGTAAAAAATCCAACGCCTTATTACATCACGTTGATTGGTGCCAGTGCGAAAAAAGAGGGTGACGTCATTAAAGGGTTCGAGGCCATGATGATTGCCCCTTTCTCTGAAGAACTCTTGGGAGGCAGTGCAGCCACATTAGGGGCAAATCCTGTATTGGTCTACGTTAATGATTATGGCGGTCAACCTGCGCTGACCTTTAAATGCCGCGGTGAGACATGCAGCGTAAGTGATCAAAGCAGCTAAAAATAAATCATGATTCTGGGATGAAAAGATGCAAAAGAATGCAGCCAGCAAGAATGCGTGTATCGCGAAATCACCGTTCACTATTACATGCATCATGGTTTTGACCACACTGCTATCGCCCCCTGCAATGGCTATTTTCAAGGAGGATTTTGCCGCGAGCAACTATGGCATATTACGTGTTCACGGCACATTAACAGAGAGCGCTTGCCGTTTAGATATGCTATCGGCCGATCAGACGGTGAATTTGGGCCATCTATCCACTGCAAACTTAAAAAACGTTGGCGATCAGGGGGTATTAGTCGCAGTTTCACTTATTTTGCATGATTGCATACGCACCTCATCAACTGAGTCCTCTGAAAAAGACAACGTAGCCTGGAGTGCCCATCAGCCCGCGGTATCCTTCACCTTTACCGGCACGCAGGACCCCAGTAACCCACAACTGGTGGAAGTCCGAGGTGCCAGTGGCATAGCGTTGAGACTCAAAGATGCCTCAAAAAACAATGTCGAAATTGGCCAGAAAGGGAAGTCATTACGCTTAACACCTGATAATGCGGTGATGTACTACATTACCGCAGAGCGTACCCGTGGAGAATTGCGAGGAGGAACCTACTCAGCCAACATTAATTTTAGGCTCAATTATGAATAAGAGAAAAAAAGAGACAAAGCGCTATTTACTCGTCATAACCTCACTCTTTTTATTCTGTTTTCAAAATGCACATGCTTTTTCTGTAGGCATCACAGTTAAGGGGCAGGTTCTGGCTCCTCCCTGTACAATCAATAATGGCAGTGAAATTTTTGTACATTTTGGTGGAGGGATATTGCCTGAAAGTATTGATGGTAAAAATCATGAAAGAGTGATCCCTTACACATTAGACTGCACAGGTTCAGCATCAAATTTACTCAAAATAAAAATAACTGGTACGGGTTCACCTTTCAATAACACACTACTGGGGACCAGCAAGAACAATTTAGCTATAGAAGTAAAAAATAACAGTTATAAATTCCCACTAAATTCCTGGGCCAATATTACTTACCCTACACAACCTGTATTAAGTGCTGTGTTAGTGAGAAATGGCACCGGTGCCATCAGTGTTGGTTTATTTGGCGCTACCGCGACCATAGTTGTTGAGTATCGATAAGAGTAGCAAGAAAAAATTCAATTTATCACTCAATTATTTAGCCGAGTCTTTCAAAGGTATCCATATGATAAGAATACTTACTACGCTTTTGATTTTGTACGTTTTGCCCGTCAAGGCTCAAATAGTCATGGAAAAAGCGACGCTTAATGGGACTTTGTTAACTGGAGTCGCGCAAGATAATGGCATTCCTTATCCTGGCCCAGACAGTTGTGCATCATGGATAACGGACTGTGAATGGGGCGTCAGAGTAAGATACTTAACCACCGGATGGCGCCATGAAGAGCGTTGGGTAACAGGCTTTGTCTCTCACCGCTTCATGGAGATGGGCCGTAGAGCCTGGATAAGTCGATATGGCACTTCCTATCCCTTTTCAACGACTCTGCCATCAAATGCAACTGATGTCAGCGTATGTTGGGGTGGAAGGATTGGTGGTGCTGGCGGGTATGTTTCCTGCGCTCGCGTTTGGCCAAGTCCACCTCCCCCGGTATGTTCTGGCAGCGCTGGCATCATTAATTTCGGCAATTTGCAGGAAGATAAATATAACGGTTCAAGCCAAAGTACCTCAATTAATATTACCTGTTCGGGAGCGGCTACTATCCGTTTTACCTCAGGTAGTAACGTCACACTGAATAATGGAACCCGAGCAACACTCACCTTTAATGGTTATCCTCAGGGCAGCAATTTTTCTCTGTTTACAGGCAATAACACAGTTAGGGTGAATGCAACACTCAGCGGCGTACCGACACTTGGCAATTTTACTGGCAGCTCTACCGTCATTCTTGATGTTCTGTAACGCCTTATTTACTTATGACCACTACTGCTATGGTGTTAGGCCGTTGGCGATTCGCCTGATAAACGTTAGATTCGAATACTTCTGATTACTATGAGGTGTTTAATGCACAGTCTTTTCGTTTACGGCACGCTCGGCCCTGGCCGTCCTAATGCGCATATCATGGAAAATATAGGCGGAAGCTGGCAGCAAGGTTATGTGCTCGGCAACTTGCGTGAAGCGGGCTGGGGGGCAGCGATGGGCTTTCCTGGTATTGAACTCAATGCAGAGGGTGCGCAGATCAACGGCTTTGTCTTCAGTTCGGATAACCTTGCCGCACACTGGTCGATGCTTGATGAGTTTGAAGGCGAAGGTTATCAGCGCGTGCCGGTTGAAGTGGTGCTGCAAGATGGCAGCACGCTGATGTCAGAAATCTACGCGTTAAAATGATGCCAGTGACGTTTCCAGTCGATCTAGCGCGCAAAGAATGCCATAGCTGCGCGCGTGTCGGGCATCAGGCAACGGCAACCAGATGTCGGCTTGGTTCGCCAAATCCTGCCCCGTCGGGCAGATCGCAATCACCGCACTTTTCTGTATGTGTGCATGGTGTACCGCACTGAGCACACTGCTGCTCACGGCATCTGGCGCGAGAATTAGCAGCAAATCATCTGGCTGCAATCGGCTTAACGTCATGCGCAGCAGATTATCATCCTGAATCCATGCCAGTGACAGCCCCGCAGTCGACAGCCGCTGATGCACTTCCGCCACCAGCGGTGTTGTCTGCCCTGCCGCGCCAATCAACAACACGCTACGGGCTTTTTGTAACGCGCTCGCTGCACGTTCCCAAGTGGCATTTTCAGCCTGCGACCACTGTTGGGCCAGCGCCTGCTGAATGGCCTCAAGCTGAGGAATAGCTTGCGTGGTCCGCGCTGAAGGGACAGAACTGGCACGCGCCAGCCGCATGCGCAGATCACGGATATCCTCACACCCCACCGAGCGGGCAAAACGGGTGATGGTGGCGGCACTCACTTCGGCACGCCCGGCAAGCTGTTCAATGGTGGCAGATGCGGCAAACGCGGTATCGTTCAAAATTGCTACCGCAACGCGATTCTCCTGCTGCGTCAGTGAAGGCTGGCGCTGGCGAATCACATCGATAAACACCTCTTCCTGATGTTGACCGGCTTTGCGCACTTGATGCAGAAAATCATCCAGATCCCGGCACCCCGCCGAAGCGGCAAAACGCCGTAACACTTCCGGGCTTACGCCTGCCTGTGTCGCCAGCTCTTCCATGGTGGCCTGCGCGCTAACGTGCAGGTTTTCCAGAATAAAACGTGCCAGCTTTGATTCCGGCGCATCCGTATGTGCCGACTGCTGTCTCAGTTGCCAGACAATATCCATCCGCTCACCACATCCTAGAATTGTGAAGCACCATCATGCATGAAAATATTTTTCAATGTGAGTTTTTTTTCGACTATTTGCACGTATAAGCGGGTTTAAAACGCCAATGTTAACGAAAAATTACAGCATCGATCACAGTCATGAAAAATATTTTCACATTAAATCACAACATAACAAATTGATTTAAATTAATTAAATATCCATTCATCAGAAATTCATCTGCCAAAAGGGTATTTACACCGCCTGTGCGACGGGTCTTAAATGGCCTCGACAAATCACAGGAGGAAATCATATGCGTATCGTACTTTGCTGTGCAGCAGGAATGTCCACCAGCATGCTGGTTAACAAAATGCTGAGTGCCGCTCAGGGACGCGGACTAAAGATTGATATCAAAGCGGTACCCGTGGCGGAATTCGAACGTATCCTGCCTGATGCTGACGTCGTGCTGCTTGGCCCCCAGGTACAATTTGAAGCCGCCCGGCTGACCGCTATAGCAGCGCCGCAAGGCAAAGCTGTCGCCGTTATCGACATGATGGATTACGGCATGATGCGTGGTGAACAGGTGCTGGATAAAGCACTGGCGTTACACGCCTCCTAACTCACCCGTTTTACCCAATCTGACCGACGTAAACACGGCCTTATGCTGTGGGGGATTCTGCATGTCCGAAGAAGTGGTTATCGAGTTTGAAGAACAGATCATGCTGCTGCTGGTTCAGGCTGGCGCCGCCCGCAGTGCGGCACTGAGCGCGCTGCGGTTGGCGCGTGAAGGCCAGTTTGTCACTGCTGAACAGCAGCTAGCGGCGGCAAGAGAGAGCGTAAAAGACGCGCACCAGCAACAAACCGCGCTGATTAGCCTCGATGAAGGCAGCGGCAAACTGCCTGTCACCCTGATTTTGGTACATGCCCAAGATCACCTGATGAACGCCATGCTGATTCAGGATCTGGCAGGCGAAATCATTGAACTCTACCGCCGCACTGCGGCAGGAGGAACTGATGCTTAAGATAGCGATAATTGGTGGTGGCAGCAGCTATTCACCCGAACTGGTCGAAGGAATTATTAACCGCTATGCACAGCTGCCCGTGACCGAACTGGCACTGGTGGATGTGGAATCGGGACGTGAGAAAGTGAATATCATTGCCGATCTCACCCGCCGTATGCTGCAACAGAATGGATTAGAGCAGGTAAAAGTCAGCGTGCACTTTGAGCTGGACGACGCCATACGCGATGCCCGTTACGTGTTGACTCAGCTACGTGTCGGCCAGTTGGCGGCACGCGCCGCAGATGAACGTCTTGGACTGAAATATGGAAGGCTCGGCCAGGAAACCACTGGCGTTGGTGGCTTTGCCAAAGCCCTGCGCACCATTCCGGTGATGCTGGAAGTCGCGCGTAAAGTGGAACAGCTGGCGCCCGATGCCTTTATTATCAACTTCACCAATCCCGCAGGGATAGTGACTGAGGCGGTATCGCGCTACAGCAAAGCCAAAATTATTGGTCTGTGTAATGTGCCCGTGAATATGCATCATATGATTGCTGGCATGCTTAACGCACCATGGGATGACGTGCAGCTGCGCTTTGCCGGGCTGAATCATCTGGTGTGGGTGCATCAGGTCACCTGTCGAGGCGAAGATGTCACCGGCCAGGTGATCGAGCAACTGTGTGACGGCCAATCGCTGACCATGAACAACATCAAAGATATGCCGTGGTCACCACAGTTCCTGCGCGCGCTCAACGCCATTCCTTGTCCGTATCATCGCTACTACTGGCAAACGCCGCAGATGCTGGCTGAAGAGCAGGATAAAGCCAAAAACGGCCATGAAGGCACGCGCGCAGAGCAAGTGATGAAAGTCGAAGCGGAGCTGTTTGCGTTATACGCCGATCCCCATCTGGCGCATAAACCAGAGCAGTTAAGCTTCCGGGGTGGCGCTTATTACTCTGAAGTGGCTGTCGAACTGATTAGCGCGATCCACAACAATACCGGCAAAAACTTGGTGGTGAACTGCCGCAACAACGGTGCGATTCATGGTCTGCCGGATGATGCGGTAGTTGAGGTCAATTGCCTGGTGGATGCCCAAGGCGCACACCCGCTGGTGTTCGGGGAATTGCCGCCGTTGATGAACGGTCTGACGCAGCAGATTAAAGCCTTTGAGCGCTTAACCATCGAAGCCGCGGTTCACGGCGATCGTCAGCAGGCACTGCTGGCCCTGCTGGGCAATCCGTTGGTGGGCGATGTCACGACGGCTGAAGCCTTGCTGGAAGAGGTGCTGACGCTCAACAAGCAGTGGTTACCGCAGTTCTCATCGGCTGAATAGTGTCGTAGCGGTGCAATCGCGAGGATGCGGCTTCAGACAGGCGCGATAAACCGTGCCGCTGCGTAATTGAACGGCATTTAGCAATGTAAGGTTACCTGCACCAACGTTAGCGGCGCGAGATATCCGCCGCTACAGAATGTGCAAAAGGACCACTTATCATCATGTTGTTGCGCCATTGAGCCTGAGGAGGCCCTGTGTCCAACCGATCTTTTATTGAACGTTATGTGTTGCCCGCAGCGCTGAAAGTCGCTGGCCAGAAGCATGTGCTCTCGGTGCGCGACGGCATCATTCTCAACATGCCATTTATGTTGATTGGCAGCTTCTTCCTGATTTTCGCCTACCTACCGATACCCGCATGGGGCCATTTGATGGCGGATCTGTTTGGTGATAGCTGGCGCAACAAACTGCTCTATCCGGTGCGCGCCACCTACGACATCATGGCGCTGATCTCCAGCTTCGGTATCGCCTATCGACTGGCGGAGAAGTACCGCACGCTGGACCCGTTAACCAGCGGTGCAATGGCATTAGTCGCCTTTGTGATGACCATTCCGCAGCAGACGCTTTTTGCTCCGGTAGAAGGCGCACCTACACAGCTGGTGACGGGCGTATTGCCGATCTCGCTGATTGGCAGCCAGGGCTTGTTCGTGGCGATTGTGATTGCACTGATGTCGACGGAGATTTATCGCTTCGTCCACAGCCGCAATCTGGTGATTAAGATGCCAGAAGGCGTGCCGCCCGCGGTGGCAAAATCCTTCCTCGCGCTGGTGCCGGGCTTTTGCGTGTTGGCGGTGGTGCTGGTGATCCGCCTCGTGGTAGAAGCCTCACCTTTTGGCGATATCAACAACCTGATCGCCACCGTGATTGGCTTGCCGATGCATCACGTTGGCGGCACGCTGCCCGGGATGATTTTCTCCGTGCTGCTGATCGGCATTCTCTGGACGCTTGGATTACACGGCGATGCCATTGTACTGGTGTTTATCCAGCCAGTGTGGCTCTCCAACATGAGTGAAAACCTTGAGGCGTTCCAGCACAACCAGCCGATTCCCCACATCTTCACGCAGCAGTTTTATGATTTGTGGATAGCGCCCGGCGGCACTGGCGCCCTGCTGGGGTTAGTGATTTTTATGCTGATTCGCTCACGCAGTCGTCAGATGAAGCAACTCGGTAAAATTGCTGGACCGGCAGCTCTGTTTAACATCAGTGAGCCACTGGTGTTTGGTATTCCGCTGGTGATGAACCCCTACCTGTTCCTGCCGTTTATTCTGACGCCAGTGGTGCTGGTAATTGTTTCTTGGGCAGCCATGACCACCGGCTTGGTTGCTCCACCTGCCGGCATTGCCCTGCCATTCACTACCCCGATATTTGTCAGCGGTTATCTGGCTACCGGCGGCCATATTTCCGGCACCGTATTGCAGGTGGTGAACTTGGCGATTTCGATGGTGATCTACTATCCGTTCTTCCGTATCTGGGATCGTCTTAAGTATCGCGAAGAGCAGCAAAGCGAACAGCAGGCGCAGGCTGTGGCGGGGAGTGTCGTGGTTTCATAGTTCAAGGCCAATCACTGGGCACCCTACTAAATCCGCTCCACGGTTTTGTAGGGTTGCCATTTATGGTGCAATGCTTGAGTGCGTTTCGGTCGCCATTAATGGCGACCCTACAATTTTTGGTGCGGTTTTCGTAGGGGGGCGCATTCATGCGTACCGGCTTAAATACGCACTCATTGGTTTAAGTGAGCGGCATTACACCCTTTATGGCGACAGTGAATAAACGCCGACTCCATTCTTCCACTTTCCGCAATAATGACTTCGCAAACCTGGCTATTCTGCCGCGCAACAGGCTGTGACAACCTTTAGACAGCGTTCGGGATCACCCCGGCCACCAATAAAGGACATCACTGATGAAACTCTACCACTTCCCACTTTCTGGCCATGCGCACCGTGCGCGTCTGTTCCTGTCTTTGCTCGACCTGCCACACGAGGTCATCGATGTTGACCTTGCCAACGGTGAACATAAATCCCCGGCGTTTCTCGCCATCAACCCTTTCGGTCAGGTGCCAGTGCTGGAAGATGAAGGCGTTTATATCTCTGACTCCAATGCCATTCTGGTTTATCTGGCGAAAAAATCGGGTCGCAGTGAATGGCTGCCAGAAGATCCCTTGGGTGCAGCTCAGGTACAGCGCTGGTTATCTGTGGCGGCTGGTGAGCTGGCCTATGGCCCCTGCGCGGCACGCCTGATTACCGTGTTTGGTCGTTCATTTAATCCAGACGAAGTGATCGCCCGTGCGCATACCCTTTTGGCATTGATGGAGCAGCATCTGACCGGGCGCGACTGGCTGGTTGGCGATCATCCCACCGTTGCGGATGTCGCTCAGTACAGCTATCTCGTTGGCGCGCCGGAGGGCAATGTCGATCTTTCCGGCTATCCGGCGGTCAATGCGCTGCTGCGCCGTATCGAAGCGCTGCCAGGCTTTGTTCCTTTCCCGCAAACCGCTGCCGGTCTGCGCAGCATCGCGTGAGTGAACCATCATGGGCGAGAAACTTCCGGTATGGCATGCAGGTGAGCTAGCCCTGCAACAGCAAGCAGGCGTGGCCGAGCGCATGGCAGAGGTTGGCCAGCGCGTGATTCGCGACTATATGCCTGACCAGCATCGCGATTTTTACGCACAACTGCCGTTTATCGTGCTGGGAAGCGTCGATAAACAGGGTGATGCCTGGGCCACGCTGCTGGAAGGCCAACCCGGTTTTATTTTCTCGCCCAATGCCACCATGCTGGATATTGAAGCCTACCCGGACGCCAGCGATCCTGCTGCGGAGGGGATCGCTGATGGCGCGCCGGTTGGTTTGCTCGGTATCGAATTGCACACGCGCCGCCGTAACCGCATGAATGGCGTGCTCAGCGCCATTGGCGGCGGTTTTCGTGTGCAGGTGATGCAGAGTTTTGGCAACTGCCCGCGCTATATTCAGCTACGAGACTTCCGCTTCGCGCATTTGCCCGGCGAACCGTTTCACGGCGAGGTCGAGGAGATGACCACGCTGGATGAGGCGGCACACACCACTATCAACAACGCGGATGCATTTTACGTTGCCACTTACGCTGAGCAGCAGGTGGATGCCTCACATCGCGGTGGCAAACCTGGCTTTGTGCGCGTGAGTGACGACGGTCTGCTGACCATTCCCGATTTTAACGGCAACCTGTTCTTCTCCACGTTGGGTAACATCCACCAGAACGGCAAAGCTGGGCTGCTGTTTGTCGATTATCGCAGCGGCGATACGCTGCAAATGACCGGTGATGCCAGCGTGATCCTCGACGCGCCGGAAATCGCTGCATTCCAGGGTGCCGAACGGCTGTGGACCTTCCGCGCTCGCCGTATTGTGCGTCGTCGTGCCGCCCTCGCCTTACGCTGGCAAACCGCGCCGGATGGTGTCTCACCAGCATCAGAGATTACGGGCGACTGGCAGTCTGCCGCCGAACGCCTGCGCGCCAGCGAACTGGCGCAGCGCTGGCGCCCCTTTAAAGTGACGAAGATTATCGATGAAAGCGCGTCGATTCGTTCGTTTCATCTGATGCCGGATGATGGCGCCGGATTACTGCCGCATCAGGCCGGGCAACATCTGCCCATTCGCGTGCAGTTGCCCGATACAGAGAAACCACTGATTCGCCACTATACCTTGTCCGTGGCGCCGTCAGACGGTTTTTATCGCATCAGCGTCAAGCGCGATGGCGTGGTATCGCGCTATCTGCTCGATCATCTTCGGGTCGGCGATCAAATTGAAACCCGTGCGCCTGCCGGTGATTTCATTATCGATGCCCAGGAAACTCGTCCGGCGGTGTTGATCGCAGCTGGCGTGGGCATTACCCCGATGTTGGCGATGCTGCGTCACCTGGTTTATGAAGGACGCCGCAAGCAGCGCATGCGCCCAACCTATTTTATTCAGTCAGCACGGAGCAAAGCTGAACGTCCTTTTGTGCGCGAGTTGGATGCGCTGCTAGCGGCTGCACAGGGCGCGTTCAAGCTGGTGCGCGTGCTGAGCCAGACGGACGAGGCGGAGCAGGGTTTTGATTACGATATCGCTGGGCGCATTGATATGGCGCTGCTCTCCCAGATGCTGCCGTTCAACGATTACGACTTTTACCTGTGCGGACCGCCGCAGTTTACACAGGCAATGTATGACGGGTTGCGCAGCTACAACATCGCCGACAAGCGTATTCACGCCGAGGCTTTTGGCCCCTCATCGCTGCAACGACATGAAGATGCTGCTGAACCCAAAACACAGTTGCCACCGGTCTCAACCAGCGATGTGCCGATCAAATTTATGACGTCACTGAAAGAGGCTCGCTGGACACCGCAAAGCGGATCACTGCTGGAACTGGCCGAAGCGCGGGGGTTAAGCCCGGAGTACAGCTGTCGCGAAGGGCATTGTGGATCGTGTAAAACGCGATTAATTAAAGGAGCGGTGACCTACCCTACAGCGCCGACGGCAAGCGTTGCAGAAGGTGAGATATTGATCTGCTGCGCGCAGCCGGCACAGCAGAATGGCGATATCGAGCCGATTCTGCTCGAAATATAGCGTGGTATAGCGGTTCAGAGATTGTGAGGTCGTCTATCGCAATAGACAACGGGTCACATGCGCTTATTTAACGCTATTTTTATTCTCAATCATCATGGACTTGCAGAAAATGCAGATCGCACCGTGAGGATTTTTTTGACTAACATCAAATACCGACTTGCGATATTGGGAGCCCTGACATTGAGGGCACTTCATAAATTGAGTGAACAAATTAATATTAGAGACCTGTAACATGGGTTGCTGATGGGCCCTTTGGACCATCCTGAGTGGAGAATTCAACGCGCTGTCCTTCTTCAAGAGAACGATAATCACTACCTACTATAGCGGAGTAATGTACAAAAACATCTTTACTACCATCTTCAGGTGAAATAAAGCCGAAGCCTTTTTCAGAATTAAACCACTTTACAGAGCCAAGAATTTTATTAGACAAAATTATTACCTTTTCAATAAGCCATACGGCTGGGATATCTGAATTGCAGGGAAAATTAGAACTGAGATAAAACTCAAAGAGAGAGGCTGTTTTTGGCACTAACGTAGATGAGAGATAAAATTTGAACCAACTTTGAAACTGTCTGCATATCAGACTGAGATTTCATTTACGCATGCATCCCTGACGATTGCAAGACAAAAGATAAATAAAACACTAACTTAGGAGAAAACGCATCAAGCAATCACCATAAAATCATTTAAAACAATACGTTAACTAAAATTTAAAACGTGTATACGTCAGAGAAAGTTGTTAGTCAGCGTTTAATAGAGAGAAACCCAGCTAAAAGACAATAACGAAAAAATGCAGCCAGCACCCTTAAGTGGCTGACCGCATGCAAACAGTGCCGATTATTTTGCTACCGGCCCACAACCGCCAATCATTTTTGACACTGAAATAGCAGGATGGAGCAGATAATCGTAATCACAGTTTTTTTCTTTGTTATAAACACTTCCAGTGCAGCCGGAGAGAAAAGCCACTACCGCAGCAGCCATTGAAAACTTAACCAACTTATTCATAATAACGCATCCATATGTTAATAGTTTAATTAAATAACACAGACCACCTTCTACAATGCTTGCTTGAGCAAGCATCAACTGAGGATGATAAATCAAAAAAAATAAGAACTTTTCAGCTCCTACGAATTAAATTATCGCCCGATAACCTTCATTAAAAAACGTCATCTGGTATCTATTTATTGGATCTTTAAATGAAAATCATGTAGTGGGAACCTGACAATATCCATCAATGTCAGAAAAATCTTCTTATGCATCATGTAATAGTAAGATAAACGATGCGCTAACTAACCTCTGAAGGCGATAAAAACCGTTGAAGCCAGCAATCTATCATGGATGGATTGTGATTTCTGAAAGAGACATGAAAATGATGAAATCCAACAAAACAATGATCTGTAGAACATGTAAAGTCACTTATTATTTCATTACTTTATCGGCTGTTAAAAATACATTGACAGACCTGACAGATGTTTTAGTCATGACTTAAACACTCATGTTGCTAAAATCATTTTATGGAATGAGGAAAGTTGTGCTGAAAGAATTCTCGATCTAAATTTTTAAGATTCTGTCATCTGCGTTTTTAGTTATCACTAAAATTGACATATTAACAGTGGGATAATTAACGTTTATCGCTTGGGGTGAGTAACGGATGAATAATGGTTTAGCATTTAATAGAGGAGGCCCTTCATAAGGTAAGTGAGACCAGATGAAGCAGGAAAAGATTCGCCTAACCGCATGCAAACCCCTCTCGTCCTGCAGTAATTCAGTTTCCCTACCGCACAAAAGCAAAAACCCAGCCATAAAGGCTGGGTTTTCAGAATGTTGGTGCCCGGACGCGGAATCGAACCACGGACACGGGGATTTTCAATCCCCTGCTCTACCGACTGAGCTATCCGGGCAACGGGGCGCATTAAACCCTACTCAGGCCGCACCGTCAAACGCTTTTCAGCAAAAACACGCTGACTGCTGGCTTTTACAGCAACCTTCAGACCAACTGGTAAAAAAACTTCTGCAACTACTAACTTTAGTGGTGGATTTTTAACCGCAGGAGCCGATAACCGTGCTGACGACTAATACCAATAATAAGGTCCACCATGTTCAGCACAATTACATCAGGAGTCTTGTCACGCCTTGCGTGGCAGAAACGCGGCCATAGCAGTGCAACGCTTAACTCGTTGCAGGATGCTATCGCCATGGTCGAATTCACACCGGAAGGCCAGATTCTCACGGCCAATGCGCTGTTCCTTGAGCGTATGGGCTACACACTGCCTGAGATTGTCGGCCAGCATCACAGCATCTTCTGTACTGAAGACCTGGTTCACTCACCGCAGTATCGTGATTTCTGGCGCCGTTTAAATCGTGGTGAAGGTTTTAGCGATAAATTCCTGCGCGTAGCCAAGAACAGCCGCCCAATCTGGCTGGAAGCCAACTATGTGCCGGTGCAGGATCGCAGCGGCCGGGTGATCAAAATCGTTAAGCTGGCGAGCGACATTACGGCGCGCATCATAGATGCTCAGGAACAGCGCGCCATGACTGCCGCCATTGAACGCTCCATGGCCGTTATCGCCTTCAACCTTAAAGGCGAAGTGTTGATGGCAAACGACAACTTCCTGAAAACCATGGGCTATCGTGCCAATGAAGTGGCCGGTGTACATCACAGCCAGTTTTGTCCTGTGGAGATGCGTAACAGCGAAGCGTATCGCCGCTTCTGGCATAAGTTGAATCAGGGCGAGTATATCTCCGGTCAGTTTGAACGCATCAACAAGCAGGGGCGCACCGTGTGGCTGCGTGCGACTTACAACCCGGTGTTTAACGAGGCGGGAGAACTCTACAAAGTGGTGAAGTTCGCCACCGATGTCACCGCTCAGGTCGAGAAAAACCAGTTGGAGCGTGAAGCGGCGCAGCAGGCCTATCAAACTGCGCTGCAAACCAGCGAAAGCACCCGCCTCGGTGCGACGGTGATTGAGAACAGCGTGCAGACCATCAACGAGCTGGCGGGCGAGCTGCACGGCATTTCCGGCGATATTAATAACTTGAGCGAGTCTTCCGATCGCATCGGTGCGATTGTCGCGAGCATTCGCCGCATCGCCGATCAAACCAACCTGCTAGCGCTGAATGCTGCGGTAGAAGCCGCGCGCGCCGGTGAACATGGCCGCAGTTTTGCCGTGGTCGCCAATGAGGTACGCACGCTGGCGGCGAACATTAACCGCGCCACCACCGAGATCGAGAACAAGGTGCAGCAGAACCATATGTTGGCGGAAAAAGCGCTGAAAGGCATCGAATCGAACCTTAAACGTGCCGATCATGGCGTGGTACTCGCCAAAGAAGCGGGTGGCGTGATCTCTGAAATTCGCGATAGCTCCAGCGAAGTGGTGCGGGCGATCAGTCATGTGGCTGAAGCCTTGAAAGAAGAGTAATTTTTCCTCTTAGCTCTTCTTCTACTGCACTGCTGTGACATAAAACTGTCATGGCAGTGCAGTAATCTAGGATAATTCCTAACCAATGCCAGAATACTCCCATGCAGTTGCCTGATTTACGCGCAGGATTAGCCTCCTTGTCGAGCCGTTCCCGTGCGCGTTCGCTGTGCATTGAAGTGCCGTTTGTTAGTCCAGCCATGGACAACACCGCAGTGATGGCGTTGTTTACGGAACACAAAGATTTGATTGGCTTGCCGGTGGTGGAGAACGGTACGCCGTTTGGCATGATAAACCGTCATATATTCCTGTCGCAGATGTCGCGCCCGTTCTTCCGCGAACTCTATGACCGCAAAAGCTGCATCGCGTTTATGGACAAAGAGCCGCTGGTAATCGATGCCGATACCGAGCTCGACCGGGTCGCGCAGCAGGTGGTGGCAACCGGCGATAAATCGGTAACTGACGGCTTTATCCTCACTGATCAAGGCCGCTACATTGGCATCGGTTTAGGTATCGACCTGATCCGTACCGTTTCCGATTTACAGGCGCAGCAGCATCAACAAATTTTGCAGAGCATCGATTATGCACGCGTGATTCAGGACGCGATGCTCGATCGCTCAAAGCAGCAAATGTCGCAGCAGCTCAACGACTGGTGCCTGTACTGGCAGCCACGCGATGGGGTGGGCGGCGATTATTATGCGTTCCATCAGGATGAACACGGCTGGTTGGCATTGATTGCCGACTGTACCGGCCACGGCATTCCGGGTGCCTTTATGACGGTAATCCTGCAATCGGCGTTGGAAAATGCCTTGCAGAAAAATCGTCGCGCACCGTCCGATCTGCTGCAATCACTCAATCGCCATATTAAGCAAACTCTCGGTCAGCTGAATGCCTCGCAGCAAACCTCATTATCCAATGACGGCTGTGATGCGATTGCGCTGCACCTTGATAAGCAACAGCATCAACTCACTTGGGCCAGCGCACGTATGCACGCGCTGTTGCACCCTGCCGCTGGCGATGCGGAATCGCTAAAGGCCGATCGCGTTGGTGTGGGTTATACCGACACCCCGCAGGATTACATCTGGCCACAGCACCAGCGCACGCTCAATCCGGGCGACATGCTGCTGATCATGACCGATGGCGTCACCGATCAGCCGGGCGGCGAGCGACACATTATGTTTGGCAAAAAGCGCATTCAGACGCTGGTAACGCAATATCAAACCCTGCCGATGACCGAGCTGTCAGCGACCTTCGAGCAGGAATTTCTCAACTGGCAAGGCAACCAGCCGCGACGCGATGACGTCACCTGGTTTGGCTTCCGTTATTGAATGAGCACCTTATGAACTCAGGTTCAAGCCTTAGCCGCGTTCCGCCCGAAAGCGTTGCGCTGCACTATACTGGCTTTTTCTCGCCGCAGAACATCACCGCCATGGGCGAGGTGATCAAGGTCTTTCTGGAGAATCAGCAGGCGCCGGTGAAAGTGCGTCGCCGCTTGTTCTCAAGCTTTGTTGAAATCGTACAGAACATCCTGCGTTACTCGCAGGATAGCCGCATCATGAGCCACGCCGAGCAGGATTTTCGCTTCGGCACCGTAACCCTGCACGTGGATGGCGACAACTACGTGCTGGAAAGCAGTAACCAGGTCGATGAAGTGGCCTGCGAGCAACTGCGTTACTGGCTGGATTTGCTGCGCACCATGAGCAATGAAGAGATCAAACAGGCTTACCGAGTAGGTCTGCGTGCCGAGAGCCCTGCAACAAGCAAAGGGGCCAATATAGGATTACTGACGCTTGCCCGAGATGTCAGTGAACCGCTGGAGTATGAACTGCGTCCGCTGGCTTCCAGTGGTTACGCCACGTTTTGGCTCAAAGCCACCATTCACCAGGATTGACTTGTTTATGCAAAACCTTGTTATTGCTGCCACAGAAAGCACCCCCGACGTCAATTTCGATTTCGAAACTGGCCAGTTTGCCCTGCGTGGAGAGTCCTGGCCGGAGAATGCGGCGGCCTTCTATCGACCACTGCTCGATGCGCTGGAAAGCTGGAAGCCTGAAAATGGCGGCCAGGTCGAAGTGAATATCGCGCTGCGCTATTTCAACAGCTCCAGCACCAAGATGCTGTTCAGCCTGTTCGATCTGTTCAACCAGCTGGCGCAAAACGGCCAGACGGTTGAGCTGAACTGGTTCTTCGACGAAGAAGATGATGTCTCAGAAGAGTTCGGCCAGGAACTGGCGCTCGACTTCACCGATCTGCAGGTCAATCTGCGAGCGGAATTGGTATCATGATGGACCTGAACGAGCTATTCCGCGAAGAGAGCGAAGTATTGACTCGTTCACAGGATGTTGCGGCGCAAGGCTCGCTCAGTGCGGAGGATTACCGTGATGCGCTGCAAATGGTGAATCGCCATTATCAGCGTTTGATGCGTGAGACCTATCGTATGATCTCACGCAGTGACCGCGCCGAACGTGAACTCAACCGCGTCAATGAACAGCTGCATCAGCTGGCGCAGGAGCTGGAGTACAAAGCCAGCCACGATCCCCTGACAGCAGTGTGGAACCGTGGTGCCATTATTCAGCGTATTACCAATACGTTGAGCAATGGCCCAGCGGCGCTGATCATTCTCGATATTGACCACTTCAAGAAGATCAACGATGAGTTTGGTCATCCGATGGGCGATAAAGTGATTTGCGGCCTGGTGTCACGTATCCAGACGCACTGCCCGGAAGATGCCAGCATTGGCCGTATCGGTGGTGAGGAGTTTACCGTGCTGCTGCCCCACTACCGTCTCTCCGATGCGGTGATCGTCGCGGGCGCAATTCACGCTTCACTGAATGCTTCACCGCTGGCGGTGCTGCCGGGCCAGTTGGTGACGGCCAGCCTCGGCGTGAGCTATGGCAAACCAGGTTCTGATTTCGAAACCCTGTATAACAATGCTGATGTGGCACTGTATGATGCGAAAAACCACGGTCGCAACCGGGTGTTTTTCCGTTAGCCGATAACTGTCGCGGCGCAATTTATTGCGCATAGATCAGCAATAGCGCCGCATCAGGTTCGTGCGATAAATCGCACCGCCACGTAGGGTGCGGTCTCGCGCAAATTAGTTCTTCTGCGCAGTTGCGACTGGCGGCTCAGACGGTGGCGGCAGGAAAATGTGATCCAGAATATTGCGCATCAATGGTGCAGCCGTCACCCCTTCGCTTCCCCCGTTTTCCAGAATCAACGCCACTGCCACTTTCGGGTCATTAAACGGTGCGAAAGCGGTATAGAAGATGTGGTCACGCAGGCGCGTGGGGATCATCTTGGCGTTGTAGACCTGGTTCTGCTTCAAGCTAAAGACCTGCGAGGTACCTGACTTCGCCGCGATGCCATAAGGTGCGGTGTGGAAGGCTTTGTAGCCGGTGCCGTTTGGCGCGTTAGCCATACCGAACATCGCGTGACGTACTAAAGACCAGTAAGGCGATTTCGGATCGCCAATCTGCGGCTGTGGATCTTTCGGCTGGTAGAGCTGCTGCTCAGTGCCGCGCTGCGATTTTTCCAGCAGATGGGGGTTGATCACCCGGCCATTGTTAATCAATGCCACCAGCGCTTTCACCATCTGAATCGGGGTAGCAATCCAGTAGCCTTGTCCGATTCCGACGGATACCGTATCCCCCTGATACCAGGCATGTTTATGCACCTTCTGCTTCCATTCGCGGCTCGGCAGTAGTCCGGCATACTCTTCGTTGAGGTCGATACCGGTAGGTTTACCGTAGCCAAACTGACTCAGCATGGTATGAATGCGGTCGATGCCCATCATAAAGGCCACCTGATAGAAGAAGGTATCCGCAGACTCTTCAATCGCTCTAGTGACATCCAACATACCGTGACCAGATTTTTTCCAGTCGCGGTATTTACGATCGGTGCCCGGCAGCGTCCAGGTGGGCGCGCCAAAGAAGCTGGTGCTCGGCGTGATGACTTTGCTCAGCAGCGCAGACATGGCCATATAAGGTTTCACCGTGGACGCAGGGGGATACAAACCTTGCGTTACGCGGTTGATTAGCGGCAGGTCTTTGTCCTGCAGCAGCGTCTTATAGGCTTTGTAGCTGATGCCTTTCACAAACGGGTTAGGATCGTAACTGGGTGCGGAGACCATCGCCAACACGCTACCGTCGCGCGGATCTTCAATCAGGGCAGCGGCGCGTTGTCCAGCCAGTTGACTCTCAACATACTGCTGCAGATGCAGATCCAGCGTCAGGTATACGTTCTGCCCGGCAACCGGCGGCACCTCTTTCAGCACGCGCACGATGCGGCCATGGTTATCCACTTCCACTTCCTGATAACCGGTTTTACCGTGCAGAATTGATTCGTAATAGCCTTCGATACCCTGCTTTCCGATGTTGTGGTCAGCCGCGTAGTTTTCACCGACGCCTTCCGCGTTCAGTCGCTTGAAGTCGTTGTCATTGATCTTTGAAACATAGCCCACCACGTGCGCCAAATCGGCGCCATACGGATATTCGCGATCTTCATAAGTATCAATGCTAACGCCGGTAAAGCGAAACTGGTTCACGGAGAAACGCGCCACCTGCTCGTCGGTGAGTTCGCCCTTCAGCTCGACCGGTTTATAGCGGCTGTTCTGTTTAAGTTCGTGCTCAAAGATTTCGATCTCTTCCGGCGTCAGATCAACAATCGGTGTCAGCTCTTTCAGCGTCTCCTGCATATTGTCGATCTTGTAAGGCGTGACGAGGATGTCGTACCAGGTGACGTTACGCACCAGCGGAATGCCGTTGCGATCGTAGATCAACCCACGCGTTGGGGCGATAGGGATCATTTTGATGTCGTTTTCATTGGATCGCGTCTGGTAATAGCTGTGCTGATCCACCTGAATACGATACAGGTTCACGCCAAGAATGATGAAGCAGATGACAACCAGGGCAAAGGCGACAAGCGCACGGCGGACAAACAGTTTCTCTTCAGCTTCGAAATTACGGAAATTCATCAGGGGGGCTTAGTCTCTTTGTTATCACGCTAATGATAAGCAGAGATTGCTTTAGAGCCAGCACGAAGATGCACAAGCTTGGCTAAAAGTGTGTCAGATGTTTACGAGGGGGGATCAGGACGCCCCAAATGGCATAGATGATTTCGTGCGGTGATTAACCAAGTCGCCATAAATGACGACCATACGTACTGGAGTGTTTCGTGTGGTGATTAACAGGTCGCCATATATGACGCCCCTACGCGCAGGGTGTTTCGTGCGGTGATTAACAGGTCGCCATAAATGACGACCCTACGCGCGGGGTGTTTCGTGCGGTGATTAACAGGTCGCCATAAATGACGACCCTACGCGCTGGGGTGTTTCGTAGGGTGTTTACCAGGTCGCCATAAATGGCAACCCTACGTACTGGGATGTTTAGTGCGGTGATTAACCAGGTCGCCATAAATGGCAACCCTACGCGCTCGGGTGTTTCGTAGGGTGCGCATTGATGCGCACCAAACAAAACAGACGGGATTAATCCCCCAGCAGCACCGACTCCAACGCGATCTTAATCATATCGTTGAAGGTGGTCTGGCGCTCTGCTGCCGTGGTCTGCTCGTGAGTACGGATATGATCCGACACGGTGCAAATGGTCAGCGCTTTAGCACCGAACTCCGCTGCCACACCGTAAATACCGGCCGCTTCCATTTCCACGCCCAGAATGCCGTACTTCTCCATCACATCGAACATCTGCGGATCTGGCGTATAGAACAGATCGGCCGAGAAGATGTTGCCCACGCGCGCATCCACACCCAGTGCTTTTGCCGCATCAACCGCATTACGCACCATGTCGAAATCGGCAATCGCTGCGAAGTCGTGATCCTTGAAACGCATACGGTTCACTTTGGAATCGGTGCAGGCACCCAGACCAATCACCACATCACGCAGTTTCACATCGGCACGCACCGCACCGCAGGAACCCACACGGATGATTTTCTTCACGCCAAAATCAGTGATCAGCTCTTTGGTGTAGATCGAGCAAGATGGAATGCCCATGCCGTGGCCCATCACTGAAATTTTGCGGCCCTTGTAAGTCCCGGTGTAACCCAGCATGCCGCGCACGTTGTTCACTTCTACTGCATCTTCCAGGAAGGTTTCAGCAATGTGCTTAGCGCGCAGGGGATCGCCTGGCATCAGTACGACGTCCGCGAAATCACCCATTTCTGCATTAATATGAGGCGTTGCCATGGTTATTTTCCTTATTAAAATTGGTGGGCTGTTTTACAGCAGGCTTTTACCGTAGTCCATGCTGGACAGGCCAAAATACTTCGCAATGGTCTGGCCGATATCCGCGAAGGTATCGCGGTAACCCAGCGATCCCGGCTTCACTTTCGGGCCATAAATCAAAATCGGAATGTGCTCACGCGTGTGCTCAGTGCCGTGCCAGCTTGGATCGCAGCCGTGGTCAGCGGTGAGGATCAAAATGTCACCCTCTTTCACCAATTCCATTAGCTCCGGCAAGCGACGGTCAAAGAACTCCAGTCCACCGGCATAACCGGCGATATCGCGGCGATGGCCCCAGGTGGAGTCAAAATCAACGAAGTTGGTGAACACGATGGAGTTGTCCGGCGCCTTTTTCATCTGCTCGATGGTGGCATTGAACAGTGCATCCAGCCCGGTGGCTTTCACCTTCTGGGTAATGCCCTGCTCAGCATAGATATCCGCGATTTTACCCACAGAGATCACTTCACCGCCCTTCTCGTCCACCAGCTTTTTCAGCATGGTTGGCGCAGGCGGTTCCACAGCCAGATCGTGGCGGTTGCCAGTACGCTCGAAGTTGCCCGCTTTGTCACCGACAAACGGACGCGCGATAACACGGCCAATGTTGTAGCCACCGTTGGTCAGCTCTTCACGTGCGATTTCACACAGCTCGTACAGACGATCAAGACCAAACGTCTCTTCGTGACAGGCAATCTGGAATACCGAGTCCGCCGAGGTGTAGAAAATCGGCTTGCCGGATTTCATGTGTTCTTCGCCCAGTTGGTCGAGGATCACCGTACCCGAAGAGTGGCAGTTACCGAGATAACCCGGCAGATTGGCGCGTTTCACCAGCACATCAAGCAGCTCCTGCGGGAAGCTGTTCTCTTTGTCGCTGAAGTAGCCCCAGTCAAACAGCACCGGTACACCGGCGATTTCCCAGTGCCTGACGGCGTATCTTTACCGGATGACAGCTCGCTGGCATAAGCATAGGCACCAATGATTTCTGCATTGGCGTCGAGCCCTTGCGGGAAACGCCCCGTAGAGAGTTCAGCCGCTTTACCCAGGCCGAGCGCGGTCAGGTTTGGCAGATGCAGCGGGCCTTCGCGACCTTCATTGGCGCGGCCTTCGAAGCACGCTTCGGCGATATGGCCGAGCGTATCCGATCCTTCATCACCGAATTTATCGGCGTCTTTGCTGGAACCGATCCCGAAGGAGTCGAGAACCATAATAAAAGCACGTTTCATGCAAGTCTCCTGCGCAACGGCGCGATGACAAGTCAAAAAAAGCGATCAGATCAGTATACCCGAACAGCCGCTGCCTGGCACGAAGAAGCGTTACTCGCTGACGCGGCGATACACCACCGGCGTTTCCGCAGGCGCGCTGTCACTTAGCGTGATGGCGGCTTTCACCGCTTCTGCGGCCTGCTGCCATTGCGCTTCTGACGCGGCATGAATCACCGCCAGCGGGCGCTGGGCGTCAATCTGCGTGCCGAGCGTGGTCATGTCACTCAAGCCCACGCTGTAATCAATGCTATCGGTGGCGCGTTGACGTCCGCCACCCAGTGCCACCACCGCCATGCCCAGCGCGCGCGTATCCATGGCACTGACGATGCCAGACCGATCGGCGTACACCGCTTTGCTTAGTGTTGGTGCGGGCAGATAGTGGTCCATGCGCTCGATAAAATCGACCGGGCCATTCTGTGCTGCCACCATACGCGCGAAGACCTCCGCCGCTTTGCCGTTATCCAGTACGTTTTGCAGTTTCTGACGCGCTTCAGCATCGTTTTCTGCCAGCTTGCCGGAGATCAGCATTTCCGAACACAGCGCCATGGTCACTTCCAGCAGGCGTGGATTACGCGCCTCGCCGGTGAGGAACTGCACCGCTTCACGCACTTCCAGCGCGTTACCGGCGGTCGACGCCAGCACCTGATTCATATCGGTGAGCAGCGCGGTGGTCTTGCAGCCTGCGCCGTTTGCGACGCCAACAATGGCTTGCGCCAGGTTTTCTGAAGCTTCGAAGGTGGGCATAAAAGCACCGGAGCCGACTTTCACATCCATCACCAACGCATCCAATCCTTCCGCCAGTTTCTTGGCAAGGATCGAGGCGGTGATCAGCGGGATCGAGTCAACGGTGGCGGTGATGTCACGCGTGGCGTAGAAACGCTTGTCGGCAGGTGCCAGCGAGTTGGTCTGGCCGATAATGGCGATACCGACATCTTTAATGATCTGACGGAAGCGGTCATCGCTTGGGAAGATATCGAACCCAGGGATGGCTTCCAGTTTATCCAGCGTGCCGCCAGTATGGCCGAGGCCGCGCCCAGAGATCATCGGCACATAGCCACCGCAGGCGGCGACCATCGGGCCAAGCATCAGCGAGGTCACATCGCCTACGCCGCCAGTGGAGTGTTTGTCCACGATCGGGCCGTTGAGGTTCAGCGACTGCCAGTTGAGCACGGTGCCGGAATCACGCATTGCCATAGTCAGTGCAACACGTTCATCCAGATTCATATCGTGGAAATAGATGGTCATTGCCAGCGCGGCAATCTGGCCTTCTGATACGCTGTTGTCGCGCACACCATTGATGAAGAAGCGGATTTCCGCTTCGCTCAGTGGCAGGCCGTCGCGTTTTTTTCGAATAATTTCTTGTGGCAGGAACAAGGTTGCCTCCCCGGGGGATTGCTGTGAAATGCACCAAACATTCTTTGGGCCGCCATTGATGGCGACCCTGAGGCTGGGATCAGTAACCCGCTTTGCTGGTCGCTGTCGCGTGGCCCAGCGTATTCAGCAGGCTGGCTAACAGGCTTGATGCACCAAAGCGGAAGTGGCGCGCATCGGCCCAGCCCTCGCCCAGAATGTCGTCAGCCAGCTTCAGATAGATCGCCGCATCTTCCGCAGTACGCACGCCGCCCGCAGGCTTAAAGCCCACCTGCTGCTGTACGCCTTTATCGTGGATCACTTGCATCATGATCGCCGCCACTTCTGGCGTCGCGTTCACCGGTACTTTACCGGTCGAGGTTTTGATGAAGTCAGCACCGGCATCAATCGCGATTTCAGAAGCGGCGCGGATCAGGGCTTCTTCTTTCAGCTCACCGGTTTCAATGATCACTTTCAGCAGGACATTAGCCGCAGCACAGGCTTCTTTACAGGCTTTCACCAGCTCAAAGCCAATGTCGCGGTTGCCAGCAATCAGTGCGCGGTACGGGAACACCACATCCACTTCATCAGCACCGTAAGCAATTGCCGCACGGGTTTCTGCCAGCGCGATCTCAACGTCATCGTTGCCGTGTGGGAAGTTGGTGACGGTCGCAATCTGAATGTCTGGTGTGCCCTGCTCGCGCAGTGCTTTACGCGCCGCCGGAATGAAACGTGGGTAGATGCAGATGGCAGCCGTATTGCCCGCTGGCGATTTCGCCTGGCGGCACAGTGCGATCACCTTCTCATCGGTGTCATCTTCATTCAGGGTGGTTAAATCCATCAGTTGCAGGGCGCGTTGTGCGGCAGCTTTAAGATCGGTCATGATGTTCTCCAAAAGGTAACCGGCAGGCCATGCCACCGGATAATGTGATAATTCTAACAATCCTTACGCGATAAAATTGGATCAGCCGTCACACGATGAAAGAAAACTCGTCATGTAAATACAGTATTTTAGTGATATTAATCACATATAAACCCTGTTAAACCCGTTTCATCCGCAATGATGTTTGTGAATATTATCACAATAAATGGCGAAGAAGTGTATCACCGATGTTATTACTGTAGTCAGTTCGGGCCACAGCAGTGGAAAATCCAGAATCTGTCGGGAGGAACTCAGGCAGGCAGCGCGAACAGGCTCAGGCTGTTATGCCAAAGCGCATCGGCAATGATTTCAGGCGGTTCGCTGCGTATCTGGCATAACACGTCAAAAACATTGCGTGCCCGCTCTGGGCGATTAGGCTGGCCCTGAAAACCTTGTAATGGCATATCCGGCGCGTCGGTTTCCAGTAACAACGATGCCAGCGGCAAATTGGCGATGGTGTTGCGGGTTTTACTGGCGCGTTCATAGGTGATGGTGCCGCCGACACCAATCGCATAACCGAGTTGGATAAAACGCTCAGCCTGCTGTTGGCTTCCGGCAAAACCGTGCACCACGCCGCGGCGCGGTAAATTGTGCCGGCGCAGGTGCATCGCCAACTGATCGTGCGTACGCCGCGAATGCAGGATCACAGGCAAATCATACTGCTTCGCCAGCTTTAGCTGCGCATCCAGCAAGCGTGTCTGTTTACCAAACTGCGCATCATTCATATAGAGATCGAGGCCGATCTCGCCGATCGCCACGCGTTTTGTGTCCGGCGTTTGCAGCCAGCGCTCCAGATCCCCCAAGTGTGCATCGTTATGCTCAGCGATATTGATCGGATGCAAACCCAGCGCGGCATACAGCGCATCATGCTGCTGTGCTAACTGGCTGACGCGCTCGAATCGGCTGGCATCCACGCTCGGGACAATAATGCGTTCAACACCTGACTGCGCGGCCAGCGCGATACTGCCAGTGGCGTCATCGACAAACGGTGGGAAATCGAAATGGCAGTGGGTATCGATAAATCTCATGCCAGCGATCCTGCATCAAAGTCCGCATCGTTATCCGCCAGCAGCGGCGTATGCACTGGGCGATTGTCTGGCGCATTGGCGACCGCAGCCGGTGGTGTCACACGCAACAATGGCTCGGCGTCACTCAGCCATTGACCAAGCGTGGCGAGGAAATAGCGACCGCTACGGCGCCCTAGATGGTAATCCTGATTGAGCGAAGCCACACGGCTGCCCAGTGCCATACTCGCCAGCGGTTTTGGAGGGTAAATTTCAATGATGCGCAGATCGTCCGGCGGCTGATCGATGAACTGCTGAATTTCCCGGTAACTCTCTTCGTGATGATGCAGAATATTGATCATCGGCTGCAGTGCGCTGTCACCCAGCCAGCGTTCCATGCGCTTGAACCACTTGGGTGTATATGACATCTGCGACGGCACAGTGCGGATCACCACAATGGTATCTGCGCCACGTCGTGCCGCTTCACGCACCGGAATCGCATCGCTGATACCGCCATCCAGATAGTTCACGCCATCCATCAGCACACCGCTGCGATAGAACCCCGGAATGGCGCTGGAGGCTTTGATCACGTCGTGCCAATTCAGGCTGGTGGGGGTAAAGTACTCTGCGCGGTAATCATCTCCCCGGCAGGCGCACATATAGAACTCGCTGCCTCTGGCAAACAGCCCTTCGGCATTGCTCAGCGAGAGTGGGAATTCTTGTTTAGTGATGTCGATAAGCCAGTCGAGATCAATCAGATGCCCCCCACGCACAAAGCGCAGCGGATCAAAAAACTGTTTACTGGTGGTGTAACGCGTAATCACGCGGCGGGCATAGCCAGGCTGGGCACAGACGAAGGCCGACAGGTTTTGGGCGCCTGCTGAGGTGCCTAGCATAAGATGAAAAGGATTGAATCCGGCACGCTGGAATTCGTCAAGACGCCTGCGGTGAAGATGCCGCGTTGACCGCCGCCTTCACAAACCAGAGCAATTTTATTGGATTTAAACGGGGTGAGCGCTAATGGCTCAAAGGTGTCTAATGACACCGGGATGCGCATTCCCAATGGATGTCCCTCAGTGTTTTACCGCTCTGAGGGAGCTGCCAAGGGCAACATCCCGGAGAACCAGTCATTGTAGTTTCCTGACCCATTGCATGGTGCAATCGGTGCGGCTAATGATTATGCCGCAAATGACTGGTCTCCGCTTTAAGTGACTCGCGGGTTAGCGTTGTGTTAACGCAATCGGTCAGGGTCGTTTACGCCCGGTGAACAGGCTTACGAGGAACAGAATAATACCGACAATGAAGACAATTTTAGCTGCCCATGCTGCCGTACCCGCCAGACCGCCGAAACCTAATGCTGCAGCAATCAGAGCGATGACCAGAAAGATAATACCCCAACGAAACATAAGCCTCTCCTTTACCATGTGAAAATCGAACTGCTTATACACATATCACTGTTTTTATTACGATTCGGCACCATAACAGTGCCGATCGGCTTGCGTTAAGATTTCACCTTCAGGTCATTCTTCACGCTTTTTACGCCTTCAATGGCTTTGGCGATCTTCTCAGCACGATCGGACTGTGCCTGAGTCGCCACGTTCCCTGATAACTGCACCACGCCGTCGTTGGTTTCCACCTTCACGTTGCGCGATGGCACAATGTCATCTGCTAAGAGCTTAGCTTTGATTTCACTGGTTGTTGCGGTATCACCCGCATAACCTTTCAATGATGTCTCTTTGCTGTCTTTAACGTGTAGCTTGTCACTGACGGATTTCACACCCTCAACTTTTTGCACCAGCGCAACGGCTTTTTCCGCCTGATCCTGTGAAGCGACAAAACCGCTCAACGTGACCACACCCTGGTGGGTTTTCACTGAGATATCCGTGCTTTTAATGGCTTCATCATCCACTAACGCGGCTTTAGCCTTGGCGGTGATGCCGCTGTCATCCATAAAACCATCGACTTTTTTCATAGAACTATCGATTTTGGAACCCGTGCTACTGGTATCCGCAGCAAACGCCGCACCACTCAGCAGGACCGAACTGGCTAGTGCAGCAATCAGGGTTTTAGCAATCTTAGTCTTATTCATCGATATCATCCTTCTATCAGTTAACTCACTCGCAACTGCGAATGCGCCAGCAACAAACGGCGTTGCTGCATTGATGGACGTAATGAAACCTTAAGGTCTCTTTTCTCGTCCGACAGGATAATCATAGTAGGGATTACAGGTTTTGCTGGCTTTTGTGGTTGATATCTCGCCAAAAAACGATAAACGCAGCGTAATTAGGAGGAGTCTGTAGGAGAAAAACAGGGCCAGTGAAAATCACTGACCCTGGTGTGAGGCGGGATTAATGCTCGCGCGTTTTGCGGAACTTCACATCAGGATAGCGTTCCTGCGTGATATTGAGGTTCACCATGGTTGGGGCGATGTAAGTGAGGTTATCACCACCATCCAGTGCCAGGTTCACTTCGTTTTTGCGTTGGAAATCGTCGAATTTCTTCGCATCGCTGCACTCAACCCAACGGGCAGTCGAGACGTTGATAGCTTCATAAATCGCTTCAACGTTATATTCGCTTTTCAGACGCGCGACGACCACTTCAAACTGCAGCACACCGACCGCACCGACGATCAAATCGTTGTTGTGCACCGGACGGAACACCTGCACCGCGCCCTCTTCCGACAGCTGCACCAGCCCTTTCAGCAGCTGCTTCTGCTTCAGCGGATCGCGCAGACGAATACGACGGAACAGTTCCGGCGCGAAGTTCGGGATACCGGTGAACTTCATGTTTTCACCTTGAGTAAAGGTGTCGCCGATCTGGATGGTGCCGTGGTTGTGCAAACCGATGATGTCGCCCGGATAGGCTTCTTCGACGTGCGAACGGTCGCCAGCCATAAAGGTCAATGCATCCGAGATCACCACGTCTTTACCGGTACGCACCTGGCGCAACTTCATGCCTTTCTCGTACTTGCCGGAAACCACACGCATAAAGGCCACGCGGTCACGGTGTTTCGGATCCATGTTGGCCTGGATCTTAAACACAAAGCCGCTGAACTTCTCTTCTTTGGCTTCTACCAGACGCGTATCACTTTTGCGCGGCATTGGCGTCGGTGCCCAGGCCACTAAGCCGTCGAGCATATGATCGACACCAAAGTTACCCAATGCAGTACCGAAGAACACCGGCGTAAGGTCACCGCTCAGGAACAGCTCGTGGTCAAACTCATTGGATGCGCCCTGCACCAACTCCAGCTCATCGCGCAGCTGTTTTGCCAGATCCTCACCCACTGCCGCATCCAGATCGGGGTTCGCCAGACCTTTAACGATGCGCACATCCTGAATGGTGTGGCCCTTACCGGTTTGATACAGGTAAGTTTCATCTTTATAGAGGTGATAGACGCCTTTGAACAGTTTACCGCAGCCGATTGGCCAGGTGATCGGCGCACAGGCGATCTTCAGCTCGCTCTCGACCTCATCCAGCACTTCCATCGGATCGCGGATATCACGGTCAAGTTTGTTCATAAAGGTGATGATCGGCGTATCGCGCAGACGGGTGACTTCCATCAGCTTACGGGTACGATCCTCAACCCCTTTTGCGGCATCAATGACCATCAAACAGCAGTCAACCGCCGTCAGCGTACGGTAGGTATCTTCGGAGAAGTCTTCGTGTCCTGGGGTATCCAGCAGGTTTACGAGGCTGTCGCGATACGGGAACTGCATCACTGAGGTAGTGATGGAGATACCACGTTGTTTCTCCATTTCCATCCAGTCGGATTTCGCATGCTGGCTGGAGCCGCGGCCTTTGACGGTACCGGCGGTTTGGATCGCCTGCCCGAACAGCAGCACTTTTTCGGTAATGGTGGTTTTACCGGCATCCGGGTGCGAGATGATCGCAAACGTACGGCGGCGCGCCACTTCATCTAAAAAGGAAGCAATAGACATGTGTGAATTCTTCTTCAAGGGCAACACGCGGGCAGCGCGCTGCGAATAAATCGTTCCGGGCAAAGCCGGGGGATAACGGAACCAATGGTGACGCAGTAGCGTCAGTTCACAGCAAGATGTGCGCGATCTACATTGGCAACAGTCCGGTTATCCAGTAAGCATTGAGGCGGCATAGCATACAATATTTCGGCAGGCGGGGAAATCGTGGGATGGGCACAGCAACAAGATCACGTAGGGTGCGCATTCATGCGCACCTGGAAGCATGCGTGCACGCCAGGGCGGCATCAATGCCGCCCCTACATAATGAATATGGTTACCCTAAAACGCGTACCACCGCCGCCTTAAAGATCTTCACCCCGATCTCCAGCGAACTCAGTTCAAAACGCATATCAGGATGATGCAGGCCTGGCACCAGGTTCGTTCCCAGTCCCCAAAAACCGGCTTTCACTTGCGGATTTTTCACCGGATAGTAGAAGAAATCTTCACTACCTGGCGTGGTTTTGGTCTCCAGCAGCCCTTCTTCACCCAGCACATCGACAATCGCCGCACGGATCACCGCCGTGGCTTCATCATGAATCTCTGCTGCAGGCATCTCTTTCAGTACCACCACTTCCGCCGTTGCGCCCAAGGCAGCCACGCTGTGCTGAATCGCCTGAGTGACTTTCTCTTTCAACACATCCATTGGTGCGTTCTCCTGCGAACGCAGATCCCACACCACTCGCGCCTCATCCGGCACTGAGTTAGTTACACCGGCATCGCACAGGAAACGCGTCGCTTTCACGCTCCAGGTTAAACCCGGTGCGAGATGGATACTGTTGACGGCCTGCACCGCTTGTACCGCGGCATCTAACGCATTCACACCTAAATGCGGACGCGCAGCATGGGCTGGCACACCCTTAATGGTCGCTTCCAGTGTGCTGCATGCCGAGTAGATCACTGCGGGTGTCGCCTGGCCCACTTGGCACTCTTCCAGTGGACGCACATGGAAACCGAGGATCATCTCCACGTCATCCAGCGCGCCGCCTTCAATCATTGCCAGCGCACCCGCACCCAACTCTTCAGCGGGCTGGAATAGCAACTTGAGTTTGCCCTTCTTAATGGCGCCCTCTTTCAGCAGTTCCTGCGCCGCGGTAAGAACCACAGAAGAGTGTCCGTCATGGCCGCAGGTATGACGTGCACAGGCGACGCCGTTAATGATGTGGCCCAGCGCATCCATATCTGCACGCAGCGCCAGTACCGGCCCCGGCACGCCGCTGTCAATTTCCGCCACGATGCCGGTGGTGTGATTAATTCCGCGCCTCACGGTGATGCCAGCCTGCTCAAGCTGGTCAGCGATATAGGCAGAAGTTTTGAATTCTTCGAATCCCAGTTCCGGGATTTCATGCAGGTAATGGTAATGATCTAATACGTTCGACACCGCTAAGCTCCTGACAAGTAAAGGCTCGCTCCAGCATCCACCGATGCGCAGCTATAATCAATCCAGCGTGAATGAAAATGAGTCAAAACTGAGAATTCTTCGCATTCAATAAATGAAATAATTCCATTTACAATCAATAAGATAATTTCAACCTTTTGACGAAAAAGCCTTCACAAAAAAGTATAGATTGATGCATAATTCACCGTACTTCACCTGACAAATTAAAAAGGACTCAGCCATGTTAACTGCTGAAATGACCTCTCGCTTGAACGATCAACTGAACCTGGAATTCTTCTCTGCCAACCTGTATCTGCAAATGAGCGCATGGTGCAGCGACAAAGGCTATGAAGGCGGCGCCTCTTTCCTGAAGATGCACTCCCGCGAAGAGATGGAACATATGCAGCGTCTGTTCGACTACGTCAGCGATGCGGGTGCACTGCCGGTGCTGGGCAGCATTGCCGCGCCTGCTGTCAGCTGGAATTCACTGAATGACGTGCTGGAAGAAGCGCTGAAGCATGAGCAGCTGATTACTCAGCGCATCAACGACCTGGTGCACACTGCGTTGATGTCACAGGATTATTCAACGTTCAACTTCCTGCAGTGGTATGTGGCTGAACAGCACGAAGAAGAGAAGCTGTTCAAATCCGTACTGGATAAACTGGCACTGGTGGGCAATAAAGGCGAAGGCCTGTTCCTGGTGGATAAAGATCTGGGACACATGACCGTAGAAGGCCACGGCCAGTCATAATAAAGATTACACACAGCAAACAGCACAACGCCCGGCAATGCCGGGCGTTTTTTTATGCTGAAATCGCGCACTGAGATGGCGACGAGCGTACAAACGGTCAGGATCACCTATTCAGCCAGGAGCGCATACTTACCCAGGAGCGCATAAATGCGCCCCCTACGTGGTAGGAGCGCGATTCATCGCGCGATCTGGCATTATTCCAACGTTTTCAAACGCAGCTCGGAAGGCTGTGGACGTCCAAAATAATAGCCCTGGAACAGCGTACAACCCTCTTCACGTAGCTTGGCGAACTGCTCACCATTCTCCACACCCTCAGCGGTGATCTGAATATCCAGACTGCGGCTCATGCCGGTAATCGCCCGGATAATCGCCATCGCTTCACGGCTGTCGCCCATATCGTTAATAAACGACTTATCGATTTTGATCTTGTCGAACGGGAAGGATCGCAGATAGCTGAGCGACGAATAACCGGTGCCGAAATCATCCAGCGCAATCTGTACACCAATCGCTTTCAGGCTTTGCAGCGTGCGGATATTGCCGAGCGTATCGTCGAGCAGTACCGATTCGGTGATCTCGACCTCGAGGCGATGCGGTGCCAATCCTGACTCACGCAGCGCCCCTTCGACCACTGAGACCAGCGAGCTGTTCTTAAACTGCAACGGTGACAGGTTGACGGACACCGATTGCTCCGTGCCCCAGCTCTGTGCCTCGCGACAGGCTTCATACAAGGCATAGGCACCGAGCATATGAATCAGCCCGGTCTCTTCGGCAATCGGGATGAAATCATTCGGCATGATCAATCCCTTGATCGGATGGTGCCAGCGCATCAGCGCTTCGTAACCAATAATGCCTTCTTCGTTGGTGATCGGCTGATAATAGAGTTTTAGCTGACGGCCAGTGATCGCATCACGCAGATCGTTCTCAATCACACGGCGACTGCGCGCTACGTCATCCATCTCCAGCGTGAAGTGTTCAAAACGGTTACGCCCATTACGCTTGGCCTCGTACAGCGCCATGTCGGCACAGCGCAGCATATGCTCCGGCGTATTGGTGGCCTGCGAGGTTAACGCGATCCCGACACTGAGCCCCACAGAGAGGTTGTGCCCTTCCACGTTGATCGGCGGTCGAATCGCCTCAATCAAGCGTTGTGCCACCACCGCCGCTTCTTGTGCATTGTTGATACTGGGCAGCACAATGGCAAACTCATCACCACCAATACGTGCCAGCGTGTCCTGATCGCGCAGTGCAGTGCGCAGGCGTTTCGCCACCACTCGCAGCAAATCATCACCGATCTGATGCCCCAGCGCGTCGTTAACGTTTTTGAAGTTATCAAGATCGAGGCACAGCGTGGCACTCAACGAGTTGCGCTGATTATCCACACGCAGCGCTTCGCTCAGTTTCTGCCGGAACAACACACGGTTTGGTAGACTGGTGAGGTTATCGTGATGGGCCATATGATGGATGCGCGCATCAACTTCGCGCTGATCGGTGACATCTTCCACAATCAGCATCACATAATTCTGCCGCATATCTTTGCCGCTGATGGTGGTGGCGCGGGTATGCAGAATGCGCTCCCCGGCCGCGGTCAGCAGCAGCTGCTCACGTGAATGAAGACCTTCGCTGCGCAGCGCGATATCCGCCAGGCTGTTGAAATAGTCGCTTAGCTCAGCAGACATACATTCGTGCGGGCGTTTGTGCATGATCAGTGACTTACTGACGCCAAACAGCTGCTCCGCTTTGTCATTCACCATCAGAATTTCGCGGCTGATGGCATCTTCAACAATGACGCATGACGGGATGCTGGAGATGATGGTGTCGAGGAAAGAGGAAAGCTCCGACATTTTTACGTTTTGCGCCTGCGCCAAATCCCGCGCTCGCAGCAATTGCTGTTCATTCTCACGGCGTTCGGTGACATCACGGGTGATTTTGGCGAAGCCAATCATCTTACCCTCTTCGTCATGAATCGCGTCGATCACCACATGCGCCCAAAACGCCGAACCATCTTTGCGATAGCGCCAGCCCTCATCCTCGAAGCGACCAGTTTTCAACGCAATGCCGAGGTTAGCTTCCGGCGTATTGGCGTTACGTTCCTGTGAACCATAGAACACGGAGAAGTGTTGCCCGACAATCTCGTCAGACACATAACCTTTGGCGCGCTGTGCCCCGGCGTTCCAGTTCACCACCCGGCCTTGTACATCCAGCATGTAGATGGCGTAATCCGTCACGCCCTCCACCAGCAGACGGAAGGTTTTTTCATGTTCGCGCTGTCTACGCTGCAACTCGCGCTGCTCGGTGCAGTCACGGGTAATTTTGGCGTAGCCAATTAACTTGCCTGAATCATCACGAATCGCATCAATGACGACATGTGCCCAAAACGCGCTGCCATCTTTACGGTAACGCCAGCCTTCGTCTTCAAAACGTCCGGTTTTGAAGGCGGTAGTGAGGTTCTTTTCTGGAATATGATTTTTGCGGTCTTGCGCGCTGTAGAAGCGCGAGAAGTGCTGGCCGACGATCTCTTCAGCCACATAGCCTTTGGCACGCTGTGCTCCGGCATTCCAGTTTTCGACGTTGCCGTCGAGATCAAGCATGTAGATGGCGTAGTCCGTTACGCCTTCAACTAATAAACGGAAACGTTGCTCCTGTTCCTGCTGTTTACGCTGCTGCTCCTGCTGGATAGTGCAGTCGCGAGTGATTTTGGCAAAGCCGAGCAGCTCGCCGAAGTCGTCGCGAATCGCATCGATCACCACATGAGCCCAGAAGGCGCTGCCGTCTTTACGATAACGCCAACCTTCCGTCTCGAAGCGCCCCACCGCTGTCGCCACAGAAAGCCCACGCTGCGGTGCGCCATTTTTTCGATCTTCTTCGCTATAAAACAGCGCGAAATTTTTGCCGACGATTTCGTCCGGTGTGTAACCCTTGGCACGTTGTGCCCCAGCATTCCAGTTTGCTACGGTGCCATCGGGTTTGAGCATGTAAATGGCATAATCCACCACGCTCTGCACCAGTAGCCGGTACATGACGTCAGAGTTATTATTCATTGTTGTTCGCCTATTGCTGGCCTGGTATTGGTGCTTCTTAAGAAAATTCTTAATTGCTGTGCAGACTTAAACGCAAAAGCGCTTGGCTTACAAGCGCTAATCGCCCACAGACAAAAGTTGGTAGTCAGGTTATCGGCAATGGCTAAAAAACATTCAGCGGGATACTCAAAATATTATGCTGCGTTGACGGTGTTCTTGGGCGAAGCGCGGGCTGTCGAGATGGCATTGCAGGGGGATATGCGCCTGCCAGCATAGTGGCGCACTGGCGGCTAACTGCGGGCATTCGCTGGCGGCAACGAATGCCGGGATAACACGTTGTGCGCCGGTTTTAGCAATTAACCATAACTGATCGTCCAGGGTTGGGTGCACGTTCCACGGCAGCCAACGCGCCTGCTGGGTGGCCAGCAAATCGGCTGCGCGCGTGCCCGGTGCCACATGGCTGCTGAAAATCAGGCGAAAGCCGGGTTGACCACTGAGTTGTGCAGCTAAACCCTGATCGGCTACCGCATCAGCAGCCACTATCACACTTGAAGGCAACCACTGTTCTGGCTGCGGCTGTTTCAACAGGCGCACCAAGCCCAACGCCGTGGTGGCAGGCAATTTATCCATCGCCAGCCACTGCGTGACTTCACTGCGGATTTGTGGACACAGCTGCACCGGCAGCCCGCGCGCCACCAGTTGCAACGCCACTTCGGGTCCACGTCCGTGTTCGGGTACCGCGATGACCGCACCGTGAGTGGCGGCAATGGCTAACGCATCCATCTGTTCACTCAAACGCTGTGAGCGGTCGCCGTAAGAGGCATCGGTGATCAGCAGTTTTGCCTGCGGTGGGCAGTCAAACGGCAGCAGTAGCGCTTCGCGGCTCCAGTCACCCATATAAGTAACCCCACCCGCCACGGGCAGGTGAAACCACACAGAACCGGGAGAATGACCGCTACGACCGGTAAACAGATTAAGCGGGCCAATGGCACTCTGGCCGCGTAATGGCAGCAAACGGCGCGCGTACATTGGCACATCCACATTTCCCAGCTGTAGCCAGGTTTGTTCAGTGGCATACACCGGGGGCGAACCAATTTGCGCCCAGCAATCGAGCGAGGCGGCGTGATCAATATGCGAATGTGTCAGGCAAAGCGCATCAACGCGCCCGATAGCATCAATGTCGGGACGCACGCCGGGCTGTGGCCCCGCCCCCAAATCCAGTAATAATCGATAACCTTCCATCTCCAGCAAAAATGCCGCAGGCAATTTGCCGCCAACGCCGCTGATCACCGTTACGCTTGCCATGGTAAAACCCCTTGCGGCAGTCGCCGCGCCAGCCGTGTTGCCAATCCCATCAGCAAACAAACGACCAGAATCATCAGGCAGCCTACCGCGGCCGCCAGCGAGGCGGAGCCCCCTTCGTCAAGGAACACGATGGTGGGTCCGATGGTCTGGGTTTGCGATGTGACTAACAATACCGAGACCTGGATTTCATTGAGTGCGGTGAGAAACACCAGCACCGTGCCCGCCAGCGCGGAAGGCGCCGCCAGTGGCAGTAAGATGTCACGCATGCGACGGATAAAACCGGCACCGCACAGTCGCGCGGCTTCGTCGAGTGCCGGCTCCAACTGGGCAAAACCGGCCAGCGTTGGTCGCAATACCAGCGCGAGAAAATTAGCTAAATAGGCGGCGAGGATGATCCACACCGTGCCATAAAGCGACACGTTAATGATCGGCAGCGGGCGCAGGAAAAACAGCATCGCAGCGACACCGGTGACAATGCCCGGTAGCGCATACGTCAGCTCACTGGCCAGCCACAGGCCGCGTACCAGTTTGGTGCGCCGCCAGCTGAGGAAATAGGCGAGGAACAATGCGGTGGCGGTCAAAATGATCGCCGCCAGCGTGGTCAAGCCAAGGCTGGTCATAAACGCATGCCGCACCGCCGGATAGCCCCACAGCGCGCTGCGGAAATTCTCCAGCGTCAACGTTTGCCACGTCAGGGCCTGACCAAAACCACGGGTCAGTGCAGTGATCAGCAGCGCGCTAACCGGCAGCAACAGCGTCAGCGCCATCCACAGCCAGGCCGTGCCTTCTATTACTAAACGACCACACCCCAGCGATTGTTGCCACAAGCGTGGCGCGCCGTTGACGCGCACGTCGTGACGTCCGCCAAGCCAGGCGCTGGCCGCCATACCTGCCAGCGTGATCACCGCAATCAGCAGTGCGTACACAGCGGTGTTCGGCAACGCGCTGGGGCCGATGCCATTGAGCTGTTGATACACCAGCGTGATCAGCGTCGGCACACGTGCCGGAATGCCCAGCATCGCCTGAATACCGAAATTACCGGCCGCAGCCACAAAAGTCAGCGCGGCTCCGGCAAAGATCGCGGGGCGTGCCAGCGGCAGAATGATGGTGAACAACACGCGCATGCGTGAAGCCCCGCTCACTTGGGCGGCTTCGACCAAATCAGCGGGCAAACGACGTAAACCGGCACGCACGGTGAGAAACACCAGCGGTGCATTATGGGTGCCGAGCAGCAGCACAATGCCGCTCAGCGAATAGAGTGGCTGCTCGCCAGGCGCAAACCACGGCAGTCCAAGTGCGCCAAACAGCAGCGCTAATGGACTGGACGGTGCCAGCGCCTGTAGCCAGGCGAGTGCCGTCACCTGAGGTGGGATCATCAGCGGCAGGATAAACGCGAACACCCAAGCCGTCTTGGCGCGCAGATCGCTGAGCGCCACCAGCCAAGCGGCCGCGGTGCCGAGCAGCACGGAGATCAAGGTCGAACTGAAGGCGATGAGCAAGGTGTTACCGCTGGCGATCAGTACGCGATCGCTGGCAATCAGTCGCGTTAAGCGTGCCAGGTCTGGCACACCCTGCGGCGCAATCGCCGTCCACACCAGTCGCAACAGTGGCGCGACCGACAGCAAGCCAATCAGTAGCACCATTAGCGCTAAGATCAGTTTCTCACTGTTGAGACGGAAACGTTGACCGCCGCGCGCCAGTTGACGCCACTCGTTGCTCACCACGCTCATGCTTAGCCGCCAAACAGCGCGGTGAACTGATCGCGCACCGTGGCATCTTCCTTGATAGCTTTCGCTACATCCGGCGTCAGCAGTTTAATTTTGTTGATGGGCGTGAAGCCTGCGGGCGCAGATACGCGATCGTCCACCGGGCGGTTACCCTGCTCAACCACCAGCTTCTGGCCTTCCTCAGACAGCATAAAATTCACGAAAGCTTTAGCGGCGGGCAGATTGTGCACTGACTTCATGATCGCCACTGGCTCGGTCACGTAAGACACGCCCTCTTTCGGGTACACCAGATCGACTGGCGAGCCCTTTTTCTTCGCCAGAATCACGTCAGCGTCGGTGATGATGCCGTATTTATCCAAGCCGCTGGCGACAGCCTTCAGCGCCGGACCGTTACCGCCCTGCGGTGCCACGCCAATCGCTGCCAGCTTTTTATAGAAGTTCCAGCCAATGGTTGGCGTGTTGATGTCGGTGTGCAGCTTGTACAGCGCCGCACCAGAGTAAAGCGGGCTTGGCACGGCGATCTGGCCTTTGTTGGCTTCTACGGCCAACGCGTTCCAGCTATCAATCGGCTGCGCGTGTTGGGTGTTGTAGGCGATGACCGTGGCGATGATTTTGGTGCCGAAGAAGGTTTTGTCTTTGTCGTAGAACGAAGGATTGATATGGCTCAGTGGGGCATCCGCGTAGGTGTAGAGCTGGTTCTGATTTTTCAGTGCGCCGAGGTTGATGGCATCGGCAATCAGCAGTACATCCGGCTTCGCCCCCCCACTCATCATCTCGGTCTGCAACACGTTCATCAACTGGGTGGTGCCGTTACGCGTCCACTCGACCTGCACGTTGGGATAAGCGGCTTTAAACGCGTCCACGGTTTGCTGCGCGATTTCTGGTGCCTGCGAGGTGTAAATCACCAGCTTGCCTGAGGGTGCATCTTCCGCCTGGCTGGTGGCGGCAATCAGTAATCCACTGGCTAACATCAAAGCGTTAAACGACGTGCGCATAGCAATTTCCCTAAGTATCTAAACGTTATGAAGGAAGGATCCAGCCGTCGCGCAGCGCCACACCAAGGGTCGCGTCAACAACGGGTAAAAGGGTATCGGACACCTGTAGCGTGATGCTGGTGTCGGGTGCCGCAACGGGCGCGACATCAATCTGATAATGGCTACCGCGATAGATCACGCGCTGCACACGGACGGCAAACTGGGGTTCGTCCGGCTCGGCTAAGCGGAAATCCACCGCGTGAAAACTGGCTTTGCCGTTGGGCAGCGGACGCTGCTCGGGGGCACAGCGCAAGGTAACGCGCACGCCACACAGCGTGGCGAGCGCTTTGCACTCGCTAGTCGGTTCGATATCACTAACCGGCAGCACTTTGCCGTCATCAATAAAGCCGGCGACCATTTCGTTAGCCGGTTCGCGCCACAGAGTTTGCGGCGTGGCGAACTGCATCACGCGGCCGCCGTCCATCACCACAATACGATCGGCCAGCGCCATCGCTTCGTGCTGATCGTGGGTGATGTAGAGCAAGGTGGCGTGGCTGTGACGATGGAAGCGGCGGAACTCCTCTTCCATGGTGGCGCGCAGGTGCACATCAAGATTGGCCAGCGGTTCGTCGAGCAGCACCAGCGTTGGTTTGGCGACCAGACATCGTGCTAACGCCACGCGCTGACGCTGACCTCCAGAGAGATCGGCGGGACGGCGCGTGGCAAAATTTTCTAACCCCACCAGCTCCAGCGCCTGCTGGGTGCGGCTGTCGCGTTCCTGGCGGGCCACTCGATTGACTTTCAGGCTGTAGGAGACGTTTTCTGCCACCGTCATGTGCGGCCACAAAGCGTAGCTTTGGAACACCACGCCCAGTTGGCGATCTTCCGGTGGCAGATGCACACCCGGTGCTGCAAAGCAGCGTTCGCCAACGTGGATTTCACCCGCATCAGCGGTTTCAAAGCCCGCCAGCAGACGTAATAAGGTGGTTTTGCCGCAGCCCGAAGGACCCAGCACGGCGATAAATTCGCCCTGCGCAATCTGCAGAGAGATATCCTGAAGTACCGGCTGGGCGGCGAAGGATTTGCACAACCCGCGAAGTGTGATCGTTGCCATGTTTCTGGCCTTTATCTGACAGTCCGGCTAAGACCCTACGACAATCAGATGACGATCCCGTGACATCAACTTGACGTTTCCGTGCTCAAACAAAACGGGAGGCCCGAAAGCCTCCCTGGATCTTATTCCGCGCTCTCAGCCTGCAAATGCATGCCGATATAGCGCTCATAACGTGATGGCTTGACGCGTGACAGATCCACCAGCACCAGCCCATCGATACAGTTGTTGAAATCAGGATCGCTGCCGAAATCGATAAACTGCACGCCGCCCGGTTCGCACACTTCGGAGTACTGCTTGTAGAGCGTGGGAATCGCGGTGCCGAGGTTAGCCAGCAGATGTTTAAGGCGGCGCAAATCTTCCGTGTAATTGTCGCCGGTGAACTGCGCCAGCACTTCCGGCAGCGAAGCCGGATACGGACGACGTGACTTCGCCAGCGGTAGCTCAGTGGGGAAATACATGCGGTAGAACGCCACTAACAAATCGCGTGCCGCCAAGGGCATGCCGCCAGAGATCGACACCGGGCCAAACAGATAGCGCGTTTCAGGGTATTTGGCGATGTAGGCACCAATCCCCATCCACAGGTAATCCAGACCGCGTTTACCCCAGTATGCAGGCTGGATAAAGCTGCGACCCAGTTCCAGCCCCTGATTAATGATCGGCAACATGCGCTCGTCATAGTGGAACAGGCTGTCGCTGTAGATACCTTCCAGACCGCGACGCTCCAACTGCTCCGCGCCCGGAATAAAGCGGTAAGCCCCCACGATCTCCAGCGCATCGTCATCCCACAAAATCAGGTGGTAATAATCGTCATCGTATTTGTCGAGGTCACGGCGGCGACCGCTGCCCTCGCCCACAGCGCGGAACGCAATTTCACGTAAGCGACCCAGTTCACGCAGCAGCGGCACCCAAGTCGCGCCGTTACGTCGCCACAGGTAGATTTGTTTGCCATCCGGCAGCGAGCCCAGACGCTCACTCTCCATCAGCGCCTTTTTCAGTTCAGCACGGTCTTCCGGGCGCGCAATCGCCGCTTCGGTCTGGAACAGGCCTCGACGGCCTTGGCCAATGCGATAGAGGTGCTTACGCAGCCGCTTCGCCAACTCTTTACCCGGCGTGTGACCATCGTGCCAGTTAGCAAACGGGATCTGCTCGCCAATGTGCAGCTTGATGCGAGAACCACGCTGGCGGAACATCTCGCGCACCAGCATCATCAGCGCTAATGGCGAGGCAATTTTCGCCGCGGCGTAGAAGGTGAGGCTGTTACGGCCGACCACATGTATCGGCACGATCGGCGCGCGAGCACGGGCAGCAAGACGTAGGAAACTGTGATGCCACTTGCTATCGCGCACACCACGGCTGGAAAGACGGGACACTTCACCTGCGGGGAAGATAATCAGCGCACCTTGATTGTCGAGGTGCTGCTGCATGCGCGTCAGCTGTTCACGGCTGGTGCGGTTGCCCATGTTATCCACTGGCAACATCAGGTTGTTGATCGGTTCCAGCATCATCAGCATGCGGTTGGCAACAATCTTCACGTCACGGCGCACCTGAGAAACGGCCGCCAACAGTGCCAGGCCGTCCAGCGCACCCAGCGGATGGTTAGCAACAATCACTAGCGGGCCGCGGGTGGGAATCTGCTCCAAATCGCGTTCACTCAGTTCACAGCGCACATCCAGGTGCTCCAGCACTTGCTCAACCATATCCACCCCTTTCAGGTGGCGATTACGGTCAGCAAAGGATTGGAATTCATGTTCGCGAACGGCCCATTTCAGCAGGCGTTTCTGCCAGTTCGCGGGGTGATGGCCTGGCCAGTAAGTATCGAGAAGCTGATCAACAGAAAACATCTTTCACCTTTTGTGCGCAGCGGTTTATTGCACCGAAGTTAAAGGGGCTTGTTTTCAGATTTATGACCAGTAGAGAAAGCGGAGCGGAAAACCAGGGGAGAGAGGGATGCGCAATAAATTGCGTAATGCCGCTCACTTAATCCAATGAATGTGTATTTAACCCGGTACGCATGAATGCGTACCCTACGAAAACCGCACTGAACCACGTAGGGTCGCCATTTATGGCGACCGAAACGCACCTAAGCCAATGAGTGTGGGTTTAACTAAAGTTTTAATGGCGGCAGCTGAGAGAATACGCTCAACAAACCTTTGCTCCACAGCTGCCGAATCTGCGAGAAATAGGGATGCTGTTCCGTGATGTGATACTGCTCGTTATCGCTGAAACTGTCGGTGTGATAGACCATTACATCCAGCGGTAATCCCACGGAAATATTACTCGCCAGCGTCGAGTCCATCGAAATCAGCGCGCACTGCATGGCCTGGCTGAGCGGTGTTTCATAGCGCAGCACGCGGTCAATAATCGGTTTACCGTATTTGCTTTCACCAATCTGGAAGTACGGCGTATCGACGCTGGCTTCGATGAAATTGCCCTGAGGATAAATTTGGAACAAGCGTGGCTCTTCACCGCGAATCTGGCCGCCGAGTAACAGCGTGCCGCCAAACTCTTCGCCATCCCGCTTGATCACCTCGCGCAGCGTTTCTCCCACTAGCAGTGCAATGTCATACAGCGATTTGCCATTTAATAAGTTGGGCCGATCGCTGTCATGGCTATTGCGCCGCAACAGGCTCATCACGCTTTGCGTGGTCGCCAGATTACCGGCACTTTGCAGCACCAGCGTGCGTTCATCATCCTCCTGAAACACGTGCAATTTACGGAACGAGGAAATATGGTCGACGCCCGCATTGGTGCGTGAATCCGACACAAAAATCATCCCTGACGATAAACGCATTGCCACACAATAAGTCATAGTCACGCCTGCAAAAAATTACTGCTGCGCATGCACCTGCTGCACCGCGGCCACCGCCAGCATATCTTCACCGCCACCCCCCAGACGCATACCGCGTACCGGACAAGCATCGAGATAATCAACGCCCACTGCCAGACGCAAATGCTGGCGCGTGCTGCGGGTGTTATTGGTGATATCAAAGCTGTGCCAATTGCCATCCAGCCAGGCTTCAACCCAAGCGTGCATGGCAACGTGTTCAACGTTATCAGTATAGAGATAACCGCTAACATAGCGCGCCGGAATACCCAGGCTTCGACAGCAGGCTAAAAACACGTGGCTGTGATCCTGGCAAACACCGCTGCTGGCGGCAAAGACTTTCGCCGCGGTATCGCTCACTAGTGTACTGCCAGGCTGGTAAGGCATTTTCAGCAACAGTTCGCTCATCAGTTTTTCCAGGCTCACCAGCGGCTTTTCAGCATGCCAGTAACGCAGCGCAAAGTCGCGAATAGCGGCATCGGGCAGCGTTAGCGGTGTCGCTCGCAAAAATACCAGAGGCGAAAGCGTGCACTCAGGATCCGGCGCCAGCTCCCCGTCATCCAGAATCTCCACCACCCCACGTGCCGCGATCGCTAACTGCTGATGCGGCGTATCCAGCGTCAGCACATGCATCACATTGCCATACGCATCCAGGGTGCGCGTGGCCTCACACGGCAGATCGAGATCCCAGGACAGGATCTGCTGATGGACCGAGTTTTGTGGCGTCAGGCGCAGATACTGGGTACTGAGTGTGACCTGCTGCTCATAGGCATACCAGGTTTTGTGCTCGATGTTCAGTCTCATTTCGCCTCCAGATAGGTTTGATTGATGCTTTCCGCCAGCGCGTTTACCTGCGAAAGAAAGTGGTTAAGCCAGCTGTACAACCCTTCACGCGTCAAACTTTCCCAAGTGCTGAAGCGCATTTCTGCCAGCAGCACCGTCACCAGATAGCGTGGGCGATCTTCGCCGCTGCTGCCGATCTGTTCCAGTTGGGTCGCGATCTCTTCGATGCAGGAGTGCAGCGATCGTGGGCTTTCGCTGCGCAGGATCAGCATCTCATTGACCAGATCCGGCATCAGTTGCTGTTTAAAGATCGCGTTGTAAGCTTCGCGCGCCGACACCGCGCGCAACAGCGAGTCGAGGCAATAATATTCGCGCACTGAATCGGGATTTTGCTCCAACAACTGCTGATTCACACTCAGCAGCCGCGCGGTACCGTCACTGCGCTCCATCAACGTACCGATGCGAATAAAACTCATGGCATCGCCGCGCAATAACGTGCCGAACATCGCACCGCGAAACAGATGCGAGCGCTCTTTTACCCAGTCGAAAAAGCTATCGGCATTCGCGCTGGTAATGCCGCGCCGCCGCATATTGCGCATCTCGATCCACGTGGAGTTGATGCTCTCCCACACTTCAGAAGACAAACTGCCGCGCACCGCATGAGCGTTGTTCCACGCTTCCTGCCAGCAACAAAAAATACTGCTGGCATTGCGGTCATCGAGAGCAAAAAAGTTGAACAACTGCGGCATGGTGAAACGCCCGTTGAGGGTTTCAAACTGCTGGCGCGTACCGGTGAGATTAAGCGGCAGCAGCAGTTCATCACCGTGGCTGCCACGCACCGGCATCAGTGAAAGCCGATTGGTGACATCCAACACCCTGGCGAGTTGTTCTGCGCGCTCCAGATAGCGCGCCATCCAGTAAAGGCCACTGGCCGTGCGGCTTAGCATGATGCGTCATCCTCCAGAACCCAGGTGTCCTTGGTGCCACCGCCCTGCGATGAGTTCACCACCAGCGAACCTTCGGTCAGCGCCACGCGGGTTAACCCACCGGGCACTAAACGAATATCCGCGCCGCATAAGGCAAAGGGACGCAGATCGATATGCCGCGGCGCAAGGCCGTTGTCGATAAAGGTCGGGCAGGTGGAAAGCGACAGCGTGTCCTGCGCGATGTAGTTATCCGGTCGCGCTTTTAGGCGTTCGCGGAAATCGCTCAACTCTTGCTGGCTGGCCACCGGGCCAATCAACATGCCGTAACCGCCGGCGCCGTGCACCTCTTTCACCACCATTTTGCTGAGGTTAGCCAGCACGTAGGTGAGATCCTGCGGTTTACGGCACTGCCAGGTCGGTACGTTGTTGAGGATCGGATCTTCATCGAGGTAGAAGCGGATCATGTCGGGCACGTAGGGATAGATCGACTTGTCATCGGCGACGCCAGTGCCAATAGCATTGGCCAGCACCACATTGCCGGATCGATATACCGACAATAAGCCGGGCACGCCAAGCATCGAATCCGCGCGGAACGCCAGCGGATCGAGGAAGGCATCATCGACGCGGCGATAGATCACGTCGACTTTGCATGGCCCGGCGGTGGTGCGCATTAGCACCGCACCATCTTTGACGAACAGATCGGCGCTTTCCACCAGCTCCACACCCATCTGCTGCGCGAGGAAGCTGTGCTCAAAATAGGCACTGTTAAAACGACCTGGCGTCAGCACCACGACGACCGGGTCGTTCACTGGTGAGCTCTCACGTAGCGTTTGTAACAGGTGTGAGGGATAGCGCTCAACCGGCGCCACATGCTGTTCCGCAAACAGTTCTGGATAGAGCCGCATCATCATCTTGCGGTTCTCCAACATGTAAGAGACACCCGAAGGCGTGCGCAGGTTGTCTTCCAGCACGTAGTATTCGCCATCGCTGTTACGCACCATATCGACGCCAGTGATATGCGCATAGATATTGCGATGCAGATCAACGCCTTGCATGCAGGGTTGGTATTGATCGTTCACCAGCACCTGTTCGGCTGGCACAATCCCGGCTTTGAGGATGTGTTGTTGATGGTAGATGTCGTGGAGAAAGGCGTTGAGTGCCTGCACGCGCTGACGGATGCCACGATCAAGCATCGCCCATTCACCCGCCGGAATAATACGCGGCACGCTATCGAACGGGATCAACCGCTCTGCGCCGCCATCGTCCCCATAAACGTTAAAGGTGATGCCCACGCGATGAAACAGCAGTTCCGCCTCTTCGCGCTTACGCGCCACTGCCTCTTTATCCGCCTGTTGTAACCACTCCCAATAATGCTGATAGTGCGGGCGGTGTTGGCCATCGCTTAGCAACATCTCATCATAGAAGTGTGACGCTATCTGGTAGCTTTCTTTCATGATTTACCCGGCGCTTGTCAGAGGACCTGTATCCTCTCCTGCACAAAGTGTGCCAGAGGCTCAGGCCCCAAACGGCACACGCGCCCCGATAGCAGAGCAGCGCCGGATAACCGTGAATTGCACCTTACTGGTGCATTAACTGCTGCGCAATTGGCAGCCAGATATCCGTCATCGCTCCCTCGCCGCCGGTGAAGGGATCACGGTGTGGGAGCGGCACGCGCGAGATTTCATCTTTCGCGGCGCGCAAACGAGAAGGCTCATCACGCACAGTTTCAGGCGACATCCCTTCAGGATAGGCGCCAACGGCGAAAAAATCGTCCGAAGCAAACACCTGCTTATGGCCGACACCAGCCGGGATCAGCACCGCATCACCCTCTCGCAGCGTCACCATGCGGCCACTGTCACCGCCAAACAGGACTTCAGCCCAACCCGACGCCACGCCTAGCACTTCATGGGTATTCGGATGGTAATGGGTGTAGGGAAAGATCGGCGCGCGCCATGCTGCAGGCCAGCCGTTCTCCGTAAAGGTTTTCTCGAACCAGACCGCGCTGTCGCTCTGCTCTTCTTCATCATAGTCCGGCGCAATACCGGGCCAAATAATCAACGGCAGTAAGTTGTTAGGCACGCCACCAGAAGGTTGCGATAGCATCAAATGTTGCGGATTACTCGATGAACCTGCTGCAAAGGTACCGGCGGCGAAAGACATCAGTAACATCAGGCTGGAAGTGTTGGCAGTCATACTCTTTCTCCGGGAAGCCACGTTACTTAATTGTGGCAAAGCCGGGGGGCATTGCAATGTGCGCCCACTAACAAAATTCACATAAAAGAATGATTTAGCTTACTAAAGCCAAATTAGTTAGCAACATATTTAACATTTTGTGGCGGGAAAAAGTTGGCGTCCTACTCTGCGCGAAACTGTTATAAAAAAACACGCCAGATCTGTATCTGATTCACTTCACTGTTATGTGCTTAACTGGCAGGCAGTGATAATTAGAGGTGAACAATGGACACGATCAAACAAATCCTGCTCGATGAAATCGCCACGCTGAACCGTGAAGGCCAGCGCGATAATCTGCCCCGCTTTAGCTTCTCTTTCCTGAAAACCCATCCTGGGTTATGGGCCATCATGTACCTGTGTTATGCACTGTGTGTGGCGCTGATCTTCTCCACCGACATGCTCGGCTGGCCGGCGTTCTGGTTTGCTACCGTGTTTGTGCTGGTGATGAGTTTCCTGATGCTGATGGACATCAATCCCAAATACCGCTTTGAGGATATCGACACCCTGGATCTGCGCGTTTGCTACAACGGTGAGTGGTATTACGTGCAGCCGGTATCACAGCAAGCGCTGGATAAGATTGTTGATAATCCCGGTACGCCAGACAGCGTGCGTAGCGGTATCGATCGTTTGATGAAGCAGAAAGGCGAAGTCGATTTTTACGATGTGTATTATCTGACGTGGGGACATAAACAGGCGGCAACTGTCTGATTTCACATTAACAGGCGTAGCGGCGCGATTTATCGCGCGCCTCTGAAGCGGCGGTGCTGCTGACTGATGCGCAATAAATTGCGCCGCTACGATTCCATGTGGTTTCGACACATTGCGTCGATACGATTCCGTGCAGTTTCGACACATCGCGTCGTTACGATTCCGTGAGGTTTCGACACATCGCGTCGTTACGATTGCATGCGGTTTCGGCACATTACGCTGTTACGATTCCGTGTGGTCTTTTGCCCGCAGTTCGGCAATCAATTTGCCCAAGGTCTCCACTGCTGCCTCAGCACGTGCATCCCAAGGCCAAGCGGTATTGAAGCGGAAGCAGTGGCTAAAACCTTCGCTACCTGAAAAGAGCTGGCCAGGGGCGATGCTAATGCCCTGCTTCAATGCCAGATGGTACAACTGCGTGGTGTTGATCTGTCCCGGCAGGGCAATCCACAGGAAGTAGCCGCCTGGCGTATCGCTAATCTGGGTTTCCGCTGGCAACACGCGGCGCAATGCCTGCTGTGCCAGTTGCTTACGCTTCGCCAGCGTCTGACGCAGCTTCTTCAGATGCGTGTCATAGCTGCGCGTGCTAAGGAAATCCGCCAGCGCCAGCTGCATCGGCGCACTGGTTGAAAGCGTGCTCATCAACTGAATACGCTGGACGCGCTGCGCATGACGCCCGGCGGCGACCCAACCGACACGAAATCCTGCCACCAGATTTTTGGAAAAGCTGCCGCAGTGTAAAACATTGCCATCCTGATCGAAGGCTTTGGCAGGAAGCGGCTTGTCCTGCCCACTGTAGAGATCGCTGTAAACGTCATCCTCAATCATCGCCACCTGATAGCGTGCCAGCAGCGCCACCAGCTGCTGCTTACGTTCGATGCTGAGCGTGTACCCGAGCGGGTTTTGCCGATTGGTCATCAGCCAGCAGGCTTTTACCGGCCAGCGTTGCAGAGCCTGCTCCAATTCCGTGAGATCGATACCCTGTTCGACATCGCTGGCGATGGCAATCGCGTTCAATTTCAGGCGCTCAATAGCCTGTAACGCACCGTAAAAGGAAGGATTCTCGATCACCACCCAATCACCCGGTTCCGTCACCGCCTGGAGGCTGAGATTGAGGGCCTCCATCGCACCGTTAGTGATGACAATATCGTCTGGCGACAGGGTAATGCCCTGTTGAGCGTAGCGCTGGGCCAGTATTTTGCGCAGCGCTTCATTACCCGGTGGCAGGTTGTTAAGCGCATCGGTGGGCTTAAGGCTATGTGAGACTTTGACCAGCGAACGCATCAGCTGGCGTTGCGGAAAGAGCTCAGGATCGGGGAAGGCGGAACCAAACGGCATGATAGCCGGATCGCGCGTCGCTTGAAGCACGTCAAAAACAAAACTGTTGGTATCAGCCTGATCGGTCTTCGCGATAGCTTGGGTAGGAAGTCGTGGGCGACTCTCCGCCGCGCGCGGTGCAACATAGTAGCCAGACTGTGGTTTAGACAGGATCCAGCCCTGACTTTCCAGCACTTCGTAGGCGTGCATCACCGTCATCAGACTCAGGCCACTCTGCTCCGCTTGCTGACGTAAGGAGGGTAGCTTTTCGCCAGGCGGCCAGATGCGCGCTTCGATTTGCGTCCGTAACTGGTCAACCAACTGCTGATATTTCGCCACCCGACCTCCGATGTTTAGGAATTTGCGGGGCTATTTTCCCTTACCCCACTCCCTCCCGCAAGCGAGAGGGGCGATTGTTGGGCAGGGATTTTGCTTTGGCGCTCGAATTCAGCTGCGCAATAAACCGCCCCTTCTCCCACTGGTGGCAGAAGGGGGATCACCGCACATAAGCCATTAAGATTGTCGCTGCAGCTCCAGCATCTCTTCCACAAAATTCGGCAGTTCGTGGATACGATCGGGCGGCACTGGCTTGCCCAGCAGATAACCCTGTAACGTATCGCAACCAAGACCGGTGAGAAACGCCTGCTGATCCTGCGTTTCCACCCCTTCCGCGACGACTTTGAGATCCAGCGACTGCGCCAATGCCACGATCGCTGAAACGATGGTGGCATCCTCGGATTTTGCCTGCAGCTCATTCACAAAGGCGCGGTCAATCTTCAGCTCACTGGCCGGCAAGCGCTTGAGATAGAGCAGGCTGGAATAGCCGGTGCCGAAATCATCAATCGACGCTTTGACCCCCATATTGGTGAGCTCGGTGAGAATACGGACGCTCTCTTCCGGATCACGCATGGCTGTGGTTTCGGTGACTTCCAGCGTCAGGAGCTCAGCCGGAATCTGGTGTTGCACCAGCGCTTGTGTCACGGTTTCCACCAGATTGTTCTGCTCGAATTGCAACGCGGAGAGATTCACCGCCACCGACCAGTGCGGATGGCCCTGCAGATGCCAGCTATGCAGCTGACGGCAAGCTTCGTTGATCACCCAGTTACCGATATTGATGATCATTCCGGTCTTCTCGGCAATCGGCAGGAATTTATCCGGTGCCAGCAAACCGCGCGTCGGATGTTCCCAGCGTAGCAACGCTTCAAAGCCGATGATTGGGCCGCTCGGCGCGCAATATTTCGGCTGATAAAACAGACGCAGTTCGCCGTTGTCCAGCGCTTGCCACAAGTCATTGTTGAGCTGCAACTGGGACTGTGCCAGCGTGTTCATTGAGGGCTGGAAGAAGTTGTAACCGTTACGCCCGTTATTTTTCGTGTGGTACATCGCAGCATCGGCGTTGAACATCAACTCGCGTTCATCTTTGCCATCACCAGGATAGACCGCAAGGCCAATACTGAGTGACACCACCAGCTCATAACGTGAGATATCAAACGGGCGATCGACTGCTTTGACTAAGGCATCCGCTACCGCTGCCGCATCGTTGGGCTCATCGATCTCAATCAGCAGCACAAACTCGTCGCCGCCCATGCGTGCCAACGTGTGATGCCCTTTCATCTGAGCAACCATGCGTTCGGCGACACCAATCAGCAGGTTATCACCCACGTGGTGACCGAAGGCATCGTTGACCGCCTTGAAGCCGTCGAGATCCATAAACATCAACGCAAACTGCGACTTCTCGCGGTTGGCTTTATTGATGGCCTGTTCCAGACGGTCTTCCAGCAAAATGCGGTTTGGCAGACGTGTTAGATTATCGTGTAGCGCCAGCTGTGCCAGTTCGCGGTTCGCTTCTGCTAACGATCGGGCGAGGATTGAGGTGCGTGCCTGCATCCGCGCGTCGAGCATCGAGACCAGCAGCGTAATCCCCAGAATCGCCAGTGTGACAACAGTGACCAGTATCGCCAGCCAGTTGCTATTCACCCCCATGTGGGTAGCGTGGCTCATCATCGGGAAATCAGCCGCCGCCATGCCGGTATAGTGCATACCTGCAATGGCACATCCCATGACCACCGAAGCCCCTAAGCGCAAGATGGTCACACGCCCGTGTCCCTCACGCAGATGAAAGGCCAGCCACAGCGCAGCACCGGATGCCACCAGCGCAATCACCATGGAAGCCGCGACCCAGCCCCAGTTCCAGGTAATGCCCGGCATGAACATCAGTGCAGCCATGCCGGTATAGTGCATCGCCACCACACCAGAACCCAGTACCAAGGCGCCTCCGAGCAGACGTCGCCACGGTAAATCACGTGATGAACACACCAGCCACAACGCAAAGATCGAGGCCAGTATCGCGACCACCATCGACGTTGCCGTCAGAAGTGGGTCATAACTCATCACCATGTCGAGACTCATCGACAGCATGCCGATGAAGTGCATCGCCCAGATGCCCACGCCCATGGCGAATCCGCCGCCAAACAACCAAACCAGCGCCACCTTGCCGGTTGAGGAAGCCACGCGTCCTGCCATATCCAGCGCAGTAAACGAAGCCAGCATTGCCACCAGAATCGAGACAATGACGGTAAACGAATCGTACGAAGTCACTAACATAGTGATTTCCCATGTTAAAGCCGTTCTAAATCAGCTGTGGTGTAATGAATGAAGAGTCAATTTAATTGCTTTTATTGTAGAAATTATCGGCAGGATCTCTGCCAATTTGAGTCTTTGAACGATGAAACCTTCCGATGCGGAAGAAAAATAAAATTGTGGGTTAAGCACCCGCCAACGGCAGCACAGTATCAGAAAATGCCATTGGTACGTTAAGTGAAGCGGTAAATTCACCGATGCGATCTGCCGGGGTTGGTTTGCCCAGTAAATAGCCCTGCAACGTGTCAAAACCGAGGCCGGTCAACAAACGTTGCTGTTCTTCTGTTTCCACCCCTTCTGCCACCATGCGCAGGTTAAGACTTTGCGCCAGCGTCAACATCGCACTCACCACCGTGGCGTCTTCACTGTCAGCGCGCAGGCTGTTGATAAAGACACGATCGATTTTCAGTTCGGTCGCTTCCAGATGTTTAAGGTGCAGCAGATTGGCGTAGCCAATACCAAAATTATCAATCGCGACTTTCACGCCAAGCCGATGCAGTTCGGCAATCCGTTGCTGGCTGAAATGCGGATCGCGCATGGCGATGTTCTCGGTGATTTCCAGCATCAATGCCCCTTCCGGCAGTTGATGGCGCAGCAAAGCATGACGCAGGCTATCGATCAGATCGCGCTGGTGGAATTGCAGGGCCGAAAGATTGACCGACACACTCCATTCTTTGTTGCCTTCATCGTGCCACTGTTTCAACTGGCGACAGGCTTCGTTAATCACCCAATTACCCAGCGCAATGATTTGCCCGGTTTTTTCCGCGCGAGGCAGAAACATATCTGGCATCAGTAATCCGCGACGCGGGTGCTGCCAGCGTAGCAGCGCCTCAAAGCCCATCAGCACCGTGCCGCCAGCACGGAATTTTGGCTGATAGAACAGGCACATCTCTTGGTATTCCAACGCATTCCACAGATCATTGGCTAGCGCCAACTGATGCTGTGCCACCGCGCTCATCACCGGTTCAAACAGGCACCAGCCGTTTCTGCCACTGTGTTTGGTGTGATACATGGCCGAGTCCGCATTGAACATCATCTCCTGCTGACTACGACCATGTTCTGGGAAGGTGACGATACCAATGCTGAGTGATACGCGCAGCGAATAACGGTCCAACTCAAAGGGCGCATCGATGGCACTGACTAAGTGCTGTGCCAGTGATGAGGCTTGCAGTGCGTTATATTGGGGGCAAAGCAGAACGAACTCATCTCCGCCCAGCCGCGCCAGCAAAATGTCCTCGCCAAGTTGAACTCGTAGCCGTTCAGCCACGGCAATCAGCAAGCGATCCCCCACGTGATGGCCCCAGGTATCATTGACGGCTTTGAAACCATCCAGATCCATGAACATCAGCGCAAAGGTTTCGTCCTGCAAGGTCGCCTGTTTAATCTGCGCGTTGAGCTGCTGCTCCAGCATGACGCGGTTCGGCAGCGTGGTGAGATTGTCATGCATCGCCAGCTGACGCAGTTCATTGTTGGCACGTTTCAGTTTGGCGGCAAGACGCGAAGCGCGTAGTTGCGCATCCAGCATCGAAACCAACAGCGTCAAGCCAAGGATACTGAGGGTAATGATGGTCACCCATACCGCCAGCCCCTCTTCACTGACACCATGGAGATGGCTCATGGTGCTCGGCATCGCGTACTCTGCTGCTGCCATACCGGTGTAGTGCATGCCCGCGATAGCAATCCCCATCACTAACGCAGCGCAAATGCGCATCATCAGCACACTCTCCCCCTGACGTAGATGGAAAGCCAGCCACAATGCCGCGCCAGAAGCCGCATAAGCAATGATCACCGACAGCGCGACTAATAGCGTATCCCAGCGGATCGCCGGTTCAATCATCAGCGCGTTCATGCCGATGTAGTGCATCGCTACCACGCCGCTGCCGAGTATCAAGGTGCCGCGCACCAACCGACGCCGAGTGAGATGACTCCCCTGCACGCCCTGCGCAAAAGCAAAGATCGACGCCACAATCGCCACCAGAAGAGACATCGCCGTGAGGGGGATGTCGTAACGCATCGTCATGGGCATCATCATGGCCAACATGCCGATGAAGTGCATCGCCCAGATACCGATTCCCATGGCCGTGCCACCGGCCGCCAGCCACAACTTCGCCAGACAGCCACGTGATACCGCAACGCGCCCGGCGGTATCCAGCGCAGTAAAGGCGGCAATAAAGGCCACAATCAGTGAAACCGTAACCAGAACGCTATCCCAGGTAACCAGCAACATGTGCGCTCCTAAACACTACCCGCTGTAGAGCAGGTGCTGTAACGACAAAAAAGACCAAAGAAGATGAGAACATTGATTAAGGGCGAGTAATGGCTGCACACCATGAAGCAGAGAGGAGAAGCGATCCAGACAATTCTAGAGGCACTACACGGTTTTTTTTTATTTTGATCATCTGTCGCTGCCAGAAAAATTAATAATATCTGATTAATGCACGAACATAGCATTGAACCGCGAGTCGCGGTAGAGGGTTAAATCACTGGTTGTTTAGTTTTTTTAACAAGCCTCTATCCCTTGTAGTTCCTAAGTTATCGGCGAAAAGTGTGAATTGGTTAAGGAAAAATCTAAGCGCAGCATCACAGGTAGCGATTTACTGATCTATAGTAAAGAAAACTGATATAAATCATAAACCCACTAGCTAAGATTATTCTTAGATAGCGGGCACTTAAGAAGTGCGCCCAATTGCGGCATTTGAATGAATTTGGATTCAATAGATAAATACGTCACCAGGTGGAAAAGCACTGACCTTGGATAATCAGTAAGGAATGATTATGAAACTCAAGCTTTTTCTTTTGGCTTCCAGCCTAAGCATGGCGTTGCCTGTCACAACTTATGCAGCGTCAACCACCGGGACCATTGCCGCAACGCTGACGTTGACCACGGGTTGTTTGGTCAATGGCCAGTCCGCCATCACCGGCGTTAACTTCGGTAGCCTGAACTTCGGAACCAGTGCCGCCACCTTTGATTCATTGGGTGCCACTTTGGTGGGCACATCCGGGAACGGTATCTACGTGCGCTGCACTACGGGTCAAACCTTTAACGTACAGGTGACAGGCAGCAATACAGCGCCTGCAACCATCTATGGTACGGCCAGTACGCAGCCCCGTTATCTCCGTCTCGGGTCAGATAACACACAGGGCATCGCTTATACCATCTACAGCGACGCCGCTTATACCACCGCGATTGCCAATAACACCAATATTGCGCCCAGTGGTACCACGGACGCCACTTTGGGGACTAACTACGCCATTTATGGCCGCATAGTGGGTGGCGGTTACAACCCGGTCATCCCAGCAGGTACCTACACGGATACGATTAACGTTTCCGTGAATTACTGATTTGGTCTATTGGAGTTAACCAGTGGCGTTAATCCGTCTGCGTTATACGCTGACCGTGATTCTGCTGCTGTGCAGTGCATCGGCCTGGGGGCTGCCGACGGCATCCTTCCAGGTCTCTGCCTCCATCGTAGCGGGATGCGTGGTTTCAGGCACGAATACCGGCGTGTTTGGTACGCTTGATTTTGGTACCCAATCCGGGGTTTCCAGCAGCAGTGTCAGCGCCAGTTATGTGCAGAGCACCACCATTACGCTCGCCTGCACACCCGGCACCACCCTGAGCATGATGATAAATGGCGGGAGTAACTACACCACTACACGGAATCTAAAACAGGCAACGTTTGGTAATACCGTCGCTTATTACCTCTACTCTAATGCCGCCCGGACGACGGCCATCCCTGTGAATCAGGCAGTCGCATTGTCCTATAGCAACGCCAATAACATTACGTTGCCCATTTATGGTCAATTGCAGTTGCCCGGCCCTACGCGCGCAGGGAGTTACACCGATACGCTCACCGTGACCCTGAGCTGGTAACGGATTTATTGATGAAGGATTCTGACTATGAGATCGCTCTCCCCCCTCCTCCTCGCGTTTCTGGCTCCGATGATGCCGCTGGCGCACGCCGCTAACTCGGTCATGATTTGGCCGATCGACCCCGTGATCAACCCCGACGATAAAGCCACTGAGCTGTGGCTGGAGAATCGTGGTAATGCCACCACAATGATGCAGATCCGGGTGTTTAGCTGGCAGCAGGTCAATGGCCATGATCAGTATCAGACACAGCAGCTGGTAGCCGCCAGCCCGCCGATGGTGCGTATTGATGCGGGGCAAAAACAATTGATTCGCCTGATAAAGCTTTCACCGGTGCCCGCGGGCAAGGAGCAGGCTTATCGCGTGGTTTTGGATGAGATCCCGACGCCCAAAACTCCTTCCCCCAATCAGGCAGGGCTGAATTTTCAAATGCGCTATTCAGTGCCGCTTTTCACTTATGGCAATGGCCTCACCGCCGATAGCGCAAAATCACAGCTTAGCTGGCAACAAGTGACGCAAGACGGTAAGCGCTGGTTGCAAATAACCAACCAAGGTGACGGACATGCTCGCCTGAGTAATCTCAGCATTGGTGGCCGTGGGCAAGGCCAAGGCTTGTTTGGCTATGTCCTGGCGCATGGCAGTAATCGCTGGCCACTCAACACCGCCGTCAGTGGGGAATTGCAAACAGAAGTGAATAAAGGACACTGGCGTGGTAACGCTAGCCAGTAAGCGCTGACCGATGCGGCCACTTCCTACTCCCTGCGCATTCGCCGTTGGTAGCGTTTTGTGTTGCCTGTCGCCCGCCGCCGCGCTGGCAGAATCTTATTCGGAACTGCCCCCGCCCCCTACGCTGGAAAATAATGCCAGTGGGCAGCAACTGCTGCTTGAGCTAGTGGTAAACCAGCAAGCGCGTGGCCAGATTGTCCCCGTCAATTTACGCAACGGAGATTACTGGGTGCGCAGTGCCGATCTGCAACAAGCGGGAATACCGCCTGAGAAGCTTAATGGGCAGCAGATTGATGTGAACCAACTGCCGGGCAGCAAAGTGGAGTATGACAACCAACGCCAGCGGTTATTACTGAGCGTGCCTGCCAGTTGGCTACCTAACCAGAGTCTCGGCGGGGCCACCAATGGCCCTCGTTACCCGGGACGGAGCAGCAGCGGCTTGCTGTTTAACTATGACCTCTACGCGACGCGTACCGGTTCGGCGGGGTCGCGCGTTTCTGGCTGGAATGAGCTGCGCTACTTTGGCAATCAGGGCCAAATCGCCACCACCGGCGTTTGGCAGCAACAGCTAGAGGGCGAAGCCATAGGCCAGAACAAAGGCTACATCCGCTACGACACGTGGTGGAGCAATGAGGATGAGAACAACGTTGTCAGCTGGCGCTTAGGGGATTTAACCACCGATGCACTTGGCTGGAGTAACAGTGTACGCCTGGGCGGCATACAGTTTGGCCGCGACTTTGGCCTGCGCCCAGATTTAATCACCTATCCGCTTCCGGCGTTTTCCGGGCAGGCTGCTGTCCCCTCAACGGTTGACCTGTTTATCAATGGCTATCGCTCAAGCCAGAATCAGGTGCAGGCAGGGCCGTGGTCGATCACGAACGTACCCTTCGTCAACGGTGCGGGCGAGGCGGTGGTCACCACGACGGATGCACTTGGCCGACAGGTCACCACAACGTTGCCGTTTTACGTGGCCAGCACGCTACTAAAAAGCGGATTGTCAGATTACTCGGTGGCCGCCGGTGCCCTCCGCCGGAACTATGGTTTTGAAAGCTTCGATTATGGTGCCGCTGCCGCCAGCGGCTCATATCGTTATGGCCTGACGGATTGGCTCACCGTGGAAGGCCATGCAGAAGGCAGCGATAGCCTGGCAACCGGTGGCGTCGGTAGCGTCGTACGTCTCGGCAGCCTGGGCGTGGTTAACGGTTCGGTGGCAAAGAGCCAAATGTCGAGCCAGCCCGGCACGCAGTACAGTTGGGGCTATCAGTACAATAATTCCTGGTTCAATTTGGGGATGCAACAAACCCTACGCAGTAGCCAGTATGGCGATCTCGCCCTAGCCAGCAGCCAAGGGTATGACAGCACCAATAACAGTTACACACTCGCACGGCGCAGCAGTCAGTATAACGCTAGCGTATCGCTGGCGGATTACGGCAGCCTTGGCGCGGCCTATATTGATATCTCATCCTCTGATGGTGAACGTACCCGGTTATGGAACCTCTCATGGAGTAAGAATCTCTGGCGTGACAGTAGCCTGTACGTCTCTGCCAGCCGCGATCAAAGCAGCGGCGAGTGGAGTGGTGCCATCTCTCTGATGATTCCATTCGGTGAGCGATCTTCGGCTTCCTTCAGCGTTGAACGTGACCAACAAGGGGGCAGTGCGCAGCGTGTTTCAGTATCACGCGCCATGCCAACCGACGGTGGCTTCTCCGCCGACGCTTCATGGGCTAACCAGAGCAGCGATAGTGGGCAGTATCGCCAGGCTAGCTTGCGCTGGCGCAATAATAAAATTGATACTTCGGCGGGCTTCTATGGTGACGATACCTACAGCACGCAATGGGCCGACGTGACCGGTTCACTGGTGATGATGGATGGCGGAGTTTTTGCTGCCAATAGCATTAATGATGCCTTTGTGCTGGTTAAAACCGACTATCCCGACGTCACTGTGCGCTACGAAAACCAATCGATGGGACGCACCGACAAGCAAGGTTATCTGCTGGTGCCATCAATCAGCAGTTATTACGCGGCGAAATACGATATCGACACACTGGACCTGCCTGCTGATATGACAGCTCCGAGAGTTGAACAGCGTTTTGCCGTCAAACGCCAGAGTGGCTATCTGCTTAACTTCCCCGTTGAACGCTTGCGCTCTGCCAGCGTGATTTTGCATGACCAGACCGGCAAACCCCTGCCGCTCTCCAGCCAAGTGCTGCGCCCCAATCATGGCACCGAATACATTGGTTGGGATGGCATTGTCTGGATGGAAGATCTCACTGCACACAACCCCCTGCAGGTTGTCACACCGGATGGCCGCAGCTGCGAAACCACATTAGAGATTGAGAATGGGCAGCCTAAAGCGCTGCAAACTTATGGTCCCTTGACTTGTTCCTTACCGCCGCTGCCCGCTGGCGCGGCGGTGCCATCGAGCGCTGATGCTCAAGCCGGAATATCGCCATGAAAAAGATACTGCTGTTGCTGATACTGTTGATCTGCCCTGCGTTAAGCTATGCCGCCTGTACCACAGCAGCGGCCAGCGGCACTTTCACCTCAACCAGCACGTTGACAGCCGCTTCAACATCCTCGCCAACCTCTGCGGCGACTGCGGTTAATTGCGGGAGCGGATCGCTACTTTCACTCGGCTCTGATAACTACATCATTTATCAATTTACGAGCGCAACAAATCTTTCCGGTTCGCGGGCAACCTTAAAGAAAGATACGACAACAGATAATATCCCGGTAAAAATGTGTATCGATAGCGCCTGTGCGACTGAATTAATCCAAGGCGCTAGCTATACCTATAACTACAGCGCACTCAATCTGTTAGGTCTGGGCGGGAATTCTAACTTCTCTATCCCACTTTATTTCTCCACGATCACAGGCCAGACCGTAGCCGCAGGGACGTATACGGTTCAAATAACGATTACGGCAACCTATCGGGTTTGTACGCTGATCGGCTTGGGAAGCGTCTGTGTTGGCTTGCAAACGGGCACGCTCTCTATTCCCATCACCTTGACCTTGGTGCTCAGCAACGACTGCTCAACCATTGTAGCCCCCGCCTTGAGTTTTGGCAGCGCCCCGTTAGTCAGCAGTTTTTCCACCGTGAGTCAGACCATCAATGTGACCTGTAGCAAAGGCAGCACCTACACCGTGGGATTAAGTAATGGCAGTTATTACAGCACCACGCGCAACATGGCTTCGGGCACTAATCGGCTGGCTTATGAGATTTACAAAGGAACCAGCGGCACTAACCGCTGGGGACCGAGCGGTACAGAACGCTGGAGCAGCAGCACGGCCACCACGCCGGCCACCACCGGTACTGTCAGCGCATTTACCTACACGGCGCAGATTCTTTCAACACAGCTCACGCCAGCGGCAGGGTCTTACACCGATAACGTGACTGTGGATTTGTCATTCTAATTACAGCGGAGCACCCACGGGCGTGCCGTTATGGCGCGCCTGATACTGTTTCACCATGCGGCCAATCAACAGCGTACCGATCAATCCGCACACAGCGGCGAATGACAGCCACACGCCAGGCATCGCTTTATCTCCGGTGGCGTGAATCAAATAGCTGGAAATTGCGGGTGTAAAGCCACCAAACAGGGCAGTTGCCAGACTGTAAGCCAATGAGAAGCCCGATGCGCGCACTTCGGCTGGCATAATCTCTGCCAGATAAACCACCATGGCGCCGTTATAGCTGGCATACATAAACGACAGCCACAATTCGGCTTCCACCAAGTGTGCGAACGTCGGTGAGCCGACCAACCAATGCAGCACCGGCCAAGTGGTTAAAATCATCAGGATGGTGAAAATAATCAGCAGTGGACGGCGACCGACCCGATCAGACAGCGATCCCATGACGGGCAGCCAGATCAAATTGGAGATGCCAACAAAAAGCGTCACCATAAAGCTCTGCTCATCACTCATCATCAGCACGGTTTTACCGAACGTTGGGGTAAAAGCCGTAATCATGTAAAACATCACTGTGGTGGTCACGACCATCAACATCCCTGCCAGCACCAATGCCCAGTTCTGTCCCACAGAACGCATTATCTGTCCCATGGAAGGATGATGTTTACGCTGACTGAACGCTTCAGTTTCTTCCAGCATGCGGCGAATCCAGAACAGGAACGGCACAATCATGCAGCCCACCACGAACGGAATACGCCAGCCCCACTCTGTGACGGCGTCTTTCGCCAGCAGATGATTCAGGCCAAGTCCCAGCAGTGCAGCAAAGATGACCGCCACTTGCTGGCTACCTGACTGCCAACTGACATAGAAACCTTTACGCCCTTTTGGCGCCACTTCCGACAGGTATACCGACACGCCACCTAACTCGACACCCGCCGAGAAGCCTTGCAGCAAACGTCCGAGCAGAATCAGAATCGGCGCGGCGGCACCCAAAGTGGCATAGCCGGGAACTAAGGCAATGGTCAGCGTCCCTACTGCCATCAATCCCAGCGTCAGCAGCAGCCCTTTACGACGCCCGTGATGGTCAATGTAAGCCCCAAGGATAATCGCGCCAAGCGGACGCATCAGGAAGCCCGCACCAAAGGTCATCAGCGTGAGCATCAGTGAGGCAAAAGGATCATCTCCGGGGAAAAAGGTTTTGGCGATTGCGGTAGCGTAATAGCCAAACACCATGAAATCGTACATCTCAAGAAAGTTACCACTGGTAACGCTAAAGATAGTTTTGGCACCGCCTTGCGATGGCTTTTGTAAAGATTGACTCGCGCTCATATTGTCCTTCCTGGGTTTTTCTTCCGTTGTAGCGGGTTGCGCCAGGAATAGATGTGATCACCTTCACCATTGCAGTTTACAAAAGTGAGTCCAACGGTAACAAGAAATTAACAACTTAGCGTTAAGGCAAATAAAAAGGGCCGCTGTAAACAGCGACCCTTGTGAGCAAGAAATAATGAAGATTAACGCTTCACCGTTTCCATGCCCATTAAACCAATCTTCAAATAACCCGCTTCACGCAGCTGATCCATCACACTCATCAGCGTTTCATAATCCACTGATTTGTCTGCCTGGAAGAAGATGGTGGTGTCTTTATTACCTTCAGTTTGGGCCATCAGTGCATTCACCAGCGTTTCTTTAGTCACCGCATCGTTACCGATGTAAATCTGCTTATCTTCTTTGATTGACAGATAGACCGGTTTTTCCGGACGCGGTTGCGGGGCGCTGGTGGAGGCAGGCAGGTTCACACGCACATCCACGGTGGCTAATGGTGCGGCGACCATAAAGATGATCAGCAAAACCAACATGACGTCGATAAACGGCGTCACGTTGATTTCATGCATTTCGCCATCGCCTACCGAGTCATCGTTTAAACGCATCGCCATAATACTTATCCTACGCGCAGTTTCTGTGCCGCCGCTGGACGGTTGGCTTCTTTCGCCGTATCCACGTTGCCGAGATCCAAATCGCGGCTCTGTAGCAGCATCACCTGAGCGGCAACATCACCTAACGAGGCTTTGTAGCTGGCAATCATGCGAGCAAACACGTTGTAAATCACAACGGCTGGGATCGCAGCGACCAGACCGATAGCCGTAGCCAGCAGTGCTTCTGCAATACCCGGTGCCACGACGGCAAGGTTGGTGGTTTGTGTTTTCGCGATACCGATGAAGCTGTTCATGATGCCCCAAACGGTACCAAACAGGCCGATAAACGGAGCAACCGAACCGATGGTGGCGAGGAAGCCATTGCCACGACCTGCATGACGGCTAAAGGCCGCAACACGACGATCCAGGCGGAAGCTGGTGCGCTCTTTAATCCCATCGAGATCTTCAGTACCGGCTGAGAGTTCCAGCTCGTTCTGTGCATCGTTCAGCAAAACGGCACTGTGGCTGTTGCTGGTGAAGCTTTCAGCGGCGCGGTAAGCATCGTTAAGCGATCGGGCTTCGCCCAGCGCTTGCTGTTCGCGTTTCAGACGACGTTTCGCCCCGCTCAGCTCAGCAAACTTGCCGAAGAAAATCGCCCAAGTGACAACCGAAGCCAACAAAAGGCCAATCATCACAATTTTTACCACGATATCGGCATGCTGATACATACCCCAAACGGAGAGGTCCGTTTGCATCAAATCACTGGCTACCACGCTGCGTCTCCAACTTCTGTTGCACAGTTCACGATTGAAGCGCGGATCATAGCAAAAAAATTGAGCGAAGTGATAGTAGTTCTCATTACTATTTACAAACCTAAGGTGCTTTTTTTGACCCCAATTTGACAATGTTTTACAGAATGCTGGCTTCAATCTGATAATCCGCAAACAGGATCAACCCACTGCGGCGTTTCATGGTAACGTGGATGTTTTGTAGCACGTGTCAGGAAAGGCAGTGATGGCAACGAATAAAATTGATACCACGCTGGTTAGCGCGGGACGCAGCAAACGTTACACTCAGGGCTCAGTCAACAGCGTTATCCAACGCGCTTCTTCACTGGTTTTTGACACGGTTGCTGACAAAAAACACGCGACGGCGGGTCGTGCTTCAGGTGAGCTTTTCTATGGCCGTCGCGGTACGCTCACCCACTTCTCGCTGCAAGACGCCATGACCGAACTTGAAGGTGGCGCAGGTTGCGCTCTTTATCCGTGCGGTGCCGCAGCTGTTTCCAATGCCATTCTTTCTTTTGTTGAAGCAGGCGAACATATCTTAGTGAGCGGTGCGGTCTACGAGCCGACGCAGGATTTTTGCACCAAAATTCTCAGCAAACTAAATGTCACTACCACTTTTTTTGATCACTGCATCGGCAGCGAAATCAGTGAACTGATTCAGCCTAATACCCGTGTAGTGTTTCTCGAATCCCCCGCTTCCATCACCATGGAAGTGCAGGATATTCCGGCCATCGTTGCCGCGGTACGCGCGAAAGCGCCTGACGCCATTATCATGATCGATAATACCTGGGCGGCGGGCGTATTGTTTAACGCGCTGGAGCATGGCATCGATATTTCTATTCAGGCGGGCACCAAATACATCATTGGTCACAGCGACGCGATGATTGGTACAGCGGTCGCCAATGAACGCTGCTGGCCGCAACTGCGCGAAAATTCGTACTTGATGGGCCAGATGGTGGATGCCGATACGGCGTATATGGCCAGCCGCGGATTGCGTACGCTCGGCACCCGTTTGCGTCAGCACGAAGAGAGTGGTTTGCAGGTCGCCGAGTGGCTGGCGGCACAACCGGAAGTGGCTCGCGTGAATCACCCCGCCCTGCCACAGTGCAAAGGCCATGAATTCTGGCAGCGTGATTTTAACGGCAGCAGCGGGCTATTTTCCTTCATCTTGCATGAAAAGCTCAGTCGTGAGCAGTTGGCAAATTATCTCGACCATTTCCACCACTTCAGCATGGCTTATTCATGGGGCGGTTATGAATCACTGATTTTGGCCAATCAGCCGGAAGAACTGGCAGAGATTCGCCCAGCAGGTGGTGTTGATTTCTCCGGTACGTTGGTGCGCTTGCACATTGGTCTTGAGCATGTCGATGACTTGCTGACTGACCTGAAAGCGGGCTTTGCGCGCTTGAAACAGTAAAAAAAGATAAACAAAAGCTAAACCGTTCCGTGCCATGCAGGAGAGATCAACAAATGCGATGGCACAGAGGGTTAAAATAGAAGCCTTGTGACTCGATGGGATAGCAGATGGGTGTTTTACATGAGATTGTCCACGCGCTCTGGCATCAGGATTTTGCCGCGCTGGCCAATCCAGATGTCGTGTGGGTTGTTTACGGCGTGATGTTTTTGACGCTGTTTCTGGAAAACGGTTTGTTACCCGCCTCTTTTCTGCCGGGTGACAGCCTGTTGCTGCTCGCGGGTGCCATGATTGCCAAAGGCGTGATGGATTTCGTGCCGACCATGGTGATTCTGACCACCGCCGCCAGTTTGGGTTGTTGGCTGAGTTATCTGCAAGGACGTTGGCTCGGCAATACCCGTTTGGTGAAAAGCTGGTTGATGCACCTTCCCGCGCAATATCATCAGCGTGCGTGGAATCTGTTTAACCGCCATGGCCTAATGGCGCTGTTGGTCGGTCGTTTTCTGGCCTTTGTGCGCACACTGTTACCGACCATGGCCGGCATTTCTGGCTTGCAGAATGGGCGCTTCCAGCTGTTTAACTGGCTAAGCGGCGCACTGTGGGTCGGTATTGTGGTCGCGATGGGTTACGGTATCAGTCAGGTGCCGTTTATCAAGCGCCACGAAGATCAGGTTATGGCCGTGCTGATGGTGCTGCCGATGGTACTGCTGTTTGTCGGCCTGACCGGCAGCATCGTGGTGATCTGGAAGAAGCGCCGTCAGAAAACGAGCTAATCGGGCCTTGGTCGCCATCAATGGCAACCTTACAATAGCTCGGTACAGTTTCGTAGGGTGCGCATTCATGCGCACCAGCCGTTCAAGCGGCGTCAAACGGCAGCGTTTGGCGCACGCGACTGGCCTCTTCTCCCGGCGTGACGCCGAAATAACGTTTAAACTCCCGCGAAAATTGCGATGGGCTTTCATATCCCACGCGCACGGCCGCCGCACTGGCCTTCATCCCATCCTGTAACATCATTAATCGTGCCTGATGCAGGCGATAACGCTTCAAGTACTGCAGCGGTGAAGTCTGCGTCACGGCTTTGAAGTTGTGGTGGAACGCCGATACGCTCATATTCACTTCCGCTGCCAACATCTCAACGCTGAGGCTGTCGGCAAAATGATTTTCGATGCGACGCAGCGCGCGCGCGATCTGACTAAACTGCGTCTGGCGGTTGACCAGCGACAGCAACGCACCGCCAATCGGCCCGGTTAACACGTAGTAAATGATCTCACGTACCAACTGCGGTCCCAGCACACGTGCGTCTCGCGGCTTATTCATCACATCCAACAAGCGCTCAGCCGCGCACAGCATCTCTTCGCTCATGTAGGCCGAATGAATGCCCGAGGTATGCAACTGCGGCTGAAATTGTTCGTCATCGCCGATATCCATCAATAGATCCTGCAAGCTGGCGATGTCGACACTCAAGCATATGCCTGCCAACGGCTCCTGAACCGTGGCGACCGTTTCACACTCGACCGGCAGCGGCACGGTGAGCATCAGGTATTTGGTCGCGTCATAGTGAAATACCGTACTGCCGAGGTAGCCGGTTTTGCGTCCCTGAAACAGAATCACAATACCGGGCTGATACATCATGGGCGTTCGCGGCATCGTCTCGCAGGCATAAATCAGCTTCACATTTTCCAACGCACACAGCGCTGGTGCTGATCGTTGACTAACGTCACCACACGCTGCGCCAATCGGCGGCAAAGGGCATCGTTCGGCATCACACTCTCTCAGACAGCAAAAAAATCAGTGTGCCGTAATGCTGCTTAAAGCTCCACCATTCAGGAGAATCAGGCAAGATTCTGGCAGAAATGACCAGGGTAAAATGATCACACTGTTGCCACAATGATCCTCCGGTTAAGTTTGTTGACTAGACTTAACAGCAGCGCTTTTAACAGTAAGTCACTGCGACAGATAAGGAGCAACTATGGCAGAGCAACCCATTATTAAACTGCGCGACGGCAATATGATGCCGCAGCTTGGGCTCGGTGTATGGCAGGCCAGCATTGAGGATGCCCGGCACGCAATTGTGGAAGCGTTGAAGGTGGGCTATCGCTCCATCGATACCGCCGCCATCTACAAAAATGAGGAAGCGGTGGGCCAGGCGCTGCAGGATACCGATGTAGCACGCGACGATATTTTCATTACCACTAAGCTGTGGAATGACGATCAGCAGAATGGGCAGCAGGCAATTGAAACCAGTTTGAAGAAGTTGCAGTTAGAGAGCGTTGACCTGTATCTGATGCACTGGCCTTGCCCGGAAAAGGATCATTACGTTGAAGCCTGGAAAAAGATGATTGAGTTGCAGCAGCAGGGCTTAACCAAGAGCATCGGCGTCTGTAACTTCCATGAAGCACATCTGAAGCGCCTGATCGATGAAACCGGTGTGTCACCTGTGGTCAATCAGATTGAGCTACATCCGATGCTGCAACAGCGCACCCTGCATGCGTGGAATGCGCTGCACCAAATTCAGACCGAATCCTGGAGCCCGCTGGCGCAAGGCGGAAAAGGGGTATTTGATCAGGAAATTATTCGCGAGCTGGCGAAGAAGTATGGCAAGACGCCAGCGCAGATCGTGATTCGCTGGCATCTGGATAGCGGATTAGTGGTGATTCCGAAATCTGTCACCCCAGAACGTATCCGTGAGAACTTCCAGGTGTTTGATTTCAGGTTGGAAAAAACAGAAATCAGCGAGATTACCAAACTGGATAGCGGTAATCGTTTGGGGCCAGATCCGGAAAGCTTTAACGGGTAGGTTGGTACGGTGCGCATTGATGCGCACCGCTAACTCAAGGCACCGGGTTGACCTGCAACTGCCCTGCTGTGCCGCGGTCGGCTAATTCCAACGTCTGGCTATAATACATAAACGGGAAGTGATCCGACGAACTCTGCGGGAAACTCACCAACAGCTCAACATCACCGTCCACCCACACCGTATCTTTCCAGCCACGGTCTTCGCCCATCGGCTGCGCGCCATTGACGTTTTTCACCAGGAACATCACGCCCTGAATATGCAGCGACTGCGGACGGTCGGCGTGGATAATCCAGCGCTCGAATGTGCCTTGCTGCACCGTGGTGTCGATACGGTTCATGTCCCACACCGCACCGTTGATACCCGGTACGCTGTCGCCGATGCGGAATTCGCGTGTACGCACGGCGACACCATCCAGAATCTGATCCGCCAATAAACGCATCGGTAGATTATCCGTGACCAATGGCAGTAAACCGGTTGGACGGAGGCTCAGCACCAACGTGTTGGCCAGAATCGATGAGGGCTCAAACAGGCCGCGCAGGCGATCCATCAAACCTGCCGCGGTGCCTGCCGTAATGGAGACTTCATCACCTTGCGACATATCCACCAGCACTTCACGGCGTTCGCCCGGAGCCAGTGACAGCGTTTGCACGGCAACCGGTGCAGGCAAGAAGCCCTGATCGCTCGCCACAACCGTAAACGGTCGATTGTCCGAGAAGTTCAGATCAAAACGGCGCGCGTTAGATGCATTCAGCAGGCGTAAACGCACCCAGCCGCGAGACACTTCAACGTAGGGATTCTGCACGCCATTGACCAGCAGCGTGTCACCCATAAAACCGCCTTCGGATGGCGGGTTATAGACCGGCGTAGCAAAATTATCGAGACGCTTGTCCTGAATAATCAGCGGGAAGTCATCCACGCCGTAATGCTTAGGCAGCGGCAGCGCTTTGCTGACCTCATCCTCAATCAACCACATGCCCGCCAAACCATTGTAGACGTGCGGGGCCATGCGATTTGGCGTGTTAGCGTGATACCACAGCGTGGCAGCCCCTTGGCGAATCGGCAGCACCGGTGCCCAGTCCACTCCCGCTGACATCATGCGTGGCGCGCCACCCATTAATGCTCCCGGGACTTGTAGCCCGCTGACGGTCATGGCGACCGGTTCGTTGAGTCGGTTACTGTAAATCAGTTTGACGTCATCGCCGCTATAAACACGGACCGTTGGCCCCAGGTATAGACCGTTAATACCCCATACCGGCGCTTTATTACTGTCGCCGCTGAAGGACCAATGACTGCGTTGCAGCGTCAGAAATAGCGGCTGACCCCGGCGCGATTCAATCAAAGGAGGGATCGGAAGAGGCACATCGCCTGGCGGTGCCGCAGCGTGCGCGGCATAAGGCATGCTACTTGAAGCCAGCGCAACACCGGCGGAAAGCTGAATAAACTGACGTCTGCTGCAAGACATAAAACTTCAGACCTTTTGAGCGGGGCGTGAAGACGCCGTGTCCATGTTGTTCTTGTAAGAGTGATTGCTGTGATGAGCGCGGAGGCAGAGTCCCTACCCCCGCGGATTATTAGATTTTACCGTTTTTTTCGCGTTCGGCGACTTCAGCGTTCAATTCTTCTAGCTTAGCAGACATTAATTCACGGCAATGCGTTGCTAACTTACGCACAGAGGTGCTTTCAAACTGCTTGGTGTCCACGGGAGGCAGCATCTCAACAATCACCAAACCATTGTTCCAGCGATTGAGCTTCACTTTACCGTGAGTGTTCGACACCACAACCGGGATGATCGGCACGCCCGCTGCCACCGCAGCATGGAAGGCACCGGTTTTAAAAGGCAGTAAGCCGCGACCACGGCTGCGCGTGCCTTCAGGGAACATCCAGAATGAGATTTTCTTTTTATTGAACTGCGCCACCAGCTCACCGATGGTGCCGTGGGCTTTGGCGCGGTTATCACGGTCAATCATCAGATTCCCGGTTAACCAGTACAACTGGCCGAAGAAGGGAATCCACAGCAGGCTCTTTTTACCCACGGTAACCGTGGTGGGCTGCACGATTTTGGCGGCGGTAACCATATCGTAGTTGTTTTGATGGTTGGCGATATAAATCGCATTGCCATAACTCTCTGCATCGGCCGGTTTACGTAACTCGACTTTCAAACCAAACACGGTCGACAGGCGGCCCAACATATGGCCGAACGTCGCGACGTGACGTGGATTACGCGGTGAAAACAGACACCAGATGCAGCCAACAATACAGACCAAAATCGAATAGATAACAACAATGATCGTGCGTAAAATTAGTAACATAGCTTCCTCAAATGTGGCATTCCATCGCCTGATCAGTATTACTCTTCGCTACTCGCGTCACTCTTCGGGCGCGCTGGCGCGTTGACTTCCACGCTATCAATACGCTGCAAGCCACGCGACACACTACCGCGACGGCCACGATCGGCACGGACTTTTTGCAGGTCCTCATCACGCATAATCAGCTTACGCTTGCCGACGTAGAGGGTGAGGGAGCTGCCAGGCGGCAGAATCAGCAGCCATTGCAGTTTATCCACACCTGCTGCGGCATCCGCTGACGGAATCGAGATGATTTTATTCCCTTTTCCTTTCGACATCTGTGGCAAATCGCTCACAGGGAACATCAGCATGCGGCCAGCTTGGGTAATCGCCAGCAGCATATCATCGCCCGAATGGACCGCCATCGGTGTCATCACTTTGGCGTTATCTGGCAATGTTAACAACGCTTTACCCGCACGGTTACGGGAAATCAAATCAGCGAAGGTACAGATAAAGCCATAGCCGGCATCCGAAGCCATCAGCAACTTCTGCTCATCCGGCTCCATCAACACTTGTTCAAATGCGGCACCCGGCGGTGGCGTCAGTTTGCCAGTCAATGGCTCGCCCTGCCCGCGTGCTGACGGCAGCGAGGTCGGATCCAGCGTATAACTCCGACCCGTTGAGTCGATAAAGGCCACCGGCTGGTTGCTCTTGCCGCGTGCGGCAGCGAGATAGCTGTCGCCCGCTTTGTAGCTTAATCCGGTTGGATCAATATCGTGGCCTTTAGCGCTGCGTACCCAGCCCATCTGCGACAGCACAATAGTGACCGGCTCGGCGCTGACCAGCTCGGTTTCGCTCAGTGCTTTAGCTTCTTCACGTTCGCGCAGTGGCGAGCGGCGGGCATCGCCGTAAGCTTGCGCATCTGCCAACAACTCTTTCTTCAGCAGGTTGCTCATCTTGCGCTCGGACGCCAGAATCGCCTGCAGCTGATCGCGCTCTTTCTCCAGTTCCGCCTGCTCACCGCGAATCTTCATCTCTTCCAATTTGGCGAGATGGCGCAGTTTCAGTTCAAGGATGGATTCGGCTTGGGTGTCGCTGAGTTCAAAGCGCGACATCAAGACCTGCTTGGGTTCGTCCTCAGTACGGATGATGTGGATCACTTCATCTATATTGAGGAACGCCACCAACAAACCTTCGAGGATATGCAGGCGACGCAGCACGCGATCCAGACGGTAGTTCAGACGGCGCGTCACGGTATCGCGACGGTACACCAGCCATTCGGACAGGATCTCCAGCAGGTTTTTCACCGCCGGACGGTTATCCAGCCCGATCATATTCAGATTAACGCGATAGCTCTTTTCCAGATCGGTGGTGGCAAACAGGTGGTTCATTACCTGCTCTACATCCACGCGATTGGAACGCGGCACGATCACCAGACGTGTTGGGTTCTCGTGGTTAGATTCATCACGCAGATCTTCCACCATCGGCAGCTTTTTATTGCGCATCTGGTTGGCAATCTGCTCCAGCACGCGTGCACCGGAAACCTGATGTGGCAGCGCGGTGATCACCACATCGCCGTCTTCTTTCTTCCACACCGCACGTTGACGGATGGATCCACGTCCACTTTGGTAAATCTTACGAATTTCGCTACGCGGGGTGATGATTTCGGCTTCGGTCGGGTAATCCGGACCTTGCACAATATCCAGCAACTCATCGAGCGTGGTATCGGGTTTGTCGATCAGCTTCACCGCCGCTTCCGCCACTTCACGCAGGTTGTGCGGTGGAATGTCGGTGGCCATGCCTACGGCAATACCGGTGGTGCCGTTCAGCAGAATGTTCGGCAGGCGCGCCGGCAACATCTTCGGCTCCTGCATGGTGCCATCGAAGTTCGGGGTGTAATCGACCGTTCCCTGCCCCAGCTCACCGAGCAGAATTTCAGCATATTTAGACAGGCGCGATTCGGTATAACGCATCGCCGCAAAGGATTTAGGATCATCGGGTGCGCCCCAGTTCCCCTGACCATCGACCAGCGGATAACGATAGGAAAAAGGCTGTGCCATTAACACCATCGCTTCGTAGCAAGCGCTATCGCCGTGTGGATGGTATTTACCCAACACATCACCCACGGTACGTGCCGATTTCTTAAATTTGGCGCTCGCATTGAGGCCCAATTCTGACATCGCGTAGACAATACGACGCTGCACTGGCTTAAGCCCATCACCGATATACGGCAATGCGCGGTCCATAATCACGTACATGGAGTAGTTCAGGTACGCATTTTCAGTAAACTTGTGCAGGGCAAGACGCTCTGCACCATCCTGCGTCAATTCGCTCATTAAGCTCGCATCCTCACTTCGTGGCCCGCAACGGCGGGACAACCGGCGGTCATTTGGCGAGGATAGTACCTTATTCGTGCGTGTTAGTCACAGGGAAGGCAGTGACGACGAAAAGAATCCTGTGGTGTTAAATAACGTGATATCGGTTAGAAAAATAAAAAGGAATGCGAGCAATGTCACAATTAATACGCCTATTTATATGTGAGCAGGATCGCAATTAAATTCCCATCATTTTAGGTGTATTACTGCTGTCCGTAATCATGGACAACATTTAGTATTGTTGCTTACGCCGTCCTTTTCTAAATTTATACTCAATAAGAAAAACCTTTTGCGCTCTTGGCTCCTGGCACCAAATAAATATATCGAGGAAATAATCTTAAAAACGATTGACCAAAATAAAGGGTGACCGAATGCAAATACTGACTTCGCGACAACACCGTTTAGTCAAAATACTGTTGCAACATGCCGCACCGCAGCCGATCAGAGAGTTGGCCTTACAACTGGGTGTGTCGGAGAAAACCATTCATCGCGATTTACAGTGGCTAGAGAGCTGGCTGAGCAGTTGGTCCATGGTGCTGGAAAAGACACCGGGACGCGGCGTGCGGTTACGGGTCGATGATATCCAACAACGTTTGCAACTGGAGCAGCAGCTGAATGGTGATGAAAGCAGTGCTGATGCGCTGGGGCAGAACAGCCGTAGAGTGAAAATTGCCTCACAGCTGTTGAGCGACGCGCCGCGGGCTACCTCAATCAGCAAACTGTCAGAACGCTATTTTATCAGCCATGCCTCGATTGTGAATGACCTGAAAATCATAGAAGAGTGGTTACAGCCCTTGGGTTTGACGCTACAACGCGGGCAAAGCGGCACACATATAGAAGGGCATGAACAAACGCTGCGTCAGGCGATGGTTTCACTGATCAATGACGTGATGCAGCAAAACGTCGCCGGTACGCCACTGTTACCTCGTCTCGACCCCGGTAGCCAGCAAGCGTTGGTGCATTATTTTGGCGATGAGGATGTGGCTTTTGTACAGGCACTGTTACAGCAGATGGAGCAGCAGCTGAGTTACCCATTGGGTGATGCCTGGTACCTGAATCTCTGCACCCATATTCTGATCATGATGCATCGTATGGCGCAGGGTAATGCGCTGGCACTGGCAACCCTGACCACCATGCAGGACCTTGACCAGCGCATTTTGATTATTGCGCAGCAAATGGTGAGGCAGATTGAGCAGCGTATGTGCTGCGCTTTGCCAACAGATGAAGTCGGATTTATTTATCAATATATTGTTTCATCCGGCATTGTGGTGGAAGAGCGTGGTGATAATGCGCCCATGCACAATCAATTTTCTACGGCTGAATCCGTAAAAATAACCTGTGAATTAATTGATCGATTCTCGACATTTATTCAACAGGACTTAGCACAGGACCGATTATTATTTGACGGATTACTGGTACATATAAAGCCGTTATTAAATCGACTCAAATATCATATTCATATTCGCAATCCTCTGCTGGAAGATATTCAACAGGAAATGAAGGGCATATTTTCTTTGACGCAACAAGCGATGCAATTGACTGCGCGAACCTTTGCCCTGTCACCCGTCGCTGATGATGAAATTGGCTATCTCTGTGTGCATTTTCAGGCGGCACTGGAGCGACAAATCGCCCATAAACGCATTCTGGTGGTGTGCTCGAGCGGTGTGGGCACTTCGCACCTGTTGAAAAGCCGCATTTTGCGCGCCTTCCCTGACTGGGAAATTGCGGGCGTGGTATCTGCCAGCAACCATGCCGCATTTTGCCAGAACCAGCCGGTGGATTTGGTGATAACCACAATCCATCTCGATGCCGGCACCATTCCGGCCGTCTATGTGAGTGCATTTTTTAACGATGACGATATTCGGCGGGTCACTGACGCCATGATTGGCAGCCAGCTGCCTGACGGTGCGTCCTGCGCCTTGGTTGAACATTAATTGAATGAGGTAGAACCCATGGATATTTCCCGCATTCTGACGCCCCGTCGCGTTAACCTGGCGCTGACTGCCACCACCAAAGAAGAGGTGATTAATGAACTCACCGACCTGCTTTATCAGGATGGTGCCATCACCGATCGGGCCGCGTTTATTGAAGACGTTTGGTTACGTGAGGCCGAAGGTTCGACCGGCTTTGAGAACCATGTCGCCATTCCACACGGCAAGTCTTCCGCCGTGCTCCACACCACGCTCGCCATTGGCCGTACCCAACAGGATATTCCGTGGGAAACGCTTGATGGCAGCCAGGTGCGCTGCATCATCCTGTTCGCCGTGCGACTGGAAGATCAGAACACCACCCATATTCGCCTGTTGTCGCAGGTGGCCAGCGCGCTGGCCGATGATGAGGTGATAGCCCAATTGCTGGTGGAAAACGACCCCAGCAATATCATCCGGCTGTTTAGTCAGTACGCCGAAACCGACCTCTGTTAACACCCTAACTCTCTGAGGTGATACATGAATATTGTCTGTGTAGCGGCCTGCACGGCAGGCATCGCGCATACCTACATTGCGCGTGAAAAACTGATTAAGGGGGCCCACGCGCTGGGCCATACCATCCACGTTGAAACGCAGGGCACCATTGGCACCGAAACCGCGCTAACCCGTGAAGATATCGCCGCCGCTGACGTGGTGATTCTCGCCATTGATGTGAAGATCAACGGCGAAGAGCGCTTCCAGGGCAAACCCATCGTACGAGTGAAAACCGAAGTGGTGATCAAGTCACCGGTGAAATTCCTCGAAAAAGTGGCGGATTCACTGGCGCGTGCCTGAGGAGATCCACCATGAACGAGAACAAACGTCAGTATGGCCAAGAGATCAAAGGCCACTTGCTCACTGGGATTTCGTGGATGATCCCGCTGATCGTCGCCGCTGGGATCTGTATCGCGCTCGGCCAGGTGATCGGCGGACCGGATGTCGGTAAACATCCCGGCACTATCGCCTGGATGTTGAACCAGATCGGCGGCTGGGGCATGGGGCTGATCGTACCGTTGATCAGCGCAGCGATCGCTTACTCGATAGCCGATCGTCCCGGCTTTGCACCGGGGTTGATCGTCGGTTTTATCTGCGGACAGATTGGCACCGGATTTATCGGCGGCATCTTCGGCGGTTTCCTGGTGGGTTACACGGTGCTGCTGTTGCGCCGCACGATTAAGTTGCCGCAATCGATGCAGGGGTTGATGCCGATTATGGTGCTCCCCGTGCTGAGTACCGTCATCGCCGGATTGCTGATGATGACCTTTATCGGCCAGCCGATTGTTTGGTTGCAGAAGGCGCTTATCGCTCTGCTCGAATCCATGCAAGGCGGATCGAAATTTGTGATGGGCGCGATTCTCGGTGCTATGGCGACTTTCGACTTCGGCGGGCCGGTGAATAAAACCATGTCGCTGTTTGCTGACGGCATGCTGGTTGACGGCATTTATGGCCCGGAAGCAGTGAAGTTTGTCGGCTCAATGATTCCGCCGTTTGGCATCACGCTGTCGTACTTGCTGTCGCGCAAAAAGTACACCAAAGCCGAGAAAGAGGCGCTGAAAGCCGCCTTCCCGATGGGCATCTGCATGATTACCGAAGGGGTGATTCCGATTGCAGCGCGTGACCTGTTCCGTGTGGTCGGCAGCTGTGTGGTGGCTTCTGCCATCGCCGGTGGACTGATTATGGTGTGGGGCGTGGGCGCACCAGTGCCGCACGGCGGGATGTTTGTGGTGCCGCTGTTTGAAAAACCTTGGCTGTTCTGCCTGGCGCTGGGTATCGGCACCACCGTGTGCGGGGTGATGTTGTCCGTGCTGAAGAAACCGGTCACTCAAGCAGATGAAGAGTTCGATGACGTGGAAGCCCCTGGCGTCCGCGATGAAGAGATCAAATTCACTCTGGAATAAGGAGCCACCATGTTTGCCATGATGAACGACCTGATTCAGGCTGCCGCCAAACAGCAGTATGCGGTGCTGGCGATCAACTGCTTTAACCTCGAAACCGCTCGGGCAGCGATTCAAGCCGCCGAGCAGCAGCGCGCCCCGCTGATTCTGAATGTGTATCAAGGGCACAGCACGCACTTTCCACCCGCTGTCGCGGTGCCGCTGGTGCAAGCGTTGGCGAACGCCGCCACTGTACCCATTGCCCTGGCCCTAGATCACGGCAAAGCCTTTCCGTTGATTGGCCAGGCATTTCGCGCCGGATTCACCGGGCTGATGATTGATGCGTCCGCCGATCCGCTGGCGGAGAACATTCGCCAGACGGCTGCAGTGGTGAAAATGGCGCACACCGCAGGCGTCTGTGTGGAAGGCGAACTCGGGCATATCGCCGATGCGCCGACTTATGAGCTGGCCGATGCGTCGGTGAAGATGACGCAAGTTGCTGACGTGCTGCCGTTTATTGAACAAACCGATATTGATTTGTTGGCGATTTCGGTGGGTACCGCGCACGGGCTCTATCCGGCGGGCGTGAAGCCGAAGATTGATTTCCAGCGTTTGCAGGAGCTGCACGCCGTCTCGACACGCCCCCTTGCGCTGCATGGCGGTTCGGGCACGCCTGCCGAGGATATTCGCCGAGTCAGCCAGCACGGTGTGGCGAAGATTAACGTCGGAGCAGCGGTGTTTGATGCCGGTAAAAATGCCGTTGAGCAGGCGCTGAAACAGCACCCGCACGCGGAACTGGCCGACCTGCTTGGGCTGATGGAATCCGCCTGCCGCGAGGTAGTGATTGAGTATCTGAGCTGGTCGGGATCGGCTGGCAAAAGTTAGGCCATGTGCGGCTAGCAGGTCGCCATAAATGGCGACCCTACGGGGTAATAGTGCCACCGCCCCCCCGTAGGGTGCGCATTTATGCGCACCGTTTCATTGGGCGCACGTGATTAATCGCATTTATGCGCAATTGGAAAGTCGCCCCGTTAATCTCAGTTTAAAGCAGGGCATGAACCGCGCGATAAATCGCGCCGCTACAGATTGCAGAAGTATTCCCTTTTTATCCATCATCGGGTCGGCGAACGCGTCGGCTCTGGTAAAACTCACGTTGAGGAAATATTAACATGTTGATTTCAATGAAAGAGATGTTGGCACCGACTCGTGAACACCGTTACGCCATCGGCGCATTTAACGTGGCAGATAGCTGCTTTATTCGTGCCGTAGTAGAGGAAGCCGAAGCCACCAATACCCCAGCGATCATCTCGATTCATCCAAGTGAGCTGGAGTTCGTGACTGATGAGTTCTTTGGCTATGTGCGTGAACGTACGCTGAAAAGCAAAGTGCCTTTCACCATCCATCTCGATCATGGCGCATCGATTGCGCAGGTGCTGCGCGCCATTCAGTGTGGATTTACTTCGGTGATGATCGATGGCTCGCTGCTGCCGTACGAAGAGAACGTGGCACTGACCAAAGAAGTGGTGAAACTGGCGCATTCGGTGGGCGTGTCGGTGGAAGGTGAACTCGGCACCATCGGTGATACCGGCACCACCGTCGAAGGCGGCGTCAGTAAGGTGATCTATACCGAACCGGCGCAGGCTGAAGATTTTATCCAGCGTACCGGCGTCGATACCTTGGCGGTGGCGATTGGCACCGCGCACGGCATCTATCCAAAAGATATGAAGCCGGAACTGCAGATGCACATCCTTCGGGACATTGCGCAGCGCACCACCATTCCACTGGTGTTGCACGGCGGTTCAGCCAACCCGGATACGGAGATCGCCGAAGCAGTGACGCTTGGCGTGGGCAAAATCAATATTTCCAGCGATATGAAGTACGCGTACTTCGCCAAACTGCGCGAGATTCTGGCACGTGAAACCTGGTGGGATCCGAACGTGATTTATCCGGAAGCCATTACCGCCGCCAAAGCGGTGATTCGCTACAAAATGAACCTGTTCGGTGGATTGGGTAAAGCGGGTTTGTATCGTTAATCATGCAAATGGGGCCATTACGCCCCGACCTGGCATTGCGCAATAAATTGCGCCGCTACAAACTTTTACTTGTCTGTAGCGGCGTGATTCATCACGCGTTGTTTTACTTAATCACACCCAACCACTGTGAAGCAATCTGTGCATATTCACCGGTGGCAGTGCTGAGATGCAGCCACTGATCGACGTACAGTTTCCAGCTCATATCGTCACGCGGGATCATGTAGGCCTTCTCACCATATTGCATCGGTTTATCCGGGTTGATAGCGCACAGTGTTGGGTAGTGCTTCATCTGGAACAACGCTTCGGAAGCATCAGTGATCATCACATCTGCTTTTTTATCCACCAGCTGCTGGAAAATACCGACGTTATCGGCCAATTGCAGCGCCGACTGCGGCAAGTGGCTGTGCACAAAGGCTTCGTTGGTGCCGCCAGCCGGTTCAATCACCCGCACGCTCGGCTTATTGATCTGCTCTATCGTTTGATACTTATCTTTGTCATCGCAACGCACCAGCGGGATTTTGCCATCCACACCCAGCGGCTGGGCAAACCAGGCAATCTGCTGACGCTTCAGGGTGACGGAAACCCCGCCCAGTGCAATATCACACTGCTTCGCCACAAAATCATCACTCATGGTTTTCCAGGTGGTGGGCACCCATTGCACTTTAGCGCCCAGACTTGCGGCCAGTGACTCAGCCATGCTGATATCCAGCCCTTCATATTGCCCATCACTGCGCAAATAACTGTAAGGTTTGTAGTCGCCGGTGGTACAGACTTTCAGGGTTTTACTGCTACGAATCTCATCAAGGTGGGATTGCGCCTGAGCAGCGCCCGTCACCAGAAGTAATGCACTCAGTATTGCGGTTTTCATGGGTTCTTCTTTTTTTGTTGATGTTGGTTTGCGTGCGGATTGTTTCATGAACATCCGCATTATTGCTTTATTAGCAAAAGTCTTGTGATCAATCACGCATTTTTCTGCCTCGCCTGCGCGCGTACAGTGTGCGCCATTAACAGGAAACGGAGCGAATCATCCATGAGTAATATTTTCATTATCGACGGCGGTAAAACCTTCGCCCACTCCAAAGGCGAACTGAACCATACCCTGACTGACGTTGCCGCCAGCCAACTGCGTGATTTAGGCCATAACGTGCAGATCACGGTTGCCGATAGCGACTACAACGTAGCAGAAGAAGTGCAGAAATACCTCGATAGCGATGTGGTGATCTACCAGATGCCAGGTTGGTGGATGGGCGAGCCGTGGACAGTGAAAAAATACATTGATGACGTGTTCACCGAAGGTCACGGTTCACTGTATGCCAGTGACGGCCGTAGCCGCAGCGATTCAGGCAAGAAATACGGTTCGGGCGGCCTGATTCAGGGCAAAAAATATATGCTGTCGCTGACCTGGAACGCGCCGCTGGAGGCGTTTAACGATCCGGATCAGTTCTTCGAAGGCGTGGGCGTAGACGGTCTCTACCTGCACTTCCACAAAGCCAACCAGTTCCTCGGGATGGAAGCTTTGCCGACCTTTATCTGTAATGATGTGATCAAGATGCCGGACGTGCCGCGCGATATTGAACGTTATCGGACTCATCTCAGCCAGATTTTTGCTTAACTGTAAGCACACCGGGAAAAAAGGAAGCGCTATGTTAACTGTCGTTGCAGAAATTTGTGTCAAACCAGGTCGCCGCCACGTGGTACTGGAAGCCATTAATAAGCTGATCCCTACCGTGCTGGAAGAGGACGGGTGTCATCAGTACGATGCGCTGGTTGACCATCAGGCACAGGTACCGTGGAAGCAGAATTCGCCAGATTCCATCTTTATGCTGGAGCAGTGGGAATCGCTACGCCATCTTGAGCAGCATCAGCAGATGCCGCATATGGATGCGCACCGCACCATCATTAAAGATGATGTGGTGGATGTGAAAATCCTGGTGTTAGAGCCGGTGCGCTAATTGCTTCAAGCCTCTGCCTGTGCAGGGGCTTGTTTAGAGCAGGCGGTCTTGTTCAATCTTCTCGCGCAGAAAATCGAGAAAGCAGGTAATACGAGAGGTCAGGGATTGATTGCGGTAATACACGGCGTGAATCGGCAGGCGCAATTCACGCGTCTCCTGCTCTAACACCTGCACCAGATCCCCACGCGCACGATCTTCTCGACTGACAAAATCAGACAGGCGCGCAATGCCCTGCCCGGCTAACGCCAACTGGCGAAGCGTCTCGCCACTGGAAGCCGACAGCGTGGGCTTAATCTGCAAATACTCCCCCTCATTTTGCCAAACAGGCCAGACATTGTGTGCATCCAACTGGCTGAAACCCAATAGCTGATGGGCTGCTAACGCCTCTACCGTTGCAGGCTCGCCATGCTGTTGCAGATAAGCCGGGCTGGCCACTAAGCGCGTCGCACTGCTGCCCAGCACACGGGCGCGCAGCGTAGAGTCACGAAGCTCCCCAACGCGGATAGCAATATCCGTTTGCTGTTCCAGCAGATCGATCATGATGTCGTCGGTGTTCAACTCCAGCTGAATCTGCGGATAGCGCAGCCGGAATTCCGCCACCAGCGGTACGATCACGTGCAGCATAAAGGGCGCGTTAGCATTCACGCGCAATCTGCCAGAGGGAATGTCACGGCGCTGGGCGATCTGCTCTTCTGCCAGCTCCACCGATGAGAGGATTTGGCGTGCATGATCGAGAAAGATAAGCCCTTCCTCGGTGAGAGCGAGACGCCGCGTGGTGCGATGCATCAGGGTGGTTTGCAGCTTGCTTTCCAGCCGACTCAGCGCACGACTGATGCCAGAGCTGGTTTGATCGAGCTGATCGGCCGCCGCCGTGATCGATCCGGTATCCACTACCGCCACCCAGGCGCGTAACTCTTCCAGTGTGATTTTCAGGTTCTTTTCCTTAACGCATTTGGCTATCCGCTACACATCATATCAGACGCTGCCGCGTCACATTTTATGTCTGCAGAAACATACGCACAGTTAAGCGGTCAGATTTCCCTTCATTATTTATTCACAATTGCATTTCATCCCATTTGAAATGGCAGAATTGCCACAGCACATGTAAAAAACAAAGAACAAACATTTCATTATGTTTCAAAGGTAAATATAAATGAGAATGATTATGATATTTATTATCACCACGTAAAAATACGTGTAAATAATGACAAGGCGTTAATATATGAAGTCTATTTATGGTAGAAGGAAAACTACTCTTTCAATAGTGATCGGGTTGTTATTGCAAGCGGGTATAACCTCGGGAAATGCAGCTGAATCGTCAACAATTCAACTGAGTAGTTCAGCTGATAATCAGCCAACATCGCAGAATCAAGTTAAGAAAAAAGCCACAAACGAAGACACAATGGTGGTCAACGCCCCTGCAGAAAAGCTTAAGCAACAGCCCGGTGCGTCGCTGATTACCCACGAAGATATCGAACGCACCCCACCGGCGAACGACCTCTCTGAAATTATTCGCAAAATGCCGGGCGTCAACCTCACGGGCAACAGTGCTACGGGTAGTCGTGGTAACAACCGTCAAATTGATATTCGTGGCATGGGGCCAGAAAACACCCTGATTTTGGTGGATGGTGTACCTGTTTCTTCTCGCAGCTCCGTGCGCTACAGCCGGACAGGTGAACGTGATTCGCGCGGTGATACTAACTGGGTTCCCGCAGAAATGGTCGATCACATCGATATACTGCGTGGCCCCGCTGCGGCCCATTACGGCTCAGGCGCAATGGGTGGTGTCGTCAACATCACCACTAAGCGCCCGACTAACGACTGGCATGGCTCACTTTCCCTTTTTACCAATCAACCAGAAGATAAAGATGAAGGTGCGACTAAGCGCATGAACTTCAGCCTTAGCGGTCCACTGATTGATGATGTTCTGTCCATGCGCGTCTATGGGAACATCAATAAAACCGATGCCGATGCTTATGATATTAATACCAATGAAAATGGTTCCTACGCTGCAGGCCGTGAAGGTGTCCGAAACCGCGATATCAACACAGCACTGCAATGGAAAATCAATGACAGGCAATATCTGGATTTTAATTACGCATACAGCCGCCAGGGTAATATTTATGCCGGTGATACGCAATACAGCAATAGCAACTTGAGCACAATCGTTCCGGAATTATATGGTGCCGAAACCAACCGAATGTATCGCCAAGCCTACAGCCTTACTCACAACGGCATTTGGGATTGGGGCCAGTCGAAACTCACATTGAGTTACGAGGACACGCACAATACAAGATTGGAGGAAGGCTCAACGGGTAAAGTTGAAGGCATGATCAACAGCGATACCTATAACACCAGTCGTTATAAAACCTGGCGAGTCAATAATGAGTACACTATTCCGTTTAGCTTATGGGTGGATAACACCCTGACGATGGGCTTTGAATGGAATAAAGAGAAATTGAACGACCCAGCTTCTATTCAAGAAACCGATGCGACCGGAATTGAAATTAATGGTGTATCCGGTGATCCCTCGCAGCGTAATACAAAAAATAGCCAGGAATTGAGTGCTGTTTATCTCGAAGACAGTATTGATGCATTCAATGGGACAACATTGATCCCGGGCTTGCGCCTGGATTATAGCGACCGTTTCGGCAGTAACTGGAGCCCTAGCCTCAATATTCAGCAGGAGTTAACCGATACTCTGCAACTGAAAGCGGGTATTGCACGCGTCTTCAAAGCACCAAACCTTTATCAGTCAACCGAGGGGTACTTGCTGGCCAGTAGCGGCAACGGATGTGACATTGGGGGCAGTAACGGTTGCTATCTGATGGGTAACGGTGACCTGAAACCTGAAGTCAGCATCAACAAAGAAATTGGATTGCAATGGAATGATGCGGGTTATAGTGCCGGACTGACCTATTTCCGTAACGATTATCAAAATAAAATCGTCTCTGGGGATACCTCTCTCGGTACCGTAGAGGTTGCCAGCGCGCGTTATTCTTCTGAATATAATATTTATCAGTGGCAAAACGGCGGTAAAGCTCTAACACAGGGCCTTGAAGCGAACCTGACTATTCCTCTTATTGCTGATAAGCTCAACTGGCGTACCAATGCGACTTATATGTTTACCTCAAAATATAAATCGACTGGAAACCCTCTTTCACTGATTCCAAAATATACCGTGAATAGCTGGCTTGATTATCAGATCACTCCTGATTTTGCGACCACATTAAGTTGGACAATGTATGGCCGCCAGCATCCGCGTACCACTGCTGAAATTCGCAAAGAAGCATCTGGTTTATCCGAGAATGAAGTGGGATCTTACGCAATCTTTGGTTTAGGATTTAATTATGAAGTGAATAAGAATCTTAAATTAAGTGCTGGTGTAACCAACTTGCTTGATAAACGAATCTACCGCGAGAATGAAGGTGCTTCTACCTATAATGAGCCGGGCCGCGCTTATTATGCCGGTTTGACCACCTCATTCTAATTTCATCGTGATGAATATCTTGGCCGGTGTGACCACCGGCCAAAACTCCATAATCCATTTTTGACAGGTGGGTCACTGACTCGCTCGCTGATGTCTTCTCTCCGTATCATCCAAATGTTGAGACATCGCTGTTGAAGCTGCGCTCGCATCTCCGATCAAAATAGCATCGACCAGTGATTTATGCAGGGGCAATGAGACCTCATGGTTCTCGCTGGGATCGGGATTAGTCAGGCGAAGTGACATCAACATTGTGGTGCGAATAGCATGCGCGATCGGCAATAAGAATTGGTTCTGTGATGCTTCCAAAATGGCAGTATGAAACTCAAGGTCAGCGCGAATAAATTGCTCCACATTGCCTTTAGCCACATACATCTTCTCGTAAGCGGCCTGAATGCGCGCTTTTTCTTCCACACTGGCGCGTGTTGCCGCCAATGCAGCAGCAGGAGGCTCTACAATACGTCGCACTTCCATCAGTTGCGTCAAGGTTTTCCCCCCTCCGGCTATGCTGTGGTGCCAATCCAAAAACTGGGGGTCCAGTTGCTGCCAGCTGGTTTTCGGCCTAACAGTCGTGCCCTTACGCTGGCGTGAATCGAGCATTCCTTTCGAAATCAGGATTTGTAGTGCTTCACGTAATACCGTCCTGCTCACACCGTAATTTTCCAGCAGCTGTGTTTCATTGGGCAATAGCTCGCCTGGCTGGAGTCGTCCGTCGATAATTTGACGGCCCAAATCCTCTACGAGCTGATCAGCCATCGTGCGCTTCAATGAGGCAGAAAAAATCATATTTTATGAACTCCGTCAAAAAATCATATTTATCATATTTTATGAGTTTACCATTACTGCTAATTATATCAGTAACACGCCAACACCAGGCAGTAGGGGAATCACAAGTGAAAATTAAAGATGTCAAAACGCACATTCTGTCTGCAAAGCTAACAACACCTTTTGCTTACTCACGTGCGTGGTACGACACAAGAACCGCGATGATAGTTGAAATTGAAACGGATAACGGTCTGATTGGCTGGGGAGAGTGCTATGGCCCGGCAGTGATGACAGAAGCCGTGGTCAGGGGGATAAAACCATGGTTAATCGGTGCCGACCCGTTGAAATCTGATTTGCTCTGGGAAGATATCTACGCAAGGCTGCGTGATCACGGACAAAAGGGGTTAGTCATTGAAGGGCTTAGCGGTGTGGATATCGCCTTATGGGATATTCGTGGCAAGTATTTCTCCTGTCCCTCTTACCAGTTGCTTGGCGGCGCCCTGCGTGACGATGTTCAAGCTTATGCCACCGGTCTGTATCGCCGTAAAGAGGGAAATCCACTTGAGTATCTGCCGGATGAAGCCGCTGGTTACGTCAACGAAGGGTTTAAAGCGGTAAAACTTAAAGTGGGATTTGGTGTAAAAGAGGATGCTGCCGTTACCGCCGCCGTGCGTGAAGCAATCGGTCCTGATGTGGAACTGATGGTGGATGCTAATCATGCTTACGATGCGGTGTCAGCGATCCAACTCGGTCGTCTCATCGAACAATACGACATCAGTTGGTTTGAGGAACCCGTTCCGCCAGAAGATTTGGTCGGCTATAAAGCCGTTAAGGCCGCCCTAACCATTCCCGTTGCAGGCGGTGAGTGCGAATACACCCGGTTAGGCTTCCGCGATATCCTCACACAAAATGCCATGGACATTATTCAGCCAGATATTTGTGCAGCAGGCGGTTTATCTGAATGTAAAAAAATTGCGGATATGGCGTGGAGCTTTGGCGTACGTACTAACCCCCATGTTTGGGGCAGCGGTATAGGCATCGCGGCATCGTTGCAATTTATTGCCATGGTCCCTACGCATACACCTGTTTCGCTCAATCCCAAACAACCCATCTTTGAATTTGACCAGACTGAACATCCGGTTCGGATGGCGATCATTAAAGATCCTATTAGACACCAGCAAGGTCGTATTGCTATTCCTCAGGGGCCGGGCTTGGTATTGAAATCAACCGTGAAGCGCTTCAGGCGTATAAGGTGAATTAACCATGCAAGCTAAAACCACAATCAACGACACCTCTGACAGCCCGTGGCTGAAAATTGGAGGATCGTTACTGCTGGGAATGTTTGTTTCCTATCTCGACAGAACCAATTTGTCTGTCGCACTGCCAGAACTGTCAAAAGATCTTGGATTCGCCGGGGCGAATTTCGCAGAGGTTTCCAGCTGGGCGCTGACGACATTTCTGATTGGTTATACCATTGCCAACGTATTAGGCGGGTTATTTACTCGCAAAGCTGACCCTAAGCGTGTCGCTATTTGGTGCGTGACCTTATGGTCCATCGCCACCATCATCGTTGGATTCACTCATTCTATCTGGGTGTTACTGGCTTGCCGTATTCTCCTGGGAATCACTGAAGGCATTTACTGGCCTCAGCAATCGCGTTTTGCACGTGCATGGTTCTCGCCACAACAACGTACCCGAGCAAACAGCGTGGTACAGTTTTACGGTCAGTACCTGGCACTGGCGCTGGGCTTTATAATTCTCACTCCAATGTACGATGCGTTCGGCTGGCGCATACTGTTTTTTATCACTGGAGGATTAGGTTTAGTAGTGATTGTTCCCTTATATTTGCGCAATCTGCGCCCAGAAATCGAAGCACCTTATCGGGATGAAAATGCTGCAGCTGGTAGTGCAGAAAAGCTAACGCTCGCTTCTTTTGGCGGACCCGCGTTCTTTTTCCTGATATTCACTTATATTGCACAAAGTATGCTGTTTTGGGGGATTACGTTATGGATTCCATTGGTTGTTCGTTCACTGGGATTCACCGGATTCTCTCAGGCGATTGCCAGCGCGGTACCCTACCTGGCCGCTGTGCTGCTCGCTATTCCGATTGCAAAAATCAGCGACAAAACCAATAAGCGTGTTCTGATTGCGTCACTCGGATTGCTGATCCCTGGCTGTCTGATCATTTCACTGCCACTGATCGACAATGCGGTACTGAAAATTGCATTAATTACTCTGGCTATGGGCTATTACGCCAGCAGCTTCTCGCCCAATATCTGGTCACTGATTCAGGGCAGCGTGTCCCCCAATGCCACAGGTCCCGCAGCAGGCATTATTAACGGTATAGGTTCAGGCGGCGGTGGCACGATTGCAGGCTTCTTGGTTGGCATGATGTATCTGAAAACGGGGTCGTACTTGGCAGGATTCGTGGTAATTGGGGTGATTGTTATCTGCGGCGCGGTTTCCCTGATGATTTGGGGACAGATGCAAAAGCGAAGAGTAAAGAGGATGGCACGCGCTTTGCCAATTGAAGGTCAATAAAGCCCTCTAATGAAAACAGCCTCGAATTTTCGGGGCTGTTTACGTTTGGATTTCTGCTGCTAACGTTTCTCTATCATCAATGACATCAAGCTTCCAGGTCGGCAAGGTCGCCTTTTTCCTGCAGCCAGTTACGGCGATCTTCAGAACGTTTCTTCGCCAGTAGCATGTCCATCACACGCAGCGTTTGCTCGACATCATCATCGCTGACAGTCAGCTGTACCAGACGGCGCGTGTTCGGGTCGAGCGTCGTTTCGCGCAGCTGCAGCGGGTTCATCTCACCCAGACCTTTGAAGCGCTGTACGTTCGGTTTGCCCTTCTTACGCTTCAGCTGTTCCAGCACGCCCTCTTTCTCGTCTTCGTCCAACGCGTAGAAGACTTCTTTACCGAGATCGATGCGATACAGCGGCGGCATAGCCACGTAAACATGGCCATGCTGCACCAGCGAGCGGAAGTGCTTCACGAACAGCGCGCACAGCAAGGTGGCGATGTGTAAGCCATCAGAGTCCGCATCCGCAAGAATACAGACCTTGCCGTAACGCAGTTGGCTCAAATCTTCACTATCAGGATCGATGCCGATCGCCACCGAAATGTCGTGTACTTCCTGCGATGCCAGCACTTCGTCCGATGACACTTCCCAAGTATTGAGGATCTTACCCTTCAGCGGCATGATCGCCTGATATTCGCGATCGCGCGCTTGCTTGGCCGATCCACCTGCTGAGTCCCCTTCCACCAAGAAGAGTTCAGTACGATTTAGATCCTGTGCGCTACAGTCTGCCAGTTTGCCCGGCAGTGCCGGTCCGCTGGTGAGCTTTTTACGCACCACTTTCTTGGCGGCACGCATACGACGCTGGGCGCTGGAGATCGCCAGTTCAGCCAGCATTTCTGCTGCCTGCACGTTCTGGTTCAGCCACAAGCTGAACGCATCTTTCACGATAGCGGAGACGAAGGCCGCGCACTGACGTGAAGAAAGACGCTCTTTGGTCTGACCGGCAAACTGTGGATCCTGCATTTTCACCGACAGGACATAGGCGCAGCGCTCCCAAATATCTTCCGCCGACAGTTTTACACCGCGCGGCAGGATATTGCGGAATTCACAAAACTCACGCATCGCATCCAGCAGACCCTGACGTAAACCATTGACGTGCGTCCCGCCCTGCATGGTAGGGATCAGGTTAACGTAACTTTCGGTCAGCAGTTCGCCGCCTTCCGGCAGCCACAGCAGCGCCCAATCCACCGCTTCCACATCGCCGGCAAAGCTGCCAACAAAGGCTTTTTCCGGCAAAGTGGGCAGGCCATTGACCGCTTCGGCTAAGTAATCAGAGAGGCCACCATGATAGAGCCACGTCTGCTCGGTATCGTTGACCTTGTCTTTAAACACGATTTCCACGCCCGGACAGAGCACGGCTTTGGCTTTCAGCACGTGCGTCAGGCGTGAAACGGAGAAGCGTGGGCTATCGAAGAAACTTTCGTCTGGCCAAAAATGAACGCGCGTACCGGTGTTACGTTTGCCAACGGTGCCCGTAACGGTGAGATCCTGTACTTTATCGCCATTTTCGAAAGCGATGTCATACACTTCGCCGTTACGACGTACGGTGACTTCCACTCGTTTTGACAGGGCGTTAACCACAGAAATCCCCACGCCATGCAGGCCGCCGGAGAACTGATAGTTTTTATTGGAGAATTTACCGCCCGCATGCAGTCGGCAGAGAATCAGCTCAACCGCTGGCACGCCCTCTTCTGGGTGAATATCGACCGGCATGCCGCGACCGTCATCGATGACTTCCAGCGACTGGTCAGCATGAAGTATGACTTCCACGCGTTTGGCGTGACCTGCCAGCGCCTCATCGATGCTGTTATCGATCACTTCCTGGCCCAAATGGTTTGGGCGCGTGGTATCGGTGTACATTCCCGGACGACGACGCACCGGTTCAAGGCCGGTTAGGACCTCAATGGCATCGGCATTATAACTTGATTGGCTCATCGTAACTGTCTGATTAGCAATAGGAATAGGGGCCCATCTCGCAGCAATCAGGGAACGTTTAATCCCAAGAAATCAATCATCTGCGCAAAATGGCGTTCGAATCCGATATAGGCATGATTGCCACCCTCTTCAACCGTCTGGCGGCACGCGCTGTAATATTCCAGCGCCTGGCGGTAATCGAGCACTTCATCGCCGGTCTGTTGCAGCAGCCAGATTAAATCGGGCGCTTCGAGAGGGTCAATCTGCATGACTTTCAGATCGTAAATGTGGCGTGACTCTAACACATATTGCTGGCCGGTGTAGGGATTACGGTTCTCGCCGAGATAATCCACCAGCAGTTCAAAGGGCTTCACAGCCGGATTGACGACCACCGCCGGCAGCATGAAACATTGTGACAACCAAGTAGCAAAGTAGCCACCCAGCGACGATCCGACTAAGCCCAGGGGCTCGCCCGCGTACTGCATCACCAACTCTTCCAGCATACTGGCCGCTTCTGCAGGAAAGGTGGGAAGTTGAGGTACCATCACATTGATATGGGGATGATGCACATTAACCCATTGTTGCAGCTGCGTGGCTTTAGCCGATTGCGGTGAACTATTGAATCCATGCAGATAGATCAGTGCCGCCATCGTTTAATAGCCCTCAGAATCAAGATCGGGGCGGAACATGTCGCTTTGCAGACGGTTAACTTCCGTTTCCAGTGAACCATCGGCTTTCAGCGTCAACCAGCGCCAGCCCGGTGCAACATTATCAATGGTGAAATTGGTGCAATGCGGTTTGAACTGGACACAGGTGGAGGGTGACGTCAGCACGCGGCGACCATGCCAGTCCAGATCCAGCTCCTGGTGAATATGGCCGCACACCAGATTCCGCGCACGTGGGAAATGGTGCAGCACAGCCTCTAACTGATGCGGATTGCGCAGGCTGTGTTGATCCAGCCAGGTACAGCCCGACGCCAGCGGATGGTGATGTAGCAGCACCAGCGTATGTCGTTCAGGGTGCTTGCGCAGCGCAATATCAAGCCACTCCAGTTGGTATTCGCTCAACATGCCATGCGGCACACCAAATACCTGACTATCCAGCAACACCATTTGCCAATGTTCGCCCAATAAAACGTGTTTATCAGCGGCAATCCCTGCATCGGCCAGCGTATCGACCATGGCAGGCTGGAAATCGTGGTTGCCTGGCAACCAGACACAGGGTTTCGGCAGACGTGTAATGCCCGCAACAAAGTGCTGATAAGCTTCGACGGTGTGATCCTGGGCGAGATCGCCAGTGGCGATAGTCAGATCGTAATCGCGCTGTTGCGCCATGATGGCGTCCAGCACCGCATCAAAACTCGACCAGGTATTTACCCCAAGCAGCGATTGATGTTTTCCTGCAAAAAGATGGGTATCCGTGATTTGTAAAATCCTGATATCGGCCCCATTTGCCGCAGGAAGAGTGAGCAGGCTATCCAAAGCGTTTCCTTTATCTCCACGCCATATACGCTATCAACAAACCGGCACCGCCACAGCGCCGTGCGCCAGACAATATCTCAACCAATCCGCAAGGAACTGGTTAATTTGATGTTTTTCATCGCGCTGATGCAGTTTTTTATTAGGATAATCATAGCGCGCTTTGAAACGATAGATCTGCTGAGTGGAACACACTTCAGCGACCATCGCATCATGATATAGCCGTACCGACATGGAGGGTAGGCTCCAGTAACTGACCGCAGGGGCCACCTGGCGAACTTCTACCAGCGTGGTGTAACGCGTCGACTCTTGGATGGTGAGCTGATAACTGGCGCCGTTCACCTGATAGACAACCGATGCGCCTGCCTCATCATTACGAGGCAACAGGCGACGCAGCTGGGCGAAATTGGTTTCGCACAGACGCATCATTTCGGGAAAGTCAGGGGTATAGCGCTGTTTCATTTTAGCTTCCACTCTTGTCGTAGTTTCTCATGGTGCAACGCCAGCCATTGCAAGGCGATGACAGATGCCGCGTTATCGATAATCCCCTCTTCCACCCAGCGATAAGCCTGTTCGCGGCTGACCACATGGACAAGAATATCCTCATTCTCTTCCTCCAGCCCGTGATTTCCTTCTGCCAGGCTGGCATCCACTTCGCCCACCAGCACCGACAAACGTTCAGATGTTCCGCCGGGGCTGGCTAAGTAATTCACTATCGGTTTCACGCGGCCAACCTTGAGGCCCGCTTCTTCTACTGCTTCACGTCGCGCCACGTCTTCCGGGGTTTCACCCGGCTCGATGATGCCGGCCACCATTTCCAGCAACCAGGGCGTTGGGCTGGAATCAAAAGCCGGGATGCGGATCTGTTCGATCAGCACCACTTCGTCTCGTAAGGGATCATAGGGTAGCAGCACGGCGGCGTGTCCGCGCTCAAAAACTTCGCGCACCACTTCACCGCTCATCTCGCCATCAAAGCGGCGGTGGCGGAAACGGTAGCTGACAATGGAAAAAAAACCATCGTAGCGTGTTTCTCGTGCAATAATTTCTACATCGTTTTTTGTGAAAGTCACAGGGGATTTTTTTTCACCCGCCATCATCTGGTTCCTTATGCAGATTGGGATGGAGCGAAGAAAAGCCAACCCTAGTGCTCCGTCCGAGTGGTTCTTTCTGAATTATTTACGTAAATTAGGGGGAGAAGGCACGTTCAGCCAACTTATCTGTCATGCCGCCTCTGTAGAATCGGCGATTATTTTTTGGCTTACCTGCAGCACTACCAGTGCAATTTGCTGCATCAAAAGGAATGCAAATGAAAAAACTGCTCCCACTTTTTATTGGACTGAGCTTGGGCGGATTCAGCCTTGCCAGCCAGGCAGAGAACCTGCTGCAGGTCTACCAGCAGGCGCGCCTGAGCAACCCGGATCTGCGTGCTTCTGCCGCTGACCGCGATGCCGCCTTTGAGAAAATTAATGAAGCGCGTAGTCCATTATTGCCGCAGTTAGGCTTGGGCGCAGATTATACCTATAACAACGGTTACCGTGACAGCAGCGGTCTCCATTCCAACACGACCAGCGCTTCTCTGCAATTAACTCAAACTATTTTCGACATGTCGAAATGGCGCGCGCTGTCGTTGCAGGAAAAAACCGCCGGGATTCAGGACGTCACCTATCAGGTTGCTCAGCAGGATCTGATTCTGAATACCGCAACCGCCTATTTCAACGTATTGAAGGCGATTGATACGCTTTCTTACACGGAAGCACAGAAACAATCGATCTACCGTGAACTGGACCAAACCACTCAGCGTTTTAACGTTGGCTTGGTCGCGATCACTGACGTGCAAAAACGCCCGTGCGCAATATGACAGCGTTTTGGCTAGCGAAGTGACCGCACGTAATAACCTCGATAACGCGGTGGAATCACTGCGTCAGATTACCGGTATGGATTATCTGGCGCTGGCCTCACTGAATATCGATCGCTTCAAAACTGCACGTCCTGATGCCGTAGCAGCATTGCTGAAACAAGCTGAAAGCCGCAACCTGAACCTGTTGTCTGCACGTTTGAGCCAGGATTTAGCCCGTGAACAGATTCGTTCTGCTGAAACCGGCCATATGCCAACGCTGGGTCTGACCGCTTCAACAGGCGTGTCAAACAGCAAATACGGCGGCAGCCGCGCTAACCAGAGTTCAGGTACCACGGATTCCATCACCGGTTCTAACCAGGTTGGCCTGAGCTTCTCCATGCCACTCTACAGCGGTGGTTCAGTGACCTCGCAGGTGAAACAGGCGCAGTACAACTTTGTAGCCGCCAGCGAGCAGTTGGAAGGGGCACATCGCAGTGCGATCCAGACCGTGCGTTCTTCGTTCAACAACGTTAACGCGTCTATCAGTAGCATCGATGCTTACAAACAGGCCGTGGTGTCTGCCCAAAGCTCATTAGATGCGATGGAAGCGGGCTATCAGGTCGGTACACGTACCATCGTTGATGTGCTGGATGCCACCACCACGCTGTATAACTCCAAACAGCAGCTTTCTGATGCGCGTTACAGCTACCTGATCAACCAGCTGAACATCAAATACGCTCTGGGTACGCTGAATGAGCAGGATCTGCAGCTGTTAAACAGTTCTCTGGGCAAAGAGATCACCACCTCACCAGAAGTGGTCGCGCCGGAAAATAGCCAGCAGGCTGCACGAGTCAATAATGGTCCGCAATCTACTGCGCCGTCAGCCGCTGCGAAAGCGCGTCCGGCTGCCGCACACAGTAGCGGAAATCCATTCGGTAATTAATCCCTTAAGGGGCCGCTTGCGGCCCCTTTCGCATTCAAACGTATAACAACGTAAAGATCCCCCAGCCATCAGGCGAGTCGCTTCAATTTCCCCCCCTCATCACCTATCCTAAGCCCCACCTTTGGGCACAGGATGAAAATAATGAAACGGACTAAAAATATTCGTCATGCCGCTTTTCGTAAAAGCTGGCAGGCACGCCATTTAACGCCAGTTGCACTCGCGGTCACCGCAGTGTTTATGCTGGCAGGCTGCGAACAGAGCGATGAAACGGTCTCGATGTATCAAAAACGCGGATGATTGTGCAAAAGCCAATCCAAGCCAGAGTGCGCAATGCACCACGGCGTACAATGACGCGAAGAAAGAGGCCGAACGCACCGCGCCAAAATATGCGACCCGTGAAGATTGTGTCGCTGAGTTTGGTGAAAACCAGTGCCAGCAGACACCGGCTCAGGCAGGTGTTGGCACCACGAATAACGCGGAAGCGCAGCAAAGTGGCAGCTTCTGGATGCCGCTGATGGCCGGTTATATGATGGGCCGCATGATGGGCGGTGGTGCAGGCTTTGCACAACAGCCACTGTTCTCGCCAAAAACCCCTAACAGCCCGGCAAACGGTCAGTTTGTTGATGCTTCGGGCAAAAATTACGGTACCGCAGCCTCTGGTCGCAGCATGAACGTACCGAAATCCGCTATGGCACCAAAACCGGCCACCACGTCCACGATTACCCGTGGTGGATTTGGTGAGACCGTCGCGAAGCAAAATACGATGCAACGCAGCAGTGCCACCGGCACCACCCGCAGCAGCACTGGCAGCAGCCGCTCAATGGGAGGCTAAGCCGCAGTATGCAACGTATTGCCATCAGCGAACGCCCGGACTGGCGCGATAAGGCCAACGAATACGGTTTCCAGTTTCACACCATGTATGGCGAGCCTTACTGGTGTGAAGATGCGTACTATCAGTTTACGCTGGCCCAGATTGAGCAACTGGAAGATACCACCGCCGAATTGCACCAGATGTGCTTGCAGGCCGTGGAAAAAGTGGTGAACAGTGATGCTCTGCTCGCCCGCTTTTGCATCCCTAAGCACACTTGGGATTTCGTGCGCGACTCATGGAAATTACGCCAGCCCTCGCTTTACTCCCGTCTTGATTTAGCCTGGGATGGCAAAGGTGATGCCAAGCTGCTGGAGAATAACGCGGATACGCCGACATCGCTGTATGAAGCCGCGTTCTTTCAATGGATCTGGCTGGAAGATCAAATCAAGGCAGGCAATCTGCCGCAGGGCAGCGACCAGTTCAATAGCCTGCAAGAAAAGCTGATCGAACGCTTTGCTGCGCTGCATCAGCAGCACGGTTTTAATCTGCTGCACTTCGCCTGCTGTCGTGATACTGAGGAAGATCGTGCCACTGTACAGTACATGCAGGATTGCGCCACTGAAGCTGGCTTGGCCAATGAGTTCCTGTATATCGATGAGATCGGTTTGGGCGAGAAAGGGCAGTTCACCGATCCGCAAGATCAGGTGATCAGCAACCTGTTCAAACTCTATCCATGGGAATTCATGCTGCGCGAGGTGTTCTCCACTAAGCTGGCAGATGCCGGTGTGCGCTGGTTAGAGCCCGCCTGGAAGAGCATTATTTCCAACAAAGCCCTGCTGCCACTGCTGTGGGAGATGTTCCCTAATCATCCTAACTTACTGCCCGCCTATTTTGCTGATGACAAAAATGCCCCGCAAATGGACAAGTTCGTGGTGAAACCGCTGTTTTCACGTGAGGGTGCGAATATTCGCATTATCGAAAATGGTCAGGAAATTGCACGTGCTGACGGCCCGTATGGCGAAGAAGGGATGATAATTCAGCAGTTCTACCAACTGCCGAAATTTGGCGACAGCTATACCCTAATTGGTAGCTGGCTGATTGACGATCAACCCGCCGGTATTGGTATCCGTGAAGATCGCGAACTGATCACTCAGGATCTGTCTCGCTTTTACCCGCACACCTTTATTGAATAAAACGCGGAGCCACCCGCATCACTCGGGTGGCCTCGATTTAGCTGACCTGCACGGACATCATACTGATCGCGCCCATCTCCATTCCTTCAATCGGAATGCTAATCTGCTCATCGTCTGCGCGTGCCCCGAGAATATACAGCAGCGGCAGATAGTGCTCAGGCGTCGGGTTCGACATCTCTGCGCCTTCGTGCTGCAAGTAATTCACTAACGGATGATCTGCCGCAGCCCCTGCAAAGCCCAGATTTTCGCGTACGAATTCATTGAAGCTTTCAGCCCATGGATAGGTTGTAGCAGCACCCTGCCAGCGCAACATCCGCAAGTTATGCACCACATTACCGCTCGCCACTATCATCACGCCTTCATCACGCAACGATGCGAGTTTACGGCCTAATTCGTAATGCCATTCAGCCGGTTGAGTCGCATCAATACTTAGCTGCACCACGGGAATGTCGGCTTCCGGATACATTTTTGCCAGCACGCCCCATGAGCCGTGGTCGAATCCCCACTCCTGATCGGCATGGACGTCAATCGGCGCCAGCAGGTCGATAACTTGCTGCGCTAACGCTGGCGATCCGGGTGCTGGATAACGCACATCAAACAGCGCCTGCGGAAAACCGCCGAAATCATGAATGGTGCGCGGATTGTTCATTGCCGTCACCGCCGTGCCACGCGTGTACCAGTGCGCCGACACCGCCAGGATAGCGCGTGGACGCGGCAATGTTGCACCCAAATGCTGCCATGCGCGGGTATAGGGGTTGTCTTCCAGTACGTTCATCGGGCTGCCATGACCTAAAAACAGGGCGGGCATACGGTTGTGGCTCATGAGGGTTCCTCTGACGAAAGTGTCGCTTTATTAGTCGCTACGATACTCGCTTTCGTGCCGGGATTAACGCTGATAACTATGATGTTCTCTATCAGAGAATTTGAATAAGAATTTAAATAAGATTGAGGCGATGGAAGGGATAAAAAGAACGACAGAAAATCGCATTAAGTCATTGTCAGGTCGCCACTTTGGCGACCGAACGAAGGTTGAACCAGCAGCTTAATGCGATTTATCGGCTTAACTTGCCTGGCGCGTTTCGTGCTCGCGGCGATAAGCCACCAGATCTTCAATCGTCACAACCGGCATATCGTGTTGTTTCGCAAAGACAATCGCTTCCGGAGCATGCGCCATACTGCCATCGTCGTTGGTGAGTTCACACAGTACACCTGCCGATTTAAATCCAGCCAGCGTTACCAAATCGATAGTGGCTTCAGTGTGGCCACCGCGAGTCAGCACGCCGCCTTCACGAGCGCGCAGTGGGAAAACGTGGCCAGGGCGATTGAGATCGCTCGGCTTAGCGTCATCAGCGATAGCAGCACGAATGGTGGTGATACGATCGGCTGCAGATACACCGGTGGTCACACCGGCTGCCGCTTCAATGGTCACGGTGAAACCCGTGCCATATGAGCTGGTATTGGTTTCTACCATCATTGGCAGATCCAGCTGCTGGCGGCGCTCTTCAGTGATACACAGGCAGACAATCCCGCTACCGTGGCGAATGGTCAGAGCCATCTGCTCAACAGTCATGGTTTCGGCGGCAAAGATCATATCGCCTTCGTTTTCACGATTTTCATCGTCGAGCACCATTACACCGCGACCGTTACGCAGCGCATTAATGGCGCGTTCTACACGCTGTTCCGGCGTGCCAAATTCAGAAAGAAGCGTCTGATTCATGGTAAAAAACCTTATAAAAAATATATGAGTTACCAGAACCAGGGCGTGCTTAGGAGTGCGCAAAAAATACACATGGCAAAAACGTGACGCGGGCGTAAGCCCGGCTGATGTCGTTACCCTCTCCCATCCGGACTCTAACCGTCGGCCCCGGAATTACACCGGGTCTGCTGACCTTTCACTTTGCAGCGAAAGCGCTCGCGGGCTTTCAGCCGAAGCTGATTTACCGCCGGTGGGGAATTTCGCCCCGCCCTGAGAATAAGCGAGGTCACTATAACGCCAATCATCTGCACGGGCAATCGACAAAGGCGCAAATGCTTTTGCATTTCCTGCGTTACGGATTTCAGGTTTAACCTTTTCGTTTCTGGCATTACACTTAACGTTTGTTGAGTCGGAACACGCGCTGTTATCAGCCACTGCAACCAGGAAATTACCATGATCGACACGAAAAAAATTGAACAACTGGCTCGCCAGGTACATGAAGCCATGCCAAAAGGGATTCGCGACTTTGGCGACGATGTCGAAAAGAAAATTCGTCAGGTATTGCAGGCGCAATTAACCCGCATGGATCTGGTTAATCGTGAAGAGTTTGATGTACAGACGCAGGTGTTGCTGCGTACACGTGAGAAGCTGGCCGCGTTGGAACAACGTCTGGCAAAACTGGAGAGCGAGAGCCCTGCCGCACCGGCTCCAGCAGTGGTGACGCCAGACCCAGCGGGTAAAATCGATACTCCGCAGTAAGGGCTTAGAAGGCGTAACGCGGTGCGCTCAAGCGAAGATGGCTTGGAGTCACCTGTGGTGCTGCAATGAAAAATGATTCGTAGCGGCACGATTTATCGTGCATCTGTCAGGCATTGATCTGGCTGCAAGATACGCAATAAATTGCGCCGCTACGTTTTTCATTAATGGCTGCGAATCGTCTTGATGATATTGGTGGTTGAGATACCGTCTTCAAAGTTCAGCACGCGCACGTCACCGCCATTCGCCCAGACCTCTTTACTGCCCGCGATATCTTCTGGCTTATAATCCCCGCCTTTCACCAGCAGGTCCGGCAACACTTCAGCGATCAAACGTTGTGGCGTGTCCTCTTCAAACAACACTACCCAGTCAACCGCTTCCAGCGCCCCTAGCACAATCATTCGGTTTTCCTGCGGGTTAACCGGACGCGTTTCACCTTTCAGACGCTTAGTGGATGCATCACTGTTAACGGCAACGATCAAACGATCGCCCAGCTTACGTGCATTCGCCAGGTAGGAAACGTGGCCAGCATGCAGAATGTCGAAAACACCATTGGTCATCACCACTTTTTCGCCACGCTGACGCGCCATGGCCACGGCCGTTTTCAGTTCGGATTCGGTCATCACACCAAATCCCGTTTCCGGACGGGCGTGAATAGCGTTCTCCAGCTCAACAGTGCTGACCGTTGACGTACCCAGTTTACCCACAACCACGCCCGCCGCCGCATTCGCCAGGAAGCAAGCTTCTTCCAGGCTATCTCCGGCTGCCAGCACGGCCGCAAGCACTCCAATAACGGTATCGCCAGCACCGGTAACGTCATACACTTCCTGCGCCTGAGTGGGCAGATGCAGTGGCTCTTTACCCGGTTGCAGCAACGTCATGCCGTTTTCTGAGCGGGTAACTAACAGTGCAGAGAGATCGTAATCAGCGATCAGCTGCATACCACGGCTGACAATCTCTTCGACCGTTTTACACTTGCCGACCACCGCCTCGAACTCAGACAGATTAGGCGTCAGCAAGGTTGCGCCGCGATAGCGTTCAAAGTCCGTTCCTTTTGGGTCGATCAACACGGGAACCTTGGCTTCACGCGCCAGCTGAATCATGGTTTCCACACTGCTCAGTGCACCTTTCGCGTAGTCTGACAGCACCAGCGCACCGGCCTGTGCCAGCGATTGACGCATACGATCGTGGATCGGCTGCGGATCGACCTGCTCAAAGCCTTCTTCAAAATCGAGACGAATCAGCTGCTGGTTACGCGATAACACGCGCAATTTGGTGATGGTAGGATGACTTTTCACGGCAACAAAATCGCAGTCGACCTTCACCTTCTCCAGCGTTTCGCTCAACACACGTGCCGCATCGTCTTCACCGGTCAGGCCGATTAAACGCGATACCGCACCAAGCGCAGCAATGTTCATTGCGACGTTTGCCGCGCCGCCCGGACGTTCCTCGATCGTATCGACTTTCACCACTGGCACTGGGGCTTCAGGTGAGATACGGCTTGTCGGCCCATACCAGTAGCGATCCAACATCACATCGCCAACAACCAGCACAGCAGCTTTGCCAAAAGCGGGCAGCGTTACTTTCATTCCAGAGACTCCAGACTTCGGTCAAAATAATGCGCGGATAGTAGCATAAAAGCCTGTCGGCTCACTTACTCCACGCCATCAGATTCGGTAGCGGCCAGCCAGCGTTGCCAGCTGTCATGCACGACGGCTCGCTCGGTGGCAAAAGATTCTGGTGCAACGTGCCCCGGCAACTCTTGCAACGCTAAATGGTGTAGCGCATCGCGCAAGGTCACGTAAGCATGTGTTAGCGCCTGCGCTTCCTCTGCATCCATGATTTCCTGACGCGCCATCAGCTCGAAAATTCGCACATTGTCTGACCAACGCGTCAGAGCGGGCTGGTCGGCCGCGTATCCTAGGACAAGATATTGCGCGATGAATTCAATATCGGTGATACCGCCCTCATCGGTCTTTATTTCCCAGCGCCCTTTATGTTTATTGCTGAGATGCGCACGCATTTTCTCTCGCATCTCACGCACTTCCTTCCTCAGCGTATGATGTTCACGCGGCAGAGAGAGAATGCCGCGACGGATCTCATTGAAGCGCTCGCAGAGTGCTGGCTCGCCAAACACAATACGCGCGCGCACCAATGCCTGATGTTCCCAAGTCCAGGCTTCGCTGCGTTGATATTCGTCGAATGCAGCAAAAGTGCTCACCAGCATTCCCGCCGCGCCAGACGGACGCAGACGCGCATCAACTTCATACAAAATACCGGACGAGGTCCGCGTGCTGAACAGATGCATCACGCGCTGCGCCAGACGCAGGTAGAACTGGCGGCCATCAATTACCCGCTCACCAGTAGTTTCCGCATCATCCGGGCAATCATGTAGGAAGACCAAATCAAGGTCAGAGCTGTAACCCAATTCCCAACCGCCCAGCTTGCCATAGCCGATCACGGCAAAGCCGCGCTCGCTGTCACTGGTGAGATGCGAAGGACGGCCGTAGCGCTGCACCATCATCTGCCACGCCTGCTGTACCACCGACTCAATGATGGCTTCGGCCAGCCAGGTTAAGTGATCACTCACTTTCATCACCGGTAGCGTTTCAGCGATATCCGCAGCCGCGATGCGTAAATGCTGCGCCTGCTTAAACTGGCGTAGTGCTTCCAGCTGCTGCTCTTCATCGTCGGTAGGGATACGCAGCAGATACTGGCGTAATTCATCACGATAAGCATCGGTGGCAGTGGGTTGGTACAGCGTGGCAGGATCGAGCAGTTCATCCAGCAGCAACGGATGGCGTGCCAGTTGGCTGGCAATCATCGGCGAAGCGGCACAAAGACGGATGAGATGGCGTAACGCACCGTGATATTCCGTCAACAGTTCCAGATAGGTACTGCGCGTCAGCACACCCAGCAAGAGAGGTGTCAGACGACCCAGCACCAGATCCGCATCTTCACGTGGACACACTTCACTGAGCAAGCGCGGCATCAATTGATCGAGTGCTAAGCGCCCGCGCGGGCCAATCGTGCGGCGACTGACATCCTGACGGAAATTGTTTAACGCGTTAAAGAGCGCGTGGCGCTGCGTTTCATCCAACTGCGGCACCACGGGAATCAGGTCGTTCTCCTCCAGGGTGTCTTGCCACAGACCCGCAAATTCAACCAACTGAGGTTGGTCATCCACATCCGGCGCATCATCGCCGATCAGCTCATCAAAGATACTGCGCACACCCGCCATTTGCAGCTCAAGCTGCTCCATGAGGGCGTTCCAGTCAGAGAAGCCCATCGCCCACGCCAAACGTTGACGGTCGAGTGGGTTTTCTGGCAGCGTTTGTGTCTGTTCGTCGTTAATGCTTTGCAGCAAGTTTTCCAACCTACGCAAGAACAGGTAAGCGGCTCGCAGATGTTCAATCTGTTGAGGAGTCAATAAAGACAGCTCACCAATCGCCTTGAGCGTTGGCAGCAAAGAACGAAGCTGTAGTGAGCGCTCACGTCCACCACGGATTAACTGAAAGACCTGCACGATGAATTCGGTTTCGCGAATGCCGCCCGCACCGAGTTTGATGTTGTCCTTCAAACCGCGCCGACGCACTTCACGGGCAATCATGCCTTTCATATTTCGCAGTGACTGGATCACACTGAAGTCGATGTAGCGACGATACACGAAGGGGCGCAGCATCTGCTGCAATTCCTGGCTCCAGTGGCCGTGGTCATCTCCCATCAGCCGCGCTTTCACCATCGCGTAGCGTTCCCAGTCGCGGCCCTGCTCCTGATAATAGTCTTCCAGCGCCGCAAAGCTCAGTACCAATGGACCACTGTCACCAAAGGGACGCAGACGCATATCCACACGATAGACAAAGCCATCGATGGTCGGCTGATCCAGCACTTTAATCAGGCGCTGGCCCATACGGGTGAAGAACTGGGCGTTATCGAGTTCGCGCCTTCCCCCTTTTGTCACACCATTTTCTGGCCAGGCAAAAATCAGGTCGATATCGGAAGAGAAATTGAGTTCGCCTCCTCCCAGTTTGCCCATGCCGAGAATCAACATAGGCTGCGCTTCGCCCGCTTCATTACAAGGGGTGCCAAAATCACGGCTACAATCCTGCCACACCCAGTCACGCGCAGCGGCGATAAGTATTTCAGCCAGCGTGCTGAGTTGCGTCAGACTCTGTTCAGTACTGGCGTGTTGCAGCGCCTGCATCCAGGCAATACGCACCAGCATATGACGACGAAACAGGCGTAGCTCACGCATCAGAGCGTTTTCATTATCCACACCCACCAGCACCTGAGTTAGCCAGCTTGCATAGTGCTGCCACTCATCAGGTGCGGGCGGTTGCTGTTGGAGTTGTTGCCACCACTCCGGGTGCTGCTGCAGGTTATCAACCACAAAGTCACTAAAGGTCAGCGCACCCGCCTGTTCTGGCGTAAACGCTGACGGCGGCGTATTCAACCGCTCTGCCACAATAGCTAATTGCGCCTGCATCAGCGCCGGTAACGGTAACAACATCTCCCCTCCCTGATTTATGTGTGCGTCGGGCCTAGCGTTTCACTCCGCTATTCAGCCAGAACGGCGATGGCCGAATGGCCAGGTTAACCAGCTGCAGCAATCCGCGCTCTTGCTGGATGCGAATTGCATGCTGCAACTCCTGCCAGCCAGACAACCAGATATTCACCTCTTCGGCGGGATAGGCCCCAGCGAGCAGATGCACCGCCAGCAGTTGGCGATTCAGACGCGTCAATTTGTCCTGGAATTCATTGAACAGCTGCACATCGACAAAAGTCTCTCTCAGGTCGGCGGCAATGCGGCTAAGCATGATGTCACTGAATCGCTTGAACGATCCCTGCAACTTACTTTTGTTCTTGTCATCAAGCCAGTTGTGCCACTGTGACTCTACCAACCAGTGAGTGAGTGCTAACTGAGCCTCGACAGAGATCGCCGAAAAACAGGCCGTTTCAGCCTCGATTTCAGTATCAGCCAGCAACTCATCCAGCTGCGTCAGTTTCTGACGCAAATCACTGCTTGCCTTACGCGGTACTAAGGCACCAAACAGTGAGAACGCCTGGCGCAGCGTTTCGAGTGCTTCAACGACAGCCTCTTTTGCATCCTGATTGCCGCGCAGCCACACTTCTTCATGGTACTGCCATTGATTCATCGCGACGGTCATGGCGTTCACCATCCCCTGCTCCACGGTGGCTTTTGCGGCGATTCTTTGCAGAGGGAGTGCACGCAGCGGGCGTTCAGGATTGCCCTGCGCCAGCTGATAGCCTCTTGCCGCTTTACTCAGACTGCCAAGACGTAGGCCGCCCGTGGTCATTAAGGCTTCCGCAAAGTTGAGCATGTCGGCGCGCTGTCCACTTTTCAGTTCCAACTCAACTTCATACAGCGGTTCGGTCAGCTCACCTGCAGCGACTTCACCACGGTCGAAAGCGACTTCAATTTCGCTCTCACCAAACTGAACCAGCCAGGCTTCACGCTGGAAGTGGGTGCTGAATAGCGGCTGCAAACGCTGCTGCAATGCGGCAACGTCGGTGCCCTGGGGCCAGATTTCTGCTGGAAGCTGGGCGATATCCAGCTGAGGTTCCGTGAGATCGACATTGTATTCAGGCCGCTGGTGTAGACCGCCTACCGTTTTACCGGCGGCTTTCAGCGTCATTTCATAACGTTGATCAACGCCACGAATGCGCAGGCCCATGTCCCAGCGACGTAGCTGGTTGTCATCGGTCTCAAAATAGATGTTGGTCAATTCGCGCGCGGCGAAGTGCTGATGTGGCCAAACGGCAAGCTTTTCACCGAGTTTTTCGGCGGCTTGGGGTGTGGCAATGAACTTTAATTCGATTTCGATGGTCATAATTTTTTATTCAATACGCTGCTGGCACTTACGAGTTTAATCTGGCGAAGAGTAATGCACCGGAAGCCCGCTGTCTCCGCTTTCTTGTGCTTTTACGACCCTTTTCGCATTGGATTGAGACCAGGATAGTTCTCATTCAGATTTTTGAGAAGCGTCCCCAGACTGTGCCGGTAATTTTACGCCATTAAGAAAAAACGATATCGAATGAAAAAAATCACTCTTGCTGCCCTTTCTTTGCTGGCTTTTAGCGCCATCGCCCCCGTCCATGCTGCTGACGAAAAGCGTTACATCTCCGACGAATTATCCACTTGGGTACGCAGCGGTCCAGGCGATCAGTATCGTCTGATTGGCAAGCTGAATGCCGGAGAGGAAGTCACCTTGTTGCAAGTCAACAACGATTCCCAATACGGCCAGATCCGTGATGCTGAAGGTAAGACCAACTGGATACCCTTGTCACAGCTCAGTGCTGAACCCAGCTTGCGCACTCGCGTGCCGCAACTTGAGCAGCAGGTCAAAGATTTGACCGCCAAGTTAGGGAACATCGACAACAGCTGGAACCAGCGCACTTCTGAAATGCAAAACAAAGTGGCTAACAGCGATGGCACGATTGATGGCCTGAAAGCCGAGAATCAGAAATTGAAAAATGAGCTGATTGTCGCTCAAAAGAAAGTCAGCGCCGCTAACGTCCAGCTGGATGACAAACAGCGCACCATCATCATGCAGTGGTTCATGTATGGCGGTGGCGTGCTGGGTGTAGGCTTATTGCTCGGTTTGGTGTTGCCGCATATGGTGCCGCGCCGCAAGAAAAACGATCGCTGGATGAACTAAACCGCCACATCGATTTGTCGTTTTCTTTCAGGGGATCGTAAGATGCCCCTTTTGGCGTGCCCGATTTTTAACCAAAGTATGCAACAATAACGCAACATGCGTGCACGGCGCGCAGATTACATTGCCTCTGGAGTAGTTGAGTGAAGACGTTTCTGGTCGGTGGCGCAGTGCGTGATGCCTTACTGCGCTTGCCGGTAAAAGATAGAGATTGGGTCGTTGTCGGCGCCACGCCTGACAATATGCTGGAACAGGGTTACCAGCAGGTTGGCCGTGACTTTCCGGTTTTTTTACATCCTCGCAGCCGCGAAGAGTATGCACTGGCGCGCACCGAGCGTAAAAACGGCAAGGGTTATACCGGCTTTGTGACTCAGTTCGCCCCGGATGTCACGCTTGAGCAAGATTTACAGCGCCGCGATTTGACGATCAATGCCATTGCGCAGGCTGACGATGGCAGCTTAATCGACCCTTATCATGGTCAACAGGATCTGGCAAAGCGCACGCTGCGCCATGTCTCTGCGGCATTCAATGAAGATCCGCTGCGTGTACTGCGCGTGGCGCGTTTTGCTGCCCGCTTTGCCCATCTCAATTTCCGTGTCGCTGATGAAACCCAAGCCTTTATGCGTGAGATGGCAGAGAGCGGCGAGCTGGCTGACCTCACCGCCGAGCGCGTGTGGAAGGAGACCGAGAAGGCGCTGCTAACACGCAATCCGCAGGTCTATTTTCAGGTATTGCGTGACTGTGGCGCATTGCAGGTGCTGTTCCCTGAGCTGGATAATCTGTACGGCATTCCAGCGCCAATCAAATGGCATCCGGAGATTGATACCGGCGTGCACGCGTTGATGACGCTGACCATGTCTGCTGCGCTCTCTGATCAGCTCGACGTGCGTTTTGCCACGCTGTTCCACGATGTCGGTAAAGCGCTCACGCCACCGGAGAAATGGCCAAGCCATCATGGTCACGGTTTAGCCGGCGTACCGATTGTCGAAGCGCTGTGCCAGCGGTTGCGCGTGCCCAATCAGGTACGCGATCTGGCACTGATCGTCACCGAATTCCACGATATCGTTCACACCATTGAACGTCAGTCCGCAGAGTCATTGGTGGCTCTGTTTGATCGCATTGATGCGTGGCGTAAGCCCGATCGCGTGGAGAAGATGGTGCTAACCAGCGAAGCCGATGCACGTGGTCGCACCGGAATGGAAAGCATGGCTTATCCACAAGGGGATTATCTGCGCCAGGCGTTTGCATTGTCTCAGGCGGTGCCAACCAAGGATGTGGTCGCTGCGGGCTTTAAAGGCCCAGCGGTACGGGAGGAGTTGACGCGTCGTCGGGTGATTGCCGTGCAGGAGGGATTGATCAACGTGCGGCCAGCATAACTGGCCGCACGCCGCGCTTACATGAAGATAGCGTAAACTGCCGCCGCCACGATGAAGCGATAGATAGCGAACGAAACAAACGAGATACGCTTAATCAATTCGAGGAAAATTTTGATCGCCAGCAGTGCCACCACAAAGGCGGTCACAAAGCCGACGGCAAACATCGGGAAATCCTGCACCGTCAGGAAGCCCATGCTCTTGTAGAGATCTAATACCGTAGCACCCATCATCATCGGCACCGCCAGGATGAATGAGAACTCAGAAGCAGCATAGCGGCTCACGCCCATCAGCATGCCGCCCGAAATGGTGGCACCTGAACGCGAGAAGCCCGGCCACAGCGCCAGACACTGGAAGCAGCCAATCATAAACGCCTGACGATAGGTGATATCGTCAATGCCGACGGCTTTTGGCTGCTTCGGTTTGAAATATTCCGCTACCAGCAACAGCACGCCACCGACCACCAGCGCGTACATCACGTTAATCGGATTAAACAGGCTTTTGATTTGATCGTGTAACAGCAGACCAATCACCACCGCTGGCACCATGCCTAACAAGATGTGAATCAGTGTCAGTTTGCCGGTTCCCGTGCCTTCATGCGGCTCCTTGCCGAAGTGAATACCAATCAGTCCAAACAGGCGACGCCAGAACATCACCACCACAGCCAGAATCGAACCCAGCTGAATCACCACTTCGAAGGTTTCGGCGGTTTGCCCTTCAAAACCCAGCAGGTGGCCAACAATAATCATATGGCCCGTAGAAGAGACCGGCAGGAATTCCGTGAGGCCTTCCACAACCCCCAGGATTGCAGCGACCCAAAGCTGATGAATATCTGCCATCAAAATTTTCCTCTATCCGTTTTAAACAGTAAAAAGGCGGTCGCAAGATGCTACCGCCTAAAATTATGCCTGCGCCACGCTGAAGGAAACCTTAAGAAAATCGGTCACTTCGCGTCCGATAGCGCAACGGCCTCAACTGAGACACACCATAATTTGGTTTGGTTTCATTGTGATGGCAATCACGGAGGGTTTATTTAGGAATAGTCCCGCGCTCGATACGCACGCCAACCGTCGCAGCCTGGGCCACTGCGCCTGGTTTTCCGACCTTAATGCGCACACCTGGCGTTTTGAAACGATTCATCAACAGATCGGCAATTTCTTCCGCCACGCGTTCCACCAAAGCAAAACGTTGGCCCTGTAGATGATTGAGAATGACTTCAGTGACATCTGCGTAGCTCAAACAGTCATTCACATCGTCGCTAATCGCCGCACGACGGTTGTCCCACGCCATTTCGACATCGAGCACCAGCTTCTGCTGCATACCCTGCTCCCAGTCGTAAACGCCAATCGTGGTGAACACGGTGAGTTGTTCTATAAATACGATATCCATGATGTCAGTCTCTGTTTTTGGCTATGCCGGATACCACTTCCGGCGGATTATGCGTATTATCCACGCTTATCGAGAACAAAACGACCCAAAAGGAACGGTACGAAGCTATGAGTGCTATCGCGCTTGGTATGATTATTTTCGCGTATCTTTGCGGCTCGATTTCCAGCGCCATTCTGGTTTGTAAACTCGCGCGTTTACCCGATCCGCGTACCGCTGGCTCCGGCAACCCCGGTGCGACCAACGTGTTGCGTATTGGTGGCAAAGCCGCTGCCGCTGCGGTCCTGATTTTCGACGTTGCTAAAGGTATGGTCCCGGTGTGGATCGCTTACCTGTTGCACGTCACACCAATGTATCTCGGCTTAACGGCGATTGCTGCCTGCCTCGGCCATATCTATCCGGTGTTCTTCCGTTTTCGTGGCGGTAAAGGTGTGGCAACGGCGTTCGGTGCGATTGCGCCAATTGGCTGGGATTTGACGGGATTAATGACCGGCACCTGGTTGCTGACGGTGCTGCTGAGTGGCTACTCTTCATTAGGCGCGATTGTGAGTGCGCTGATCGCCCCGTTCTATGTGTGGTGGTTCAAACCCCAATTCACTTTCCCAGTCTCCATGCTCTCCTGTTTGATTCTGCTGCGCCACCACGACAATATTCAGCGTCTGTGGCGCGGTCAGGAAAACAAGATCTGGAAGCGGAAGAAGAAGAAATAAAAAAACCGGCGCGAAGCCGGTTTTTTCGTTTTAGATGGCGGGCAGTTCTGCCAGTGGCCAGCGAGGCCTTACGCTGACGCCCAGTTCACCGCGCGTTCCGCCTTTCAGCCGCACCAGACCCGCATAGGCAATCATGGCACCGTTATCCGTACAGAATTCCGGACGGGCGTAGAACACCTCACCACCGCGCTTCTGCATCATTTCAGCCATACGCTCACGCAGCGTGCGGTTCGCACTCACACCACCGGCGATCACCAGGCGTTTAAAGCCGGTTTGCTCCAGCGCACGTTTGCACTTAATCATTAAGGTATCGACCACTGCATCTTCAAATGCACGGGCGATATCGGCGCGCGCCTGCTCATCCCCTGCATGCTCACGAATGGTGTTGGCAGCAAAGGTTTTCAGGCCGGAGAAACTGAAGTCTAAACCTGGGCGATCGGTCATCGGACGCGGGAATTTAAAGCGGCCAGGCGTCCCTTGTTGCGCCATACGTGACAGCATGGGGCCACCGGGATAATCCAAGCCCAGCAGCTTAGCGGTTTTGTCGAAAGCTTCACCAGCGGCATCGTCAATCGACTCACCCAGCAAGGTGTATTCACCGATGCCAGTGACGCTGATCAACTGGGTGTGGCCGCCGGAGACCAACAGGGCGACAAACGGAAATTCCGGTGGATTCTCTTCCAGCATCGGCGCCAGTAAATGGCCTTCCATATGATGTACCGGTACGGCAGGCACGTTCCACGCGAACGCCAGCGCACGACCGATTGTGGCACCCACCAGCAGCGCTCCGACCAAACCCGGACCTGCGGTATAGGCCACTGCATCAATTTGTTTCGCTTCCAGTCCGGCTTCTTTAAGCGCGGCCTGAATCAGCGGTACCGTTTTACGCACATGGTCACGTGAGGCCAGTTCTGGCACCACACCACCGTAGTCGGCGTGCAGTTTCACTTGGCTATATAGTTGATTCGCCAACAAACCGGACGCATCATCATAAATCGCGATGCCGGTTTCATCGCAGGACGTTTCAATACCCAGAACTCGCATAGCTTTTATCACCCTCTTCTTGCGGCGCGCAGTGTAGCACAGGGGAATCACACGCCGGACAACTTTGCCAGGAAAAAGTGTTTTTCTGTCGCACAAAGAGTGCGCTATACTCCACGGCCTGAAAAAACCGGCAGCCGCGATGGCAAATGCCTCTGTTGGTTCTAAATTGTTCATGGTGCTTTACAAGTCAGCCGCGGCTGGAGTAAAATGCTGCACCATTTTAAAAGTGCTGGCGCCGCAGTCAGCAGAAAAACCGAATTTATCGAGGTAAGAGTTACATGCCGGTAATTAAAGTACGTGAAAACGAGCCTTTCGACGTAGCACTGCGTCGCTTCAAGCGTTCTTGCGAGAAAGCAGGCGTTCTGGCTGAAGTTCGTCGTCGTGAGTTTTATGAAAAACCAACGACCGAGCGTAAGCGCGCTAAAGCGTCAGCTGTTAAGCGTCACGCCAAGAAACTGGCTCGCGAAAACGCACGCCGCACTCGTCTGTACTAATTTCTTTCGGAAGTTCGCTTCCGCCGCGTGTTAAACGCAGACAGAGTCAAGTAAGAGGCCGTGCTTTCCGAAAGGAAGCGCGGCTTGTTGCCGTTTATGAGCTGAAAAATTGGGGCTTATGGCTGGACGAATTCCACGCGTATTTATCAATGACTTACTTGCCCGCACGGATATCGTGGATCTTATCGATGCCCGCGTTAAGCTGAAAAAGCAGGGTAAGAACTATCACGCGTGCTGTCCTTTTCATAACGAGAAAACGCCCTCTTTCACCGTAAGTGGTGAGAAGCAGTTCTATTACTGCTTCGGCTGTGGCGCCAAAGGTAACGCCATCGATTTCCTGATGAATCACGATCGTCTGGATTTTGTCGAAAGCGTTGAGGAGCTGGCCACGCAACACGGCTTAGAAGTGCCGTATGAAGCGGGCAATGGCCCTAGCCCGATGGAGCGCCATCAGCGCCAAAGTCTCTACCAGCTGTTGGAAGGCCTTGACGGTTTCTATCAGCAAAGCCTGCGTAATCCGCAAGCTGTCTCTGCACAGAACTATCTCGCCACGCGCGGTCTTAGCCAGGAAGTGATCGATCACTTCGCTATTGGTTATGCGCCAGCAGGCTGGGATAACGTGCTGAAGCGTTTTGGTCAGCAGAAAGATGACCGCGAATCCTTAATGGAAGCGGGCATGCTGGTCAGTAACGATTCTGGCCGTACTTATGATCGTTTCCGTGATCGCGTGATGTTTCCGATTCGCGATAAACGTGGGCGTGTCATTGGCTTTGGTGGACGCGTACTGGGCAACGATACGCCAAAGTACCTGAACTCCCCTGAAACACCGATTTTCCATAAAGGCCGTCAGTTATATGGCCTGTATGAAGCGCAAAAGAATCATCCGCAGCCAGCGCGTTTACTGGTAGTGGAAGGCTACATGGACGTGGTAGCACTGGCACAATTTGGCGTTGATTATGCGGTTGCCTCACTGGGCACCTCGACGACCGCTGAACATATTCAGCTGCTGTTCCGCTCAACTGACACGGTGATTTGCTGTTACGACGGCGACCGTGCTGGGCGTGAAGCCGGATGGCGTGCGTTAGAAACCGCATTGCCTTACATGAATGATGGTCGTCAGCTACGCTTTATGTTTTTGCCGGATGGAGAAGATCCGGACACGCTGATACGAAAAGAGGGCCGAGAAGCCTTTGAAGCGCGGATGGAGCAGGCTTTGCCGCTCTCCACGTTTCTATTCGACAGCCTAATGCCGCAGGTCGATCTGAGCACACGCGATGGTAAAACCAAGCTGGCGACGCTGGCACTGCCGTTGATAAGCCAGATACCCGGTGAAACGTTGCGCATTTATATGCGTCAAACATTAGGTAATAAACTCGGCATTCTTGACGATAATCAGTTAGACAAGCTGATGCCAAAGTTAGCAGAAAGCGGCGCCGCGCCAACCGCACCACCGTTGAAGCGCACCACCATGCGCGTGTTGATTGCGTTGCTGGTGCAGAATCCGCAATTTGCCACCATCGTGCCCACGTTGGACGGGCTTGAGCAGTCAAAGATGGCGGGTTTACCGCTGTTTGTAGAGTTAGTCAGTCGTTGTACGGAGAATCCTGGCCTGACGACGGGACAGCTACTAGAGTTATATCGCGGGACAGAATTTAGCCAGCCCCTTGAAACGCTGGCAACCTGGAACCACATGATAGTGGATGAAGAAGCGGAAGCCGTGTTCCAGGATTCACTGGCGAGTCTTTACGACTCCGCCCTTGAACAGCGCCTTGAAGCGCTCATCGCACGCGACCGTACCGAAGGCCTGAGTGCAGCCGAACGTCGCGAGTTCTGGGCTTTAAGCCAGGCATTAGCGAAAAAATAAGATTTTTACCAGACCAGAACGTTGAAGGCTGCTAAAGCCGCCGTTTTGGTTTGTCCGTCCGGTTTATGCAGTTAGCGCACCGTACGAGGGCCGTCGGCGTCGAAGCCAGTTTCGTTACCGCCAGCGCACAGTAACCGGAGCGTACTGAAGTACGTGAGGATTACGAGCACTGCCGGGGACGAAAATGGCGAGTAAGCCAGGCCTGCAAAGAAAGAATTCAAGCGGCTTAAGTGCCGATATATGAAGGGCTGAAGCCCTGGCCGCGTTGAAGGCAGCGGCAAAAACACAACGCCTTCACTGTTATAGTTGGCTCGCAGCCGACCGACACCAATCTAATTAACAGAAGTGTGGATACCGTCTTATGGAGCAAAACCCGCAGTCACAGCTTAAGCTGCTTGTCACCCGTGGTAAGGAGCAGGGCTATCTGACCTATGCTGAGGTCAATGACCATCTGCCGGAAGATATCGTCGACTCCGATCAGATCGAAGACATCATCCAGATGATTAATGACATGGGTATTCAGGTTGTTGAAGAAGCACCTGATGCCGATGATCTGATGCTGAATGAAAACAGTACCGACACTGACGAAGATGCCGCAGAAGCTGCCGCACAGGTACTCTCTAGTGTTGAGTCTGAAATTGGCCGTACTACCGACCCGGTGCGCATGTACATGCGTGAAATGGGTACCGTTGAACTGCTGACGCGCGAAGGCGAAATCGACATCGCTAAGCGTATTGAAGACGGTATTAACCAGGTTCAGTGCTCTGTTGCTGAATATCCGGAAGCGATCACCTATCTGCTTGATCAATACGATCGCGTAGAAGCGGGTGAATCACGCCTGTCCGACCTGATCACCGGCTTCGTTGACCCTAACGCAGAAGAAGACATCGCCCCTACGGCGACTCACGTCGGCTCTGAACTGTCTGAAGAAGACCGTAATGACGACGAAGAAGAAGACGAAGATGGCGATGACGACAGTTCTGATGATGATAACTCCATCGATCCAGAACTGGCGCGCGAGAAATTCAACGATCTGCGCGTCCAGTACGAAACTACCCGTACTGTAATCAAAGCCAAAGGCCGCAGCCACGCTGATGCCGTTGCAGAAATCAACAACCTGTCTGAAGTGTTCAAGCAGTTCCGCCTGGTACCGAAGCAGTTCGACTACCTGGTGAACAGTATGCGCGTCATGATGGAGCGCGTGCGTACGCAAGAGCGCCTGATCATGAAGCTGTGTATTGAAATCTGCAAAATGCCGAAGAAGAACTTCATCACGCTGTTCACCGGCAATGAAACCAGCCCAAGCTGGTTTAAAGCTGCGCTGGCCATGAATAAACCTTGGTCAGAGAAACTGCTTGAAGTTGAAGATGATGTGACGCGTTCACTGCAGAAATTGCAGCAGATTGAAGAAGAGACCGGCCTGACCATCGAGCAGGTTAAAGACATCAACCGTCGCATGTCGATCGGCGAAGCGAAAGCGCGTCGTGCGAAGAAAGAGATGGTTGAAGCAAACTTACGTCTGGTTATTTCTATCGCGAAGAAATACACCAACCGTGGTCTGCAGTTCCTCGATCTGATTCAGGAAGGTAACATCGGCCTGATGAAAGCGGTTGATAAGTTTGAATACCGTCGTGGTTATAAGTTCTCAACTTATGCAACCTGGTGGATTCGTCAGGCTATCACCCGTTCTATCGCCGACCAGGCACGTACCATCCGTATTCCGGTGCATATGATTGAGACCATCAACAAACTCAACCGTATTTCGCGCCAGATGCTGCAAGAGATGGGCCGTGAGCCAACGCCGGAAGAGCTGGCTGAGCGTATGCTGATGCCAGAAGATAAAATCCGCAAAGTGCTGAAAATCGCTAAAGAGCCGATCTCTATGGAGACGCCGATTGGTGATGATGAAGATTCGCATCTGGGCGATTTTATCGAAGACACCACGCTGGAGCTGCCGCTGGATTCTGCAACATCAGAAAGCCTGCGTTCAGCCACCCACGACGTGCTGGCTGGCCTGACTGCGCGTGAAGCGAAAGTCCTGCGTATGCGTTTCGGTATCGATATGAACACCGACCACACGCTGGAAGAGGTTGGCAAACAGTTTGACGTTACTCGTGAGCGTATTCGTCAGATCGAAGCCAAGGCGCTGCGCAAGCTGCGTCACCCAAGCCGCTCCGAAGTGCTGCGTAGCTTCCTTGACGACTAATCCTCGTTAAGACGAAAAACCCCGGCTTGCCGGGGTTTTTTATTGCCTTCAAAACGGCGTCAGCCCTTTTTCCTGCATCATCTTGCGCGCTTTGTCGCTCTGCAGATACTTAACAAACTGCGCCGCAGCCTGCTTCTGCTGCGTGTTGCGGGTGATCACCGCGCCGTACAAAGTATCCTGCTGTACCGTTGGCGGAATCAGCCCAACGATAGTAATTCCCTTCACTGCCTGCAACTCGCTGTTCTGCTGGAAGCCCAGTTCGGCTTTGCCCTGCGCCACCGCTTCGCCCACTGGCGTGGCCGGGATCACTGACACTTTGCTGGCGGTCTTCGGCCCCAATTCCAGCTTACTCAGCATCTTGCTCTGAATATATTTGCCGCTGGCGCTGTCCGACACCGCAATGCTCGACGCTTCGGTTAATACCTGTTTGAATTTTGCTACGGTGCTGATATCTGGCGGCGTCATGCCCTGCTTCACCGCCATAGCGATATAAGAATGCGCCAGCACCTGATGGCTTTTGCCATCGACCCATTTCGCCTGCTCCAGCGGTTTGATGGCGTAATCCACCATCACCAACACATCGGCATTATCCTTGCGCTTCAGCCGATTCGGGATAGCCTGCGGGGTATCCCCCATGGAAGGTGCCGCCTCCAGCTGTAAGGTATTGCCGGTTTGCTGCTGATAATCCTGCTTTAAGCTTTCAATCACCGGATACATGCCACCGGAGCTAAACACTTTCAGCGTCTCCGCCTGCGCCCCCTGTTGCACCACAAGCAACAGCCCCGCCAGCGCGATTATAGGTTTCATCTTCCCTCTCTTTATTTGCCATAAAGATTTGGGTTTAGTCAGAAACTGCAGATTGAACAACTTCAGGGCCGCGTTAAGCGGAGCACGCTCACGCGTTATTCTGTAACCAATCATGAAGTTGGCGATATGCCGCTGCCATCTCCTCAATGGTGGCGCGGTTCAATCCACTGGGATTAGGCAGCACCCATAAACGCGTTTCGCCAAGGGTTTGCGGCTGCTCGCCCCACTCCACTTTGCGCTGTCGAAACGCCTTCTGAAACGCATCTTTGCCCAGCACCGCCAGCGCACGCGGCTGATAGCGCAAGATCTTCTCCTGCAAACGCGCACCGCCGTCGCGCAACTCATCACCCGCCAACTCGTTAGCCTGAATGGTCGGACGCTCAACCAGCATGGTGATACCACAACCGGTTTCCAGCAGACGCTGCTCCTGTTCAGGTTTCAACAGCTCACGCGTAAAGCCAGCCTGATGGATTACCTTCCAAAAGCGATTACCGGGATGGGCAAAGTGAAAGCCGGTATGTGCCGAAGATTTACCCGGATTGATGCCACAGAACAACACTTGAAGATGCGGGGCGATGATGTCCTGAATATCGTGTTCGCTCATACGCTCTCCAATCCCGCACGCTGTTTCACCGCGCGACGACTCACCGCCAGCAGGTTGCGTGCTTCCGCATCATCTGGGCAGGCGCGCGCCAGTGCTACCGCTCCCACCATCTCCGCCAGCATGCTGCTTGCAACATCATCCGCTTGCGGATGGTTGAGTTCATGCAGTGCCTGCGCCAGCCGTTGACGCACAGCTTCACGACGCTGTGAAAACAGCGTACGCGTTTCAATGGGCAAATGGGCTATCTCACTCACCAGCGCAGGCATCGGGCATCCTTCTCCCGGCGTGTTGCGATGATGCTCCGAGAGATAGTTGTCGATGAGTTGCGTCAACCGCTCTGTGGGATCTTCCAGGCTGATAATCGCTGCAAAACGCTGCGCTGAGTCGGCAAACATCTCGGCGATCACCGCTTCGACCAGTGCCTCACGCGAGGCAAAGTGCGCGTAGAAGCCGCCGTGAGTTAGGCCAGCACGCTTCATCAGCGCCGCCACGCCAATACCTTCGGTGCCGCTCTCACGCATCACCACTGCGGCTTCATCAAGTATGCGCTGTCGCGTACGCGCTTTGTGGCTCAGCTTTTCCATCATTCGTCATCCTGCTCATCGTTAATGGCAATCAGTGTAATTATTACGATCATCATATTCCAGCTTGACGAAAAATATGATGATCGTCATATTAATCTCATTAGATATGACAACCATCATTTACAGGAACAGACCATGACTCAACAACTGGCTTTGATCACCGGCGCTTCCAGCGGTATTGGCGCAACCTATGCGAAACAACTGGCGGCACGCGGCAGCAATCTGATTCTGGTAGCGCGTGATGAATCACGTTTGAACCAGCTGGCGCAATCACTGCGTGAGGCACACGGCGTAGATGTCAGCGTGCTGGCGGCAGATCTGACTCAAGCAGATGATCTGGCAAAAGTGGCACGTGAACTGCGTGACAACCACGACATCACGATGCTGGTCAACAATGCGGGAATGGTGGTGGAAGGTGAGTTTACCGACGCCGATATTCAGCCGATTCAGACCATGCTGTCGCTCAACATCATTGCACTTACCGAACTGGCCCACAGCGCTGCACAAGCTTTCCGTACACGCGGGCAAGGCACCATCGTGAACATCGCGTCAGTAGTCGCACTGGTGCATGAAGTGATGAATGGCGCCTATAACGCCAGCAAAGCCTATGTGCTGTCGCTGACGCGTAATATGGACCGCGAGTTAGCAGGCCGTGGTGTGGTGCTGCAAGCCGTGCTGCCCGGCTTCACGCGGACCGAGATCTTTGATCGTGCTGGGAAATCTATTAACGACATCCCAGCCGAGAAGATAATGGAAGTCGAGGATCTGGTCACGGCTGCGCTGCGCGGCTTGGATGCGGGCGAGCTGATTACCATCCCTTCCGTGGAAGAGATGAGCCTGTGGCAGAAGCTTGATGAAGCGCGTGGCGCGATGATCCCGTTTATCTCATTGAATAAGCCCGCATCACGCTATCTGTAAGCTTTGGGCGTTGCTGAGGCAAGGTGCGTGGTGTGCCTTGCCTCATAAAAACAGCAATGGCTGGGTGTGGGCTGAGCGTTGATATGGTGTGAAAAGGGATTTTTTCTTGGAGATCAATGACTCAGATATTGTTCTAAATTTCACCAACCGATTGGCGAACGCTGGATCACCTATCCGAGATACTTTATAATCCCCGCTCCGCTGGCCCCTTAGCTCAGTGGTTAGAGCAGGCGACTCATAATCGCTTGGTCGCTGGTTCAAACCCAGCAGGGGCCACCAAATTTATCTATATATTACATTCAGTTAGGCCACCTACTTATGAGGTGGTCTTTTTATTTATGTCTAGTAATGTCCCCTTTTTGTCCCCTCACGATCAGCTTTCACTCACAGTGGTGAACGGTATGGATGTGGATTATGCACAGAGGTGCTCAGTCATCAGCGCAACATCATCAAGAACTACTGACGAAATGATTTAATCGAGTCTGATTTTTGAAATCTGCTAGGGTTATCTGCATGGTGTAAAGCTTTTATCTGCAAGTTTTGCACACCATAATCATCAACATGGATTGCATACATTACTATTTATATTCAATAATCAATTAGATCCGATGTACCATTAAAGGGAGTTTTGTGTGAAATCAGTATTTTTTGGATTTTATAGTATCAGTGAAAATGATTTGAAAAACATTTGGAAATCCGATTCAACTCTATTTGTGTTTGACACGAATTGTTTGCTTAATCTTTACAGATGTGAAGACCAGACCAGAGATGACATAATTAGTGTAATGAAAGAGGTTTCCAATAGAAGTTGGCTATCTTTTCAAGTTGGATTTGAGTACCAGAAAAACAGAAGAACTGTAATTGAAGAAAGTGTCAGTAGTTTAATTAAAATTAAGAACGAACTTGAGGATACTTACAATAAGAATGTTTTATCCTCTGCTAAGATTAAAAAACACCTTTATAACGCCTTAAGCGATGAAATTTCAACTCTCCAAAAAGAACTTAAAGAACCTATTGATAAATATATAAAGGAAAAGATTTCTCCTCGAATAGATAGTAAAAAAGCCATTTCAGAACGCGATTCAATTAGACATGAAATTGATACAATGTTTTCTGACAGGGTAGGCTTCCCACCCTCACAGGAAAGAATAAATAAAATCAACAGCGAGGGAGAAACGAGATATCAACTTAAGCACCCTCCTGGTTTTATGGATGACAAAAAAAGGGTAAATCTTTTTTCTTTCAAATCGAGTTCCAAGATAAATTTGGCGATCTTTATTTGTGGAAAGAGATAATCGAAAAATCAAAATCTGATGACATTAAAGATGTCATCTTCGTATGTGATGACCAGAAAGAAGACTGGTATTTTGAATTGTCAGGCCGAAAACATGGTGTGCTGGAGTCTTTAACAACAGAAATATGCCGTGAAGCAAACCTCAAAAGTTTCAAACTAATTACTCAATTAACCTTTTTACACGAAGCAAAGAGCTATCTAAATAATATCAACATTCGTGATTCATCTTTAAAAGAAGTTGAGGAATTATCTCAAGTAGTGCGCAATGAGTTTATTGAAGTCAAAAAGAGAAAACGCCGGTCACAAATTAAGGAGTTTTATTTTAATTCCCTTGGTGGCTTAGGTGAAACGCATTACAGCAGTGGAGATAACATCAACTCACACGCTGATTTTTCAAAATAAATATTAGAATCACAATCTAATCTTAGTAGAATCCCACAAATTAAATCAAAAGCAATTGAGGCCATTTCAGAAGCAGAAAACTCGTCAATTGAATTGATAGAATACATTGGACAAGTAGACTATGATGAAATAATAAGTGAATTAAAAAACCTCTTAGATAAAGTATCGAATTTGAGCCGTAGCTTGAAAATAAAACTCCATCATGCCTCGATTGAAAAAATTAACTTTACGGCTGAGATAATGTTAATTAACCAACAATTATCAAGTGTTCTAACGAAAACCGTAAATAACACAACCATACTTGAAACTTATCTAATAGTTCTGTAATTAATAATAATTGTAGGCCTGTGAGATCAGGCTTACAAATTTAAAAATCAACTAGGATGACATGCAATTATTTAGAATTAAAATATACATCATGCGTTTTTTATTTAAAGAATATTCATATGCAAACTGCCACGCTTCGTTCTCACCAGAAAATAGTTTATCCGCTATCGGCTTCCACTCTAATTTACCATGCCTCACTTGCTTATATCGCACATCCCAAAACTCTCCACGCGGCCAGAGCACATACATTTCACCCGGGTCGCGCCAGATAGCTTGAAACGTTAATTTTTCCCCACGCTCCATAAACACAAAAACTGGACCGCCTAAACAAATTCGCCGCATTTTGTCGACCTCTTAATAGCTCACGAACTGTATATAATAACAGTGTTTTGATTGCTGTGTTTTTCAGTCCGCTTAGCTTCGCCGATTCTGCCTCAACCCGCCCCACGCCTACACTCTCGGACATTTCGGGCTTGCGGGCATGAGATCCCCGCTAGATCCTATGCGTCGCATAAATTTGATAAATATCATATATTTCATGTCCTTGTGATTATCATGAGATCCTTTCTAGATCCTCAAAACTGAAAATCACTGAAATTCTTTTCAATGATTTCAGTTGGCGAACTCTCGCAGAAAAGCAGCAGCAGCGCGGGCTGGCGCATCGGTTTGTAGAAAAATAAAACTGAAAAATTTTTACGATGCAAATCTCGCAGGCGGGTGCGGTGTAGCGCCGTTTTGGTGAGTGAAGCAATTATTTTGCCGGGCTGTGACGCAGCCAGCGCCACGCTGCGCACATGATCCAAATGAAGGTGGCTCGCCGCTGCGTGCTTCTGATGGCGGCTGATGGTAGGCGTAAAAAAAACCGCTGCGTGAGCGGGTCCGTGTGGGTGGCAGGTTAACCTATGACGGGTGAATACTTCTCGCGTAATGCAGTGGCTCTCTGGCCAGACTGTGCAATCGCTTTGCTATTGGTAGGCTGCCCCGTTGACGGGTGCGTATGGCTCGCCAGCTGATCAGCCAGCTGCTGCACCAGTTCAACCGTATCAAGCATCAGCTGAGCCACGTTAATCTGTTGTGACCCAATCCACACCACAGGCGCGATAATCTCCTGTCGCGCTCCGGCAATGCTCTGGCGCAGCTGTCCAACCTTCTCAGTCAGCGCTTTGCCCACGGTGATGGCCGCATCTCCTGTGATATCGGTCTCAGCATCACCGCCTACTGTAGTCAGCTGATTACCCTTGATGCCTGTACTGAAATCCCCGGTTGCAACCTGCTGAATAGCGCCAGCCAGCAGCGTGGCCGTTCCCAGCACTGAGGCTTTATCGCTAGCCTTGATGATGGTTTCACGGCTAATCAGTTCGCGCTACTCGGTATAGGCTTTCATTTCACGCGCCATGTACGTTTCACGGATGGCCTGTTCAGTTTTCCGTTCCCAATTTCCCGCCCGCGTGACGTGTAGGGAAACCTCTTCACGCTACTGTTGCAACTGCTCGCCGGGTTTGAGGAGCGGCACGGTCTGGCTCACAAATGGCATGTCTGGCCTGCCACCATTGAAGCCCACCTCAGTGAGCGTCCCTACAGTCGGGAACTGGAACATTCCTGAACCATGCCCCGCCAACTGCACGGGAAGCTGGACTGCCGAGTAAACTGGCGTGCCGTTCGGTTTAGCGGTGCGGCTCAGGTTAATGATAAGGCCCATGATTTCAGTCAAATGAGCATTCATAGGGCTATGATTGCTCTATTCCAAAAGAACTTTTAAACAAATATGATTGTGTAAGCTTTCATACAATAAACTTATGGAGAACGTTTTGAATAATATTGAAACAGTTAGTGCGCTGGACACTAACTTACTCACAGCTCTCACTCCTGTAATATTAAGTGCCCTAACCTTCATCTACAAATGGTTAAAAAAGATGCCTGATAATGATGATGGCTACTTTTCAAAAGCAGGAGTAAGTCCATATGAGTTAAAATTAAGCATGTCAAGGTTTGATTTTTGGAAAACCAAACCAATCACTAGGAATCAAAAAATTGGATATAGCATCACCTCCTTATTTTTAATAATTTTCATTGGAGTCTTCATGTTTTTTGGAGGGGAAACCATAAAAAAACAACCGGACAATTGGGCATCATTAGTATTAATAAAGACTAAAGAAAACTTTCTACTCACTTATGATGAAGCTAAGAATTTCCCGGGAGAGCGGCCTTGGAAATTATCAGTAGAAGATTGTTATAAAGATACATATGACAACCTCGCAACCCACAGAAAAATATCTGCCAATTTAACCTATTCCATTTGTAGTAGGATAGGTCTTAATGGTGAGAGAAAAGGGATCGAGGAAAGAATAAAAGCATCAGAGAAGAATAAAAAGCTATCGTTAACAGTATCCTAGCGGCAATAATTTTATTTTTTTACTTTCTAATGAGTGTTATTATAGATATAAACATACTCAGAAAAATAACTCAATACATGAAAAAATAAAGCACAATAACTGGCTTAGCTTAAAAGCCAGTTATTCAATATAGCTTCTGTTTGATAAACCATACTTCTATCAATACCGAGAAGTGGACGATCTGCATATTTTATTTCGGCTCCACTACGGGTCATACGATCACGAAGTCCAGAATAATGTAATCGAACCAACCTCTGAGTAGCAGTAAAAAACGCAACTTATGCCACTTTTGCGTTTAATTGTGCCTTCAATTACTTCGCCATTTTCAGCTTCGCAAACATCTTGCGACGAATACAGCCCCGTTTGGTACGCGCACTAACGCGGCACGGTTTTGACCTGCTCCCGTTGATTAATACACCTTAATGCTAAAAATGCATCCATCAGCAAGGTGAAAACATCCCCACGAAGCAGCATCAAAGTTCTGATAAATCAGAGGAATAACCTTTAGCGTGAAGTTCGTTAACAACCCTTTGCCTAACATCACTCAGCCATTCAATCACCGTCATATCCCATCTATCTGGCGCAAAATCATATTTGTACCGTTCGGAAAAAATCTGAATTCCATCAGGTTCTTGCTCAAATTCTTGTATGTTGGCTAGCAGCATTCTTAGATTGAAAGGTTGAGAGGTAGAAAGATAATGATTCAAAAGATTATCGAAATCACACTCAGGATTAATAATGTCGCAATCCTGGCCAAAGTAGGCCACAACGAGGTTATCCATCTCGCAGGATTTAGTCATATCAGTATCCATGTGGCTCCTTATGGCGTTGGGAATGCTGTGACATGATAGTACTGCTTGCCGTTGAAGGTGGTTGGCCTAATAACGATTCGGACACTATAGGCTTTCTTAACCTCGGTCGGCCCTCGCTCAACGTAAGTGCCAATTGGAAAATTGAACCTGTGTGCATAAACAAGAGTGGTGCGGGCATGTGAATACTTTAAAGCATTTTCAATCTGCGTACTTTTAACTGACAGCACTTCAGAAATAACCAACATTTCCGCCACACCACCCACTACACCTGAGCCAACCCAAAACCGTTGACTCCTAAGCAGGTCACTCAATAACCTAAACGTTACAATCGAGTGAAGATAAATCCTACTCCCCTTCCAACCCACAAACCTGCCACCGCACCGAACTCACGCCCTTCTCCAGACTAATCCTGCCCACCAGATTCTCCAGTTGGTCAGTCATGCTCGGTTTCCCCAGCACTTCCGCATTCACCTCCATGCGGTGCGGCGGATTCATATCCTCGCTGTGCAGTGATTGCAGACGAAGTCCACTACCGCCAAGGCTGTGCAGCATCAGGCTACGCACCTGCACTTCATCCTGTGCCAGACAGATAATTTGCACTTTGTAGTGCTGCACCACTTCTTCCGCAGGCACCAAACTTTGGCGATTAATCCCCTGCGCCAAATCGCGCAGCAGAATGTTGGCGCACAGGATTACCATGCAGCCAATCGCCGCTTCTAGCAGCAATCCCATGCTACATAGAACGCCCACAGCGGCAGTACACCATAATGTTGCGGCAGTATTCAGGCCGCGTACGTTGAGGCCGTCGCGCATGATCACCCCACCACCGAGAAAGCCGATGCCGGAGACTACATAAGCCGCTACACGTGAGGCATCAGTCGCGATGCCGGGTACGCTTTGCGTCATCAAAACAAATAAACAGGCGCCAGTGCTGACCAGCGCATTAGTGCGCAAACCGGTCATACGTTGGCGAAGCTGGCGCTCGCTGCCAATCAGCGCGCCCAAAACCAGCGCGACAGAGACGCGCAGTAAAAAGATTTTCCAATCCATCATAAACCTCACTCCGCTGCTTCAGGCAGGCGGAACTTCAAGGGGGGTGTAAATGGATTACAGCCGGTGCCGCTAACGCTGAAACTCAGCAGTATCACGCCAAAAACAGGGGGGAGATTCTGGAAGGAAATCCACCGTCTTAACGCACGGTTAAGACAGCATTGAGGGCTATCTTACCGCAGGAACCTTTTGTAATCGTTCGGGACAGGTGTCCAATGCCGTTTTCCTCTTGGGATAAAATTCGGCGCGATTGTAAACCGCACGCCGCTTGATTGCTGTCCAACTGCGCTTTTGTTGATTAAATATTGACGTTACAGCTCTTCAGCAGTGGTAACAGCACGGCAGTATCAACCGCCCTGAGGTGTCTGATAGCGTGACAGCGCTCAGCCGCCGCCTTTTGCGCGGAAAAACGCATCCAAAGTTAAGCATTTTTAAAGTTTTTGTAATTTATTTATTATGACTAATCGGATAACTTAAGGCGCGGAATAATCTCAGCGTTATTCAGCATTGAAAATATCATTTGAGTTTTATGGCGCTACAAGAAAGCAGTCAATTCCGTTGAATAATGGATATCTTAATACCCATAATTTTTCTCTCGGACACTAAATATTTTATTAGGTCTGCCGATATCTCTTAGGCGACTTGCAGACCAGATATTTTCATTCCTGTTTAATGAGATTAAAAGGTAAGCTCAGGCTTGATGCGCCACTCCGATGTCTAATAGTGGTTTTTTATTCAGTTTTCTGCTGGCAAGCGAAAATCAGCTCTAACGTTAAAAAATTAATCACAGCAATAGTGTCGATGGACAGCACACTTTTTAGCTCTGCTCCATTCGATATTTTAAGGATAAAATAATGACGAATACGTTCAAACGCAGCACAGCCTGTCTCCTTGTTTCTTTATCTCTTCTTCTTACTGGCTGCGCTAATACAGGAAGTTCTCTCTTATCCAGCACCAAACCCGATCCACGATTGACCACGGGTGAACAATCCCATTTATTCAGCAGTTCAGCTGCACAGGGTTGTGGTGTTGGTGCGCTGGCTGGCGCTGGACTGGGTGCCCTGACGGGTGCGCTGGCTGGCAATGGTAAAAAGGCGCTGATGGGTGCTGCAATTGGTGGTGCAGCAGGATGTGCTGCTGGCGTCGCGACAAACTACTATCTGGATAATCTGAAAAAAGATTACGCCACCACCGCCGACCGTCTGCAGGCAATGGATAACGACATTAACAAAGATACCGCAGACATCGCGAAAACGACCGCAGCCATGAAGGCTGTTATCCATGATAACAGTGCCACACTGACTCAAATCAGTATCCAAAAAGATAAAGCAGGCTTTGATAAGGCCGGTGCAAAAAAAGAATTGGCGCAGGTTGATGCCAACGTCAGCGCCATGAAAGACAAAATCAAAGTCATGAAAGAAAAGAGTGATGGTTATAAAGTCGCAATTCAGGGGCAAACCGCCACCAACCCGGCTGATAAAGCCAAGCTGAAAAAACTGAATACTGAATATACCAACCTTAATAGTCAGATCGCCGTACTGGAATCGGAAACCAACGGTTTGTATAGCCAACGCCAAGCTATTTCACTGGGTTGATAATGACGGGCCGATACTATTATCGGCCCTGTTTAATACGTTTTGCTGCATACCTCTTTTTGTTCAGCATTCTGAATACATGGACGCCTTCATGAGACTTTACGTTTTAGTTGCCTCACTTCTGCTCGCTGGATGTGCCACCTCTCCCCAAGACTGTGATCTGCACGCACAGGATCCCAGTTTTCTCACCAAGTTGAGCTGCTCCACGTCTGGCGGTTACAGACAGAAAGTCGACGAACAAGAGCGCCAGGTACTGCAAAGTCAGCGAGATAACAAAATTGCTCAACAGAATCTTGCGGATACCCAAACCAGGGAACAAGCCTCCAGTCAGAAGCTAGCAGATGAACAGACCCGGTTAACTGCGGCACGGTCGGATCTGGCGCAGACGCTGAAAAAGCTCAAATCAGGCAAAGCGAACAATCAGCAACGTCAGCAAGAGATCAAGCAGTTAGAAGCGTTACAACGCCAGTCTGCACAGGCTAATAGCACCGACGATGTTGCCGAGATTGAGACCAAAATCGCTGATGCGAAGAAAAGAATCGCGGCGCTCGAACAAGCTAACGTATCGCAATAAAACGCCGTTTACGGGGCGAGACGACGTGCTCGCCACATTGCACACCAATATCCGCTGCTAATAACAACAATGAATCTGGGCTATGCAACGATTAACAAGATCAGCGCCAATTGACGACTCAACCCTCGCTACCTATGAGGAGACCGTCGCGATTATCCACCGCCATCTTCCCCCTTCCCTTGCGCTGCTTTATGCAACGGCACGCCGGAATACCGAAGGGAATCTGGAATGGTGGACGGCGCGACAAGGTCTTGCTGCTCCGCTATCAGCCCTGAGTGAAACTGAACAAATTGAGATTCAGCGTAAGCGTGAGCAATATCAAGATACGGTTACCAGCTTGATTGAACAGCTCGCCGCTAGGGGTGAAACCAAACCGGCCCAGGCACTGCAAACGCTGCTTACTCACTCACAAGCTCTCGAGTGCTATGGCGTCGGTGGCGAGCCAGTATTATTAAACTGGGCCATTCCGGCGCAGGAAGCCCCTATCGTGGCAGCCCCCGCACCAAGAGGACGGCGGCTTCTGCCTTGGTTGCTCTTACTATTGTTATTGCTGTTACTGCTGCTGGCTCTGGCATGGTGGTGGTTCGGTGACCACCATCGCTCTACACCAGCCCCTCCCACGCAGAACCCCGCGGCTGCTGCGGTTGACGACGTATCGCCGAAAAAGACTGAATTAACGCAGGACAACCCCAGCGTTAATCTCGCTAAAAGAAAGGACTTTGGGCGTATCAACGTCAATCTGACCTGGCAACAAGGTCTGAATAAACATCCGGTCGATCTCGATATTGCTGCTTTTATTCGTTTAAAAAATGGCAAGAACGCAGGCGTCGAGGCACTCAGTAAATACTTTGGTGATTACGACAATGCGCCCTTCATGCTGCTGCAAAAAGATCTGCGCGATGGCGACAACAAAGATGGTGAATGGCTTTTCATTAACGGCAGCCAATGGCAAGAGATTGATGAAGTGCTGATTTACAGCTTCATCTACGGCGGCGCAAATAACTGGAGCGGGCTTGATGCCAACATCACGCTCTCTGTTCCTCACCAGACGCCGATCAGTTCCAGCGTGGTTAATAACGGTCAGCGCAATGATGTCGCGGCAATCGCACGTTTAAAGAACGTTGATGGTGACATCAAGGTTGAGCGGCTCAATAGCTTCTTTCCCGATCGGGAAACACTGGCTAAGCACTACGGCTGGAATTTTGAGTGGACGCCCGGTGCTAGCAAAAATTAACCACATTCATGTGACTTGCGCTAATTAACAGCCCTAAAAGGTTTAGAAAATGCGAAATTCGATTCAGGGACCACTGTTACGTACCGGGAACAATTCTTCGTTTAAAGCGCTGGGTGAAACAGGCTATCCCGTCTTCAAGATGGCATTTCAATTGCGTGAAGCTATTTACCGCCTGGATGCCGGGCGTGATTTAGCCCGCCATCTTGCCGTTCCGCAAAATGACCAAGGCGGCGATCGAACGGACTGGTACAGCAGCTTTGCTGGCGATGTGATTCCCTGGAGTAGTGCATCCGAAAGCGAGCGAGCCTCAGCACGTCAGCAATTCACCGAATTCCAGATGGCAGTACTCGCATTAAGCGAGCAGATGCTAAACGCCGAGAATAGTGGTGCAGGCGGTGACCGACGTGTATTCGCCCAGTTATTAAAATCAGTAGTGAACTTCCCTGATGATGAGTTCCTTTATCTGGTTAACGGGGTGCTGGTGATCACTTTCTGGGGCTTTGTGCATCCCACGGGGGAGCAACAGAGCCCAATGCACTGGCTGCAACCCGGATCGGTACCGGTGCAAACTCCCGTCGCTCCTATTGTCCCCGCCACGCCGCCATTGACGCAGCCAATCACCACAACGGCTCAAACGATTGAGACCCTCGAGACCGTGACTCATACCCGTCGCAATAGATGGAGATGGAACTGGCGCTGGCTACTGTGGTTGCTGGTCGCCCTGCTCTCTCTGGCGCTGATTCTCGGACTGTTACGAGGTTGCGTTCCTTCATTCTCGCTGCCTGGCCTGAATCATCACAGCCAGCCCATCAGCGATGCGGGCAATAACCCAACGGTTGAGAGTCAGACCCCGGTCGGTTCAGGCGTAGAGGTTCCTGCGACTTCAGGTATAGAGGTTGCCCCCCCTTCAGGCGCAGCCAACGGCACGTCAGTCGGTAGTCCAACTGGGGAAGCGCAGGAGAATACGCCTCCGCAGGCGGTCAGCGATCCTACCACCGCTGATGTGACCGTCCCGGAAACGCAGTCTCCCGATGAGGTACAACAACCTATCGCAAACAGCGAAGCACCCGTCACGGAGTCTGCGACTAATACGGAGCCAACGGCAACGCCAGATCCCGCAGCAGAACCGCAGAACAGTGAGCCGCCAATTCCTGTGAACGCCTCCAATACGGTGCCGCCGGTTAAGCCAGCACAGGGTAAACCGCTGACGCTTCCTGCCGCATTACCCGATGGCCCCGCCCAGTTTCTTAACGGGCAATGGCGAGTGAACGGCGGTATTCAAGACAAACTCACGGGCCGTCCATTGCAGTTGCAATACGACTTTAAGCAAGGTAATGGCACGGTCAGTGTACGCCAATCTAATGGTGTCACCTGCAACGGTCCAGCCCAAGGGAGTGTTAAGCAAGGCGCACTCAACATCACGAATCCTGAACAGATGAAATGTAGCGATGAATCTAACTTTATTGGCCCAACCATAGAGTGCAAATCGCCGGATCCTGCTCACACCGATTGTGTCGGTAACAATGCTGGGGACAAAACCTTCCCTATCCGTATGTTGCAACCCCATTCATAAACAGGAACGAATAGATTATGTTGCCTGAAATAGTTTCTTATGATCGCCAGGTCACGCTGGTAGGCGATTCGGGAATCCAGTTTATGGATTTCGGTTTAACCTTGAAATCTCAACCCGCGGGCGAATTCGTCAAACTCGCCAATGGCGTACTGACGCGTCTGATTTATAACGAACCACGCGACTACCATTTCTACCAGCCGACACCGGACAAGATTGAGAAGGCGAAAAGCCAATACGACATCCCCGTCGCGCAAAGTCTTAAATTGCTGGATGGCACTTGGTTACCGCTCCCTTTGTTCCGTTTCAGCCTGCCCAACATTTACCAGGAAGGGCCGCTGAACTGGGCACGTTTTCGCATTGTAAAACTGCCTGAAAAGGATATGGATGGTCACACGCATCGTATGACGCTGGCCATTGATACCCGCATCATGGCCAAACAACAATCGGCCGCTGACCTCAGCCCTAATCATGAGGATGTGAATGCCGGTGCAACCTTTGCCGTGGCCACTGCGACTTACGCTCTCAATTGGTATTTAACGCAAGACTGGGTGAAAGATTGGTTAGTCGATGCCTTCAACGACGCCAGTAAAGGCCGGGATCTCGATGAACGTGAGGATGAGATCGCTCAGCAGTATCCGCTGGCGCACTATCTTAACCTGCTTTCACTCATGGCCGAGCCGCTTGAGGGTCTGCAAGCGCAGACGGAAGCCTCTATCGCGCTGCCACAGTTTAAGGTGGTCGCCAATCGCGAAGTGAATGCCATTAAACCGATCCCCGTTGATCTGATCCTTGATGTCGGCAACTCCCGTACCTGCGGTATTTTGATTGAGGATCACGGACAGTCTGGTTCCGGCCTCATGCACAACTATGTGCTGAAACTGCGCGATCTCAGCGCGCCTGAACACGTCTATACCGATCCTTTTGAAAGTAAGGTTGAGTTCTCGCAGGCCTCTTTTGGCAAAGATATTTATTCCGTGCGCAGCGGCCGCCATGATGCTTTCCAGTGGCCCACCATCGCCCGTATTGGTGGGGAAGCGAGCCGCTTAGCCTCACGCCGGCGCGGAAGCGAAGGCTCTACTGGCTTATCCAGTCCCAAACGTTATTTGTGGGATGAAAAATTCTATGGGCAAGGCTGGCGCTTTAACAGTGGCTCGGCGCAGGATACCAACCCTCTCGCTACCGCTGCCCCCTTCGCCAACTTAATTAATGAAAAAGGCGATGCCCTGCATACCATCGAAGATGAGATGGATCGCATCCCGGTGTTCACACCGCGTTACTCTCGCAGCTCTCTGATGACCTTTATGTTAGCGGAGGTGTTAACCCAAGCCATTAGCCAGATTAACAGCCCCGAACAGCGTATTCGTGAAGGCCATGCGGGTCTGCCCCGCCAGCTTCGCCACATTATTCTGACCGTACCGCCAGGTATGCCGATGGCGGAACGCTGCATTTTGGATGACAGAATGCGCCAGGCCGTGGGGTTAGTGTGGAAATCGTTGCGTTGGCATAGCGGTGAGAACGATCCGTATGAAGATGATGATGGCGATCATGGTAAGGGGAATATCAAGATTCCGCTGCCTAAAATCCGCGTAGAGTGGGATGAAGCTTCCTGTGCTCAGCTGGTCTATCTGTATACCGAGATCAACCAGAATTTTGCCGGGCATCCTGAAGTGTTTTTCAACACCCTCGGCCGCCCGGATCGTCAGGATCGGGAAACACTCACCATTGCCTCCATTGATATTGGCGGCGGCACCACCGACCTGGTGATTACTGATTATCGTCTGGATCGTAATGGTCTGTCCGGCGGCGGTGCGAATGTGCATATCATTCCTCAACAGCGTTTCCGTGACAGCTTCAAGATTGCCGGTGATGACATCCTGCTTGATGTGATCCAGTCCTATGTGCTGCCCGCTTTTGAACTATCGCTGCGTGAAGCCGGTGTGCGTTCGGTCGAGACATCGATGTCTCATTTGTGCGGTGCGCAAAATATCAGTGCCGCTGAAGCGGTACTGCGTCAGCAACTCAGCTTGCAACTGTTTGTGCCTTTGGCGCTGCACATTTTGTCCTGCTATGAGCAGTACGATCCGCAGAATGAGCAGACGCATTTACTGATCAATCAGCGCGTCAGTGAATTACTGCCCGCGGGTAACATCAGTGATGAAGTTGAAAGCTTTGTGCGCCGTGAAGTGAAAAAGGCAGGAGGTCCGGATGACTTCAAACTGGCCGACATTGCTCTCAACATCGCGCTGACAAAAGTGCACAACGATGTGTGCTCAGGTAAGTTCAACATCGACAAAGTGCTCACTGCACTGTGTGAAGTATTGTCCTGCTACCACTGCGATTTGCTGCTGCTGACGGGCCGTCCGTCGCAACTGCCAGGCATTCAGGCCATCGTCCGACGCAACCTGCCCTTGCCTCCAGGGCGTATTCTCGCGTTGCATGGCTACCAGACCGGCACCTGGTATCCATTCCATAAAAATGGCCTGATTCACGATCCGAAAAGTACGGCGTCCGTGGGTGCGATGCTGTCGCAGCTGTGTGCCAACCATAGTATTCCCAACTTCCATTTCCGTATTGCGGCGCTGAAGCCTTACTCCACCATTCGCCATATTGGCACCATTGATATGGATAACCTGATTCACGATGCCGACGTGATTTATCGTCATATCACATCTGAAAACGGACAGATCATTTTGCCGGAGGTTAAGAATGAGGAAGGAGAAGCCAGCACGGCCAGCATTGTGATGCGAGGGGATATGCGCCTGGCTATCGCCAACTGGATGCAGAACGCTGGTCTGCCTCGCCGTTATACACGCTGCGGTTCAGCGAATCTGGACGTGAGAAGTTCTCAAAAGCAGCCTCTCCAGACGGTCAATCCCCGTATCTCAGCGTCAGATTAACGATTGATAAAGACAAAGCAGCTCGCAAATTGGGGCTGATTAGCGATCGCCTGACTATCGCTGATGTCAGCAGCAACACCGATAAATCCTTTTCAAAGAAAGATTTAGAGTTGGAACTTAACACCATGCCCGATACGGGACTCATTGATAGTCGACACTGGCTCGATAGCGGGAGTGTGAAAAAATAATGAACAACGATCAAAATACCCTGCAACAAGGATGGGCGGCGATCGCTCAGGGCTGTCAAGATGCGCTGAATTGGGTGGGAGACGTGCGCACCGGTTCTCGCCGCCTGGATAACGAGGCCGATAAGCTCAATCTGGATCTGTTACGCACGTGTAATCTGGCCAATAGCCTTTCTCAGGTCTCCACTACGCCGATGACTGTCGGTTTTTTTGGTATTTCGCAGGCAGGTAAATCCTATCTGATCTCGGCATTAGCCGCGGGCAGCAATGGCGAACTGGAAGCGCGCTACGGCAGTAAAGTGGTGAACTTCATTCGAGAGGTCAATCCGGTTGGTGGTGGCAAAGAGGCGACCGGGTTGGTCACGCGTTTCACCCGACACGCGCCAGAAGCACCAGAGGGTTACCCAATCCCGTTGCGTCTCTTCAGTGAAATTGACCTGGCAAAGATCCTCGCTAACACCTGGTTTAATGACTTCGATCATGAGCAACTGAATTACAAAATTGAGGAGCGTATTGAAGAACGCCTACGCCCCTACTTGCAGCACGTAGGTCAGCCGAGCGCCAATAACGGCGTGAGCCGTGAGGACGTGGTCGCACTGTGGGACTATGTTAACGCGTCATTTAAGAATTCAGTTGGCACGCTTGAGCACGCTTGGTTGCAACAGGCTCTGACTATTGCCCCTGCACTCAGCTCACATGAACGTGCTGATTTCTTCTCTCTCCTGTGGGGCGAACAGCGGGAACTGACCGAAATTTATCGTTCGCTGGCTCAGGTGCTGGCAAAACTCAACCACGCCACAATGGTCTTTGCCCCGTTAGACACACTGACTGACCACAGTAACGGCAGCATCATGAATGTCGACAGTCTAAGCCGCCTCGGTTCCAGTCAGGATCGTTCTGTCGAAATTCGTTTCTGGCAAGAAAACCACCAAGTCGGCAGGGCCGTGTTAACCCAAGCTGAGCTGGCAGCACTGACCTCAGAACTCGTTTTCCCGCTGGCTGATGTTGCCAACAATAGCGTGATGGAGCAGGTCGATTTGCTCGACTTCCCAGGCTATCGCGGACGACTCAAGCTTCTCGCCATGAAAGACGCCGTACATGGTGGGCAGAATCCGGTTTCACAACTGCTGCTTCGCGGGAAGGTGGCCTATCTTTTTGAGCGCTACACCGACAACCAAGAAATGAATGCCTTGGTGGTGTGTGCCAGTTCGGTGAAGCAGAGTGATGTGTCTGATGTTGGCCCTGTTCTCACGCGCTGGGTGAATAAAACGCAGGGCAAAAAAGCTGAGGAGCGCGGGAAAAACAATCCCGGCTTATTCTGGGCCATCACCATGTGTGATATGCGCATTACTGACAACCTGAAGAAAAGCGAAAGTCAGTTACAAGAAGCATGGGAAGGCATGCTGCAAATGGCCTTGCTGGAGCGTTTTGAGCAGTATAGCTGGCTGACTGAGTGGTCAACTGGCAAGCCGTTTGATAACTGCTTCCTGGTGCGCAAACCCGGAATGGAGACCCCTTTCCTGACGCTGGAAAATGGGTCCAACCCAGAGAGCGTGAAAGAAGTGGGTATTTCTGAACGCCATCGTGAAGTGCTCGATACCATGGGCAGATTATTCATCGCGGGCAAAAAAGTCTCTCAACACATTGCTGAACCGCAAACGGCATGGCGGGAGATGCTTAAACTCAACGATGGCGGGATCTCGCATCTGACCGAGGGACTACGCAACGTCGCCAATCTGGAATACAAATTGCAGCGACTGCGTGAGCAATTAAAGCAATGCCGTATTGAAAAGGTCGATCAACGCCTCGGTCGCTGGTATCAACATGATGGTGAAGGTCAACTCGAGAAAAAACAATCGATTGCCAAAGATCTGTGGCAAGGCCTTTCCGCCTCTCCGCAAAGTATGGGAGAAATCATCAGTCGTTTAGATCTCTCCTCTAAAGAATTACGCAATATCTACCTGAGCATTCGCGAGCAAGATCCAGAGCCACAAGCGGGTGCTGAACAACGTCCGCAGAATGCTTTTGCCGCGAGTATCTTTGGCAGTAATCCGTTCGGCGAAGAGTCAGCCGATGAAACGACCACCACCGTTGAAGCCACGCCGGAACGCGTCGGTCAGGATGACGAATTCGCCCATCAGGCATTCAAAGCCTGGGTCGCTCATCTGCGAGATCTGCCGCAGCAAACCGCGTATTGGCAGCAATTGGGGATCAACAGTGAAGCAATCAACCTGTTGTGCGAAGAACTGATCACCGCCGCCACTCGCCAAGATCTGGAAGGTACGCTCAAACGCGCACTGGCCGGGCAGGAACAGGCGGGAACGCTCCGCCAGCAGTTACTGGCACGTCAAACTCTGCGCGCTCAACTGGCGATACGGGACTTTATTGCCTGGTTTGGCTACCTCGCGATGCCAGAAGCACAAATCCCGAACAGCTATGTCGGTGAAAAGAAGAAAGTCTTTGCCCGTCAGGCCACTCTTGCCAGCCATGAATTACCGCAACTGCCCGCTGTCGCCCCACAGCCAGGGGTCGCCTATATGGGCGACTGGCTCTCAGCATTGATGGCTCTGACCTTGAGCAATGCAGGCCACAGTGCCACGAGTGACATCTCCGCTGAACAAAACCAGAAACTTGGCCAGATCATTGGCAAAATGAAACAAGAGAACCAGCCATGCTAGCGAAAATTTTCCCCTGCCAACCCTCAGAGCCGGGCTTTGCACAACTAATGATTCGCCTGCGTGGCGAAGACGCTTTACTGTCAAATCTGAACTTTACTTTGTGCAACAATGAGCAGAACTATCTGCAGCCTGACCGCAGTTGGAGCCCAGCGCCGCACCTGTTTACCATCACCGGTGGTTATCCATTTAATAATGGCAGCGGTTTCCGTATTGGACCGGACATACTTGACCCTCTGCTGGCAAGCACCAGTCAGGTACAAATCCAGGCTCAGTTAGCCTCTGATGAAACCCGGAGTACCACACTGCAATTGGTGCGTGATGAGCTGTTCTCTTCTGGTGCGCGGGGGCAAACCGCCGACTACGGTGGCAGTAGCGTGCTGAAGACTTCTGCCGCACCAGCTGAACCCGTATCTGAACCTGAAGTGGTGACAGAACCAGAGCAGACGCCGCCCGAACCGATTCGCGCGCCGACGACACCGCGCCCGAAACGTAACGCTTCGCTTATTCCAATCATCATTGCCGTGCTGCTGGTACTGCTGATTGCGGCCGCTGCGGCGTGGTGGTTCCTTGGACGAGGCCACTCCACGCCACCTGCAGCTGATAAACAACCGGAAACGCCAGCCGTTGCCGCCGCAGCCAAGCCTGATGCCAGCGAATGTTCCCCCGCTAACCTGGCAAATCAGAGTGAGCTGATTTTCGTGCAGAACTGCGTGCAACAAAAGCTCGACAGTGACAAGTTACTGACCATCATTCAGGCCGCCAAAGACGCCAAGCAGTGTGGTGTTGCTCAACGTCTGTACGCGCACAGTGCCCAAGGTGGCGATACCAAAGTCGCTCTCGCTTATGCCGCTGAATATGATCCGAAAGATCATAAACCGAGCGAGTGTTTCAAAACGCCAGACCCGGATACCGCCGCTTACTGGTATGACACTGTGCTGCAAACCGATCCAGAAAATCAGCAAGCGAAGCAACGCCTTGAGGAGTTGAGAAAATGATGACCAAGCATTTTCTTCGACTCGCCTTGCCGTTATGTGGTCTGCTTTTGACCAGCCAAGTGCTTGCAGCAGAGGGAGATAAACCGCTGTTGCAAGAGGGTAAGAAAACGTTATTCCAGCGCGTGTTAACCACACCGGGCTGCAAACTGGGCACCGAAGCGGGTGACGATAAGGGCCCGCTGCAACCCGCCTTTAGCAGCTTTTATGTTTATCAAAAAGCGGATATCAACGGGCAAAGCTGGGTAAAAGTGGGGCCAGATAGCTACGGAAAAACCATTGGCTGGCTACCGCAGTCCTGTACCGTTGACTGGAAAATGCAGTTAACGCTGGCCTTTACCAACCCGGCGAACCGTGACCGATTGGTGTTCTTCAAAGATAAAAAAAGCCTGGATGATATTCTTAACGCGCCCGATCCCGTCTCGGTAGTAGCACCTCTGCGTGCCCATCTGAAACGTGACGGTCATGCAGAGGGGGTGTTAGCGCAAGAACCCGAATACTTTGTTGATCTGCAAAAGCAGTTCTACCTGTTGCCGATTCTCAGCGGTGAAGAGGTGATGACAGAGAGTGGCTTCTACACGCGCTTGCTTAACGTCGCCTCGGTGAGCAAGGCGGACCCCAACGTGAAACCGGCCGATGATGTTAATCAGCTTAAAGGCTTTAACGCCTCGGTGGTTTTCGTTATCGATTCCACCATCTCGATGGGTCCGTACATCGATCGCACCAAAGAAGCGGTCAACAAAATCTATGACAAGATTAAACAGGAACACCTGCAGGATCAGGTTAAATTTGGTCTGGTTTCCTTCCGCTCAAACACCAAAGCCGTACCCGGCCTGGAATTCACTTCGAAAATCTTCGCCGATCCGAATCAGGTGAAAGATGGCGCAGACTTCTTGCAAAAAGTTGCCGGTCTGAAAGAAGCCAAGGTATCCAGTTCTCTGGTCGATGAGGACGCCTACTCTGGTGTGCTCTCCGCGATTGATAACATTAACTGGAGCCCCTTTGGCGCACGTTACATCGTCTTAATTACCGATGCGGGTGCCATTGATGGCAGTAATAAACTTTCATCAACCGGACTCGATGCTAAACAGTTGCGTCTGGAAGCAGGCAATAAAGGCATTGCCCTTTATACCCTGCACCTCAAGACACCTTCAGGCAAAGCTGATCATGCGAAAGCAGAAGGCCAGTACCGCGATCTCTCCAACTTCGACAGCACGCAATCCAACCTGTATCAATCCGTTGATGCGGGCGACCTGAAAGCCTTTGGGCAACAGGTGGATACGCTGGCAGCCGCGATTACCGATCAGGTCAAATCTGCCTATATGGGTGATCCCGCCATTGGCAGTGCACTCTACTCGAAGGATGACGGCAAGAAGCCCGCACCAGAGGATAAATTGCTGGAAGACACGGCGCTGATTGGTCACGCCATGCAGCTGGCCTGGTTGGGTAAAAAGAATGACACTCAGGCACCGTTGGTGTTCAAGGCCTGGATCAGCGACCGCGATCTTATCAAGCAAAATATCCCCACAACCGACGTTCGCGTCCTGCTAACCAAAGGGCAATTAAGCGATTTAAGCGATGTGGTGAGCCAGATCCTGCAAGCCGCTAACGAAGGCATGATCTCGCCAAATAAAATGTTTGAGCGCTTGCGTACCGTGGCCGCCACTATGGGTGCCGATCCTAACCAGCTCAAGCAACAGGACAACGCCAAAATTAACGATCTCGGCGTGTTAGGCGAATATCTGGCTGACCTCCCCTACCGCAGCGACGTTCTGAATCTTGATGAAGAAACATGGAAAAGCTGGGATGGGCTGTCGCAGGAGAAATTCATCCGCACGCTTTCGACCAAATTACGTTATTACCAGAAATACAATGCGGACGTTGATCGCTGGGTAGAACTCGCCAAAGGCAGCGATCCTCGCGATCGCGTTTACCCAGTACCATTGGAAATGATGCCCTGATGCTTCACATCGATAATTTGTGTGTCGTGCGTGGTGAGGGGGATCAGTCGCACGCTGTCTACCTGCCGCAGCTCAGTCTGCGGCCAGGCCAGGTGATGGCGGTGACCGGTGAAAGCGGCTGCGGCAAGAGCACACTCCTTGAAGCGATCGGTCTATTATTGCGACCCGCCAGCATTGGACGCTTCACACTGGAGAGTGAAACGCTGCTCGATGTGGGCACGCTCCTCGCCCACAATCAGCAAGCTGAGCTGGCCGACATCCGCGCTCGCCATTTGGGCTTCGTGCTGCAAAATGGCGGTCTGCTGCCCTTTCTCAGCGTGCAGGACAACATTTCGCTGCCGTGTCAGCTGCTCGGTAAGTTACCAGATACAGCGATGTTTAAGCGGGTTGTAGATACGCTGAAACTGGGCCCACTGTTGGGTAAATTGCCCGCCCAATTATCCTTTGGCGAAAGACAACGTACCGCATTTGCCCGCGCTATTTTGCATCGGCCTGGATTGGTGCTGGCTGACGAACCCACTGCCGCACTCGATCCTCACAATGCTCAGCAGCTGTTCCGCCTGTTTATCGATCTGGTGGCTCAGGAGGGCATGATGGCCTTGGTTGTCTGTCACGACTGGCCTTTGGTGCAACGCTTCAATCTACCCTGTTTAGTTGCCCGCACTGGCTCAGGTACATCAGACCTGTCAGGGGATCAAGCCCAAAGGGGAACTCACTTTGTCCTTTAACCGTACCCTACTGCTAGGGCGCCTGGCACTGCAAGATCTGTGGCACGACCGCATCATCTCATTTTGTATCGCCTCCTCGCTGGTCGCCGTGATCGCCCCTCTGCTGCTGCTGTTTGGATTGCGGTTTGGCATTGTCAGTCAATTACAGGATGAGCTCGCCAACGATCCGCGCAACCTTGAAATCAGAATGTTGAGCAGTGGCAGTTATGATCCCGAGTGGATAGCACAACTGCGCCAACGTCCCGATGTGGGATTCGCCATTGGGCAGACGCGTTCACTGAATACGCTGGCAGACCTGCAAGTGGACAGCAGCCATTTCATTGAAAATGCCGAAGTGATCCCGACCGATGTGGGCGATCCGCTATTAGGCCATCTCAAAATTCAGCAAGAAAATGAGGTGGTGTTAACCCAGGAAGCCGCACGAAAACTGGCGGTCAAAGTCGGTGATAGCGTGACATTGCGCGTCAGCCGACAGCTTGATGAGCACCAGGAATGGGGACGGAAAAGCTTGGTGGTGGCAGGCATATTACCCGCTACGTATTTTAATCGGGCAGCGATTTTCACCCAATCTTCTCTGTTGCTGACGCTTGAGCATTTCAGAGACGGTTACGCGATACCTGGCCTTGGGGTAAGCAGCGGGCAGCCGTTAAACGCCAATCCACCCCGTTATGCGCGTGCCAGATTATATGCCAAGAGCATCGACCACGTTGCCAGCCTTGAACGCGATCTTCGCGCACAACGCATCGAAACCTCAAGCCGACTGGCTGATATTGAAAATGTGAAAAGCATCAATCGAGTATTGGGGCTGATCTTCAATATCATTGCCGCCACTGCCTTGGTGGGGTGTATCGCCTCATTGATCGGATCCTTTATCGCCAACGTTGATCGCAAACGCAAACATATTGCCGTCCTGCGGCTTTTGGGTTTTACCGGCCCGGCAGTGGGAGGCTATGTCATCGTGCAGGGCTGTCTACTGAGTCTGTTTGCCTATGTCGGTGGCTATGGCATTTACCTGATCGCCAGCCAGATTTTTAATCGGGCGCTGGCAGGTAGCCAGGCGACCGATCAGATGCTGTGCAAAATAACCTTAACGCACAGTCTGCTGGCCATGCTCATCACTGTGGTCGTGGCACTGGTGGTTGCCAGTATTGGTGCGTATCGAGCCATTAAAATTGAACCTGCGCAGAGTCTGCGTGAGGTGTGATTCATCCTACCCACTTTTTAGTTAACGAAAGATTAGCGGAGATTGTTCGTGACCTTAACGCCTGCCTCACTGCCCTACTGGTTAGCTCTCGGCCTGCTCGCCAATGCCTCTTACGCCTTGGCAGAGCCTTGGACAGAGAACACCTGGAACCCCAAACCCGATAGCGAAGATATCGTTCTGCCTATGCCCTGTGAGGGTTCAATGGCGTTCCGTCGGGTCGAGATTCCGATGGCAGGCCCACTTGATGATTTGCCGATCACCTTGGGCCAGGACAGCGGGGATTGGGGCGTCATTGAACACAGTTATCCTGCCTTTATCGCCGGTAGCTTCACGGATAAAAAGGCGAAAGGACGCTATTACCTGGTCGCAAAATATGAACTGACGACGTTGCAGTATCAGGCATTAACAGAAGGCACGTGTCCGACACCTTCGCGCAAACTCAGTTTACCCATGACCGGAATCAGTTGGTTTGACGCGGTCAGCGTCGCCGATAAATACAACCAGTGGCTACGCAGCAATGCCATGGATAAGCTGCCAAAGGAGGACGGTGATGCCGGCTTCTTACGCTTACCAACAGAAGTTGAGTGGGAATTTGCCGCGCGCGGTGGCCTGAAAGTCAATAGCGCCGAATTCCGCGACCAGCACTACCCGATGGATGACATGAAAAACTATGAGTGGTACTCCGGTGCGCAATCATCCAATGGCAGAGTGCAGCTCATTGGATTACTGCAGCCCAATCCACTGGGTTTATATGACATGCTGGGCAATGTGTCAGAGATGATGTTCAATCCATTTTATCTTAACAAGCTCAACCGCTTGCATGGTCAGGCCGGTGGCTTCGTTGTGCGCGGTGGCAACTTCCTCTCGGGCCCGACAGAAATTCGCAGCGCAACGCGCAAAGAAGTGAATTACTACGATCAAGCCACCCCTTCCATCAGCAAAACTACTGGCCTGCGTCTGGTTCTGGTGGCGCCCACCATCACCTCCACCGATAAAGTTAAGCTCTTGGAAAAAAGTTGGGAAAATCTAGGGGCTGAGAGTCAGGCTAATACCAAAAAAGAGGATGAAGCCAAAGACACGGTCAAAGCGTTGGGCAGTCTTGCGTCGAATGTCGAGGATGCCGCACTGAAGCAGAAGCTTAAAGACCTGGAAAATCAGCTGCGCGCCAGCAATCAGAAACAGCAGGAAGAGCGCGACCAGTCGATCCGCGCCAGCCTGAACTTAGGTTCCTTCCTCTGCACCAAATTGCAGGATGATGGCCGCTTTCTCGATTTCTTAAACCATAACTACGAACTGCTGTGTAAGAACAAAGATGCCAGCGATGCCAACTGCGCCATTCGTAAAACCAAGCTGGGTGAGCAATCCGCCAGCTTGCAGCAGCTAACCGGATATTACGCCAGTAGCCTGGTGGATGCGGCCACACTATATGGTAAAGAGGGGTTGCAACATGAAGTCACAGTGTTCGATCAAATGCTGACACTCAACAAACGACTTTCAGGGTTGAAGCCCTTCCTCGCCGCACACTGGCAGAATCAGCAGAAGTATCTGGAAAACGGCAAGATTGATACCGCAAACTGGCTGGAAACCTGCAAACAAATTAACCCCCCGCAAGCTATCGCTCAATCAAAGTAGAAGAGAACATGAAACCGACCAGAGAGCTTTTATGGGCAACGATGTTACTGGGACTAGCCTGGCAGTCGACCGGTTTTGCCGAAGAAGCAAAGCGCTACATCAGTATTCGTAATACTGATAGCGTGTGGGTGCAGGGCGTCTGTTCTCTAGTATTCAGATTGGATAATGGAGGAGCTGGAGAGTTCAACGCGCTGTCGGTGACGATCCACCTCAATGATAAAACCGGCCATACGCTGGCTGAAGGGACGTTGGACGTGCCGCCATTCGGTGACAGTGATGCCACGCGCTCGGTTGATGCTTCAACAGAGTTTGACTGCGAAGCGGTGGAGAAAGCTAATGGTATTAGCATCGTGGCTGCCAGCGAAATGCGTGCTAATCACACCAAGATCACGTTGCCACTCTCAACCTTCGACCCGCAATATTATCAGCCACTGAAAATAACCATGAGCCAGTAGGATAACTGAGTAAAGTAATGCATTTACCAAGGCTGTTGATGGCTTTTATCGCCGTGCTATCTTACCCGTTCGCTATACCGCAATCGGATCAAGACCAATGGCAAAACAACGTGTAGGAATCGTGTTTGGCGGCAAGTCAGCCGAGCATGAAGTGTCGTTACAATCAGCGAAAAACATCCTCGAAGCGATCGATAAGAGCAAATATGAGGTGGTGCTGCTGGGCATCGATAAACAGGGCGAATGGCATCTGAATGATGCTTCAGGTTTCCTGCTTAACGCCGATAATCCGGCGCTGATTGCCCTGAATCGCTCAGGCGAAAACGTCGCGCTGGTGCCCGGCAGTGCTTCTCAGCAGCTGATTACCCGCCAGCAGGCACAACCGTTGTCTCAGGTCGATGTCATCTTCCCGATCGTGCACGGTACCTTGGGTGAGGATGGATCACTGCAGGGGTTGCTGCGCATGGCAAACCTGCCGTTTGTCGGTTCGGATGTGCTGGGCTCTGCGGTGAGCATGGACAAAGACTTCACCAAGCGTTTACTGCGTGATGCGGGCTTAAACGTCGCGCCGTGGATCAGCGTGACGCAGGCACAGCGCGCGCGTCTGGATGCGCAAGCCGTCATCGATCAGTTCGGTCTCCCGCTGTTTATTAAGCCGGCCAATCAGGGATCGTCCGTGGGTGTCAGTAAAGTGGATCGCCTTGAAGATTTGGCAGCGGCACTGGATCTGGCCTTTACCTTCGATCGCAAAGTGCTAATCGAGCAAGGCATCAAAGGCCGTGAGATTGAGTGCGCGGTGCTGGGCAATGACGAACCCGAAGCCAGCCCGTGTGGCGAGGTGGTGGTGCACGATGCCTTCTACTCTTACGACACTAAATACATCAGTGCCGACGGCGCACAAGTGGTGGTGCCAGCTGCTATCAGCGATGCAGCCAGCGACGCGATTCGTGCCGCAGCCATTCGCGCCTTCCAGGCGCTGGAGTGCTTCGGGATGGCACGTGTGGATGTGTTCCTGACGGAGAGTGGCGAGATCGTGGTGAACGAAGTGAATACCTTGCCGGGCTTCACCAATATCAGCATGTATCCAAAACTGTGGCAGGCGGCGGGATTAAGCTACAGCGATTTGATTACACGTTTGATTGAGTTGGCACAGCAGCGCCATCAGCAGAGTAGCCAGTTGAAAAGCAGCGTTTAATCATCAAGATCACATCGATTTCCAGGTACGCATAAATGCGTACCCTACGAAGGTAAAATACGTTCGTCATTAATAGCGAACGAAACAATCAGCACCCATCCATCGTAGGGTCGTCATTCATGGCGACCAAACAGTCAGCACCAAACCATCGTAGGGGCGCCATTCATGGCGACCAAAACAATCAGCGCCCATCCATCGTAGGG
>NZ_MLFR01000012.1 GCF_002095475.1 Pantoea rwandensis
CACCGAACAGTACGTATTTAATCCGGTACGCATAAATGCGCACCCGACGAAAGCCGCACCGAACAGTACGTATTTAACCCGGTGCGCATAAATACGCACTCCACGAAAGCCGCACCGGACAGTGTAGGGTCGCCATTAATGGCGACCGAAACGCACTTAAGTGGCAAGCGTCATGCCATGGCTGGCGACCGCAGATTACAGAATTGATTTCGCGGTGCTCACCACGTTCTCAACGGTGAAACCAAACTCTTTAAACAGCAGCTCTGCCGGCGCTGATTCACCGAAGGTGGTCATGCCAACAATCGCGCCATGCAAACCGGTGTATTTGAACCAGTAATCCGCGATGCCTGCTTCGATTGCCAAACGCGCCGAGACCGCTTTCGGCAGCACAGATTCACGGTAGGCTGCATCCTGCTTGTCGAAAGCATCGGTAGAGGGCATCGACACCACGCGCACTTTACGACCTTCGCCCGTCAACTGCTCATACGCCGCGACCGCCAGTTCAATTTCAGAACCTGTCGCAATCAGGATCAGCTCCGGCGTACCCTGGCAGTCTTTCAGCACATAACCGCCGCGCACCACGTTCGCCACCTGTTCAGCACTACGATCCTGCTGCGCCAGATTTTGACGAGAGAAGATCAAGGCGGTAGGGCCGTTGACGCGCTCGATGGCGTATTTCCATGCCACAGCCGACTCCACTTGGTCACAGGGACGCCACAGACTCATATTAGGTGTCACGCGCAGGCTCGCCATCTGCTCGACGGGCTGGTGGGTTGGGCCATCTTCACCTAAGCCGATAGAGTCATGGGTGTAGACCATGATCTGACGCACTTTCATCAACGCCGCCATACGTGCCGCATTGCGCGCATATTCCACAAACATCAGGAAGGTGGCAGTGTAGGGCAGGAAACCACCGTGCAGCGCAATACCGTTAGCGATCGCGGTCATGCCGAATTCACGGACGCCGTAGTGGATATAGTTGCCGGCAGGATCTTCGTTGATGGGCTTAGAGCCCGACCACATAGTCAAGTTACTGGGTGCCAGGTCAGCGGAGCCGCCGAGGTATTCCGGCAGGATTTTACCGAAGGCTTCAATCGCATTTTGCGAGGCTTTACGGCTGGCGATTTTTGCCGGATTCGCCTGCAGTTGCTCGATGAATTTCTGCGACTCAGATGCCCAGTTAGCCGGTAAAGTATTGTTCACGCGGCGTTTGAACTCGGCTGCCAGCTCCGGGAAGGCGACGGCGTAAGCTGCCAGTTTTTCATTCCACGCGGATTCTTTCGCCTGACCGGCTTCTTTCGCATCCCACTGCGCGTAGAGGTCTGAAGGAATTTCAAACGGCGCGTGGTTCCAGCCCAGCTGTTTGCGGGTCAGTGTAATTTCATCGCCGCCCAGTGGTGCACCGTGTGAATCATGGGTTCCGGCTTTGTTGGGTGAACCGAAACCGATCACAGTTTTACACATCAGAAGAGAAGGCTTATCCGAAACCGCTTTGGCTTCTTCAACCGCTTTCTTAATGGCTTCGCCGTCATGACCGTCTACATCACGCACCACGTGCCAGCCGTAGGCTTCAAAGCGTGAGGCGGTGTCGTCGGTAAACCAGCCATCAATGTGACCGTCGATAGAGATGCCGTTGTCATCATAGAAGGCCACCAGTTTACCCAGTTTGAGGGTACCGGCGATGGAGCATACCTCGTGCGAGATCCCTTCCATCATGCAGCCATCACCCATGAATACATAGGTGTGGTGATCGACAATATCATGGCCAGGACGGTTAAATTGTGCCCCCAGCGTGCGCTCAGCAATGGCAAAGCCTACGGCGTTAGCAATACCCTGACCTAGTGGGCCGGTGGTGGTTTCGACGCCAGGCGTATAACCATACTCGGGATGTCCCGGCGTTTTCGAGTGTAACTGACGGAAATTCTTTAGTTCACTAAGGGGCAGATCGTAGCCGCTGAGGTGTAGCAGACTATAAATCAGCATAGAGCCGTGGCCATTCGACAGCACGAAGCGATCGCGGTTAGCCCACTGAGGGTTGATTGGATTGTGTTGCAAAAAATCGAGCCACAAAACTTCAGCGATATCCGCCATGCCCATCGGGGCACCCGGATGTCCTGAATTCGCTTGCTGAACACCATCCATGCTCAAAGCACGGATGGCGTTCGCTCTTTCCCGGCGTGTTGACATAAGAAGCTCCAGAGGTGAGAAGTCGGTAATTATTTAGTATGTGAAACTTGTTCGTAGTAACCGATCTTCTCAACTTTGGCGGTTGAGCCGCCACCTTCAAACTCCGAGGCCAGCCAGGCATTGACGATATTTTTCGCCAATTCTGGACCGATAACGCGTGCGCCCATGGTCATGACCTGAGCGTTATTGCTTTTACGAGCACGCTCCGCGGAGAAAGTATCGTGACATTGCGCCGCGCGCACACCTTCCACTTTGTTGGCGACGATTGCTACACCAATGCCGGTGCCGCATAACAGAATGCCGCGCTCAAATTCATTTTTTTGAATGGCGGTTGCCAGTGCAAAAGCGACATCCGGGTACATAGGACGGTCATTTTGCGCGTCATTGGTGTAGTCCGTCACTTGATAGTCTTTTTCTTCAAGCAGTTTTTTAATGATGTTTTTCAATTCGATAGCCGCATCATCGGCGCCAATTGCGATTGTTTTCATCGTCATTCTCCAGCAGGGTTTGTTCTTACGCCTGAACGTTTGTTACGTAGGCGAGAAGATGTTCAGTGACAGCCTGCCATAAAAACCATCATATGTTCAATGGTTGTTCATATGTTTTGAGTGCGCATTTCCTGCCAGCACCTGCTGCGAGGGCTTGTGTCGCGCTGTTTGCGCAGGGAATTCCCGTAATTCTCCGAATTATTGCCAAATTTAAATCTCATGAGCAGGGTCACATTTTCACGCTTTGCAGTTGAGAGGTGCACAATTATACGTGTAGTGTTCATTTGTTCGCATAGCGATACCAATGTACAAGAAGACCCATCGAGGACTCGAACATGTGTCATTTACACCGTACCTCTCAGTACACCTGCAACCAGCGCTCCTTTGGCGTCTGGTCAACACCAATCAAAAGCTTTAACCACGCACGTCACGGAGGTGCGTTATGAGTCAGCAAACCATGACAGCGGTCGAGAAGTCCGCTATCAGTAAAATCTCCTGGCGTCTGGTGCCTTTCGTGGCGCTGATGTTCTTTATTAACTTCCTTGATCGCACAGCCATCTCATTTGCTGGGCCTAACGGTATGACGCAAGACCTCGGTCTGACCGGCGTACAGTTTGGTCTGGCATCGGGCATCTTCTTTATCGGTTATATCCTGCTGGAAGTACCAAGCAACCTGGCGCTGCATAAATTCGGCGCGCGTCGCTGGCTGGCACGCATCATGATCAGCTGGGGTATCGTGTCATTGCTGTTCACGTGGGTGAGCAGTGTCGAAGGGCTGTATACGTTACGCCTGCTGTTGGGTATCGCTGAAGCCGGCTTTTTCCCTGGCGCGATTCTGTATCTGAGCATGTGGGTCCCGGGCCGTCATCGTAGCAAGATTTTGTCGCTGTTCTATCTGGCTCAACCACTGACCGTGGTGTTCGGTGCACCGTTGGCTGCGGGTCTGATTCAGCAGCATGGCCTGTTTGGGCTGGACGGCTGGCGCGTGATGTTCCTGGGTGTCTCTATCCCAGCGATCCTCATCGGCTTCGTGGCGCTGTTCTGGTTGGTGGATTCACCGCGTCAGGCGAAATGGCTGACGGCTGAAGAGAAAACCTGGCTGACCAATGAGCTGGAAGCTGAGCATCAGCAGAAGCAGGGCCATCAGAAGCACAGCCTACGTTCAGTGATGGGCAACGGTCGTGTATGGACGCTGTGCCTGATCTACTTCGGCTTTATCTATGGCCTGTATGCGCTGGCCTTCTTCCTGCCGACCATTATCGGCGGCTTCCAGCAGCAGTTCGGCACCACCTTTAACGTGATGCAGAAAGGCTTAATTACCGGTGTGCCATACCTGATTGCCGCTGTGGTGATGTACTTCTGGTCAAAAGATGCCACACGTCGCGGCTGCAAAACCTGGCATATTGCGATTCCAGCACTGGCGGGCGGTATCAGCGTTCCCTTGGCGCTGTATATGGATTCACCGTTTACCACCATCATGGTGATTGCGATTACCGCCAGCTCTATCTTCGCTGCGTTGCCGAACTTCTGGACACTGCCAACGCAGTTCCTGACAGGTGCATCAGCTGCGGCTGCCATTGCACTGATTAATACCTTAGGAAACGTGGCGGGCTTCTCCGCGGGCTATATCACTGGCGCACTGCACGACGCCACCAACAGCTACGTCTTACCGATGTTTGTGGTCGGCGGATTCATGCTGCTGTCTGCCGTTCTCATGCTGTTACTTAATCGCCAACGTCCGCAGTCTCAGCCGACCTCTATCGCACAGGAGCACTAAAATGACATACCTGTTTAATCAACCTTCAGCCTTTGCTGCTGAACTCATTGAAGGCTTTGTCGCCGCCAACGCCGATAAAGTTCGTCAGGTTGCCGGGGGTGTGGTGCGCAGTACGCGCAGCCAGCCCAATACGGTTGCAGTGATTGTGGGCGGCGGTTCCGGTCATTATCCGGCCTTCGCCGGGTTGGTTGGACAAGGTCTGGCACACGGTGCGGCAATGGGTAACCTGTTTGCTTCGCCGTCTGCCCAGCAAATCTACAATGTGGCACGAGCAGCCCATAATGGTGCTGGCGTGTTGCTGATGTTCGGCAACTACGCGGGTGACGTACTGCACTTTGGCCAGGCTTGCGAACGCCTGCGTGCTGAAGGCATCGCCTGCGAAATTCTGGCGGTAACCGATGACATCTCCAGCGCCAGCAAAGATGAGCTGACGAAACGTCGCGGTGTGGCGGGTGACTTGTGTGTCTTTAAAGCGGCCTGTGCTGCAGCAGAGGCGGGCGACGATCTGGCTACCGTGCTGAAGAAATCGCATCACGCGAACGATCGCACCCGTACTTTTGGCGTGGCCTTCGCGGGTTGCACCTTACCTGGCGCGACGCATCCACTGTTTGAAGTGGAAAAAGGCCGTATGGCGCTCGGATTGGGGATTCACGGAGAGCCAGGTATCAGCGAAACCGACGTACCCCGTGCCGATGAGCTGGCAGAAATTTTTGTTGAGCGTCTGCTGAGTGAACTGCCTGTTGATATCAAACAGATTGCAGGCCAGCGTGTAGCGGTGATCCTGAATGGCTTAGGTTCCGTGAAGTATGAAGAACTGTTTGTGGTGTATCGCCGCGTAGCCCAGTTGCTTGATGCAGCAGGATTAGACGTGGTTGAGCCAGACGTGGGCGAGTTTGTCACCAGTTTCAATATGGCCGGTGTTTCACTGACGTTAATGTGGCTGGATGAGGAACTGGAAACACTGTGGCGCGCCCCCGCCAATGCGCCGGCTTATCGTAAAGGAAGCGTCTTGATCGCTGAGCCCTTAAGCGTAGCCGAGTGCGAAGAGAGCGCTGAAGAAGCGCTGCCACAGGCTTCTGCCGAATCTCAGCAAAGTGCACAACGGGTCTTAACCATTCTGGAATCTGTCGCTGACTTGTTACAGCGTAACGTTAAAAAACTGGGTGATATTGATGCGGTGGCCGGTGACGGTGACCACGGCATTGGTATGGAACGCGGCGTGCTTGGCGCGGTTGAAAAAGCGCGTGAAGTGGCTGCGCGTGGTGCGGGAGCGGGGAGCTTGCTGTGCCGTGCAGCGGATGCCTGGGCAGACAAAGCCGGGGGCACTTCCGGGGCATTGTGGGGTGTCGCCTTAACCGCGCTGGGAACCTCAATTGGCGATAATCAATCGCCGGATGCGCAACGTGTTGCAGCTGGGGTAAAAGACGCTAAAGACGGCATCATGCACTTTGGTAAAGCCAAAGTTGGCGACAAAACCATGGTTGATGTGTTGGTGCCGTTTAGCGACAGTCTTAACGCAGCAGTCGCAGAGGGCGCTTCGCTGACCGATGCCTGGCTGGCGGCGGCAAAAGTGGCCGATAAGGCCGCGCAAGATACGGCACATCTTGTTCCAAAAATGGGGCGTGCTCGCCCGTTAGCAGAGAAAAGTGTTGGCACGCCGGATGCCGGTGCGATTTCACTGGCGATGATCGTCAACACGGTTGGCGACTGGCTAAAAGAACAGAAAGTCTCTCAGTAAGGAACATCACTATGTCTCAGCCCAAGATCTGGCTCGGCGTCAGCCTGAAAATGTATTTCGGTTATCAGCAAACATTGGACTGGTGCCGCAAAGTAGCCGGACTGGCGCAGCTTCCGGCGGTGAAAAACGGAGAAGTGGGGCTGTTCGTACTGCCTGCCTATCCTGCCATCCCAGCCGTTGCCGACATCTTTGCTAAAACGCCGGTTCGCTTTGGTGGGCAGGATGTATGTCAGGCCGAGAACGGTGCCTGGACCGGTGAAGTGAGCGCCAGCATGTTGCAGGAGCTGGGTTGTTCACTGGCCGAAATTGGTCATGCAGAACGTCGTCGTCATTTCCATGAAGATAAAGTGCAAATTGCGGCCAAAGTCGCCATGTCGTTGCGCCATGGTTTAACGCCGGTGTTATGTATCGGCGAAGAGCAACAGGCTGAGCCGGCGCAGGCGATTGCCTTGTGTGAGCAGCAGCTCGCTGAAGCCTTAGCGGATGCCGCACAACAAGGGCTGAGTGGTGAAGTGTTCTTCGCCTATGAACCGCAATGGGCGATTGGTGCACCGCAGCCTGCACCCGACAGCTACATCCGTGCGGTCTGTGCAGGCCTGCAGCAATTGAAAACGCCAAACGGTATCACATTGAAAATTATTTATGGCGGCAGCGCGGGTCCGGGACTGATTCAGCGTCTTGGTGCAGACGTCAATGGCCTGTTCCTCGGCCGCTTTGCCCACGATCCTAACGCGCTGGCGCAAATCATTGAAGAAGCCAGCGTGCTGGCCAAGGAGATCCGTTAATGAGCCGTATCGGACTCAGTACCTATGCCTTTTTCTGGCGCATGTCCAGCAAAGTGCCGAATCCGCTGACACTGGAGCAGATGCTGCAACAGACCGCTGAGATGGATGTGTCGGTGTTTCAGATTTGTGATTACCCGGTGATTGAAAGTTGGTCAGACGAGCAGTTACAGGACCTTCGCCAACTGGCCGACAAGCTTGGCATCACGCTGGAACTGGGTACACGCGGCTTGGGCACCGCCCATCTGCGTCGCTATCTGCATATGGCAAACATTCTCGATGCGCGTGTGGTGCGCTCGATGTTTTACACCGCCGATCACCGCCCGTCACTGGACGAAGCGGCTGAACTGATTGCCGCTGTATTGCCAGATTTTGCGCGTCAGCAGGTGCGTTTGTGTCTGGAGACCTACGAGCAGGTCAACAGCGGCGCAATGATGTCTGTGATTAATAAGTTCTTGTCGCCGTGGCTGTGTGTCTGTCTGGATCCGGCTAACTGCGTGGCAGGGCTAGAATTGCCTGAGCAGGTCATCGCCAATACTGCTGCGCGGGTCGGCAATCTGCACATCAAAGATTTCGCCTTTACGCGTCGTGATGGCTGGGTCGGCTTTACCTATGCGGGTTGCCTGATGGGCGAAGGCCTGCTGGATTATGACCGGATGATCGCCAGCGTGCGCCCGGTAGAAAGAGAGATTAACCAAATAGTCGAACACTGGTTGCCGTGGCAAGACGATGCCGCGCTGACCTGCGAGCGAGAAGCCGAGTGGACTCGCCGCACCGTTGAATTCTTACGTAGTAAACAAGATCAGGAGTAATACCGATGAGCAATACATTAAAAACCATCACCGTGATTGGCGCCGGCGGCAAAATGGGTATGCGTATTTCTGCCAACTTCCAGAAAAGCGAATATCAGGTGTTTTACGTTGAAAACTCCCCGAAGGCGCAGGAACAAGTCACTGCACAAGGCCGTGAGTTGTCTGATGCGGCTTCCGTGGTGCCGGTCAGTGATGTGGTGATCCTGGCTGTGCCGGATATCGTGTTGGGCAAAGTGTCAGAAGGCGTGGTGCCGCAGATGAAAGCGGGGGCCATTTTGCTGACGCTGGACCCCGCTGCAGCCTACGCTAACCTGATCGCGCATCGTGATGGCATTGAATACGCGGTAGCCCATCCTTGCCACCCGTCGGTGTTCCTGGAGCGTTATACCAAAGAAGAGCATGCGGATGCCTTCGGTGGTATCGCCGCTGTTCAGCACGTTGCGGCATCTTATGAAACCGGCTCAGATGCGCAGAAAGAAGCGCTGAGCAAAGTGATCAGCGTGATGTACGGGCCGGTAGAAGCCGTGCATTGGGTTACCGTGACGCAGCTGGCATATCTTGAGCCAACGCTGGTGGAAACTGTGGCCTGCATGGTCGGCGCATTTATGAAAGAAGCGCTGGATGAAACCGTAAAGCACAGCGGCGTGCCAGAAGAAGCCGCGAAAGCGATGCTGTATGGTCATATTCAGATCGCGCTGGCCGTGGCTTTCCGCGCCACCAACCCGTTCTCAGATGCCTGTATGATTGCGATGGAGTACGGCCGCGAGAAAATTGTTAAGCCAGACTGGAAACAGATCTTCGATCAGAAAGAGCTGGATATCGTGATCGCCCGTATGTTGAAAATCGACGCAATCAAACGCTAAGCGTGATGCGTCTTACGACTCGCGACGCCGCTGTCTGGCGAAGCGAGTCGTATCAATGATATAACTCCTTCCTCAAATCAAGTGTCACGATACAAGACAGGTAACGGATGGAAAAAAACACGCTTTCTCAGGACTCCGAGCTGCTGACAGAAATTGCTGTAGCCTATTATCAGGACGAAATCACCCAGGAGGAGATTGCGCGTAAGTTTGGGATTTCCCGCATTAAAGTTGGCCGACTGCTCAAGCGCGCGCGTGAAGAGGGTATCGTCGAGATTAATGTGCGCTACCATCCGGTGTTCAGTACACGCCTTGAACAACAGCTGCAAAACCGTTTTCCCCAACTGCAACGTGCGCTTATCGCACTGGATTCACCGGACGATGAAGATCAACGCCGTCAGGTAGCCGCATTGGTGTCATCACATCTCGCACAGTCACTAAAAGACAATGCCATTGTTGCTGTCGGGCAGGGCCGTAATGTCGCTGCAGTGGCTGATTATCCCGGCCAAGTACCGACGCGCAATTGTCTGTTTATCAGTGGCATTGGCGGGACGCATCGCCCCGGTGACGCCATCAACGCCGACCACATTAGCCGTCGTCTGGCAAAGAAGTTTGGCGGTATCAGTGAAACCCTCTATGCCCCAGCGTATGTGGAGCATCGTGAACTGCGTGATGCTTTTATGCAGAACGGCACCATCAAAGAAACGTTGGATCGCGCGCGTAAAGCCGATGTCGCGTTGGTGGGAATCGGTGATATGAATGAAAACAGCTATATGGTGAAACTCGGCTGGTTTACCCCGCATGAAATTATTGATGCGCATGTAAATCAGGGCGTGACCGGTGACGTGGCGGGTTACGACTTCTTCAATTCCCAAGGGCAGCATGTCGATACGGTGATGAATGACCGTGTCATTGGCCTCAGCATCGAAGAATTGCGCAAGATCCCCTGCGTGATTGCGATTGCCTCAGAGAATACCAAAGCCATGGCCATTCTTGGTGCATTACGAACGGGTGCAATCGATATTGTCGCTACCACGGCACAAAATATTCGTACGATTTTGAGTATGTCGCAGTAGTGGAAAATGTCTAAGACTGCCTAAGAGAGTTTATAAGACATTAATTTAACGGCGGTGATCGCCGTTAATATCGATTTTTATAAACTCCCACTGTAAATTCAAATGAGCATTTTTCTGTAGTCACCCAACCGTCATCTCATCACCATAAATCCTTCATTTCACTAGGCTAGCTTACCGCCATTCTGTTTTCAGGACTGCGGATGCATGAGCCACCTTTCGCTTCATCACATCACTAAAGCCTGGGGCGAAAAAATCGCCCTGAACGACATCAGTTTTGACGCCGCTGAAGGCAGCTTCGTCGCGCTGCTCGGCCCTTCAGGCTGTGGTAAATCCACGCTGCTACGCACTATTGCCGGGCTTGAAACCGCCGACAGCGGCGAGATCCATTTCAAACACAGCGATATCACACATTTACCGCCGTCGCAGCGTAAACTCTCCATGGTGTTTCAATCCTATGCGCTGTTTCCGCATCTCAATGTGCGTGAGAACCTGCTGTTTGGCCTGAAAGCGCGTGGAGAAGACAAGCAGACGTTTACCACACGCCTGGATGACGTCAGTAAACTCATGGAGCTGGATAAACTGCTCGATCGGCTACCTTCGCAACTCTCGGGTGGGCAGCAGCAACGCGTAGCGCTGGGTAGGGCGGTGATTGCTAATAACAATCTGTGTTTGATGGATGAACCGCTGTCCAACCTCGATGCCAAACTACGTCAAAGCATGCGTCGTGAAATTCGCGCGTTACAAAAGAAACTGGCACTGACCATGCTGTATGTCACGCATGACCAGACAGAAGCAATGAGCATGGCGGATAGCATTATCCTGCTCAATGACGGCCATATTGAGCAGCACGGTACGCCCAACGACCTTTACAACAATCCTGCCACTATTTTCGCTGCACAGTTTATTGGTGCGCCACCGATGAACATCTTGCCGCTGCATGCGAAAGGTGAGCAGCACTATCTCAGTCATCTGCAGACTCCCGTGGTGGAGCGTTGCGATGAGGTCGCACTCAGCCTGGGGCTTCGTGCCGAGGATATACAGCTTATCTCCGCCGATAATGCGGCGCTCACCGCGCGTGTTATCAGTTACGAATATATGGGGTCTGACACCTTACTGGCCTGTCAGCTTGCAGGATTGTCCGAACTTGTGACCGTCAAAGTGCCGGGTATGCAGCGCTATGACGAGGGCAGTCTGGTTGGCTTGCAATGGTCCGCCGCCCGTCAATACCTGTTTTCAAGCACCAGTGGCAAACGCTGTGCGTCTGCCGAACAACAAATGTTTTTCTCACAGAAAAAATACGCTGTTTAACCGTTGTTTTTCGCCCAAGGGATAATCATGTCTGCGATTCGTTACTCACGTCTGGCCTCTGCTGTATTACTCTGTGCAACTGCATCCGCCTTTGCGGCGGACCCTGTCAAACTGCAGATGTACTATCCGATCGCGGTCGGTGGCAAAGTCAGCCATACCGTTGACTCGCTGGTGGCTGATTTTGAAAAAGAGCATCCAGAAGTGAGCATTCAGCCGGTTTATACCGGTGATTACGCGACTACGGTCACCAAGGCCCTGACGGCATTTCGCGGCGGTAATGCCCCGCAATTGGCCGTAATCGGCGATATTGAAGCCTATTCCTTGATCGACGCGGGCGCGATCGTTGCCGCCAGCGATCTGGCCACCGGTGATGAAGGTAAAAAGTGGATCGACGGTTTCTATCCCGCCTTCCTGCGCCACATCGACGGCAAAGTGTGGGGTGTGCCGTTCCAGCGTTCTACCGTGGTGATGTACTGGAACAAACAAGCCTTCGAAAAAGCAGGGCTGAATGGCGATACGCCGCCGGCTAACTGGCAGCAAGTGGTCGAGTTTAGCAAGAAACTGACCATCAAAGATGCCAACGGTGTCAGCCAGTGGGGTATTGAGATCCCGTCAACGCCAAACGGTTATTGGAACTTCCAGGGGCTTTCTGCCACCAACGGCGGTCGTCTGGATAACGGCAAAGGCACAGCCGTTAACTTTAATACGCCGGGCAACATCGAAACGCTACAGTGGTTGACCGATCTCGGCCAGAAAGAAGAAGTGTCACCGAAAGGGGCGATTGCCTGGGGCACCACGCCACAGGATTTCATCAGCGGCAAAACGGCCATGATGGTCACCACGACGGGTAACCTGACCAACGTGCGAGACAATGCCAAATTCCCGTTTGGTGTCGCGATGTTGCCAGAGAAAACCCAACGCGGTAGCCCAACCGGCGGCGGTAACCTGTATGTGTTCAAGAATGCCACGCCTGAACAGCAAAAAGCCGCCATGGAATTTATTCGTTGGGTGACATCGCCGGAACAAGCGGCGCGCTGGAGTATTGCTACCGGTTATGTGGCAACCTCGCCAGCGGCATGGGATACCACAGTGATGAAGGATTACGTCAAAGAGGTGCCTCAGGCGCTGGTCGCACGTGAGCAGTTGAAGTATGCGCAGCCAGAACTCTCGACCTATAACAGCGTGCAGATTCAGGATGCGCTGAACCACGCGGTTGAAGCAGCGGTAACGCAAGCCAAAACGCCTGCAGAAGCCCTGGAAGGTGCGCAAAAGCAAGCCGATCGCCTGTTAAAGTCATACCAGTAACGGAAGCGCTATGAGCACGATTCTCTCGAGTATGCCGCTACGTCGTCCAGCATTGTGGAAGATGCAGCTTTATGGATATTTGTTGGTATTACCCGCGCTGTGTTTTTTGTTGCTGTTCACGCACTATCCGGCGGTGGCGACCATCTGGGAGAGTCTGTTTAGCGCTTCACGTAACAATCATCCGGCCCATTTTGTTGGGCTGGATAATTACATGGCGTTGCTGGATGACGACATCTTCATTCAGTCGCTGTGGAATAACTTGTTGTATGCACTGATCACCATTCCGCTGGCGGTGATCCTCGCTTTGCTGATGGCGCTGGCGGTGAATCGGCGCATGGCGGGTAACGCTATGGTACGTGCCGCTTTCTTTATCCCTTCGCTGCTGCCGATGATCGCGATCGCCAATTTATGGCTGTTTTTCTACACGCCGCAGTTGGGATTGCTGAATAAGCTTCTGGCACTGTTCTCACTGCCGGCGGTTAACTGGCTAGGGGAACCGAGTACGTCACTCTACTGTTTAATGGCGGTCTCGGTGTGGCGAGAAGCGGGCTTCTTTATGATCTTTTATCTCGCGGCATTGCAGCAGATCGACCCACGACTGAGTGAAGCCGCGCAGATTGAGGGGGCGTCGCGCGGATATTTCTTCCGTCGCGTCCAGTGGCCACTCTTAATGCCCACTACGTTGTTTGTGTTAATCAATGCGTCGATGAATGCGTTCCGTATTGTGGATCAGGTGATTGCCATGACCAATGGCGGGCCGAATAACAGTAGTAGCCTGTTGCTGTTCTATATCTATCGCACTGCTTTTAGCTTCTGGGACATGCCCGCGGCGGCCGCTATGACGGTGGTGCTGTTGGTGATTCTGGCGGCGATTGCACTGATTAAATTCAACCTGCTGGACAAGCGAGCCCATTATCAATGAAGACATCTCTCTCGTTGGGCAAGGTGTGTCTCAATTTCACCCTGTGGCTGGGCGCTTTATTATGGTTTCTGCCGATTCTGGTCGCGCTGTGGGTTGCTATCCACCCGGCATCCGATCAAGCCAGCTTTGTCTTATTCTCACCGCTGACTTTTGATAACTTTATCAAAGCCTGGCATGCCGCTCCGTTTGCGCGCTACTTCCTTAACACTACATTGCTGGTGCTGATGATTGTGGTGGTACAGCTGATTCTGGCAACGATGGCGGCTTACGCGCTGGTGCGCTTCAAAATGAAATTCTCCGGGGGTATCTTTGCGCTGATATTACTGCAATTGATGATCAGCCCCGATGTGCTGATTCTGAATAACTATAAAACCATTGGTGCACTTGGCCTGCGCGATACGTTGACCGGTATTGCGTTGCCTTATTTTGCTTCCGCGTTTGCTATTTTCCTTCTGCGCCAGACGTTTAAAAGTATTCCCTTGGTGCTGGAAGAGGCGGCGGTCGTCGAAGGTGCCAGCCGCTTTTACATTCTGCGCAAAATCTATATTCCTCTGGCAAAGCCGATTTATATTGCTTTTGCGCTGGTGTCGATCAGCTTCCATTGGAACGATTTCTTGTGGCCACTGGTCATTACCGACTCGGTCAACGTACGACCGCTGACCGTAGGTTTACAGCTGTTTTCTGCACCGGAGCAGGGCGTGCAGTGGGCATTGATTGGCGCCGCCACGTTGATGACCACCTTGCCGTTATTGGTGTTGTTCCTGATTTTTCAGCGTCAGTTTATTCAGTCATTCATGCGTGCCGGTATCCGCTAAGGAGTGCTTCCCGTGACCCATCCGCATCCATTGACCTCATCACAGCGCGAGTTATTAGGCGATGTGGCTGAACTTTATGCGTTGCCTGATTTACGTCCTACCGCCTTAGATCGTACGCTGCGCTTTGGCCTGATTGCTGATCCACAATACGCCGATGTGGCACCTGACATCGCTAACAATCTTTACTACCGTCACGCGCTGCATAAACTTCCGCAGGCGATATCAGCGTTGAATCAACAGCCGCTCGACTTTGTCGTGACCTTAGGTGATTTAGTGGATCGCCACTGGGAAAGCTATGCGACAGTTTTACCGTTGTACGACCGCCTCGAACATCCGCATGCGGTGGTATTGGGGAATCACGATGTACAGACGATTGCACAGCATCTGAATAACCGCGCGGCGCTGCCCAAAAGTTATTACGCCTTTCGCTTAGCAGGTTGGCGCTTTATTGTGTACGACGGCAATGACGTCAGCCACTACTGCAATGCTTTGAACGGTGATGATTATTATCAAGCGGAGACATTGCTGGCTGATTTGCGTGCCCAGCAGCAACCGCAGGCGCAGCCGTGGAATGGGGCGGTGGGGCAGCAACAGTTAGCGTGGATTGAGCAACAGTTGATTGAAGCGCGTCAGCAGGGTGAGAATGTGGGCGTGTTTGGTCATTATCCGCTGGCACCGCCTACCACACATATTCTCATGAACGCCCATGTGCTGGTGGACCTTCTAACTAGTTACAACATACGGTTTTGCTTTTCTGGTCATGACCATCGCGGCAACTTTGCACGCATCGGTCAGGCCGGCTTTTATACCATGAAAGGCATGCTGGATGGGCCAGCCGATGCCCCATTTGCAGTGGTTGAGGTTACCGAAGATAGCGTAAAAGTAAATGGGTTCGGTGGAGAGGTGAGCCGCACCTGAAATTCGAGCGGCTACTCTGTGGTTTAACTGGCGCGTTTTAACGGTTGCACATTCTGCTGTTGTCGGCGAATCGCAATCTCTTCTGCGCGTTGTAGCAGCTGTTGTAGGTCATCCTCATCGATATCCAACAGTTGTCCATTTTCCAACGCTTTATGAAGGTCGTCACGCGTGATGGGAACTTCCAGTGCGACCGGCTGCGGTTTAGGCTCATTCGACGCCAGCGCATGAGGGTAGCGACGCCCGGCCAAATTATTGAAAATCAAGGCCAGCAGGGCTAAGCACAGCGAATTAAGCAGTACCGGCGTCAGAACAAAGTGATAACCCAATTGCTGCACGCCATTGCCGCCGAGTACTGCCGTTAACGCCACCGCACCGCTAGGTGGGTGCAAACAGCGTAACTGGAACATCAGCAAAATCGCCAGACCAGCCGCAATACCGCAGGCCAACGCCGGGTTGGAGACATACATTGCAGTGGTGACACCAATTAAACCTGCGACCAGATTGCCGCCGATAATTGACCACGGCTGTGCTAATGGACTACTGGGTAAACCGAAAAGCAATACCGCCGATGCCCCCATCGGTGCCACAAACCACAGGTTCACCTCACCCAGCAGCCAATGGCTGGTCAGGCTGGTGATCATCAATCCAATACCCGCACCCAGACTGGCCATCGCCATCTGCTTTTTAGCTCCAGGTAGTGGATGCGGCCAAAAGCGCGCGAGAAAAATACGCAATGATGCCAGCCTGTTGATGCGGCGAGATTCGGTCATGGCGGAAGGGCTCTGTCATAAGAAAAAACGATGGATGCAGATTGTCGCCGATCGATTTGTTGAGAACAACCACAATGTTAGTGTGCTGTTGCGCTCAGGTGATTAAAATACGCATCAATGCGGTGATGATTAACAGCGGCTTACACTACGTCTAAGGTTGATGTATAGTCCGTTTTTTTTTGGAGGAACCATGCTGCCCAACTCATCCACCCGCCTGAACAAATACATCAGCGAGAGCGGAATCTGCTCGCGCCGTGATGCCGACCGCTACATCGAACAAGGCAACGTTTTTATTAATGGAAAGCGCGCCACCGTGGGTGCTCAGGTGTTTGCCGGTGATGAAGTTAAAGTTAATGGGCAGTTGATTGAACCGCGCAATGAAGAAGATCTGGTGCTGATCGCACTGAATAAACCCGTGGGCATCATTACTACCATGGAAGAGGGTGAGCGCGACAATATCGGGGACTTTGTTAACCACAGTAAGCGCGTGTTCCCAATTGGTCGTCTGGATAAGGATTCGCAAGGGCTTATTTTCCTGACTAACCACGGCGACCTGGTGAATAAGATTTTACGTGCTGGCAATAATCACGAAAAAGAGTACGTGGTCACGGTAGACAAACCCATTACCGACGAGTTTATCGCCGGAATGGCAGGCGGCGTGCCGATGCTGGGGACCGTAACCAAAAAATGCAAAGTGAAGAAAGAGTCGACCTTTGTATTCCGTATTATTTTAGTTCAGGGTCTGAATCGCCAGATTCGTCGTATGACCAAGCATTTTGGTTTTGAAGTAACCAAACTTGAGCGTACACGCATTATGAATGTGAGCCTTAAGGGTATCCCATTGGGCGAGTGGCGCGATTTCACCGACGACGAACTGATCGAGTTGTTTAACTTGATCGAAGACTCTTCCTCTGAAGATCAAAAAACTCAGCAAACGCAGGCGAAAAAGAAACCTGCCACTCCGGCGAAGAAGCCCGTCATGAATGGGCCGAAACAGAGCGAGAAAACAGCGGGAAAACCGGCTGGCCGCCAGCGTTTTACACAGCCTGGGCGTAAAAAGAAAGGGCGGTAAACCTGTTGCACGCGAGTACGCACCAGACAAACGCTGCATAATTCCGTTGTTCGGTCGCCATTCCAGGCGACCGAAAAGACTTACTTGTCGTTGCCGAATCCCTGCTTCTTCAGCGCGGGCAACACATCCGGGAAGTATACTTTGCTGTAATAACCGCTCACGCTTTCACTCCAGCTTTCACCGTCATGACGCCCGGTGTCCTTCCAGTGCTGCAAAATTTCTTTGTTATAGTCGGCAATATGCTGCTCCAAACCTGCACGTTGATAACGTTCATCATGGCGGAAGGTCGCCAGTGGCAGACGTGGCTTCTGCGCCGCAGGTTGATCAACATGCCCCATCACTACGCCCGCAACCGGGAAGGTGTGCTCTGGCAGGTTCAGTAAGGCAATCAGCTCCTGCGGCACACGACGAATACCGCCGATTGGCACGATACCGAGCCCTTCAGCACGCGCGGCCGCCATGAGTGTACCCAGAGCAATACCGACGTCCGTCGAACCCGACACAATACTCTCGATACTTTGATGTGCCAGTTGCTGGCGATCGATAGCGGCCATGGCTACCTGAGACTTGTGCATGTCCAGCACCAAGGTAATAAATACCGGGGCTTTCGCAATCCAAGGCTGACCACCGGCAATCTGCGAGATTTGCGCGCGTTTAGCAGCATCGCGAGACACGACTAATGACACCTGCTGTGAGTTCACCGAAGTCGGTGCGCGATACGCAGCAGAAATGATGCGATCTAATACTGCATCGTCAACGGGTTGGTCGGTAAAGCTACGGTCACTTTTATGGCTAGTAAAGATATCGATCAAAGAACTCATGGTGCCTCCTGGTTAGATGGCAGGAGCCTATCAGAAGGTGACAGGAATAAACTTAACCGTTATTGCCGTGGCTAACTGATTATTTTTGATAAGTAATAAGCATTTAAATACAAGAGCCCGAAAAAACCGGAACAATTTTATTAATCATCTCACTATTTGTTCCGGATTTATTTATCCATACTTTTCTTCAACACAGGAGGATACGATGAACAATGCAAAATGGTTAGATGAGATGCAGCACCTCTATGCAACGCAGCCTCGGCCAGCATGGATTCCACGCATTTTTTGGCTCACCACGCAGCAGCGTACCCAGATTTTGACAGAGCTGCTTTTACCGCAAACCAAACGAGTGTGAAGGATCATGATGCCGGTTATTTTTAAGTTGCATAACCGGCCTTAATCATTGCTCCTCAGCCACTTTCACCACGGTCTTACCGAAGTTCTTGCCTTTTAGCATATCGAAAAATGCCTGTGGCGCATTCTCCAAACCCTCGATCATATGCTCGCGGTAGTGAATTTTTTCCTGCTCAACCAAGGGTGCCATCGCCTGTAAAAATTCAGGATAACGATCACCATAATCCTGAAAAATAATGAAACCCTGCAGTCGAATGCGGCGTTTCAGAATGCCGCTGAGGATCTGCGGGGTACGATCCGGGCCTTGCGGGAGGCGATTGCCACTACTGTAGCTGGAGACTAAACCACAAACCGGCACGCGCGCAGCCGTGTTCAGCAGCGGGAATACCGCATCAAACACTTTGCCACCGACGTTTTCAAAATAGATATCAATGCCATCAGGGCAGGCGTTTGCCAGCTGCTGAGCGAAATCTTCACTGTGATGGTCCAGACAGGCTGAGAAACCCAGTTTCTCAACGGCATAGCGACATTTCTCTTCGCCACCGGCGACGCCCACAACATGGCAACCTTTTAGCTTACCAAGCTGCCCAACGGTTGCGCCCACTGGGCCGGTTGCGGCGGCGACCACCAACGTCTCACCAGCCTTTGGCTGTCCAATATCCAGCAGCCCCATATAGGCGGTGAACCCTGGCATGCCGAGAATACCCAACGCCCAGGAAGGATGGGGCAGTTTGCCGATTTTACTGACGCCGCTGCCATCCGAAACGGCATAGCTCTGCCAGCCACTGCCTGCCAGCACCCAGTCACCGGCTTTAAAATCAGGATGCAGTGACTCGGCGACTTGAGAGACCGTCCCACCCACCATGGGTTGATCGAGCTGAGCCGGGGCCGCATAAGATTTGCTGTCATCCATACGACCGCGCATGTAGGGATCAAGTGACAGGTAAACGGTGCGCAACAACATTTCACCGTTATTCAATGCGGGAATCGGTTGTTCAACCAAACGAAAGTTGTCTTTGGTGGGTTCGCCATTGGGGCGAGAGGCGAGCAGCCAAGCATGATTGACGTTTGAATGTTGTGCCATGGAAACCTCATTGTTGTGATCGATCTAGCAAGTGTAGCTGATAGTTAAACCTCGCCAGAATGTTGCTATATAATAACATTTGGTTCATTATTGGTGTTTTGTTGCTATATAACAACATTTGAGGGTCTATGCTGCCGGGTATGCTTGATATTGGTCAAAAGTGCCAAGAGAAACGAAAGGCGAAAGGGTGGACACAAAGCACCGCGGCCACGCATGCGGGAATCCACCGAACGGTCATTTCACAAATAGAAAATGGCCTTTATTCCGGCTCCCTTAAAGCATTGACCCTCTATCTGAACGCGCTGGAGATGAAGCTTTCGGTGCAGTCAGCCGGTATGCCACAGTTAGATGAATTGGAGGCGTTGTTTAACGATGACTGATTTAACGCAGCTTGCCAAACCCATACGGCATATTGAAGTTTATAGCGGTGGTGAATACAGCGGAAGATTATTGCATGAGAAGGGAAGCTATAATTTTAGCTATGATTCCGAAAGCGCCAGGGCTGTTTCACTAACAATGCTTGCTGATAATCGTCTTGGTTACAACGGCAGTCGCTTATTCAACATCTTTGAAATGAATATTCCTGAAGGATATGTACGCTATCATATTGCAGAGCGGCTTCGCCGATATGTGGGTAATGTCAACGACATGCTCTTTCTGGCCTTACAGCAGGATACAGGTATTGGTGCATTATCTTACAAGAGTGACATAAACTTCCCTCGCCCTTCACCTGAAAAGCTTGATGACTTGTTGCATTGGGATCATAAAGAGAGTGCGTTTCAATATTTGCTAAATAAATATTTACTGCAAACGTCAATCTCTGGTGTGCAACCCAAAGTGATGATCAGTACTGAGAGTCGCGGTACGGTGCTGTATCCCAACTTGATCGCCAAAACAGGGGATGAAGAGTATCCGCGACTCGCTGAAAATGAGTTCATATGCATGTCACTTGCCAAGCTCTGCGGGCTTAAAGTGGCAGATTTCTGGTTATCAGACAATAAAGAACTCTTCATTATGGAGCGCTTTGATATTCAACAAGATAAGCGTCTGGCCATGGAAGATTTTTGCGTGCTATCGGGAAAAACTTCGGACCATAAGTACAGTGGATCCTATGAAACCGGTGGCAAGATTGTGAGCTTATTTACTCGCGACCAGTCGCAGGTTGAACAGTATTGGCGCTATGTAATCTTCAGCTGCATGGTAGGTAATGGCGATGCGCATCTAAAGAATTATTCATTGCTGTATTCGGCTCAGGATAATACCTCACCTAAGCTATCTCCTCTCTATGATGTCGTTAATACCGACATTTATCCCACCACAGATAAAGAATTAGCGCTCAAGTTAAACAAAAGCAAAAAATTTCCCAACAGAGATGATTTATTGAAGTTTGCACGTGAGCTAAAAATCATTAAACCTGCATCTGTGATGGAACAGTTTGCGGATGTGATTAACGAGCAGTTAGTCAAGGGGACACTATTTGCAGATTTTCCAGAGTTAAAGGAGTCCATAGGCCGTTCACTGACTCGCAGTATGGCAACCAATAATCTGTTCCTGACAACCGATGTAAAACGCCCTAAAAAACGTAAGACGGATTCCCTGCTGTGAAAGGCAGACAGGCTTTAACTTCGCAGTGAGCCAGCGCACAATCCCACGCAAAAGTTTTTGCTGCGAAATAAGCTAACCTACTGAATAAACTGACGTGATGTGCAACTGCACAGACGGTCTCGGGCACTTTCACATAACGGCTCTCAAATCAGCTGCGTATACCTATAGCGGTGCTAATAACCCAATAGGTGACGCATGACGCTTCAACAATCTTCTGATTTAGCAGCAGATCACAACGCACACATTGCTTCAGCCATCGCGAAGTTTTTCCGCCGTATCATTCCGATGCTGGCGGTGATGCTCATCGTTAACCAGATTGATCGCGCCAATATCGGCTTCGTTAAAGCGGAGCTACAAGCCGATGCCGGAATCAGTGCCGCCGCTTTTGGTTTTGGCGCGGGGCTATTTTTTATTGGTTATGCGCTGTTTGAAGTGCCCAGCAACTTGATGCTGAAGAAACTCGGGGCGCGGATCTGGCTCACTCGCATCATGATCACTTGGGGTATCGTGGTGGTGATGACCGGGTTTGTGAGTACGCCGCTGCATTTTTATGTTCTACGCTTCTTGCTCGGCGTGGCCGAAGCGGGATTCTTTCCCGGCGTGCTGTTCTACTTTCGTCAATGGGTCCCCAATGCCTGGCGCGGGCGGGCAACAGCCATGGTATTAAGTGCCACGGCCAGCGCCTTTCTGTTTTCAGGTCCTCTTACGGGCGCCATTCTGATGCTGCATGACGTGAACGGCCTGGCCGGTTGGAAGTGGGTCATGTTCCTGGAAGGAGGCGGTTCCATCGTCATCGGACTCTTGGCCGCCTTGGTGTTGGTCTCCAAACCCCAGGATGCTAAGTGGCTCAATGCCGCAGAGCAGCAGGCATTAAAACAGCAACTGGCACTGGAAGACGCGGCGCGTGATGTGAATGCCAAAGAGTATGGCCGCTGGGGCCTGCTGCGCGATCGTAGCCTACTGTTCTACTGTCTCATCTTCTTCACTATGACCATGACCGGATACACCCTAGTGTTCTGGCTTCCGCAAATTATCCAGCGTATTCAGGGCTATAACAGTTTTGAAATTGGGCTGCTGACGGCAATTCCCTGGCTATGCGCGATAGTTGCCCTGTTTCTGTTGGGCAAAACCACTGACCGCTATCGCGACAAGCTGGATAAAGGGCTGGGTATCGCCATGCTGATTGCCGCTTGCGGCACGTTTATGGCGACCCTGGGTTCCCCTTGGTTTGGTTTTTTCGCGATGATCGTTGCTTGTATCGGCTCCAAAGTGAGCGCCGCCTTTTTCTGGCCGATGCCGCAAAGCGAATTACCCGCATCCATTGCCGCGCCCGGCATCGCATTGATTAACTCGATTGGCAACCTCGGCGGCTTCTTTGCGCCCACGGTGTTTGGCTACCTCGAACTTCATACGGGCAGCACCACCGGCGGACTCTACGCCTTGACCAGTGTTTCGGTCATCACTGGTGTAGGGCTGCTGTTGCGTCGTAAACCTGTTCCACCAGCATTCGGTCACAAGGAGAGAAACCATGTCCGACACACCAGTCATTAACACCATGCGCGTTGTACCTGTCGCGGGGTACGACAGTATGTTGCTGAATATTGGCGGCGCGCATAACTGCTATTTCACACGTATTCTGGTGTTCCTGACGGACTCGTCAGGGAACGTTGGTGTCGGTGAGACACCTTGCCACGCATCCACCTTACAGTTGCTGGAAGGGTTCCGCCCGCTGATTGTGGGGAGTTCACTGATGCGAGCGAATGCGACCTTGAGCCAGCTTTTTGCCAGCGACGCACGCAGCCAACAGACCTCTCATACCAACGACATTCATATCCCGCAAATGAACCCGGAGAAGTTTTATAACGCTGCGGCGGCCATTGAAGCGGCACTGTTAGACCTGCAAGGTAAATTTCTCAACCTGCCTGTTGCCGATCTTCTTGCCAGCGGGAAGCAGCGGGATCGCATTCCCGTGCTGGGCTATCTGTTCTACATCGCAGATCGTAAGCGCACCAATATGCATTACCGAACCGGTGAGGATGAGCCTGAAGGTTGGTTGCGCAGGCGCCATCAACCTGCGATGGACAGTGCAGCCGTTGTCGAACTGGCTGAAGCCGCGGTCGATAAATACGGCTTCCGCGATTTTAAGCTCAAAGGCGGTGTTCAGCACGGTGAAGTGGAAGTTGAAACCGTTGAGGCGTTGTTGTCGCGTTTCCCGCAGGCTCGTGTCACGGTCGATCCCAATGCCAGTTGGTCATTGGAAGACGCGATCCGTTTTGGCAAGCAACTGGCGGGCAAAGTGCCTTACCTGGAGGACCCCTGTGGTGCTGAGCAGGGGTATTCTGGGCGTGAAACCCTGGCCGAATTTCGACGAGCCACCGGTGTGTCCGTCGCGACTAACATGATCGCCAATGACTGGCGGCAGTTGCATCATGCATTGCAGCTCAATGCCATCGATATTCCCCTTGCCGATCCGCATTTTTGGACCCTGCGTAACGCTAACGTGGTGGCTCAACTGTGCAACGAATGGGGGCTCACCACGGGTTGCCACTCCAACAATCACTTTGATGTCTCTCTCGCCATGGTGGCCCATCTGGGGGCTGCTGCCCCTGGCGACCGCCAAACGGCCTTCGATACACACTGGATTTGGCAGGATGGCCAGCAATTAAGCCATCAACCTCCACAGATCCGTGACGGGTATCTGGAACTCCCGTCAGGACCAGGGTTGGGCATTGAAATGGATATGCAACGCGTTGAACAGGCGCATGCGTTGTATAACGCGCTCCCTGATAAGAACCGCAACGATGCATTAGGGATGCAATTCTTGATAGATAACTGGCGTTATGATGCGAAACGGCCTGCGCTGGTTCGGGGAGAAAGGAAATGAAGAAGACTTTTCAGGTCGCCACTTTACTGGCAGCCATGGCATTAAGTACGCCGCTGTTGGCGAAAACCTTTGTTTATGTTTCCGAAGCGGATGATGGCACCATCGCGCGTTATGCATTGAATGAGCAAACCGGTGCTTTGCAGTTGCTTGGGCGCACGCCCGCGGGAGGTAAAGTGATGCCGCTGGCGCTAAGCGCTGACCACCAGCATCTGTATGCGGCTATCCGCAGTAAACCTCTGCGGCTACAGAGTTGGAAGATAGACCGTGCCACGGGCGATCTGAGTAAAACCGGCGAAGTCTCTGCCGCAGCCAGTTATCCCTATATCAGCACCGATAAACAGGGACGATTCCTGCTTGGCGCTTCTTACGACGGCGATGTTGTCCACGTGTATCGTCTGGCTCAAGAGGGCGGTGTGATCGCACCTCCCGTTGGCAGCTACAAAACCGGCCATGCAGCACACTCGGTGATTGTGGATGATGCCGGGCAAACCGCCTATGTTGGCAACCTCGGCACCGATCGTGTGCTGCAATTAGAACTCAGCAAAACGGGGGAACTTAGCGCACTGGCAAATGGCTACGTGAAGACCGCAGCGGAAAATGGGCCGCGCCACTCTGTGCTGTCTCCAGACCAACGCTATCTCTACAACGTGGGGGAAATGGGCGGCATCATCACGCAGTACAGTCGTAATGCTCAGGGCGAGCTGTCGAAAATTGCCGAGACACCGAATGCGGTGGCGGCGGAGTATAAGCTGCAACACGGTCTTGAGCGCCCGCCGGGCTACAGTGACACCACGCCGCGCATTTGGGCAGCAGATATTCACATCACCCCCGATGGACGTTTTCTCTACGTCAGCGAGCGCACCAGCAGTACCTTGACGGGTTACCACGTGGATAAAAACAGTGGCAAGCTGACGCTGATTGGCAGTTGGCCGGTCGAGCAGCAGCCCCGCAGTTTTGCGATAACCGGTGATGGCCGTTGGCTTATCGCCAGTGGTGAAAAAAGCAAGGTCACAGGCAGCTATGCGATTGATAGCCAAAGCGGGGCGTTGAAAAAAGTCAGTGAAGCGCCGGCAGGGGGAGATGCAAACTGGGTGAGCATCGTGAGTGACTAAGTTTTCGCTGATCTGGCGCAGTAAATCGCGCCAGATTGCGCGAAATGTTTTTATGGAGGCGTTGTTATTGTTCAGGTTATTTTTTAAAGTGTGATCCAGAACACATTACCCCACTGATAACCGCCCCTTGAGAATCTGCTTTTAAATCAATGTGGTGATGAAATGGCTGCGTTTTTTAATATTAATACCATTAGTAAGCCTTAATAATTATCCTGTTATTGATTGCTGGGTTAAAACATCATTTTTGATGCTGTAACAATTTGACGTATTTATCGCAGTGAGCAGATTCATTATTCTGTCAGGATACGCCGCACTTGGACTGGCTTGGTCTCAAAATTGTCATGCAGTGGTTTTCAAAAAACGCCGTTTATTTTGCTGTAAAAACCTGTCTGGCTGCATTCCTGGCACTGTACATTTCTCTGGAACTCAATCTGGATAAACCCGCTTGGGCGGTGACGACGGTCTTTATTGCCTCCCAGCTCTACTCGGCTTCCACCATCTCTAAATCCTTGTTCCGCATGCTCGGTACTTTGTTGGGTGGGGTGTTTATCTTCTTTGTTTTCCCGCTCACTGTGGAGCACCCGCTGCTGTTTAGCCTGTGTATTTCACTGTGGGTGAGCGTTTGTCTCTATCTTTCCCTGCACGACCGCACCCCCAAAAGCTATGTCTTTATGCTGGCAGGCTACAGCGCCGCGATCATGGGATTTCCCGAAGTGATGACGCCGATGTCGATCACCAATACCGTGTTATCTCGTATTGAAGAGATTGCTGTTGGCACCCTGTGCAGCAGCCTGGTGCATGCTTTGCTGTTTCCGGTATCGATGCGCAGCTTACTGGAACAGAGTATCAGCCAGTGGTATCTCAACGCGCGTAAGCTTTGCCATGACTTGCTGTCAGGCATACCCAGCGATAAATCCCCAGAGCGCGATGAGATCCTGACGCGTATGGCGACCAATCCACAGCAGGTGGAAATCCTCATCACCCACTGTGTTTATGAGGGGGATGCCGCACGCAGACTCATCCGCCTCGTCAGCGTGCAGTATCAACATCTTTCGTATCTCATCCCTACGCTGACAGCCATAGAAATGCGCCTGCAGCGGTTATCGGCTCAGCAAATTCCTTTTCCCGACAATGTTGCCGTTGTGTTTCGGCTGTTTTTGCACTGGCTGAACGATGGAGAAGCCGTTGGCGAAACCAGTGGCATTCAACTTGAACTCAGCCGCTGCCAGAGTGATATCAACGCTGCCTGGCGCAACGGTGAGTTGCCGATTGAACACTGCTTATTGTTTACCGGTTTGCTGGAGCGCATGGCAGATTTTGTGCGCATCGCGGGCGCCTATCAAAGCGTCGGAGGGTTGGTCAGCGATCTGTCAGGGGATACCACACCCGCGCGTGGCAAACGCACACACCGCTTTTACGACAAGGGGATGATTCGCCTTTCCGCTCTGACGGCCTTCTGCGCTGTGTTCGGTTCATGCCTGCTGTGGATCGGCACAGGTTGGCACGATGGTGCCTCGGCACCAGTGATGGCCGCGATTCTCAGTTCGCTATTTGTCAGTATGGATACGCCGCTCACCTCAATGAAGCTGTTTGTGCGCGGTGTAATTGTCGCGATTGTTATCAGCGTCATCTATGTGGCGTTGTTGATTCCGCAGGCGACCTCATTTGAAGCGCTGATGATTTGTCTCGCACCGGGTTTGATGCTGTTGGGGCTGATGATTGCGCGCCCATCCACCAACATGATTGGTATCAGCGTGGCGATTCAGATTCCGGGGTTTATTGGTTTGGGCCATCACCTTAAACCAGACCTGGTGTTGCTGATCAATAATGCGATCGCGTCGTTAACCGGCGTGCTATTTGCGGTGGTCGCTACGGTGCTGATGCGTAACAAACGCCCCTCATGGACTGCACGCCGCGCGGTACGTCAGGGATTGCGCGAGCTATTGCGCTTTATTAAAGAGCTTGAACGTAATGGTTCTTCGTTACTGGGACGGCAGCGATTTATCAGTTTGATGTTAGATAAAGTCAATGTGGTCCTACCGCGACTGAGACTCGATCCGCAGCCCGATATGGCCGGCATGTTATTAGCTGAAGTATGGATAGGGGTGAACAGCTTTGACTACTATGCCCGACACAAAGCGTTGCTGGCTAAATACCAACTGGACAGTGGCCAAATGTTTCATGAGCTTTCGCTGTTTCTCAAACGACGTTTGAAATCACTGCAAGCGCCGCCGCATCAGGATCTGCTCGATGAACTCGATCTGCTGATGCTGTTGCTGGAGCGACAGGCAAAAAACGATGACAGCTTGCTGACGCCTTTATTCCATTTACATAGCATCCGACTTTACCTGTTTCCGCAGCAACCATGGCCGGTGGCCACGCCGCGTCAGATGGAGATGATGCAATTGCAGGATTATCGCCAACGCGCCTACTAACTCGCCCGGCATAAACTTCGTTAACCACATCAACAGCATATATACTTGTTGTTTCGCTGATTTTTTCATCAACAGGAGTTGAAGATGGTTAAGTTGAAACACGTGCTACTCTTGGCGCTGCTTCCGGGAAGTGTGATGGCGGCTCCGGTTTTTACCCTGCAATCGCCAGACTTTAAAGACAGTGCGATGCTGGATAAAACATTTGCCGGTAATAACAAAAGCAATCCATCATGTACGGGGGAAAATGTGTCTCCGGCGTTGAGTTGGTCAAATGTGCCAACAGGAACACGCAGTTTTGCCTTGATGTTGACCGATCCGGTGGGGGGTAAAGGGCTAGGCGTCACCCATATGGTGGCCTACAACATCGCCGCCGACCGCACCCAATTTGCACAAGGTGAGCTCAGTAAGGGCGTAGGGTATACCGGGGGCAAAAACTCTCCTGGCACCACGAGTTACTATGGGCCTTGTCCACCTGTTGGAAGTGGCATCCACCATTACAACTTCGTGCTGGTCGCCACTGATTTGCCGGTGAATCAGTTACCGGCCGGGCTCACACATGATGAGCTCATCGCGAAACTCAAAGGGCACGCATTGGGTGGCGCAACGGTGGTTGGGCGCTTTACCAACGATAAGTGATGTGACGAGCAGGCCGTCCTGAGCGACGACCTGCTATTTTGCTGAAGGGTACACACAAAGGTTTAGTGACAACGTCACTCAATCGGGTAGACAGAGCGTTCCAGTTTGCCACGACCATCCCAGCGGCTGGCTGCCAACCACAGCAGTGCCGTAACAAACCAACCAATAATCCATGACACGTCATTACCGGCAAAAATCCAGGTTAATGAACCGTGATGCAGCGGGTTGTCGATAAAGGGCAGTTGTACCAACACCCCCAGGAAGTAAACCACGATGCCCGCCAGGTTCCAGCGTCCGTAACGCCCATTGGGTTGAGACAACGCAGGCACATCGACTTTGCCTTTGGTGATCAGGTAGAAATCGGTCAAGCTGATAGCGCTCCAAGGCACAAAGAAGGCCAGCAGGAACAGCAGGAAGTGGGTGAAGGATTTCAGGAACGCGGGTTCACTGATCAGTGCAATGATGCATGCCACCGTGACCATCAGCACCACAAACAGGATACGGCCGCCGCGGCTGAGTGAGGTTTGCTGACGGAAGCCAGAGACGATGGTGGTCAATGACATGAAACTGCCGTAAGCATTCAGCGTGGTGAAGGTGATTTTCCCAAAGCAGATAGCAAAGTAGATGACCATCGCCATGGTGGCGGTGCTGCCTAAACCGACAATGTAACCCACCTCGTTACCTGAGAACGCTTTGCCGGCAATTGCGGCAACAATCACGCCCAAGGTCATCGATGCCTGAGTGCCTAACACGGTGCCAAAAAACACTGAACAAAATAGCTTTTTCGCGGAGACATTTGCCGGGAGATAACGGGAATAGTCAGAAACATAAGGACAAAATGCGATCTGCCACGAGGAAGAGAGTGACACCGCCAGCAAGAAGTTGGCGATGGTAAAGTGTTGATTCCCCCACACGGCTGACAAGTCATGGGTGGAGAGCAGGGTAATAAACAGGTAGGCGAAAGCCAATACGCCAATCACACTCGCCACTTTGCCCAATTTGTGAATCACGCGATAGCCCAGCACCGCTATCACCACGATGATGGCGCTAAACAGAATCATTCCCGCAGCGTTACTGACGTTAATCAGCTTGGCCAGGGCCTGTCCCGCCAACACCGTGCCACTGGCGGAGAAACCGATATACATAATGCACACCAGCACCAAGGGGATTACCGCACCAAACACCCCGAACTGCATGCGGCTGGTGATCATTTGCGGTAATCCCAGACGCGGTCCCTGAATCGCATGCAGAGACATAATCCCCGCGCCGACGATTTGCCCCACTAACAACCCAATCAGCGACCACACCACATCGCCGCCCAGCACCACGGCTAAGGCGCCCGTGACAATCGCGGTGATTTGCAGATTGCCGCCAAACCACAGGGTGAACTGGCTGAAAGGGTGTCCATGACGCTCGCGCAATGGAATGTAATCAATGGAACGGGTTTCTGACAGGCGCTGTTTCTCTGCGCCTGAATAATCTGCTGCAGGTGATTCGGCTGACATAGTTTCCTCGCTGGAACAGTAAACGCGGTGCGTGAATTTTTATTGTTGGTCTGTTGTGAATGCAATTGGTGATACATGTATATACATGTATCGATACTGTCACGCGCGATAGGAAGTTACAAGGCAGGCTGTCATTGGAAAATGTGATGACGCTGGCAAGGTTGGGATGAGTTGGAAAATGTCAGCGCAAAAGAGGGTTAGTGGCCCTGCGTCCAAGGGTTAAATCCTGAATCTTCTTTATCATCAGCGGTAGGTTCATCCAGTGAATCAAGATAAAGCGCTTCGACTTCTGCACGCGCCCAAGGTGTGCGTCGTAAGAATTTGAGGCTCGATTTAACACTGGGATCGTTTTTAAAGCAGTTGATATTAATCAGTTTGCTCAGTTCAACCCAGCCATAACGGGCCACCAGCGCATTCACTATCATTTCCAGTGTGACACCGTGCATCGGATCGCTAGAAGAGTGAGTAGTCATGATAAATCCTTGCGTGCAGGTGTAAGATTGGCGGGCAAGGTTACAAGAAAGCCGAGCCAGCAGCAATGATGTAAACTCTAGTCGGGCCATTTACCACAGGATGAGACGTAATGAGCGATAAGAAAATGATTTCCATCGATCAGTTCAACGAAGCGGAACGTGTCGAGGTCGATGAGATATTTAAGGGGTTGATGCAGAAACATCGTCAGCGTAGCGGTAAAGAGCCAGATGCCAAGAAAGAGAAGGAATTCACGGCAGAAGCGCGCCAACAGGTCATGACCTTGAAGCTGGCGAAAGAGAAAGCGAAAGCAGACAAGGCGAAGAAAACGCCGGTACGCCGTAAAAAGCCTGAGGCACAATCTGCCAGTGAAGTTAACGACTTCAACTGGTCGGCGTCAGTGATCAAAGGGCGGCGCTAACTGAGCAATCCTGCTCCCACATTCACTGACAGTCCTAAAATCGCCAGATTAAAGATAAACGAGATAACGGATTGCAACAGCGCCAGCTTGCGCATTTCTGTGGTGCCGGTGGCAACATCGGCAGTCTGGGAAGCAACGGCAATAGTGAACGAGAAGTAGAGAAAGTCCCAATACTCAGGGTTTTCAGGCTTTTCTGGGAAGATCATCGGAGTGACGCTGTCACTTCTTTGCAAGTAGTGTTGATGGGCGTAATGCATCGCAAACGAACTGGGCAGCAATGCCCAAGACACTATCAGCGTCATTGCCGTGAGCAGCAGATGCAGTGCTCGTGGTGTGCCATTGAGATGTTTTAGCGCTGGCAGTTCGCTCATAATCGCCACAATGCTGACCATACAGGCCACGATCACCATAACCAATACCAGCGTCGCGCTTTGGTCCTGCATTTGCGCAATTCGTTTTATTTCCCCCACATCCGTCCGCAGCATGCGGAACCAAACAAACCACAAATAGAGCCAAGCCAGCACATTCCAGCCTATCAATAATCGCTGCATTTCGCCTAACTTCGCGGGCAGTAAGAGATAGCACAGGATGCCTGCCGCAATCGAGATCAGCAAACGCAGTCGAGCGAAAAGATGGGAAGTAAAAGAAAAGGGCATGATAGGCGGAATTTTCCCAGCGATTGAATACGTTAACTGTAGACGATGGCCGGGAAAAAGGGATCAGGCCGCCACCAGACCGCCTGAGATGAGTGGGCTAACGGCGTGATCTCACCACCTGATAACGGCGGGTGAAATACTCCACCGGCGCACTCCAGACGTGTACCAAACGTGTGAAGGGGAACAACAGGAAGAGGGTCATGCCCAGCACCAAATGAACACGATAAATCCACGCTACCCCGTCTAAATGCTCAGAAGCGCCCGCATGGAAGGTAACGACCGCCTGCGCCCAACCCACCAGTTTCATCATTTCAGTGCCGTCCATGTGCTGCGCTGAGAAGAAAATGGTGGTCAGCCCTAGCATGCACTGCACCACGAGAATGCCAAGGATCAGCATATCCGCATGCGTTGACGTGGCGCGGATGCGCGGGTTATAGAGGCGTCGCTTCAGCAGCAACAAACCGCCTACCAGCGTCATAATGCCGAACACGCCACCCGCAGCCATCGCCAGCTTCTGCTTGGCGGCAATTGACAGGAAGGGTTCATACATCCAGTGCGGCGTCAGCAAACCAAACAGATGGCCAAAGAAGATACCGAGGATACCGATGTGGAACAGATTCGACGCAAGGCGCATGCCTTTTTTATCCAGCATCTGACTCGATGAGGCACGCCAGGTGTATTGACCATAGTCGTACCGTAACCAACTGCCGACCAAAAACACCGTGCCACACAGGTAGGGATAAATGTCGAAAAACAACAAATCGAGATAGTGCATTAGCGTGATCCTCCTGCTGAGAGGTCGAGATATTGCGGCGCCGCTTCATCACGAAACCGTCGCTGATGTTGCTGCTGTGCGCTGTTATCACAGGCTTTATCGTCGATAAACTTCACCTGTTCCTCTTCCCACACGGCATCCAGGGCTTCACGTGTATCATCGCGCGCTTCAGTCGCGACCTGCTGCGCCACGCTTTGGCTGCGTAATGGGCTATTGGCGATAGTCAGCAGCGCGTCGAAAAGTTCGCTAAACGCACTCTCGCGTTCTTTTAGGCGTCCGCCGAGTAGCGCCAGAATCGGCGCGATATCCAGCAACCCCTGACGTGCCTCGCTGGGTTCCCGCAGGCTCAGATACTCAAGGTAAAGCGGCAAGTAATCCGGCAACTCACGACAGTTCAGTTGCAAACCCGCTTGTTCATATTTCGCGAGCAGATCCACCATGGCCTGGCCGCGATCGCGTGATTCGGCATGCACGTGTTCAAACAGCAGCAGGGAGGTTGCCCGTCCGCGCTCGAACAACGCGCACCAGTCAGCTTGCATATCGAGGGGTGGCGTTGCCAGGTAATGGTTGATAAACGGCAGCAGCGCAGGCTGCTGTTGTTCCGCCAGCGAGCGGATCTCATCCTGATGCTGCCAAAGCGCGTCATCGGGATATTCGATCAGCATGCCGATCAGTTTCAGGATCTCCATTATTCACCTCCTGCTTTATCGCCGACGTTAATCGCATCGATACGGCGGCTGTTGAACAGGTTGAATTTGGTGTCACTGCCGTGGCAGCCATCACCAAAGCTGAAACCGCAACCGTTGCGTTCCGGGAAGGCCTCGCGTGCCAATTCACGGTGACTGGTTGGGATCACAAAGCGATCTTCGTAGTTGGCAATCGCGAGATAGCGATACATCTCTTCCACCTGCGCTTCACTGAGGCCGGTTTCTTCCAGTGCGCGGGTATCAGTGACGCCTTCCACCGTTTGTGAACGTTTGTAGTGACGCATGGCCATCATGCGTTTCAGCGCCCGCAGCACTGGCGCGGTATCACCGGCCGTCAGCATATTGGCCAGGTACTGTACCGGAATGCGCAGGCTTTCAACGTCGGGTAATACGCTGTCATGCAGCTGCAATCCGCCGTTATCGGCCACCGACTGAATGGGCGACAACGGCGGCACGTACCACACCATCGGCAAGGTGCGGTATTCCGGGTGCAGCGGCAATGCCAGTTTCCAGTCCATTGCCAACTTCCATACCGGAGAGGCCTGCGCAGCATCGATGACGTTTTGTGTGATGCCTTGTTTCAACGCTTCTTCGATCACCTGTGGATCGTTGGGGTCAAGAAAAACGTCACACTGGCGCTCATACAACTGTTGTTCATCTTCGGTGCTGGCCGCTTCGGCAATTTTATCGGCGTCATACAGCAGCACGCCGAGATAGCGAATACGGCCGACACAAGTTTCTGAGCAGACGGTTGGCATGCCAGACTCAATGCGTGGATAGCAGAAGATGCATTTTTCTGACTTGCCGCTTTTCCAGTTGAAGTAGATTTTTTTGTAGGGGCAGCCGCTGATGCACAGACGCCAGCCACGGCATTTATCCTGATCGATCAGCACAATGCCATCTTCCTCACGCTTATAGATGGCACCACTCGGACAGGTGGCGACACAGCTCGGATTGAGGCAGTGTTCGCACAAGCGTGGCAGATACATCATGAAAGTATTTTCGAACGCGCCGTACATCTCCTTCTGCATGGCATCGAAGTTTTTGTCTGCTGAACGCTTACTGAACTCACCCCCTAACAGTTCCTCCCAGTTAGGGCCGCCGACGATTTTATCCATGCGCTCGCCGCTGATCAGCGAACGCGGACGGGCAGTTGGCTGGCTCTTACCCGCTTTTGCCGTATGCAGATGCTGGTAGTCGTAGGTGAAGGGTTCGTAATAATCGTCAATGCCCGGCACCAGGGGGTTAGCGAAGATTTTCGACAGCACTGAGGAGCGATTACCCAAACGCGGCACCAGGCGACCTTTGATGGTGCGGATCCAGCCGCCGTGCCACTTATCCTGATCTTCCCAGGCATGGGGATAGCCGACGCCGGGCTTGGTTTCCACGTTATTGAACCAGGCGTACTCCATGCCTTCGCGACTGCTCCAGACATTTTTACAGGTCACGGAGCAGGTGTGGCAGCCAATGCATTTATCGAGGTTCAGAACCATGCCGACTTGTGAACGTATTTTCATTTCCCAGCCTCCTGAACCTGATCGCGGCCCTCATCGTCGAGCCAGTTAACCTGTCGCATTTTGCGTACCATGATGAACTCATCGCGGTTGGAACCCACGGTGCCGTAGTAGTTGAAGCCGTAAGCCAACTGCGCGTAGCCACCAATCATATGCGTGGGTTTCGGGCAGACACGTGTCACTGAGTTATGAATCCCGCCGCGCATCCCGGTCACTTCTGATCCTGGAATATTCATCAGGCGCTCCTGAGCGTGATACATCATGGTCATACCGGCGGGGACGCGCTGGCTGACCACCGCACGTGCGGTCAACGCACCATTGGCGTTAAACACTTCAATCCAGTCGTTGTCTTTGATCCCCAGCTCCTGCGCATCGGCTTCGCTCATCCACACAATCGGACCACCGCGTGACAACGTCAGCATCAGCAGGTTTTCACTGTAGGTTGAGTGAATGCCCCATTTCTGGTGCGGCGTCAGGAAGTTCAACGCTTTCTCCGGGAAGCCGTTAGAGGGGATATGTTGCAGGTCAGCGACACTGCGGGTATCCACCGGCGGCCGATAGGCGACAAGGCTTTCGCCAAACGCACGCATCCACGGGTGATCCTGATACAACTGTTGACGACCGCTCAGCGTGCGCCATGGGATCAGTTCATGGACGTTGGTATAGCCAGCGTTGTAGGAGACGTGCTCGTCTTCCAGGCCTGACCAGGTTGGGCTGGAGATGATTTTGCGCGGTTGCGCCTGGATATCACGGAAGCGAATTTTTTCCTCTTCTTTGGGCAGCGCCAGATGCGCATGCTCACGTCCAGTAAACTCGCTAAGCGCATTCCAGGCTTTCACCGCCACCTGGCCATTGGTTTCCGGCGCCAGTGTGAGGATCACCTCCGCAGCATCAATAGCGCTGTTGATTTGTGGTTGCCCTTTGGCGGGACCGTCCTTTTTGGTGTAATTGAGGCGACGCAACAGATCGACTTCTTTATCGGTATTCCAGCTGATGCCTTTGCCGCCGTTGCCAAGTTTTTCCAATAGCGGCCCAACAGAGGTAAAGCGCTCATAGGTGGCTGGGTAATCGCGCTGAACGCTGATGATGTGTGGAGCGGTTTTACCAGGGATCAGGTCGCACTCGCCTTTTTTCCAGTCGCGAATCTCACCGCCTTGCGCCAGTTCGGCAGGAGAGTCGTGTTGAATGGGTTGCAGTACCACATCGGTTTCTTCACCCAGGTGGCCGACGCAAAGTTCGGAGAAGGTTTTGGCGAGACCTTTGTAAATATCCCAGTCGCTTTTCGATTCCCATGCGGGGTCCACGGCGGCCGAAAGTGGATGAATAAACGGATGCATATCCGAGGTATTCATATCGTCTTTTTCATACCAGGTGGCAGTCGGCAAGACGATGTCGGAAAACAGACAGGTACTCGACATACGAAAATCGAGCGTCACCAGCAAATCGAGCTTACCCTCCAGTGCGGCGGTGCGCCATTCGACTTCTTCGGGCATCACCTGTTCATCATCAATCGGTTGACCCTGCACGCCGCTTTCGGTGCCGAGCAGGTAACGCAGCATGTATTCATGGCCTTTACCGGATGAACCCAACAGGTTCGAGCGCCAGATAAACATATTGCGCGGGTGATTGCTGCCGTTATCCGGCTGTTCGCACGCCATGCGGATAGCGCCGGATTGCAAGGCGGCTGCGGTCCAGTCCGCGGGAGATTGACCGGCCTGTTCAGCCTTGGCGGCAATATCAAGTGGGTTAACGTTGAGCTGTGGAGAGGAGGGTAACCAACCCATGCGTTCGGCACGCACGTTGAAGTCGAGTAAATGACCTCGGTATTGGCTGGCGTCGGCCAATGGCGACAATAACTCCTGCGCCTGTAGCTTCTCGTAACGCCACTGACTGGCGTGGTTGTAGAAGTAAGAGGTGCTGTTCATGTGGCGTGGTGGACGGTTCCAGTCCAGCGCAAAGGCCAGCGGTGTCCAGCCAGTCTGCGGACGCAGTTTCTCCTGTCCAACATAGTGCGCCCAGCCGCCGCCGGTTTGCCCTACACAACCACAGAACACCAGCATGTTGATCAGCGCACGGTAGCTCATGTCCATGTGATACCAGTGGTTGATCCCGGCACCGAGGATGATCATCGAACGACCGTGGGTTTTATGCGCTGTTTCGCCAAACTCACGGGCAATTTTTTCTATCTGGCTGCGCGGCACACCGCAAATCTGTTCTGCCCAAGCGGGTGAATAAGCACGGATGTCGTTGTAATCCCGTGCACAGTTGCTGTCATCCAGCCCACGGTCCACGCCATAATTCGCCAGCGTGAGGTCGTAAACGGAGGCCACATTAATCTTCGCACCGTCAGCGAGCGTGATCGCTCTGACGGGCAGTTTGTGCAACAGAATCTCGTCCTGTTTCACATGGCGGAAGTGAGGGTTTTCCAGCCCACCAAAGTAAGGGAAAGCGACGTCGAGAACGGCATCATGTTGTTCAAGCAGACTGAGCTGCAACTGAATCGCTTGACCCGCCGCTTTTGGTTCCAGGTTCCATTTACCTTTCTCACCCCAGCGGAAACCGACCGAGCCATTTGGCACAACCAACTCACCCGTACTGGTGTACGCCACCGTTTTCCAATCGGGATTATTGGTTTCGCCAAGATTGTCCAGCAGGTCGGCCGCTCGTAACTGTCGTCCGGGTACATAGCTGCCATCTTCACGCGGTTCCAGCACCACCAACATCGGCATGTCCGTGTAGTGGCGAACATAATTGAGGAAGTAGTCGCTAGGATTTTTCAGGTGGAACTCAGTGAGCAATACATGGCCCATTGCCATGGCTAACGCGCTGTCAGTGCCTTGTTTTGGCGCCAGCCATTGATCGCTGAGCTTAGCCACTTCTGAATAATCTGGCGTGACGGCCACTGTTTTGGTGCCTTTGTAACGCACCTCGGTGAAGAAGTGTGCATCCGGGGTACGGGTTTGCGGCACATTGGAACCCCAGGCAATGATATAGCTGGAGTTGTACCAGTCAGCAGATTCTGGCACGTCGGTTTGCTCACCCCACGTCATCGGTGAGGCGGGCGGCAAATCGCAATACCAGTCATAGAAACTGAGACAGGTGCCACCAATCAACGACAGATAGCGCGTACCTGCAGCGTAGGAGACCATCGACATCGCCGGGATCGGTGAGAAACCGGCGACACGGTCGGGGCCGTAGTTTTTGATCGTCCAAATGTTTGCTGCGGCAATCAGCGGGTTCAGTTCCTGCCAGCTGGCGCGCACAAATCCACCCCGACCGCGCTGGGTTTTAAACTGCTGACTTTTTTCGCCATCGGCCATGATGGAATGCCAGGCCTCAACCGGATCGCTGTGCTGTGCCTGGGCATCGCGCCATAGCTCCAGCAGCGCTTTACGAATCAGCGGATATTTCAGGCGGTTGGCGCTGTAAAGATACCAGGAATAGCTGGCACCTCGCGGGCAGCCACGCGGTTCATGGTTGGGCAAGTCAGGGCGAGTGCGCGGGTAATCCGTTTGCTGTGTTTCCCACGTCACTAAGCCATTCTTGACGTAGATCTTCCAGCTACAGGAGCCGGTGCAGTTCACTCCATGTGTTGAACGCACAATTTTGTCGTATTGCCAGCGCTGGCGATAGCTGTCTTCCCAGTCACGATTGGTGTGGTACACCTGACCATGACCGTCAGCAAAACTTTCACCTTTCTGTTTGAAATAGCGAAAGCGATCAAGCAGTTTGCTCATGACGCTTCTCCGATTGTTACATTGCTCTATGCCTTTACAGGCGCGTAATTATGAGTTTGTCGCTTTGCGGCGACCGTAAAGCAGCCAAGTCACGACAAGGCAAATCAAATAAAAAATAAGGAAAATTTTCATCGCGCCGATCGGAGATCCGGTCATGGCGAGTGAGGTTCCGAAGGCTTTCGGAATGAAGAATCCACCAATGGCGCCCAGCGCTGAGATAAAGCCAAGTGCGGCAGCGGTATCGGTAATGGCAACATGCTGTGCTTCTTGCGCACTGTGGCCTAAGGCGAGCATGCGTTGTTGGGTACGTTGGCGGAAGATCACCGCAATCATCTGATAGGTTGAGCCGCTGCCAAGACCGGCCGTGAGAAACAGCCCCATAAAGACGACATAGAAACTAAAGAACGAAGCACCACGCGAGCCGGGTAAGGTGAGAAACAGCAGGGCGGAAAAAAGCGTCATCAACATAAAGTTAATGGTGGTAACGCGCACGCCGCCAAATTTGTCCGACATCATGCCGCCCGCAGAACGCGCTAACGCCCCTAATAGCGGGCCGAAAAAGGCGAGATGGATAATGTCTACCTGCGGATATTGGGTTTTCGCTAACATGGCGAAGCCAGCAGAAAAGCCGATAAAGGAGCCAAAGGTGGCCAGATAGAGCATTCCCAGAATCCACAAATGCGCGCTTTTCAATACCGGTAACTGCTCACGCAGTGATGCGCGGAATCCCGCAATATCATTCATGCCAAACCAAGCGGCCACAGAAGCGATAATCAGGAACGGCACCCAAATCCAGGCGGCATTCGCCAGCCATAAACTGCTGCCATCGGCGAGGGTGACTCCGCCGCCGATAAAGGGCACGACGATCACCAAAGGCGCAAACAGTTGCATGACGCTTACGCCCAGATTGCCCAATCCGCCGTTAATGCCCAGCGCCGAACCTTGACGGTTTTTAGGGAAGAACAGGCTGATGTTACCCATGCTAGAGGCGAAGTTTGCGCCGGCTAAGCCACATAACAGCGCGATGATGATGAAAACGGAGTAAGGCGTGGAGGGATCCTGTACGGCAAAGCCAAGCCACAAACAGGGAACGACCAATATGGCTGTGCTGATCACCGTCCACAATCTTCCGCCCAGCACAGGGACAATGAAGGAGTAGGGTACGCGGAACAAAGCGCCCGATAGCGAGGGCAACGCGGTCAACAAGAACAGTTGGTCAACGGTAAAATTAAATCCAACCCGATTGAGATTCACCGCGACAGCGCTAAATAGCATCCACACGCAGAATGCTAAGAGCAGTGCACTCACCGAGATCCATAAATTTCTGCGGGCTATTTTCTGCCCAGTCTGCTGCCAAAATTGTGGATCTTCCGGTGACCACTGGCGCAATAATGACTTTTCAGATTGAAAAGAATGGCTCACAACCCCCCCTTATTGGTTAGTCTGATAAGGTTTTTGTATGACATTGAATAAGACTTGGCATTCTAAATAAGCAACTGGTGTTTTTGCCTTTAGAATATGAACAGATCTTTTATCATTATAGGTATGTGGCGAGCATGATATATATCAAAACAGATGGCATATAATTTAATAGAAGGTGAAAAGGGTATTTTCAATGATTAAAAACCATGCAAATTGTAATGATTAGTTTCAAGCGATTCCTATCCGTTGATAATAAAGGAAAGCCACTGACTCTCTGACGTTGAAAAAGCATGCACTCACTTTTTGGATGTATAAATTAATATATAACGGCATTTAGAAGGAAAATAAGACAATTAACATTGTCATAATGACAATTACATTAAACAAAACCCACCTTGCCGATCGAGAAAATAACCTATAAATCAATGCATTAACTTTTGGCGCAAACCTTGCCTATGCATTTATAACTAATTACTTGTTTGACAACCCTAAGGAAAGCGCTAATGCAGACAGATTTTGATGAAAATGAAATCGTGGTCCATAATCCACCAGGATGCACCTGCCGCAGGATTATTTGGCTCATAGAAGTGTGTGATGTATTTAGTTTAAACATCCTACCTGGCACTATGCTTGCCAGTTTGACGGCAGAGTTAGGGCAAATCAGGGTCGACAAACAGTTTGACTATCATTTATTGAGTGAGGAAGTTGCAGATGCTTTTTGGGCAATATGGCATGAATGGCAACCTGAGCGCGGGATTAAAATTGAATAAGAACAACTGCAGATGAATAATAATCGTGCCAATGAATAATAAATTTCACGCTTATTTGATCTCACTTTTAAAATTAACTCTATAGAGTTATTACACCATCATGCATTAACCTTTTTTGATTTGTCATTAAGACACGTGGAGAGTAGTGTGATTTTTACAATCCCTCTTCGGAATGACATATGCCACTTTCTTTTGAGAATATCGCTGCGCTGGCGCTTGAGATGCAGCATGGTCTGGCGAGCCATGACCGTTTCAATCGTATGATTGGCATTATTCATCGGTTATTCCTGTGTGATGCGACCGCATTGCTGCGTTATGAGCTCCAAAGTTTCCGCCCATTAGCGATTGCGGGCTTAGCACCGGATGTTATGGGTCGCCGCTTCAGAATCGACGCTCATCCGCGGTTTGAAGCGATTGCACGAGCGGGTGATGTCGTGCGGTTTCCCGCCGAGAGTGATTTGCCAGATCCCTATGACGGTCTGATACCAGAGAGCCCCGCGCTGCACGTTCATGCGTGTATCGGGTTACCGTTGTTCTACGGACAAACGTTGATGGGTGCATTGACGCTGGATGCGATCGCAGCCGATCAATTTTCCGGGTACAGCGATGATGAATTACGTTTTGTGGCCAGCCTTGCTGCAACGGCACTCAATAATGCGCTATTGCTGGAGCAGTTAGAGAAATCAGCGACACCCTATATTCCATCGCCGCGAAGTCACGACAGTAATATTGCAGAAGAGATGATTGGGGAATCATCTGTGATGCAAATCTTGAGAAAAGAGATCGCAGTGGTGGCGCCCTCTGATCTCAATGTACTCATTACCGGCAATACCGGAACCGGCAAGGAACTTGTCGCTCAGTCGCTGCATCAGCAATCGCAACGTGCCAGCAAGCCGATGATTTATTTAAACTGTGCAGCGTTGCCGGAAAGTGTGGCTGAAAGTGAGCTGTTCGGCCATGTAAAAGGGGCCTTTACGGGGGCAGTAAAGGACCGGGCAGGGAAGTTTGAACTCGCAGATGGCGGCACACTTTTTCTGGATGAAATAGGCGAGTTGCCCCTGACGTTGCAGGCTAAGTTGCTGCGTGTATTGCAATATGGTGATTTACAGCGCGTGGGTGAAGACCGTCAGCTTAAAGTCGATGTCCGCATCATCGCTGCCACTAATGTTGATTTAAAACAGTCAGTTATTAACGGTTCCTTTCGTAGCGATTTGTATCATCGCTTGAGCGTTTTCCCGCTGCATGTCCCCACGTTGCAGGAGCGCGGAGCGGATATCGTGTTGTTGGCCGGCTTCTTTTGTGAAAGATGCCGAGCGAAGTTTGGCATCAAGCATTTGTCCGTTAGTAAAGCGGCACGCGATCTGTTGCTGGCTTATGATTGGCCTGGCAATGCGCGCGAACTGGAACACGCGATTTATCGAGCAGCGATGATGGCGCAGGCCGAAGCGGTAAATGATGACGTCTCATTGCAGCCCCAACATTTCTCACTGAGCGGATCCGAGGCACCCGCACACATCATGGCGGTGAATCATGACACTCCCATGCAAAGTTTGAAAGACGCACAGTTGCAGTTTCAACGTGACTACATATTGCGCGCCTATAATGCCAGCGATAGAAAATGGGCTCTGTGCGCGCGCATACTAGAGATCGATCCCGGCAATCTGCATCGGCTGGCAAAAAAACTCGGCATAAAGTGATGCTGTGCTTAAAGAACCAGGCGCTGCTACGTGAATTCTGCGTAATGACGCGAGGGATTACCCATGATTTTTCACGTAGCGATGCCGGTTTATTATCCAATTTAAGGGGTTAGAGTGCAGTCTGAAGAAATCGACATTCTGATGAAGGATAAAACGGACTTTCATAAGCGACTCAAGTTGATAGCAGCCTTGAAAGAACGGACAGATGGCCAAAGTATTGAGGCGCTGCAATATCTGCTAAAGCATGATGGTGTTTATAAGGTGAGGCTCGCAGCCTGGAAGGTATTGAGTGAGAAAGGCGTGCAGTGCGCTGAACCGGTAGCGCGTCCAGCTTACGCCATTTTTCTGGAGAAGAGCATCAGGAAGCTAAAACGCTTTGGGGTGTGGCTGGTAGATATCACCGAGGGGTTTAGATGATGTCGATGGGACCAGACAAGACAGTGGAGAGCAGGTGAGAATGATGTACAGCTTTCTGGTGCGCATCTGAATACCTTATTTAACATAATATACATTATGCGCCATTTGATTGTAATGGCTAAATTCAGATGTCCGTCTGGGAGATGCGGATGTTTTCCTGGACTGTTATGTTCTGATCCCCAGATGCTGCCGGTAATTTACTGGCCGTTGGAACTACCTGCTGAGGAACCTGAAATCCTGATTACACCGCGTCAGATCTTCAGCGGTATCAATATCCGTAATACAGCCGCGATCTTCTACGTCAACTTGCGTGAGAGCATCAGCGTTCAGCAACTCCCTCGCCCCTCTGTCGCCCTTTAATGCACAAAGCTGCGAGTAGAAGGATTGCTGAAAACCGACGGGATGGCCTTGTATACCCTTTATTCGGGCCCGAACCAGGGACGAGGTGCGCAGTGCGCGCGCAACTTCCTGATAGCTGGATGGCGTGATAAAAGGCATATCTGCGAGGGTAATCAGCCATCCGTCATAACCTGCCGTAGCGGAAACGCCCGCCGCAATAGATTCCCCCAAACCCTCACTTGAGCAAGTCACGATGCGTTCCTGTGCCATGAAACCTTGCAGTTCAAGATCCTCAGGTCGAGCCACCACATAGAAGTCAAAACCAGTGGCCCGCACGTTATCCAGCGTATGTTGCAGCACCGGCTTACCCTGCATTATCGCAGCGAGTTTATTCCCTTGGCCGGACTGCCTGAAGCGACTGCTGTAGCCTGCAGCCATGACCAGAATGACAATATTCACGCTACGCCCTCCCTCTGCTGCTGAGCGTCCACCAGGCCATTTTTATGACGTACGATATCAGCCATAATGGATAGTGCGATTTCAGCGGGTGTTTTGCTGCCAATATCCATGCCTATCGGAGCATGTATCCGCTTAATTTGTTCAGGATGAAGTTCACCAATCCGCACTAACCGTTCTTTGCGTCGTCGACTGTTGTTCTGCGATCCCATGGCTCCAATGTAGAAAGCGGGCAGATTTACTGCCTCCATCATCGTGAGATCGTCGATGCGCGGGTCATGGGTAAGGGAAAGAATCGCGGTGCCTGAGTGGCACCCTTCTCGCTCAAGGTAGTTGGCGGGAAACTGTCTGATTAACGTCACAGAAGCGTCGAGTTCATCGGCCAGATTCAGCAATACATCCTCACGATGCTCACACACCAGCGTTTCAAAACCGAGCGCCTGTGCAAAGTTAGCGCAGTAGAGTGCCACGCTGGAGAGTCCCGCGATAACCACTCTGGGAGGGGCGCACAGCGTCAGCACAACATCCGCCCCCTGAACCTGAGTAAACGTCCGGCTCAGATACGCCCCGGATTGAAGTGAGCGGCACGGTCCGGGCAACCTGAGCGTCTTTACAACGGAATGCGGCCCCGTCAGCGCAGACATCATCTGCCGCAGGTAGTCGCACGTCTCTTTTCCCGGCACCAGCTTTTCAACCAGGATATCCAGCACGCCTCCGCAGGGTAGCGCTCTATCCGGCTCAAAACCACCGTCGCCATAACGCACAATCTGACTGGACGAGGAAAAAAGATCCTCACCAATTCGGGCAATAAAGCTCTCTTCCACACAACCGCCAGACAATGATCCGCAATAGCGGCCATCACCTCTGATCACCATCATCGCGCCAGGCGGTCTCGGTGACGATCCAAAAGTACTGAGTACCGTACATAGCCACACCGGCTGCTCTTCAACCCATGCGAGCGTTGCGTTTAAAACCTGCACATCAAGATGGTGCATGCATTTCTCCGGTTAGGGCGTTAACGTGCCACCTTGCGCTGAGTGCAGCAAAAATAGCCGACAGCAGCAACAGAACGGCACCGAAAATAAACGGACTCCACCAACCTACCTGATCAAACAAGATACCCCCTACGCTGGCACCCAATGTGATTGCCAACTGGATAACCGCGACCATCAGCCCTCCTCCTGACTCACTATCTTCAGGCAAAGAACGGCTCAGCCACACCCCCCATGCAACCGGAGCGGGTGTTGCCACGAAGCCCCACAGTGTCAGTAGCGCGCCCGTGCCCCATACTGAATAGCCTTCCAAAATCAGTAGGATACCAATAAGAGACATCATCAGGGGTATCATAATCAGCCAAGTATACAGACGATGAGCCAGCAGTTTACCTATCAGCCATGTGCCTACCAGGCCAGCAGCACCCAGCAGCAGTAAGATGAATGAGAGCACATCAACACTGGCTCCCGTCACGCTCTCTAAGAAGGGACGCAGATAGGTGAATATGCTGAACTGACCCATAAACAAAAACATAATCCCCGTCATTCCCAGTCTGACAGACGATAATTTAAGCAGTCGAAGCGGATTGAGAGACCTGCTACTTTTTTGCGCAGGTATGGCTGGGATACTTCTCCATTGCCAGATAAATGCCATGACGGCCAGCGGAACAACCATAAAGAACGCCCCACGCCAGCCAATGTATTGCCCTAAAAAGCTGCCAAGCGGTGCTGCGACGGTAGCGGCTAATGCATTGCCACCGTTAATAAGTGCCAGCCCTTTTGCCACTGCATGGCGCGGTACCAAACGCATCACCGTCGCTGTAGACATTGACCAGAACCCACCGATGGCAATTCCCAGTAGCGCCCGGCCAGACATGAACATCACGCCATTCATGGCAAAGGTCACCATCAGTCCTGAAACGGTAAGAAGTAGCGTAAAACCAATCAGCACTTTTTTGCGGTCGATATGACCGGTCAGTGGCGCGTTGAGTAAGCTAGTCAGTACAGCAAAAAATCCGCTGACTGAAACCGCCTGTCCCGCTTGCCCCTGACTGATCGACAGCCCACCTGCGATAGGTGTGAGTAGACTGACGGGCAGAAACTCAGAGGCAATGAGGACCACTACGCCCAATGTCATCGAGAATATGGCACCCCATGCCGGGTGTGAGCTTGGCGGATTCCCGATTAAAGCTTTTGTTGAAGTCATTATTTTTTCACTGAAGTTAATCACGTTACGATCTTATCTCAGCCTTTTAAGTCAATTAAGTGGGGTAAAGCCGATGTACTTGTGAGTTAATTTCAGTAATCAGTCAGAGCTTCTTTCAACGCATTTGTAAAATAATGACGCTACTGCTCGCCGGATCGGTCTTCTCTCGCATATCCGTCACCGCTTTGGTTTCCACTTTCGTTCCCTGATTGCCCCAAGACGAGCGGATGAAATTCAGCACATCAGCGGCCTGCTGGTCGGTAAGCTGCTTACGGTAAGGCGGCATGCGATAGGCGTCCGGTAGGCCATTTGCCACAATTCTCGCAGAGCCGTTTAGCACCACGTTGATTGAGGATGCTGGATCCACCTGCATTGACGTTGCGCCCGCCAGTGGCGGGATCCACGGTGCCTGCCCACGGCCATCAGCACCATGGCAACTGCTGCAGCGAGCCATATAAACCTGGCTGCCGGGGTGGTCACTCACCGCGGATATCGCTGCCTCGGCGTATTGCCACTGATTGCCGGCATTGTTGCTTCCGGGTGGCAGTGCTTTCAGGTAGTGGGCGATTGCCGTTAAATCGTCATCACTCATAAATTGGGTTGAGTTATTAAACGCATCCGCCATAGAGCCGAACACCACCGCATGCTGGTTACGACCTTGTTTGAGGAATGTGACGACATCCTGTTCACTCCAGCGGCTGATGCCAGTATTGGCATCATTACGCAAGCTTGGGGCGTACCAGCCGTCCAGTAATGCACCGGCCAGGTAATCATGACTGCTGGCATCCAGCGCTTTTTCATTAAAAGCCAGACCGCGTGGCGTATGGCAGCTACCACAATGGCCAGGGCCTTCAACCAGGTAAGCACCGCGATTCCAGAGTGCATCCTGGTTGTCTTGCGGCTGATAAGGGCCACCTCGCGAGAACGCCGCACTCCACAATGCCAGCGGCCAACGCATATTCAGCGGCCAGGGAATTTCAGTCGCCCTGTTTTGATGTGATACCGGTTTGACACCCTGCATCATGAAGGCATACAGCGCGGCAATATCGTCATCCGAAAGCTTCTGATAAGACGGGAAAGGCATGGCGGGATAGAGGCGATGCCCATCCCGCGCGACGCCGTGGCGGACGGCGCGATCAAAGTCGGCCAGCGTATAACGGCCAATACCGGTCTCTTTATCCGGCGTAATATTGGTGGTGAAGATTTTTCCTACCGGTGTTGCCATCGCCAGGCCACCACTGAAAGGGGCACTATCCGGCGTACTGTGACAGGCAACACAGTCACCCAAGCGGGCGACATACTCCCCCTGCTTAATCAGGTCGGCGGAGGGCAGTGTCGTTGCCGCAGTGTCATGATCAAACGTTGAAGCGGGTGGGCGCGTTAGCCATATAGTGACCACTGCCGCCACGCACACCAGACCTGCCAGCACCAGGCTAAGCCGTTTCATTTTCATGGTTCATTCCCTTTAGCCGTAGCAGGCTTAGCTAAATTTCAGACGTGAAAGAGGCATAGAGCGAACGCGTTCGCCAGTGAGTCGCGAAACCGCATTGGCCACAGCAGGTGGCACAGCGGGCAGTGGCGGTTCGCCAATGCCGCCCATTTTTGCGCCGCTCTCCACGATCCGCACCTGCACCTTTGGCATACGTGAGGGAGGTAAAATCGGATACATGTCGTAGTTACGCGCCACCGGCTGCCCTTTTTCATAGACGGTCTCTTCAAGCAGTACCTGAGACAGTCCAAGCGCCACCGCACTGTTGACCTGCGCTTCAACAATCGCTGGGTTCACAATGCTGCCGGGATCGATAGCCTCCCACACCTGATGCACAACCACCTGGCCGTTTTCGATGGACACTTCCGCGATCGCCGCGGCTTCCGTACCAAAAGGAGACGCCATGGCAACACCTCTTGCACGACGACTGCCGTCAGATGCGGTGTAAGGACCTGCCTGCCAGCCGCCGGATAACTCTGCCACCGCATGCAGCAAGGTGGTCAACCGTTGATTGCCCTCCAGCAGGCGCAGACGAAGCGCAAAGGGATCGAGCTTGCTCTTCTCTGCGATTTCATCGAGGAAACACTCGTAGAGAAAATCATTCATCGAGTTACCCACCGAGCGCCAGTAGCCCAATTTAACCGGCCCCTTTTTATAAATTTGCGCAATACGCACGTTGGGAATGGCATAGGATTTTCCTGCCAGCCCCTCAACCGCAGTGGGATCGAGTTTCTCACCCTGCTTACCCTTGATGCCTTCCGTCGGCCCTTCACAAATGCTGATCGCCTCCAGTGCAATCGGATAGCCTTCGGCGTCGAGCCCTGCCTTGAATCGCACCGAAGCCGCAGGTCGGTGGGTATCGCGCAGAAACTCTTCTTCACGGCTCCAGATAAGTTTGACAGGCCGGCCCACGGCTTTGGCGAGCGCAATCGCCTGGGGATACACCATCGCCGTGTCATAGACAAAATGGCGGCCAAAAAAACCGCCCAGCAAGGGCGAATGGATCCTGATTTTCTCGGGATCAAGCCCGGTACGTTTGGCAGCATCAGCCTGAAACATCTCCGGAGCCTGATTCGGGAGCCAGAGATCCAGCGAGCCATCTGCATTAAAGCGCGCCAGTGCCGAAGGGGGTTCAAGTTGCGCATGATTGAGATACTGGCTGTGGTAGGTGGCGCTCAGTGTGGTTTTCGCCGCAGACATCCCCTGCGCGATATCCCCTTTCACTTCCGCATCTTCCCCCTGGCCGGGCTGCTGTGCCAAAGCTGAAATGAAGGCGTCAGAGGAAAAATCAGCCGGCATGTAATTCCCGTCTGGCTTTTCCGGTTCGTTCCACATTACCTGCAAGGTTTCAGCGGCGCGTTTTGCCTGCCACCAGCGTTCAGCCACCACGGCGACAGCGCCAGGCAGCACATGCACAGAGTGCACGCCTTTCATCGCCTTGACCTGCGCTTCGTTGCGGATCTCACCGGCGCTCAGTCCAAGGCGCGGCGCATGTTGCACGGCTGCATGCAGCATGCCCTCCACTCGACAGTCAATGGTGTAGATGGCCTGCCCGGTTGATTTCTCATGCATATCAAGACGCTGTACCGGTTTACCAATCCAGCGGAACTGCGCAGGGTCCTTAAGTTTGATGGTGTCTACAGGCGGAACGGGCACATCCCGCGCACGGGCAGCCAGGTCGCCATAAGAGACTGAACGCCCGGACGACGCATGGATCACGCGACCCGGCTCGGTATGAAGTTGATCCACGGGAACGGAGAGTTCCGCCGAAGCGGCCTGAAGTAACATTTGTCGAGCCAGCGCGCCAAGACGCCGCATGGTGGTATAGCTAGACCGGACAGACTGGCTTCCTCCAGTGATGCGCATCCCACTGTCCATCACTTTATAATCGGATCCTGCTGGCGCATTCTCGACCACAAAGGTCGCCGGGTCGGCATCTAATTCCTCACCAACAATCTGCGCCATTGCCGTAAAAATTCCTTGCCCCCCTTCAATAAACGGGGATAAAAAACGCACTGAGCTGTCTGGCCGAATCTCCAGAAAAGCGGGCACACGCGTTCCGGCAGGCAGTGCATTTACCGCTGTTTGCGCACGACTCTGTCCAATCGGTAAACCCACACCCAGCACAAAGGCACCCGCCAGGCTGCTGGTTGCCACCAGAAAACGGCGGCGTGAAAGATTAGCCGGTTGTTCACTCAGCGTTTCCATTTCCTCCGGTGCACGGTGCATCATGCCTGATCCCCCGCACCCGCCACTTCATGGATAGCTGACCGGATGGCGTTGTAGGTTCCACAGCGACAGAGGTTGACCATAGCCGCCGCAATCTGTTCATCAGAAGGATGGGCAGATTGCTGTAACAACGCCATTGCCGCCATGATTTGTCCTGACTGACAATAACCACATTGGGGCACCTGATGTTTCACCCACGCTGCCACCATACGTTTACCCAGATCATTGCTTTCAATCGCTTCAATGGTGGTGATCTGCTTGCCGCTGGCTTTTTCGACTGGCGTGACGCAGGAGCGCACAATCTGCCCGTCAATCATCACAGAACAGGCACCACATTGTGCTAAGCCGCAGCCGTACTTGGTGCCCGTCATTTCGAGATCATCACGAATCACCCACAACAATGGGGTGTCAGCATCCGCATCGATTTGGTAGGTCTGGTTATTGATGTTCAGTTCCATCGTTGTGCGCTCCCACAGGTCATGCATTGCTCTGAAAAACACCCCACCACTTGAGAGCCTTATTTGGCGATTAGTCGTCTTGCGCTACACGCAGAAATGGCAGGTGAGAGGAAATTTCTTAATCCTTACAAAGAATAGAAGATTAATGAATAGTCTCTGGCAAAATGTGGTTATGAGAAAAATTCAATAATCTTATCCGGCGCTTTTAACACTCCTCTTAGCGCAGTTTGCGGTAATTGAGAGTCTGTAACCTTCTGTGCTTTTTTGCCGACATATTGTTTGAAGGAATTGGAATACCCCCTCAGGCAGGTTAATTTCCCATGACTTGTGAGATTTAATCAGTAATGAGGTGTAGTCATGAACGACTTACAGGCTTTTATTGCGGTTGCGCGTGTACAGAGCTTTACCAAGGCCGCCATTACCCTTGGTGTCAGCCCTTCAGCCTTGAGTCATACTATTCGCAATCTGGAAGCGCGTATCGGCGTCAGGTTGCTGGCACGCACCACGCGCAATGTGGCACCTACCGAAGCAGGCGAGCGCCTGTTGCAAACAATTGCGCCTTTGTTTGACCAAATTAACAGTGAAGTAAATCAGATTAGCGAGTTACGCGATAAACCGGCCGGTAATATTCGTATTACCTGTTCGGATGATGCGGCTGAAGGGTTGTTACGCCCGATGTTACCGGCTTTTCTGGCAAAGTTTCCCGACATCAGCGTTGAAATATGCATCGATTATGGTTTTACCAATATTGTGACAGAACGCTTTGATGCGGGTATACGATTGGGAGAATCCATCAGCAAAGATATGATTGCAGTCCGCATGGGCCCGGACTGGCGACTCTCCGTCGTGGGTACACCTGAATACTTTCAATCTCACCCCCTCCCCGTTATTCCTCAGGATTTAGCACTTCATCGCTGCATTAATATCCGGCACTCTCCTGTAGGCAGCGTCTACGCTTGGGAGTTTGAAAAGGAAGAGAAAAAGATCAATGTTCGGGTCAACGGTCCATTAATATCTAATAGCATTGTTCATGTGATGAATGGCGCTTTAGATGGCATTGGCCTGGCTTATGTGCCTGAAACGATGGCACGACAGCATATTGATAGTGGTGCGTTGACAGAAGTACTCGCTGACTGGAGTCCAGTGTTTGAAGGGTTTCACCTGTATTATCCAAACCGACGTAATATATCTCCTGCTTTTTCAGCTTTTGTCGAAGCCGTTAAATACAGCAATATCAGTCAGCAATAAATATCAACCGCCTTGTTGATTGTCATTCAATTTTTTTGACTTATTATAACAATTATTACCGATTTTCAGCATGCGTCTATGGGTTTAGTATTCATCCCATCGAGGCAGAACGCCTCTCAATGAAAACTAAACTTCCAGGAAATGACCATGAAAAACATCAAAACTTTCGTTGTAGTTGCAGCTCTGGCACTTATCTCTTCTTCAAGCTTTGCGCAGACCGTGACGGCTACGGCATCAACGCTGGACGGTGCAGAAGCGCAAATCGCCGCTAAAGCAAAACTGGCTGGCTCAGGATATAGCATTACCGAAGCCTACGCGGGTAACCAAGTACACATGACCGCGCGTCTGACCAAATAATCATGGTCGCAAAAGGATTTGCCAGAAGGGGCTGCCGAGAGGCGGCCTTTTTTGGTTGGTAAGAACGAAGGAAATGTTTGAGAATCAGCAGAAGCTGAATGGTAAAAAAGACCCGCTAAACGGGTCTTTATATGTATATTTCGACTCAAACCAGAGTCAAAATAACCTTATTTCAGATGCAATTTAATTTCTGAAGAGGCTTGTTGCAGTGCCGTTCGAACGGTGGGTTCCTGACTAATGGCATTAAGCAGGCCGTAATCGTGGATCATACCGTTATAGCGAGTTACCGTTACCGGCACGCCCGCCGCATCGAGTTTACGTCCAAAGGCTTCGCCTTCATCTCGCAGCACGTCCAACTCGGCGGTCTGAATCAGCGTCGGCGATAACCCTTTCAACTCTGCGTTGGTGGCGCGAAGTGGTGATGCCAGAATGTTATTGCGGTCAGTTTCAGACGTGGTGTAGTTATCCCAGAACCATTTCATCATGTTCTTCGTCAGGAAATGCCCTTCAGCAAATTGCTGATAGGATGCGTCGCTGAAATCAGCATCGGTTACCGGCCACAGCATCACGTTATAACGGATCGCTGGCGTATGGTTACGCAAAGCCTGCAATGCCACTGAAGCTACCATGTTGCCCCCTACACTGTTCCCAACCAGCGCCACGCGCGTTCCGTCCACACCAATCTCATCACCGTGTTCGGCAACCCATTTTGTTGCCTCATAAGCCTGTGTTACAGCGACCGGGAAATGTGCTTCAGGAGACGGCGTATAGTTGACAAAGACCGCCGCAGCGCCGGATTCATTGACCAGGTCGCGAACCAGACGCTCGTGAGTCTGGTAGTCGCCCAGCACCCAGCCACCGCCATGAAAGAACATAAATACCGGCAGCGTTCCTGAAGCATTTTCCGGTTTTACCACGGTCAGCTTCAGTGGTTTGCCGAGCACAGTGATCACTTTTTCCGAGACGTTAGCAGGAGGCAGTTTCACACCTTTTTGTGCACCAATCAGCACCGCACGAGCTGCGGATGGTGAAAGTTGCTCAATAGGTTTTCCGCCTCCACTGTTGAGTGCCTTCAGGAAGGCACTGACGCCCGCTGTAGGTTCAGGCGTATTGTCTGGCACAGCGGCAAAAGCGGCACCGACTTGAGTGGCCAGAAGCACTGCAATGGCCTTCATTTTCAAATTCATGAATATCCCTGTTTGTTTAAGAGTAAATAATGCCCCATTTACGGTCATCAGTTTTATTTCAATCCTGGCCGTAAATAATGCAGTACTCCATCGTGGCTCTTGTCTGTTAATGATGTGATACCTCATTCATTTTCAATTGAGATGACGCTAATTGTTGATCTGCGGGTTAATCAGCATTTCAATCATCTCAACCCATTTCCGTTCATCGCTGCTGAATTTTTTTCTAATCACTGCAGGCGTATATCCGGTAATGCCTTTAACGGTGCGTGTAAATGAGGCCTGGCAGTTAAATCCATTTTCAACAGCCACTTCAAGAATGCGTTTATTACTGCTTATCAGCAAAAAAGTCGTATTAATGACGCGCCGAATACGGACGTATTCATAAACATTTAGACCGGTTAATTGCAGAAATTTTCGCTGAAAATGCCAGACGGAATAGCCACTCTTCTCGGATATGCGTTCTACCGACAGGTTTTGATCGAGATTTTCTTCAATCCATTGGATCATCTGCTGGATAACCGAAAATACCACTCCATCTCGCAGACCTGGGTGGGCAGAGGGACCACCGCTAATAAGAATATCTTTTCCGTCAGGCCGCAGCGCAGGTATCAATACATTCAGCGTGATTTTATTATTAATCAGGCTGACATTGACCACGGGTTTTGGTGCGAGAAAACGTTGAAGATAGACCATAGATTTCACTGTTGATGGAACAGCTTCAGTCTGTGACATAATTTTACCTGCCTGATAATGACGCACACAGCACAACCGCAAACCCAACTCTGCGAATGAATTCAGCCTAATGTGCGTATAAAAATGCGGGGCATTAACCACCCCGCGTTGCAATTACCGATTAGTGGCTAGCAAAGTCCCTGAATGCTACGAGCTGGCGCGACAGAAACTGGCGGGTTGATTCATCGGTCAGGATGCCGTCTGTCACCTTCTCACTCACCTCCCCAATGATGGCTTCAGGTTTGTTCAGCAGACGCGCATCAAAGTAACCGAGGATCTGACGCAGATGGATTTGCGCGCGAACGCCGCCCAGCTTGCCCGGCGATGCGGACTGAATCAGTACCGGCTTCCCAGCGATGGGCTGCGGTGAAACGCGTGAGAGCCAGTCCAGGGCATTCTTCAGTACGCCCGGAATGGAGTGATTGTATTCCGGTGTGATAATGATGAGGCCATCAGCCTTGAGAATGCTGTCGGCCATTGCCAGTACTTCAGCTGGAAAACCCTCGGCTTCAGTGTCCGTGCTGTAATGTGGGAAAAGTCCCGGCGATCCCAGATGTTCAAAGATAACGCCTTCAGGCGCCAGCTCAGGCAGCGCGTTGGCAATAGCCGCATTAAATGAGCCCACACGCAGGCTGCAGGTAAGCGTGACGAATTTTAGAGTCTGGTTCATGGTGATCCTCAGATATGTACGTTAAACAGCTGCGCAATCAGAACTGATACACAAGGCCAACGGCCATGATGTCATCCGTTGAGACGCCAGCCGCTTGCGAAAAGTCGCTTTTATCAATCAGGTTGAGCTTGTAATCCACGTACGCCAGCATGTTCCGGTTGAACAGGTACGATCCGCCGAAATCGACGAATTTCACCAGATCCTGATTACCATAGGTCTTGCCGTTACCTGCCTGTCCCAGGTCTTTAGCACGGGCCTGGTTATAGGCAATAAAGGGCACCCATCGTGAGTCAAACGTGTACTGTGCAAACACTTCAAAAATATCGGACTGGTTGGCGTAGCCGTACACACCGGCTCCGGAACTGCTGCCGAACCGGGATGCGTTGTACGCCTGGGTATACATCACCCCCAGATAGACGTTGTTCGCGTCATATTTAAGCGAGGCTGAATACGCTTCCGCACGGTCACCACGGCCCATGATGCCGCTGCTGTTGTTTTGTTCGTTGGTACGATCGGAGCGGGTAAAGGCGCCAACCGCTTTAAAACCATCGCCAAAGGCATAGGCCACCGACATGCCGTAGCCATCGCCGTTCTGACGGAGGACATCGCGGGCACCCGGTTCCCCTCCTCCATCGTTTTTACCCTGATACTGCAGCGCGAAATCCAGACCATTCACCAGGCCGAAGAAGTCGGTATTACGGTAGGTTGCCAGGCTGTTGCCACGGCGGAACATAAACTGATCGGTGTTATAGGTCTGCGCATCGAATTCAGGCTGCATATCTGTCTGGCTCAGCGCGTCATACAGCACGCCCACGTTGCGGCCATAATCAAACGAACCGTAATCGCCGACTTTGATCCCGGCGAAGCCCAGACGGGTAAACATCGAGTTGCTGTCACTTTCCGGCTGGTTGGCATTGAACTGACTCTGCCACTGTCCGTAGCCGGTCAGGAGATCGGAAATCTGCGTCTGCCCTTTGAAACCGATACGCATATAAGACTGATCGCCGTCCTGGCTGTTATCTTTACTGAAGTAATGCAGCCCTGATACCAGGCCATAAAGATCCAGCTTGTTCCCGTCTTTATTATAAATTTCGGCAGCAGATACTGGCCCGGTTAAAAAAACACAAGACGCCACCAGCGCCAAATAGTTCGCTTTCATTTATTCCTCATCAGGATAGTTTAAACATCAACCGGAAAACCGGAAAAAAACACCCCAGCGGCATTTAAAATTTTTATTAATTATTCATATAATACAGTTAATACTTTTACCTTCATTTTGAAAGAAGCAGAAGCTGTCAAAAAAGAGAGGCTTTACTGTTAATAATAAAAATGAATCGCTGGAATTGATCCCAATACTTATCAAGATCTCTTCGGCGGAAGTGGTTTTATAGCCAGATAGCCATTTTTTAATTCAGATGATTTACTCTTTCAAAGAAAATCCAGGCATATTCATTTCGAATATCTTTTGTCAGCGCACTGAACATCCCTTCCCGCCCTGAACAGGTTTTACGAAAAATTGTCGGCGCGACTTTAAAGTAGCCTTTAAAGGTTCTGCTAAAGTTTTGCTGACTGGAAAAACCATTTTCGATAGCAATGTCGATGATTTCCTTTTCAGTAAAAGCCACTGAAAAAGCCGCTCTGACAATGCGTCTGATACGGATATAGGTCGCCAGATTAATCCCGGTCTGCTTACGGAACACCCGCTGAAAGTGCCAGTGCCCATAACCACTGCGTTCAGTTACGTTTCTGACCCTTATCGATTCGTCAGACAGGTTTGCTTCAATCCATGGAAGAATATCCTGGATAACGGCTCCCATTATCTTACTGCGTGCCGTTTCAATCTTCTGATCAGGGTTAACGGTTGCCATCTCTTTTCCCATTAAAGCCAGTTCATCAAGATACGCGCGCGCATCAGTTAAGTGGGCGTGCCTGAATGTCATTTATGGGAAGATTATCCTCTAAACGTTCCAAAAGTATAAGTTATACAAAGGGATAGCTATACCAACAGATAGTTATACAAAGAGATAATTGCTAAAGTGCTGATCATGATAACCATCACGTCAGAAGCGATTTTTCTTTATAAAAAACCACTAAATCTTCATATCCATGAGTTTTGTGCTGATCGCTGGCATACACGATCATCTGTTGAATTAATAAAAATATTCGCAACTCCCCTCAAATTTCACCGAACTCCCTCTTTCGAATCCAAGCCTGTTACCAGCCCAATAAAAGACATTCAGTTTTTTTGATTTAATTCACCATAAAGCAAGTATTTTCTTAGTCATGCTACCCGCATAACATGCATCACATCGAGGTAACACGCCTCAAAACAAAAATCTCAACTCAGGAAATGACCATGAAAGCCATCAAAAATATCGTTGCTGTTGCCGCTCTAACCCTGTTTTCGTTCTCAGGATTCTCTCAGAGTGTGACGGCCAGCGGCACCACACTGGATGCGGCAGAGGCACAGATTGCTTTGAAAGCTAAACAGGTGGGAGCTTCATACAAAATCACCAGCGCGCGTTTTACTAACGGTGCCTACATGTCAGCAGAGCTGGTGAAATGATTTTGCAGGCCGCAGACACCTTAATGTCTGCGGCTACTAAGAGAGGAGATAGCCGTGAATACACTGAAAACCTGCATTGTGCTGATTGTCATTGGCCTGTTTATGCTGGTCATGAAAAAAAGCGAAACACCTGTACTCTAAGCCCACCAGTTGAGTGAAATTACAGATGCTTTGTTATTTCAGACAGAGCTTCACATTACCGTTCCAGAGGCAAGGTGAACCAGAATCGGCTGCCCCCTTCCGGGCGGTTTTCAGCGTGCAGTTCGCCACCATGACGCTTAATGATCTCATGACTGATGGTCAATCCCATGCCCATACCTTCCGCTTTCGTGGTGTAAAACGAGTCGAAGATTTTATCAATCACCTGATCTGACAAACCCGTGCCGTTGTCAGTCACGTCTAAACGGATGATATTTTCGTGTGGATGCGATGATGCAATTCTCAGGTTTCTGACGCCTGGATTTTCGCACATTGCATCAATGGCATTGATAACCAGATTAAGTAATACCTGTTGAATCTGGACGTTTTCACAGAAAATCTCGTCGTTAACCGCCGCTAAATTCAGTTCAAGAGACACATATTGCCGCTCCAGTTCCAGGCGGGACAATACGATAATATCCCGTACAATTTGGTGCAATTTAGCCGGAGCGAACTCAGTAATCTGGTTACGTGTTAGTGACTGTAGGCCGCGTATAATATTCCCCGCACGCTGTCCCTCACGGATGATCTCATCCAGACTTTTACAGGCGTTCTCCAGATGTGCGGTGCCCCGCTTCAGCCAGCGCTGGCTTGCGCCCGCATTGGCCACAATAGACATTAGCGGCTGGTTAATTTCATGCGCGATTGAAGCGGTAAGCTGCCCTACGGTAGTCGCACGAGCAACGCGGGCAAGATCGGCCTGCGCGATCCTGACGGCATCTTCAGTTTGTCGCAGTGAGGTGATATCGGTGAGAGTGCCAAAATATTCAGCCACTTCTGGCCAGTTTTCATTCGGTTCCCCAATTCCTTTGATATATCTGCACTCTCCGTCATCACGCACGATACGAAATTCGGCCTGCATAACTTCGCCTTTACGAGCCCAGGACTCAATTTGCGCACTCAGGCAAGGAAGATCGTCCGGATGCACCCGGCTCTGAAACTCGACCATTGAAGTCGTCATTTGATGATCGGGCAGCCCCATGATGCGCTTATATTCATCAGAGATGTACTGAATATCGGGTCCGATTTGCCAGTGCCACGTACCGGTGTTGCTGATTTTTTCACCGAGCATCAAAGATGTCTGACTGGCGCGAAGCTGTTTTTCAATTTTTCGACGCTGGATGTTTTCCTCTAGCAATTCAGCATACAGACGTGCCGTTTCCAGCGACACGGCAGCCTGGGCTCCCAGCATCGAAACGATCCTGGAATGATCGGCCGTAAACACATCCGGCATCAGTCTGTTTTCCAGGTAGAGCACGCCAACCATTTGTGCCTGCCGGAACATCGGCACGCACATCACCGCTGCGCCCGACGCGACCAGATAGTTATCCTGGCTGAACGGGCTGAACACTTCTGGTTTACCGGTCCGTATTTCCTGGCCGGTGCGGATAACCGCAGACAGAACGGAGAGTGGAAGATCGGTGGCGGCCGGCAGTTCCTGGACAATTTTGACCTTTACGCCCTCTGCCGTGGTTGACGCCCTCGCCTGAATTTCTGGAATGTTGCCGTCAATCAGCCTTATCAGCATGCAGTGTTGCGCGCCGGCCCTTTCCACCAGCATCATCATCAGGATGTGAATAAGTCGATCGAGATTGATTTCTTCCGTCAGCGCGCGCATGACGGTCACCATGCTCTGCAAATCGCCAATCACGGCACTTTGTTCAAACGATACAGTACTCAGCGCCGTCTGAGATGCGTGGCTCGCCAGCGCCGGATAATGGGTCTCCAGCTGATGAACTTTTGCTCCTGCCCCCCAGCGGTCCCACGCGGCAATAGCCCCTTTAATGTAGCTATCTCCAGCAAATGGCATATTTCTGGCATATACCATCCGTGCAGCGAGTTCACAGGCCAGTGCATTAATGTGCGGAAACTGGCCGTCGCGTGACAACGTCATGGTATTTTCAAACAACTCGAAAGCCTTTGCCGTATCGCCTTCCAGACGACAGAGTTCAGCACGCAGCAAGGCTTCTTTGTCTGCAAACGTTTTGCTGTTTTCATTCGACCAGGTAACGATGCGCTCAAGGTGAGGTTGGAGCTGCAGCCTTAATTCCTCTGTCATGGTTCCCGACTTTAACGGCACCGTCAGCGAAAGTGCGCTATACAGATGGTAATCAAGCATATGCACATGGCCGGGGATAAACGCGGTGAACTGTTCGGCATCCTTAAACCAGTGATAGGCAGCTGCATATTCACAGGCGAAGAAATGCGCCATGGCTTTATACAGTCGTGACCAGAACTGCATAAGATATATCGGCTCAACCGCCTGTTCAGGTTTCACCACGTCTAGCACGGGCGTCAGAAAATTATCGCCACTGAACGTGCCGCTGCGCGGCTTTCTCAGGAACAAAACATAGTCCAGCTGCATGCCGAGGATCACTTCCACGTCCCGGTACTGCGCCTTTCTGACATACAACATGCCGCGCGTGATGGTCGTGTGCACCCCATCAAGATGATCGCCTCGGGTAAGACAGTTCATGACCAGATGGCGTAATGCCAGGCAGGCGGAGGTTCGGTCGCCGGTTTCAACGCCAACGTCGAACGTCGCTTTCGCCCGCTCAATCGCATAGCTCAGGGGCATCGTCCAGACACTGACCTGATCGAGCGGCAACAGCGTGCGTGCCTTAAAGCTGACAAAATCATGTTTGTAGACCAGCTCGCGTGCCAGCAAGGCGCTGGCAAAGCCACGGCTGTATTCATCGTATTGATCGCCGCATACCACACCATACCAGGAGAGCGCCAGCGTGGAGGCGCCGGTCAGGCCACGCGCCATCGACAAGTGCAGTAGTCGGCACAGGATCATAAAGTGCAAGCGGGGATTGATAAACGCTGCAAAGGTGCTGGCGCTCGCCAGCAGGTTCATAACGGCTTCGGTATTTTTACACTGAACCAGCTCGAGTGAACGAAAACGGGGGTAAGGATTCTTGCCCACGTCGTCTTTAAGTACCATCCGCGCCGCATCACACTCTTCCTGGGTGGGATGACGGTTCAGCTGGATACCAAAAACCGCCAGCCAGGCGAGTGCCGTTTCCAGCGCAAGCTTGCTGTCAGACTGGCGCATATGGATCTCGGCGATCAGGCAGGCCGCCTCGGCTTTATCTGCGACCTCACCGGGAGATGACTGGATGCGGGCACTCAGTTCCAGCGCCGCAGGCAGATTACCGTTGAGAAATTCGCACTCCGCCTCTTCCAGCAGATACTCACTGGCTTGCGTGCTGACCGCCTCCTCATTAAGTAAGCGGATGGCCTGGAGATAACGCAGTGCCGATATGTAGTCACTGCTGGTTTTAGCGCGCCGACTGGCCCGGAGCAACAGCTGGCAAAAGCCGTCTGTATCGTGCGACAGCAGGGTCAGATTTTTCACCGACAGCAGGTGATGGGCCGCGCTGAAAAGCAAGGTGCTGGAGACGTTACGCGCAGACTCTCGCATGTAATACAGGGTTGCATCGTAATGAAAAGCGTCTTTGTCCTGGTTCTCAAACAGCGCTATCGCTGCCTCATGCATGCTGTGGTGCATGAAAGCGTATATCGTTTCATTGAGCGAGATGAACCGGGCAGTCACGGCGGGCAGCAGTGACAAACTGATAGCCTGAACGGGCACAGAGGTTATTTCACTTAACACACTCAGGTTACCGCTACTGCCCAGAGAGGCAATCTGCCCCATTAACTGTCGGGTCGCAAACGGCAGCGAGGAGAGGTTCTGAAGAACAGTGGCTGCGACGTTTGCCGTGTAGTGGCTTTTTCTGAGAGCCTGAATATCATACGCCCATCTGAACGGCGCATGGTGCGAAATAAGACCGTCACTGACTGCCTGTCGGAAGAACTCATGGGTGGCGAGAGGATTGCCCGCTGTTTTCTCATGAATAAGCTGAGCAAGTTCAGCTGTCGCCGCACTGCGAGTGTGAAAGCGCCCCGCCAGCCAACCCGCAATGCTCTTTTCAGTCAGCGGCTCGGGCGAGATATCCGTAATGCGCATCGCGCTGGCACGAACACGTTTCAGATTGCCGGTAATCGTGCGACAGGGCAATGTCACACTGTCGAGGTGCGTGATGACCAGCAGCAGGGGGATGTCTTCACCTAAGCTGAGCAGGTTTTGCAGCAGATGCAGCGTGGCCTGATCCGCCCAGTGAGCATCATCAAGCAGAATAACCAGTGGGCGCCCCGGCGCGGTGAACGCCTTGACCAGGCTGCAGGCCACCAGATTAAAACGGTCTTTGGCATCACGGGTATGAGAGTGCGTCTGCACCGACGCCTTCTGATTAAGCAGAATACCCAGTTCAGGGACCAGGCTGATAGCAAGCCCGGCGTAGTCCCCTAGAGTCCGCGCGATGTGCGTTTTCCAGCGCATCATTTCCTGTACCGGAAGTCCCAGCACGTGCAGCGCCAGCGACCTGAATGCGCCGCTAAACATAGCGTAAGGTAAAACAGGGGAGTGTTGGTCCGCTTTAACAATGGTGATCAGTGCTTTTTTATTGCGCAGCATTTTGAGCGACGAGGCTAACAGCGATGATTTCCCCGATCCAAGGACGCCACTGATGGCAACAAGGTTGTGTTTGCCGCTGCGGCTGACTTCATCAAATGCGGCCAGAATATCAGTTGCCTGCGAATGGTCAGTAAACAGCGTGTCGCTGGTGTAATTCTCCGGTTGCGCATCCTGCATTCCCAGGGAGAATGACTCAATAATGCCGTCCGGCATCAGGGTGGCGGCACAGCGACGAAGATCGGCCAGTACGCCGTCCGCCGTCTGGTAGCGATGTTCAGGCGATTTATTCAGCAACCTCAGGATGATCGCAGACAGCACCACCGAGACGTCCTTACGCAGCAGATGAGGCGGAGGTGCTTCGGAAGCAATGTGATAATGCACCCATTCAGCATGCCCTCCCTCAACCGTCCCATAGGGCAGTTTTCCAGTCAGCAGCTCGTAAAGCACAATGCCAAGACTGTACAAATCGCTGATGCGGCTAACGGAATGTGCAGAGCGGGAGGTGTGTTCAGGGGACATATAGGCCAGCGTGCCCCCCGCTATCGGCAGGCGTGGCTGCTGAAGCTGGCCATCATGAACGGCTGACAGGCCGAAGCCGCCAAGGCGAACGGCACCGTCATCACTGAAAAAAAAGTTCGCGGGCTTAATATCCCCATGCACCAGCCCCTGCTGATGCGCCATGCTCAGCGTGGTGCAAAGTCTGGCAGCGTAGTTCAGAAATTCCAGAATGCCGCCCGGTGGCATGCAGAGCACATCTGCCAGCGTCCGGTAATTGAATGCCCGGTAAATCAGAGCATAACGCCCCTGATAATGCGTCTGTTTTTGGGGCTTAAGTGACCAGGTCTCGGAGAGTCTGCCGCGCAGAGTAAATTCGTTCTTAAGTAACTGCGTAACCTGAGATATCGACTCTTCATGACTCGCGGTAACCAGTACAAATGTCTCGCCGCTGGAAGCATGGCGGCCCAGGAACCAGTCAATGTTTCCCTCCTGCGCCAGTGGAATGAAGGTCATATCTTCAGACAAGACGAATTCATCATTATTTGATGAGTTAAATGTCTGTGGCACGGTACTCATTGACGGGCGGCCCTTGAAGAGAAAGCCTGTCTGATATGTTCAAACAAGGTATCGATGTCGATTGGCTTGGGCAGAAAAGCAATGGCGCCCAGATTAATGGCATACCACAACATGTTTTCATCTCCGTTTCCGGAAATAATAATACCCGGCGGGTTTTTAATCCGCCGGGTCAGGTTGATGTAAAGCTCAAATCCACTCATGCCCTTCAGCTGAACATCAATGATAAAAAGTGCGGCATTTGCCATCGCGGCTTCATCACTAAGAAGAGATTCTGCCGATTCGAAGGCTTCGGTCTGATAGCCTTCAGACTGGAGCAGGTTGGTTAAACCACTGCGGACAGAACGTTCATCATCAACGACGACAATGCGCTGCGACAGCTGCATGCTGATATCCTTAAATAAAGCTCAGGCCTGTTTGAGGCACATCCTTAGGAGTTTTTGTCACCTGAGGGTGGTTGATTATCGCCAATCTTATGGTGATATTCGTGACGAAACCAGTGCAGGTTTAAGGGCTGGCGACTGATCAGTCTCTTGATCAGCGGAATAAGATGTTCACCGATTTGCATGCCGAGCAGGCCAACCAGCGCAATGATCGGTGGCGCAGGTGAGTCAACGTCGAGCACCGCGTAAATCAGACCGGCGAGTATACCGACAGCCAGCGAAACAGAATAGGTTCTCAGCATGTTCAGCCCGCCTGTTTAGCAATAGGTTGTGGTGAGGCGGGTTGCTGTACGGCAACCGACTGAGTCTGGCCATGGGACGAAATCCTGGCTGACACCTCATTGTAAAGCAGCTTACCACCCAACGTGCTGCCAATGACCATACCCAGCAACCCAACCAGCGCCACGGCCGGCGGCGCGGGCGACCGGACCTTAAGCAGCGAGTAGATCAGACCGATCAGCGCGCCCGCGCCCAGAGAAATCAATAAAGGACTCATGGGTCCTCCTTATAAAAATAACCGCCCGGCCCTGAGAGCCGGACGGCTAAAACAGATTAACGAATTTTCGCAGGAACTGGCGCCAGGGTGCGGTGTTCACTCTTCTGGCGTGATGGGGCTTTGTGAACCATGGTGTAAGCGTAATCAACACCGATGCCGTAAGCACCTGAGTGCTCTTTCGCAATATCCATCACGGCGGTGTAGGTATCTTTGTGTGCCCAGTCACGCTGCCACTCCAGCATCACCTGCTGCCAGGTTACCGGGATCACGCCAGCCTGGATCATGCGCTGCATGGCATAGTCGTGTGCTTCTTTGGTGGTGCCGCCAGACGCATCAGCCACCATGTAAATTTCATAGTCGCCTTCCAGCATCGCGCACAGTGCAAAGGTGTTGTTACACACTTCAGTCCACAGGCCAGAAACCACGACTTTCTTCTTACCATTAGCCGCCAGTGCATCACGGACTTTCTGGTCATCCCAGGAGTTCATTGAGGTACGCTCAAGGATGTCCTGGCCTGGGAACACATCCAGCAGCTCCGGGAAAGTGTTACCGGAGAAGCTTTCGGTCTCAACGGTGGTCAGTACAGTCGGGATGTTGAAGACTTTGGCCGCTTTCGCCAGTGCAACGACGTTGTTTTTCAGTACCTGACGGTCAATTGACTGAACGCCAAAAGCCATCTGAGGTTGCTGGTCGATAAAGATTATCTGGCAGTTTTGCGGCGTCAGTACTTCAAGTTTACGATTGGTCATGTCATAGCCCATTGAGGTTAGTGTTGCTAAGTTCCGTAGAACGTTTAAACGGCGTAAATTGACAGCCGCCCTGATAACCGAATAGCGTTATGTTTGCGTCGCTGTCTCGGTGGGTAACTGTCTGAGCGCAGTCTAGGAACCTTTTTATTTTCAGACTATTATCTCTTGGTATAGCTATACCAAGGTATACATATCCCTTTGTATAACTAGACGTTCTCCAGATCTCCTGATCATAATTCCGCCATCCCAATATCCTGCTGCCATAGCAGGGCAATAGTGTCCGCGCTCTTTAATGGCGTTGCGGACAACTCATCTCAGGAGATCCTATGGTTACCCTTGGCAAAGCCGACGTCATTCTCACCAATGGCCGATTTCATACCGTCGATCGTGCAAATCCGATCGCCGATGCGGTCGCCATCCGCGACGGCAAGTTTCTTGAAGTAGGCAGTCTGGCAGAAGTCATGCAGCACCACTGTGAAGGCACTAAGGTCATCGACCTGAAGGGCCACACGGCAGTTCCAGGCCTGAATGACTCGCACCTGCACCTGATTCGTGGCGGCCTGAACTACAATCTTGAGCTGCGCTGGGAAGGCGTCCCTTCCGTCTTTGATGCGCTGCGCATGCTGAAAGAGCAGGCACTGCGTACCCCTTCGCCGCAGTGGGTGCGCGTGGTGGGTGGCTGGACCGAGTTTCAGTTTGCCGAGCGCCGTATGCCAACGCTGGATGAAATCAATGAAGCGGCACCGGACACACCGGTTTTCGTGCTGCACCTGTATGACCGTGCCCTGCTCAACCGCGCCGCGCTGAAAGTCGTGGGCTATACCAAAGACACCCCTAACCCACCGGGCGGCGAGATCCAGCGCGACAGCAACGGCAACCCGACCGGCATGCTGATTGCCCGCCCGAACGCCATGATCCTGTACGCCACGCTGGCAAAAGGTCCGAAATTACCGCTTGAGCAGCAGGTCAACTCGACTCGTCAGTTTATGCGTGAACTGAACCGTCTTGGCCTCACCAGCGCGATTGATGCAGGCGGCGGCTTCCAGAACTACCCGGAAGACTACGAAGTGATTGCTGAGCTGCACGAGAAGAAGCAGATGACGCTGCGAATCGCTTACAACCTGTTTACCCAACGCCCGGGGCATGAGCTGGAAGATTTTGAAAAGTGGACGGATATGCTGACCCCAGGTCAGGGCAGCGACTACTTCCGCCATAACGGAGCCGGTGAGATGCTGGTGTTCTCTGCCGCCGACTTTGAAGACTTCCTTGAGCCGCGTCCGGATCTTGCGCCAGGTATGGAAGATGAACTGGAACGCGTGGTGCGTCATCTGGTCGAACACCGTTGGCCGTTCCGCCTGCACGCCACCTACGATGAATCGATCAGCCGCATGCTGGATGTATTCGAGAAGGTCAACCGCGACATTCCGTTTAACGGCCTGCACTGGTTCTTCGACCACGCTGAAACGGTGACGCAGCGCAATATTGACCGTATCAAAGAGCTGGGTGGCGGTATTGCCGTACAGCACCGTATGGCGTTCCAGGGCGAATATTTTGCTGAGCGTTACGGCATTGAAGCGACCCGTCATACACCACCGGTGGCGCGTATGCTGGAAACCGGCGTGCCGGTGGGTCTCGGTACTGATGCGACGCGCGTTGCCAGCTATAACCCATGGACCGCGCTGTACTGGCTCGTCTCCGGTCGTACCGTGGGCGGGATGCAGATGTATGACGTCAACGCTCGCCTCGACCGTGATACCGCGCTGATGTTGTGGACCCAGGGCAGCGCCTGGTTCTCCAGCGAGCAAGGTAAAAAAGGCCAGATTATTGCCGGTCAGCTGGCGGACATGGTGGTGCTGAGCAAAGATTACTTCAGCGTACCGGAAGAAGAGATTAAAGGTATTGAGTCGGTGCTGACCCTTGTCGACGGCAATATCGTGTATGCCGCAGGCTCGTTCAGCAGCGAAGCACCGCCGTCAATTCCTGTACTGCCTGAGTGGTCACCGGTGGTCAAAGTGCCGGGTCACTATCGCAGTGCACCGCCAACCGCGCAAACCCGTGTGGGCATGCAGCAGATGCCGCACCAGTGCAGCGGCCCGTGCGGTGTGCACAGCCACTCGCATGATATCGCACGCGGCGCCAATATGCCGGTATCCGAGGAGAACGCCTTCTGGGGCGCGCTCGGCTGCAGCTGCTTCGTGTTCTGATAGACATGAAGAGTTTATTCTCTCAGCCGCCCCGCATTGATGCGGGGCTGTTCTTCCTGCGCCTCACCGGCTGCTTGCTGCTACTGCACGTACACGGCCTGCCGAAGGTGTTTCACTTCAGCGAAGAACTGACGCGTATCGAGGATCCCTTTGGCCTCGGTCCCTACATGAGCCTGCTTCCGGCTATTTTTGCCGAGGTCATCTGTCCAATTTTCATTCTGATCGGCGTACTCACCCGTTTAGCCTGCCTGCCGATCATCGGCGTGCTGCTGGTTGCGATGGTGTTTGTGCATTCAGACTGGAGCATCGCAGAAGGTCAGTTTGGCTGGCTGCTGTTAATTATCTTTACCACGCTGGCCATCACCGGGCCGGGCCAGTGGCGCATCGGTGCTGGCAAGCAAAGTGAGGTGCGCCATGGCGCAGGTTAATGACATTAATGACGTCTCGCAGGATGAGGAAAACACGCCCTTGCCTGCCACGTCGGCCTCGCCCTGGCAACCCTTGCAGCAGCCGGTGTTCCGCATGCTGTGGATTGCGACGGTGGTGTCCAACATCGGTTCCTGGATGAATGATGTCGGCGTCAACTGGACCATGCTGACGCTCAGCGCCGATCCGCTGAACGTCGCGCTGGTCCAGGCGGCCGCCAGCCTGCCGATGTTCCTGTTTGCCCTGCCCTCCGGCGTGCTGGCCGACATTATCGACAGACGAAAATATCTGCTGTTCTCTCAGTTGTGGGTGTTTATCGCTGCGGCGACCCTGACGGTTCTCTCCTATACCGGACACGTCACGCCGCTGGTACTGCTGATTGCCGCCTTCCTGATGAGCGCAGGTGCCGCCATGAGCTCACCGCCATTCCAGGCCATCGTGCCCGATTTGGTCGACAAAAGTGAACTCAGTCCCGCGATTGCGTTGAACTCGCTGGGTATCAACATCAGTCGCGCCATTGGTCCAGCGCTGGGTGGTCTGATCCTGTCGTTTGCTGGCCCGTGGATGGTGTTCATGCTCAATGCGCTCTCCGTGCTGGGCGTGGCCTGGGTTCTTTATCGCTGGAAAGAAGCCCCCAGCGTACAGCGCCTGCCGCCGGAGCACTTTTTCTCAGCTGTGAAGGCAGGCGTTCGCTACGTTCATGCTGCCCCGGTACTGCGTAACGTACTGGTGCGAACCGTGGCCTTCTTCGTTTTCGGCAGCGCCGGCTGGGCACTCCTGCCGCTGGTTGCCCGCCGTGAGCTGGGACTGGGGCCGGGTGGATACGGCATCATGCTGGCCTTTATCGGGGTCGGTGCTATTTGCGGTGCCGTGCTGCTGCCACGTCTGCGTAAGCGTTTTAATGCCGATCAACTGATGGTGCTGGCAAGCTTGCTGTTTGCCGCCACGATGCTCGCGCTGGCGTTTGTACGCCACTTCTGGCTGCTCAACGCCTTCGAGTTTTTCACCGGTTTTGCCTGGATAGCCGTACTCTCCACGCTCAACGTCGGTGCTCAGCGCAGCGCGGCTAAATGGGTAAAAGCGCGCGCACTGGCGGTTTACCTGACGGTCTTTTTTGGTTCAATGACCGTGGGTAGCGCTGTCTGGGGACAGCTTGCTTCTCGCTACAGCATTCCGGTTTCACTCTGTGTCGCCACCGTCGGCATGGCACTGGCCTGCCTCACCGTATTGCGCTGGCGTCTCGATAAAGATCCTGACCTGAATCTGGACGTCAGTGAAACAGGCGAAACGGTTCCGGTACTGGATATTCATCATGACCGTGGACCGGTCAGGGTGAGCTATGAATATCAGATTCGCCAGCAAGATGCGCACGACTTTATCGTCTGCATGCAGGACATGCGTCGCGTGCGCCGCCGCGGGGGAGCCATCAACTGGGCGGTTTATGAAGATATTCTCCAGCCCGGCATCTTCGTAGAGACGTTTGTCGTGGGTTCCTGGATGGAACATTTGCGCCAGCTTGAGCGTTACACCATGAACGACCAGAAGATACAGACTCGCGTTTATGCCTTCCATCAGGGAGAGCAAATGCCCGTCGCACGCTATCTGGTTGCACCTGAGTAATGAATAAGTTCACTTCAACTGCAAGGAAAACACCATGAGTACAATTAAAACCGCTGACGGTACGCAGATTTATTTTAAAGATTGGGGAAAAGGTAAGCCGGTGCTGTTCAGCCACGGCTGGCCGCTGGATGCAGATATGTGGGACAGTCAGCTGAACTTCCTGGCTGAGAATGGTTATCGCGTGATCGCTTTCGACCGCCGTGGCTTTGGTCGCTCAGATCAGCCCTGGACAGGCTACGACTACGATACTTTCGCTTCAGATATTAACGATTTGATCACCTGTCTTGATCTGCAGAACGTGACGCTGGTTGGCTTCTCCATGGGCGGCGGTGATGTCACGCGCTATATCAATAATTACGGCACAGCACGTGTAGACGGTCTGGTTCTGTTGGGCGCGGTCACGCCAATTTTCGGGCAGTCAGATAGCTACCCTGCCGGTGTTGATCAGTCGGTGTTCGCGGGGATCCTCGCTGGTCTGCGTAAAGATCGCGCACAGTTCATCAGTGACTTCGCCGCGCCGTTTTACGGCACCAACGCAGGACAGACGGTATCAGCAGGCGTTCTGACCCAGACGCTGAATATTGCGCTGCTCGCCTCGCTCAAGGGCACGCTGGACTGCGTAACGGCCTTTTCCACCACGGATTTCCGCCCGGACATGGCAAAAATCGACGTGCCAGCCCTGGTGATTCATGGCAGCAACGACCAGGTCGTGCCCTTTGAAACCACCGGCAAACTGGCGGCAGAGATGATTGAAGGCGCACAGCTGAAGGTCTATGACAATGCGCCGCACGGCTTTGCGGTGACGCATGCCGAACAGCTGAATGCCGATCTGCTGGCGTTCCTGAAATCGTTGTAAGCGTTAAAAAACTGAAGCATAAATTAGCCGGCCCTCGTGGCTGGCCATAAAAAAAACAGCCACACATCACTTTATGGCTGTTTGAAAGAAGACTAAGGGACTTGACCGACTTTCCAGCCGGTCTTTTTTTGGCTTATCGCGTTGGATGGTTAACCTCGATCGGACGCAGGTCAAACAGCAGCACTTCAGCCTCCTTGCCGTCAGAGAAGGTCAGTTCGCTTTCATTGCGAACGCGGGCACCATCTCCCTCACCGAAAGTGACACCGTTTACCGTAATACTGCCCCGTGCAACATGAATGTAAGCGTAACGGTTTTCCGGCAGTGAGATTGTCTGCTGCTCCCCACCATCAAACAGTCCGGCAAAAATGCGCACGTCCTGCTTTATTTTCAGTGAAGCCTCTGCACCATCCGGCGAAATGATGAGTTTGAACTGTCCGCGCTTCTCTCCATCCGCGACGCTCACCTGCTGATAACCGGGCGCCGTGCCCTTCTCGGCGGGTACCACCCAGATCTGCAGGAAGTGAACCCCTGCTTCTTTTGCGTTGTTGAACTCACTGTGGGTCACCCCGGAGCCTGCGCTCATGAGCTGGACATCTCCCGGGACGATAACGGAACCGGTGCCCATCGAATCCTTGTGAGCCAGCGATCCGTCCAGCACATAGGAGATGATCTCCATATTGCTGTGTGGGTGAGCGCCAAAGCCACGTCCGCCCGAAACCCGGTCGTCATTGATGACCAGAAGGTCAGAGAATCCGGTCTGCTTCGGGTCCCAGTAATTCGCAAAAGAAAACGTATGGCGTGAGCGTAACCAGCCGTGGTCGCCGAGCCCGCGGGCGTCTGAGAGTCTTTGTTCGATCATGATGGTCATCTCCATTATTGATTGTTGGGAGCGAGTATTCGCTGCCGATGGAGTAAAATTAACGTAAACAAAATCGACCATCAATGACGTTAAATTGTAATTACTGTCTCATTTTAGTGGACAATTTACAGCAAGCCCGCTCGCCATGTCAGTTAATGATCTGAGACGCGAACCTTTCCAGAGCCGGGCCATCCAGTCGATATCGCACCCATTCATTCAGGGGGAGCGCATCAATACTGTTGTAAAAATCTTTGGCTGATTTATCCCATTCCAGCGCATTCCATTCGATGCGGCTGCAGCGTCTGCTGACAGCCAGCTGAGCGATAAACTGAAGCATCGCCTTGCCCGCTCCCCGTCCCCGGTAATCAGGCGTGAAGTAAAGATCGTCCATGTTCAGGCTGTGCCGGCCAAGCCAGGTGGAGTAGCTGTGAGAAATAACCGCATATCCAGCGATAATGCCCTCAATTTCGCAAATATAGGCTTCGGCATTGGTGTCCTCTGCAAACAGAGTGGTTCTGATTTCTTCCACACCGGGAATGGCGTCGGGTGGTGCTTCTCGGTATACCGACAATCCATTGATCATATTGTAAATAGCATCGGTATCGTCCGGGACTGCTTTCCGGATAGCCACACTCATAAACGTGTCTCTGTTATGCGAGATTTGAAGGTTGTCATGATAATCGGTATCTTAAAATGAATTAAGTGCAATAAAATCAATGGTAGGTGAATTTCATGCATCATGTTTTGCGGCGTCTTGACCTCAATCTTTTACCGGTATTCGATGCGGTATATCGACATCGCTCTGTCCGGCAGGCCGCAGTTGAACTGTCCATGAGCACCTCTGCGCTTAGCCATGCCCTGACACGACTCCGTGAATTCTTAAAAGACCCGCTGTTCTATCGTGAGGGGCATAAAATGTGTCCCAGCGTATATGCAGAAGAACTTGCGCCACACATTGCAGAGAGCCTGTGTGCGCTCAATCAGCGGCTCAGCCCGGTTAAGCCATTCGATCCATCAAACAGCAGCGAGAGCTTTCGTATCGCGGTCACGGATTACACCGCTTTCTGCGTGTTTCCTGCCCTGATGGGGGAGATCGAAAAAATGGCCCCCAACATACAGTTTGAACTGTGCCATTTGCCGAACAACCCGGCGCTGAATGAATTGCTCGCGGGTGAAGTGGACCTGGCGTTGGGATTTAGTGAACCGGATGATGCGAGGCATCAGGATCTGGATGAGGTGGAATTGTTCAGCGATGAATTTATTGTGATCGGCAACAGCCGCCGCAAGAGTCTGACGCTGGATGAATATCTCGCCGCCGGTCATCTGGTCGTCACCCCGTGGAATGAAAAAAAGGGGCTACTCGATACCCACTTAGGGCATCTTGGGCTGGAACGCCGAATCGTCCTTAAAACCCCCTCAATGCTGAGTTCGCCACACATCATCGCTGAGAGTGACCTGCTGATGGCCATCCCTTCCTACGTCTCGGGGAAGATTGCTGCGATGGCGAACGTGAATAGCTTCAAATTACCCTTCTACGCCCCGCCCTTTACGGTGAAAATTTATTCTCATAAACGCAGCGGAAAGAAATCATCGACTGACTGGCTCAAGGGTGTTATTTCCCGGAGCATCAAAGATCAGATAATTTCTGAATCTCGAGTCATAAACGCTTAAATCTGACAGGCATGAGACAGATATCAACACAGGCGCTGAGCGGAGTAAAAATCAATCCAACAACATCCGCCGAAGGAATTTTCCGGAAAAGGTTTTAGGTAGTTGATAACGAAAGTGAATCCGCCGTGGTAAAGCATGACGACCACAGCGCTCCACCAGCCTTTTCCGTATTTCTTGCTTCAGCAATGCTTGCTGTGTCGAGGTTAATGCCTCTGTAACCACAAACAACGCGACCATCTCGCCAAGCAATGGATGAGGCGTCCGATTGGCGACCACTTCCACCATGCCAGGTAAACCACTCAGCGCATTCTCCACTTCAGCGGTTGCCAGCCTTTTGCCACCAATATTGATCACGTCATCCATGCGGCCCTGAATGACAATCTTACTGCCCTGCTTGATGGCGCAGTCGTGCGTGGCATAACACCACTGACTTCGATGTTGTAACCAATAATGCTGATCGTGCTGGGTGTCGTCTTGCCACACCGTCAGCATTGCTCCTGGCCCTAGGGTGTTTTTGATTATTAGCATGCCGGTTTCGCCTTCTGGGCTGGCTTCACCATTGAGCGGATTAACGACCTCCACGCTACGCGAAAATACCGCACTCAGTGCCGTCCCCTGGCCTGCCAACAGCGGCCAGCCTGATTCCGTTTGCCAGTAATGGTTTTCACAGCTTACCGCCATCACATCTTGCACCCACTTCTCAGTTGACTCATCCAGTGGTTCTCCCGCCAGATACAATGTGCGAAGCGATGTCAAACTGGCTCGCGGTGGTCCCTGCCGCCGTGCTAGTCGGATAGCACCCGCGATGGTCAGCAGACGTGTAATGCCCAGTTCTGCGACCATGTGCCACCAGTTCTGGCCTGGCGCATTAATAGCACTGCTTTCACACATCACTGTGGTTAAGCCAGCCAGCAGTGGTGCGTAAATCCCGTAACTGTGTCCGGTCACCCAGCCTACATCTGCCGAGGTGAAGAAAACCTCATCATCAGCAAGATGAAAAAGATGGCGCAGACTGGCTAGCAGCGCCACGGCATAGCTCCTGTATCGCGCACAATCCCTTTTGGTACACCGCTGGTGCCGGAGGTGAACAAGATATGTGACGGCTCACAGGAAGAGAGCCACACACAAGGGACATGCCTGTCCATATGTAACGCCAGCTGCTTTACATAGGCGTCAGAGGCGGTATCCACAACCCGCATGTTCTCTGCTGTGGTGGGAATAGTAGGCAACGATTCTCGACCACGGCTGTCGCTATGGTGCAAAATCAATGCAGGCGTACAAGCCTGAATACGCTGCGCAAGCGCTTCGCTGGTAATTGAAGAATAAACCACCACATGTATCGCCCCGAGACGTGCACAAGCTAACATCGCCACCGCAGCCAGCGGCGTCATGGGCAGTGTGATTAACACGCGATCGCCCTGCCGAATCCCCCATTCGGCCATCAGGCTGCTGAGTGCGTTGACCTGTTGCCATAACTCGCGATAGCTCATTTGATGCGCCTCACCGCAAAAGTCGCGATGGATGATGGCACACCGATCCGCGCGCAGTGCCAGATGACGATCGAGTGCGTTGAAGCACAGGTTGGTCTTTCCTTCAGGGAACCAGCGGCGACGAGGTCCACTCTCAACGAACTCAACCACCTGTTCGAAGGGATGCTGCCAATGGAGTCGTTGCGCTTCTCGTTGCCAGAAGTCCCGGTTCAATCCTTCACCCTCAGCGTCGGCTGTCAACATAGGTGGCCTCCGGCTCAGCCATTTTCCGAGCGTGTTGTTCAATGCTATTCGCAACCCATAATGCATCCTCCCCGACACCCTCGAAGCGTCCCGATCCCCACGTCCACAACCAGGGTAATCCGAGGAAATAGAGGCCCGGCTGCACCGAAACGCCTCGGGTATGACTGGGATAGCCTTTTTCATTGAAGGCTGGCACCTCAATCCAGCTAAAGTCGGTGTGAAAACCGACTGCCCAGACGATAGCGCTGATGCTGGCAAGATCGATAGCACCCGGCTGGTGTTCCGGCTGCCAGAGCGGCTGGTAAGTCGGTTCCTCCGGTGCCTGAATACCCTGCTGCGCGATCCAGGCATCGATACTGTCCTTAATTTTTTTCGAGGTCGCATCTGCACCATCGAGGTTGGCTTGCAGGTCGTCAGCGGTGAGTAGCTTGCCGTCCTGATAGCCCAACAAACGTCCATACAGCTGCATGCCCTGCAGCGCAAACGCGCGCAGATCAATATCCCTTCCCCCATCCCGCCCGGTGACATAGTGTTGGTTTTACGCCGTGCATCCTCTCCCAGAGGATGGTTGTCTACGGTTAAACGGTAGTGCCCCATATCATCCAGCCAGTCAACCACATCGCGTCCGCGATAAAAGCGCGCCACGCGCGGTGCGCTCCCCACACACAGATGCACGCGGCGCCCTGCAAGGTGCAAATCCTCAGCAATTTGCGCGCCGGACTGTGCCGATCCTACGACCAGCACATCCCCTTTTGGCAGTTGCTGCGATGATTTGTACTCAGCGGAGTGCACCTGCACGATACGCTGCGGCAGTTGCTGAGCAATGTCAGGAAAGCGTGGCCGGTGGTAATTTCCCACAGCAATGACCACCTGCTCAGCCTGAATGGTCCCCATTGAGGTGTGTAAGGCATAACCATCAGCGTGTTGCGTTACACGCTCTACGTTGACCCCTTCGTAAAGCGGCGCATTAAAGCTCTGCGCGTAGCGTTCAATGTAAGCCACGATGTCATCGCGCAACATAAACCCGTGCGGATCGTCGCCGTCATAAGGAAACCCCGGCAGCTTACATTGCCAGTTTGGTGTCACCAGACAGAAATTGTCCCAGCGCTGATGACGCCAGGCCCAGGCAAGTCGATGGCGTTCCAGCACAATATGCCGGATATTTTTTTGCGTCAGACTCCAGCTCATGGCGAGCCCTGCCTGCCCGCCGCCAATAATGACCACAGGATAGTGATGGTTCATGGTGTTCTCGCTTGTTGTCAGGCCGGGATCGGGGTGATGGTTTCGACAGTGACCCGCTGCTCAGCACTGAACTGCTGTGCTTTGAGCGAGATCGCGGCTGACTGGTCCATGGCGCTGGAGCAGAAATAGCCAAACTTGGCTTTCACCCGGTCGCTGGCCTCATCCAGTGCTCGGGTGGTGACGGTGACAAACTCTTCCAACGTATAGGGATGATTGACCTGCAGGTGTTTCTCAATCGCCGTAGAAGGCGAATAGCAGGTATCTTTGCTGCCGTCGGGCCAGCAAACAACAAAATGCATCGCAGGCATTGCTCGCTCCTTTAGTGATTTGTCATGCCGGTTAACGGCTGTTGAGTCAGATCCCAGTAGCAGGCGCGCTGCTGCTGGAGTTTCATCATGAGTTGTTGATTGATGGTGAATTTTCCCACCGCCGCACAGGCAACATCGCAGTCTTCAAAGCATTGCTGGACGGCTTCACAATGCTCAGCGTCCACCGCCAGCAGAAAACCAAAACTTGGAAATGCACACAGCCATTGCTCCAGCCCCACCTCATCCGGCCGGGGTATCTGAGCCAGATCGATTTCCACGCCCAGCCCTGCACTTTCCAGCATCATCACCAGCGTGCCCGCCAACCCAGCCTGACTGATATCCTTTGCTGCATGTACCTGACCCGACGCAGCCAGTTCAGGCAACAAGGCCAGTGTCCGCCTTAATGCTGCAGGGGCGGCGTCAGTGGCGGCATCCCAGTTGAGGCCGGGTGGATGCCAGCGCCCGTGTAAATTGATCGCCACCATCAGCGTCTGACCGGAGCGCACCGCAAAGCTGCTCAGTGGATGAGTGGTCTCACCCAGTACCGCCACCGCCAGCTGCGGCTGTTCACTGCGCAGATTGGTGTGTCCACCCACAATCGGCACCTGCCAGGCGCGTGAAGCCGCCGCCATGCCTTGCAGGATCTGCTCTGCATGCGGTAAATCGTCATCCCAGAGTGCATTGACGATGGCCAGCGGACGCCCTCCCATGGCGGCGATATCACTGAGGTTCACCATGACGCCACACCAACCTGCAAACCAGGGATCTTCCGCGACGAAATGATTGATAAACCCCTCCATCGCCAGCAGCTTGAAGCTGTCACCATCCGGGATCAGCGCGCTGTCATCGCCGTTCGCACAAGGCGCAGGCCAGGCTTCGCGCAGCTGTCGTGCCACGGTCTGAATGTCCTTTTTATGCGCGAGGCCGCTATAGCTGTGCAGCTGTGTTATCAGCGCGGGTAAATCCTCTTTCATCACGCAACTCCTGTCAGAAAGGTTGGCATCTCCGCGGTGTGCTGTCGGGTTGCGGTGTGAATAACCATGCCGCTGTGCGGATCGTGACAAGGTGGATAGAAGGCTAGGTCAGCCTGCATGCGCGCATGGCGCACACCACGCAGATCGAGCCAGTCGAGCGTTTGCCAGTGCATGCGCCGGAACAGCGGTTCGTTCTGATGCTGTACCTGGGCATAAAAGGCCTGGCACCCCAACGCATGCGCGCTGCATACCGCCAAACGGATAAGCGTTGGTCCGAGCTGTCCTTGTCGACGATAGGCGCTGTCCACGGCCAGCCGCGATCCCACCCAGATCCCCGGTTCTGGCTGATGAATACGCACCGTGCCGACCACTTCATCGTGCCAGCCAGCCACGCTACCGAGTGCCACCAGCAGGCGCGCTTCGCTGTCAATGTCGTCACGATCGTCGCCGACGAAAAGTCCCTGCTCCTGGCAGAACACACGTTGACGCAGCGCGTACGCCTGCTGACGTTCCCAAGGCAGAGTGACCCATTTGATGGTGTATCCCGCGTAATGATTCATCGGCGCTCCTCAGGCTATCGCCTGTTCAAAGCTGGACAGCGAAGAACAGGCGCCGCAACGGCCGCAGCCCGCTTTAATATCGCGCGAACGCAGATTCGCGCTGTTCAGCATCTGTCCCAGGGGTTGCAGGATTGACGCCATGAAGGAACTGTCCGGTGCGGCGTGGTGTTCCAGCGGGGTGCCGCTGATGGGAACAAAGGGCACCACGAACGGGTAGACGCCCAGATCAATGAGTGTTTCCGACAGCGACAGTATCGCCTCGGGGCTATCACCCAGCCCTGCGAGGATATAGGTGCTGACCTGACCACGGCCAAACACCTCAACGGCATCAGCAAAGGCGATCAGATACTGGTCAACGCTGACCTGCGCCTTGCCCGGCATGATGCGTGCGCGCACTGCTGGCGTGACCGCTTCGAGATGCATCCCCAGCGCGTCAATACCGGCATCTTTCATACGCCGGAACCAGACGGCATCGCCCGGTGGTTCACACTGCCCCTGCAAGGGAAGATCCACGGCCGCTTTAATCGCTTCCGCACTTTCCACCAGGATACGCGCCCCGCGATCGCTACCCGAAGGGGTTCCCGTGGTCATCACCATATGCTTAACACCATCCAGTTCTACCGCTGCTTTGGCGACTTCCGCGAGTTGCTGCGGCGTTTTACGTGCAATGGTGCTACCTGCGGCCAGCGACTGGCCAATGGCGCAAAACTGGCAAGCTTTGGCGCGATTTTCGTAACGAATACAGGTTTGCAACACCGTAGTGGCCAGCACATCGGTGCCATGTAGGGTGGCAATCTGTGAATAGGGAATACCTTCTGCCGTCTGCCGCTCGTAGAAGCGCGGTTTATGGGCAATGCTGATCTCCTTCACCGGGATATTCAGGTTGTAGAGACGGGTTGCGCCCGATGATTCATGCTTCACTTGCCAAGGTGAACGGTGTGCAGAATGGGTATAAATCGGCACCATCACCGTAACACCGTCGATATTCATCGCCTGATGATCCGAAGGGCCCGCGCCGCCATGGCGACTGACGTGCTCCTGCTGCGGATTAATCACCTGTACACCCTGAGTCAATAACTCAGTGATCAATTGCTGGCGTGAAGTGGGTACGTTCTGCATCGCGCTCTCCTTCGATTTCAGACTCGACACTGCGAGGAATGACATAACGCGCTGGCGTATCATCCAGCCGCAAACTCAGCAGTTCCGGACGTGCGTAATGACCGACGGAATCCATCATGCGTTTACGCTTGGTAATCAGCGCCATATCCAGATCGGCCACCAGAATGCCTTCTCCTTCCGTTAGCGGCGTCACCAGATGGCGCCCTTCCGGCGAGATAATGGCGGTGTTACATCCGCCTCGTAGTCCCTTCTGCAGGGCCGGGTCGGCGGTCAGCTCATTAATCTGTGCTTCGGTCAGCCAGCCCGTGGCATTAATCACGAAGCAGCCTGACTCCAGCGCGTGATGGCGAATTGTGACGTCCATCTGTTCGGCGAAGATGGGCCCCACTAGCGAACCCGGAAACTGGCTGCAGTGGATTTCTTCGTGTTGCGTCATCAGGCTATAGCGGGCCAACGGGTTGTAATGTTCCCAGCAGGCCAGCGCGCCAACGCGGCCTACGCGCGTTTCCGCCACCTTTAACCCTGAACCGTCGCCCTGCCCCCAGATCATGCGTTCATGGTAGGTCGGGGTAATTTTGCGCCGCTTGAGTACCAACTCCCCGCTGGCATCAAAGACCAGCTGCGTGTTGTAGAGCGTGCCGTGATCGCGCTCATTCACTCCCAGCACCACCACCATATTTCGCAGGCGCGCACGCTCCCCCACGGCATGTGTAATCGGACCCGGTACGATCACCGCCTGCTCGTAGAGCTTCAGGTGTGCAGCGCCAGCGGTCATCGCCGGGGTAATGAACGAGAAATAGGGGTAATAAGGCACAAAGGTTTCGGGAAACACGATGATTTCCGCCCCTTGCGACGCGGCTTCATCAATTGCCTTCAGAACACGGGCCAGCGTTTTGCTGGCCTCATGGAGATCTGGGGCAATCTGGGCTGCAGCGGCGCGGATAATGCGAGATCCAGCCATGATGGGCCTCCGCTTACATCGTCCAGGTATCGATAATTACCGCATTGTCACGGACATGCAGCAGCTTGAGATCGAGCACATCAAGCGGATTAATAGGGCGCACGCCTTCCAGCAGCGAAGGTTCGCCATGCCCATATAACGCCTGGAGGGCAAAACGACAGGCGTAGACCTTTCCGCCTTCAGCCATAAATTTGGTGAGCTGGTTGGCATAGTTCTGATGGCCGGGAAACGCTTCTGCACCGATTGTCGGGAAACCACGCTGAACGCCCAGCAGCACACCCGGACCGTACAGCAGCATTGAGGTTTCAAACCCTTTACGCTGCAGGCGCGTGGCCTGCAGCATGTTGACGAAGCCAATTGACCCTTCAAACGCCACCGTATGGAAGGTCACCAGTGCTTTTTGACCGGGCTCTGCTTTAACGTCCTCAAAAACCTTTTCTTCGTAATCGACAAAAAAATCTCCCGTCTTATGGGCAGGCATTGTGACTTTTGGCATAGCACTTCTCTCCTAAGGGTTGTCTTGAGGAGCCTGGCTCCCCGTTATGTGACATGTGCAGGTCATGCCATTTAACAGGAGCAAGGGGCGTGCCAGCCGAGATCTGAGGTCATGCAATCAACAGCCCATCAACTGCTCACTTTGTGAGCTAAAAAAATTTATGGGCGAAGTTGAGCGCGAAAAAAAGAGGAGTGCACAGCTATTGATATGTCGTTAACTGCACTAAATTGATGCCGATCTGCACCAATAAAGCACACATCTTAAATCATCATGCAATCAATGATGCAATCAATGAGATTGGTGATTGCAGAGAAAAATGCAGCGCGGCATAGTGAGTGAAAACGGCTCATTTGATAAGGTGTTGCGACTATGCTCAACAAGCTCTCCAGCCGCTGGCATGGCCATCAGGCTCAGCTCACCCCGCGTCCCGCCTATTTGTTAATTGCTGACATCATTGCTGATGGCATTAACAGCGGTGAATTCCTGCCTCGTGACCGTTTGCCCCCATTACGCGATCTTGCCATCTCACTGTCGCTCAATTACACCACCGTCACGCGCGGCTATGCCGAGGCGAAACGGCGAGGGCTGATTGATTCACGTCCAGGCTTAGGCAGCTATATTCGAGGCAAAGTCCCTTCGATGCCACTCAGCGGCGGGAGTAGCTATGAGATGACGATGAACTCGCCTATCGAGCCGGGAGAGGACCTGGCGCAGGCAATCAGTGAAGGGGCGATTAACCTGTTCACGCAGCAGAATATACTCAGTCTGTTGCGCTATCAGGACTTTGGCGGACACGCCGATGATAAGGCGATGGCTAAAGTGTGGCTTGAGAAACAACTGCCGCCAGTTAACGTCGAAGAGGTGTTAATCACGCCGGGCATTCACAGTGCCCTCGTCGGGTTATTGACGCTGTTATGCCGTAAAGGGGGCAGCGTCTGCGTGAGCGATTTGATCTATCCCGGCCTCAAAGCCATCGCCAGCCAGTTAAACATCACGTTGCAATCTCTCCCTTGTGATGAGGATGGCCCGCTACCGCGTGCGTTTGAACATCAGTGCCAGACTGGGCATATCAGCGCACTCTATATCAATCCCACCTTGCAGAATCCCACCACGTTAACGCTGCCTTTGCGTCGGCGTGAAGCACTAGCGGATGTCGCTTCGCGCTACAGTATTCCGGTCATTGAAGATGAAGCCTATGCGGCGCTGATGACAGATCACATTCCATCGTTCAGTGAACTGATTCCTGAATTGACGTGGTACATCACCGGCATGTCGAAGTGTTTTGGCCCAGGGTTACGTACAGCCTTTGTCAAAGGCCCCGGCAAACGCAACACGCAATTACTGGCGGGCGCGTTACGCGCGCTCAACGTGATGGCAAGCCCGATCACCAATGCTCTGGCATCACAATGGATACAGGATGGCACGGCCGATCGCGTATTGAGTTCCATTCGTGCAGAAGCGGGAATTCGCCAGAAACTTGCCGCCGATATTCTACGGCCTTTAAACTTACGCGCTTCGCCAGAGGGCTTCCACTTGTGGCTACTGTTACCGCGCCACCTCAACTGGAACCCCGCAGAAGTGGCGGTAAAATTGCGGGAACTTGGGGTCAGCGCCGTCTCCAGTGCTGCATTTTGCACCGACAACAACCCGCCCGATGCATTACGTATCTGCCTGGGAGGTGCATGGTCACGTGCGATGTGTTCCGAGAACCTCCAGACTATCGCGCATGTTTTAGCGCATCCAGAGCACTATCACAGCATGGTGTTGTAATCATTAAACGCAGCGGAGAGCAATGCCGCCTTTAATTACGGCGGCCATTACCTACTTCAATGTGTTCAGTGACGTCTGCCAAACAAAGGGCTGAAAATCTGTGTAGAGGATGCCTCGCTCAGCCATTTTAGCCGGCATGGCTGCCTGAACCTGGCGGATAGCCTTGCTCATCATGGCATCCACTCCCGCATCTTGTAAGGTTTTCACCACTTCGCTCATCTCTTCCGCCCGCCTGACACCATGTTCAGCAACGCGGCTAATCAGATAATGAGGCAGCTGATCGTTCCATCCCATTGAAGGGAAGCTCGTATGCAGTGAGGCCAAAACCGCATCCTCAACCCCATACTGTTGCGCGGCGCTGAGGCATTCAGTGGTTAAGGCTTCCAGCCCTTTGATCATCACACTGCGGCACATCTTTATGGCAGAGACATCGCCGATGCTTTCGCTCACGGCGCGAGCACAGCAATCGAGGCTCGTTAAGGTTTCAGCCAGCAAATCAGCATGGGGCCCGGCCAGCAGCAGTGGTGTCGCCAGCCGCTTAGGTGGCACGGGTGCCATCACAGCCACGTCAAGGTAGTTGCCTTTTCCATGCTTTATAGCCTCTGCGGCGGCTAGTTTCGTGGCTGGCGAGACGGAGTTGAAGTCGAGGAAATGCTGCCCACTCACTAACAACGGCGCCGCCTGCTCAGCGACTTCCCGCGCATTACCGGCCGTCACCAGTGACAGGATGATATCAGCGCCCCGGATCGCTTCGCCAAGCGATGCGGCAAGCCCCACATTGATCTGTTGAGCACGCGCGCGTAGCGATGCAGCTTCTGAGCCCAGCAGTTTTTTATCCCAGACGCGGATAGCCGCCTTCCGCGCCAGGTCTTCAGCGTAAATTTGCCCGGCTTCACCGAAGCCGATAATGGCGATTTGTGTCATCCTGCTCTCCTTATGTTCCCGACCACACTGTGCCTGGAATCGCCACTCGGCCATCAAACAGCAGCCGTGCGGTGCGTATCAAACCACTGCGACTCACATTGCCTTGCGCATCACGGGTTAACATCACGCTGAACTCGCCACTGGGATGCTCCACTGCCAGTCGTTGCTCATGCGCGCTGCTAACATGGGCTAAGCCTTCTGCAACCGATCCTGGAATCAGGCATGCCGTCGCCACACTGACCGCGCCCAGCACGCCAATTGATGCGTGGCAGCGGTGGGGAATAAAGGTGCGCGAGCTAATAGCGCCCCCGTTTGTCGGGGCGGCAATCAGCGTCATTTTCGGTACACTACGCTGTGAGACATCACCAAGATTCATCAAGGGACCGGCCTGAAGTCGGATCGATTCAAGCCGCGCTTTTAGCTCTTCATCACTATCCAGTTGCTCACGACTTTCTAGTCCGGTGCGTTGTAAGTCGGCGGCTCGCACCACCACGACCGGCATACCGTTATCAATGCAGGTCACGTTAATCCCATCAAAGGTGTCAACCGCCTGGCCGGTCGGTAACAGCGCACCGCAGCTGGATCCGGCAATATCGGCGAATCTCAGCACCTGCTCTGAGGCAGTACCGGGGACACCGTCAATATGCGTATCGCCCTGATACTCCACGGCGCCTTCTGGCGTTGGAATTTGCGCTTCGGCAATTTGACCGGTGTTCACCATAAAGATGCGCACTCGCGTCACCGCGCCCTCTACGGGGACTAACCCTTTTTCAATCGCGATAGGGCCAACGGCGGCAAGTACATTACCGCAGTTTTGTCCGTAATCGACCACGGCCTTATCCACATTGACCTGTGCAAACAGGTACTCCACATCTGCATCCGAACGGAAGGAGCGTGAAATGATCGCAACTTTGCTGGTGAGCGGATCGGCACCGCCGATGCCATCAATTTGGCGTTTGTCTGGCGAACCCATCACCGCCAGCAACACATTATCGCGTACGGATTGATCGGCAGGCAGATCGCTGGCCAGAAAGCAGGCCGCTTTTGACGTGCCGCCGCGCATCATTGTGCAGGGGATCAGGGTTTGCTTCATGATGACGCCTTTGCCAGTTCGTCCAGTGACTCGACGTAATGCAACCCTTTTTCAGCCAGTTGCTCACGCATTTGATAAATATCCAGACCGAGTTCGCCCGAGGCCAAACGAACGCGTTTACTCTCTTCATTGGCCACGCGCTGCTGCGCGGCCTGCATAACCTGAGCAGCATCAGCGCGGGGAATCACCACCACGCCATCATCATCAGCCACGATGATATCGCCAGGATTGACCAGTTGGCCGGCACAGATAACCGGCACGTTCACCGAACCAATGGTGGCTTTTACCGTACCCTGTGCGTATACGGCGCGAGACCAGACCGGAAACTGCATGTCACGTAACGTCTGGCTGTCACGGATGCCAATGTCACCCACCAGCGCAACAACACCCCTGGCCTTTAACGACGTCGCTAACAGATCGCCAAAGAATCCATCATGGCAGTCAGATGTGGGTGCCACCAGCAGCACATCACCCAGCTGACACTGCTCTACCGCCACGTGAAACATCCAGTTATCACCCGGTGACACCAGCACAGTCACTGCACTGCCGGCGATCGTGACACCTTGCTGGATAGGTTTTATGCGTACATCTAACAACCCCTGACGCTGCTGAGCTTCATGGGCTGTTGCTACACCAAACTGCGCGAACTGGGCCACCACATCGCGATTAGCGCGATCGATATGGCGCACCACCACGCCTTTTTTATTCACAAGGCTCATGAAAGGTCCTCCGTCACGCGCGGGAACAGACTTTGATAACCTTCGCCATGGGTGATAACCCGAGTAGAGGTGATACCTGTGTTACGTTTGGCCTGCACACCACGCTGCAGCGCCACACGCGTGTAGTACTCCCACAGATGTTCCTGACCCGCCATACATTGAATCGCCTGATATTTCTTGTCCCACACCGAGGTGATATCCAGCAGCACATCCGGTTTCCACAGACATTGCTCCGGTTGATGCGGCTCAAAGCAATAGACAGGTGGCGCACCAATGATCGGCTCACCAGGGCGATATCCCTCTGCCTGGGCAATAATGCGTGCTTCCTGCGTCAGATTCGCCGCGAGTGGGTGATCATAGTTGTAGGGATCGGCAATCGAGTGTGTCAAAACAAAATGGGGTTGGATGCGGCGGAACACATCAGCCAGACGGAATAAGGTCTCTTTGTCGGCTCTTAGCGGGTAATCGCCTAAATCAAAGAACTCAATACTGGCACCTAACACTTCTGCGGCCGCTTCCGCTTCCACCTGGCGTTGCTGTTTGACGAGGGCTTCCGTCATGTTCCCTTTACGCCATAGCTTGGCTGACTCTCCGCGCTCACCAAAGGAGAGGCAGACCACGTGAACGTCATAACCCTGCGAAGCGTGCAGTGCAATGGCACCACCCGCACGCCAGACGAAGTCCGCAGAATGCGCGCTGACCACTAAGGCACTCTTTTTGATGTTGTTTTCCATGTTATTCCCCTGCTGTTGCGTTTTTTTTATGCTGGCATGCAACGCGCTACACGAATAATTCCTTTCATTGCGCAGGCTATGACTTTTATTTATGTTGTGATTAGGGTCGCGCATTGGAGAAAGTCATGACGAAATACCAAACAGAAGACAATGACATTAAAATCATGCAATTAAGGTCACTGTGCATGGTGGCTGAGCGTGGTACGGTTTCCAATGCAGCGGAAAATTTATTTCGCACACAATCTGCGGTGACCCGCTCACTGCGTGATCTGGAACAAACGTTATCCACCGCGCTATTTGAACGCCACTCCAGCGGAATGCTGTTAACGGATGCCGGGAAATGTGTGTTGCCGCGCGCGCAGCGAGCACTGGGGGAGTTGCAGCAAATCCCGGCGATGTTGGCGCGCTTTAAACAGCGTGGCAGTCACCGGGATGAAGCTGAACCCATCTGGCTGTTCAATGTCCGGCGCTTACAAATTTTTTTACGACTCTTCCATTTGCACCATACCCAAAGCGTGGCCAATGCGTTGGGTATCAGCCAACCGGCGGTGAGTGCCGCATTGAAGGTGCTTGAAAAAGGGGCGGGCGTGAACCTTTTTCAACGATCGCCAAAAGGCATGATGCCTTCAACGGCGGCGCAGGAAATGGCCCCCCATATCAGCCGCGCACTCAATGAAATTCGTCATATTCCAGAGGATCTTGCCGCCCATGTGGGTGATATTCACGGAACGGTACAGGTGGGTGCCCTGCCGCTGTGTCGCAGTAGCCTGCTACCGCGCGCCATCGCACATCTGGTCACGCAACATCCGTCGGTAAAAGTGGTGACCAATGAAAGTGCCTTTAGCAACCTGGTCACCGAATTACGAGCCGGGGATGTGGACCTGATTTTGGGGGCACTGCGTCAGAATGACAGCGTGCCTGATTTGGATAATCGCGTACTGTTCACTGAAGAGCTGGTACTGCTCGCGCGTCCACAGCATCCTTTGGCCGGAAAACCCTTGCTACCTGTTCATTTTGGTCACACGCAGTGGATTTTACCGCGTGAAAACAGTCCCGGCCGTCAGTTGTTGGACCGCGCTTTCCAACGCTTAGGTATGGCACCTCCTACTCCGGTGGTTGAAAGCGGCGATCTGGCGATTATACGAGGACTGTTACTCAACTCCGATATGGTCGCCGCCGTCTCCAGCCATCAGTTAGCCTACGAATTACGTGCCGGTATTCTCAAACCGCTGAGCTTTGCCCTACCCGATACGCATCGTGCGATTGGCCTAACGCTACGCCAGGGTGCATTGCACTCACCCGCCACCCTGGCATTGATCGCCAGCATTGATGCTGAAGCACGCACGGATGCGTCCTAAACGAAATTCATACACCTACACGCTGAAATGTTGACCACAGGCTCTGCCTGTGGCCTGTTTCGCCACCTTAGCAAGCCATTAAGTTTGCCACGCTGCTCACAATATAAATGTAACTCATACCTCTAAAAGCCTTTTTTGACAGACACTCCGCGCTTGGCTGCATAACGTGTAAGGGCATTCACACTCCTCTCACTACGACAATAACGGCCCTACGAGCCCTAACAGAGAGCTAAGCCATGAACACAAACAAGCTGATCGATATTAAAGACTGGATCGACTCTCGTCCGATTTCTCCCTTCCAGTGGCGCGTGCTGGTGCTGTGCCTGATTATCATCATGTTTGATGGTTATGATGCCGCCGTGATGGGATTTATTGCTCCCGCGCTGATTGAACAGTGGCATATTTCCCGTGCGGCGATGGGACCGATACTGGGTGCGGCAATGTTCGGCGTGGCCATTGGTGCTCTCATTGCGGGTCCGCTGTCCGATCGTTATGGACGAAAGAGAGTCATTCTGCTCTCCGTCGCGATGTTTTCTGCCTTCAGTCTGGCCTGTGCTTTCGCTTCATCACCGTTGCAAATGGCGCTGCTGCGTTTTATTGCCGGGCTGGGCTTAGGGGCAGTGATGCCTAACTGCGTGACTCTGCTCGCCGAATATATGCCAGAGCGTCGTAAAGGGGTGATGATCACCCTGATGTTCAGTGGTTTTAATATCGGCTCCGGTTTGGGTGGCTTTATCGCCGCCGCACTGCTCAGCCATTATCACTGGCCTGCAGTGTTGATTGTGGGGGGAGCCGTGCCGCTGTTATTGCTGCCGCTGTTAGCTGTCTTGCTGCCAGAATCAACCCTTAACTTAGTGGTTCGTAAAGCACCGCGTGCACAAATCGCCGCCTTACTGAATCGCATGGGAGGGCACTTCACCCAACATGACGCATTTGTACTGAGTTCACCGCGCATCCAGCGCAGCAGCACCATTGCACAGCTGTTTAGTCACGGTTTTGCCCGCGGCACGATTATTCTGTGGCTGACCTATTTTATGGGGCTGTTTGTTATCTATCTGCTGAATGGCTGGTTACCCACCATCATGCGTTCTGGCGGCATTTCGCTGGAACAAGCCGCCATCCTTGCCGGTCTGTTCCAACTGGGTGGGCCATTAGGCGGCATTTTGGTCGGGGCGTTAATGGATAAATTGAACGCTAAATACGTCATCGGCGTGGTGTATCTGTTGGGATGCGTCTGTCTGCTGGCGCAGGGCGTTTTCGCCTTCTCCGGTGTGGCATTAGGCGTGTTCATTTTTATTATCGGCATGTGCATTAATGGCGCGCAAAATGGCCTGCAAGTCTATTCTCCTGCTTACTATCCCACTGAGATTCGCGCGACTGGCGTAAGCTGGATGCATGGCATTGGCCGTACTGGCGCGATTTTAAGCTCATCCGTGGGCGGACTACTCATGGGGGCCTTTCCTGCCCAATCCGCCATTTTCTTTATCCTTGCCCTGCCCGCGCTGTTGGCTGCATTGAGTATCGTGTTGCACCGCAATGTCGCACTGGAAATGAAAATTAAAGGCGCGGAGTTGAACGACATTCCCGCGCTGTCTCAAACCCTGAATAACCGTTAATACCCGTTAAGGAAGATTCTCATGACGCAGCACCTGTCAGAACCCTGTTTCGATATCGCGCATCTGGCCCATGTTGAGATGTACACCGATAAATTTGAAGAGAGTCTGAATTTCTTCGTTAACGTTTACGGCCTGACTGTCTCCGCTCAGGATGAAAATCACGCCTGGCTGCGCGCCTGGGACGACTACGAATTTCACTCGCTGAAGCTGACGCGCCATCACACCACCGGCGTGGGGCATATCGCCTATCGCGCCAGCTCAGAAGCCGCATTATTGAGGCGCGTCGCCGTAATCGAAGCCAGTCAGTATGAGGCGATAGGCTGGGTGGATAATGAGCCTGGGCACGGGCGTGCTTTTCGCTTTGCCGATCCCTTTGGGCATATCTTCGAAATCTACTACGACACGGTACGTTATCAGCCTGAGCCCGATGAGCGTCCTTCATTAAAAAATCTGGCACAACGTTACCATGGGCGCGGCGCTTGCCCGCGTCGGCTGGATCACCTCAATCTGCTCGCCGCAGATGTACGTGAGTTCAAAGCCTTTATGGAGACCTGCCTTGGCGCACGTGTCACTGAAATGATTCAGTTAGATAACGGGCGCATTGGCGGATGCTGGTTCACCATCAACAACAAAACCTACGATCTGGCTTGTACCGAGGAGCATGGCGGCGGCAATGCGCGCCTGCACCATGTGACTTATGCGACGGATACACGAGAAGATATTCTGCGCGCGGCTGATATCTTCCTGGAGAATGGTGTACATATTGAGACCGGTCCGCACAAACACGCTATTCAGGGCACGTTCTTCCTGTATGTATGGGAGCCAGCCGGGAACCGTGTTGAGCTGGCTAATTCGGGCGCGCGCCTTATTCTGGCTCCAGACTGGCAGACCGTGGTATGGACCGAATCCGAGCGTAAGAGAGGTCAGGCCTGGGGATTAAAAACCATTGAGACCTTCCATACTCACGGCACCCCGCCCGTCGAACGTTAACGTAAAAAGCGCCTACTCCATCGGCTTGGGCGCTTATCTTCTGTTTCAGCTCAACGATGCGGTGACTTTAATCCTGCCGGAATGACGCCACATTAACCTGCCACAAATTGAGTTTGTTATATAAAGCCGTGCGCGAAATACCCAACCGCTGAGCTGACTGACGCAGATTCCCTTTCTGTTCTTTAACGACGAGTAAAACATGTTGACGCTCATGTTCCTGTAGCGACGTGAGTGCCTGAGGAGTTATCGCCACGGCACCCCGGGTCATTTCTTCCGGTAAATCTTCCCTGCCAATTTCCAGTCCTTCACACAGGTTCACCATGCGTTCAACGAGATTTTCTAACTCACGAACGTTACCGGGCCAGTTCCATGCCTGTAAAAAATGCATCGCTTCAGGTGACACCTGCGGTGCAATGCGCTTTAGCCGGGTACAAAGGGCATGAATAAACGTATTAACCAAACCCGGAATGTCTTCCTGACGCTCCCGCAGCGGTGGAATATCAAGCGACATGACGTTAAGGCGGTAGAACAGGTCGCGACGAAAAGCGCCTTTTTCCACCGCATCCATCAGGTTGCAATGCGTGGCGGCGATAATGCGAACATTGACCTTAATAGGGTGAGCCGCACCGATACGCACCACCTCGCTTTCTTGTAAGACGCGCAGCAAGCTGGTTTGGGCCTCCAGCGGCATTTCCGCTATTTCATCCAGAAAAAGCGTGCCGCCATCTGCCAGCTCAAACTTACCCGCAGAGCCACCACGACGCGATCCGGTGAAAGCGCCGTCTACGTAACCAAAGAGTTCGCTCTGCACAAGATCTCTTGGCAAGGCACCACAGTTCAGGGCAATAAAAGGCTCATGATGACGGGGGCTGGCATTGTGAATGGCCTGAGCAAATAACTCTTTCCCGGTGCCACTTTCTCCACTCAACAGTACGGTACTGTCTGTACGACTACTGGCCCGCGCTTTAAAAATCGCTTGTTGCACACGTGGCGACATCCCTCTAATCATTTCAAAGGTATAGCTGGCGCTGACGCCCATGACTCTGCGTGTAATGGCGCGAATACGCTGGTTTTCTCGCAGTGACAATACGCGCCCATCATCTGGCGCAGGCATCAGGGAGATCAGGCATGAAATCGGATCTGCGTTATGTGGGATGAACTGGATCTCGCGGTCATTACAAAAGGGCATGGTCAGTAATGATCCCCCCTCCGGCCTCAGCACCACATCGATGGTGCCTGCATGCGGATCAATATCTTTAAAGATTTGCCGTGCATAGCGGTTGAGCGTTTTGATGTGACCATGCCTGTCACAGACGATCACCCCTTCGTTTAGCGTTTCAAGGATGGATTGTTGCTCAGCGAGTAAACGCTGCAGCATGAGCTGTTGCCCTACCGCTTCAGCAGCAGCCTGAACGGTGCCAAGGGTATGCGCATTGAAGTTATCCGGGGTGGCGGTCAGCGTCAGTACGCCCAGCATCTTGCCACTGCCGTCTCTTACCGGCGCTGCGGCACACTGGTAGTTGCGTTTTCGCAGATCCAGCTTCCAGTTTTCTCCACTCAGAACATAAACCAACCGCTGTTCAATCAAACAACGGGCGGTGCAATTGGTCCCCAGAACATCTTCACGCAAAATACTGCCGACCGGGGTCAGGTCCGATCCGCAAAAGTACAGCGTCACCCCCTGTGCATCCGTCAGGTTGATATGGCCGTCCGGGTTATAGGCCAACAGGTTTTCCATAATGCTGCGGGCTACCTGAATGAACTCCGCGTTACGTTCAATAATTGCGTTCAGCTCATCAGCGGGTGGTGAAATATAGTGAAATGAATGCGGATCGATACCGCGCTGCTGCGAGCGATTCCATGAGTCAAGGATGTTCGGGCGAATCCATCCCGGTTGGATGCCTTCTTCAAAACTCTGCCAGCCCTGCCAGAGCAAATTATCCCATTCCACCACTTCATTGCCGTTTGGCAGGCTGAAAATAGGATCACTTTCATCTTTGATGGGGGAACGATCAGTTAATGACACGCCATCCCTCCTTGCTCAAGGTGTATGTACAGTTAATTGACATGTTAACTTGACATGTAAACTTTACGGTCGTTATTTACGCTAACTCTGTGTTGTCACTCACACTTTTCGCCATTTTTAAGTTGGCATCGCCTTTGCAATATCCATTCACGCCTGAATGGGCAAACCCTACAAAACAAGGAGCTTTTATGGCTATCAAAACTGTACGCGTTGGTCTGATTGGCGCGGGACGAATGGGAAGTTTCCACGCAGAAAATCTTGCGTATCGTGTACCCGGTGCCATCCTGACGGCGGTGGCTGACCCGATGCCAGGAGCGGCAGAAAAGCTGGCTAAAGCACTCGGCGTTGATAAAGCCTACTCCGATCTGCATGCGCTGCTTCAAGACCCAGACGTTGATGCGGTCGTGATCGCAGCACCCGCCCGCACGCATGCTGAATGGGTGATTGCGGCAGCAAACGCAGGTAAACATGTGTTCTGCGAAAAACCGATGGCCGTCACTCTTGATGAAGCCGAACGCGCCATTGCAGCCGCTAAATCAGCGGGCATTGTGCTTCAGGTGGGCTTCAACCGTCGTTTTGATACCGGTTTTGCGGCAGCCATTGCCGCTGTCAAAGCGGGCGAAAATGGCACTACGCAACTCAGCCGTTCACTGACCCGCGACCCAGGGCTGCATGACCCTTCACGCATCCCACAATGGACGATTTTCCTTGAAACCCTGATCCATGATTTTGACACGCTGCTGCACTTTAACCACGGTGCAAAACCGGTGGAGGTTTATGCCCTTGCCGATGCGCTGGTGCGCCCTGACTTCAAGGACAAGGGGCTGTTAGATACCTCTGTTGTCACTATCCGATTTGATAACGGCGCCATCGCTACGGCTGAAGCCAATTTCCAGGCGGTCTATGGCTATGACGTGCGAGGCGAAGTCTTCGGCAGTAAAGGTATGTTGCAGGCAGGGCATATCAACGTGAATAACTGTGTCCGTTATCACCAGGGCGGGATTGCGATTGAAACATCCCGCCTCGACTCAGACCTGCTCAGTGCTGCCTATGTGGCTGAGATGGCCGAATTTGCTCGCTGCATCCGCACAGGTGAAACCCCGCGCGCCACTGGAGAAGATGCGCGTAACGCGTTGGAAATCGCGCTGGCGTGTATTGAATCCGTGCAACTTAAACAACCTGTCAAACTGGGAGCGCGTTAATGGCCAGTTATCAACTTTCCGTCTGTGCCGAAATGGTGTTTCTCGACCTTCCTTTTGTTGAGCGCGTGGAGCGTATTCATGAGATGGGGTTTGGTGTCGAGATATGGGGATGGGCGAATAAAGATATTGACGCACTGGCTGCGACCGGAGCCCGCTTTACCTCAATGACCGGCTACCTCACCGGTAACCTGACGGATGATGACGAAATCCAGCAGCTATTAGCGAGTGCCGAAGCGTCACTGGCCGTCGCTCAACGACTGAACTGCCCCGGACTGAACCTGCATGGCACCGGTTTGGATGACAAAGGTTTACCGGTTAAACCGGTTGAAGTGGTCACCGGTGCGATGTGGCTCAAAGCGGTAGAGACGCTGCGCAAGGTGGCACAACTTGGCGAACGTGCCGGACGTGTTTTTACTCTGGAGAACCTTAACCTGCCGGTTGATCACCCAGGTACGCCTTTTGCTTTGGCAGCAGACACCCTGGCGCTGGTCGAAGCGGTCAATAGCCCGGCGTTGAAAATGAACCTCGACCTTTACCACGCGCAGATTGGTGAAGGGAATCTGATTGAGCTTATTCGCCGCTGTGGACCGGCAATAGGTGAAATTCAGGTTGCCGATGTGCCGGGCCGCCAACAGCCGGGCACCGGTGAAATCAACTATCGCGCAATTGCGCGCACATTACATGAAGTGGGCTATCGCGGCACCGTGGCGATGGAAGGCTGGGCAAAGGGAGACAGTACCGAAGCACTACAACAGTTCCGCGATCATTTCACTGTTTAAGTGTCACACCGCCGGGTATTTGCCTGTTGCCCGGCGTTATTCATCTGTTTAAAAAAATAATAATCTCAACTCTACAGGAAAAATTATGAAAATCAGAAATGTGCTTATCTGTCTGTGCTCCCTGCTGCTGAGTCTCGGCGTCAGTGCCAAAACCTTTACTGTCGGCGTGGCGCTGGCCAACTTTGACCTTAACTTTGTTTCTATTCTACGTACACAGATGCAGGCAGAACTCAAAGCCAATCAACTTAACGGGCAGTTTGTTGATGCTAAAGGTGATGTCGCACTGCAAGTGCAGCAAGTCGACGATTTTATCAATCAGGGCGTTGACGCCATCATCCTGAATCCAGTGGACACACAGGGCGTACTGCCCATGATTACCGCAGCGAAGAATGCCAATATCCCGCTGATCTTCGTGAACCGTAAGCCAGAGGTAAAATTGCAAGGAGACGTGGCCTATGTCGGCTCAGACTCCGCGCTGGGCGGCGAGATGCAGATGGAAGCTTTGGCTAAGAAAATGAACTACAAAGGTAATGTGGCAATTTTGATGGGTGCATTGTCCAACGAAGAGGCGCGTGAACGCACCCGTGCTGTGGAAGCGGTGATTGCCAAATATAAAGATATGAAAGTGGTCGAGAAGCAGACCGCTAAATGGCAGCGTAATGAGGCGGTGGACGTGGTATCAAGTTGGTTACTGAATCAACGTCCTATTGATGCTATCGCTGCCAACAATGACGAAATGGCGATTGGTGCCATCATGGCCCTGAGTCAGGCGAAGAATGAGAAAATCCTGGTCGCGGGCATTGATGGAACGCCAGACGGACAGCAGTTTGTCAAAAACGGCAAAATGGCATTAACGATTTTCCAGGACGCTAAAGGCCAAGCCACGGGTGCGGTACAGGTAACCAAAGCGCTGCTGGATAAACAGAAAGTTGAGGCGTACAACTGGGTACCCTATAAAACCATTACCCCTGAAAATTATGCTCAGTTTGCAGGTCAGTAATAATCGTTAATCTATTGAAACCGGCAAGGTGACCTGCCGGTTTCAATGAATTTTTCGCGACGAGCCGTCAGGTGCTGCTCAAGTTCAGCGCGGATGTTCAAGATGCAACCGCGTAAATGCCCACCTACTTCTTTTCGCTGGTTACTTCCTTCGCTTTCAATCGGCAGGCTTCCACCACCCAGGCAGAGAAGTTCTGACTGTTCTCAATCTTCATACTTTCTTCGATTTGATCAATCAGCAGGTGAGGAAAACGAATATGTTTTCGTCGAGTTTTGGCGTTTGTCATTTTATCCATGTTGATCCCTGGTCTGTTGTCTCACACGTTTAATTTTTGTATTGATATCAAAACGCTGCTCGAGTCGAGCCCGAGCTGGCGTTAAAGCGAAAAGTATCAGACTCTGCTCTTGTTATTTTAGGTCGAGCTGTAACCGACTTTCCGCGAGAGAAAGTGGCTGAATCTGATGAGTGACTAACAACGTGGTTTTACCCTTGATGAGATCTTTCAGACAGTTGAGCACGAGTTCTGTGTTTACCGCATCAAGCCCTTCGGTGGGCTCGTCGAGTAATACGATCGGCGCATGCGAGAGATAAGCGCGTGCGATCGCAATTCTACGCGCCTGGCCACCGGACAGGCGCACTCCTAATTCCCCCGCCAGTGTATCGAGCCCCTGCGGGAAGCCACGGATTTCATCGGCCAGCGCTGCGCGCGTCAGCGCGTCCCACAGCGTTGCATCGTCCGCATCAGGTGAGACCAGGCGAAGGTTGTCGCGAATGGAGGCATTAAACAGATAGGTTTTCTGACTGACCACCGAGATCATCTGACGCAAAACCTCATCGGAAAGTTCTCGGACTGGATGCCCGCCAATCAACACATCCCCTTCCGTCGTGTCCCAAAACCCTTGCACCAGATTCAGGAGGGTTGTTTTGCCTGCGCCACTGGGGCCGAGTATCGCCAGGCAATGGCCAGCGGGCACAGTGAAGCTCAGCTTATCCAATACTACGGGGGCTTCAGGTGCATAACGCATCGTGACCGAACTGAACGTCAGCTCGCTACTCTCTGGCATCGGGCTGGATTCGGGCAACACAATCGCCGGTGACAATTCCGTCATAGAGAACAGACGGCGCGCCGCTTCACGCGTCGTCCCCAGTGCCGCAAAGGCTCCCGGTAATCCGGCTACAGCTTCAGTGCTTGCAAGCACCGTGAATAACAACATGACGATTTCGCTGAGCGTAATGCCGCTTGCATGGCCGTGACGGAATAACAGCACAAAAGCAGCAAACATCCCGAGCTGTCCCACCAGGGCGCACAGCGATCCGCCAATGGCACTCATCCAGGCTTGCTGGCGCTGAGCGCCAATCAATTGCTGCGACAGCTGGCGCAGGTGATCGGTTTGATGGCTGACGGCACCGACCATTTGCAACTCGCCCAACCCGCGGATCAGGTCAGTCGACGCCGCCACTGCGGATGAACGCACGTGCGCAACCTGATGACCGCTGGTTTTTGTCATCGATGCGACCATAACGGGCACCACCACCCCGGCCAGCAGCAATACTGCAGCGTCTATCAGTGCCACGGAAGGTGAAAACCAGCAAATCCCAGCCACAATAATGATGGCGGAGATCAACCCCGCGATGGCAGGGGTTAAGATGCGCAGATAGAAGTTATCCAGACTATCAATATCAGACCGCAGACGCGCCAGCACATCACCATCGCGGAAATCCTGCAGTCGTGCAGGTGCCAGCGGAGCCAGTTGTTGGTAAAACCAGACACGCAGCACGGACAACAACCGCAGTGTTGCATCGTGTGTAACCAATCTTTCCACATAGCGCGCGAAAGTACGTAATACGGCAAGACCACGGATCGCCGCAGCAGGAGTGAAAAACTCCAGCGCCAGTGAACCGACGCCAGCCAGGGCCATGGAGGTGATAAACCAACCTGATAATGCCAGCAGCGCAACATTCGAGAGAATCACAATGACAGAGAGCAGAACTCCCAGCGCCATGCGTAAGCGCCACGGACGCGACAGGCGTAAGAGATGGCAGAGATCATTCATACGCTCGCTCCTTTCTGCAGCCGTTCCAGCTCAGCAAACAGGCCTGCACGATCACGCAGCGCCTGTGGCGTACCGGATTCAATCATACGTCCCCTTTCCAGTACGACCACACGATCGGCCTTGGCTGCGATCTCCGTATCGTGGGTAATAATCAAACGTGCGCTGTCCGGCAATTTGTTGCTCAACGCCGCAATCATGCGCTGAGCGGTGTCACTGTCCAGCGCAACGGTGGGCTCATCCAGAATCACTACCGATGGCGCGTTCAAGATCGCCCGAGCCATGGCAATACGCTGGATCTGCCCACCGGATAAGCCTTGCCCGCCATCACCCAGGCTATAGCCATACTGTGCTGGCAGTGACTGGATAAAGCCGTCAGCCTGGGCAAGCTGTGCTGCCGCTTCTATCTCGTCAGCGCTAATGTCAGGACGCGATAAACGGATATTTTCAGCTATCGATCCAGCAAATAGCGTGGGTCGCTGCGGCAGCCAGCCAATGTGCTGCTGCCATGCGGGAAGATCCAGTGATGTCAGCTCACAGCCATCAATCAGGATGCGCCCCGACGCAGGCTGGATAAAGCCCAGCAGCAGACGTGATAACGTGGTTTTACCGGCACCGCTGGTGCCGACAATGGCCAGCGTTTCACCCGCACGCAAGGTGAGTGAGATATCCGTTACGCCGCCGCCCTCTGCATACTGATAGCTCACACCCTCAATATGGATTTCACGGGGTTTAGCCGTTAACGCCCCCTTCCCCTGTGACGATGCGGGTAACTCCGCATTCAGGATGGCAAGGAAACCTTCAGTGGCGCCAATGGCATCCATTCGCGCGTGATAATGCGTACCCAGATCGCGGAGTGGGCGGAAAAACTCGGGTGCCAGCAACAACGCAAATAAACCGGGTAAAAAGCCCATTTCGCCGTAGAACAAACGGAAGCCCACATACACGGCAACCATGGCAGTGCTGATGGTGGCAAAAAATTCCAGTACTAAAGAAGAGAGGAATGCCAGCCGTAAAACCTTCATCGTGGTTTGACGGTAGCTGTCTGAAATCGCGGCGATAATATTTGCCTGACGGCGCGCGGCATTGGTTTGGCGCAACGTCGTTAGACCGGCGATGACGTCAAAGAAGTGCGCACTCATCAAGTTGAGTTTATGCCACTGCTTAAGACTCACTTTCTCAGCGCCCTTACCCACCACGATCATAAATAACGGCACCAGTGGCGCGGTGATCAGCATGATCAGGCCAGACACCCAGTCGAACGGGAATAGCGCGATCAAAATAGCGATCGGCACGATACCGATGATGATTTTTTGCGGAAGAAAACCTGAAAAGTAAGCCTCGATGGCCTCGACACCTTCGCTCAGCGAGTTGGCGATACTGCCCGTACGCTGACTCTGACTCCAGGTTGGGCCCAGTGCCGCAATACGCTCCAGCAATAGGTTACGCAGCCCTTGACGGATACGGGCAGAGGCCTCAAACGCGAACCCCTGACGCAGCACATCAATTCCGGCGCGCAGCAACATCACCAATGGCAGCAGCCAGAGGCATGGCATGAGTTGGGTGAAGCTTTTACCTTCGAGCACCGCTTTGTCGATTAACCAAGCGAGAAGCCAACACTGTGCAATCATCAGCACAGCATTAAGTGCCGCCATACTGATGGATAGTGAAAATAAACCGCCCGCCTGCTGACGGAGGCTTGAAAGCCAACGTTCAGCGAGGCGGGCTGCAATTCCACTAGGAGGTGCGCTAGCAGACATGATGCTTAATGACCCTCGTGACCAACCAATTTTGAGATACGGCCACGGAATACCCAGATCTGATACCAGTTATACATCAGCATAACCGGAACGAATCCGCCCATGGTCATCGTGAAGGTAATCATTGAAACCTGTGGACTTGCGCCATCCCAGATTGTCCATGTACCTGGAACAATGTACGGGAACATAGTGATCAGCATACCGAAGCCGAGAATAACCGCGGCAGCGTTGAACCACAGGACCGCAGCGAAATCTTTGTCCTTCAGCGTGTCACGGCGAACCTGTTCAATACAGAACAGTGCCAGCAGACCGAACAGTCCCCAGATCCAGAAGTGTGGACCGAACCATTTCTCACGCGCCCAATCGAAGAGTACCGCACTCCATACCCAGGTAATCACTACCGCGGCAATCGCCAGCCAGAAGATCACTGCCGTCCAACGCGCCGCATCCTGACGGATCGGCTCGGACTTTTCAAAACGCGCACGAACAAACAGCACACCCGCGAGCGTCATGGCGATACAAGAGGCCACACCTGTCCAGATAGAGAAAGGTGAGACAAAGTTGAATGCACCACCGATATAGTGAGGAACGCCCTGGGCGGGATGATCAAGACCGAAGCCCTGCAGGATCGCCCCGACGCTCATGCCACCAAAGAAGGTCACGGCCAGACTGGCCACGCCAAAAATACCGTCAGAGAACTTCTGCCAGAAAGGTGACGCCAGATGGCGGAACTCCAGAGCGACGGCACGGGACATAATGCCCCAAAGTACCAGCGCCATTGGCACCATCAGGTAAATGAAGGCTGATCCGTAAACAAACGGGAAGGTCCCAAACATAATGCCACCGGCAACGATCAGCCAGGTTTCATTGGCATCCCAGGTGCCGGCCATTGCCGCCATAATCGCACCACGTTCATCATGGTCGCGAACAAACAGCGAGAAAATCCCGGCACCCAGATCGGCACCATCCAGCGCGATGTATAAAATGACGCTAACACCAAAGGCTAACCACCAAGCGATGATCAGGAAGTGCTGTGAAGAATTAAGCATGTCCATGAATGTCTATTCTCTCATTAAACCGGGCGGATATATTCAGGGTGATCGGCGTGACCGCTGGCAGGCATCTCAAGGTGCCCCAGATGTTCATGCCCTTCTCCCGGCAGTTTGCTGGTTAAGTCTGGGCCGTTACGCACAACCTTCGCCAAGAACCAGATCGTGCCTGCAACCACAGCCGTTTCGAAAATAGCGAAACCAACCAGCCAGAAGATCGCTAAGCCCAGCGACATCGCACTCATGCCATCTTCAGTACGCATCAGACCGTATACAATCCACGGCTGACGACCAATTTCACGCGTCCACCAGCCCGCAATCACGGCGATATACGGCAGTGCCACCATCAGCACGGCCAGCAGCAAGAACAGTTTGTTACGCGGAGCCAGTTCAACCGTCATACGGCGACGGGCCATCAACCACAGACCCCATACGGCAACCGCCAGGATAGCAGCAGCGGCACCCGACATCGCGCGGAAGGCGTAGAACGGTAATACCACCGGGGGTTGTTCATCTTTTGCGAAGCTGTTTAAGCCCTTGACCGGACCATTCCAGGTTTTGGTTTCAATCAGACTCAGACCGTGTGGAATGTCAATGGACCATGCCAGACCGGTACCGTCCTTATTGGGCCAGCCGAGGATATGCCAGGCACTGTTGACGTTGCCTTGCGCATCATAGGTATCGTAGTGACCTTCCATTGCGGCCAGCGCGGCTGGCTTGTGCTCAAGGGTCTCTTCACCCAGCACATCACCCATATAGATCTGTACCGCTGCAACCACTGCCAGTGCGACCAGCGCATACTTTAACGGGCGCAGGAACAGTTCAACATGGCGTTGCTTCAGCACGAACCAGGCACAGGTTGCCACCACGAAGCAGAGCGACAGCTCGAAACTGGCTAACAGCATATGAGGGAAAGCACTGCGTGCGTTCGGGTTAAACAGCGCACCTAACCAGTCGGTGACGATAAAGATGCCATTGTGAAGCTCCACACCCGTTGGCGTTTGCATCCAGGAGTTAGCGACCAGAATCCACATCGCAGAGAGCGTAGAAGAGAGCGCAACATTAAAGGTAGCAAACAGGTGCATACCACGGCTGATTTTGCCCCAACCAAAAATCATCAGTCCGATGAAACCAGCTTCATACATAAAGGCGGTAATCGTCTCATAGCCCAATACCTGACCAAAGAACGGTCCGGCAGCCTGAGAGAAGCGGCCATACAGGATACCAAAGGCCATTTCCATGGTGACGCCCGTCGCCACACCTGCACCGAAGTTAACAATGAATAACTTTTCAAAAAAGCGACACAGGCGGTACCACTTCTCGTCCTGCTTCCTGACCCACATCAGTTCAGAGAAGAACAGAAGCGCAGCCAAACCGATGGTTAGCGGGGGAAAAATGATGTGTATGGATGAAATTAGCGCGAAATCTATACGCGTGATCAGCGATGTAAGATCGTTACTTAACATGACTATCTTCTTTTATATGAGTGACCGTGTTAGTTAGCGGCAACAAAGCGCCTTTTCGCTTGTCATGCGAGTGATATGAGAAAAGCTCAGACATGATAAGTCAAAACAGGTGCTGCACTGTCGTCTCCCTCTTAACTACGAGCAACAACCAACAGTCTATTTCCCAGGCAGGTGTTGAAAGGAAATAGAGTATTTGTCGAGGACTTTATTTCTAAGGAAAACAGAAAAAACAACCAAAATTGTTAACTGGAGACCTGTCACCATGAGGTGGTGAAATAAGATCCAAGCCATGCTCGCAATAAGAAAATCTATGTAAATTATTCTATATTTTGCGCTAGCGCAAAGACACTGCGAATAAAGGGTCAAGTTGTAACAAAAAGAAAATGACACGTTAGGCTCATGAATGCTTACCGTGTTTCTAAAATGTTAAATAACGACAATAAAACTCAAGTTGTAAAAATTAATTCATTAAAAACATATGCATGGATGATCTTGATGGGTTGCTTTAGTTATAAGAAAAATATAAAAGCAAGCAGAATGATGATAGTGGTGTTAATTAATTATTATTTAGCAGTGTTACAATTACAGTAGGCAGGTAGCCAACATCCAATACACATTAATTTAACAATGAATTACAAAGCGCTTCCAATAACACTTATTGCGGCTTATTTTAACACTGAAATAACAATCCGCCGCCCATATGGATTTGATTCAAATGACGAATAACAGCGTTATCCAATAAACCATGCTGCAACAAAAAGTTGTTAGTATGCGCACAATGATTAAATTAATAAGCATTTATTTAACATTTACTGTGCTGAAAAAACACTAGAGGAAGGATGAATCAAAAAGGTTTCAGGCTTGCAGGATAAGCAGTAAACCTGACAGGCGACCGAATTGAAGTAGAGGTGCCGCGAACGTTACGTTAACGTGATGATAAAAGAGGACGCGGAGTGAGAATCACGCGTCCGTTTGTTTTAGGACTAGATAAGCTGAATGACGCTGATCAATTTTGATTCTGTTGTTGCTTGCTGTCCGCTTCTTTTTGCTTTTTATTCGCCATGTGATGACCCACAGCACAGCCAGCCGCTGCCCCTGCTACGCCATGATGGTGGGCTACATGTCCTGCAACTCCGCCTACTGCGGCTCCCTTCAAACAACCTTTAGCTTCAGCCTGTGAACTGGCCGCCATGAGCATGCCAACCGTAATGACAATCATCGATAATTTTTTCATTCGAATTCTCCTGCATTTTAGCGTCGATAAGTCGGACTGTTTAAGCATAGTCAATGACCGATTTAATGCCGTAAATGCTTGTAATAATCGGAATATTTACCTTTTTGCTTACTTTCTGTACTGCGCAAAGCACTTTTACCTGCGGATGAACGGCGCCATTCAATTTCCCCATAGTTATCAGTGAAAAAAATCACAGCACCGTACCAGTGGCTCCTTTAGGGTGGATATCCCCCTACAAGGAGAACATCTGTTATGAGCCTCTTATCGGCAGGCAATCGCCGCGACTTTCTCAAGTTAACCGCTGCTGGCACGTTGCTTGGCAGCGGGTTCACGAACCGTGTTTCTGCGGCTGAAAGCTGTGCGCCAGAAAACCTTAGCCAAATCAATGTCAGTCACTATCTGCTGCGTAATGTCCGCCTCGAAGAAGGATTCATACGTAAACAGGATGTGATTACCGCAACCCGCACGGGTTTATATGACATTGAGATCAATGGCGCGAGTGTTGCGGGCATCCACTCACCAGGATTTAGCTCCCCGCTTCCCGCTTGGGATGCGGGCGGGCATATCCTGCTTCCTGCTACTCGTGATATGCATATTCACCTCGACAAAACCTTCTATGGTGAGGGTTGGCGTGCGCCGCTGCCGCGAAAAAGTGTCATCGACATGATCCACCAGGAAGAACAGATTCTGCCTGAGCTGGTTCCGACCTCTGAAGGACGTGCTGAAAAGCTGATCGGCCTGCTGCAATCTAAAGGCAGCACAGAAGCGCGTAGCCACTGCAATATTGATCCGATCAGTCAGCTCCAAGGGCTGGCTCATCTGCAGCAAGCGATTGCTCATCATCGCCAGGATTTCAGCGCCAAAATTGTCGCCTTCCCTCAACATGGCCTCCTGCGTGCGCATGTTGAGGGAATGATGCGTGGGGCCATGAAAATGGGGGCGGACTACGTTGGCGGTTTGGATCCCACCAACGTGGATGGCGCGATGGAGAAGTCACTCGACACGATGTTCAGCATCGCTCTCGATTTCGCCGCCCCGATCGATATTCACCTGCATGAAACGGAGCCACACGGCGTCGCGGCAATACGTTATATGTTGAAGACCGTGCGCGATAACCCGCAACTCAAAGGTAAGGTGACGATCAGCCATGCGTTCGCATTAGGAACGCTGTCAGGAAAAGAACTGGACGCAATGATTGAGGAACTGAAAGAGCAGCAGTTCAGCATTGCCACCACCGTGCCTATCGGGCGCGTGATTATGCCGCTGCCGCAGCTGCGTGCTGCTGGCATTCCAGTGTGGTCAGGCACCGATACCATTGCCGATCACTGGCAGCCATTTGGCAGTGGCAGCATGCTGGAGAAAGCGAATGTCTATTCCCAGCTCTATCGTGGACCGGATGAGTATTCGTTGAGTCGCGCACTCGGCATTGCCACCAATGAGATATTGCCGCTGAACAGCCAAGGCGAACAGCAGTGGCCAAAAGCGCAGGATCCCGCAACCATGATGCTGGTTGCAGCGAGTTGCTCAGCAGAAGCGGTGGCCCATGTCGCACCAGTGATGGCTACATTCCATCAAGGCAAACAGGTCTTTGGAGCGTTAGCGAAAATATAATCGAAGGGAAAGGTTAAATTTATTTGATGTGATTTTATTGTCGCGCAGAGACTGCGCGACAATATAAAGTATTAGCGGCTTACTTCGTGACCAATTAAACCACCAATCGCCGCGCCACCCAGTGTACCGAACGTGCTGCCACCGGTTAATACTGCACCGCCGACGGCACCGACACCCGCGCCAATTGCAGTGTTACGTCCACGATGTGACATACCGCAGGCGGTAACAGATAAACAAACTAATGCGACAATAGCAAAACTGCAGCTGCGTTTTAAAAGCATCGAAATCCTCATTACCATTAATTAATGGAATGCAATTGTTTTAATTTGATTGTTGTTAAGACACCAAATCATTGGCGACTTGCACTGCTCGTCGGCGCTAATTTATGGCGAAATGGATGACGGCGAAAGGTAAAAATTCCTATTTTATGGCGGCACTGGCGAAGCGGTGAAAACCCCTGCATTCCGCGGTATCATCCTGCATTGCCACTGTCGAATCTTCCGGCAATTGTTCACTTGACGTACAACCTACCAACTAGTAGATTAACTATGATTCAGTAAGCCGGGGAAATTTCTGACAGGAGGCGATGTGAATGTGATTAAGTTTCCTAATCCACAGCAGCAACAAGTTGAGCACAGCCAACTTAACCATGAGATTAAAAACATCGCGGTACGTGACTTTGCATTAAAGATTGCCACGCAGCTGCGCAATGATGACGAGTTAAATAGTCGAGCGCCTTATTTAGTCGATAAAGTCATCATGCTGCTGATAAAAGAGTCGCGCGGCGTCGAGTCGTAAAATAAAAAAAAGCCGCAGCGCGGCTTTTTTTATTGCTCGGTTTTCTGTCGCAACCTGTTTATGACTGGTGCAACGATGTGTAAAAACAGATCGGGTTTATGAAACGCGCGTGCGGCAATCATTGCACCATGCACCGTGGCCATGACCGATTTCGCCTCGGTTTCCGCCCCTTCACGTAGGATAAACACCCCGCTCTGCTCACCTTTATGCAGCACGCTTGTGAGCCAGTCGGCTAACTCGGTGAAATGCCCAGTCACTTCAGCGGCCACCTCGTCGGGTAATGTCGGTAACTCTACGGCCAACATCACGCAAATACAAAAAGGCGAGGTGTTATCTCGGATGCAGCCAGCCCAAAAGTTGATATACCCATTGAGTTCGCTCAGCGGGTCATTGCTGAAATGCTGGCTGGTCGCCGCCATCCCTGCCCGCGCCTCCTGCCGATATTCTGCCACCACCGCCTGAACTAAATCGGCTTTTGCCGGAAAATGGTGATGAATACTCGCTTTACGTATCTGCACCCGTTCAGCTAAATCCGCGTAACTGAAACTTTTATATCCACCAGAGGTGAGCAGAGTTCTGGTGTGGTTAATGATTTCAGTGGCTTTCGGTGAACGTTCGGCGGTCATGCAAGGCTCCGGCAGCAAAATGAAATGGCTGCAAATCAGTAAATTGGCACTGAACCTACTGACCTGCAGCCGGGTTGTCAAGGCGCTTCAGGACGCTTGCCCCGTCCAGCCATACTGCTAAAAACGCCGTCCCGTAAGATCAATGCGTGGAACAGTGCAGCAGCCAGATGGAGCATCACCGTGATGAACAACGCCAACGCCAGCCAGGTGTGTAACGGGCGCAGCACGGCAAAGGCGTCATTACTGACAGGGATAATCGGCGGCAGCACAATACTGCCGCCTAGGCTCACCGGGTAGCCTGCGGCTGACAGCATCGCCCAGCCAATCAAGGGTTGGGTCAACATCATGAAATACAGCGCCCAGTGCGAAAGATGCGCGATCCCTTTCTGCCAAGCTGGCAGCGACGCGGGAAGCGCAGGTTTCACTGTGGTAAATCGCAACCACAATCGCACCACCACCAGCAGCAGAATCATCACCCCGAGCGGCTTGTGGATTGAAACCAGCAGGCTATGCAGCGACGAGACGCTAGCCACCATGCCGACGCCGATAAACAGCATGGCAATAATGGCCGCCGCCATCGTCCAGTGAATAATGCGCAATGCAGGATGGAAATAGTCAGCGTGTTTCATCAGTGTGCTCCTGCCTGTTCACGGGTGCGTGCATTGTAGGACTTGGCATAGGCCGAGGAACGGGCATTGAGGATGGGATCATCAGAGGCCGCAATGCCGTCGGGAAGAATCAATGGATCGTAGTTGATATCGTTGCAGGCTCCCTGCTGCTGCGGCGTGGTTTGGTTGATGGTTAAGGTTCCGGCATTAATGTTCTGGCGATCTGCTGGCCAGGCCACTGACGCGTCATCACTCTTATCGTGCGCATTGGCCACGGTAATCATCAGATCCCACATCAATGGGCCTTTGGCGAGGCGTTGTTGCAGATCGTCCTGTAGGAAGTTGCTGTCATTTTTATCACTGGCATTGATCGGTTGATAAGCCTGATGCGGCACCATACTCCAACGCACAACGTGGCTAGCCCCCGCTTTATCGACAAATTTAAACGCGTTAAGACTGTTGAAGCGATCGCTTGCCCAACTGGAGGACGGGATATATTGCTGTGCCCAACCGAAGAAGGGTTTGATTTCAGGATGCTTCTGCACAAAAGCCTGGATTTTTGCCGGATCGGGCTTGCCCGTTTTGGCATCCGGTAGCGTAGCGATTTGCAGGTCATAGAAACCTTCTACGCTGTTGACTGGGAAGAACGGCATCGCATTCATCCCGGTACGCCACTGCTGACCATCCTTTTGATAAAACGCCAATGCCATACTGCGCACCGGCACCGTATAGTCGGGCGCGTTGGGGTTTCCGCCCGCGATGGCAAAACGCCCGACCACTGGGGTCACGCCTGGCGCAAACAAAGCGGCGCGCGACAGCATGCTGGCATTCCCATTGGCAGTAAAGTTGCCGTTAATGCACACCCCTTTGGCGTGATTACGCCGATAGCCAGGATGCTCGCCGCCGGATTGCTGCAATACGCTAATAAGTTTGTTTGATGACAATCTCTCAGGGGTAAGCCAACCCCCCGTCCAGAGAAAAAGCACAATCAGTAACAGTGGAATAACAGCAATAACGACCAGTCGCGTTATTTTTTGGCCGGTTGATAGAGAAGGCTTGGTCATGGTTTCGCTCAACATTGCATAGAAAGAAGTCAAGGCACTCACCCGAGCAGAAGAGATCGTGCGTGGTATTAAACCTAACCGTCATCAAGGACGGTTTTATGTTTCGATCAATCCAATCTACTAGTAGGTAGATAAAGCTGTCAAATGAATTGCGATTTAATAGGCAAGTGTTGATGCAGTTTGGAGGCTATGCTCCTCGGCTGATGAGCGTTACTGTTGCTCGCGCTGAGGGTAACTGGCTTTCATTGGCGCCACTACCACATTGACGCCCAGATCTTGCAGGCGACGCAAAATCGGTACCGGCGTGCCCTGGTTCACGATCACCACGTCGAATTCACTGAGATGGGCAAAACGATGCAGCGCACGACGTTCAAATTTGGTGTTATCCATCATCAAAATGCGCTTCTGCGCAGCATCAAACATCGCGCGTTTAGTTTCCACCGTTTCTGCGGATTGATGAAACACCGCGTCGTCGATGATCGCTGACATGCTGACAAAAAACACATCGGCACGCAGGCTGGCAATCTCTTCCCGCGTCATGCGGCCCATAAAGGCGTTACACCAGTGATAAAACTGCCCGCCCAATCCCATCAAAGTGATGTCACGGCCGTTGCGCAGTTCATTCATTAACGTCAGAGAGTTGGTGATAACGGTGAGTGGCGCACGTGCAGGCAACAGGCGCGCCATCTGCAATACCGTGGTGGAATCATCAAGAAATATCGCCTGACCCGGCTCCAGATAGCTTGCCGCCACCTCGGCAATGGCCTGCTTCTCTTCCAACTGGCGGGTTGCACGATAGATATCGCTCGACTCAACCAGGCTCGTGGGGGTGGCGGAAACCACGCCGCGAGATTTATGCAGCAGTCCGCGTTCGACCATTTCATCAATATCGCGATGTGCGGTCATCAGACTAATGCCAAACCGATCGGTGATGTCCTCAATCCGAATGGCGCCTTCCGCCATGACGGCTTCGGCAATCAATTGACGTCGTGCGAGCTGTCGCGCCTGTCGGCTATCGCTCGGTAGAGGTTCAGCCATAAATACGTTGAGCGATGAGTCCTGCGGGTTGTGCGCCATGTTTCGTCCGGGAAAAAGAGGCAGAAAAGCGGGTTCGTCATGATTACAACGCGGAAACGTTCTTTTTGCAAATGGTCGACTTCGGTTGCCGCGATCAGGTGCGCAGAAATGCGCACCTGTAAAGGATGGCCGCCATTGAATGCGGCCCCCTGCACCTTACTGCTTCAATACGAACGGGGAAACAAAGTTACCCGCATTCTCTTTAGTGATCAGAATACAGTCAAACAACTGTTTCTCTGATGCTGCTCCAGTTTTACCGGTTTTCAGGAAACTATCCGCTTGCTCAACCGCTTTCTGCGCGAACTGCGCCACTGGCTGCATCACGGTATACGCCAAGGTACCGGCTTTAACGGCATCAACCGCATCCGGTGAACCATCAAAACCGCCCACCTTGATTTGGTTCAGCTTGCCGGCTTCCTTCAACGCGGCAATGGCCCCCAGCGCCATCTCATCGTTACCGCTGATGACACCTTTAATGTTGGGGTTAGCCTGCAGCAATGACTGCATTTTGTTGAAGCCCTGAGTACGATCCCAGTTTGCCACTTCCTGACCGACTTTCTTCAGTGTTGGATACTGGGACAGCACGGTATCAAAACCGTTGGCACGGGTTGCCGCATTGTTGTCTGAAGGAGGCCCCACCAGTTCAACGTAGTTGGCGGTATCGCCCACTTGTTTCACCCACTCCATGGCACCCACGGCGGCACCCTGCGCGTTGTTAGAGACCAACTGCGCTTTTGCCAGCCCACTCTGATTCAACTCCGCATTGATGATAAACACCGGAATATTCGCCGCAATGGCTTTTTTAACCGATCCCACCGATCCGTCTGCGTTAGCCGGATCAAGAATAATGGCTTTAGATTTGTTGGTGATCGCGGTATCGATGAGTTGGCTTTCCGTGTTGGTATCGCCTTTGTGCGCGCTGACTTTGGCGCTGTAGCCCAGTTTCTCAGCGGCCTTTTGCGCCACCTGCCCCTCCGTTAGCCAATAAGGGTTGGAAGGATCGTTGACGATAATGGTCATCAGGCCATTATCCGCCCAAGTGGGTGCAGCGAAGGTGGTAATCGCCATCGCTGCGGCAGCAATAAACAGACGTTTTGTGAACATAGGTGCTCCGTTATTATTTAGGGTACAGGTTTTACGGATAACCGCGCGCTGCCAAACAGCGCGCGTGAGTTAGCGACCGCGCTTGCCGTATTGCAAGGTATTGAGCAACACCGCCAGCACAATCACGGCGCCAGTGAACACCGTCTGCCAGTAGGCAGAAACGCCGATAATCACCAAGCCATCAGAGAGAAAACCAATTACAAAAGCGCCCAGCAGCGTGCCACGCACGTTACCCCGCCCGCCGGTTAAGGCCGCACCACCGATCACCACGGCAGCAATGGCCGTTAGCTCATAGGTGGTACCCGCCGTAGGACCGGCTGAAGTCAACTGGGAAGAGAGCACCAGACCCGCCATGGCGGCACAGATGCCCGACAGCACATAAACGCTGATCTTGATACGTTTCACCGGGACGCCGGAAAGGTCGGCAGCGCGCTCGTTGCCGCCAGAGGCATAGAGCCAGCGACCGAAGGCCGATCGGCTGAGCAGGAAACCACAAGCCAGCGCCACTACGCCCAGTACCAGCACGCCAATCGGAATGTTGAAGATGCGGTTGAAACCCAGCCAGTCGAAGCCGGTGTTACCTAAGGCTTCACTACCAGAGAGTTTGTTGTAGGTCAGTCCGTTGGTGATCAGCAACGCGATGCCGCGCGCCACATACATAGTGCCTAACGTCGCCACAAAGGCCGGCACACGGAACCAGGCAATCAGCACGCCGTTGACCAATCCCACGAGTGCGCCGATCACCAGGGTTAAGATCGCCACCGCCCACACCGGCAAATACAACACCACGCCTAACGCTTCCAGGTTGATGCCCTGCATCATAAAACCGGCCATCACGCCCGCCAGGCCCAGGGTTGATCCCACTGACAAGTCAATCCCGCCATTGAGGATCACCAGCAGCATACCGATCGCCGGTAAGCCAAAGATGGCCACATGCGAGGCCATGGTCAGGAAGTTGGCACCGGTAAAATAGTTAGGTGAAAGCAGGGAAAAAGTGGCGATAATCACCAGTAGCGCGATAAAGGCGCGCCCTTCCAGCAGCAACCGCGCCAGATTAAGGCTTTTCTCGGCCTTCTTCTTGGTGGTGACCGGCGGCGAATCCAGCGTTTGCGTTCTGTCTGTCATATCGTTTGCTCCGTTCTTCATGTCATGCCACCAGAGACTCGCCTGAAGCGGCCATAATGCGTTCTTTACTCACGCTGGAATCGAAGATGGCGTTAATGCGCCCTTTACTCATCACCACAATGCGATGTGCAATGCTCAGGCACTCACCTACTTCGGAAGTGGTATAGACCACCGCCAGCCCCTTTTTGGCGTTCTCCGCCAGCAGACGAAATACTTCGGCTTTGGCGCCAATATCGATGCCGCGACTGGGTTCATCCAGCAGAATGACTTTGGGACGCGTGGCCAGCATTTTGCCGATCACCACTTTCTGCTGATTACCGCCTGAGAGTGATCCAATCGCTGCCTCACCGCCGGCAGTTTTCACCGTGACGTTGCGGATACTGTCCGCCACCAGCTGTTTTTCGCGGCGCGGTGACAGCACCAGTCCACGGACAAACTCGCTGATACTGGCGAGCGACAGGTTTTCGCCCACCGACATGGTTTGCACCAGGCCATCGCGCTGACGATCTTCAGGTACCAGCGCTAGCCCAATTTGAATGCGTTGCTGTATCGTCAGGCCTGAGACGTCGGTGTCCTGCAACAGAATGTGCCCACTGCTCTGATGTATTCGCCCGGCAATGCACTCCAGCAATTCCGTACGTCCGGCACCCATCAGCCCATAGATACAGACGATTTCTCCGGCTTTGACGCTCAGCGATAAATTGTCCACCAGCCGAATGCCGGTTTTACTTTTGAGGGTCAAATCCTGCACGGTAAGAGCCTGCTCACCAAAGGCATAGCCCTCCGGTGGCGAACCAAGATCAAAGTGGTCCCCCACCATGTTGCGCACGATCCATTCGAGATCGATCTCATCACGCTTGGCGTAAGCGGTCATCACCCCATCACGCAGCACGACCGCCCGATCGGTGATCTCCAACGCTTCCTCCAGATGATGCGAGATATAGACAATCGCCACGCCCTGGCTGGTAAGGTCACGAATCACCTGAAACAGCACCGAGACTTCTGCTGCACTCAGTGCCGAAGTGGGTTCATCCATGATCAGGATTTGTGAGTTCACAGAGAGCGCGCGCGCAATCTCGACAATTTGCTGCTGGCCGAGACGTAGATTCTCGACTGGCGTTAACGGATCGATCTCCTCTTCCAACGCCGTCATCAAGTGCGCGGTAATGCGCGCTTCCTCGGCATAATCCACGCCGCCTGTTTTCATGATTTCGCGCCCCATGAAAATGTTGTCGCGCACGTTCATGTTTGGCGCGAGGTTCAGTTCCTGGTGGATGATCGAAATGCCGCAATCACGCGCTTCGGTTGCTGAGCGAAAAACTTTCTCTTCGCCATTGTAAAGAATTTCCCCAGATGTTGGCGTAATCACGCCTGACAAGATTTTCATGAGTGTCGATTTTCCCGCGCCGTTTTCACCAAACAGCGTGGTGACTTCGCCACGGCGGATCTCAAAGTTCACGCCCTTCAGCGCATGGGTTGAGCCATAGACTTTGCTGATGTGGCGCGCTTCCAAGATCACTTCGCCTTTTAACAAGGCAGGATTAACGTTGAACGGTTTCATTTCACCTCCAGACTGACGGGCGTCACCATCCAACTGGTGGGGGTCAACAGACGAAACACGCCAACCACTTGCACGGTTTTACCCGGCAGTGCATCACGATCCAGTTTGTCTAGGACGGCGGCTTTCATCGCGCGATTGATGGCCGAACCGGCATTTTGATACTCGATCTGGTTGGTAAAATCGCCGAATTGAATTTTGCCGCTAGCATCGCGTAGATCAGTGCCGGTAATGGCGGGCCCCGTTTGCAAGCGCACCTGATTGCCTTCAGGCAATCCCGCTACTTTCAGCGGGAAGATGCCCATTTGTCCGGGCTGTACCACCGCTTCCAGTTTCACCGGAATCACCGGTAGCGGCGAACCCACACCATATTTCTGCACGGCTTCTTGCTGATTGGCCTTCAACGCCTCAGCCAGGGTTTTCGCATCCACCGCTCGGGCTTCCACATCCTGCTGGATACCGGGGAAGGTTTTCTGACCATAGCTATCTGGCGAGAAGCCCTGCTCTTGTGCATCTTGCGCCGAACCAATCTTCACCACCTTAGTGTCAAGGGCCATGGCAGCAATGACCGCCACCACCACCACGCCTATGAGGGTGTAGCGACGGGTGCGTTTTCGGCTGAGCTGCTGTGCGAGCATTGAGACATCGGACATAACGTGACCTCTCACTGTTATCTGCTGCGATAATCGCCGCGATAAATGTTATAAATGTGATAACTTGTGTGATGAGAATTGTTCCGATGTGACTAAATTGTCAACAGCCCAAGAGCAATTTTTTCAGGAGAGAGATCTGGATCGCTAAATTAGGCCCCTGAATTCGCAATCGCTCCGTAGGCCTTACCAAATCAGCCTTTCATGTGTGATATCACATTTCCCCCCTCCCACTTTAGCTTCTATTTTCGTGATCAATCTCGCTAACTGAAGTGAAATTTATTCGTTTTATCGAAAAATAATACACTCGATATGTTATCTCAGTGAGAAGTGGTGTAAGACATTATTTAGCAAATTCATCACAGGGAATTAACACGGCGTGGTGACTCAATTCTTCTTTCCTCGGAGGTGTACGTGAGTAATGGCGATATCATTCTGGGTCTGGATTCCGGCACTTCAGTGGTTAAAGCAGTGGCGTTTGATCTGGAAGGGTCACAGCTAGCGTGCGCCTCGGTGCGTAACCGCTATTACCGCAGTGAAGGTGGCGCAGCACAGCAATCCATGAGCCAAACCTGGCAGGATGCCGTCGATGCGATCCGCAAACTGGGCGATCGCGTAGAAAATCTTGCAGCGCGCGTGGTGGCTGTGGCTGTGACCGCACAAGGTGATGGCACTTGGCTGGTGGGTGCGAACAATCAACCGGTGGATGATGCCTGGATTTGGCTGGATGCGCGCGCCGCACACACCGTTGAAACGCTCAATCAACATCCCCTTGCCGCCGAACGCTTTAAGGCAACCGGTACCGGCCTGAATACCTGCCAGCAAGGATCGCAGCTGGCACACATGGATCAACATTACCCAGAGCTGCTGGCCAAAAGCGAAGTCGCTTTGCACTGCAAAGACTGGCTTTACCTCAATCTCACTGGCGTGCGGGCAACCGACCCCTCCGAAGCCAGCTTCACCTTTGGCAACTTCCGCACCCAACGTTATGACGACACCGTGATTGCCGCGCTAGGGCTGGAGCATCGCCGCCATCTGTTACCTGAGATCATCGACGGCACACAGACCACCCACCCGCTCACCGCCGAAGCCGCCAAAATGACCGGGTTGCGGGCAGGCACGCCGATTTCGCTGGGTTACGTGGATATGGCGATGACCGCACTCGGTGCGGGGGTACACACGGGTGAAGCCAATACCGCCTGCTCAATTGTGGGTTCAACCGGTGTGCATCTGCGCAGCGTCACCATTGATGACGTCTGGCTTAATCCGGCGCAAACCGGTTATGTCATTCCGCTGCCTTGGCCGGGCTACGTCACACAAGTACAAACCAATATGGCATCGACCCTGAATCTGGACTGGCTACTCAATGTTGCCAGTGAACTGCTAAGCAACTTTGGTTGTGAAGTCGATCATGCTCGTCTGGTTTCACATATCGACCAATGGCTCAACAAGGCTGAACCCGGCAGTTTACTGTTCCATCCTTACATCTCAATCGCTGGAGAGCGCGGCCCATTCGTGAACGCCGATGCGCGCGCCAGCTTCACCGGACTGAACTATCAGCACAATTTTGCTGATCTGGTACGCGGCGTGATTGAAGGCATTGGGATGGCTGCACGCGACTGTTATCAGGCTATGGGGAGTACGTTGCCAGGGGAAATTCGCCTTACCGGCGGTGCGGTACGTTCTCAGCCACTGCGCCAGATCCTCTCCTCTTGTATTGGTGCGCCAGTGCGCATTAGTCAACGCGACGAAGCGGGCGCTGCAGGTGCCGCCATGATGGCTGCAGTTGCCATTGGTGCTTATCCCTCCATGGCGCAGTGCGTCGAAAGTTGGGTGCGACCACTGCTGGATGCACCGGAGCCGCCTTCTGCGGAGCTGTCGCAACGCTATAACCAACTGTTCCCCCATTATCAGCAGATCCGCAGCGATCTGCCTGCCGCCTGGCATGCGCTGAACAAGTTTTAAGGAGTTAATCATGAGTGAAAACACGCTGGATCTGTTTGTGATAGGTGGCGGCATTAATGGTGCGGGCATTGCACGTGATGCAGCAGGTCGCGGTCTGTCTGTGATGATGTGTGAAAAAGACGATCTCGCCCAAGGCACCTCATCGCGCTCAGGCAAGCTGGTGCACGGCGGGCTGCGTTATCTGGAATATTATGAGTTTCGCCTGGTGCGCGAAGCATTGATTGAACGCGAAGTTCTCCTCAATGCTGCGCCTCATATTATCTGGCCGATGCGTTTCGTCTTGCCGCACAGCCCAACCGATCGCCCTGCCTGGCTGGTACGTTTGGGGCTGTTTCTGTATGACCATCTCGGTGGGCGCAAGAAATTACCAGGTACACGTTCGTTAGATCTGATGCGCGATCCTGAAGGTGCGCCGATCATCGATAGCTACACCAAAGGTTTCGAATACTCTGACTGCTGGGTCGATGATGCAAGGCTGGTGGCCCTTAACGCACTGGATGCCGCCGAGCGCGGTGCCACGATTTTACCCCGTACGCGCTGTGTGTCCGCTAAGCGCCTCAGTGGCAAATGGGAAGTGACAATACAAGATGAAGTCAGCGGCTCGCAGAAAACGGTGTTTGCCAAAGTACTGGTTAACGCCGCGGGGCCGTGGGTGCTTGATATCGTCAATCAGGTAACACAAACGAAGAGCAGCCGCAGCGTGCGTCTGGTGAAAGGTTCACACATTATCGTGCCGAAGTTCTGGGAAGGTCAGCAGGCGTATCTGGTGCAGAACACCGATAAGCGCGTGATTTTCATTAACCCTTATGAAGGCGACAAGGCGCTGATCGGCACCACCGATATCCCATGGCAAGGCAAAGCCGAGGCAGTGACCGCCGATGACAGCGAGCAGCAGTACCTGATTGATGTGGTCAATCGCTATTTCAAAGTTAAGCTGCGCCCCAGCGATGTGATCACCCGCTTTTCGGGTGTCCGCCCGCTGTTTGACGATGGTAAGGGGAATCCTTCAGCGGTCACGCGCGATTACGTGTTTGACCTTGATGATCAGCAGCAGGCGCCGCTTTTACATGTGTTCGGCGGTAAAATTACTACCTTCCGTAAGCTGGCAGAGCACGCCCTACAAAAACTCGCCCCCTTTTTCCCCACGATGGGCGCAGACTGGACAAGGGATGCCACCTTGCCCGGCGGGGATATGGCTCATGGCGATTTTGAATCTTTCCTTGAACAGGTGAAAACGCGCTGGCCATGGTTGCCCGCGCCTTTGCGTAAACACTATGCGCGCCTCTACGGCACGCGGATTGATAAAGTGCTGGGCCATGCCACTAGCCTCAGCGAACTGGGTCAGCATTTTGGCGCGCAGCTTTATGAAGCCGAAGTTCGCTATCTGGTGGAGAACGAGTGGGCACAACAGCCTGAAGATGTCCTGTGGCGCCGTACCAAGCATCGGCTGCATCTCTCAGAAGAACAGCAGCAAGCGTTTAACCAGTGGTTCGTCTCGACGTTTACCGCCACGGTTCCGCTGCGGAAGGAGGCCTAACGTATGCCGTTAACGCTCTCACTCAATACCAATCCGCTGGTGAATCGTTTTGCTGAACCGCAGGACTTGATTTACACCGTGGCGCAGCAGATCCGCATTCGTGACCTGCAACTCACCCACGAGTTTATTAATCCCGGTTGGCCTGCCGCAACCATCAAGCGCATGACACGCCTTATGCAGCGAGCGCTGCGTGAGACGGGTGTGCGCGTGACATCGGGCATGACTGGACCTTATGGTCGCCTCAATCATTTTGGCCACCCTGACGTCGAGGTGCGCCGCTACTATGTTGACTGGTTTAAGACCTTTGCTGATATCACTGCCGAGTTGGGCGGTGATGCAGTGGGTTCGCAGTTCGCTATCTTCACTCAGCAGGATTTCAATGATGTTAACCGGCGTGAAGCGCTGATGGATATCGCTATCGATTGCTGGGCCGAGGTAGCAGAACATGCAAAGGCCGCAGGATTGAAATATCTGTTTTGGGAACCGATGAGCATTGGGCGCGAGTTCGGTGAAACCATTCCCGCGTGTCTCGCGTTGCAGCAGCGCTTGAGCAGCGAGTCGTTCGCTTTGCCGATGTGGATGATGGCGGATATCGATCATGGTGATGTCACTTCAGCCGATCCGCGTGATTATGACCCCTATGCATGGGCCGAAGCGGTGCCCCGCTTTTCGCCGATTATTCATATCAAACAGAGCATGATGGATAAAGGCGGTCACAGACCTTTTACATTGCAGTACAATGCGGGCGGCCGTATCCAACCGCAGCCTTTGCTTGAGGCGCTGGCGCGGGGTGGCGCACAAGATAATGAGATTTGCCTTGAGTTAAGTTTCAAGGAGCGTGAACCCACCGACCGACAAGTGGTGGCAGATATCGCGGAAAGCGTGGCTTTTTGGGCGGCGCACATTGATACGGGCGTGCAGGATTTGCACCTGGCTTCTTAAGGCCAACTTCATCAGGAAATAAACATGAAACCGGCTCCAACATCCGCTGAACGCGATGATTCTCTGGCCTTGCGTGCCGCCTGGCTACATTACGTCGGCGGTCTAACACAAGCTGAAGTGGCTAAACGCCTCGGATTGCCTTCGGTCAAAACGCATCGCATGATTGCGCGCATGGTCGCGGAAGGCGCGGTAAAAGTGTCGATTGATGGCGATATCGTGGCTTGTGTTGCACTGGAAGATCAGCTTCGGGATAAGTACGGTCTAAACTTTTGCCACGTTGCGCCGGATCTTGGTGAAGAGGGCTTGCCCGTGCGTGCTTTAGGCATGGCTGGTGCCGATTACTTGCGAAATCTGCTTAGCACGCAACCGTCAATTACTCTGGGGTTAGGCCATGGCCGCACCCTGTCCGCCGCCATTCATCAACTCCCACGCATAGAAGCCCCCCATATGCGTTTCGTTTCATTGCTCGGTTGTTTAACCCGCAACTACGCGCTGAATCCTCACGACGTCATGCACCGTATCGCTGAAAAAACCGGCGCGCAGGCTTATATGATGCCGGTTCCCTTTTTTGCCAATACGCAGGAAGACCGTGGAGTGCTGCTCAAACAACGCGGGGTAAGCGAAGTGTTTGAGATGGCCGCACAAAGTGAAGTTAAATTAGTCGGCATCGGCACCGTGGAGCCCGCCGCGCAGCTGGTTGAGGCGGGTATGATTGACGAAACAGAGATCAACGATATTTCTCGCTCTGGCGCCGTGGGCGAATTGTTGGGGCACTTCTTTGATACGCATGGACAGATGATTCATACCAGTTTGACTGCCCGTACGCTGTCAGTTGAATTGGATCTCGCTCATCGGGCAGAAATTGTGGCGCTGGCAGGTGGCGTAACGAAAGTGGAGGCCATCCGCGCGGTGCTGGCCAGTGGATTGGTGACCGGTTTAATTACCGATGAATTAACGGCGCAGGCGTTAATCGGGGGCTAGTTCAGCGTGAAACTCATCCGCTAGCAAACCCAATAGCCAATCGTCACGCCACTCACCGCCAAGGAAAAAACTTTTCCGCAGTGTGCCCTCTTGCTGGAACCCGACTTTCAGCAGTGTCTTACGTGAGGCCTCATTACCAGCCGTCACGGTGGCAACCAACTTGCGATAGCCTAATTCACGTAGTGCAAACTGGCTGATATCGCGTAATGATTCCGCGCCAAACCCCTGACCTTGCGCTGATTTTGCCAACATAAATCCGACTTCAGCAATCCCCTCGCCCCGGTCGATAAATCCCGTCAATCCCAGCGGCGTGGTGTTGTTCTTTTCCATGATCACCAGGCACAGCCAGTGGGTGCTGCCTATGCGCCACTCAGGTAATCTCACCTCGAACTTTTCGCGGCGAATGGTCGTTTCAGGCAGGCGATCGGCCACAAATTGCATTACCTGTTCGTCGTGTTGCAGCGCAAGGTAGAACGGCCAATCTTCAGCGTTGATTTGACGATAGCGCAGTCGGTGGGAGTGAATATCGAAAAACATGCTATTCCTTCGGCAAATTGGGTAACGTCTTAATTTAACGGCAGGAACAATCAATAACGAACGTCTACACCAGGCTTAATATTGTCCCCTGCAGGATAAACGCTTTTTGAAACCCCTCATCCAATTCTGCGTCGGTGACCACCTGCTTAAAAGGGTGTGAAGGTGCCAGCGAGTAGGGATGAATCTGCCCAAACTTTGACGAGTCGGTCAATGCAATGGTATGCGTTTGCTTTTCCATGATCGCATTGACGACATCGCAGCGCAGCATATCTCGGCCGGTAAATCCGGTGACTGCATCCCAGCCGTCGATACCAATAAAGGCTTTGTGGAAATTAAGATTTTGAATACACAGTCGTGTTAAAGGACCGACTACTGACTCGCTGCTTCTCTGAAACAGGCCACCGAGGATAATCACATCCCCACCCTTTTCCCGCAGTAAACCGGCAATATAGTGGCTGACGGTAATGATCGTGATATCGTCACGGGCACTTAGCTCGCGTGCTAGCAACGCATTCGTGCTGCCCCCTTCGATAAACACCGTTTCACCTGTATTCACCAGAGATGCCGCATATTCTGCCAGACGTTTTTTCACAGCAAAACGCGTCTGCATTCGTGCACCCACATCATCACTTTCTGGCGTTACGGCCGAACCGTGCACGCGACGCAGAAAGCCGCCCTTTTCCAACACATTGAGATCCTGGCGCACGGTGACTTCTGAAACACCGGTAGTAAGCGCCAGTTCGTTGACGCTTACACTGCCGCGTTCGCTAACCAGTTGGATAATCTGCTGATGACGTGCGTTCATAACACCTGCTGTCCTTAAATTTTCACCAAGCTTACCAGAAATTCAACTTAAGCCGAGACTGCGGCGTCCGTTCACATTCAATGATTCCACAGTGAAGCGATCCTGCCAGGTGGCTTCATAATCCTCTTTAGGGAAATCACCCGGTGATGCGCCCGTTGCCAATGACTCTGCGACATGAGCGGCATAAGCAGCATTTTTTTCACACATGGGAGCAGCCGGAATATACATCACATTACCCCAGCCTTTTTGGTCCTGAACCGGCGCCACAGAGTGGATCACATCACAATGCCACCACACCGAATCACCAGCTTCCATGGCAGGGATAGAGCACAAGCCCTGAATCAATTCTGGATGCCACTGCTCTGAAACCGGTAGCACTTTACCCGGTGCAACGCCGCAGAGTTCATCTTCGGGCACATCTTTGAGCAGCGGACGCAGCAGCATATACGCCATGGCTTCTGGAACTGGCACCACATGCAGCAGCCCTTGGCCGAGTTGCATATCCGACAGCGCAGTCCAGCCCTGGAAGGTGCGAAATACCGAGCATTTGGTGGTGGTGCCTGCTTGGTATTCATTCACCTCGGTACGATGTGCGGCATCCCAAGGATCATATTGGTCGAATTGATTGTTGAAGATCTTGCCAAAGACCCTCTGATAAGCCGGTAATAACCATCGTTCCAGCGCACCGGAATCGGTATGTGCACCCAAACCTTTCGATGTAGTGCCAGGCAGGCGACGGCGAATACGATCGGGATAGATAATGCTGACGTCAGGGTCAAACCAGCGTTTGCCCTGGGATTCGAACGTCCAGAGGTGGTTGAGGAATGATTGTGTTTTTGCCATCGCATCGCTTTGGCGCGCCGTCATCTGCGCCTCGCTCCAATAGATGGGATAGATTTCGGGGCGTGACGCATCAAGGCTGCCAAAGAAATTATCACCCGGGCCTTGATAGACCTGATCGAAATGATTGTCATCAAGGTATTTGAGCATCGATTCGTCCCAGCATAATGCCTGGTCGCGCGAGAAGGTCTGTTTCACCACCACACAACCACGACGGCGAATATGCGCCTTCACCTCATCGCTTACGCGACCTTCTGCGATCTCATCCCAGCTGAGTTGCGGCCATGCAGTGCCTTTCTGCGCCTCTTCTGCACGTGCTGCCGCTATCTCGTTAACAATTTTGCTTCTCACTTGCTCAAACAGCCCTTCGACATCGCCGATTTGCTCTCTAAGCACTCTCTTCATCAAGCGTACGTTGTGTTTGAAATCATCTGGTTGTTGTTCTGAGGTGAAGATTGTGTTCATAGCGTTGCTCCGATTTCTTCGTTCGAAACTAATTTACGCTTCATTCATAACAATTGAACAGCAGTTAACCAACATAAATTGCGTGATTTTATGATATCAGTCACATTAAACCGTCACTTTAAGCTTTCGTATGAAGCGTGAAGGGAGTTTCGAACACAGGAAGTTAATCGAGATAGCGATGATAGCGAACATGGAGTTCCGCAAGGTTCTTCACATTAAGCTTGCGCATAGCGGCCTGTTTTTGGCTGCTGATGGTTTTGATACTCTTCTCTTTAGCGACAGCGATATCAGTGACCGTCCTGCCACGATAAATTGAACGGATAATGGTTCTTTCTGTGGCAGATAAAGACAGCATCGCCTGCTCATCTTTTATGGAAGGCGATAACTCTCTAGCAGTAAAGCCGCGCCTTAATTGGCGAGGGTGGTCTTCGAACCCCCATTCATTATTCTCTAATACAGAGAAAACTGCACTTTCAACCTCTTTTTGACTGCTTTTTCTTTGTAGTATTGCACGCACATTCATCATCTTATATTTCTGCGTTGTTTTATAATCTAGTGCATGAGTCAAAATAACAACCGACGATGATAGTGAGCAAGACTTAATGAGTTCCGAAATAATATCAGCATTCGCAATTTCAGTATCAATAATCACCATATGCATGCCCCTCTCGATATGAGTGGGTGCTTCATCACGGAAATGGATCGGGCAGTGTGCCACATTAATGTATGGAAGCGTCGTTAGCATCGCGCGGATACCGTAGTAAGTAATAGGGTTAGGTGTGATGACCATTATGTTTTTGTTTTTATGATTAAGCATATCTCTCGCTTCTTTCTGTAAAGGCTGCATTAAAAAATCAAATCAATAAAATCGCAGTACATTTAGATAACACTTTTAAAAATATATTAACTCAGGACATGCGATTAATCTGATGCGAATATTATTCATCGGCAATGCCGCTTTCAACACACCGGCGCTCATGTCACACATAAGTCACCAGCTGTAAATAATAAGCATTTAAATCAATCCTTTGAAGTGGTGACAAAGCGGTTACAACAGCTTTTCCTCGCCCTAAAATGCCCAGAAGACCTTCTTGGGACTCATGTTATACTTATCGCATCTGAGGTTGAAACGCCTGCTGTGTGTAGTGAGGTCAAGGTCGAACTTGAATATGTTATTTTTTACCGATTCTGGTCTTATACGACTAGGAGATAAGGAAGTGCTACTCAGCAGGCAAAGCAAAATATGCCTGACGTTTCTGTGTGAGCACGCAGGTGAAATTATTTCCAAAGAGAGGCTACAAGATGCCTGCTGGAAACAGTATGGTACTGTGGTATCAGAAAATACTGTCAGACAAACCCTCTTTCGCCTCCGTAAATCTCTTGCGTCATTAGGTGTCGTGGAGGAAATCCTCGAAACACAGGGTTATGCGGGTTATCGATTAAAACCTGACTACATCAATGTCGTGCCAGATACCCATGAATTTCTGATGATTGAACAGCGTTCGGCGTTTGAAACTGTAAAGGAGGAGGATCATCCTAACACTTATCCATTACAGCACTCCCCCATCGCTGTGAAACAAAAAGCATCTCAACCGAAACTGATTATTTTCGTTCTCTTCTTATTTTGTTTGTTCTTTGCTACGGGTGCTTATCTTCGCAGTCAACAGTTTATTCACCCACTTCATTACAGCGAAGCCGTTAACCAAGACGGACGCATCTTCTATATTTCAAATTACGTAGAAAACAATAATGCCGAGTTGATGTCCCGCGTGAACTATTGGCTTATTAAGATGAAAATACAAACCACACAAAACAGTAAGATTTACATCAATTCTGACCATGGCAATTCGATAAACCTATTTATCTGCAATGGCGACATTGAAGCAGAAACTTCTGACTGTGAATCGATGGCGGTTATTGGGAGAAATCACCCATGAAAGTTGCCTTTACTGCCGCGAGCTGCCTGTTGATGATGTTCTTGGGGTGGTTTTCGTTGCCTTATTTGCTACAACCCTTCTCCGGTGACTGTCGTAGCGAAACCTTAATCATTTACGATGAGCCTGAACGTACCGTGATCAGTCATGGATATTGGGACATCCTGCGGGGTAGCCGTGAAGGTCATCTCAATGCTTACCTGGCCTTTATTTCACCGCAAGGCGATGAGCGAAAGATCAATGTGGATAGAACAGTCAATCTTGATTACACCTATCACATTGACTCTTTGACGGCATCAACTGAAAAATCATTCCGCATTGCTGGACCCGACACACAAGACCCGCTAGTCGGAAAATATATTGATCCGCTGGCCGATGAGAAATTCAGCGCGCGGATTTATCTCTTTAAAGTGGGGAGCCAACTAATTTCAGGTTTCCACTATCGCCCCCTGAATCGCTGCATGAAGCCGACTTTTTGATCTATCCGTGCATCTCCAGCACGATACGATCTACGCACTGTTGCGCTGATAACAGTGCGCTATCCAGTTGCAGCCGATCACGCTGCCAGGGTTGATATTCACGCTGCTCCACCGCCTGCCAGCTTGGCAATATATGGCCTTTGATATCTGCAACCCTGTTTTCGACACGAAAACGATGTTTATTCTTGTCGGAACAGATGATTTCCACCTCCAGAATCGCGGTGCCACTCAGTAATGCAATATCACGATAGGCATCACGAATCTGCATCAGGTCGTTAACGGAATCCGTAATCACCGTGGAGCCCAATAGCAAATTCTCCCGTGCGACGGCATAGGTTACAAAGTAGCCTTCTGGGCCGATAGGTTGATCTGCTACGCGAAGCGCTTGCTCAACACTGTCGACACGCAAATAAACTGCACTTAACTGCCGGGCTAACAAGCGCGCGATGGTGCTTTTTCCCGTACCGGGTAAGCCACTGAAGGTGATAAGCATAATGGTCTCGCAGGGTTATTGTGGTTCTTTGATAGAAAGGTGCTCAAAAAACCTATTTTAATCTCGAAATCTAATGAGCCCACTATTTGTTCTGATACAGATCCCAGCGGTTGCCGTAAATATCTTCAAATACCACCACGATGCCATATTCCTCTTCACGCGGTTGTTCACAGAACGTGACGCCGTTGGCTTTCATCTGGTGGTAATCGCGCCAGAAGTCATCCGTCTGCAAGAACAGAAATACGCGACCGCCACATTGGTTGCCAACAAAACCCTGCTGGCGCTCGTTGGATGCCTGCGCTAACAGTAGGTTACAGTCACTTTGCGGGTTTGGATTCACCACGACCCAGCGCTTACCCGGTTGTGGTGTATCTTCGATTAAATGAAAACCTAATTTCTGCGTGTAATATTCAATCGCACGATCGTAGTCATCCACCACAATCGCAACATAACCCATACAACGTTTTTGTGTTCTCATCGTTTCTCTCTGAATACCCTACCCAATATCAGGCCTGTGAATCAAACCACTGACGACGCGTATCTCATTTCAGACTCGCTTCGTTCAGAAAATAAAAAAGCAGACCGCAGCCTGCTTCATCATTCGTTACGCGTTGCCACCCGCAACTTTACGTAATGCCACGACTTCGGCCTGTTCTAATAAAGGCTCCAGGTCGGCGAACAGTTTGACAATATGTGGCGCTTGAAGATGCTTATCCAGCAGAGCCTGGCTGGCCCACTCTTCAGTCCAGACAAAGCGACGTGGATTTTTGCTGTCAATATTCAGCTGATAAGTGATACATCCTTCTTCACGTAATGTCTCTTCAATAACACCACGAAATAATTGCTCAGCTTTATTTTCACAGCCTGGTTTTGCAGTCAGCAGTGCAACAACAGGAACCGTCATATTCATCTCCCTTTTAAATAAAAAATAAAAGCAGACTCAAATTAACCCAGCTTATTCCCGCTGTCAGTCTGAAAACGTGCGTTGTCTGCGACGAAGCATTCACGGCATAATCAGTGATGACTAACGCAAGGCATGCAACGCTGGATGATGGCTACCATATTGGCGGGAATGGCCGTTAAACTGGCGTTGGATGCCCGAAAATAGCGTCAGGGCGCAATCTGCGCCCTGGGTTAAGCTTTACTTGCTCAATTGCTGAATGATTTTATCCGCAGCGACCACGCGGTCATCATTCGGGAACCATTTATTCGCCAGCATAATGACGGCAATTTTCTGTGACGGAATAAACACGGCATAGGTTGAGAAACCGTTAGTCGAACCTGTCTTGTTAAACCACGCCTGTTGAGGAGCTGCCTGTGGTGGCGAGATTAACGTCGCTGACATCCCTTTCAAGATGCGTTGACTGCTGTTGCCATCGACGAGCTGTTGCTGGCTGACAGGCAGCGGATAATATTCCCACATCATCGCTTGAGTGAAGGCATCGGTCTGGTAATAGCCTTGATGCGTGCGGGCAATCGCCTGCTGCCATTCAGGGGCGACTTTCTGCTCGTTCAGCTGAATAGAAAGCCAACGTATCAGGTCGGCGGAGGTGGATTTCAGCCCATAAGACTCCGCATCCAACGGCCCAGGCGTCACACGTACCGGCTTATCCTGTTTGTTGTAACCCTGTGCATACTGGCCCATGGCAGAAGCGGGCACCTGAATAAAGGTGTGGTGCATGCCCATGGCCGGCAGCAATTGTTGCTCCATCGCGCTGATGAACGGCTGCTGCAGACTTTTTGCAGCAATCATCCCCAGCATGCCAATACCCAGATTGGAATAAACTCGCACACTGCCGGGTTTGGCATTTGGCTGCCAGTGTTTATACCAGTCCATCAGCTGTTGCTGATTCGTCACCTCATCAGGCACAAATAAAGGCGTTCCGGCGGTGTGCGTAGCAAGATTCAGCAGCGAAACCTGATCAAATGCACTGCCCTTAAGTTCTGGCAACCATTGACTGGCTTTATCGCTAAACTGCAGTTTTTTCTGCTGTGCAGCATAACTGGCTAATGTCGCGGTAAAGGTTTTGCTCAACGAACCCATCTCAAACAGCGTCTGCTCTGAAATTGGCTGAAGGGTTTCCTTTGACGCCACGCCGTAATTGTAAAATTCAGTTTTACCGTCATGCAGAATGGCGACAGCCATGCCAGGTATCTGATATTGCTGCATTAATGGTTTAATGATGGTGTCGGGCGAAGCAGCGTGCGCCAGTGCATTGCCACCCGCCAGCAACGCCAATACCGTCAGTTGTTTAAGCATGAAAATTCCTTTTCGTTCAGTGAATACATGATTTCAGCGCGTGATTATAAAATCCTGCCAATTAATCGCCAAACCCAATGTTGTGCTAACACTGAGAAAGTGAAGGTGATCACAACCATGAAACATTTCATTAACCGTTAATTGATCTTTTCCCCGCCAGCTTTTATAGCTTATGAAAATTATTTCAGGCATCAGAAATAATTTTCAGCACCTACCCCGGCTCGTTTTACCGCGTTTAGTTGTCACGGCTGAGCCTTCAATATTCAGCGTCTGCTCCGGGGAAAAACATGAGAAAGATCGCCTCAATTCTGGCTGGCCTCACTCTCGCCAGCACACTTGTCAGCACATCACAGGCTGCCGACGACACACCACAATTTCGCTGCAAACCCGGCGAAACTTACTACATGAACGTCATGGTAACCGGTGTTGAATATTGGTTTCCGGTCTATGAAATGTTCAAACAAGCCGCGCACCAGTTGGGTTGTAAAACGGTGTACGGTGGGACTCCCGCTTATGACGTCAACCAACAGTTAGCCAGCTTTGAACAGATTCTGGCACAAAAACCGGCGGGGATTTTCCTTCATCCCATGAATCCTGATCCTTTTATTGAGCCGATCAACCGCGCTGCCGAAATGGGCATTCCGGTAGTGACTTTTGCTGCTGATTCGCCCAACAGTAAACGCGTCGCCTACATCACGTCTGACAACTTCCGTGAAGGAAAAGCTGCGGCAGATGAGTTAGGTAAAGCCATGGGTAAAGATGCCGAATTCGCCGTTTTAGAGAATCCCGGCCAGGATAACCACGACCGCAGAGTCACAGCATTCGTCAATGAAATGAAAGCGGCATTCCCCGACAGCAAGTTAGTGGCGCGCGCGGCAACTTATCAGGACCCTTCCAAAGCCTACAACGCTGTGCTGTCGATGTTGCAAGCTCACCCCAATCTGAAAGGCATCTTTATGCCGGAAGCCAGTTCGGCGATTGGTGCTGCGCAAGCGGTGGCGGAAAATGGCGGCAAAGTGAAAGTCATGACGGTGGACGTCAATGCCAAAGTGTTGGATATGATCAAAAGCGGACAGGTATTTGGTGCCATCAACCCGAATCAGGGTATTCAGGGTTATATGGGCTTTATGACTCTATTCCTTGCCGCTCATCCAGAGCTCATTGACCCAATGAATGACGCTAAACGTCAAGGCGTCAATCCCTTCTCGTTCCCCATTCTTGATAACGGTTACGCGGTTGTCACTAAAGACAATGCCGACGATTTTCGTTGGGATAGTTATCTGAAACGCCGTGGCACCAAAGGCATTAACGAGTAAGGAGCCGATCATGACAGCACTGCTGGAACTGCGCGGTATCAGTAAACGTTTTGGTGCCGTCAAGGCATTGCAGGAGGTCGACCTCACATTGCAGGCCGGTGAGATTCACGCGTTGGCGGGTGAAAATGGAGCCGGAAAATCGACCCTGATGAACATCATTGACGGCATCCTGCGCCCGGATAGCGGTGAAATATGGCTGGATGGGAAACCCGTGACCATCCGCTCACCGCGTGAAGCGCAGCAGTTGGGCATCGGTTTAGTACACCAAGAGATCGCCCTGTGCCCGGATATCAGTATTTATGAAAATATCTGGATGGCACATCAACAGCGCGGCCTGCTGTTACCACACAAAGCGTTGCGGGAACGCGCGCAGCAGGTGATGAACCGCCTCGCCCCTATTCCCGTGAGTAAAAAGGTGGGTGAGCTGTCGCTGTCGCAGCAGCAGTTAGTTGAGATAGCGAAAGCCCTCACGTTAGATTGCCGGCTGCTGATCCTCGACGAACCCACCGCTGCCCTCACCGAGCCAGAAGCGCAGACGCTGTTTAGCATTGTGCGCCAACTGCGCGATCAGGGCATGACGGTGGTGTATATCAGCCATCGCATGGCGGAGATTTTCGCGCTCTGCCAGCACATCACTATCCTGCGCGATGGCCGTACCGTTCACAGTGCCCCCCTCGCTAGCATGACGGCAGATGAGGTGATCACGCGATTAGTCGGCCGAGAGTTGTCACAACTCTACCCTGATAAACGGCCCGTCAATGACGCTCCGCCTTTACTGGAAGTGCGGAATATCAGTGATGGGAAACGCTTTCACGATATCCATTTTAACCTGCGTCCGGGGGAAATCCTCGGGATTGGCGGCTTGATGGGTGCTGGTCGCAGCGAGATTGCGCAGGGTATTTGCGCACTGCAGCCGCTCACTCGCGGCAGTATCCGTATTAAAGGTGAACCGGTGCGATTAAAGGATTATGCGGCGAGTATTCAGCAGCGCATGGTCTATTTATCTGAAGATCGCAAAGACGCGGGACTGTTTCTGGCGATGCCAATTGACTGGAATATCTCCGCATTGGACATCCGTGCTGTCAGCCATCACGGCTTAACGCTCAGCCCGCGTCGTGAACGTCTGCAAGCGGAAGCTCTGGCACAGCAGGTCAAACTAAAACGCGGCAAGCTAAGCGACCCAGTATCGTCACTTTCAGGTGGCAATCAGCAAAAAGTGGCGCTGGCACGCGTGCTGTCGGTGCAGCCGGAAATCGTGTTTCTGGATGAGCCCACACGTGGCGTGGATGTGAGCGCTAAAGCGGAAATATATCAAATACTCGCTAATCTGGCAGGCAACGGGGTCGGTTTGGTTGTGATTTCGTCGGAACTGCCTGAGCTGATCGGACTTTGTGATCGCATTATTGTCATTCATGAAGGACGAATCAGTGGTGAAGTCACGGGAGCAGCGATGACAGAAGAGAATCTGATGCGGCTCGCAGCTGGCATCGCAACGCAAGCGGAGGCCCTATGACCATGAACACGACCTTGCCCACTGCTGGAAAATCCCGGCTGTCCCTGTTCGGCGGTCTGCATAAACAGCGCGAAATCGGCTTGATCGTCATTATTGCGCTGATCTTTGTGGTGATGAGTTTTACTTCACCCTATTTCCTGACCTGGGCCAACATGAAAGCCATGCTGCTGTCGTTTTCGATTGAGGGCATTGTGGTGATCGGCATGACCATTCTATTGATTGTCGGCGGTATCGACCTGTCTGTCGGCGCGGTGGTATGCCTCTCAATGGTGGTTGCAGGCCAGCTCTTTCTGAGTGGAATCGACCCTTGGCTTGCCAGCCTTGGCGGTATTGTCGCTGCCGCATTAGTGGGATTGTTAATGGGACTTACGGTCACCAAAATTGGCCTCAGCCACTTTATCGCCTCACTGGCAGCCATGGTGATAGTCCGCGGGTTATGTATGATCATTACCCAAGGTACCCCGCTTTCACTGTTCACCCTTCCAGCCAGCTTCAAGTTTCTTGGTCAGGGGGCGCTGTGGGGCATCCCCTTCGTCATCATTCTGTTCTTCGTGCTGGTTGCCCTTTTCGACTTTTTGCTGCGCAAGGCCACGCTATTCCGCAAGGTGTTTTACACCGGCAGTAATGAACGTGCTGCAGCCTATTCAGGCATCAACATCAATCGAATCAAGTTGTGGGTCACGGTGTTGACTTCCACGCTGGCAGGCGTCGCGGGCATCATCTACATGGCGCGTCTCGGTTCTGCTACCCCCACCTTTGGCGTCGGTATGGAATTGAACGTGATTGCTGCTGCCGTGATTGGCGGTGCCAGTTTGAAAGGCGGGACCGGATCCATCCTCGGTGCGGTATTGGGTGTAGCCCTGCTCTCCATCGTCACCAGCTCACTAATTCTGATTAACGTGTCGGTCTACTGGCAAGACCTGATCAAAGGGTTGATCTTGTTGGCTGCCGTATCGATTGACCATCTGCTGAATAAATATCGCGCGGCATAAGGATGAAACCTTAATGGAAATGGTAAATGAACACCCTGCATTCCACAGCGCCCGACAAATCTATCAGGTGCTGGTGATGTACTACCTTGATGGCAAAAAACAGTCAGAGATTGCAGCTGAAACAGACCTGTCCGTCGCCAGCGTTAATCGCCTGATTCGTCAAGGTAAAGAGAGCGGCATGGTGGAGATTACGATTAAGTCCCCTTGGCTCTCGGCCCATCAATTGGAGAGTGACCTGGCGCGAGTCGCACAGTTGCAGCAAGTTGTCGTCGCACCCAATGTGGCTCGCAGCGAGGAACATAATTTACAGATGGTGGGCGTCGCGGCGGCAGAATATCTGCTCTCTCGCCTCAAAGATGGCGATGTGATTGCCATTACGGGGGGCAAAGGTGTTAGCGCTTTAGTGGAAGCCTTACACCCTGCGCGCAAATATGATGTTCAGGTCGTCCCCGCACTGGGCTGCGTACAGGGCAAGCACTATACCGATGTAAACCATGTTGCATCAGAAATGGCGGCACGGCTTGGGGGGCATGCCTGGCAAATTCACGCCCCACTCTTTACCGATTCTGCTGCTGAGCGCGACATGCTGATGCGCATCAGTGCCGTGGATCAGGTACTGGAAAAAGCACGCAACGCCTCGATCGCCGTGGTGGGACTGGGGTCGATTCACAGCGACAGTTCCAGCTACTACGATTTAAACCTGGCAGCACGTCACGCGTCAGCCAGCATCGAAACCAGCGGAGCACGCAGTGAACTGCTGGCTTGGCTGTTGGACTCACAAGGCCAACCCGCGCCTTTCGACGACAACCAGAGGCTGGTGGGCCTGACACTCGCAGAGCTGCAACGTATTCCTTTTTCCATGGCAGTGGTGGCTGGACGAGACAAGGTGGATCCCATCCGCTGTGCACTGCGAGGGCAATGGCTAAAAGGCATCGTCACGGATGAATCCACTGCCGCAGGTGTACTCGATATGACCATGAGCCGGGGAGCAATCCATGGAGAATAATGCAACACGCGAACAGCGACTCAGCGCCTTACGGCAGCGCACCACGACGCCAGTCCTGATTGTCGGCGGCGGCATCAACGGCATCAGTACGTTTCGTGAACTGGCATTACAAGGCATTCCGGTGATTATGGTGGAAAAAGGTGACTGGTGTCAGGCCGCGAGTGGTGCCTTATCCCGCATGGTTCACGGCGGATTACGCTATCTGGAAACCGGTGAATTTACGCTGGTTAAGGAGTCCGTGACCGAACGTGATCGACTGTTGAAGAACGCTTCTCACTATGTATTCCCCCTGCGTACCACGGTACCGATTGACAACCTCGGCGGCGGTCTGATCAACGCCACGCGCCGCTTTCTTCGCCTGAGCGACAAACCCACGCGACGCGGAGCTTTATTGATCAAAACGGGTCTGAGCCTTTACGACATTTACACCCGGCAGTACGGGTCAATGCCCAAGCATCAGGTGCGTGCAGAAGCTGCCACACGCGATCGTTGGCCTGGCTTTGCGCCTTGGGTGAAGTACAGTGCCAGTTATTACGATGCATGGATCAGCGCCCCGGAGCGACTCGGTTATGAGCTGATCGAAGATGCCGAAAGCGCCTGTCCGGATGCCCTGGCGCTCAACTATATGCAATTGGTGAGTGCAGATGGAGAATCTGTCACCTTGCAGGACGCCTTAAGCGGTGAGCATTTTACCCTGCAACCCCATGTGCTGGTGAATGCCGGCGGTGCATGGATAGACCAGCTCAATCAACGCCTCGCCCCAACGGAAAAATCGGCGAAGTTGATTGGTGGCACCAAAGGTTCACACCTGATTCTTGATCATCCTGAATTGTTACAGATGCTCGACGGTGAAATGGTCTATTTCGAAAACCAGGAAGGCCGTGTGTGCATCATGTTCCCCTGGTTTAGCAAAGTGCTGTTGGGTTCTACCGATATCCGTGTGGAGGACCCCGATAGCGTTGTCTGTGAGGAAGATGAGAAAGCCTACATCCTCGAATCACTGCGTTTCGTGTTCCCCGACGTGGTGGTCACTGAGTCCGCCATCCTCTACACCTTCTGCGGTGTTCGTCCGCTACCCGCCAGCGACGCGAAAGTGAATGGGCAAATATCGCGCAACCACTCATTAATCCTGCTGCCGCCCGACGCTGCACATGCCTATAGCCTGTTATGTCTGGTGGGCGGGAAATGGACCACCTTCCGTCAGTTTGGTGAAGAAGCCGCAGACCGGGTGCTGCGGCTGATCGGTGAAAAGCGCCGTCTGTCGAGCGATAACCTGCCCATTGGGGGCGGTCGGGACTTTCCAAAACCCTCTGAGCAAACCCGCAGGCTTAACCAACTTGCTCAGCAGTATGCGTTACCCCTTGCGCGTGTGACGCAATTAGTGAAGCGCTATGGTTCGCGCGCCTTGCCAATCCTGCAAGAGATCCAACAACAGGGGGAGCAGCCTCTGCAACATCATCAAGCTTACAGCGCACTGGAATTGCGCTATCTGATTGAACATGAGCAGGTTCGGCAACTGGAGGACCTGTTAGTACGCCGGACGTCACTGGCTATCTGCGGCGAACTGACTCCGCTGCTGATAGAGGAGATTTCACATCTGCTGGCCACCGCACTGGCTTGGAGTGATCTCCAGCGTGTGCAACATCTGCAACGAAGCTGCGCCAGCCTGGCGCGCTGGCACGGCCTTAAAGACCTTGACCCCACTGTTTTTCAGGAGGAAGTCCACCATGCTAGTCACCAATAAAGTGCGTATGAACCGTCTGTTTCACCACGGCAAATGCCTTGATGTCGCCATCGACCACGGTATCGCCAACGAGCCTGACTTTCTTATTGGGCTGGAGAATATTGAGGGCGTGATGGAGAACCTGATCGCGGCCCAGCCAGATGCGATTCAGGTGAATTATGGCCAAGCCGATTTGCTGCAACGGGTTGCCGAACGCAAACCCGCATTAGTGATGCGTACCGACGTCGGGAACGCCTACAACGCCGCTCGTCACCGCGAAATGTGGGCAGTACTGCACAATCCTGATGAGCCTATTCTCGCCGCCTTGCAAATGGATGCCGCCGCAGTGGTGGTTAATCTCTATTTGATCCCCGATGAGCCAGGCATTTTCCGCATGTGCGTGGAAAATATTGGTCGGCTGCGCCAGGCGTGCGATCGCTATGGGATGCCGCTGATGATTGAACCCTTGGTGATGGCGCCGGCCGGGCAAGGTGCGGCATATGGTTCATTGGGGGACGTGGAAAAAATTGTGCCGCTGGTGCGTTTAGCACGGGAGTTAGGTGCAGACATCATCAAAGCTGATCCAACGGAAAATGTTGAGGATTTTCATCGCGTGGTGGAAGCCGCGCGCTGCCCAACGCTGGTGCGCGGCGGCGGCAAAGGCGAGCTTGGGCCGGTGCTGGCAAAAAGTGCTGCGTTAATGGCGCAAGGCGCCAGCGGCATGGTGTACGGCCGTAATGTCTATCAGCACGATAATCCCTCGCGTGTGGTCAAGGCTTTAATGGCGATCATTCATCAGGGTGCCAGCGGCCCGGATGCTCTGGAAATTTATCAGCAGGGTTAAGCATGACCTGCACCGGCGCTTAAGCGGTGCGCCGTCTTCGCCAGTCAAACGGAGTCGGAGATATGAGTCAAATTCTCGGCATTGATGCCGGAAACACGATGATCAAGGCAGTGCTGTTTGACCTCAGCGGGCGCGTGCTCTCGGTCGCCGAGTGTGCCGGTGAAACCCACCAGCCGCAGGAAGGCTACGCCGAGCGTCCAGTGGAAGATATCTGGCACGGCGTGAGCCAGGCGGTAAGCCGCTGTCTTCAGCAGGCGGGCAGCGATCCGCGCGAAGTCATTGCCGTTGGGGCCGCAGGACATGGCAATGGCTTGTATGCGCTGAACAAGCAGCAGCAACCGCTGTTTGGCATTCAATCTATTGATCATCGGGCCCTTGCTACGGTCCAGGCGTTGGAGCTGAGTGGTGCAGATCAGGCGATTTATCGTCTGTCGTTGCAAAAGCCCTGGCCCGCCGCAACGCCGGTGCTGATCAGTTGGATCAAACAGCATCAACCCGATCGCTGGAGCCGACTGGGGCATTTACTCTGTGCAAAGGATGTGATTGTACATTTTCTGAGTGGCGCGATCAGTGCTGACTACTCCGATGCCGCAGGCGCCGGGTTGATTGACTATCGCCTACGCAATTACAGTCGTGAACTAATGGCGCTCTACGATATCGAAGACGCCCTCGCCCTGCTGCCGCCGCTGCGTGAATCCTGCGAGGTGGTGGGTCAGGTCACTGAACAGGCTGCACGATTGACGGGATTACCTGCCGGTATCCCCGTGGTTGCAGGGATTTTCGATGTGGTGGCCAGTGCCGTAGGGTCAGGTGTGGTGGAGACGGGACAAGCTTCCATCGTGGCGGGCACCTGGAGTATCAATCAGGTCGTGGTTGATACACCCGATTATTTGCGCCCGGTTTTTATGAACTCGATTATCGAGAAAGATCGCTTTATGGCGATTGAAGCCAGTGCGACTTCGGCCGCCAATCTGGACTGGTTTCTGCGTGAATTTGATGATGGACGCAGCGGACAAGGTGCCGCACGCAGCAGCGACACGGTGGCACACGTCGAACCCAACGCCCAGTTGCCGCTCTATCACCCTTACCTCTACTCCGGTCGCAAATCTGAACCGGCTAAAGCGGGTTTCTACGGTTTAGGTGGCTGGCATACCCGAGCTGACATGCTGTTTGCGCTGTTCGAGGGCGTGACATTTGCGCATCGTGCGCACATCGACCGCTTACGCGCGGCAGGTATTCCCTTTACCCAGGCGATTCTCTCCGGCGGCGCGGCGCGAAGCTGCATCTGGCCTCAGATGTTTGCCGACGTGTTGGGTATTCCTATCCGTGTAGCCGAATGCAAAGAAACGGGCGCTTTAGGTGCGGCACTTTGTGCCGGCGTGGGGGTTGGTGTCTGGCCACATTTGGCGGCAGCAGTGCAACAGGCGGTGCAGATTAATCCCGGCGAGTGGTTACCGAGGCCGGAACGGTTTGCTTTTCATGATGCACGTTATCGGGTATTCAAAAAACTCGAACTGGCGATGGGAGAAATGTGGCGTGACGTCGGCTGATTGTTGTGGCTTATTTTTAGCCAAGCGGTAATAGTGGACGTTTGATTAATTTAATAAGGATATGTTCATGCAAATCAATCAGCTGCCGTTTGGCATTACCGACTGGAACACCATCGAGGAAGAAACGCACCCTGGAGACACGGGCTTCGCACTGTGGCGCACGCAACGTTTTGGCGACATCCGCGTGCGGATGGTCGAGTATTCGGCTGGATACCTCGCAGATCACTGGTGCAGTAAGGGGCATATTTTGCTGTGCCTGGAAGGGGAAATGGTGACCGAACTGGACGATGGTCGCACCTTCACCTTAACCCCCGGAGTGAGTTATCAGGTGGCGGATAATGCTGAAGCGCATCGCTCTTCAACCACCCAAGGCGCGAAACTTTTTATCGTCGATTGATCAAAGCACGGTTGCTCAGGGCGCACTGCAACAGCGCGCCCTGTTGTGCTTATTTCTTCGCTGACGCGTAGGCTGCGGTCAAATCAACCCGCTGCCAGAATGATTGCTCAGCATTACCCGACAACGGGTAACCGTTTGGCAGTGCCGTTTTCACCATCAATTGGCGAATCTGCGCATCTGAAAGGTGCGGCAACGCCGTTTTCAGCAAAATCTCTGCACCTTGCGGAACCTGAACCGCTGTATTTTTCACGTTGGCTTTCGGCAGATTGTAATTGAGGGTGAAGCGATAGAACTGCTTCATGTCAGGTGAACGATAAGGGTCGTCTTTACCGACTGTGCGTGCGCACTCCGCCAGGGAAGTACCACACTCTTTCTCAAGCGCAGCACGCAATTGATCGCGCGCTTCTTTGAACAGCACTTGATAACGAGCATCGTTTAGATAGGTAGCAACGTTACGCTCTGCCACCATGCGTGACCCCATTACATCCAGTGGATAGTGCACGCCCAACACTAAGCGAGAGTAGCCATAGCGCGCGCCGCGCGTCACCAGCGCCTCAAAGCGTTCTGGCACCATCTCTGCCATTAACAGCGCGTCGGTATAGCCGGTGTTGGTGTGGCCACTTGGGAACGAACCGCCATCAGCGGTATAGCGCACGTTGTCTTTCACCACCACATCGTCCGGCACCAGATGAATGGTGTTGCCTTCATGCAGGAAAGGACGTGGGTAGTTGAAGTGTTTTTTCGCTGCGCTGGTGCTGACTTCGCTGGCTTTGATCAGTGCGGCGGCTTTACTGATTTCGCCTTTGTCATAAGCGGCGAGGAAAGCTTTGCCCAAACGTGGACCCATCGCATCGGAGAGGAAATAGAGGCTGCTGATCGCTTCCGCGTCTTGCAGTGCCTGATGGCGCGTATTCTGCGTGGCATTCAGGTTGATATTGGTGACAGTGGCACGATTCGCGTCCAGTACGTTGGCAGGCAGCGTGCTAAAGCCAGAGAGCAACGCAATACCCGCCTGCTGATTTTGCTTAACGTTGAAATCGTAACCGCTCTTTTTCAACCATGCTTTATCAGCTTGTGTACTGTTTTGCTTGGCTTTTTCCAGCGCATCACGGGTAAGCGTGGTGCCATCGCCTTGCAGATACTTGCGCTCAGCCTGTAGCGACTGCTGCTCAAGTTGGGTGTAAACCGGCGTGGAGCCGGTGGAGGTCTGTGCCGCGAGTGCGGCAGCCTGCGGCAGTGTTGCCGCGTGTGCCTGCTGAGCCAGCAGTAAAACCGTTGCAATCAGCGTGAAGCGGGTTTTCATTATTTTCCCCTGTTATCAGAATATTACCTTGCCGGGGAAACACGCTAGCACCCTGTTATGACAGTTTTATTTCATTTACTTGCACTGACTGGAACAGTTTTGTACGCAAATTTGTGCAAGTGAACCACAGCCGCCGCCGTTGTCATTTTTGCACTGCGATTGCTGTACATAGCAGTTCTGTTGACAGGATGAGAGGTCACATTTAGCGGCAACCGGTGTCAGTTGCACGACTTGCGCTTTGCGTTCTGGCTGCCATTGGGTTTGCGCGAAGGCATTAACACTCAATAACAGCGTAAAAACCATTATCCACTTCATGGGAAACTCCTCGTCGCTTGATGCTGAAAGTATGGCGCGTTCATGACCAAATACCACACTGAAACCTTCGATTCAGACAAAGGGCATAAGCGCCCTTAATGCGTGCAATTTTCCGCACCATATACGTGCATCAATGAAAATACCACCACACACTAAATCCTTTATATTCATTATGTTAAATCAATCACTCTATTTGCCCCTCCTTTGGTACAAAAGTTGCAAGTATTCATCAAGAGACAAAGGAGACAGATATGAAAGCGATAGTCATTGGAGCGGGTATAGGTGGCATGAGCGCCGCGATTGCGCTCGAAAAAGCGGGATTTGAAACTGCCGTGTTTGAAGCGGTAAAAGAGATGAAGCCGGTGGGTGCGGCGATCTCTATTTGGCCAAACGGGGTCAAATGCTTGAACGCCTTGGGTATGAAAGAACCCCTGCGCGCGCTGGGCGGCAACATGGCATTTATGGCCTACAACGATGCGCACAGCGGTAGCACCCTCACCCGTTTCAGTATGTCGCCGCTGGTGCAACAGGTGGGTGAGTACCCTTATCCGGTTGCACGAGCGGAATTGCAAGCGATGTTGCTCGATACCTATGGCCGGTCGCGGATTCAATTTGGCAAGCGCGTCACCCAAGTCGAACAGACGCCAACCGGTGTCAGCGCCTGGTTCGACGATGGAAGCCAAGCCGAAGGTGATTTTCTGGTTGCCGCCGATGGAACACATTCGGTGGTTCGACACTACGTATTGGGTGAAAACGTTGAACGCCGCTACGCCGGTTACGTTAACTGGAATGGTTTGGTCACGGTGGATGAGCGTATCGCACCCGCCGATCAGTGGACTACGTTTGTCGGCGAAGGCAAGCGCGTATCACTGATGCCGGTCAGTGGTGACCGCTTTTACTTCTTCTTTGACGTACCGCTGCCGAAGGGATTAGCGGAAGATCGGTTATCACTTAAATCAGATTTACAGGGCTACTTCAAAGGCTGGGCCGCCCCGGTGCAACGCCTGATTGACGCCATTAACCCAGAGACCACCAATCGCGTTGAAATTCACGATATCGAGCCTTTTAGCCGTTTTGTAAAAGGGCGCGTCGCGCTGCTTGGCGATGCGGCTCACAGCACGACGCCAGACATTGGACAAGGTGGCTGCGCCGCGATGGAAGATGCCGTGGTGCTGGCACAAACGGTGGCATCACATTCGCTCGGGATCGAAGATGCACTGCAACGTTATGAAGCACGACGCGTAGAACGCACCAAAGATTTGGTGTTGAAGGCGCGGAAACGCTGCGATGTGACCCATGCAAAAGATGCCGCGGTGACGGCCGCGTGGTATGAGGATTTGAAAAATGAGACCGGCGAGCGGGTGCTGGCCGGTATGTGTGACACCATCGAAGGGGGGCCGTTGGGTTAAGCGGTACGGGCGCATTCAGGTGCGCCCGATCAACTACGCGTCTTCCAACCCGCGATTTTTCAACATCGGACCAATCTCTGGCGCTTTACCGCGCCATGCCAGCCATAAATGCTGCAAATCGCTGCTGTTGCCGCGTGACAGGATATGCTCACGGAATTGCTGACCGTTCTCGCGAGTGAGCCCTCCTCGCTCAACAAACGCCTGATAGCCGTCATCTGCCAGCATCTGCGTCCAGATATAGGCGTAATAACCCGCGGCGTAACCCCCTCCCCAGATGTGGCGGAAGTAGCTGGAACGATAACGTGGCGGCACAGCGGCCAACGCCATGTTCTCGGCGGACAGCGCCTGTAACTCAAAGTGGCTGACATCCTGCGGGTTGTCTTGCGTGGTCAACGAGTGCCATTGCAGGTCCAGTAACGCCGCCGCCAGCAGTTCACTCATGTCATAGCCTTTGTTGAACTTCGATGCGCGAACCATCTTCTCACGCAACTCAACGGGCATGGCTTCACCACTCTGATAATGGCGCGCATAGTTGGCAAACACTGCTTCGTTGCTGGCCCAGTGCTCATTAATCTGTGAAGGAAACTCGACAAAATCACGAGGCGTGGCAGTGCCTGACAGGCTTGGATAGCGCTGCGAAGCGAACAAACCATGCAGCGCATGGCCAAACTCGTGGAACAGCGTAATCACCTCATCCCAACTCAGCAGCGCCGGTTGGCCCGCCTGAGGTTTGGTGTAGTTACACACGTTGTAAATCACCGGTTTGGTCGCGAGCAATGTCGTTTGATCAACGAAGTTGCTCATCCATGCGCCACCACTTTTGTTGTCGCGTTTGTATAAATCGGTGTAGAACAGCGCCAGTGGCGTGTCATCCGCATCAAAGATTTCATACACGTTGACGTCCGGATGATAGACCGGCAAGTCGTGACGTTGCTGGAATCGAATGCCAAACAGCTGACTGGCGGACCAGAAGACACCTCTTTCCAACACACTGTTCAGTTCAAAGTAGGGGCGAATTTGGCTCTCATCTAACGCGTATTTAGCCTTACGCACCTGCTCAGCATAAAAATTCCAGTCCCACGCCCGTAATGTGAAGCTATGGTGCTGCTGTTCAATGGCTTGCTGGATATCGGCGGCCTCGCGCTCGGCGCGCGCTCGGGCAGCGGGTACAATATTCCGCATAAAGCTAAAGGCAGCATCCGGTGTTTTCGCCATCTGATCCTGCATGCTCCACTCTGCATAGGTGTTGAAACCGAGCAGTTTCGCTTGTTGCGCGCGGAGTTGCGCCATGCGTAACACAATGGCGCGAGTATCGTTATCATCCCCTTGCTCGCTGCGGGTCAGTGCCTGATTGAAGAGTGCCTCACGCGTTGCACGGACCTCCAGGGACTGTAATGCCGGTTGCTGGGTGGTATTTTGCAGAGGTAGCAGCCACTCTCCACTCAACCCACGCGCTTCTGCTGCGGCTTTGGCATGCGCCAGCTCCTCTTCACTCAATCCGGCCAGCGCCGCGGGACTACTCACGGTATAGGCCCCTGCTTTTGTTGCCGCGAGAAGTTTATTACCGAAACGAGTGCTGAGTGTGGCTAACTCCTGATTGCAGGCACGAAGCTGGTCTTTATCGGCGTTATTCAGGCTTGCCCCAGCAAGCTGGAACTGTTGCCAGGTGACTTCCACCAGGCGCATAGCTTCTGCGTCAGGGCAGTGTGAGCCGCGGTGCTGATAAACGTTGTCAATACGGGCAAATAGCTGACTATTAAGATGGATTTCATCACTTAACGCGGTGAGCTTTGGCGTGATTAACTCATCAATCTCCTGCAGACGATCGCTGGTATTCGCCGACGTCATGGCTCCAAACACCATATTGACGCGTTTCAGCAGTTGGCCACAACGTTCTAATGCCTCATAAGTGTTGGCAAAGGTCGCCGGTTCACTATTACTGGCAATCGCTGCGACTTCCTGCCGTTTCTCTTCAATGCCGGCTTCCAGCGCGGGTAGAAAATCCTCTTCCTGAATGAGATCAAACGGCGGGGTTTGATAAGGCAAGGGACTGACGGTAAAAAACGGATTAACGCGTGAAGTCATTATCGCTCCTGATAATCAGCAACGCCGCAACAGGTGCGGCGGGATGCTTCTATCCTGGCAGTTTCGACGGCTGGCAACAACCTTCAACAGGCTGATGTGTACCCTGCTGCCATACTGGCCTGCCGCTGACCCAGGTTTGATAAATGTTGCGATCATCGCCCAGCGTCATCATCACAAATAACCGCTCCCAGATGTCTTTGCTGTTGACGCTGCGCAGTTTTTGCAGAGGGGAGACTGCCGGGTCAAGCACTACAAAATCGGCCTCTTTACCGGCGTTGAAGTTGCCAATTTTGTCATCCAGGTCCAGCGCATGCGCGCCACCTAACGTCGCATGATAAAAGGCTTCGCAGGCACTGAGCTTGTACTGCTGCAGTTGACCGACTTTGTATGCCTCACCCAGCGTTTGCAGCATACTGAACGTGGTGCCTGCTCCCACATCAGTTCCGACGCCCATACGCACCCCCTGTTGCCAGCAGCGTTTGATATTGAACAGACCACTGCCAAGGAACAGGTTTGACGTCGGGCAAAAGGCGATCGATGAATCAGTATCGTGCAGGCATTGCCACTCTCGATCCTCCAGATGCAGGCAGTGCGCAAACACGCTGCGTTTGCCGGTGAGTTGATGCTGGTGATACACATCCAGATAGCCGTCGTGCTCAGGGAATAAAGCTTTAACCCACGCAATCTCCTGTTGATTCTCGCTGAGATGCGTATGTAGCCAGGTGTCTGGGAAGGCTTCACGCAACTGGCGCACCTTCTCCAGCAATTCAGGTGAAGAGGTTGGCGCAAAGCGCGGTGTCAGCGCATAGCTAAGGCGGCCTCGATGGTGCCAACGCTCAATCAACGCTTTGGTTTGCTGGTAACTCTCTTCTGGCGTTTCTGTCAGATAGTCAGGCGCATTGCGGTCCATCATGACTTTTCCCGCAATCAGCCGCATATCCAGTTTTTCTGCCGCACTGAAAAGCGCGTCCACGGACTGAGGATGGACGGTGCCAAATACCAATGCACTGGTCGTTCCGTTCGCCAGCAACTGTTGTAAGAAAAAGGCGGACATCTGCTCAGCGTGGTTCGGGCAGTGATATTGGCTCTCCACCGGAAAAGTATATTGATTCAACCATTCCAGTAATTGCTCACCAAAAGCACCGATCATCTCCGTTTGCGGATAATGAATATGCGTGTCGATAAAGCCAGGGACGATCAGTTTGCCACGCAGATCGATGACCTGCGTAACATCAACTCGCCCTTCTGCGATCTCCCAACTTTCCAGCGTGACCACTTTGCCCTCACGCAACGTCAGCAGACCATCTTCGAGATAGCGCGCGTTGGCGAGGATGTCATCTGGCTGGGTAGCCAGAGCCGTAATATCAAAAAAGCTGGCGCGCAGCAGAGTTTCAGAGGCGTAAGGCATAGCGATTCCTTGGACCATGTCGTTGCAGATGATTGCCTTAAGAACAATTTGCAAGAGACATGCCAATACAAAGGAAAATAGCGTTTGTTTTCAATGAGCTAAATTCACGCACGCAAACGAATGCGCAAACGGTTGCCTCCTGGGGCAAACTTAAAGCTCTGAGGATTCACACTTAAAAAGGGGTAACAGGAAGATGATGATGCGCCAACGATGTGCAGTGATGCACGATTCCGGTGCAAAGCAACACTTCAATAAATCCGTGGGGTTTTCATTTAAACAGAAGAGGAAAAGTGCAAAGAGCTAATCATATCTCCCATCAATTAAAAGGAGAATCACTGCCAGATATATTAGCTTAAGAAAAACCGGATGAAAATCGTCTTGTTAAAACTCAAAAAGAAAGATTATTGTCTGCTTTTCTTTTAATGCCGTTGATATTAATTGGGATTTATCTCTTTAAAAACTAATATCTGACTTCCAGGGAACCGCAAATCACATAAGAGCGACATTTATGTTTAATCGCATGATATCAGGAGTGGCGGGTGCCATTCTGTTAACCTTATCACCAATGACACACGCCGCCAGTCAATTACCTGCCCCACAAGAGGCTGACTGGGTGGCGAAAGAATTTCGCTTTAACAGCGGTGAAAAAATCAACGATCTGCGTATTCACTATATAACACTGGGTGATAAGAATAAACCGGCGGTATTATTACTTCACGGTACTAACCAGCCTTTGAGCGCCTTTCTCGCCCCAGGATTTGCAGCAGAGCTCTTTGGTCCAGGCCAAGCCCTCGATATCCGCAAATACTTCATTATTATCCCCGAAGGGATTGGGTCAGGAAAATCAACTAAACCTTCTGATGGCTTAAGGATGGCCTTCCCGCACTACGATTATGACGATATGGTGACCGCACAATATCGGTTAATTAAAGAAGGTTTGGGGATCTCGCATCTACGCCTCGTAATGGGGTATTCCATGGGTGGCATGCAGACCTGGTTGTGGGGGGAAAAGTACCCGACCATGATGGATAAGCTGGTGCCGATGCTTCGCAACCTAACGAGTTGTCTGGGCGCAACTGGATGCTACGCCGCATGTTGATTGAATCGATTAAAGGCGACCCGGCGTGGGCTGAAGGGAATTACCAGCAGCAACCCCCTGCGCTGAAAACGGCGAATATTATGTTCAGTATTGCAACCACAGGCGGCACGCTGGCTTATCAGCACAAAGCCCCTACTCACGCCTTAGCCGATAAACTGGTGGATGAGCGTCTTGCTGCACCGGTGACGGCAGATGCCAACGATTTCATTTATATCTGGAACTCATCCGCAAATTATAACGCGATGCCTGGTTTGAGCCGTATTACTGCCCCCATGCTCATTATTAATTCCGCAGATGACGAACGAAACCCTGTTGAAACCGGCATTTTGCAAGGGGAGTTACATCAGATAAAACATGCCGAGTTATTTGTTATACCGGCAAGTGCTGAAACCAGCGGACACGGCACCATGATGCAAGCCAAGTTTTATCATCAGAAGCTGCAAAATTTCATGGCAAAAGACTAAAAACGTCAAATTAAACATGATTTAAGTTAACGATTAAGAAGTCACAAATGTGGCTTCTTGGTACGTTAATTTATCAACATTTATCATCTCGCTATTTTATCAATATCAGGGAATACACGATGTTTCGAAGGATAAAGATTCGCACAGCACTGAGCATGATGGTTTTTTCATTGACCGCATTACTGTTGTTCGTCGGTATATTGGGATTGGTTGCCGTCCAGTCCGGTAATAAATCCTTTGCCACTGTGGATACAGAGGTATTACCAGGTCTGGTCGCACTGAATGAGAGCTCAGAATTATTATTACGTGGGCGACTGGACTTACGTCTCTATGAATCGCTCGTCGCAACGGTGACACTGAAAAAGCCAAAATTGCACTCGAGCGTGCCAGAGGCAAGATAGATAACGCCAGTGCTAAATGGCAGGAATACCTTAAGTATCCGCAATCTTCAGCAGAGAAACCGATTGCGGCTGAAATGGCCGCAACGCGTGAAGCGCTAATGAAGGAATTTATTAATCCGGCATTTGCCGCGCTGGAAGCCGGTAAATTGGATGAGTACCGCCAGCGCGCTGGAAAATCAACGACGCTGTATGGTGCGTTCGATCAGGCTTCAAAGGCGCTGGTCGCCTTTAAATTAAAAAGTATTGATGTCGCTTATGATGACTCCAGTGCCCGAGTTAAACGCATGGAGTTGACGCTCTACATTTGTATTGCTTGTGCGCTGGTACTTGCAGGCCTGGCTTGGTCAGTGATGACCAATCTGATTGTGAAACCACTTAACCATGTGATTACGGTATTTGACCGTATCGCAGAAGGCGATTTGCGCGCACGTATCGATATCTCCGGTAAAAATGAAATTGCTCAACTCTTCGCGGCAGTACAGCGCATGCGGGATGGGTTGGAAAACATGGTGCTAATGGTACGCAATGGTACAAACGCCATCGGCACCGGTGTGGAAGAAATTGCCATCGGTAATATCGATCTTTCCAGCCGTACTGAACAGCAGGCTGCCTCGCTGGACGAAACCGCCTCCAGCATGGAGCAGATCATGGCAACGGTGCAAAATAACGAAGATAACACCCGCAAAGCCAATGCCCTTTCTCAGAAGGCCTCGGACTCAGCTTCTCGTGGCGCAAATGTTGTATCCGAAGTCGTGGCGACCATGAGTTCAATCGAGAAAAGCTCAGCCAAAATTGGTGATATTGTCGGGGTGATTGACGGTATAGCCTTCCAGACCAACCTGCTGGCCTTAAACGCTGCGGTTGAAGCGGCGCGTGCCGGTGAAGCAGGACGCGGATTTGCTGTTGTAGCCTCGGAGGTCCGGGTGCTCGCCCAGCGCAGCGCCACTGCCGCGAAGGAAATTGGCAGTATGATCAATCACTCACTGAGCAATATTGAGCAGGGTTCAGGATTAGTCAAAGATGCTGGAGTCACCATGAATGAAGTTATGCTCGACGTGAAGAAAGTCGTCGAGATCATGGATGAAGTGATGCTGGCTTCTGGAGAACAGACGCGTGGCATTTCACAGATTAATATCGCCATTCAGCAGATGGACGGCGTGACTCAGCAAAATGCTTCATTGGTTTCTGAAGTCGCAACAGCGGCCAGCTCGCTGCAACAACAGGTCGTGAACTTGCAACAGTGCGTGACTCAGTTCCAGGTTGATGACGACAAAACAGCGTTAGCCGCTGACCTCTATTTAGGTTCACAGGACCTGGCGTTCACCCATATCCGCTAAATGATACTATCGAGGCCGCTGCTGCAACCCGGTGTCGGCCTCACTATCCCCGCTGCTTTACAACCATCAATTTCTTATTTGTCATTGTGTTACATTCTGTGGCATGAATGTTCCATCGCAAACCTAACTGGGTTGACATCACCAATCCGTAACTGGCAACGTAATCACTAAGTGCCTTTACGCCTCTTTTTCTTTAATGATTGTTTTTAATCTTAAAATCAATCAGTTAACTTCAAGTGCAATAATTTAAGGAACAGTGAGATGATTATTTTTGTTACGGGTGCCACTGCCGGTTTTGGTCAAAGTATTACTCGCCGCTTCATTGCTACAGGTCACAAAGTGATCGCCAGCGGACGTCGTGCTGAACGTTTGAAAGACTTGAAAGATGAGTTGGGCGACAATCTGTATACCGTTCAGTTGGACGTACGTAATCGTGCTGCTATCGATGAAGCGATTGCGGCTTTGCCTGCTGAATGGCGCAATATTGATGTGCTGGTCAACAATGCCGGTCTGGCGCTGGGTGTCGAACCAGCGCACAAAGCGAACATTGAAGACTGGGAAAATATGATCGACACCAACAACAAAGGGTTGGTGTATATGACGCGCGCCGTACTCCCTGCCATGGTGGAACGCAACGTCGGGCATATTGTGAACATTGGTTCCATCGCCGGTAGCTGGCCTTATCTCGGCGGGAACGTTTACGGCGCCACCAAAGCTTTCGTGCGTCAGTTCAGCCTTAACCTGCGTACCGATTTACATGGCACCGCACTGCGCGTCACCGATATTGAGCCCGGCTTAGTGGGCGGCACCGAATTCTCTAATGTGCGTTTCAAAGGCGATGATGGCCGCGCCGATGCGGTTTACGAAGGCACTACCGCGTTGACCGCAGAAGATGTGACTGAAGCGGTTTACTGGGTGACCACTCTGCCTAAGCACGTCAACATCAACACGTTGGAAATCATGCCGGTTGCACAGACGCTTGCCGGTTTGAAAGTGCACAAGGGCTGATATTGACTCAGGGCGCACCTGCGGTGTGCGCCCTACGCGCGACCCCATCCGGTGACAATGATCAGCATGCCACTAAACGCCACCAACGCCCCAACCCAATCCCATGCACTTAATTTGACGCCATCGACCACGCGCAACCATATCAGCGCTGTCATCACGTACACGCCGCCGTAAGCTGCATAAACACGCCCACTGGCAGCAGGATGTAAGGTCAGCAGCCAGACAAACAGTGCCAGACTGGCCGCCGCAGGCACCAATACCCACGCCGTCATCCCCTTCTTCAACCACAGCCACGGCAGAAAACAGCCAACAATTTCTGCGATCGCAGTGATAAAAAACAGTAACGCGGTTTTCACCAGCATATAAATTCTCACTCTAGCCTAAACAGACGGCTCACCGCTGGTGAGCAAAGAAGCAGCGATGATATACTAGCGCCCAAGGTTGTTACAGCCGCTTTTCCCGGCTGGGCTGTTGTTAACTAAAGGAAATGACAATGAAAAAACTGTTTTCTGTTTTGCTGGCTGGCGTATTGACCTCCAGCGCGCTGCTGGCTGCACCGCTGGCATCAGCACAAACCGATCGGCTGATTATTGAAAACGGCAATAGTGCTTCCAGTAATGAAGCTGCGCGTCAAAGCAAAGAGCAGTGGAATGACACCAAAAATCTGCGTGGCAAAGTGAACACGCGTGTCGAGAAAGAGTTTGATAAGGCGGATAAAGCTTTTGATACTCGTGACTCCTGCGAAAAGAGTTACAACGTTAACGCTTATTGGGAACCGAATACCTTACGTTGCCTCGATCGCCGCACTGGCCGTACCGTTGCACCTTAATTCGCTGTTGCTGCTATAGTTTTCTAGGGAATTCAGAACCAAGGAGAGTGTGATGAAAAAACGTAATGCAGTGATGTTGATGGCGATGCTGGCGCTGCCTGTATTGGCGCAGGCCTCCTGTGAGAGTGTTAGAGCGGATATCAGTAAGAAGATCGTCAGTAATGGCGTAGCCGAATCGGACTTTACGCTGGATATCGTTCCCAATGATCAAGCCGATCAGGCGGGTGGGCAGGTTGTAGGGCACTGTGAGAACGATAGCCAGAAAATCGTTTACAAGAAAAATGGCCGTGACACTGAAAGTAATGTGCCGGCCAGCGCAGGCAGTTCACAGGACGCACCTGCACAGTAATGTTGAACGGGCGGCACTTAGCCCTAATGCATTTCATTAAGCTTTGTTCGAGTGAGGCTGCCATTTTTAGAAGTGGCAGCCTTTTCTTTTGCGCGATTCAGTGCGGGCCACAGCACCTCTGCCGCTGCCGGGCCGTCCTCGCGCCGCTCCGCGGTACCTTCGGCTGCAACGTCGCGCCGGACGGACCGTTCGGGTAAGGCCATCCAGGCCAACCCGAACTGCCAGTCGCATCCATGCG
>NZ_MLFR01000013.1 GCF_002095475.1 Pantoea rwandensis
CCGCCCAGCGCTGGCCAAGTAGCGGGCCAATTTGCCCAGGGGTGGTGACAAAAGTCATCGCCGACATGTACTGCTCGCGCGGCACGATTTTCATTACCGTTAAGCGTCCCACCGGCACCATCATCGCACCGCCGATGCCTTGCACCACACGCGCCATCACCAGTTGATCGAGCGAGGTGGAAAAGGCGCAGAGTACCGAGCCGATACTAAACAGCACAATGGCGCAGAAGAAGATATTACGCACGCCGAAGCGGTCCGCCAGCCAGCCACTAATTGGCAAAGTGATGGCCACGGTTAATACGTAAGACACGATCACCGAATGCATATTGAGCGGGCTAACATTGAGATCGCGCGCCATCGAAGGAATGGCGGTATTGACGATAGTGGTGTCCAGCGCCTGCATAAAAAAGCCAAAGGCGACGATCCACAGCTGCCAGCGCACGGTGGCGTTTTGCGAGTTCATGGAGAGTACCGTTGTATTAAAGCCAGTTTTCGCTGATTAACCCGTTTACCCGTGAAAATTCGCGCAGGTTGTTGGTAATGAGTGTGAGAGCTTCACTTCTCGCATGTGCAGCGATGTGCAAATCATTCAGACCAATGGGCGTGCCTTTCTTTTCAAGGTCAGCGCGAATCGAGCCGTAATGAAATGCTGCCTTTTGATCGTAACTGAGCACGTCCAGACGTGAAATGAAGTCTTCAACCGTGCGTAGATTCTTTTCCGGATAAGCGCTTTTTTCCGCGCCATGAACGAGTTCAGCAAGCGTAATTGATGAGATGACCATGCGCCCGACGTTGGCATTAAATCGTTCTAAAACCTCTATCGGGCGGCGTTTAATGACATAGATGACGATGTTGGTGTCCAGCATATAACGATACATTAAAAATCTTCCCTGTCAGATTGCTCCTGTGATGCACGCTCATTCATGAAATCATCGCTTACGCTGGGGCCATCGAGGAAAAAACTATCCCAGGCGTTTTCAATTGGGGTGAGAATGCGCTCTTTACCAATCGCACGCACCGTGACATTTTTCACGTTATCAGGAAAGCGTACGTCAGCAGGAATACGCACATTTTGCGTACGATTGCTTGTGAACACGGTACCTTGAGACATATAAACCTCCTTAGTTGTTACTGGATAAAGTTTACTCGCTTTATGCTATGTAGCAAGGGTGTATAGCATGATCATTCTGTAACCAATATCCTTTTTTTACGCCGACTCAGCTTATCCATCATCATGTACACCACCGGCGTGGTGTACAGCGTCAGCAGCTGGCTCATCACTAGGCCACCGGCAATGGTGATGCCCAGCGGTTGTCGCAGTTCGGCTCCGTCGCCGCTGGTCAGCACCAGCGGCAGGGCGCCAAACAGTGCCGCCAGCGTGGTCATTAGAATCGGGCGGAAACGCAGTTGGCAGGCCATGAAAATCGCATCACGCGCTGTAAGATTACCGTTGCGCTGCGCCTCCAGCGCGAAATCCACCATCATAATCGCGTTCTTTTTCACGATGCCAATCAGCAGCAATATCCCAATCAGCGCGATCAAACTGAACGGCGTGTTAAACAGTTCCAAGGCCAGCAGCGCACCGACACCGGCCGAGGGCAGGGTAGAGAGAATGGTCAGTGGATGCACATAGCTCTCATACAAAATTCCTAGCACGATATACACCGCCGCAATCGCCGCTAGCATCAGGTAAAGCTGATTGGATTGGGACTGCTGAAACACCTGCGCTGTTCCGGCAAAGCTACCGCGCACGCTGGAAGGCACGCCCAGCGCCGTCACGGTACGATCGATGGCTTCAGAAGCCTGGGATAAAGACACCCCTTCCGGCAGGTTAAATGAAATGGTCGAGGCAGCGGATAACCCTTCGTGGTTCACCGACAGCGGCGCATTGGCAGGCTGCCATTTGGCAAACCAGCTGAGTGGAATCGCTTTGCCATCGCTGTTGATCACGAACATCTGATCAAGCGCACTGATATCTTGGGTGTAGCGCGGATCGACTTCCATCACCACTTTGTACTGATTGAGCGGCTGATAAATAGTGGAGATTTGGCGTTGGCCAAAGGCGTTATTCAGCAGCGCATTGGCGGTTGAGACTTCGATGCCGAGTCGCGCCATGCTTTCGCGGTCATAAGTCAGGTCCATTTCACTGCCGTTATCCTGCTGATCCGAGTTGACGTCGGCCAGTTCGGGCAGCGCGGCAAACGCCTGGCGAATTTTCGGCTCCCACTCGCGCAGATCGGCGAGGTTATCCGACAGTAAGCTGTACTGATAGCTGGCGTTGGATTCACGCCCGCCAATGCGAATATCCTGCACCGCGTTGAGATAGAGGTTGGCACCTGGCTCTTTTGCCAGTTTGGTACGCAAACGGGCGATCACTTCCTGGGCGCTTTCGCTGCGTTCAGACAGGGGCTTGAGGGAAACGAACATTGATCCACTGTTGGTACGCGATCCGCCAGTGAACCCGGTCACATTATCCACAGCCGGATCGGCTTTGATGATGTTCATGAAATCCTGCAATTTGCCGCGCATCGCCTGGAACGAAATGCTCTGATCCGCCGAGATAAAACCGTTCAGCCGCCCAGTATCCTGCTCAGGCATAAAGGTTTTGGGAATGGAGATAAACAACCACACCGTCAATCCCACGGTCGCGAGCAGCACCATCAACACCCAGATGGCGTGATTCAACACCCAACCCAGCGAGCGCGCATAGCCGTTTTGTACTTTCAGCATCACTTTGGCGAAACCGCGCGTGCGCGGCTGGCTGCGCTTTTCCTGGGGTTTCAGCAGGTAGGCGCACATCATCGGCGTCAGGGTGATAGAGATAAACAGCGAAATCAGGATCGCCACCGACAGGGTGATGGCGAATTCAGAGAAGAAGCGGCCAATGATGCCGCCAATCATCAGCAGCGGCAGGAACACCGCAATCAGTGACAGGCTCATCGACAGCACGGTAAAGCCCACTTCGCGCACGCCGGTCAGCGCCGCTTGCAGCGGTTTCATGCCCGCTTCGACGTGGCGCGCAATATTCTCCAGCACCACAATGGCGTCATCGACCACAAATCCGGTGGCGATGGTGAGCGCCATCAGCGACAGGTTGTTAAGACTGAAACCGCACAAATACATGGCGGCAAAGGTGCCGATCAACGAAACCGGCACCGCGGCGGCGGGGATCAGCGTGGCGCGAGCATCACGCAGGAACACAAACACCACCAAAATAACCAGCACCACCGCGATGATTAACGACTGCTCCACTTCCTGTAGCGAGGCGCGAATGGTCGGGGAACGATCCTGGGCAATTTGCAGGTCGATAGCCGCAGGGATCACCTCATGCAGCAGCGGCATTTCACTGCGGATGCGATCCACCGTTTCGATAATGTTGGCATCCGGCGACTTACGCACCACCAGTAACACCGCCGGTTTGCCATTGGTCATCCCGGCGTTACGCACGTCCTGCACCGAGTCCTGCACGTTAGCCACATCGCTCAGTCTGACCGCCGCACCGTTGTTGTAATGCACCACGAGCGGCTGATACACGCTGGCGGTTTGCAGTTCATCGTTGGTGCGTAGTTGCCAGCGCTGCTGGACATCATCAATCGCGCCTTGTGGACGACGTTGATTGGCGTTGCTGATCGCGGTGCGCACCGCATCGAGCGATACGCCCTGATTAAACAGTGCCTGTGGATTGAGGTCTACGCGCACCGCAGGCAGTGAACTCCCGCCCACCGTGACATCACCCACGCCCTGAATCTGCGACAACTTCTGCGCCAGCTGGGTTGAGGCGTAATCATACAGCTGACCGGGATTATAAATGTCCGAGGTCAACGTCAGGATCATGATCGGCGCATCGGACGGGTTGGCTTTGCGATAGGTAGGACGGCTCGGCATCCCGGTTGGCAACAGGCTTTGCGCCGCGTTAATCGCTGCTTGCACATCACGCGCCGCGCCGTTGATGTCGCGATCAAAATCGAACACCAAAATCACACGCGTGCTGCCGAGTGAGCTGGTGGAAGTCATCTCACTCACGCCCGCAATGCGCCCCAGAGAACGCTCCAGCGGTGTCGCCACCGAAGCGGCCATGGTTTCAGGCGACGCACCCGGCAGCGAGGCGGAGATGACGATCACCGGGAAATCCAACTGAGGCAACGGTGCGACCGGCAGCAAGCGGAAGCCGAGAATACCGGCCAGCGCGATGGCCAGCGTCAGCAGCGTGGTCGCTACCGGGCGATGGATAAACAGCGCGAAGAACTTCACGGCTGCGCCTCAGAACGCTTAAAGCGACGGCGCGTGGCGTGAGCCAGACGATCAAACAGCAGATAGATCACCGGCGTGGTGAACAGCGTCAGTACCTGGCTGAGAACCAGTCCGCCGACCATGGCGATCCCCAATGGCCGACGTAGTTCGGCGCCGACACCGGTACTCAGCATCAACGGCAGGGCACCGAGCAGGGCCGCCATGGTGGTCATCAGTATGGGGCGGAAGCGCAGTAAGCAGGCCTGATAAATGGCTTCACGCGGTGGCATGCCTTGTTCGCGCTCGGCGGCCAGTGCGAAGTCGATCATCATGATGGCGTTTTTCTTCACAATACCGATCAGCAAGATAATGCCGATGATGGCGATGATATCCAGTTCGTTGCCGCTCAGCATTAGCGCCAGCAGCGCGCCGACGCCCGCAGTGGGTAGCGTCGAGAGTATGGTGATAGGGTGAATAAAGCTCTCATACAGCACGCCGAGCACGATATACATCGCCACCACGGCGGCGATAATCAACCAAACCGTGCTGGAGAGCGCCGCTTCAAAGGCCAGCGTGCTGCCCTGGAACTGCGTCATCATCTCAGCAGGCATGCCAACCTGATCTTCTGCCGCGCTGATGGCCTTAACCGCCTCGCCCAGCGAATAACCTTCGGCGACATCAAACGAGAAGGTGGCCGAAGGGAACTGGTCGAGATGGTTGATACTTAACGCGGCATGGCGTTCTTCCACCTGCGCGATGGCACTGAGCGGCACGCTGCCGCCCCCGCTGCTGTTGAGGCGAATACCATCGAGGCTGGCAAGTCCCGGCGTTTGTTCGTTGTTCTGCTCCAGCACCACACGATACTGGTTGGCTTGGGTGTAAATGGTGGAGATCAAACGCTGACCAAAAGCGTTATACAGCGCGTTATCGACATCGGCCATGGAGATACCCAGCCGGCTGGCGCTGTCGCGATCGACACGGATAAACGCTTCGAGGCCTTGATCCTGCCAGTCGCTGCTGACGTCGCGCAGTTGTGGCAAGGTGCTGAGTTGATCAAGCAGCTTGGGCACCCAGATACTGAGCGATTCCAGCGAGCCGGATTGTAGCGTGAACTGATACGGCGTGCGGCTCGCCTGGGTATCGATGGTCAGATCCTGCACCGGTTGCAGCCACAGCGACACGCCCGGCACTTTATCGATCTCCTGCTGCAAGCGCTTCTGCACCGCGGGAATGCGGTCATCGCGTTCACTCAACGGCTTAAGGTTGATCTGCAAACGGGCGCTGTTGAGTGCCGCGTTGGTGCCATCGACGCCAACAAATGACGTCAGACTCTGCACCGCCGGATCTTTCATGATGATCGACGCCACATCACGGGTGCGCTGCGCCATGCTGGTGTAGGACACGGACTGCGGTGCCTGCAAGGTGCCCTGAATAATGCCGTTGTCCTGCTGTGGGAAGAAGCCTTTCGGGATGGCAATCCACAACAATACGGTGAGCAGTAAGGTACCCAGCGCCACGGACAGCGTGATCCACGGGTGCTGCAACACGCGCGTCAGCCAACGGCCATAACCGGCAATAATGCGATCAAACATCGCTTCACTGGCGCGTGAGAAGCGGTTCTGCTTACGCAGTGACTCAGCACTCAACATGCGTGCGCACATCATTGGCGTGAGCGTCAATGAGACCACGGCGGAGATTAAAATCGCTACCGCCAGGGTCACGGCAAATTCGCGGAACAAGCGACCAATCACATCGCCCATAAACAGCAGTGGGATCAGCACGGCAATCAACGAAAAGGTGAGTGAGATAATGGTAAAGCCGATTTCCCCGGCACCTTTTAGCGCCGCAGTCAGCGGCTTTTCCCCTTTCTCGATGTAGCGCGAGATGTTCTCAATCACCACGATGGCGTCATCCACCACAAATCCGGTGGCGATGGTCAGCGCCATCAGCGTCAGGTTATTGATGGAGAAGCCAAGGAAATACATCGCAGCGAAGGTGCCGACCAACGAAAGCGGCACGGCAACGGCGGGAATGATAGTCGCGGGCACGTTACGCAGGAATAAATAGATGATCATCACCACCAAGCCCATCGCCAATAACAGCTCGTGCTGCGTATCGGCAACCGAGGCACGGATGTTGGTGGTGCGGTCGGTCAACAGTTTCACATCCACTGACTTCGGCAGCGTCGCGGTGAGTGAAGGCAACAGCGCACGAATGCTGTCGGCGGTGGCGATGATATTGGCACCCGGCTGGCGTTGTACGTTAAGCACAATCGCCTGCTGACGGTTAGCCCAGGCACCGAGCCAACTGTTTTCCGCGCCTTGTTCAATCGTCGCGACATCGCCCAGTCGCACCGGTGCACCGTTGTTGTAGCTGATGATCAGCTTGCGGTAATCCTCGGCGGAGGTCATTTGGTCATTGGCGGCCAGGGTAATCGAGCGGGTTGGGCCATCAAGGCTACCCTTGGCGGAATTGACGTTGGCGTTGGTGATGGCAGTGCGCACCGTTTCACTGGTCAAGCCCAGCGCTGCCAGAGCCTGCGTGTTCATTTTGACGCGCACCGCTGGGCGCTGCCCGCCGGATAGCGTCACCAGACCGACGCCGGTGACCTGCGAAATTTTCTGCGCCACGCGCGTCTCCACCATGTCCTGCACCTGCGTTAGCGGCATGCTGGTGGTGGTGACGGCCAGCGTCATGATGGGGGGATCGGCAGGATTAACCTTGCTGTACACCGGCGGGTTCGGCAGGTCGCTCGGCAACAGGTTGGTGGCGGAGTTAATTGCCGCCTGCACTTCCTGCTCGGCGACATCCAATGACAAGGTGAGCTGGAATTGCAACGTGACCACTGACGCACCACCTGAACTCTGCGATGCCATCTGCTTCAGCCCTGACATCTGGCCGAACTGGCGCTCCAGCGGGGCGGTGATTGATGATGTCACCACATCCGGCTGGCGCCAGGGTAGAGCGTGACCACCTGAATCGTCGGGTAATCCACTTCTGGCAGGGCGGAAACCGGCAGAAAACGATAGCCGAGCACGCCCGCCAGCAGGATGGCAATCATCAGCAGCGTAGTGGCGACCGGGCGCAGAATAAACTGGCGCGACGGCCCACCGCTGCTGTCTGGAGGCATCACCTGCATTATTGACGATCTCCACGGGCAGGCTGGGCGGCGCGCGTGCTGTGTGTCGCGGTGCTTTGTGGCGACACCACTTCAACGCTAGCCCCTTCGGTCAGGCGATCCAAACCATCGGTGACCACGCGATCACCGGCTTGCAGTCCGGCGCTAATCACTACTTTCTGGCTATCCTGCAAGCCTGCGGTGACACGCTTTTTACTCACTTTGTTGTCGCTGTTCACGACCCAGACAAAGTGACCGTCGTTGCTCATCTGCAAGGCAGCGGTGGGGATCACTACCGCATCTTGCAGCGTATCCACTTTCAGCCGCGCGTTAACAAACTGGTTGGGGAACAGCGTGTCATCTTGATTATTAAAACGCGCTTTCAGCTTGATGGTGCCGGTGGTGGCATCAATTTGGTTATCCAGACTCAGTAAAGTGCCGCTGGTGAGCAGGGTTTTGTTACTGCGATCCCAAGCCTCAACTATCAGCGGTTGACCACTTTTCTGCGCTTTCAGGATCTGGCTAATGTTGTTCTCAGCGACGCTGAACACCACGTCAATCGGATGGGTTTCGGTTATCACCACCAAACCGGTGGTATCGCCAGAAGTAATGTAGTTACCGACATCAACCTGCTTCAATCCCACACGACCAGAAATCGGCGCGGTGATGCGGCTATAGGTGAGATTGAGCTGCGCGCTGGCAACGCTGCCTTCATCGGCTTTAAGGGTGCCGAGCGTTTCGCTGACCAACGCGCGCTGGGTATCGAGGTCTTGCTGCGACACCAGGGCGGTTTTCGCCAGTTTTTCATAACGGCTCAAATCACGCCGTGCATTGGACAAAGTTGCCTGGTCTTTGGCCAGCTGGCCCTGCGCCTGAATTAAAGCCACTTGATAAGGACGGGGATCGATCTCGGCTAACAGCGCGCCCGCAGCGACTTGTTGGCCTTCCTGGAAATGCAACGCCATCAGTTGTCCATCAACGCGGCTGCGCACGGTAACCGTATTGGCTGCCGTCACCGTGCCGAGGCCGCTGAGGAAATAGGGCACGCTTTGGGTTGTGGCTGCGGCTGCCTGCACCGGTGCCAGAGGACGACGCCCCGCACCGTTCCCGCCGGTGCCACGGCCATGATGCTGGCCCTGCGCCTGCGGTTGTTTGCTCGGTTCTGCTGGATGCTGCCACCCGTAATATCCGCCAGCGAGTGCGGCAATCACCACAACGGTTATCAGGCTTTTTTTCATTCGGCTGTTCATTGCTCTGTTGCTCTCCAGCGGTTTCATGTTCCCCAAATGCGAAAACAAAATGGCCGTTTCGCAAACGAAATCATTGTAGTCGCCCGATCCAGGCAGAAATTGAAGGAAATAAGAATATCGTCCCGGGCGGGCTAAGTATTCATATTACGTAAACATTTTGGCAGGAAAAGGCATAAGCGCAGCGATTTCCTTTGCTAAGCTCAAAAGCAGTCATGTCTCGTTTCAATAAGGAGAACAAAATGAGTCAACAGAAAACCCGTCAGCTTGGCGACAGTGGTATTCAGGTTCCACTTCTCACTTTTGGCGGCAACGTTTTTGGCTGGACGGTAGACGAAAAGACCTCTTTTTCGCTGCTTGATGCGCTGGTGGAGAAGGGATTGTTCTTCATTGATACCGCGGATGTGTATTCGCGTTGGGCACCGGGTAACGAAGGGGGAGAATCGGAAACCATCATCGGTAAGTGGCTGAAGAAGAGCGGTAAGCGTGACAGCATTGTGCTGGCAACCAAAGTGGGTATGGAGCTGTCACCCGAGAAAACCGGTCTGAAACCGGTCTACATTCGTCAGGCCGTGGAAGATTCCTTGCGCCGCTTGCAAACTGACGTCATCGATCTTTATCAGGCACACCGAGATGATGAAGATACCCCGCTGGTTGAGACCCTGAAAGCCTTTGATTCGTTGATCAAGGAGGGCAAAGTGCGCGCAATTGGCGCTTCCAACTACAACGCGAAACGCCTGCAGGAAGCACTGGATATCAGCAAGAAAGAGGGGCTGGCGCGTTATGAGACCTTGCAGCCGGAATACAATTTGTATGACCGCCAAGAGTACGAAAACGGGCTAGAGCAAGTGGCGGTAAAAAATGGCTTGGGTGTGATCAACTATTATTCGCTTGCCAGCGGTTTCCTCAGCGGTAAATACAAGAAGCCTTCCGATGCCAGCAAAAGCAAGCGCGGGCAGGGAATTGTCGATAAGTATCTCAATGAGCGCGGCAAACGCATCATTGAAGCGTTAGAGGATGTCGCGGCTTCGCATGATGCGTCGGCCACTCAAGTGGCGCTGGCATGGCAAATTGCTCGTCCAAGCATCACGGCACCGATTGTGAGTGCCACTTCGCTGGAACAGATTGATGATCTGGTCAAAGCCACCGAGCTTGAGCTCAGTAAGCAAGAAATCGAAGAGTTGGCCAGTGCCAGCAAAGCGTAAAGTTAACGGGGCGCTGCGGCGCCCCGGTACGTTTTAGTTTTTTGACATGCAAAAAATGCCATTCATGTAAAAAAATATTCATTCATAGACCATTGTCACAATTGCGTTAATTAACTATCACCCCGTTGTTCACTGCGCACATATTTGCAAAAGTTGACATATCCCCAGCACTATCCTCTGTTCGATCCTTTCCGATAACTCACAAAAGAATAATGATCATGAACAGATTAAAAGCAGTGCAGCATATGCCCCGCCTGGCAGCGGGAACCCTGATGTTTGCGATGCTGAGTGCGTCTGCAATGGCAGCCGATGCATTTAGCTATGACTCACCCTATATGTTTGGTGACTGGGGAGGTTACCGAACGCAGTTGGAAAATGATGGGATTAAATTTGACGTCAATTACACCATGGAAAGCGCGTCTAACCTGGGCGGCGGCTCTGATAAAAACACGTCAATGCGTTACAGCGACCAATGGGCGTTTGGCGCAAACTTTGACTTGGAAAAACTGCTGAATTGGCAGGATGCAGAATTCCAGATGACCATTACCGACCGTAATGGGCAGAACATTTCCGATCAGGTGGCTGACCGCCGCACCGGTATGCTTTCATCCGTGCAGGAGGTGTATGGTCGTGGCCAAACCTGGCGTCTGACGCAGTTCTGGTTGCGTAAAGGGCTGTTTAACGATGTCGTTGACCTAAAAGCGGGTCGCGTTACTGTCGGTGAAGACTTCGACAACTTTGACAGTAAGTTCCAGAACCTCGCTTTTGGTAGCGGCCAAGCGGGTAACTGGCGTGGCGATCGCTGGTTCAACTGGCCAGTGTCGCAATGGGGCGGTCGCGTGAAGTTCAACATTACCCCGGAAGTGTTCTTCCAGGTGGGCTTCTACAATCAGAACAGTGCCAACTACGACAGCGGTAACGGTTTCCGCCTCGATACCAACAACTCTGAGGGCAACCTGGTGCCGGTTGAATTGGGTTGGAAACCGACCTTTGGTGCTGACAAACTGCCGGGCAATTACCGCATCGGTTATTACTATTCATCAGCCAATGGCGATAACTACGGAAGCTGGCGCGATGGCGCCTACCAGAGCCAGGATCACGCTTACGGCGGCTATGTGTTGTTACAACAACAGCTGACCGCGCAAGGCGGCGATGCCAGCCGTGGTTTGGGTGTGACAGTCCAAGCGGTGATGAATGACCATAAAACGTCAAAAACCGATAATTACCAGTCGATTAGCTTCACCTGGAAAGGACCGTTTGATGCACGTCCACAGGATGAGATTGGTGTCGGTGCCGCACGTATTCACGTCAATAGCGCCTATACTCGCTCGCTGCGTGAACAGAACAATGCGAACGGCGAAACCGACTTCAACAGCCCAACTTATCTGCCGATTCAGGATGGCTCGGAATATAACTACGAGATCTATTACAACGCTCAGCTGACCAAGTGGCTGCAACTGCGTCCTAATCTGCAGTATGTGGTGGCACCGGGTGCAGTGAGTGAAGTGAAAGATGCATTTGTGGGTGGCATCGCGGCGAACATCAATTTCTGATTCGCGGATGCAAACGAAAAATGGCGGCCAGACAGGCCGCCATTTTTTTCAGATCGCTTAAAGCTGCGACGCAATTTGTTGCTCATCAGTGAGCGATACAGCCGCTTTTAGTCAGCGCGATGAATCGCGCCGCTACCAAAATGCATGATGATTTGCGCCGCTACCAAAATGCATGATGATTTGCGCCACTACCAAAATGGATGATGATTTGCACCGCTACCAAAATGCATGATGAATCACGCCGCCAACCCGGTTAACGGAACATCACCTCGGCCCAACGCGCCAGACCTGCGGTAACCGATCCGAAGTCATCGCCACCGGCGATGGGGGTATCAGGTAATGCTTGCTGCAACGCGGCTCGCAGTACTGGAGAACGTGCGCTGCCGCCCGTCAGATAAATCACTTCAGGCTTAGTTTCACAGGTTGCCAGTGCCAGATGCACCTGCTCAAGAATACGTTCCAGCGGCTGGTTGATGGCTTCTTCCAACTGCGTGGCGCTGATGTCTGCTTGCAGTGACTGGGCGATAAATGCCAGTGAAGCGTCGGTTTGCTTCAATTCGGACAGCGCGATTTTGCTTTCTTCCGCTGCGCGTACCAGCCGATAGCTGAGCTTCTGCTGCCACACCTTTAGCAGGTGCGCGACTTTGTCCCCTTCCTCAGCATCACGAATCAAATCGCGCAGCAATTTGCCGCTGGCGGCTGAATAGAAGTCGCTTTGTGCAGGAACATCGTTGATCGCGACCGCATTCCACCACGGGAGTGCTGGCAGGGCGGTGCCTTTTTGCGTATTACCGCCAAGTCCAAGCAGTGGCATCAACGTTTTGAACGCCAGAATAATATCCAGATCGTTACCGCCTACGCGGCAACCACTGTGGCCCAGCAGGCTCTCACGACGATCGGTTTTATTACGCCATTCAGGCCCCATCAACAGCATTGAACAGTCGGTGGTGCCACCGCCGATGTCCACCACCAGCACGCGCGTCTCTTTATCCAGCGTGGCTTCAAAGTCCAGCCCTGCCGCCACCGGCTCAAACTGGAATTCAACGTCACGGAAGCCTGCGCGTTTCGCGGCACGCAGCAAGATGCCCTGTGCCTGTTGGTTGGCGTCTTCACCGCCGAGGCCCTGGAAGTTGATCGGACGACCAATCACCGCTTGCTCAATCGGGCGATCCAGTTGCGTTTCACCCTGCTGGCGAATGTGCAGCATCATGGCGCACACCAGATCTTCAAAGAAGGCGATTTGCTGTGGCTTAAGGCCGTTGGCGCCGAGGAAAGACTTCGGTGATTTCACGAACCACACGTCTTCCGGATCAACCATATATTGTTGCAGCGCGGTAAGTCCGAATTGCACGCTGCCCGGCGTGACTTCGATATCCTCTTCGCGGTTAAAACGCAGTGCGCGTTGTAATAACGCCGTGCCTTCACTGTCCGGTGTTGGCACCTGATGATGACGATGCAGCCATTCACTGATCGCTTCGCGCGTTGGCGCACAAATCATGGAGGGAAGCAGGCGCTGACCCTTCTCCAGTGTCAGCAGGCGCGGTGTGCCGTTATCGCTCACTGCGATGGAACAGTTGGCCGTGCCGTAATCGAACCCGATAAACATAGTGATCCCCCATGCCAGAAAAAAGGGTGCGACTTTAGCGCAGCCAGCGCAGGCTGGCAACAAGCGGGTGGTGATTACATCTGTACTTCTTGGTAAACGTGATACTGACCCCGCCCGGCATGTTTCGCGCTGTAGCAAGCGACATCCGCCTGAGACATCACGACATTACTGATGCAATTGTGCCGATCAATTTGAGTGACACCGGCACTGGCGCCGACATGATAAGGCTGATCCTGCCAGACAAAGGTATGGTCATTAACCGCCGTCACGATGCGTTGGACGACATCTCGCATCTGATCGACGTCGCTGTTCGGTAGCAAAACCCCAAACTCATCACCGCCGAGGCGTGCCAGCATATCGCTGCTGCGCAGGTGCCTTTGCATCAGATCCGCCAGCTCGCGCAGTAACGCATCGCCTGCAGCGTGGCCTGCAGAGTCATTCACCGCTTTGAACTTGTCCAAATCGATAAACACCAGCACGTGCTGGGTTTTATTGGCTGCGGCATCATTCACCAGCCGTTTCAGCTGTTGCTCAAAGCTGTGGCGATTGGGCAGACGCGTCAGCATATCGTGTGAGGCACTGTAGCTCAGACGCTTGATCATTTTGCGTGACTCACTGACATCCTGAATAACCATCACTGCACCGATACTGGCACCCGTCAACGTTTTCAACGGCGTAATGCTGTAATGAATTTCGACCTGCGTACCTTCCGGTGTGTGCAGTACCAGCTCCGCTTCCAGATCGGGAGAAGTTTTCTCATCAGGCAGCGTACAGAGTAAAAGATTCTCAACGCGCGGCCCCTTGGCACCACGCGTGATATTCAACAGCTCGGTGATCGGGACGCCCGCGGCTTTACTCTGCGTCCAGCCGCTCAAGGTTTCAGCCACCGGGTTCATAAAGGTCACGCGCATTTCATCATCGGTACTGATCACCGCTTCCCCAATGGAATCGAGGGTGATAGCCATGCGCTCTTTTTCCTGGAACAACGCTTCGTTGAGGGCGCGTAGCGGGGTAATGTCCTGACAAATCCCCAGCATGCGTTCAATTTGCCCATCCTGGCTGAGAATGCGGTTAGCCTCCGTGCGCACGAAGCGTGAGCCGGAAGGCAAGTTAACTCGGTATTCCAGATGGAAAGCACTTCGACGTTCAATGGCTTGTTGCACGGTCAGGGCGGCGGATTCACGCTCTGACGGATCCAACAGATGCAACCACACATCATAAGTTGGCACCTGATGCGGTCCGAGCGCGAACAGTTCATACATGCGCTTATCCCACAACATTTCACCGGTGAGTAAATTCCATTCCCACACGCCAATGCCACCGGCTTCATTGGCCAGCGTAATGCGCTCCATCAGGCGTCGGTTAACCTGCTCGCTCTGCTTGAGTTCTGAAATATCGACAATCTGTGCAATGAAGTAGAGCGGCTGTAGCTGCGCATCGCGCACCATTGATACCGTCAGCCGCGACCAGACGATTTCGCCATCTTTGCGGAAATAGCGTTTCTCCATGGTGTAGGTCATGATTTCACCCGCCACCAACCGTTCCAGTTGCTGCAGGTCGCTGTCGAGATCGTCAGGATGGGTTATCTGCTGGAAAGTCAGTTTTTTCAGTTCTTCTGCTGGGTAACCCAGGGTCTGACAGAGCGACTGGTTCACCTGCTGCCAACCGCCATTTGTTGAGACCAAGGCCATGCCAATAGCGGAGTACTCCATGGCATTGCGGAAGCGGGTTTCGCTCTCGCTGATATGATGTTTTTCGCGTTGAAACGCATCCATCACCAGTGCCATTACGTGGCTGGGAATCAACACCAACAAAAACGGTAACCAGGTGGTGACCTGACCCAGCAGGGAACTGGTTTGCGGCAGATTAATCCAGTTAAAGGCGAGCAAAATGGAAATGAAACTGGCGTTTAGGAAGAACAGTAGGAAGGCTTCGAATTTTGGCAGCCATACCGCACACCAGAAAAGGATGACGACGATAAAGGTAAAGGGCCAAGGCAGAAACCGGAGCGATAAGTAGCTGGCGAGCAGCGTGACGACCAGCGTCAGTAACGTTTCCAGTTGGCGGCCGGGGGCAATCAGTTGGCGCAGTGGCTTATTAGGCCACAGTAATAACACCGGGCCAAAGGCCAGTACGCCAATCACTTCGGAAATCACCCATGTAGAGAAAAAGGGCAGGGAGGCGCGGTGACCAACATGCAACATCCATACGGCCACCACCCCGCCCAGCAGCGGTGCGATTAATCCTGCGCAGACGGCAAAACGCACCCAGTCGAGCAGTGAATTTAGGGGAGCGTGGCGACGCAGGAGAGCGCGCAACATCAAACCGCCAAGAATGGCTTGCACCATATTTAAAATGGCGAATTTGACATTGCTCAGTGCCGGGCCAATGACAATCAGATTGGCTAATGCGGTGCCCACGACACAACTGATTAGCAGTAAGGGCACGTGTTTTGAGGGCGCACGAAACACCACCACTGTCATCAGGGCAGTGGAGTACCAAAGCGGGGAAATACGCCCGCTGATAACAATGAGTTCCAGGCAAAATAACGTCAATAAAAAGGCTAAAACCCCCAGCAGCAGGGCGTTCAGCCATTTTCTTTGTGATCTATCCTGTGAGGTCAATATCTCAAGGGTCATGCACGAATCCAGCAGCGCGCATCCGTTACACGACGAAAAATGCGCCAATCATTCTCTGCTTTGCATGCTAGCACATCTCAATAAGATGTCTGCGCAGAAATCTACTGTTGCTGGGAGGCAAAAGCCCTAAGGGCGAAACAGGTCTGCGCGTGTATAAGGCTTTTCCAGCCCCGCGATATTGGCAGAGAAACGTTCCAGGAATTGCTGCGTGGTGGCCACGCGGCCGTGTCCCATTAAGACGACCGGCAGTAACAGCGCGACACACACTTGTGCCAGGCTAAAGCCTTTCAACGCCGTGCGGCGCTGCGTGACCAGGAATGCACTGCTGAGGGTGAAGCCCAGCATCAACCCCGCGATTACTTCGCTAACGGAATGTGCGTGGATCACCAGGCGTGACAGGCCAACCATCATCGGAATGAGATAGCCGATGCCAATAGTCATGCTACGCCAGAAAGCCGGGAAGCGACCTGACACCAGCCACATCATCACCGGCCAGAGGGTGGCCGACATCGCACTGTGGCCGCTGAAACCGGTGAAATTAAATCTGGCGCTACCAATGCCAAAGCCGAGAAACAGTATTTTGGAGAGGCTGACAAACAGGCCAGCCAGGCCAAAAGCCAGCAGCCAATACCAGACGGTGTGGCGATTGTCACTTTTCCACGGTAATACCAATGCGATGATCACTGCGGTCGGGATCAGCAACATGCTGTCACCAAAATAGGTCAGGGTTATCCAACTCATATTTTTCCTTGGGTTTTATTGAGTCAACCCTTGTCGCGCACAACATGGGCAGATAAACAGTGTATCGATTAAGCGTCTGGCTGCAAAAGGGGATAATCTGAAAAGCCGCTGGTCCATTTCACTGGAATCACATCGGTGAAATACCTATAATTGCCGCCAACTAACCCTCTCATTCGGCCTATTGCAGTGTCTGCTTCAATTGGCTCCAGTTATCAGGTCTTAAAAAAGTATGACTGACAAGTCTCATCAGTGCGTGATCGTTGGCATTGCAGGTGCATCCGCATCCGGAAAAAGTCTTATCGCCAGCACGCTCTATCGTGAAATCCGTGACCAGGTCGGTGACGAGCATATCGGTGTGATCCCCGAAGATGCCTACTATAAAGATCAGAGCCACCTCACCATGGAAGAGAGGGTGAAAACCAACTATGACCATCCCAGCGCCATGGACCACGACTTGCTGTTGCAGCATCTCCGTGCCCTGAAAGCAGGCCAGGATATCGAATTGCCCGTCTACAGTTATGTCGAACATACCCGCACCACTGACTGCATTCACCTGAAACCTAAGAAAGTTATTATTCTTGAAGGTATCCTGTTGCTGACAGATTCGCGTCTGCGTCAGGAGATGAATTTCTCCATATTCGTTGATACACCACTGGATATCTGCCTGATGCGCCGTATGAAGCGTGATGTGAATGAGCGCGGACGTTCAATGGATTCCGTGATGAGCCAGTATCAGAAAACGGTACGTCCGATGTTCCTGCAATTTATCGAGCCTTCAAAGCAGTACGCCGACATCATTGTGCCGCGCGGCGGAAAAAACCGTATCGCGATTGATATCCTCAAGGCCAAAATCAACCAATACCTTTGAATTTACTGCGTCCGGATGGACGTGACGCGTTGAGGTTGTCACAACAGTGGCGACCTTTCGCTACACTTAGATCATGGAGTACCAGCGATGAGATTATGCGATCGCGATATTGAAGCTTGGCTCGACAACGGTAAGTTGGCGATTGAACCTCGTCCACCGGTTGAACGTATTAATGGCGCCACCGTGGATGTGCGCTTGGGTAATCAGTTCCGCACCTTCAGCGGCCACACCGCACCTTTTATTGATTTGAGTGGTCCAAAACACGAAGTCAGTGCGGCATTGGATCGCGTAATGAGCGACGAGATTGTGCTGCCAGAAGGAGAAGCCTTCTTCCTGCATCCTGGCGAGCTCGCACTGGCAGTGACGCTGGAGTCTGTCACCATCCCTGATGATTTAGTGGGCTGGTTAGATGGTCGCTCTTCGCTGGCACGTTTGGGTTTGATGGTGCATGTGACCGCGCACCGTATCGATCCCGGTTGGCAAGGGCGCATTGTATTGGAGTTCTACAATTCCGGTAAGCTGCCGTTAGCGCTACGTCCGGGTATGTTGATTGGTGCGTTAAGTTTTGAGCCTCTTTCTGGCCCAGCTGCCCGGCCTTACAACCGCCGCGAAGATGCCAAATATCGTGGCCAGCAAGGCGCTGATGCTAGTCGCATCGACAAAGATTGATGTTCGCTTGATTAATTCGAGATGCAGCAAGGCGGCAAGAGAGTGAATCCCTTGAGCTTGCACAAGTCAGTGACGGGGTGAATGAGCGCAGCCAACGCCGCTGTAGCTTGAAGTAACAGGGTGATGAGGGACTATGAGAAGAGTGATAACAACGCTGGCCATTCTATTAGTGGTGGTCGTAGCGGGTATGACGGCACTGGTATTGCTGGTCAATCCCAACGACTTTCGTACCTATATGGTACAGCAGGTAGAACAGCGCAGTGGTTATCAGCTTGAAGTGAGTGGCGACCTGCGCTGGCACGTCTGGCCGCAACTCAGTATCCTCGCCGGCCGTATGAGCCTGACGGCTCCAGGGGCCAGTCAACCTATGGTCACCGCGGAGAACATGCGTCTTGATGTCAATCTGTGGCCACTGCTGTCACATCAGCTGAGTGTCAGTCAGGTGATGCTTAAAAACGCGGTGATCCGTGCCACGCCGGATAGTGCTGCGCAAAAAACCAGTGGGTCGCCGGTGGGCCCGAGCGATGCCGAACCCGTTAGTAGTACGAATAACGCTGGTCATTCGATATCGGCAAACTACGCCTCGCTGATAGCTTACTGATTTGGCAACAATCAGGTGGTGAAGAGTACAATTTCCGTAATTTAAATCTCTCTCTGGACCAGGATGCCAGCAAAAACGCCAGCATCGAACTCGCTACGCGCATTTCGCGCAACCAACGTAATGTCAGCGTCAATCTCAAAGGCCAGATGAATGTGGCGCAATATCCGCATCGTTTGGTGGGCCAACTGGATGAAATGGATTACACGCTGGATGGCGCCAACCTGCCACCGCAGGGTATCAAGGGCACGTTGAGCGGTCAGGGAGAGTGGAACGGTGATAAGCAGCAGTTCTCTTTACAGAAGGTGCAGTTGACGGCCAACGACAGCACGTTGGATGGCAGTGCGGAAGGGCGCTTAACGCTGCCACAGCAACTTAACCTGTCATTGCACGCCACCACACTCAATCTTGATAACCTGATGGCCAGCGCGCCTGCCAGTGATAGCAGCACTGCACAACATGCGAGTGTGACCCGCACACCGGTTATCGCCGAGCCTCGCTCCCGAGAAAATGCCGATTCTCCCCTCAATCTGATGGACCTGACGTTGAACTTGAACGCCGACAACAGCGTATGGCGTGGCCTGACACTCAGCAATCTGCAAATTGATGCCAGCAATCAGGAAGGTCTGATGACGCTGAACAAGCTGCAAGGAAAAATGGGCGATGGGCACTTCTCGCTACCGGGTTCGGTGGACATTCGCCAGCCAGTCACCCAAGTGGCGCTGCAGCCTGAGATAGAAAACATCGCCCTTGCGCCTCTGATGAAAGCCCTTGAACTGCCAGAAAGCCTGCAAGGGACGGTTTCGCTCAAAGGTAATCTCAGCGGTGCAGGCTTGAGTATTGAAGAAGCTAAACGCAACTGGCAGGGTGATGCGGAACTGGAAGCCACTAATCTACAACTGGCGCAACTGAATTTGCAGCAGATGGTACGGCGTGCCGTGGCGCGCGTCAGCAATCGCGTGAGTAACGATGAGACCGACGACCAGGGCATTCAGCAACTCAGCGGACGCGTTAGCCTGAAGCAAGGCAAGATTGTGATGCCTGACTTGCAGGGTGGCAGCAGCCGACTGGCAGTTCAGACCAAAGGCAGTATTGACATGGTGAATCAGCAGCTTGATGTGACCATTAATATGATGCTGCGCGGCTGGAAGGGCGATGACAAACTGGCCGGCCTGCTGAATGACCAGGCCATTCCATTACGCATGTATGGCGGCTGGAATAATCTGCAGTACTCGCTGCCGGTGGATGATGTGGTGCGCCAGCAGATGCAGAGCGAGGCCAAATCGCGTCTGAACGAGTGGCTGGACCGCCAACCGCCAGCGAAACAGCCTTAACCAGCGCGCGATAAATCGTGTAAAGCTTGTCATATCATTGTGTTTCGGTCGCCATGAATGGCGACCCTACATTGTTCGGTGCGGTTTTCGTAGGGTGCGCATTCATGCGTACCGGGTTAAATACGCACTCATTGGCTTAAGTGGCGGCACAATGCGATGAATCGCGCCGCGACGGTGAGCAGAAACGGAATCCAATGTCCGCACCGTCTGTAGCGGCGCAATTTATTGCGCAATCTCGGAACTGGGAACAATCTCCACCTTCTGCACCCGATGGTTCTCCACCTGCAACGTACGCAGTAAATAATCGCCCACCTGCAGCTCTTCGCCCTCTTCGGGCACGTGTTGCAGGCTATCCATCAGCAATCCTGCCAGCGTGTGGTAATTGCGTTTCTCATCCAGCGGCAAACGCACATAGGCGGCTAAATCTTCCAGCGGGATGTGACCATTCGCCAGCCACCCTCCGTGCGGCAGTGGCTGAATATCATAGCGTGCATCAATCTCTTCACCTTCATTCGGCAGATTGCCCGCAATAGTTTCCATCAGATCGCTAAGCGTCACCACGCCTTCAACAGACCCGAACTCATCCACCACAAAGGCGAAATGTGTGCGGGCGTGACGAAACTGCTCCAGCGCCTGTAGCAATGTAAGTCGCTCTGGAAAAATCAGCGGCTGGCGCACCAGCGAACGTAAATCCAGTGAATGGCTGTGCAGCGACTGATGCAGCAGGTCTATCACATGTACCACGCCAAGGGGGTCCTGACCCCGTTCCGTGACAAGAATGCGGGTATGCTGGTTGCTGTCGAGCTTCGCCATGATCGCCGCGGGATCTTCACTGAGGTCGATATGCTCAATATCGTGGCGTGAGGTCATAATGCTGCTGATATGGCGCTGGCCTAACCCCAGCACGCGCGCAATCATGCGGCGTTCCTGACGATTAAACAGTGCACCTTCTTCGTTATCACTGAGTAAGGAGGCGGTATCGGCATCCAGTTCAGCGCGTTGCGCTTCACCACGAAGAATACGCAGCACCGCTTCGGAGGTGCGTTGACGTAGCGGACGACCGGCAGTGAGATAGCGACGACGATTAAACAGTGCCATCTGATTAAACATCTCAATCAGAATGGAGAAACCAATTGCCGCGTAGAGATAACCTTTTGGGATAATGAAGCCCAGTCCCTCTGCGACCAGACTAAAGCCGATCATCAGCAGAAAACTCAAGCAAAGAATCACAATGGTGGGATGGCTGTTCACAAAGCGGGTCAGTGGTTTACTCGCCAGCAGCATCAGCAATATTGCCACCGTCACTGCTGCCATCATCACTGGTAGCTCGTTCACCATTCCTACCGCGGTAATCACGGCATCCAGCGAGAAGATGGCATCCAGCACCACGATTTGCGCCACTACTGGCCAGAATTTCGCACCGTTCTTACTTTGACCTTCCTCTTCATCACCGCCTTCCAGCCGACTGTTTAGTTCGGTAGTGGCTTTATAGAGAAGAAAAAAGCCACCGGCGAGCAGCAGCAGATCGCGTGCGCTGAAGTTGTGCTGCCACAGCGTAAACAGCGGTTGCGTCAAGGTTACCAGCCATGAAAGCGACGCCAGCAGTAGCAGGCGCATCACCAACGCTAGCAGCAACCCAATCACACGGGCGCGGTCGCGCACCGTCGCGGGTAATTTTTCAACCAGAATGGCAATAAAAACCAGGTTATCAATGCCCAACACCAGCTCGAGAACGATTAGCGTGACTAATCCTGCCCAGAGCGACGGATCAAGGATCCACTCCATCATGCTTTCATCACCTGAATGTCTGAAAATGCGTTTTGTCTGATGATAGTTAATCGACACTCAAGGTACAAATAGGCGACAGCCCCCAGCCCGCCCAATTGTTTCAGTGTTTAGGCTTATTCTGAGAGGTTACCTCTGTCCGAGGTGAAGAAAGTATGGATAAACATCCCGGTCATACGATTATCACTATTTATTCTTCTCTTCACGGATAAGCGTACGTTTTTAATGCGAACTACTTGAAGGTGAGTATCGAATTAATCTGAATTTGAAGCAGGAAAGGGCCGAAAGGGATGGTATCAATACTTTTGGCTGGTAGTCTTTTTCCTAAAATAGTGCAGGGAACACGGGGCCTACTTGTAAACAAGCCAGTAATAACTAGTATAGCAACGTGTTAGTAAATATCTGCGCCAATGCTGTTATTAGCGCGCTGTTTTGCTCCTTAATGTTGTGAATTGTGATCGAGTACGAGATAAGCCAGTCATTGGCTAAGAATAATCTCACTACTTGCGATGAAAATAGATGTGTATAGCGGTATTGGCAGCGATAGCCAAGGGCGGTAGCGTTCCTGAAGTGCGTTTCTTTGTTTAATCATGTCTGGGATGGTGGCAAGGGAAGTCAGACTAATCTGTTGGTGTTTATGACAATTCTTTGGCTTTACTAAAGAGCGAATTGGCGTAGAACCTTAAAGATCGCCGCAGATTGCCTCACCAATTGCAGTGGATATATCGCTCGTTTATTACACAGGGTTGAGGCGTTAGGGATTAAGGAAATAAAATAAAAGAGTTAAATATGCGCGATAAAGAAATTACATATAAAAGTCTCCTGACGAAAATTTTACTGGCGTGTTCGGATTTAATTTGTTTCAACGCGGCATTGTTTATTGCTCTGGCGCTGATTAATTCGTTCACAGATTCTCCACTGGCAGATATTTCTGAAAAGTACCTGAATTTAAAAATCGCCACCCATGTCTGTCTATCGATTATTTGTACAGGCTGGTTCTGGGTTCGCCTGCGTCATTATACCTATCGCAAGCCATTCTGGTTCGAGTTGAAAGAGATCTTTCGTACCATTCTTATTTTTTCTGTCATCGACTTGTCAATTTCAGCATTGTCGCAATGGCAGATGTCGCGTTTTGTTTGGGTGATGACATGGATTCTGGCATTGATTCTGATTCCCGTCGCACGTGCCATTTCTAAACGCGTACTGAATCATTTCGGTATGTGGAAAAAGCAAACCATCATCATCGGCAGCAATCGAAATGCACAGGAAGCCTGGCAGGCGCTGCAGAGTGAAGAGGTGATGGGATTTGATGTGATTGCCTTCTTCGACGTGGATGGGAGCTGCCCGCAGGCCAGCATCTCTGGCATCCCCGTCCTGCACAACGAACAAGAGCTATGGCAGCTAACGAATAGTGAAACCCAGTTCATCGTCGCGGTGGAGTTTGAGCAAAGTCAGCATCGTGACAACTGGTTGAAAATGTTGGCAATGCACAATTGTCGTTCGGTTTCAGTCATCCCCACCCTGCGTGGTGTACCGCTTTACGGCACCGATATGGCCTACATCTTTAGCCATGAAGTGATGATTTTGCGTGTTAACAACAACCTGGCGAAACGCACCTCGCGCTTCTTGAAACGTGCTTTCGATATCGTTGGCGCACTCGGCATCATTATTGCGTTGTCGCCCGCGCTGTTGGTGCTCGGCTTTATGGTTGGACGCGACGGTGGCCCGCCAATCTATGGTCACGAACGCGTGGGTATGAACGGTCGTAAGTTCAAATGCCTGAAATTCCGCTCGATGGTTATCAACTCGAAAGAGGTGCTGGAAGAAGTGCTGCGAACAGATCCGGTCGCGCGCGCCGAGTGGGATAAAGATTTCAAACTGAAGAATGACCCACGTATCACCAAAGTTGGCCACTTTATCCGTAAAACCAGCCTGGACGAGCTGCCGCAGCTGTGGAACGTCGTTCGGGGTGACATGAGTTTAGTGGGGCCACGTCCGGTGATTGAAGATGAACTCTGCCGTTATGCCGGTGATGTTGATTATTACCTGATGGCGAAGCCAGGCATGACGGGATTGTGGCAGGTGAGCGGTCGTAACGACGTTGATTATGAAACGCGCGTCTATTTCGATTCGTGGTATGTCAAAAACTGGTCGCTGTGGAATGACATTGCGATCTTGTTTAAGACGGTGGGTGTCGTACTAAAACGCGACGGCGCTTATTGATAGAACGTAGGGCAGGGGACGAAATCATTATCCCCGCCTGAAAATGCCGGTGCTGGGAGTGCCTTAACTGATAACTGCCATTATCGAGCATGAATAGAGTGGGGATGGGCCGGCAGGTTATTGACTCCCCCCTTATTGATGTCGTCCAAGGGCACGGTGACAACATAAAACCAAGGGAGCAAATGATAATGACCCACAGTTTCAGTGTTTAACCCGTCACGTTTATTTTTTTATAAGACGCTACACAGCGGCGTTTTCGCCTCTATCAATCATTAACTGATAGCGAAGAATCAGATGATAATGAAAATTAAATTGATACCTTTACTGGTATCCGCGACTTTTCTCTCCGGGTGCACCATTGAACCAGGTTCGCACCTTTCCACTAGCGGAAAAGATGTCATTGAGCAACAGGATAGCAACTTTGACATCGACAAATACGTAAACGTCTTCCCGCTGACGCCACGTCTGGTTGAACAGATGCGTGCTAAGCCACTGGTTGCGCAAGCTAATCCAGCGCTGCAAACCGAAATTCAGAGCTACGAATACCGAGTAGGTATCGGCGATGTCCTGAACGTCACCGTGTGGGATCACCCCGAGCTGACCACGCCTGCGGGCCAGTATCGTAGCGCCAGTGACACCGGTAACTGGGTACAGGCCGATGGCACTATTTTCTACCCGTATATCGGTAAAGTGCGCGTTGCAGGCCGTACCGTAACAGAAATCCGCGCTGAGATTGCGCGTCGCCTCGCGCAGTTCATTGAAAGCCCGCAGGTGGATGTCAACGTTGCGGCGTTCCGTTCGCAGAAAACCTACGTTACCGGCTCGGTCACCACCTCCGGTCAACAGGCCATCACCAACGTACCGCTGACCGTGCTGGATGCGGTTAACGCCGCCGGTGGTTTAGCTGCCGATGCCGACTGGCGTAACGTTGTGTTGACGCACCAAGGTAAAGAACAACGCATTTCACTCCAGGCGCTGATGCAAAACGGCGACCTGAGCCAGAACCATCTGCTTTATCCGGGCGATATTCTCTACGTTCCGCGTAACGATGATCTGAAAGTCTTTGTCATGGGCGAAGTGAAGCAGCAGGCCACGTTGAAAATGGACCGCAGCGGCATGACGCTGGCTGAAGCGCTGGGCAATGCGCAGGGTATGGACCAAACCACCTCTGACGCGACCGGTGTGTTCGTTATCCGTCCGATTCGCGGCGCTAATCGTACCAAGATTGCCAACATCTATCAGTTGAACACCAAAGATGCGGCATCCATGGTGATGGGCACCGAATTCCAACTGGAACCGTACGACATCGTCTACGTCACTGCGACCCCGATTACCCGTTGGAACCGTGTGATTTCTTCGCTGCTGCCAACCATCGTGGGTATCGACGATGCAAGCTCCGCAGCACTGCGTTTCCGCAACTGGTCTAACTAAGGTTTCAGTATGATCAAGTCCGTGTTAGTTGTCTGCGTCGGCAATATCTGTCGCTCCCCTACCGGGGAGCGTCTGTTCCAGCGCGCGCTACCTAAAACCCGGGTGGCTTCTGCAGGGCTCGGTGCCCTGAAAGGCTACCCGGCGGACCAGACAGCCAGCGATGTAGCCGCATTACACGGTGTATCGCTGGATGGACATCAGGCACAGCAGTTAACGGCCAGCATGTGCCGTGACTATGACCTGATTCTGGTCATGGAGAAGCGTCACGTTGAACAGGTGAATCGCATCGACCCAGCTGCTCGCGGAAAAACCATGCTGCTTGGGCACTGGCTCAATCAGCAGGAAATTGCGGATCCGTACAAAAAAAGTCGCGAGGCCTTCGAAGAGGTCTACGGGTTACTGGAAAACGCTACCCAGAAATGGGTCAACGTACTAAGCCGATAGTTGGGAATACCCATGAATATTAAAAACAAGGTTATGACCGCGCCAAAAGAAGATTCGAGTGGATGGGATCTGGCGCATCTTGTGGGACAGCTAATTGATCATCGCTGGATCATTGTTGCCGTTACCGCCTTCTTTATGCTGGTGGGAACGCTCTACACACTGTTTGCGACACCGATTTACAGCGCCGATGCCATGGTGCAGGTGGAGCAGAAGAATACCGCATCGGTTCTGAATGAATTACAAGATGTGCTGCCTACCACACCGGCTTCTGATACTGAAATTCAGATCGTTGAGTCGCGTATGGTGATTGGCAAAACGGTAACTGACTTGGGTCTGGATACCGTGGTGCAGCAGAACTACTTCCCGGTGATTGGTAAAGGTTTATCGCGACTGATGGGCAACAAGCCGTCAGAAATCGCCATCTCTCGCTTAGAGATTCCAAAGACCATTGAAAAGCGTACCGTCCAACTGGAAGTCACGGGGCCGCAAACTTACACCGTCACCAGTGATGGCGATGAGCTGTTTAAAGGTCGTGTGGGTCAGTTAGAGCAGCACGGTGAAGTGACCATGCTGGTGAGCGGCATCCAGGCAGATGAAGGCACCAGCTTCAACGTTACCAAGCTTAGCGATTTGCAGGCCATTAAAAACGTGCTGGGTGCGTTGACGGTTGCGGATAAAGGTAAAACCACCGGTGTGCTGGGTATGGAATTCCAGGATGAAGATCCGGTACAAGCCAGCCGCGTCCTGAATCAGATTGTGAACAACTACCTGTTGCAGAACGTTGACCGCAAGTCTGAACAAGCTGAAAAGAGCCTTGAGTTCTTACGCACTCAGTTGCCGCAGGTGCGTAGCGATCTGGACACTGCTGAAGACAAACTGAATACCTATCGTCGCCAGAATGAGTCGGTTGATATGTCGCTGGAAGCGAAGTCAGCGCTTGACTCCTCCGTCAGTGTGCAGAGCCAGCTGAACGAATTGACATTCAAAGAGGCAGAAGTTTCTCAGCTCTATACCAAAGATCACCCGACGTATCGTGCGCTGTTGGAAAAACGCCAGACGCTGGTAGACGAGCAGAATAAGCTGAACAAGAAAATTGCCGGCATGCCGCAAACCCAGCAAGAGATTCTGCGTCTGACGCGTGATGTCCAGTCAGGTCAGGAAATCTACATGCAGTTGCTGAACCGTCAGCAAGAACTGGGTATCAGCAAAGCCAGTACCGTAGGTGATGTGCGCATCATCGACAATGCAGAAACGGCGGGCAGCCCAGTAGCACCGAAGAAGCTGCTGATCATCGTAGCCAGCTTTATTCTGGGCTTGATGTTGTCTATCGGCTTGGTGCTGTTGAAAGCGCTGTTCCATCACGGTATCGAGAATCCAGAGCAGCTCGAAGAGTTGGGCATGAATGTCTACGCCAGCGTGCCGCTGTCTGAATGGCAGCGTAAAAAAGACACCGAAGCCTTGGCGCGTCGTGCTCACAAAGAGAAAAGCGATCCGCACAATACGCTGTTGGCGCTGGGTAATCCGACTGACCTCTCTATTGAAGCGATTCGTAGTCTGCGTACCAGCCTGCACTTCGCCATGATGGAAGCGAAGAACAATATCCTGATGATTACGGGTGCAAGTCCTGGTATTGGTAAAACCTTTATCTGTGCCAACCTTGCCACCTTAGTATCGAAAGCAGGTCAACGTGTGCTGTTTATCGATGGTGATATGCGTCGTGGTTATACCCACGAACTGCTGGCCGCGGATAATAAAACAGGTCTCTCCAACGTGCTGTCCGGCAAAAGCGAGTTTTCGCCGAGCATGATTCAAAAGGGCGTATACGGATTTGATTTCCTGCCACGTGGACAGGTGCCGCCGAACCCTTCTGAGCTGTTGATGCACCGTCGCATGAGTGAACTGCTGGATTGGGCGAGTAAGAACTACGACCTGGTGCTGATCGATACACCACCAATTCTGGCGGTCACCGATGCTTCTATTATCGGTAAGCTGGCGGGGACGTCGTTGATGGTGGCACGTTTCGAAACCAACACCACCAAAGAACTGGATGTCAGCTACAAGCGCTTCGCGCAGAACGGCATCGAGATCAAAGGCGTCATCCTTAACGCCGTGGTACGTAAAGCGTCGAATGCCTATGGTTATGGCTACGACTACTACAACTACGAGTACGGTAAAGAAACCAAGAGCTAACCTTTGGGGCGGATTATCCGCCCCTTTTTATTCCTCGTCATAATTTGTCCACAGCAGCATTGGAGCTTGTGCTGCCTTGCATTGACACAAATTATCGAGAGGAAGCTTTCATTTAAACATACACACAGCACAGTCTTAGGAAAGTCCGTGATGGATCGCTGCAGCTCAATGAGAAAGAGAAATAACGGCATGATTTTTCAGAACAAAGCCGATTCCTTTCTGAGGGCTGTCCGCGTTACCGTTGAACCTGGAACAGCTGTTTAAGAGGTGCTGGCAATGCAGGACATTCGCTTCTCAATTGTTATTCCCGCCTATAACGCGTCGGAATCAATTGTCACAACGCTGGATTGCGTTAAAGCGCAAACCTACCGTAATTTTGAAGTCATTATTGTCGATGACAAATCCGCTGATGCAGCCAAGCTGGCGCAAGTGGTGCGCAGTGAGCGTTATCAGGATCTGGATATCAAGCTCGAGCTGTCTGAGGTCAAACTCAACGGAGCTGGCGCACGTAATAAGGGTATTGAACTGGCGACAGGTGACTTCATTAGCTTCCTGGATGCTGATGATGAATGGCAAGCCGACAAGCTGCAGATCGTACACGACACCATCGTCAAACTGCAGGCGCAGGGAAAATCGCATTACGTGATTTTCAGCCAGGTCAATATTCATCAAGATGGTCAGTACCTCAAAGTCATGCCGATGCAGCCGCCGGGAAAAAATGAAACGGTTGCTGAATATCTGTTTGGTTGCTATGGCTTTATTCAGACCAGCACCATCGTGTTGAAACGCGAAGATGCCGAAAAAATCCTTTTTGATGCGCGCTACATTCGCCATCAGGATTACGACTTCTGCATCCGCGCTGACCGCATGGGCTATGAGTTCGTGATGATTGACAAGCCTTTGGCCACGTACCATCTGGTGACCAAATTTGGTTCCAAACACAAAGGTGAATCGGTCAAGTATTCCTTCTTCTGGCTGGATACCATGAAGCCGCATCTGACAACGCGCGATATCCACACTTACAAAGCGTTTAAATTGCCGCTGCGCTACAAGATGGATGGCAATTCGCTGTTGGCGAGTCTCAGTTTTGCACGCTATTTCTTCCTGACTAATCGCGACAATCGCGCTTATTTCATGAATCGCCTGCTTGATAAGGTGAAATCGCGTTTCTCAGGTGGGCGCGCGGTTTCCTGATTCATTTTTTTAGACTTTCACTTGCTCCCGTATCGGGGGCAATTTTTTGGTTCCTGAAACTCCGGGTATTCAAATGACAAATCATGTTGGCACCGTCGGTATTGTGATGCCGATGTATAACGCACGTAAAACGGTATTGCGTGCGGTTGAGTCGATCGTCAATCAGACCTATAAAGACTGGCATCTCTATCTGATTAACGACCAGTCCACCGATGATTCGCTGGCCTTTGTCCGTGAACATTGTACCGATGCACGTATTACGATCCTGAGTAATGAGGTGAATCTGGGTGCCGCGGAAACGCGTAACGTGGGCTTACGCGCTGCGAAAGAAGAGATTATTGCGTTTCTCGACAGCGATGACGAATGGCACGCGGAGAAACTCGCTGAGCAAACCGCAGCGATAGCCGCGGGAGATGATTTTGTTATTACGCACTATCACTACAAAACCAAAAGTGCCGACCACGACATTCTGTACAGTAAACCCTATCTGCAGCAGGAAAACTTCGTGAAGAAGCAGTATCGCGTCTGCTTTTCTTCCGTATGTTTCCGCCGTCCTCCACAGGGGATCTTCTTCCAGCGCAAAGGCCACGAAGATTTCCTGTTCCTCTATGAGTTGTTCCTCCGCTACAAGCAAGCCCGGGTGATCCAGAAAACGCTGGTCAACTATTACGAGCTGGGTGATTCGTTGTCACGCAACAAAAACAAAGCCGCAAAATGGCACCTCGAATTATTAAGAATTATCTATAAAAACAATCCGTTAAAAATCTATTACTATTACACGTGGTACATGGTGAACGGCGTACTTTTCGCCCTTAAGCACCGCTAAGACCCGATGTTCTTCACGCTGCCGCTGTGTTGGCTGCGCACGTTCTTCCCGGTCACTTACCTGAGTAAGCACCGAGGACTGAACGCACTTGCCGCTTGGCCGCAACGCAAATGACTAGGGTCTGGAATTGGGAATATTGAGGTGAAAAGAATCAGATGAAAAAGATCGTCTTAGTGATTAAAGATGCCTATTCGTATGCGGGCACAGAGAACATCTGCAATTTCATGTCGGAGTGTCTCGGTGAACAGCATGCCGTCACCATTTATTCGCTGGAAGGAAACGGCAAAACCTTTTACCCGTTCGATCGCGTAAAAGAGATTGTCACTTTTGAAGGCCACAGTAACCCGATTAAAAGTGCGGTCGCGCGTATTCATCAGGAAGGCTTCGACAGCGTATTTCTGATCAGCATGGGCCGCCTGAGCGTGATGTTCGCATTCTGGAATCTGATGGCGCTGAAGAAAAAGCGCTTTAAGGCCTACGCCTGTGAGCACATCGCGATTAACTCGTTCAGCAAGCCTATCAAGCTGCTGAAGTGGATGCTGCTGCGTTATTACGACCAAGTTATTGTCCTGACAGATAAAGATCATCAGGTGTTTAGCCGCTGGAATATTGCCAGCAAGCAGATTCCTAATCCGGTGGTGTACAAAGCCTTCCAGCGTCAGACGCGCAGCCGCCAGGCTCTGGCCGTAGGTCGTCTCGATAATCAAAAAGGTTTCGATCTGCTGCTGGATATCTGGGCTGACTTTAGCAAAACCCATCCTGAGTGGAAGCTGGTGATTGCGGGTGACGGTGAACTGCGCCAGCAGCTGCACGATCAGTCTGCGGCACTGGGCATAACTGACAGCGTCAATTTCGTCGGCAAAGTCAGCAACATCAATGATTACTACCGCGATAGCGATATGGCGCTGATGACCTCACGCTATGAAGGTCTGCCGCTGGTGCTGCTGGAAGCCAAATCATGGTCACTCCCTGTCGTGGCATACGACTGCCCAACCGGGCCGCAAGAGATCATCAATCATGGCGAAGATGGTTTTCTGGTGCCGATGAACGATAAAACCACATTCCTGGCGCGCATGGACCAACTGGCCAGCGATGATGGCCTGTTCTACGCCATGAGCGAAAAAACCAAAGAAACTGCACTGAAGTTTGACGGAAACCAGATCAAACAAAGCTGGCTTGCATTGGTTTAAACCAATCATTCATGCCGCAGGAAGGCGGCAAATGCTTGAGTCTCCCGTGCGCTTACATCAGTAAGTCACCGGGCGAAGGCTAGCAGGCAACGCCCCAGTGGCGTGAAGTATGACGGCGAGATGCCTCCGGGATCACACTTATGGCCCTTAAGGCCCAATATGACCACGGGATTTAAAGCATGAAAAGAAGAGAAGTCTTGCAGACCGCAGCCTCCTCCATTGTCGCCGCGCTCTCGGTGAGTGCGTTTTCCAGCTATGCCGCAAAAAGTGGTCAGCCTGCGTTGAAAGCTGTCGATCCGTCGACCGTTCCGCAGGGTGATGTTCCTATTTTGACGCCAGAAAATGTCTACACAATGCCACCCCAGTTCTGGCAGAACTTTGAGGGGAAACTATGGATTGGTCAGGCGGGCCAGGATGCCAGTAAAGCGGGTCAACAAATCCCCGTGTTTCTGCGTGACGCCAGCGGCAAAGTGTCGCAAATCAGCCAGCCCATTGCCCTGAATAAAGGTAATTTTGCGCAGTTTATTCACGATAATGCCGCGCTGATTGCGAATCCTTCACACTCTATGGTGGTGGAGGACAATCAGGGAAACACGTTGTTTTCCATCGCGGATGTTTCACGTCCTAACCAAAGCAATTTTAGCCAGCGTCTGGCGCAGCCTAATGGTTATCAGTTGATTGGTGAAATTCCTTCGGTGGAAGATCTGCGCAAAACGCGTCCGCTGTTTGCGGGGGCGAAGATCAAGCTTAAAAGCTGGCACGAAGGGTTGGAAGTGGGCGGCGGTGAATTCGTTGGCGCCTTCGGTGAAGGCAAAGATGACGGTGGGGTGATCTTCTCGGGCAACGGCTTTTATTGGCGCCGTGTAGTGGAAGATTTCAACCGCCTGTCGCTGTTTGACTTTGGCGCGATTGCCGATGGAAAAACCGATGCTGCGCCGGCAATCAAAGCGATGTATCAGTGGTCAAAAGATGCCGATCAGCCTATTTGCGTGCAGTTCCCAGCGGGAACCTTCTTTGTTTCAGGCTGCGATTTTGGCGATGAACAACAGCGCTTCTTCCGTATCTCAGGCGCGATGGTCAACTTTGGCTATTTCCCGGCGACCACGCTGGTGTCAGATGGCCGTTCCGAATTCCTGTTTTCGGTGAATGCACGCTGGACCGAAATCTCAAATCTCAATTTCAACGGCAACAATGACCAGCGCCCGAACAAACAAGGTTTGTTCCACAACACCTGTCCGGGCGGCCAGTTCTTCCGTGGGGCCAGCCTGCGTTTTAATCGTGTAGGCGGTGTCTGCCTCAGCCTGATGGATACGCTGGATTGCAAAATTGACCAGTGGTACGCCCAATCCTGTACCGGTGATGTCATTAAAGCCACTTGGTCAGGACAGAAAATCGGCGTATGGGATCACAGCACGGCGATTGAGCTTTCCAACTTCAACGCCCAGCACTGCTCGGGCGGCATGGTGCTGAATCTGCCACGCTGCGGTCAGTCACTGATTCACAACGGCTGGATTGAACATACCGAACATCCGGGTGATATCTCTGACGGTCAGTGGATTATCGATGCACTGAGCCTGGAAGATTGTAAGAACCCGCTGATCGCCCACAACTCGCGTCTCAATATGCGCCAAACCAACCTGCAGTCCGGCAGTTGGATCGACAACTCGCTGCAGGGAAAACCTTGGTTAAGCATGTGGGAGATGGGTTCGACGCGTGTTGAATCCTACGGTGTCGCCATTGATGGCAGCCTGAAATACAACTACATCACTTCGCGTTTTCGCCTCAGTAATAACACCAATCAGGAAACCTGGTTTGAATTAGCTAACTTCTTTTCACCGACCGTGGGTGACAGTTGGGAAATCGAGGTGTTTGGTCAGTCGCAGTTCAACAACGGCACGATGAACCAGCCGTTGATGGATGTCATTGATGGCAAAACCACAGGCGGACGCGCGGTTATTCAACTGCAACGCAAAACCAATAATGCCGAGGCGAGCTGGTCAGCAGAGGGCAGTTCTCCGGTGCTTGAGGTGCGCTTTGAAACGCGCAGTAAATCGGACACCCGAGTTTTCGTCAAACTGGCGGGCTGGACGCCGACTGCTGTGGTGCTGATTAAAAGTACCGCGAAGGACCGATTCCTGACCGGACAGTGCGCGCGTGTTGACGCAAAAATGGATAAGGGCAATCCCCCCAGTGGTAGCCAGCAAGCGCCGCAGCGCTTCAGTCTGCACAATGGTAAAGCGGGGATTGGCGGGAATGAGCAGGGCGACTTGCTGCTTGCCTCTCGCGCATTGAAGCCGGAACAGGTGGATACGCGTGCACCTAAAGGTTTTGTTTCGGTGGTGATCAACGGTGAGCAGGTTGCGCTGCCGTATTTTGCGTTGAAGTCCTGATAACAGTACTAAGCCGTAGCGGCGCAATTGAGTTTTACGCGATAAATCGCGTCGCTGCGGGGATGAGTCAGAGAGTTATGGCGCGGCCTGGACGGCGCCCAAAATATTAGAAGTCATTCATTTAGGGCATTGTTCCCATTAGCAGTTTTTTACACAGAGTTCACTTTGCCAGTTCAGGAAATGGCGCGGCTTGTAAAAATTAAAAAAATTTATCTGGAGTGTTTATGAAGATTTTATTGGTGGGAAACCATACCTGTGGAAATCGTGGGGATGGCGCGATTTTGCGTGGACTGATTGATTCGTTAAAGTCTGCCCGTGGGGACATCGATATCGATGTTATTAGCCGTTATCCAACAAGCTCCGGATATTTACTGCAGCAGGATATCCAGCAAGACTCCCTGTTTCTGCACAATAGCAAATCAGCTAAAGGGCTGGTGGGCAGCGTAAAGCGTAAAGTGGCGAACCGCTTGATGCCCGACATCATGATGGCACACCTGGGTAAAGGTGGGTTGTACAAATCGTTTTCGGTCCCACCTCATCTGACGGCGTTTACCCAAAGTCTGGCAAAATATGATGCGATCATTCAGGTGGGTGGCTCATTCTTCGTCGATCTTTATGGTGTTACGCAGTTTGACCACGCGCTCTGTGCACTGATGGCGAAAAAGCCGCTGCACATGATTGGCCACTCAGTAGGACCGTTCGAGAATCCTCGTGTTAATGCACTGGCCAACTTCGTGTTTGATCGCGTCGATAGCCTGGTGTTGCGTGAAGAAGTCAGCTTCGACCGTCTTAAACAAGACGGCGTCACCACCAACCGGGTGAAGAAGGGCGTCGATACCGCCTTCTTGGTGAAAGCGCGTGATGTGGAAAACCCGAGCCACAACCTGCTGCACTGGAAAAACATCATCAGCGCACGTAAAACCATCGCCATTACCGTGCGTGAATTGGCACCGTTCGATAAACGCCTCGGTGTCACGCAGAAAGAGTACGAAGCCGCCTTCGGTAAAGTGATCAACGCGATGATTGCGGAGGGCTATCAGGTGGTGGCTTTCTCTACCTGTACTGGCATCGACAGCTACGCCAAAGACGACCGCATGGTGGCGCTGACGCTGCGTGATCACGTTGATAACCCTGAGCATTACCACGTCATCATGGACGAGTTCAACGACCTCGAACTCGGCATCCTGCTAAGCCATTGTCACCTGACCATCGGCACCCGTCTGCACTCCGCCATCATCTCCATGAACTTTGGTACTCCGGCTGTGGCCATCAACTACGAGCACAAATCTCTCGGCGTGATGAACCAGCTCGGCTTGCCGCAAATGGCCACTGACGTGCAGAGCCTGATGGACGGTTCACTGATCGACCGGGTGCAAACCGTGCTGGCCGATTACGACAACGTGAAGCGCAAAGTGGACACCGCGGTGGAGCAGGAGCGTGAAATTGGCAACCGCATTACGGCAGAAATTCTCAACGTGCTGGGGTAAGTGATGAAGCTGACCTTTTTCACCATGCGTTTTCCGGTTGCCTCTGAGACGTTTGTCCTCAATCAGGTGACGCATTTCATCGACGCAGGCTACGACGTGGAGATTATCTCCGTGTTCCCAGGCGATATGATTAATCGCCACGCCGCGTTCGATGATTACAATCTGGCAGCGAAAACACACTATCTCCTGCCGGAAGAGAAAGTCTCGAATCTCGATAAACTGACGCAGCGCATTGGTTTAATGCTGCCGAAGATCGCAAAACCTGCGCTGATCAAATCGCTCAATGTCGGGCGTTACGGCGCGCAGGCCAAAAAATTGCTGTTGCCAGCGATTGTCGCTAATGCCAAGCAAACCTTCACTGCCGATGTCTTCCTGGTGCACTTTGGCTACGCCGGTGCGCTGGCCAATAAGTTGCGTGAACTCGGCGTGTTAAAGGGCAAGCAGGCGACGGTGTTCCACGGAGCCGATATTTCGCGTCATCACATTCTTGAAGAGCACAAACTCGACTACGTCAACCTGTTCAAACAGAGTGAATTGATGCTACCGATCAGTCATTTGTGGGAGAACAAGCTGATTGAAATGGGGTGCCCACGCGAGAAAGTCCATGTGACGCGGATGGGCATTGAGCCGGAGAAGTTTAACTTCATGCCGCGTGAAGCATTTCATCAACCGCTGCGTATCGTCTCGGTGGCGCGTCTCACTGAGAAGAAAGGGCTGGATGTGGCGGTCAAAGCCAGCGAAATCCTGCGGGATAACGGAGGACAGTTCCAGTTCACCATCATCGGGAACGGTGAGCAGGATGGCATGATGCGCGAGCATATTGCCCGCGCGGGGCTGGAAGAGTTTGTCACCATGCCGGGTTTCAAGCCGCAAGATGAGATTCGTCAGGCGCTCAATGATGCCGATATCTTCCTGTTGCCGTCTAAAACGGCGGCTGATGGTGACATGGAGGGGATTCCGGTGGCGCTGATGGAAGCGATGGCGGTGGGACTACCGGTGGTCTCGACCTATCACAGTGGTATTCCAGAGCTGATTCAGAACAACGTCAGCGGCTGGCTGGTTTCTGAAAATGATGCCGAGGAGCTGGCACAAACGCTGTTGCGTTTATCACGTGGCGATGTGGATGTCGCACCTGTAGTCGCTGCTGCTCGTAAAAAAGTGGAAACCGAGTTCAATCAGCACATTGCCTATGGTGAGCTGGCCAAAATTCTGGAGCAAATGGTGTGAGCGGATTAAAGAAACAGGCCGTCTGGCTGTTTGGCAGTACCTGCTTTGCAGCGTTGTTGCAGGTGTTACAGCTCAGCGTACTGGCGCGTAAACTGGAAACGCATGAGCTGGGCTTATTGGCCATTATCAATGCCATCCTGGCCGTGGCGACGGTTTTGCAGGATATGGGGATGAGCAGCTACATCGTGCATCGTCAGGACATCAATCGCCGTCAGCAAAGCACCATTTATTGGGTGAACGTTTCGCTCAGCTTGTGCACCGGCTTGATCATGCTGGCGATTGCCTTCCCGGTGGCATGGTTCTATCACCTGCCAGAGCTTACCGGGCTGATCATGCTCACCAGCCTCAACTTCTTGGTACTGGGGCATCTGTCGCAGTACCAGGCGCACTATGTGAAATCAAAACGCATGGTGACGCTGGCGAAAATTGAGATGGGAACCAAACTGTTCGCGTTCATTTGCACCGTAGCGATGCTGTATTACACGTCGCTCACCGTGGCGGCGGCCATTCTCGGGCTGTTTATCAATGCCTTCACGCGCATCCTGTGCATGATCTACTTTGGTGATAAGTCATGGCGTCCGACCTGGGAGTTTGAAGCGAAAACGTTCATCAGCGCGGTGCGTTACGGTATTTATCAGCTTGGCTCCCAGACCATTAACCAGTTACGTACCCAAGCGGATGCCCTGATTGTGGGTAAAGTGATGGGCGCGGAGATGCTGGGTATCTATTCATTGGCGAAAGAACTGATTCTGCAGCCATTGAAACTGGTCTCCCCGGTGATTAACCGTCTGGCTCTGCCGCGTTTCGCGGAGAAACAGCACGATCCTGAACAACTGAAAAAGCTGTTCCTGAGAGGTACTTTCGTCATCATGTTATTCAGTAGCGTGATGTATCTGGCGATCGGCATTCTGTCGCCGGTGATTGTCCGCGTGCTGTATGGCGCTTCACATGAGCAGGTTTACCATCTCATCCCGCTGATGCTGCTGTTTGGTATGCTGCGTCCAATGGGGGGCTTAACGGGTGCGATTTCGCAGGCGAACGGCAAAACCAATGTCGAATTTTACTGGAATATCGTGGCGAGCCTGGTGGTCGTCGTGGTGCTGGCGACGACCTATATCTGGCCAAACGTCCTGTATGTCGCGCTAACGCTGTCGATTTCACAGGTGCTGATCTCGGCCTTTGCGCATCCCTTCTTTATTAAGCCGGTTATTGGCATCCGCTTTATGCCATATGCACGCCAGTGGGTGTCAGTGTCGGTGGTGTTTGTTGGCCTGATGGTGCTGGTGAATCACTTCAACTTGTTTGTGATGCCGGAGTGGTTTGAGGGCTGGCTTTAAGTATCCCTTTCAACCTCTTATAAATCCGTAGCGGCGCCATTTATGGCGCGTTATAGCCGCAGTGCTGCTGCCAACATGCGCGATAAATCGCGCCGCTACGTTTCCCCGCTGGTTTGCATCTTTGCAGCGCCATTTGTGGCGTAATGCCGCTCACTTAAGCTAATCAGTGCGTATTCAATCCGGTACGCATGAATGCGCACCCCACGAAAACCGCACCGAACATGTAGCGGCGCCATTTATGGTGTAATGCCGCTCACTTAAGCCAATCAGTGTGTATTCAACCCGGTACGCATAAATGCGCACCCGATGAAATTCGCACCGAACAACGTAGGGGCGCCATTTATGGGGACCGAAACGCACTTAAATGACACACATTACGCCGTTTATGGCGCGATCTACCCGCGTGCACCACGATCAAATCCCGCTGAATTCATTCTGTAAACCACTGGTCTTAACCGCGCCCACTTTTACACTCACCTCCCACTGTTTTTCAGCAGTTTAACGCGTCCATTTTGCTTCGATCAGGCGAAGCGGCAGCGGGGTGCTTTTCCGATTTTTGATGTCGTGACAGAGAGTTAGTGCCGGTTTTTCAGATTAAGATTATACTTGCTGCACCGGCCGATCCTGCATAATCGACCCCACGTATTCACTTCATGAAATGGAATAAATATGACCAAGCTTAAAGCAGTAATCCCGGTTGCGGGTCTCGGTATGCATATGCTCCCTGCAACAAAAGCTATCCCGAAAGAGATGCTGCCAATCGTCGATAAACCAATGATTCAATACATTGTTGACGAGTGCGTCGCTGCGGGCATCAAGGAGATTGTGCTGGTCACCCATGCTTCCAAAAATGCAGTGGAAAACCACTTCGACACCACTTATGAGCTGGAAGCGCTGCTTGAAGCACGCGTTAAGCGCCAGTTGTTGAGCGAAGTGCAATCAATTTGTCCGCCCGGCGTGACCATCATGAACGTGCGTCAGGCGAACCCGCTGGGTCTGGGACACTCTGTACTCTGTGCTCGCCCGATGATCGGCGATAACCCCTTTGTTGTGGTGCTGCCAGACGTGTTGCTGGATGACTCAACGGCTGACCACCTGCGTTATAACCTTGCAGCTATGGTTGCTCGTTTCGAAGAGACCGGCCGTTCACAGGTTCTGGCTAAGCACATGCCGGGTGAAGATCTGACCGAATACGGTGTTCTGACCACTGAAGCGGCGATTGATAACCCAGGCGATATCAGCACCATCACCAACATCATCGAAAAACCAGAAGCGGGCCAGTTAGATTCTGACCTGACTGCGGTAGGTCGCTATGTGCTTTCCGCCGATATCTGGGCAGAACTGGAAAAGACCGAGCCAGGCGCATGGGGTCGTATTCAGCTGACCGATGCCATTGCCTCTCTCAGCAAGAAAAAACCGGTTGATGCACAATTGCTGACCGGTACCAGCTTCGACTGTGGTAAAAAATTGGGCTACATGCAGGCATTCGTTTCTTACGGTCTGCGTAACAACGCGCAGGGTCGTGATTTCCGCGAAGCTATCCAGAACATCCTGGCGAAATAATCCATTCTCATGCCGCGTCCTTTACGCGGTTTAAAGGAGTACACATGGCTATTTTGGTAACGGGCGGAGCAGGTTATATCGGCTCCCATACGGTGCTGGCGCTGTTAGAGCGCGGTGACGACGTTGTGGTCCTGGATAACCTTTGCAATGCTTCACGCGAAGCGGTTAACCGCGTGGAGAAGCTGTCTGGCAAGAAAGCTGTGTTCGTTGAAGGCGACATCCGCGATCGCGCCTGCCTGCGTGACTTGTTTGCGGCTAACGACATCTCTGCCGTGATTCACTTTGCGGCGTTGAAAGCAGTGGGTGAATCCACCCGCATGCCGCTGGAATACTACGAGAACAACGTCGCGGGTACCGTGGTGTTGCTCGAAGAGATGCGCGCTGCAGGCGTGTGGAACTTCATTTTCAGCTCGTCAGCGACAGTATACGGCGCCGATGCACTGGTTCCTTATGTGGAAACCACGCCAATCGGTGGCACCACCAGCCCGTACGGCACTTCTAAGCTGATGATCGAATTCGTTATGCGCGATTTCGCGAAAGCCGATCCGAATTTCAAAGCCATCGCACTGCGTTACTTCAACCCAGTGGGCGCGCATGAGTCCGGCGAGATTGGCGAAGACCCAACTGGCATCCCAAACAACTTGCTGCCGTACATTGCGCAAGTGGCGATTGGGCGTCTGGAGAAGCTGGGTGTGTTTGGTGATGACTACGACACGCCAGATGGCACTGCGCAGCGCGACTACATCCACGTGGTGGATTTGGCCGAAGGTCACTTGAAGGCTCTGGATCATCTGCCGAAAGTGATAGGCTACAAAGCGTATAATCTCGGTGGCGGGGTAGGGTTCTCAGTGCTGGAGATGATTAAAGCCTTTGAGAAGGCATCCGGCAAGGCGATTCCGTTCGAGTTTAAGCCGCGTCGCGACGGTGATTTACCGGCGTTCTGGGCTGATGCGACTCTGGCGAATAATGAGCTGGATTGGCGTGTAACGCGTGGTATCGATGCGATGATGCGCGATACCTGGAACTGGCAGTCGAAGAACCCGGATGGGTTTAAGTAATCTTCACACCATCAAGCGGACGTAATGTCCGCTTTTTTTCGCCCCTCATTTGACCCACTTCTTTTTTTCGTCACTTTCTGATTGCTTCCAAAAGCCCGCAGGTAGACGATCCTTCAATGACTCAACCGCACAAACGGTTAAATAGTAAACCATCGCTAACTGGCGAAGGCCATATGGGTCGTGTTCACTCAACCACAGTGGTAAAATTAAGTCCTGAAACAATTAATTCTTTCTGAACATTTCTAAAGAATTAAAATTATTTCAAGCAGATAGTGCTAGAGACCGAAAATAGGCACTATGCTTAAAGGTGATTTTTACACATCAGCATGTTGGGAGCTGTAACCCAAGGGCGGTAGCTTTGCCTGTTGCTAATGTAGCGAATACTTTTTCTCCTCTGGCCGGGATCTCTCGGCCGCAATGTCAGGAACAACCCAACGTTATGAAGATTTTAATTACTGGTGGTGCAGGTTTTATCGGATCAGCTGTGGTGCGTCATGTTATCAATGACACCAGTGATGAGGTGATTAACGTCGATAAACTGACCTACGCGGGCAACCTTGAATCGCTTAAAACGGTCAGTGATACCTCGCGTTACACCTTCTGCCATGTCGACATTTGCGACGGTGTTGCTTTGTCTAAAGTCTTCGCTGAACATCAGCCGGATGCGGTTATGCATCTCGCGGCAGAGAGCCACGTGGATCGTTCCATTACTGGGCCTGCTGAATTTGTGCAGACTAACGTTGTTGGCACCTACGCCTTACTTGAAGCCAGCCGCCAGTACTGGATGGCTTTACCCGAAGAACGTAAAAACGCTTTCCGCTTTCATCACATTTCAACGGATGAAGTCTATGGTGACTTGCCACACCCGGATGAAATGGAAGGCGAGCTTCCTATGTTCACTGAAGAAACGCCTTATGCGCCAAGCAGTCCATATTCTTCAACCAAGGCCGCCAGCGACCACTTAGTGCGTGCCTGGGGCCGTACTTATGGTTTGCCGATTGTGGTGACCAACTGTTCGAATAACTATGGCCCATACCATTTCCCTGAAAAACTCATCCCACTCATCATCAGCAATGCCTTAGAAGGCAAGCCTTTACCCATTTATGGTAAGGGAGACCAAATTCGTGATTGGCTGTATGTAGAAGATCACGCACGCGCCTTATATACCGTCGTTACCCAAGCGAAAACCGGCACGACTTACAATATTGGTGGCCACAACGAGAAGCAAAACCTCGAAGTCGTTCACAAGGTCTGCGAGTTGTTAGATGAATTACGTCCGAAAGAGACGCCTTACTCTCAACAAATCACCTACGTGGGTGATCGCCCTGGTCATGATCGCCGTTATGCGATTGATGCATCCAAGATTGAGCGCGAGCTGGGATGGAAACCGCAGGAAAGCTTTGAAACGGGTTTGCGCAAAACGGTGCAGTGGTATCTGGATAATCATGAATGGGTTGAGCATGTTAAAAGCGGTGCCTACCAGAACTGGATTGAACAAAACTACGAGAAGCGCAGCTAATGAAAATCTTGCTACTGGGTAAGAATGGCCAGGTTGGCTGGGAGCTTCAACGTGCGCTAGCACCATTGGGTGAGGTTATCGCTTTAGACCGCCATTCATTGGATTATTGCGGTGACTTGACTAATCCTGAAGGTATTGCGAAATCAGTACGCGATATTCAGCCTGATGTCATCGTTAACGCTGCTGCCTACACCGCAGTGGATAAAGCTGAAAGCGATTTACAGAATGCTGAGTTGATTAATGCCGCCAGTGTTGAAGCGTTGGCTAAGGCAGCTCGCGATGTGAACGCCTTACTGGTTCACTATTCAACTGACTACGTCTTTGATGGCAGCGGTGAGCGCCCGTGGTGTGAAGACGATGTGACTTCGCCCCTTAATGCTTATGGCAAAACCAAGCGCCAGGGTGAAGAAGCGATTGAGGCGTATGCGCCCAACTATCTTATCTTCCGCACTAGCTGGGTTTACGCTGCCAAAGGTAATAATTTCGCTAAAACCATGATCCGCTTGGCGCAAGAGCGTGAAAGTCTTTCCGTCATCAACGACCAATTCGGCGCGCCAACGGGGGCGGAATTGATCGCTGATTGCACCGCACATGCCATCAGAACCACATTGGTTGAACCAGAAAAACGCGGTATCTATAATCTGATTGCTTCAGGGGTTACCACATGGCATGCCTATGCAGATTTAGTTATTGCGCATGTGCGTGAAAAAGGGTTACCGATTAAAGCCACAGCGATCAACACTGTTGATACCTCCGCCTTTGCGACGCCAGCAAAACGCCCATTAAATTCCAGACTGAACACCAGTAAATTCACCACTGCATTTAATTTAACCCTGCCTGAATGGAAGGTTGGAGTTATTCGCATGTTAGATGAAATTTATCACTGAGTGTCTTAAAGTCAGATTAACAAATTGAAGGATAACGTTGTGACGAGTAAAAAAGGAATCATCCTTGCTGGCGGTTCAGGAACGCGCCTCTACCCAGTAACGATGGCAGTGAGTAAGCAGTTATTGCCCATCTATGATAAGCCAATGATCTACTACCCGCTTAGCACACTAATGCTGGCGGGAATTCGCGATATCCTGATTATCAGTACCCCGCAAGATACGCCACGTTTTGAAAGCCTGCTTGGTGATGGTTCCCAATGGGGTTTAAAGATTCAATATAAGGTCCAGGAAAGTCCAGATGGTTTAGCTCAAGCCTTCATTTTGGGTGAAGAGTTTATCGGTGATGATAACTGCGCGTTGATTCTCGGCGACAATATCTTCTATGGTCACGACCTTCATAAACAACTTGAAGATGCCTCTAACAAGAAAGATGGCGCAACGGTCTTTGCTTACCATGTGCATGACCCAGAGCGTTATGGCGTGGTTGAGTTTGATAAAACCGGGAAAGCGATTTCTCTGGTCGAGAAACCCACTGAGCCGAAAAGTAACTATGCAGTGACCGGCCTCTATTTCTATGACAACAGCGTTGTTGAACTGGCTAAGAATCTTAAGCCCTCTCCACGTGGTGAACTGGAAATTACCGATATCAATAATCTCTACCTTGAGAAGGGCGAACTGTCTGTCTCTATTATGGGACGTGGGCATGCATGGCTTGATACTGGAACACATCAGAGCTTGATGGAAGCGAATAATTTTATTCAGACCATCGAAACACGTCAGGGGTTGAAAGTAGCCTGCCCAGAAGAGATTGCTTACCGTATGGGCTTTATCGATGCTGACAAGCTTAAAGAGCTTGCTCAGCCGCTGCTGAAAAATGATTACGGCAAATATTTGATGGCGTTATACAACGGAAAATTATAATGAAGATTATTGATACTAAAATTCCAGATGTAAAAATTATTGAGCCAAAAGTGTTTGGTGATGATCGTGGTTATTTTTATGAAAGTTTTAACCAAGATATTTTTAATAAGGCTGTAGGCCGAAATGTAGAGTTTGTTCAGGATAATCACTCAATGTCCAAAAAAGGGGTGCTGCGTGGTTTACATTATCAACTGGACCCTCATGCGCAAGGCAAATTGGTACGTTGTGTAGAAGGTGAGGTTTTTGATGTTGCAGTCGATATCCGTAAATCCTCCAGTACCTTTGGACAATGGGTTGGTGTTCATTTAAGTGCTGAAAACCATCGCCAGTTATGGATCCCAGAAGGATTTGCACATGGTTTTCTTACGATGAGTGAACGAGTACAGTTTGTTTATAAAACGACGAACTACTATGCACCTCAATCTGAAAGAAGCATTTTATGGAATGATGCTGAGATCAATATAAACTGGCCTAAATTGGATTCGTATACTCTATCCAGCAAAGACGAAGTCGGACTATCTTTTAGCAATGCAGAGCTATTTGAATGATATGATTAATCACAAAAGAGTCGCCATTCTTCTTTGTACTTACAATGGAAGTGAATACTTAAAAAAACAGATTGACTCAATTGTTGAACAGACAGAAAAGAATTGGGTTATTTTTGCGTCAGATGATGGTTCCAGTGATAGTACATTAGATATTCTTAATGAATATCGAACTAGTTTAGGTTATGAAAAGTTTAATATCGTGAAGGGACCAGGCAAAGGATTTGCCTGGAATTTTCTATCATTACTCGAGACTTGTGGTGAGCATTTTGATTATTATGCATTTTGCGATCAAGATGATGAATGGTTTCCAGAAAAATTAGAAACTGGAATTTCAGTACTAAATTATTGTGAGTTAGCTAATCCTGCCGTGTACTGCGGCAGGACTCAATTAGTCGATGAGCATAACAACGACATAGGTAAGTCACCACTTTTCAAGAAACCACCTTCTTTTAAAAATGCTTTGATCCAAAGTATTGCCGGTGGAAATACGATGATGTTGAATGTTTCAGCCCGTAATATTGTTCTTAAAACTCCGCGTTATGAAAAAATAATTTCCCATGATTGGTGGGTTTACATCATTGTTACTGCGGTAGGTGGTGATATTTATTATGATCCCAATCCAACAATCAGATATCGTCAGCATACAGGAAATATTGTAGGTTCAAATATTGGTTGGTTTGCTCGGTTTAAGAGGATTTCCGGACTACTTGATGGACATTTTAAAAGCTGGATTGATGCTAACCTGTTAGCCTTGAAAAAATCTAATCAAGAATTAACCTATGAAAATAGAATAATTCTGCATGATTTTGAAAAGGCCAGAACCAGTGGCTTCTTCACAAGGGTAAACATTTTCTTTAAACTGGGGATTTATAGACAAACATTCCTCGGAACCCTAGGTTTATTTGTTGCCATTCTTTTTAAAAAAATGTGATTGTTGAACCTACTATCTAAAGGTGGAATTTTGCAGCAACAAAAAATACACGGTACATCTTTATGGTCTCTATGTAAGAACACACATGTCAACCGTCATATTATATTTGAAATGACGAAAAGGGACATAATCAGTAGGTATAAAGGCTCAATTATGGGCCTGCTGTGGTCTTTCATTAATCCAATATTTATGCTTGCTGTTTATACCTTAGTTTTCTCAGAGGTTTTTAATGCGAGATGGGGAACTGCAAGCGCTAATGAGTCTAAAGCCCAATTTGCTATAATCTTATTTGCCGGGTTGATTGTTCATGGGATTTTTAGCGAGGTTCTCACTAAATCTCCGGTGTTAATATTAAATAATGTTAATTATGTGAAAAAAGTGGTTTTCCCACTTGAGTCCTTCCCGGTAATCGCTCTGCTCTCCGCATGTTTTCAGGCAATAATCAATACAATAGTGTTGTTGCTGGCTTTTTTATTGTCTAACGGTTTTATTCACTGGACAGTATTTCTTTTTCCGCTAGTGTTTGTTCCCGTGATGATTTTAACCCTTGCGTTGAGTTATATAATTTCTTCTCTAGGCGTTTATCTACGGGATCTTGGGCAATTCATTACACTACTCGTTACCGTTATACTATTTCTTTCCCCAGTGTTTTACCCTCTGTCGGCAGTTCCAGAAAAGTATCAATCAATAATATTACTAAATCCACTAACGTTTATTATTGAACAAATGAGAGAGATTATTATCTGGGGGAGAATTCCAGATCTCTCAGGTTTACTTACCTATACGTTAGTATCGCTAATTACTTTATGGTTTAGCTATTTCTGGTTCCAAAAGACACGTAAAGGATTTGCAGATGTTATCTAATGAAAATGCCCTAGAGATTATTGACGTCAGTAAATGTTATCAAATTTATGATAATCCTATCAGGCGACTTAAGCAGTTTATTGTTCCTAATTTACAAAGTAGACTTGGGAAAGTGCCAAGGGTTTATCATGAAGAATTTTGGGCACTTCAAGATATTAGCTTCAATTTGCCGAAAGGTGAAACAGTTGGCATTGTTGGCAGAAATGGTTCAGGAAAATCCACTCTGCTGCAAATAATTGCTGGCACTTTGTCACCCACTCAAGGAACAGTTAACGTCCATGGAAGGGTCGCTGCATTATTAGAGCTTGGCGCTGGATTTAATGGCGATTTTACAGGCCGAGAAAATGTCTATTTAAATGGTGCACTACTCGGTTTAACTAAAGAAGAGGTGGATCAGAAATTGGATGATATTTTGTCATTCGCTGATATTGGCCACTTTATTAACTCCCCAGTAAAATCTTATTCCAGCGGGATGATGGTACGTTTAGCATTTGCCGTGCAAGCGCAAATTGATCCTGATATTTTAATTGTCGATGAAGCACTGGCGGTTGGTGATGCAAAATTTCAGGCTAAGTGCTTTGCCAGACTCAGGCAATTAAAAAATAATGGTACCTCAATTTTATTTGTTTCTCATGCTACAGAGCAAATCATTACACACTGTGATAAAGCCATTCTTTTAAATGATGGCATGGTTATGGACAGTGGCGCACCGAAAAATATTATCAATCAATATCTTGACCTGTTATTCGGTAAATCATCGCCTACAAACGCTGCAAGAAAGAATGAAGATGAACATGTTGAATTTGCCAGTGAACAAGAAAAAAAACAGTCCGAAATGTTCACTGATAAAGACGACGTTAGCCCGATTCAATCTCTCAAAGCGGACGGATTTGAAACCAGAAGGAATTACAATCCCAATGAATATCGTTGGGGTGATAGAAAGGCTGAGTTGTTAGATTTCTCCCTCTCGCAAGGGCAAGAAGAATATCCTGTGATTGTTAAAGAACAAGGCAAACTAACATTCAACTTTTTATTGAAGTTTCATGAGACTATCTTTAAGCCAATATTTGGTTTTGCAGTTAAAACTTTAGATGGTGTTACTATATATAATACCAATTCAAAAATACTCGGAATTCCACTTATTGAAATAGGTGAACCAGGGGAAACTCACAGAGTTAAGATTGAAATTCCAGTTAAACTTTATCAAGGTGATTATTTTATCTCTATTGGCATAGCAAGTTATGATGCGTCCGGAGAAGTTGTGCCTCATGATCGTCGCTATGATTCGATTCATATTACTGTTGAACCTACCCCAGAGTTTTTAGGGCTTGTAAATTTAGAGGCAATGATTTCCTGTGATAAACAATCAAATTAACTTAATTCTTCAGGAACATGATTTTATCTATGATTCCGAGCTTAATATCTGGATAGAAAGAGATAAAGAGAAATTCAATTATAATGACGGTGATGAGCATGAGAATTATATTCTTGATGTCGTGAACAATTCTATTGACTGCTCCGTATTATCCCAAGAACTCGCAAGCCAAATAAAGGACTGGCCTTCTCAGTATCACCTGACTCCGAAAAGAGCTAATTTATTACGACCATTCGGCGATAAATTTAAAGGAAAGAGAGTACTTGAAATCGGTTGCGGCTGCGGGGCTATCACAAGATTCGTTGCGGAATGTGGCGCAAATATTACTTCTGTTGAGGGAAGTAAGAGGAGGGCCACTATTACCCGTAGTCGCTGCAAGGATCTTGATAATGTCACGGTTATCTGTTCCTCTAGCCAAAACTTACCCGATATTGGTCAGTTTGATTATGTACTGCTCATTGGAGTGCTTGAATATGCTCAATGTTTTTTGGGCAGTGATGGACAAAAAAGTCTTCTGCAATCCTGTAAGTCAAGGTTAACACCCACTGGTGATTTGTTTATTGCGATCGAGAACCAGTTAGGTATGAAATACCTTGCTGGTACAAAAGAAGATCATCTTGGTATTCCCATGGTGGGCATCAATGACGCGTATTATGAGAATGGTGTTAAAACCTTTGGTCGTATAGAATTAAATAAAATCATTAAAAGTGTAGGCTTTTCCGAAATTCAAGAGTATCTACCCTTCCCAGACTATAAGCTCCCTACATTGCTAATTACGCCAAAAGGGCATGAGGAGTATAATGAGCTTATATATCCTTTAGTTAGTGAAATACACTATAAGGATGCACAGCGTTCAGAAACATACACTTTTTCTCTTGAACAAGCTACAAAGTTAATCTGGAAAAATAAGCTTTCAGCTGATTTATCTAATTCGTTTCTGATGATTGTATCTGAAGGCAATGCCAAATCAGATGATGACGGATCTTTAGCTTGGTATTATTCCGATGTCAGAAAAGATGACAGCAGTAAGAAGATAAGATTTTTTGTCGACAATAATAATATCAACACTGAAACCTTCAAGTTAGGCGGCCAGTTAATCTCAACTGAAAAATATCATCAGGGTGAGAGTCTATGGCTTGAATTAGTTAGTCTGGTTAATAAACATAGTTGGCTGGTAAAAGATGTTACACTGTGGGCCAAAAACTGGATTAGGGCAGTTTTAAATGATGCCGGTGAAAAGAGGGATTTGAAATGGGATTTAGAGTTGCCCAAAAAATATCTTGATGCAACCCCTTTTAATGTCATAAGTACTGAGGATGGTCCAAAGATATTTGATCTTGAGTTGGAAATTGACAAGCCACTTCTGATATCCCACCTTGTTTTTAGAGGGGTATTCAATTCCTTGTTAAGACTCACATCTATTGCACCGACTCAAGATGTCCCTGATTATAATATATTTAATTTAACTAAAAGAATTTTGTTAGAACTCTTCCCCGGTATGAATGATAATGCGGTTGAAAAATTATTATCTGATGAAGTAGATCTTGTCTTTGCAATTATTAATGTTAATAAAAATGACTTAATTGAAAGATATAAGAACTCCTTCTTCGTTGTTCGAAATTCGTTAAATGATTTAAATGCTGAGTTGACGAGGACTTACCATAAGAATGAAGAGTTAAATAATAAGAATGAAGAGTTAAATAACAAGAATGAAGAGTTAAATAATAAGACTGATGGGTTAGGCATTGCTCTCACTGATGGTGATAATGAAATAAAATCACTTTTAAATAAGGTGAGAGAGTTAGAGGTGAAAGTCAAAGAGGTTGAACTTGAAGGGGATTCTATTAGGGAAGAATTGAAGATAAAGAACGGATATATTGATGATGTTCATTCATCCAGAATGTGGAAGTTAGCATCTTTGTTTAAACGAGTTGTTAACCCTTTTGGGAAGTAAAGTGTATTAATTATCTGGCAAGGGGGCAATACAGTTGAAAATTTTTAGATTTGCCAAAAGAATGCTGACGCAGGGTGAGCATGATCTTATTAAGTATCGTATTAAGTTAATTACTAAGATTATTAGAGAAGATGGTGTAAAAGCAGCATATGGAAGAGTAAAGTCTGCTTATGGTAATACCTCTTCTGTAAATACACTGCGTTACTCTACACCTCTAAATGCAAGTCAAGTCGCTTCGTTATCTTCACGTGACACATTGCTAGAGGCGTGGTTAAAAAATGACTTTAAGAAAGCCGCAATAAAAGTAAATGAGCAAAGTCATTATGTCCCTAAGGCTTTAGATAGCCTGGAAGGTGCTGAACTACCTGTAAAAGTTATCGCATATTACCTACCTCAATTTCATCCCTTCAAAGAAAATAATGAATGGTGGGGCGAAGGTTTTACGGAATGGACAAATGTCAGTAAAGCAAGGCCTCAATATCTTGAACATCAACAACCACGGTTGCCAGGTGAATTGGGGTTCTACGATTTACGTTTGCCAGAAATCATGCGTCAGCAAATTAGCCTTGCTAAACAATATGGAGTAAATGGATTCTGTTTCCATCATTATTGGTTTGGTGGTAAGCGACTGATGGAAACTCCTGTCCAGAATCTCTTAGAAGATAAAACTCTGGATATTGAATTCTGTTTGTGCTGGGCGAATGAAAACTGGACTCGCAGATGGGATGGTCTGGAAAATGATGTTCTAATCGCACAGAACCATTCACCAGAAGATGACATTGCATTTTTAGATGATATTCTTCCTGCGCTTAAAGATGAAAGATATATTAAAATCGATGGCAAACCTGTACTAATTTTATATCGTGCAGGAACGCTGCCTGATGCAAAAGAAACTGGGAAGCGCTGGCGTGAACATGCTCTAAAAAATGGCTTGCCTGGACTTTATTTAGTGGTTGTCAATGCATTTGAAGTTACCAGTCCAGAGCCTTATGGTTTTGATGCTATCGTCGAATTTCCTCCGCATCAGGTTGGGGCGCAAGATATTACCGATAGTATCACCATGCTCAACAAAGATTTCAAAGGACGCATATACGATTATGAAGAGTTAGCTCTGCGAGCAGGAAGCATCACCAACGAAAAATTCCCCTATTTTAAAGCAGTTATGCCTTCATGGGATAATGAAGCCCGTAAACCAGGACAGGGGTTCTCCTTCTATAACGCTAAGCCAGAGCTTTATGCCAAGTGGTTAGATAGCGCAATTAAAACCACTATGAAACGCCGGCCAGAGGAGCGTCTCGTCTTTGTCAATGCATGGAATGAGTGGGCTGAAGGGGCGCATTTAGAGCCAGACCGCCATAATGGATATGCATATCTACATGCAACTGCCAATATTTTGAGAAATTCATTATCTAAATATCAGTGTGATAATGAATTGATTGAGGCAATTAATCAACAGTTCAAACCAAGTTCCGACTCTGCTGTCATTCTTCATGCTTATTATGAAGATTTGGCATGTGATTTGGTTGAGAAGTACATTTCGCAACATTCGAATGTTCTTGATCTTATTATCACTATCCGTAGTGATGTTAAGCAGTCAACGTTAGATCGTATTAAGGCTGCATTCAATAATGTATTCTTCATTCTTGTTGATAATCGTGGTAGAGATATCAGGCCCTTTATTAAAGCACTGAAGATTGCGGATGGATTTGGCTATAAATACATTTGCAAAGTTCATACTAAAAAGTCTCCTCACCGTGTTGATGGCCAAAAATGGCGTGAGAGTTTGTTTGGTGATCTACTTAGCTCTAAAGAACGAGTTATCGATATTATAGATGCTTTCAAAAGGGAATCAGATCTTGGTGTCATTGCACCAGCTCTTTCAATAACCGACCTCTCGATACCGGAAATAAATTTAGGTAATCGTTATTGGCTCGATAAGCTCTTTGAACGCTTGCAAAAACCGGAATTGTCAAAAGACTATAAAACCTCATTCCCGGCAGGATCAATGTTTTGGTTCAGAAAAGATGCTTTAGAGCCCTTGGCAAGTAACTTGATCGACGAAGATGAATTTGAGTTGGAAGCGGGTCAACTTGATGGCACGCTGGCTCACAGTATTGAGCGAGTGATAGGAGCAGTTGCAACTCAACAGCATTTCCGACTGATTGAAACCACTTCCCTGTAATAATAACGCATCACTCTGTACAAAGAGTGATGCGTTTTACTGTTTACTATCATTTTTTATTGGTAGCGCAGTTGTGATTCGGATGTGGTTGTGCTTTAACCCTTTGTTTAATGTGCTATTTTTTTTCATCTATTTTCATCCTTCGATCGCACCAATCATTACCTCTTATCATCTCTCTTGAGTTAACATATCGGTCACTTATTGCATGGTGTTACCAGTAACACCATGCGAGACCACTGACAGGAGTATGTAATGTCCAAGCAACAGATCGGCGTTGTAGGTATGGCAGTTATGGGTCGCAACCTGGCTCTTAACATTGAAAGCCGCGGTTACACTGTTTCTATCTTCAACCGTTCGCGCGAGAAGACTGATGAAGTCATCGCTGAGAACCAGGGCAAGCAACTCGCCCCATACTACTCAGTGGAAGAGTTCGTAGAATCTCTGGAAAAGCCTCGTCGTATTCTATTGATGGTGCAGGCGGGTGAAGCTACGGATAAGACCATTGCTTCTCTGACACCACATCTCGACAAAGGTGACATCCTGATCGATGGCGGTAACACCTTCTATAAAGACACGATTCGTCGTAACAAAGAACTGTCTGATCAGGGCTTCAACTTTATCGGTACCGGTGTTTCCGGTGGCGAAGAGGGCGCACTGAAAGGCCCATCTATCATGCCTGGCGGCCAGAAAGAAGCTTACGAGCTGGTAGCCCCAATCTTGCACAAAATTGCTGCAGTAGCTGATGAAGATGGTGAGCCGTGTGTAGCTTACGTGGGTCCGGATGGTGCGGGTCACTACGTGAAAATGGTTCACAACGGTATCGAGTATGGCGATATGCAGCTGATCGCAGAAGCTTACTCACTGCTGAAAGGTGCGTTGAACCTGAACAACGAAGAGCTGGCTGCGACTTTCACTGAGTGGAATAACGGCGAGCTGAGCAGCTACCTGATCGACATCACCAAAGACATCTTCACTAAAAAAGATGAAGACGGTAAATACCTGGTTGATGTGATTCTGGATGAAGCGGCAAACAAAGGTACCGGTAAATGGACCAGCCAGAGCTCACTGGATCTCGGCGAGCCACTGTCTCTGATCACTGAATCTGTGTTCGCACGTTACCTCTCTTCTCTGAAAACCCAGCGTGTTGCAGCTTCTAAAGTGCTGACCGGTCCAAAACCGAAAACCGTTGAAGGTGATAAGGCTGAGTTCTCTGAGAAAGTACGTCGCGCCCTGTATCTGGGTAAACTGGTTTCTTATGCTCAGGGCTTCTCTCAGCTGCGCGCTGCGTCTGAAGAGAACAACTGGGATCTGAACTACGGCGAAATCGCGAAGATCTTCCGTGCTGGTTGCATCATCCGTGCTCAGTTCCTGCAGAAAATCACCGATGCTTACGCAGAAAACGTGGACATCGCTAACCTGCTGCTGGCACCGTACTTCAAAAATATCGCTGATGAATACCAGCAGGCACTGCGTGATGTAGTGGCTTACGCGGTACAGAACGGTATTCCTACTCCAACCTTCTCGGCAGCCATCGCCTATTACGACAGCTATCGTTCAGAAGTTCTGCCAGCTAACCTGATTCAGGCTCAGCGTGACTACTTCGGTGCGCATACTTACAAGCGCATTGATAAAGACGGTGTATTCCACACCGAGTGGCTGGACTAATAGCAATGAGGCTTCCTTCGGGAAGCCTCAACTTTTTACACCACCAACAACTCACCCTCTCTTCCCGCATTTTCCCCCGCAAGCCTAACCACCAGCATCCCCGCCGTAGCAAACTTCATCAGGTTCCTCGCATACAGCACCCCACCAAACTCTGCCACCAACGGCGTCACATGATCGTTTATCGGGTCCACAATCTCCGCTACCACTTCGCCCGGTTTGATCCACTCGCCCAGCTCACGGCGATTCAACAGCAGCCCAGAGTGCGGTGCATGAATGTACTCACAACCTGCCAGCGGTGTCGCAGGATTAATCAGGGCAGGGGACTCACCCAGTTCACCAGCAATATAGCCACCTTCAATCAACGCATTGATAATCGCATCCGCATCCTTCTCCGCCTGTTCAGGAGAAACATCTGCAACCCCACGTAACTCCAGTGTCACCGGCAGCAATCCACGGGGCATCGGGTACTCACTACCAAACCGCTCAGCTAGCGTCAGCCAAGGCTCGCAGCAGGCCTCATCAAACGGCTCGCCACCAGAGATTTGCGCCAGCAGCTGAACTTCACTGCCCAGCCAGCGTGCAAGCGGTTCAATCTCCTGCCAAGCGTGAGGGGTTGTGTAGAGGTGCGGCAGTGCATCCCAGTCACAGTGCAGGTCAATCATTAAGTCTGCCTGGCTGGCCATGCGCATCAGCGTGAAACGCTGTGCTTCCAGTTCGGTTTTGGCAATACGGTCGCGGTAATGACGGTCTATAGCATCACGGATCAGTCGCTTGTTTTCGTATTCGCTTTGCGTCAGTGAACCGGCCAGTTCGGTAGCCAGTGTTTCTCCCAGTGCGGGAAAACGACGATTAAAATCTTGGCCGGATAAGGTATGAAAACGGCCCAAATGGCTGCCGTGCCAGTGCTGTCCCATGGCGAGAGGATTGGCGACTGGCACTAGCGTGATTTTTGATTTGAGTTGTCCAGCCGATTCCAGCGCCAGCAGCTTATGTTTCAAATACCACGCCACGGCCATACCTGGTAGTTCATCGCCGTGCAGTGCCGCCTGAATGTAGACTCGCTGCTGTGAATCGGTACCGAAATGGAAGCTGACGATTTCGCGCTGTGTACCGAGGGAAGCACTTAACAGAGGATGATGTTGTTGTTGCATAATGCTGTCGATGTCCTGTATCCACGGCACGATAAGCGTCGTACCTGATTAATTTATTGAATGGAATTATAGTTCTGCTGAGAAAATGAGCGGGGAAAGACGTCACAAATTATAGTAACAGGCTTGTAGAACCCATGCATTGGGCGGCCTCAAGGCCGCCTCTACTTGAATGACTTTACTGCTGGATCGAGATATCCGTTGCGAAGTACTTCTTCTGGATCTTATCGAAGGTGCCGTTCTTTTTGATTTCCGCAAAAGCGTTATCCAGCGCTATTTTCAGCTCGGTATCACCTTTACGCAGACCAATCGCCGTACCAGGACCGATAATTGGATCTTCAACAATCGGGCCAGCCAGCTCGAAATCTTTGCCTTGTGGATGCTTCAGGAAGCCGTTTGCTGCCTGCGCCGCATCGGTGAACACTACATCCAGGCGACCAGAAATTAAATCACTCTCAACTTGAGCTTGGTCGCCGTATGGCACCACATTCACGCCGTGTGGCTGCCATTTTGCCAGCGCATAGCGTTCCTGCACGGTTCCCTGCTCTACGCCAACCGTTTTGCCTTTCAAGGATTCAGCCGTTGGCAGCAAGCCAGAGCCTTTGCGTGCAATCAGCTGGGTGTGCGTATCGTACAACGGCACAGTGAAGTCAATCTGCTTCAGGCGCTCTTCGGTGATACCCATATCTGAAAGAATCGCGTCGAACTTACGCGCCTTCAACGCAGGGATCATGCCGTCAAACTGGCTCTCAACCCAGACGCATTTAGTTTGCATCTGCTCGCACAGGGCATTACCCAAGTCGATATCAAAACCAACCAGCTTGCCTTGTGGTGTTTTGGATTCGAAAGGAGGATAGGTGGGATCAACAGCGAAGCGTACCTGATCAATCTTTGCCTGTGCGCCAAATGCGCAACCTGCCAGTACAGCTAGCGCCAGCGTCTGACGCAGGCGGGCAGTAAAACGAGAACTTGCCATAATATCGGTCTTCTTTTTTCGTGATGTGGAATAACGCAGAGTACCGATCACTGTTCGCTATGGCAATTAACAGATTATTTTCACAACGTTACCACTATGCAGTGCACGATAATCTTCCACCTTCAGCACCACGGATTTCTCAAGCAGGCCCGCGTTAAAGGCAATCTCTTCGTAACGTTCAAACAGCAAAGGGTCCACCACCAACTTCAGATCGGGGTGAAAACTGAAGGGCGGAATCGCACCAAACACACAGCCGGTTAACGCGTCCACTTCTGCTGGAGAAGCCAAAGAAGCGCGACGTCCACCCACAGCTTCAGCCACTTTGCTCAGGTCTGCTTGTTGGTCAGCGGGCAATATCGCCAGCACGTGCTGTTTGATACCTTTACCTTTCACATGGCACACCAACGCCTTAGCACCTTGTCCCACTTCCGTACCACGGTTCGCGGCTACGGCTTCACACTTACCCGTTGCTTCATGCTCCATCAGACGATAGCGGGCGTGGTGCTGGTCGAGTAGGGCGATCAGTTTTTCATGGGTAGTCACAGGGGAACCGTCCTTATTAAGCACAACAAATTGCGCCGCTACGTGCCGGGTGCAGAGTGTGATAAATGCGCGGGTGAGTAGCGACGCGATTCATCGCGTGATTTGAGAAGCATACTGCTCAAATTTAGCTTTTGGAGACAATGTTGAGAAGCATACTGCTCAAAATCAGCCTTTGGAGCCAATTCTGAGCAGCTTATTGCACAATCCGTTATTTATGACGCGCACGCAGATTGTTAATGATGGTGCTCAAATCCAGGTCTTGATCCTGCAGCAATACCATCAGGTGGTACAGCAAGTCAGACGCTTCATTGGTCAGCTCATGGCGGTCATTGACCGTGGCAGCCAATGCGGTTTCCACGCCTTCTTCACCCACTTTCTGCGCGATACGCTTGGTGCCGCTGGCATACAGTTTCGCGGTGTATGAACTCTCAGGATCGGCGCTCTTACGCGAAGCCAATAACTGCTCCAACTGATACAGGAACGCCCAATCTGGCGCAGCCGGTGAGAAGCAGCTTGATGTTCCAAGGTGGCAAGTCGGCCCAATCGGGTTCGCCAATACCAGCAGTGTGTCGTTATCACAATCTGGCGTGATGCTCGCGACCTGCAAGAAGTGTCCAGAGGTTTCACCTTTGGTCCACAGGCGGTTTTTGGTGCGGGAGAAGAAGGTGACGTTGCCTTCCGCCAGCGTCTTTTGCAGCGCTTCCTCATTCATATAACCGTGCATCAACACTTCGCCAGAGACGTTGTGCTGGACGATAACAGGCATCATGCCCGCGGTTTTGGCCCAATCCAGTTTGGCCAGTTGTTCTGCAGTTAACACGCGCGAATCTCCACACCGTTGTCGATCAGGAAGTTTTTCAACTCGCCGATATTGATAATTTGTTTGTGAAACACTGAAGCGGCCAATGCGCCATCCACGTTAGCCTGCTCGAAGGCCTCAAGGAAGTGCGGCATGGTGCCTGCGCCGCCCGAAGCGATCAGGGGCACTTTACAGACATCGCGCACCTTCTTCAGCTGCACCAGATCGTAGCCGTTACGCACGCCATCCTGGTTCATCATGTTCAGTACGATTTCGCCCGCGCCCAACTTCTGCACTTCCTGCACCCAATCGAGGGTTTCCCAGGTGGTGACACGCGTACGTGATTCATCGCCGGTGTACTGATTAACGTGATACTTGCCGGTTGCTTCATCGAACCAGGTATCAATACCCACCACGATGCACTGCACGCCAAAGCGATCGGCCAGGCGGGTAATCAGAGTTGGGTCAGCCAGCGCAGGGGAATTGATGGAGATTTTGTCAGCACCATACTGCAGAATGCGCGCTGCATCTTCCGGGGTTTTGATGCCACCGGCGACACAGAAGGGAATGTCGATCACTTCCGCTACGCGAGATACCCAGCTTTTATCCACTACGCGGCCATCTGAAGAGGCGGTGATATCGTAAAACACCAGCTCGTCAGCCCCTTCCTGCGCATAGCGCTGTGCTAAAGGTACGATATCGCCAATGATCTCGTGATTACGGAATTGAACGCCTTTCACCACTTGCCCGTCACGTACGTCGAGACAAGGAATTATCCGTTTTGCCAGCATGCAATCGCCTCCGCTACGGTGAATTTATCTTCCAATAAGGCACGACCGACAATCACGCCCTGTGCGCCACTGCCACGTAGGGCAGCGATGTCATCCAGCGAGCCGATGCCGCCAGAAGACTGGAAAGCGATATCCGGGAAGGCGGTGGAGACTTCTTTATACAGCTCAACGTTGGAGCCGCTCAGGGTGCCATCACGTGAGATATCAGTGCACAACACGTGCTTCAAGCCAACCGGTTGATACCAGCCGATCACCTCTTCCAGTGTCACACCTGCCGCTTCCTGCCAGCCGCTGATTGCCACTTCTTTGCGATTGTTGGCGTCAATACGGACATCCAGAGCCAGCACAATGGCTTCAGCACCAAACTCTTTGAACCAGCTTTTCACTTCTTCCGGTTGCTTCACTGCTGTGGAGCCGACCACCACACGGGTCGCGCCAGCAGCCAGTAATGCTGCTACGTCATCCCGGTTACGGATGCCGCCACCGACTTGTACCGGCACATTCACGCCGCGCAGCAGGGTGGTCAGCAAAGGGATCTGGCGCTTGGCCGGATCTTTAGCACCGGTTAGATCCACCAGATGCAGCACTTCAGCACCTTGACGTTCGTAATCCTGCAGACGCGGCAGCGGATCGCTACCGTAGTCGCGCTGTTGGCCGTAGTCGCCCTGATGCAGGCGCACCACTTTGCCTTCGATTAAATCTAATGCGGGGATAATCATCACATCTCCAGGAAGTTTTTCAGCAACTGCGCGCCTGCTTTGCCAGAACGCTCCGGGTGGAACTGCACGCCGAAGAAGTTATCTTTCTGCAACGCAGCGGTGAACGGGTGGCCGTAATCGCACTGGGCGATGGTATTGGCGTTCACCGGCATGGCGTAGCTGTGCACAAAATAGAAATAGCTGCCGTCTGGGATATTGCGGAACAGGTGGTTGCCTGCCTGCGCTGTGATCTGGTTCCAGCCCATATGCGGCAAGGGCAAACCTTGGGTATCCATTAGGGAAACCGGCTCATCGAGAATGCCGAGCGTGCTAACGCCACCGTTCTCATCGCTGCCGCGTCCCAGCAGCTGCATGCCAAGACAAATGCCCAGCACCGGTTGGGTACAGGCTTTGATCAAATCGATTAAGTCGCGCTCCTGCAGCTGGTTCATGGCGGCCTGCGCGGTGCCCACGCCCGGCAGCAACAGCTTATCGGCGCGCAGCACCACATCCGGATCGCGGCTCACTTCTGGCGTATAGCCGAGGCGCTCAATCGCCCACTTCACCGAGGAAAGGTTGGCGCACCCGGTATCGAGAATCACCACATTCATCACAGCACTCCTTTCGAGCTCGGCAGGGTGTTGCCTTCCACGCGAATCGCCTGGCGCAAGGTGCGGCCAAAGGCTTTGAACAGGCTTTCCACACGGTGATGGTCGTTCTTGCCTTTGGTTTTCAGGTGCAGGGTGCTCATCATGGCGTAGGAGAGAGAGCTGAAGAAGTGCTCAACCATCTCGGTGCTTAGATCGCCAACGCGCTGATAGCTAAACTCGGCTTTGAATTCGATGTGCGGACGGCCAGAGATATCCAGCGCGCAGCGCGCCAGGCACTCATCCATCGGCAGCACGAAGCCGAAACGACCGATGCCACGTTTGTCACCCAGCGCTTTCAGCAGGGCTTCACCCAGCGCCAGACCGGTATCTTCCACGGTGTGATGATCGTCGATATACAGATCGCCTTTCACATCGATATTCATGCGGAAACCGCCGTGTACCGCAATCTGATCCAGCATGTGGTCAAAGAAGCCGACGCCAGTGTTGATCTTGCTGCCGCCTTCGCGGTCCAGCCACACTTCCACTTTGATCTGTGTCTCTTTGGTATCGCGTTGTACCAGCGCATGGCGATCGCGTTTGGTCAGTTGCGTTTGAATCGCATCCCAATCGATCCCTTCCTTGCCATAGCGTAGACCCTGAATGCCCATATTCTCGGCCAGCTGAATATCGGTGAGGCGGTCGCCGATCACATAGCTGTTCGCCGTGTCCAGTGCGCCTTGTGCCAGCCAGGCTGCTACCATTTTGGTTTTCGGCTTGCGGCAATCGCAATGGTCATCGGGCATGTGTGGGCAGATCAGGATGTCACTGAAGTTGATGCCCTGCGAGGTCAGGATCTGCATCATCAGGTTGTGTGGGCCATCAAAATCAGCCTGTGGGAAGCTGTCTGTGCCCAAGCCATCCTGATTGGTGATCATCACCAGCTGATAACCGGCATTTTGTAGGGCCAGCAGCGCAGGAATGGCATTCTTTTCAAACGCCAGCTTTTCCATGCGATCCACCTGAAAATCGGTTGGTGGTTCAGAGATGATGGTACCGTCGCGGTCGATAAAAAGGGTCTTCTGGCTCATGCTTACTCCACTGATAAGGCTTGCAGCGCGGCGATCAGGCGCTCGCACTCTTTACGGGTGCCAATAGAGATGCGTAGGCATCCCGCAAGGCCGGGGTTTTTATTTTGGTCGCGCAGAATAATGCCTTGATCCCACAGCGTTTTAAACACTTTTGGCGAATCCGTGAAGCGCGCCAGAATGTAGTTGGTTTCGCTCGGAAATACTTGCTGCACCACGCTCAGCTGTGGCAGCTGTTCAAACAGCCAGGCGCGGTTGGCATTGAGCTCTGCAACGTGCTGACGCATCAGGGCAATGCCTTGTTCGCTCAGCGCTTGGCCCGCCACATCGGCAACCGGGGTGGCCAGTGGATAAGGGGCGATCACTTTCATCAGTAGATCAATCACGGGCTTGTTGGCCAGCGTGAAACCGCAACGTAAGCCTGCAAGAGCAAAAGCTTTTGACAGGGTGCGCAGGATCACCAAGTGCGGGTAATCTTTCAACCAGCCAGCCAATGTCGCTTCCGGGCAGAACTCGATATAGGCTTCATCGGCGACCAGCAGCGCTTTGCCGGCGGTCATCTCCAGCAGCTTGCGGATATCATCTGGGTTGATCAGGTTGCCGGTCGGGTTGTTCGGGCTGCACATGTACACCACTTTCACGCCGTCCAGCTGCTCGGCAATGGCGGGCAAATTTAGCTGCCAGTCATCCAACGCTGCCACCGTGCGATACTCGATACCGATGGTTTCCGCGCTGACGCTGTACATACCGTAAGTCGGCGGGCAAAACAGGATCGCGTCTTTGCCCGGTTCACAAAAGGCGCGCATTAACAGTTCGATACCTTCATCAGCGCCACGACTAACAATCACTTGCTCAGGCAATAAACCGGCATAAGCCGCATAGCGCTCAATTACAATCTTCGGCTGGCATTCTGGATAGCGGTTCAGCGTCTGCTGTGACAGCTCAAACGGCACCGGCAGCGGGAATTCGTTGGCATTCAGCCACACATCACCGTTACCACCCAGACGACGCGCCGATTGATACGGCGTCAGCGCACGCACATTGGCGCGGGCTAAATCTTCAATGCTCATGCTTGCTCCTTCAGCGCGGCAACGCGCAGGGTGACGGCGTTTTTTGTGGGCTTCCAACTGCTCAGCGGCGGCTAAGGTTTCAATGGTGGCGGCCAGATTGAGGAAGCCTTGCGGCGTCAGCTCTTGCACCGTCATTCGCTTCTGAAAATCGGCCAGACCGAGGCTGGAACAGGTTGAAGTGTAACCGTACGTCGGCAGCACGTGGTTGGTGCCGGAGGCGTAATCGCCCGCAGATTCCGGTGACCAGTCGCCAAGGAACACCGAACCGGCGCTGGTGATCGCATCCACCAGATCACGCGGCTGGCGCGTCTGGATGATCAGGTGCTCTGGACCGTAGAAGTTAGAGATTTCCACACATTGCGCCAGATCGCGCAGCACAATCAGGCGACTGCTCTCCAATGCCTGACGCGCCGTAGCCGCACGTGGCAACTGCGCCAGCTGCTCTTCGACTGCCAGCGCCACGCCTTCTGCCAGTTTCAGCGAAGGAGTTAATAGAATCACCTGTGAATCCGGGCCGTGCTCCGCTTGCGACAACAGATCTGAAGCTACAAAGGCTGGCGTCGCGCCTTCATCGGCAATCACCAGCACTTCAGACGGGCCGGCCGGCATGTCGATGGCTGCACCATCCAGACGTTGGCTGACCTGACGTTTCGCTTCGGTGACGTAGGCATTGCCAGGGCCAAAGATTTTGTCCACTTTTGGCACGGTTTCAGTACCGAAGGCCAGCGAAGCAATCGCTTGCGCACCGCCTACCTGAAACACTTCTTTCACGCCGCACAGCTGCGCCGCATACAGAATCTCATCGGCAATCGGCGGTGGCGAACACAGCACCACACGTCCACAACCGGCAATACGTGCTGGCGTGGCCAACATTAATACGGTTGAGAACAGTGGGGCAGAGCCGCCAGGGATATATAAACCTACTGATTGCACCGGACGGGTGATCTGCTGGCAGCGCACGCCAGGTTGAGTCTCGATATCTACTGCGGGCAAAATCTGGGCGTTGTGGAAGGTCTCGATATTCCCCACGGCCACTGCCATCGCCTGCTTCAGCGTATCGCTCAAACGATCGCTTGCTGCTTGCATCTCTTCCGGCGTGACGCGCAGGTTTTCCACCTGCGCTTTGTCGAAGCGCGCGCTGAATTCACGCAGCGCGTCATCGCCATTTTCTTTCACTTTCACCAGCACATCGCGCACGATTTCACTGATGCTCGCCGAAGCCGAAATCGCTGGGCGCATCAGCAGCGCTTGCTGCTGTTGTTCATCACACTGTTGCCAGTCAATCGGGGTCATGATTGTGCTCATGCTGCTACTCCAACATTTTTTCGATTGGCAGTACGAGGATCGAGCTGGCGCCCAGTGCTTTGAGTTTTTCCATGGTTTCCCAGAACAGGGTTTCGCTGCTCACCATGTGCATTGCCACGCGGCTGACATCACCCGCCAGCGGCAGTACGGTTGGGCGCTCAGCACCTGGCAGGAGGGCAATCACTTCTTCCAGACGTTCGCTTGGTGCGTGCAGCATGATGTACTTAGATTCACGCGCTTTAATCACGCCCTGAATACGCATCATCATTTTATCGACCAGCTCTTGCTTGGCCGCCGGCAGTTCGCCGTCACGCTGAATCAGTACCGCTTTAGAGCGATAAATCACTTCAACTTCGCGCAGGCCGTTAGCTTCCAAAGTGGCACCCGTCGATACCAGGTCACAAATTGCATCGGCCAGACCCGCACGTGGCGCGACTTCAACAGAACCGTTTAACAGACAGGATTTGAACGCAACACCTTGTTTATCGAGATATTTCTTCAGCAGGTGTGGATAAGAGGTGGCGATACGTGAGTTCTGCAGGCATTGCGGCCCGGTATACTCTTCATCAACCGGCATCGCCAGTGACAGGCGGCAACCGCCGAAATCGAGGCGACGCAGCGTGAAGTAGCGCGGGTCTTCGCCTTGTGCGCGACGGTCCAGCATCTCTTCTTCCAGCACGTTCTCACCGACAATGCCGAGATCCACCACGCCGTCCATCACCAGGCCAGGAATATCGTCATCACGCACTCGCAGGATATCGATAGGCATGTTTTCCGCAAACGCAATCAAACGCTGTTGCTGAAGGTTAATTTTAATACCGCAACGTGCCAGCAATTCGCGTGATTCATCGCTTAAACGGCCAGATTTCTGCATAGCTATGCGTAAACGGGTGTTATCTAACATGGTTCCTGTCCTCTTATTCAATCCTGTCTGAACTCAGTTGGGTTGCGTTCGCCCATAAAAAAACCCCGGAAGATGATCTTCCGGGGGCTCTCTTTGCGTTCGCACCACTGGAAGATCCTAATCGTCTCCCAGCACACATCGCCTGAAAGACTAGTCAGGATGATGGTGATGATGGTGGTTGAACTGAACGCGTGTCATAGTAAATTCCGTTGCTGAATGAGTATTCATTTGCGTGCTGATTAACCTAACGAAGATGACGGCGCTTGGCAACCCTTTTTTAACGTCAGTTCTCGGAACCTTCCGCAACAGTTTGCACTGGTTTGCCATACACGCTGGGACTAAGATGGAATGTCTTAGCGCCGTAAAGCAGGAGTTATCATGAAAAAAGTCGCGATTGTAGGTCTTGGATGGCTGGGTATGCCGCTGGCGATGGCGTTAACGGCACGTGGCTGGCAGGTAACCGGCAGCAAAACCTCCCCTGATGGAGTAGATGCCGCACGTCGCTGCGGGATTGAGGCTTTTCCCTTAGTGCTAACCCCCGAAATTGAGTGTGAAGCCGATGAGCTTGCCATGCTTATGTCCGTTGACGCGCTGGTGGTGACGTTGCCTGCCAGCCGCACGGTTCAGGGCGGTGAAGATTACATGCAAGCGGTGCAGAACGTGGTGGATACCGCATTGGCGCACAAGGTGCCGCGTATCATCTTTACCAGTTCATCATCAGTGTATGGCACCGGTTCAGGTGTAATGAAAGAGAGCAGTGCGCTACAGCCGGAGAGCGTGGCCGGTAAGACGCTGGTGGAGCTGGAGAACTGGTTGCATGACTTGCCCGGTACCAGCGTGGATATCGTGCGTCTGGCGGGATTAGTCGGGCCGAATCGTCATCCGGGGCGTTTCCTCGCGGGTAAAACAGGGTTGGAAAATGGCGGGCACGCCGTCAATCTGGTGCATCTCGATGATGTCGTCGAGGCCATTGTGTTGCTGCTGCAATCCCCTAAAGGTGGGCGAGTCTATAATTTGTGCGCGTCGAAACATCCGTCTCGCGATGATTTTTATCCGTTTGTTTCAAAGCAACTGGGGCTGGTGGCACCGACGTTTGTTGCTGAGCCGGAGAGGTCTGCCGGGAAAGTGGTCGATGGCTCGAAGATCTGTAGTGAGCTGGGATTTGAGTACAGCTACGATGACCCGATGAAGATGCCGCTGGAGTAGGTTTATTGTCCGGGATTTAATGTTACCTTACAGGTTTTATGTATTATCCTGTAAGGTAAATTTAAAGTCACAATATTATTCATTCTCTTTGTTTTTCTTTGAAACTATATATCTTGGTCGGTTTTTGCTTTCAATATATATCCTCCCTATATATTCTCCCAAGACACCAATCCCTATTAACTGCACTCCACCTAAAAATAGCATTGACACCATTATGGAGGGATAACCTTTAACAGGGTTACCCCAAAATATGGTGTCAATTAACATCCATGCACCATAGGCGAATGACACTGCGGCAACAATCAACCCTATGTATGTCCATATTCTAAGAGGGAATGTGGAAAATGATGTTATTCCTTCCAGTGCTAAATTCCAAAGCTTCCATCCGTTAAACTTTGTTGTACCTGCCACACGATCAGCGCGTGCATATTCGACTAAAGCTGTTTTACCGCCTACCCAACTCAGCACACCTTTCATAAACAAATTACGCTCTTGTAGTAGTTTGATATTTTCTACCACCTCACGCGACATTAAACGGAAATCACCGACATTCTCTTCAATCTTAGGTGAGCTGATCTTGTTATGTAGTTTGTAGAACCACTCAGCTGTTTTGCGTTTCAGATGAGAATCTGTAATGCGGTCAACGCGTTTCGCCAGTACGATGTCCGCACCTTGTTGCCATTTTTCGAGCATCTCAGGGATGACTTCAATAGGGTCTTGCAAATCAACATCAATAGGGATGACGGCATCACCGGTTGCCGCTTCAAGCCCCGCGAATAGCGCCGGTTCTTTACCGAAGTTTCGTGTAAATGAAATATGTTTGACCAATTTATCATCGGCCTCAATTTTATTCAGAGTGGCTTCAGTCCCATCAGTGCTGCCGTCGTTGATAAACACCAACTCCACCTGATAAGTTTGGAAAGACGTAAACTCACGCACGGCTTGATAAAAGAGGGGAATAGCCTCCTCTTCATTCAGCACTGGGACAATCAAAGAAAATTTCATTAACTCTTCCTAAACACGAAAAACTTCGAATAGGCGAAGCCGCAAACAAGACTGAGTGCAGAGAAGAAAATCAGTGTCACTATCGGGCTGATATGCAGTCGGTCTGCTGTCCATCCGACTGAAAGCGCCATCGCGCCCATAAAAAAGATATAGAGGAAATATCGGGCAGTCGTCGCTTCGGCATTGAAGGTCCATTTGGCGTTCGCGAAAAAAGAGAACGTCACAGCAACGCAAAAGGCCGCAAGGTTAGACGTGGATTGGTTCGCGCCACTCGCGAAGAGTGCACCAAATACGGCCCAATGGATGAGTGTGTTAATCACCCCAACCGATGTATACCTTGCAAACAACCGCAGCATTGCATAATCCTAAAAATTAAAGTGCCTGATCCTTGCATTCCCATAACGTTATAGCAAGTTTTGGTAAAGGAACGTTGGTGAAACGTAAAGCGGACAGGTTATGTCAGTGAGGGATTTTGAGTTGGGCATGGGTGATGAAGATTGCCGATGTTTTTTCAAAATTCACACCCTTGTTTAAAAGGGAGTTGTGCTCCCTTTTTATCAAACCCCCAACCGATCCCTTAACGCATACCACACTGCGCCCATCGCCGTCAGCGGCACTTTAAACCTTCTACCACCCGGAAACGGCAAGTGCGGCAATTTCGCAAAGGCATCAAAGCGCTCTGCCTGCCCGCGCAACACTTCAGCGATCAACTTCCCGGACAGGTGCGTGCAAGTCACACCGTGTCCGCTATCTCCCTGCATAAAGAAGGCATTTTTCTCAATCTGACCAAATTGCGGCATACGAGACAGCGTGAGCAGGAAGTTGCCGCTCCAGCGATGGCTTATCTTCACATCCTTTAACTGAGGGAAAGTGCGCAACAGCTTGGGGCGGATGAGCGTTTCAATATCACCCGGTTCACGTGCGCCATAGACCACTCCGCCGCCGTACAGCAGGCGGTTATCTGCGGTCAGGCGGAAGTAATCCAGCAGGTAATTACAATCTTCAACGCAGTGATTGTTCGGAAGCAGCCCCAACGCCTGGTCACGACTCAAGGGTTCTGTGGTGATAATTTGTGAACCGCACGGCATGCTTTTGCGGCTGAGGCGCGGCTCCAGTTGTGAAGGTAGATAGGCATTACCGGCAAAGATGATAAAGGTTGCACTGACTTCACCTTTGGCGGTTTTCACGCGATGCGGCGCGCCATATTTCACTTCCAGCGCGGCGGATTGCTCATAGATGCGTCCGCCATGACGACGAATCGCTTCCGCTTCACCCAATGCCAGATTCAGCGGGTGCAAATGTCCGCCGCGCTTATCCAGCAAACCGCCAACATAGCGATCCGTCGCCACTTCACGGCGAATAGCGCGCTCATCCAGCAGTTCCAAATCATGATTACCGTAACGTGCCCAACTGGATTTCTGGCTGCGTAAATGGCCCATCTGGCGCTGATTCAGTGCCGCAAAAATCCCACCGGGACGATAATCACAGGCAATGGCGTAACGATCGATACGATCGCGAATAATCTCCGCACCTTCGAACATCATGCTGCCGAGCATTTTGGCCACGTCTTTGCCGTAACGTTGCTCAATCACATCCACATCGCGGCTGTAAGAATTGACTACTTGGCCGCCGTTGCGTCCGCTGGCACCAAAGCCGACCTTTGCCGCTTCCAGCACCACCACGTCATAGCCGGCTTCTGTCAAAAACAATGCGGAGGAGAGTCCGGTGAATCCCCCGCCGATAATACAAACGTCGCATTGAATGGATTCCTGCAGTTCCGGCCAGGGTTCATGCGCATTCGCTGATGCCGCGTAATAACTTCCCACATGTTGCATTAGACCCTCCTTTCATCGCGTGACTTCAGAAATTCGCCGGCGTATGCGCACTGATAATGCGACACGGCTGATCGGACGTATTGGTAAAACTGTGGGGCAAACCGGTATCAATCACATAGCTTTCGCCGCAATAAAGGTGATAGCTCTGACCGTTCACTACCAAGGTGATTTCGCCCTCCAGCACGGTGCCCGTCTCCTCGCCGGGATGGCGCAACTTCTCACCGGTGCTGGCGCCGGGCTCATAGCGCTCAAGCAACATAGCTAAGGCGCGTTTTTCTGCGCCATTATCGACCAACTGCAGCGAGACGCCGAGACTGCCAATCTCGACACACTCCTCCGGCCGCACTATCACTCGTGGGGACCGGTTCACTTTCGGTTCTGAGAAGAATTCGGATAGCGACAAGCCATACACTTTCAGCAGTTTCTGCAGGGTACTGAGCGCCGGGCTGACTTTGTCCTGCTCTATGGTGCTGATGGCGCTGTGCGTTAATCCCGACAACTCAGCGACACGACGCTGAGACAATCCCATCTCTTGCCGGATCTGCGATAAACGTCGTCCGGGCGCCAGAGTGGCATCATTCATGACTGTTTTTCCTTGTGATAACAGACAGCAGCGTGGATAAAGGCCGCGAACAGGCGTTGCGAGGCCGGATCTTGGTCAGAGTGCCATTCTGGATGCCATTGCACTGCCAGGGCAAACGGGTGCTGGCGCAAACTCACCGCTTCAATCAACCCATCGGGCGCACGTGCCTCCACGCGCAACTGCGGGCCGGTTTCACGGATGCCTTGCCCATGGAGAGAGTTCACCGCAAAAGCCTGATCGCTGCCCAGCACCTGCCTCAATAATCCCTCGGCTTCAGGTTGTACTTCATGCGCAGGCGCATATTGCTGATCGAGCGGCAGTGCATCATCTTCACGATGCTCCTGAAACAGGTGCGTCATATGTAGTTGGCGATATAAGGCTCCGCCGTTGGCGACGACTAACTCCTGCAGTCCACGACAAATGCCAAAAATGGGCATCTTCTTGCCAATGGCGTGTGTGATCAAACCGAAGGCGAGGCGATCGCGCGCCGGATCGGCATGTTCTTCTTTACCCTCTTCGCCGTAATGCCAGGGTTCGATATTGCTGGGGCTGCCTGTCAGTAAAATGCCGTCCAGTAGCGTCATACTGTTTTCTAATAGATGAGGGGCATGCATCAGTTGATGCGGTAAAGGCAAGGGCACACCACCGGCAAGCACGATGGCATCAAGATATTTATTGTGAACCGTTTGTCCAAGATGGCTGCTGATGTGGTTTTGGCACATCACTACGCCAATCAAGGGTTTGTCAAAAATAATGCCCATAACGTCTCCGCGTTGCTGTTCAATATTTTCACCGTTTTTGCGTGTCCGGCCTGAAAAGTGTGCAATATATTGTCAATCTAGCAACCGCCTGTTCGTTCTTTCAACAGTTTTGTTACATTTGCACACTTTTTGCGTTAGGGCTATGTTAGAAGAGTGGCTGTTATTTTGAGCATTGCGCGAACCAATACTAAACGGTAAAGGGCGGGTGGGAACATGACGAACCTCGTAGAAGTAGAAGACTTCACGCGGCATAGTGAAGAGAAACGAACAAGCGCGTTCCAGCTGGAGGTCAAAACCTGGCTGGAACGCCATCCTGAAACGCAGTATGTCGATATTCTTCTGAATGATTTAAATGGGGTATTTCGCGGTAAGCGCATTCCCGTCTCTGCATTGGCAAAACTGGAAAAAGGCTGTTATTTCCCGGCATCGGTTTTCGCCATGGATATCCTCGGTAATACCGTCGAAGAAGCCGGACTCGGACAGTCACTGGGTGAACCCGACAACCTCTGCATTCCGGTTCCCGGCACCTTAATTCCCTCAGCTGCCGATCCTGAACGCATCGCGCAGTTGCTGCTCACCATGTGTAACCAAGATGGCACTCCCTTTGACGTTGAACCCCGCAATGTCCTTAATCGTTTGTGGCAGCAGCTGCGCAATCGAGGGCTATTCCCGGTGGTAGCGGTAGAGCTGGAGTTCTATCTGGTCGATAAAAAGCGCGATGCGGAAGGGTACATTCAGCCGCCGTGTGCGCCAGGTAGTGATGAGCGAAATATGCAAAGTCAGGTTTATTCGGTGGATAATCTCGACCACTTTGCTGACGTTCTGCGTGATATCGACGATCTTGCTCGACAGCAGGGCATCCCTGCCGACGGCGCACTGGCGGAAGCTTCGCCAGGCCAGTTTGAAATCAACCTGCATCATACCCGCGACGTGTTAAAAGCCTGCGACCACGGCATTTTATTGAAGCGGTTAGTGCGTCAGGTGGCTGAAAATCATGGCATGACCGCAACCTTCATGGCGAAACCCTATGAGGAGTATGCCGGTAGCGGTATGCATGTGCATATCAGCATGTTGGACGCCGCCGATCACAACGCTTTCTCGCTGGACGATGGCAGCGATTCCCCGCTGTTAAAACGCGCGCTGGCAGGAATGATCGACCTAATGCCCGCCTCAATGGCGCTGCTTGCGCCCAATGTAAATGCTTACCGTCGTTTTCTTCCCGAGGCCTACGTTCCGCTGCAAGCGTCATGGGGGCACAATAATCGCACCGTCGCCTTACGTATTCCCTGTGGCGATGTTGATAACCATCGCGTGGAGTATCGCGTGGCGGGTGCGGATGCAAATCCTTACCTTGTGGTGTCAACAATTCTTGCCGGTATTTTGCACGGTCTGGATAATCAGCTACCCTTACCGCACGCGGTGCAGGGCAATGGACACGAGGCCGAAGGGCTGCCTTTGCCGGTACGTCAGAGTGATGCGCTGTACGAATTTGAAAATAGCTATCCGCTGCAAAAATTGTTGGGTGAACACTTCAGCGGCGTATGGCATAGCTGCAAACAGAACGAGTTGATGCAGTTTGAGCGGCTGATCACCGCGACAGAAATCGACTGGATGCTGAAGAACGCCTGACACACAGAAGAATTGCTGCAACGTCTTGTGTCCAAGGAATAAGTTGGGCAAAATACGCCGCCTGCAAAATCAGAAACTAACCGACGTCAAAAACGTCGGTTATTTTTTTGCAGAAAGAAGTACACACACAAATTACCGAGGCCGGACACGCATCCGGATAGATAAATACTGACAACACGCGTTGTGCGTGAGATTTGAGGAAAACAAAGATGGGGCTGTTTACAATTGCACCAGCGCAAGCTGGTTCTCGCTTTCGGTACGATTACGGCGCGGCGACAATCGCAAACACTATTATCACTTCTCACTGCAGCCCTTTGTGCAGTATCCCGCAGATCACCTCTGTAGGGGGCCTGAACAATGTCGCTTAACACCTCTGCCGCACCTCAGCGTGCACACCTGAAAAAAACTCTGACCTTAATGCCCGTGGTCATGATGGGCCTGGCTTATATGCAGCCAATGACCCTGTTTGATACCTTCGGTATTGTGTCTGGGTTAACCGACGGCCACGTCGCCACTGCTTATGCTTTCGCGCTGATCGCGATACTGTTTACTGCCGTGAGCTACGGCAAGCTGGTACGCCGCTTCCCATCTGCGGGCTCCGCTTACACCTATGCTCAGAAGGCTATCAGTCCGCACGTCGGCTTTATGGTGGGCTGGTCATCACTGCTAGACTATTTGTTCATGCCGATGATCAACATCCTGCTGGCGAAAAGTTACTTTGAGACGCTGGTGCCGGGTATTCCGTCGTGGATTTTCGTGGTGTTGCTGGTGGCCTTTATGACCATCTCAAACCTGCGTGGTATCAAAACCGTTGCCAACTTCAACAGCGTGATTGTGGTGCTGCAAGTGGTGGTAATGGTGGTGATTACCGGCATGGTGATCTACGGTGTGGCAAGCGGTGTTGGCGCAGGTACGTTGACCAGTAGCAAGCCTTTCTGGTCTGAGAATGCCCATGTGGTGCCGATGATTACCGGCGCGACCATTCTTTGCTTCTCGTTCCTCGGCTTCGATGGCATCAGTTCGCTGTCAGAAGAGACTAAAGATGCAGAACGCACTATCCCGCGCGCCATTTTCCTGACTGCGCTGATCGGTGGTGTGATCTTTATCGGTGTCTCTTACTTCCTGCAGCTGTACTTCCCGGATATCTCGCGTTTCCAGAATCCGGACTCATCACAGCCTGAAATCATGCTGTTTGTGGCGGGTAAAGCGCTGCAGATCGGCATCCTGATTTTCTCAGTGGTGACGGTTCTGGCATCAGGTATGGCTGCTCACGCAGGCGTTTCACGTCTGATGTATGTGATGGGCCGCGATGGTGTATTCCCGCAGCGTTTCTTTGGCTTTGTCCACCCTAAATACCGCACGCCGTCCCTGAACGTGCTGTTGGTAGGTGGGGTAGCGCTGTTAGCGATTAACTTCGACCTGGTCACGGCCACTGCGCTGATTAACTTCGGTGCGCTGGTGGCGTTCACCTTTGTGAACCTGTCGGTGATTGCCCAGTTCTGGATCCGTGAAAAGCGTAACAAAACGCTGAAAGATCACCTCAATTATCTGGTGCTGCCAGTGATGGGTGCTTTGACAGTGGGTGCGCTGTGGATCAACCTGGAAGAGACTTCCATGGTGCTCGGCTTGGTGTGGGCGGCGATCGGTATTATTTATCTGGCGTTCGTGACACGCACTTTCCGTAATCCAGTGCCGCAGTTCAGCGAAGAAGTGTAATTTCGAGTGCGCTACAACGCGCACTCTCAAGAAATTTTGCACTGAAAATGTAGGGTCGCCATTCATGGCGTAATACTTGTCACTCAAGCGCGTTTCGGTCGCCATTAATGGCGACCCTACATTGTTCGGTGCGGTTTTCGTAGGGTACGCATTCATGCGTACCGGGTTAAATACGCACTGATTGGCTTAAGTGAGCGGCATTACGCCATTCCTGGCGGCCTTTTTTTAGCCGCACAATTTCAACCCGCCAGCACCAGCTCCCAGCTCCCCGCACTCAACGTCTCGCGTCCCGACTTGCTCAATTCGGTATCCGTAATCAAGGTATCAAATCGCTCCAGCGGCAGGGCTAAATGCGTGGCGATCTTGTTGTACTTTGAACTGTCGCTCAGTAGCACGCGCTTGCTGCTCACATCACTGGCCGCTAACTTCACCGGCACTTTATCTTCATCCGGCGTATACAAACCGCGTGGTCCCCAGCAGGAGGCTGAAATGAAGGCAATATCAATCGCCAGCATGCGCAAACTGCGCGCCGCGGCTTCGCCGACACTGGAGCGGTTCTCACGGCAGACGGTGCCGCCCGTGTGAATAAGTTTGCAGTCGCTGCTCTCCATCAACAACCGCGCGATCACAAAATCATTGGTCACAACCAGCAAGTCATCGCGTTCCAGCAGTTCACGAGCGAGTGCCAGCGTAGTGGTGCCAGCATCGAGGTAGATACAGCTGTTGCGTGGGATGTGCCGCGCCGCAAACTGACCAATTGCCATTTTTTCGCTGCTGTACATGCTGGTTTTCGCCAGATGTGATGGTTCAGCGGCCAGGCGATCGGCCGAACGCACGCCACCGGAGACGGAAAGTACGGCACCTTGCTCTTCCAGTTTTTGCACATCACGACGAATCGTCATGTGCGATACCCCCCAAACGCTCGGTAAGCTCGGCAATGCTCACCACGCCACGTTCAGCAACCAGCGCTAATATCTGTTGATGACGTTCTACCGGAATCACATGACTCTCCCTGAATTATCATTTTTTCACATTGTAGAGCATCGATTCACAGGCTGCAGCACAATTTATCCTAACGAAATGTAAGCAGATTTCCTGTGTTTGTGGGGGTTGCCCGCACGAATGCCGCTTGTGAATCGATGTGACATCCCGATTGGGTAAGTTAATTTTTGTGATTTACCGCACGTTTCTCAGCCAGTAACTGCGGAAGAATTAACACCAATGAACAAATTATCACTTAATTTAACAACGGAGGTGTGCTGTGTCAGCAACCGTGAATAACGTCGGCGTGATTGGTTTAGGTTCCATGGGCATGGGCGCAGCACAGTCCTGTATTCGCGCAGGTTTGAACACCTGGAGCGTTGATTTAAACCCACAGGCGTTGGAAACCCTGCGTCAAGCCGGTGCGCGCGATGCGCAAACTTCTGCGGCCAGTTTTGCTCAAGAGTTAGATGCCGTGCTGCTGCTGGTGGTGAATGCCGCGCAGGTTAAAGCGATTCTGTTTGGCGAAAGTGGTCTGGCTTCGCAGCTCAAGCCGGGTACCGTTGTGATGGTCTCTTCTACCATTTCTTCACAAGATGCGCAGGCGATTGAACAGCAGTTAGCGCAGCACCAGTTAGTGATGCTGGATGCACCGGTATCAGGCGGTGCAGCTAAAGCCGCCGTGGGTGAGATGACCGTTATGGCCTCAGGTAGCGATGAAGCTTTTGCGCGCTTACAGCCAGTGCTGGACGCCGTCGCTGCAAAAGTCTATCGCGTAGGCAGTGAAATTGGTTTGGGTTCAACGGTAAAAATCATCCATCAGCTGTTGGCGGGCGTTCATATTGCCGTGGGTGCAGAAGCGATGGCGCTGGCTGCTCGTGCCGGTATCCCACTCGACACTATGTATGACGTGGTGACCAATGCCGCCGGTAACTCGTGGATGTTTGAGAACCGCATGCGTCACGTGGTAGATGGCGACTATTCCCCGAAATCGGCGGTCGACATCTTCGTGAAAGATCTCAACCTGGTCGCAGATACCGCCAAATCGCTGCACTTCCCGCTGCCTCTGGCTTCCACTGCACTCAACATGTTTACCGAGGCCAGCAATGCCGGTCACGGTCGTGAAGACGACAGCGCAGTCATCAAGATTTTCAGCGGCATCACGCTGCCAGCATCAAAGGAGAAGTAACCATGCGTTTAGGCGTGATTGCTGACGACTTCACCGGTGCAACGGATATCGCCAGCTTCCTGGTGCAGAACGGTCTGCCCACTATTCAGTTCAATGGCGTGCCAGCAAGCCATGATGAGCTGAGCGCGCAGGCGATTGTGATCAGCCTGAAGTCACGCTCTTGCCCGGCGCAGCAGGCGATCGACCAGTCTCTGGCGGCGCTGGAATGGCTACAACAGCAGGGCTGCGACCGTTTTTACTTCAAATATTGCTCCACATTTGACAGTACGGAACACGGCAACATCGGCCCAGTAACCGATGCGTTGCTGGCGGCGTTAGGCGAAACGCAAACGGTGATTTCGCCGTCACTGCCCGTTAACGGCCGTACTGTGTATCAGGGCTATCTGTTTGTCGCCGACCAGCTGCTGTCGGAATCGGGTATGCGCCATCATCCGGTCACACCCATGACCGATAGCAATCTGGTGCGTTTAATGACGCGCCAGGCCACAGGGCAGGCGGCGGTGATCAACGCTGTGCAGCTGGATAAAGGCGCGGATGCGGTGCGTGAACAGCTGGCTGTGCTGAAAGCGCAGGGCATCAACTATGTGGTGCTGGATGCGCTCAACGAGCAGCATCTGCTGACCCAAGGCGAAGCCTTGAAAGAAACGGTGCTGGTCACCGGCGGTTCCGGCCTGGCGATTGGTATTGCGCGCGCTTGGGCTACCCAGCAGCAGAACAGCGATGCCGAACAAGCCGGGCGCCCACAAGGCGAGCGTGCGGTGGTGATTTCTGGCTCTTGTTCGCAGATGACCAATCGCCAGGTGCAGGCCTATCGCCAGCAGGCTCCTTCCCATGAAGTACTGGTGGAGCGCTGTCTCGACAATGCCGATGCGTATGCGCAAGAGCTGTGCGACTGGGTTGCGGCGAATAACCAGCAACCGCTGGCACCGCTGCTGTTTGCCACTGCAGATGCACAGCAATTACAGGCAATCCAGCAGCAGTATGGCGCTGCACGCAGCAGTGAAGCGGTTGAGCACTTGTTTGCCGCCGTGACGCGTGAGTTGAAATCACGTGGCTGGCAGCGCTTTATCGTCGCGGGTGGCGAAACCTCTGGTGTGGTGGCACAAAGCCTGGGTGTGACGGCGTTCCACATTGGCCCGATGATCTCGCCGGGTGTGCCGTGGGTGCGAGACATCCATCAGCCGCTGTCGCTGGCCTTGAAATCGGGCAACTTTGGTGACGAACAATTCTTTGCCCGCGCACAGACGGAGTTTTCAGCATGACCGAACAGCAAGCACGCGAAGAGATGGTGCACCTTGGCGCCTCTTTCTTCCAGCGCGGTTACGCCACCGGCTCAGCAGGTAATCTGTCGCTGCTGTTAGAAGATGGCAATCTGCTGGCGACGCCAACCGGTTCCTGTCTGGGTGAATTACAGGCTGACCGTCTGTCAAAAGTGACGATGCAAGGCGAGTGGATTTCAGGTGACAAGCCTTCGAAAGAAGTGGCTTTTCACCGCGCGCTTTATCTCAACAATCCCGCCTGTAAAGCGGTGGTGCACCTGCACAGCCATTATTTGACGGCGCTCTCGTGTCTTAACGATCTCGACAGTGAAAACTGCATTCGCCCCTTCACGCCGTACGTAGTGATGCGCGTGGGTGATGTGCCGGTGGTGCCGTATTACAAACCGGGTGATGACCGCCTGGCTGAAGATCTCGCACAGCTCGCGCCACGTTACAACGCGTTCCTGCTGGCCAATCACGGTCCGGTGGTGGTGGGTAAATCACTGCGTGAAGCCGCCAATAACACTGAAGAACTGGAAGAGACCGCGCGTCTGATGTTCACGCTCGGCGACCGCTCGATTCGTTATCTCACCGATAGCGAAGTGGCGGAATTGAGGAATTACTGATGCCTAAGTTTGCTGCCAATTTATCCACGCAGTTCGGCGAACTGCCGTTTATTGAACGTTTCGCCGCAGCCGCCAACGCCGGTTTCCGTGCCGTTGAGTTCCTGTTTCCATATGACTATCCAGCAGAAGTGATCAAAGCCGAGCTGGAGAATCATCAACTGGAGTTGGTGTTGTTCAACACGGCTGCCGGGAACGTGCAGGCGGGAGAGTGGGGCGTGTCGGCGATTCCGGGACGTGAAGCAGAGGCGCGTGACGATATCGATCGGGCGCTGGAATATGCTTTAGCACTGGGCTGCCCTCAGGTGCATGTGATGGCGGCAACGGTGCCAAACGGTGTCGATCAGGCGGCGTATGAAGAGACGTTTGTGCGTAATATGCATTACGCCTCAGAGCGCTTTGCGCCTCACGGCATCCGCTTGTTACTGGAAGCACTCAATCCGGTGACTAAACCAAATTATCTCTATTCCAGTCAGTATCAGACGCTGGCGATGATGGAGCGTATTGACCGTCCAAACGTGTTTACGCAGTTGGATCTGTTTCACGCACAACTGGTGGACGGCAACCTCAGCCACCTGATCCGCGAGTACGCCGGACGTTATCGTCATATCCAGATCGCCTCCGCGCCGCATCGTCACGAACCTGATGAAGGCGAGATCAACTATCCGTACCTGTTTAACCTGCTGGATGAAGTGGGCTACGACGGTTGGGTAGGCTGCGAGTACTTCCCGCGCGGTCGCACCGAAGCGGGTCTCGGCTGGTTCGCACCGTACGCGAAATAACCTTTGTTGTACCGACCTGCGCAGGGCTTTTACGCCCTGTGCGGGCGAAGTCTTACCTGAATTCATAAAACACTAAAAATATACCCAAGTACCCCAAAAAATCCGAGTTGTAGATAGGCGGCAAGCGGGTGATTCGCCAGGAGCTTACATCAGTCAGTGGCGGGGGCGAATCCACGTAGCCAACGCGTCTACCGCTCGAAGTATGACGGGGGCAATAGAATTAGAGGTTTATCATGTCTACCGCACTACTGCTCGCGATTGCGACAGCCAGCATTGTGATATTGCTGCTGCTGGTGATTAAAGCCAAAGTCCATCCGTTTGTTGCTTTACTGATTGTCAGTCTGATCGTCGCCATCAGTACCGGTATTCCGGCTGATAAGATCATGGAAACCATCTTCAGCGGCATGGGCAACCTGCTCGGCCACATCACCATTATTATCGTGTTGGGGGCGATGCTCGGTGCAGTGATTGAAGCATCGGGCGGTGCGGAATCGCTGGCGCAGCGTTTCAGTAAGTCGCTCGGTATCAAACGCACCGTTGCGGCACTGACCATGGCGGCGTTTATCCTCGGTATTCCGGTGTTCTTCGAGGTCGGCTTTATCATTGTGATCCCGCTGATTTACGGTTTCACCAAAGTCGCGCGCGTCTCACCGCTGAAATTTGGCTTGCCGATGGCGGGCGTGATGTTAACCGTGCATGTGGCGTTACCGACGCACCCAGGCGCTGCCGCGGCTGCCGGTATTCTGCATACCGATATGGGCTGGTTGATGATGCTGGGTATTCTGATCTCGATTCCTGTTGGCATTGTTGGTTATTACGTCGCAAAAGCGATGAACCTGCGTCAGTATCACCTCTCAGTGGATGTGCTTGAGCAGTTGCAGCTGGCAAAACCTGAAGGCACGCCGAAAAGTGAAGTGCCACCGCCGGGTGCCATGACCATCGCGGGCCTGATTGTGGTGCCGATTGTGTTGATCGTGCTGGGTACGCTGGCGCATTCGATGTTGGCAGAAGGTAGCGTGCTGCGTAATGTGATGACGGTGATTGGTAATCCACCGATTGCCTTGCTGATCGCGCTGGCACTGGCAGCGTGGTTCCTCGGCGTGCGTCGTGGCTGGAGCAAAGAGAAGCTGGAAGACTTAACGGGACGCGCTATCCCAAGCTCAGCCAGCGTGATTCTGGTGGCGGGTGCAGGCGGTGCGTTTGGTAAAGTGCTGGTGGAATCTGGCGTAGGGAAAGCGCTGGCGGTAACGCTGGAAACTCTGCATCTGCCACTGGTGCCTGCCGCCTTTATTCTGTCGCTGGCGCTGCGTGCGTCTCAGGGGTCTGCCACGGTGGCGATTCTGACGACCAGCGGCTTGTTGAGCCAGGCGGTGGGCGATGTGACCGATATGCAGCGTGTGTTGGTGACGCTGGCGGCATGCTTCGGTGGATTGGGCTTGTCACATGTCAACGATGCCGGTTTCTGGGTGGTAACGCGCTATCTGGGATTGTCAGTCGCCGATGGCCTGAAGACCTGGACCGTGTTAACCACGCTGATGGGCTTAAGCGGCTTTGCGCTAACCTGGCTGGTGTGGGGCATGATTTAAATCATATTGCGCCGTTACGGATGTTGTAGCGGCGCAATTTATTGCGCGATAGCGTCTAAGACACCAACTCCTGCGCGTACAAATACAGCGCTTTCAGCTGTGCCATCTTCTCCGCGTTACCCTCATGCAAACTCGCTAGCGACTCCAGCTCTAACAGGAACGCCTGCACGCGGTCGGCATTGAGCGCTTCGCGGCGATGCTGCAACCAGCGCTGCTGTTCTTGATCATCCAGCGTGCCAGGAAAATTGCGCGCACGATAGCGGAACAACAGCTTCATGATGCGTTTATCGTCGAAGGTCAAATCCAGCGCCGGTAAATTTTGTGGCGGCGTCTGGCGTACAATGTTCATTGCCGCGCGGTCGGCATCGCTAAAGAAACCGTTATACAGCTGAGCATCCACATCCTCCGAAGGCTTAAACGGCTCCGCTTCGGCAAATAGCGCCACGGCTTTTTCACGCACTTCCGCGTGTTGACGCAGCAGTGCGAGGTTCGCCAGACAGCGCTGGCGATCAATATTCAGCCGCTCGGCATCTTCTGGACGCAAGGTATTGGCGGGTGCTAACACCGGGCACTTATTGATATGCACCAGCTTAATCGGCACCGCCGCGCGGTCGCCTAATTCACTCTGCTTGGTATAAAGCCGCTCGCGCAGTTCATCCGCATCCAGATCCAGCAGTGGCTGCATATCGCCCGCTAAATCCACCACGATCAACGCATTGCGATTGTCCGGATGCCATGCCACTGGCACCACCCAGCTGGTGTTGCCGCGCGCTGCACCGAACATGCCCGAGACGTGCACCAGTGGCTTCATCTGCGGGATATCAATCAGGTTCATCAGTTTCTGTTTATTGCGATGGCTAAACAGAAACTCGAACAGTTTTGGCTGCTTCTCTTTAACCAGTTTCGCCATCGCTAGCGTGGCATACACATCTGACATCGCATCGTGCGCCTGCTCATGCGCGACGCCGTTAGCCTTGGTGAGATGCTCCAGCTTAAAGCTAGGGAAACCGTCATCATTCTCCGGCCAGACGATGCCTTCGGGACGCAGAGCGTAGCAGGCACGCATCACATCCAACAGATCCCAGCGCGAATTGCCGTTCTGCCAGCTCCAGCCGTAGGGATCGAAGAAGTTGCGGTAGAAGATATTGCGTGTCACTTCGTCATCAAAGCGCACGTTGTTGTAACCAATCACACAGGTTTGCGCTTCAGTGAACAAACCATGAATGCGCTCCGCAAACGCCGCTTCTGTCACACCGCGCGCTTTGGCAACCTGTGGTGTGATGCCAGTGATCATCACCGCTTCAGGCTGCGGCAAATAGTCATCGGCCGGCTGGCAATAAAACACCTGCGGTTCACCTACGGCATTGAAATCTTTATCGGTACGCAGCCCGGCAAACTGCGCCGGACGGTCCAGTGAGGGACTCTTGCCGAAGGTTTCGTAATCGTGAAAGAGAAAGGTAGGTTGTTCGGGATCGTTCTTCAAAGTTTATTTCCGTTCATTATTGTTCATTAACCCACTGAAAAAGAAGCATTAACCTCTAATCTCCCGCCTTTTAAAAACTGTATGTAATTACAGTTTTTCATTAATACTTAAGTTTGTAAATGTAATATGTCGTACGATATTTGTACTAAACCACTGTTTTGCTTTGTACTAATATAATTATGGCATTGAGTCGCATCAAATTCTGTTCCATACATGGTAAACCATATTTGGGCCCCGATGGGCATGGGGTTTATGCTTCTCAGAAAGGGGGGCATCCTTTAATGCGGTTAGCAATGGGAAGGCGATATGTTATTGAGGCTTACTGAATATAATCCGTTTTGATTATCATTATATAATCCTTATGCGGTCATCTACAGTCAAGCTCAGGCCTTCGAAATAGTTGAAGGCTTTGATCTGGCTTCCAGTCTTTATAGTTGCTGCCGAATAGTTTGCTGGTATTTGCTGGGGATAGGTGAAGGTGCGCATGGTGGTTGAAGGCTAATGAGACTTACGTTACCCTTGAAATCATATGCTTAGCTAGACGATGATTCGTATTTCGGGTTAATCCCAAGGATCATTTTTAATTCTAATTTAGCTTAATTTTTGTTTGATTGTTTGATTGTTTGATGTTCTTTTGATAAAAAATATCTAATTTTATTTCCATTCTGTTCAATTAAATCATACGAAACTTTTGATAGCAATGTCGTTAAAGGCAAAATACCACCTAAGCATACGAAATAAAAAATGAATACTCCCAAGTAAGGGTTTTAACTTTAGCAATTCTTGCCCAATGATATAGATGATGTTTGCATGAATTAGATAAATAGAGTGATTTATTTCACCCATGGATTTAGTGAGGTTATATGCAATTATTTGGGGGGCTAGATGCACCAAGTGCGAATAATGCGTACAAAAAAGTACATAAAGTGCTTCGGTCGCCAAGTAAATGATAACAAATTATTTTGTGTGCAATGCGCAGGAGAAATATAATTGGTAATATTATAAATATTACATTAATCAGTGTGGTTGGCATTTTGAACGCCTCGTATTTTTTGTCAGCATGCTATAGAACAATCCCAATAATAAAGTGGGGTAAATGATGTAATATGCTGATTGTGTATAATGAGAACGCTAAGTGCTGCTATACCTCGGGAACGGTTTGTTTGGTAGAATGTCGATAGTTGCTTACAACTCAATAGAGTGGTGTCAATTTAGGCCTCACTGTGAAAAAGAAGAGTGAGGGTCTGATGCGCTTCATTATGTTTTCTCCATCTCACGGTTAAAGTGCAGGTGTGGCGTTAGGCGCTTTATTTAAATGTTTGATGACTACTCGACCCAATTTGTTCCCTGGTCTTTCAATATACTTATATGTTAACCATGAAATAGGTAGTATAGCTATCATGCAAATTGCAATGTCAATCAGGTAAGAGATGATTCCACCTTGAAAATTACTGGCAGACCATGCGAAAACTGGAGACAAAAGATAAATTATAGTGGAGTGGCAAAGATAAATAGAATAGCTAATTGTTCCGAGCTTTCTTGTAATCGGATTGACAATTACTTTGGCGGAGGTTATGGATAATCCAATTAGTAGCATTGAGTAAATCAGGGATTGCACCGTCGTCAGGTCACCAAAAGCATAAAAGCTTATCCCCCCGTACACCATACCAATGTAAGAGCAAAGACTTAAGGATATAAGAAAATACCCAATTCCCAAATTGTGGGCTTTATTATGTACTATAAGATTATAAACATGATATGCGATTACGCCTACGATGAAATTTGGAAGGTGGTGTATGATGCTAATCTGGTAATAAATTGATGCTTCATCTTGATTTTGAATGTGCTGCCCAACAAAACTCTGCCAAGCCATCCTTACACATAAGCTAGCAAGAAAGAAGGCAGATGCCTTTCCAATATTGTCTAATAATTTAAATAATAATGGGAACATAACATAAAACAGCATTTCTACACCGATAGTCCAACTGGCCCAAACGAAACCTTGTTCACTTCCTGGTATTAAATTGAAAATAAAAAGACAGCTTTTCAAAACATCTTCAAACGAGTGCCAGACACCAAAAATAACTATATCTCTAACGAAAGTAATTACAATAAAGAAATAAAAAAGAGGGGCAATCCTGAAAAATCTGCGAATAAAATAGTTAAGCGTGGGCGTAAGCTCATGTGAACTTCTTTGTTCCATGGAAAGGCACAGTGTAAAAGCACTCAAAACGAAGAACAGCATCACACCAGTGCCACCTGCATTCGTAATAGGAGAAAGCCAGGATGGAACATTTACTGAAGACGTAGAAAGGTGAGGTAAATGGTAGAGAACCACGTAAAAAGCAGCGATGCCTCGTAAAGCATCTATGAAATCAAAGTGCCTGGTTTGCATATGGGACTCGTTAGCGTCATACCTTGCTCTAATCTTACAATGCGTTGGCCTTTTTAGGAACCATCCTATTAATGATATTTTTTAAATTGCGACCGGCAACCATCTTTTCAAATAACTAATTGTTATAAAAGAAGTTTTATAGATCTGAGTCAAAGTGCGGTAATTAAAGCATAATGCTAAAAGTGTGAGTGCCTTTCACCAGAGTGGTGAATAAGTCAAGGGAAAAAACTAAAGCGTGAGCAAGATCGGAATCAAATGTAAATGTAAGATGCTAATTCCCCACAGAAATGTTCCGAGCAAAAATGACTGGATTGTTGCGGCCTCCCGTAATCGTGAAACAAAAGGGTGAACTCAGAGGCGGGAACGGCGGTATCCTGGCAATAGAAAATCAACGCACAGAATTGTCGTGTGCAGCAGGCAGCACAACCTTGTTTGCCAATGCTGCGGGCAGGCGCGCAGCATTTGTCCGCAGTTGCGCCTGTTACATCTGTACGACTATCCCATCAGGTATAAATTTTGCGTATTTTGTTAGAGAAAGGCTGATGTTTTCTTCTGAAATTTCGTAGAAATACTCATAATCACTTTCTTTAACAATCCTCGCGCCAAATCTTTCGTGGAATTTAGAAACAGAATGATTGCCTTTGGTTACCGTAAAATGCGCTGACTTCAGACCTAAAGTACGAGCAAATAGATAAATGATTAATGCAGATTCAATGGCATAAGAATTACTTACTCCATCTATGATTATCCATGAGCCCCAGCAAAATGAATTCTCATGTTGGTCGTAGAGCCTGACAGTTCCCACCTTTTGCTCATTATCTCTAATGATGAAATAAGCCTGGCTCTCATCCTGAGCATAAACAGCTAGCCAATGTTTTTGCTTATCGATATCGCTGTCGACTTTGGATATAAAACGTGATTTTTTCTCATCGATTCTTAATTGCAGAATAAATTCAGCGTCATCTTCAGTCGCATCGGTAAAAGTAAGTTTGTTACCAATGATTTTTTTGCCTTTCTAATACTTACATCGGTAGCGATTTTAGACATTGTACAACTCCGATAATCGACTTAAATTTTGACCATCCAATGGCAAGGGGATGAGAAGCATGATTATTTATATCATACTTCAACCCCAATTTTTACTCTTAACCACCCGATAGCAAGTGAGATTCACCGCGCAGTTTTTGTCCGCAGTTCATACTTTTTTTCAATTTATTCAAATATCAAAGCGCTAATTGCCGTAAAACGTGCGGCGGTAAATTCATTTTTTTGATTTGAGGAAGAAGTGTTGAAAAGGCGTCTGCTGGTAACTGTATCTGGAATGATTGTTTGGGCATCACTGGCACACGCTGACGACAGCATGCCATTCCCAATGACGCCTCCGTCGATTGATGCGGCTTCATGGGTGCTGATGGACGCCACCACGGGCCAAATCCTCACCGCCGGTAATCCCGATGAAGAGCGTAACCCGGCCAGCCTTACCAAGCTGATGACCGGCTACGTGGTGGATCGCGCGGTTGATCAGAAAAAAATCACCCGTGATGACGTAGTCACCGTGGGTAAAGATGCCTGGGCCGCGGGTAATCCGGTGTTCAAAGGCTCCTCACTGATGTTCCTGAAGCCCGGTGACAAAGTCACGGTACGCGATCTGATGCGTGGCGTGATCATCGACTCCGGCAACGATGCCTGCGTGGCGCTAGCAGACTACGTGGCGGGCAGCCAAGACAGCTTCGTCAATATGATGAACAACTATGTGCAGAAGCTCGGTCTGACGCATACCCACTTCGAAACCGTTCACGGCCTGGATGCACCAGGTCAGCACACCACCGCACGTGATTTGGCGGTGCTGTCGCGCGCCATCATCAACGGTGAGCAGGATTTCTACGCCATGTATGCGGAGAAAACCCTGAGCTGGAACGGCATCACGCAAAATAACCGTAACGGTTTGTTATGGGATCAAAACCTTCACGTGGATGGCATGAAAACAGGCCATACTGAAACGGCAGGTTTCAACATTATCGCGTCAAACATCGTTGGTCGTCATCGCCTGATCGCGGTGATCATGGGCGGTAAGAGTTCGAAAGGGCGTGAAGAGCAGGCGCGTAAGCTGCTGGTATGGGGTCAGAACAATTTTGACACCGTCCAACTGTTCCACGCGGGCAAGAAAATCGGTACCGAAAACGTGTGGTACGGTAATCCGCATAAAGTGGATGTCGGCACTACCCAGGATATCTTCTTGTCACTGCCGCGCACCGAAGTCTCTAACGTGATGGCAAAATATGTCATCGAGCGTAAAGACCTGGAAGCACCACTGAAAGCAGGTGAGCAGGTGGGTGAGATTCAGGTGATGGACAAAGATAAGCAGTTGGCGAGCTATCCGCTGTATGCCCTACAAGCGGTGGATAAAGCGGGCATCATCACGCGTATCACTGACTACGTGAAACAGAAACTGTAATCCGCAGCGGATTGCTGAGCCACTCCCGTCGATAGTCTAACGCGGGAGTGGTACGCTGGCTTTCTGCTGCAGACAGGAGGCAAAAGTATGAAAGCATCAATCGTAGAGCGTAATCCACAGTGCTGGCTGGGCTATCATCTGCAAGGGCCATGGCAGGAAACGGTGCCACACGGTTTCAATCAGTTAAAAAGCTGGGTGGAGCAGCACGGCATTGAAGGCGAGTGGTTGGCGATTTATTACGGCAATCCAGAAGTCTTACCGCCGGAAGAACTGCGCGTCGAAACGGTGATTACCGCTCCCACTGATGCGGTGCCTTCCTATGGTGACGATATTGAGCAGGGTTTACTGCCCGGCGGCCAATATTTTCACGCTCGCATTGAAGTGATGAACAACGATTTCTTCGCCGCCTGGCGCAGTTTGTTTGACCATCTTAAAGCTCAAGGCGGCTGGCAGGTGGATAATCGTCCATGCTTTGAACACTACCTTTCCGACGGTTCCGATAGCGGCGATTGGCTGGTGGATATGTACATTCCGGTCCGCGCAGCCGATTAATATCACCAGTGCGTTACATCGATGTTTATATTGAGAAAATTAGATGTAACGCACTTGTTGCTTCTTAAAAAAAGAGCAGAAAAAGTGCGGTGAAGCACTCAATGTTCGCGGCGTGCCAGGGTAACATAGCGCGCAAATTTTTATCGTTCCCGGACCACCATGCTACGTGCTGACAAGCCAATTTCGTCGATTGAGTTCTGGTTCTACCGCCACTATCGCGCCGTGCATGGCGTGCGCATCGCTATTTCTTTTGTGCTTTGTTTTCTGTTTGTCCGTCTGACCGATATTCCTGAAGGTACGTGGCCGCTGATCACCTTAGTGGTGGTAATGGGACCGATCTCGACCTGGGGCAATGTCTTTCCTCGCGTGATTCAACGCATCAGCGGCACCTTTGCCGGGCTAGCCTCGGGATTGATTGCGCTCAAGCTGGAGCTGCTATCGCTGCCGATGATGCTGGCATGGTGCTTTGTGGTGATGATCATCTGCGGCTATCTGACGCTGGGAAAACATCCCTATATGGCGTTGCTGATTGGCATCACGCTGGGCGTCGTCGTCGGAGCACCCGCCGGTGATTTCACCGTGGCGCTGTGGCGCGGCGGTGATGTCATTCTCGGTTCGGTGATGGCGTTACTGTTCAGCGCCATTCTGGCACAACGTGCTTTTACGCACTGGCGTATTCAGCTATCAGATTCGTTTCGTGCCATGGCCAAATTGCATCACACCGGGTTCTCCGCCAATCTGCTGGAGAAACCGCGCCTTAACAAGCCGTTTCAAAAGCAGCTCACCACGGTAATCAAAATGCGATCTCTGCTGGAGCCTGCCAGTAAAGAGACGCGTATTCCTAAATCGGTGTTCGAAGCCATTCAGACCATCAATCGTAATATGGTTAACACCATGCAGATGCAGATTGACGCGTGGTGGTCATCACGTGAGAGCCACCTACTCCTGTTAAACGCGCCCACGCTGCGCCGCAGTCAGAAGATGACGGAAGATACCCTGAATGCATTGGCCACGCTGATGGTGAAAGGGGAGACAGAGCAAGTGATCGCCAACAGTCACGAATTGGAAGAGATCACGCAGGAACTCGAGCAGTTGATGGCTAACCGCAGCGGTCGCTTAGAGACCACGGCGATCTACGGCTACGTATGGTTGAGTCTGGAACAGGCACGTCAGCTGGAGCGTATTACCGACCTGGTTCGCCTGGCCTTGCGCAAATAGTTTTCTCAGGCAATGACTTAATGTGAATCACCCTTTCTTTGCGCTAAGATAAGTGCCAGTCCGAAATTAGCTGTGAAAATTGCTTTCACACTCAGTCAGCCGCTAAGCTGAGATGTATGACTATTCCGCCTGCCGCGGCAGGCCTTAAGAAAGGTGCCAACATGGAAAATGCCAAGCAATCATTTCAGGACGTGCTGGAGTTTGTGCGCATGTTTCGTCGTAAAAACAAACTGCAGCGCGAAATCGTGGATAACGAGAAGAAAGTCCGTGATAACCAGAAACGTGTGTTGCTGCTGGACAACCTGAGCGAGTACATCAAACCGGGCATGAGCGTTGAGGCGATTCAGGAAATCATTGCGTCAATGCGTGTGGACTATGAAGACCGTGTTGATGAGTACATCATCAAGAACGCTGATCTGTCGAAAGAGCGTCGCGAGCTGTCGAAGAAGTTGAAAGCGATGGGCGAGCCAAAGCCGCAGTAAACATTCTGGGACCGCAAGGTCCCACATTTTTTGCATCGTGGTGGGTTGCATCACGCATTTCCACCTGTTTCCTGCGCAATACCCTGTGGCGCTTCAGCAAGCTCAGACTTTCGGTTTTAACTTCCGCGCTAACGCCTGCAACTGCCCGGCAATTTCCGCCATATCTATCCCGTCTTGCATCGGCGCAGCCGTGGTTTCGCGTAATACCAGTTCAGTCTCCAGCGGCATTGGCTGCACAATCTCGCCGGCCAGTTCTGCCAGCAAGTGATCCACGCTTACCGCACCCAACAGCTGTAGATCCTGACGCACGGTGGTCAGCGGTGGCTGATACCACGCACTTTCGGCGGTATCGTCGTAGCCAATAATTGACATCTCGCCGGGAATCTTCACGCCATGCTGGTGCAGTGCACGCATTGCACCGAGCGCCATCTGATCGTTTGCCACCAACAGTGCCTGGGGTAAGCGATCTGGCAACAACTGCAATAATGCCTGATATCCGGATGCCGCACTCCAGTCACCGTTTAGCACGCATATCGGCTCCAGCTGATGGGCCGCCAATGCCTGCTGCCAGGCATGAAAGCGTGCCCGCGCCGAGGCCGAACTGGCTGGCCCATTCAGCACACCAATCTGACGATGACCCAGCGCGACAAGATGCTCCACCGCCTGCTGCGCACCCGATTCACTCTGATACTGGCACTGGGCGACAGTAGCATGCTGTTCAACATCCAGAAACAGCACAGGCTTGCTGCCGCACTGCTGCTGCACCTGCGCCGCCTGCTCTGCATCGAGCGGCAGATTGATCAGCAACGCATCCACGCGCTGTGCCAGCAACTCATTCACCGCATCCTGGGCGCTACCGGCGGCATTGGCCATGGCGATCACCAAATGGTAACCACATGCAGCGGCACGTTCATGGATCGCCGAGGCGATTTGCGCGGGTGCCATCAAGGCCAGATCGCTGGTCGCCAAACCCAGCGTGCGCGTGGCTTTGCCCGCCAGCTGCTGAGCCACACGGTTAGGCACGTAGTTAAGCTGCTGCATCGCCGCCTCAACTTTGGCACGGGTGCGCGGCGAAACCTGCACGGAATGGTTGAGCACACGGGAAACGGTTTGATAAGAAACCCCCGCCAGTTGGGCGACATCATCGAGGGTAACGGAACGCGCAGTCATAAACTCTCCTGAATCTGATAGCGGCGAGTGTAGCAAATTTTTCTCTGCTGTCGCGGAGTTAAGCCGCTACACTGCCAGTGTTAATGCGAGGAGAACGCGATGCAGCTTAATAGCCAACAGATTCAGGATATCAATACGCTGGCCGCCTGGCTGGCGCTTGACCATATGCCCGCTGACGGCACGCTGGAGGTCGATTTAGCGATTCTTGCCGGTCATGCGGTACTGCCCAATGTGGAGGGTGTGATTGCGCTGGCGAAAAAGTATCAATTGCCACTGTTGATCAGCGGCGGTATCGGCCATTCCACGGTGTTACTGGCGGAGATGATCGCTAATCATCCGCTCTATCGTCAGATTCTGACTCAAGGCAAAAGCGAGGCAGAGTTGCTGGGCGACATGGCGCGGGTGTTTGCTGCACTGCCAGACGATCAGTTGCTGATGGAAACCGCCTCACGCAACTGTGGTGAGAATGCCGCCTTCAGCCAAAAACTGCTGGATAAGCAGAAGTGGCAGCCGCAGCACGTGCTGCTGGTGCAAGATCCGCTGATGCAGCGCCGCACCTGGGAAACGTTCCGCTATCAGTGGCGCGACAGGGCAGATGCACCGGAATTTATCAGCTGGCCAGTGTTCGTCCCACAAGTAATGATGGATGCGGGCATGCTGCGCATCATCGGTGCACCGCCGCAGGGATTGTGGTCAATGGAGCGTTTTCTGTCACTGCTGATGGGCGAGATCCAGCGCCTGCGCGACGATGAAAATGGCTACGGCCCGCGCGGCGCAGGGTTCCTCGGGCATGTCGATATCCCGGATGAGGTGGAAGCAGGCTGGCAGCGATTGATGCTGCTGCCAGGTGTGCAGTCACGGCTTTGAACACCAGGTCACCATAAATGGTGACCCTACAAAACCCGTAGGGTGCGCATTTTGCATATCTGCCAACGTCCGATGCTGCTGCCACGCGTGCAGTCGCGGCTTTGAACACCAGGTCACCATAAATGGTTACCCTACAAAACCCACACGGTGCGCATTTTGTATCTCTGCCCAATCCCCCCCGTAGTGCGCATTTATGCGCACCTGGCAAAATTCCGCAGAGGTTCAATTGAAGCATTTATGCGCACCCGGCAAAATTCCGCAGAAGTTCAAATGACGCTTTTATGCGCTGCGGTTCTGCAAATACACCTGCAAATTCACATACACCGCATTCAGCAACGGCGTCACCACACCACTGCGCGCACCACGCACCAGCAGATCGCCAATCACCTGATCCGCCTCGATATCATAACCCTGGGTTAAATCGCGGTACATCGACGAGGTCATCGCCACCTGCGGATTATTCAACGTCTCATAAATTTTTGCCGTCACCGCTGGACGCTCCTGATAACCGTCCGCGCTGAGTACGGACAGCACCTCGGCGAAAATCCCCTGCAACAACGCTTCACCACCTTGAGAGCGCAACACCTGCTGCGTATTACCCCGCGCAATGCAGCACACCGCACCCAAGGTACTCAGCAGCAACCATTTCTCCCACAGCTCGCTGATAATGTTGTCGGCAAACACCGTATCAAACTGCGCTATCTTCAATGTCTCATCGACGCGCTGCAGACGCACATCATTGTGACCATCAAGCGCACCGTAGTAGAGAATATGCAGCGGGGTCATCTGCATGACTTCGCCTTGCTCACCCAACGTCGCATTGATTTTGCACAAGCCGCCAATCACCTTGTCACCAAAGCGCGCTCGCAGCGTATCGATATGGCGCATGCCGTTGAGGATCGGCATGATCAGCGTCTCTGGCCCTACAGCCGGTGCGATATCTGCAATAGCCTGATCCAGCCCGAAGCTTTTCACCGTCAGGATAATCAGATCAAACTGGCCTTCGAGCTTGCCGGTTTGCGCCAGCTGCGGCTGAATCACGTCCGTGCCGCCCGGCGTTTTCAGTACCAACCCCGTTTGCTGTAGCTGTTGAAAGCGGCGCTCGCGCACCAGAAAAGTCACATCACGTCCTGCTTGCGCCAGACGTGCACCGAAATACCCGCCGGTGGCACCGGCGCCGACAACCAGAATGCGCATGGTTAAATTTCCCGTTGAGAGTGAAGTCCTTACCATAAATCGCACAACGCAAGCTTGCCAGCCCGTAAATGCTGAATTCAATGCAAGATTTCCCCGATGGTTAGAAAAGGCTCAAACTGTTCGTATTTACTCGTACAATGGGTCTATGCTGTTGCGCAGCGGCGGGCAATGGTGCTCGCCTATTTATCCAGTCGAACAGACTAAGGACGCATCATGCCCCGACCCCTACCTATCGAACGTTATCGCAACATCGGCATCTCCGCGCACATCGATGCCGGTAAAACCACCACAACGGAGCGCATCCTGTTTTACACCGGGATGAGCCACAAGTTGGGTGAAGTGCACGATGGCGCGGCAACCACTGACTGGATGGCGCAGGAGCAGGAGCGTGGCATTACCATCACCTCGGCGGCAGTGAGCTGTTACTGGCCGGGCATGGATGGCAGTTTTACGCCGCACCGTATCAACATTATCGATACTCCCGGACACGTGGATTTCACTATCGAAGTCGAACGCTCGATGCGCGTGTTAGATGGTGCCGTCATGGTGTATGACGCCGTGGGTGGCGTACAACCGCAGTCAGAAACCGTGTGGCGTCAGGCCAACAAATATCACGTACCGCGCATTGCCTTCGTCAACAAGATGGATCGCCAGGGCGCGGACTTCTTCCGTGTGGTGCAGATGATGAAAGATCGCCTGCATGCCAACCCAGTGCCGATTGTGATTCCCATTGGTGCGGAAGAGCACTTCGCGGGCGTGGTGGATCTCAACAAGATGCGCGCCATCTATTGGGATGATGCCAGCCAGGGCATGACGTTTAGTTATGCGCCAATCCCTGATGAGCTGCAGGCGCTGGCCGCCGAATGGCGTGAGAACATGGTGGCCGCTGCGGCAGAAGCCAGTGAAGCGCTGATGGATCGCTATCTGGAGCAGGGCGACCTGAGCGAAGAAGAGGTGATCGCCGGATTGCGTCAGCGCACGCTGATTGGCGAGATCCAACCGATGCTGTGCGGTAGTGCTTTTAAAAACAAAGGCGTACAGCGCATGCTTGATGCGGTGATTGAGCTGATGCCTTCGCCACTGGACGTGCCGCCAGTTTCCGGTGTGAACGAAAAAGGCGAACACGATGAACGCCATGCTGATGACGATGAGCCGTTCTCAGCGCTGGCCTTCAAACTGATGAGCGATCCCTATGTGGGCCAACTCACCTTCGTGCGTGTCTATTCGGGTGTCTTACGCAAAGGCGACAGCGTGTGGAATGCGGTGAAAGGGCGCAAGGAGCGCATCGGGCGTATCGTGCAGATGCAGGCAAACGATCGCATCGAAATCGAAGAGATTCGTGCAGGTGATATTGCCGCCTGTGTCGGTTTAAAAGAGGTGACGACTGGCGAAACGCTGTGCGATCCGAATGCGGTGATCACACTGGAACGTATGGAGTTCCCGGACCCGGTGATTTCGCTATCGATTGAGCCGAAAACCAAGGCAGATCAGGAGAAAATGGGGCTGGCGTTGCAGCGCTTAGCCGCAGAAGATCCGTCATTCCGCTTGCACACCGATGAAGAGTCAGGGCAGACGATTATCTCCGGTATGGGTGAGTTGCATCTGGAGATCATCGTTGATCGTATGAAGCGGGAATTCGGTGTGGAAGCCAACATTGGTCGTCCACAGGTGACCTATCGTGAAACCATTCGTAAGACGGTTCACGATGTGGAAGGCAAGTTTGTGCGCCAGTCGGGCGGTAAAGGGCAGTATGGCCATGTAGTGCTGACGCTGGAACCGCAGGCAGCAGGTGCAGGATTTTCCTTTGAGGATGCCACCAAAGGCGGCGTGGTGCCGCGCGAGTTTATTCCTTCAGTGGAGAAGGGGATTCGTGAAGCGCTGAATTCCGGTGTACTGGCCGGTTATCCGGTGGTGGATCTTAAGGCCACACTGACCTTCGGTTCCTATCATGATGTCGACTCCTCGGAAATGGCCTTCCGCATGGCAGCGATTTTTGGCTTTAAAGCGGCCGCGAAACAAGCCGATCCGGCCATTCTGGAGCCGGTTATGCAGGTGGAAGTGGAAACGCCTGAGGAGTATGCCGGCAACGTAATGGGCGATCTGTCGTCGCGTCGCGGTTCGCTGCAAGGCATGGACGAGCGCTTTGGTGCACGCATTATTCGCGCTGAAGTGCCGTTGTCAGAGATGTTTGGCTACGCCACCACGCTGCGATCCATGTCGCAAGGCCGTGCGACCTACAGCATGGAATTTGCGCATTACGCCGAAGCCCCACGCAATGTGGCCGAGAGCATTATGGCAGCACGCGCGGAGTAATTTTTTGGGCGGCACGGATGCCGTATTAAAATATTGCGCGATAAATCGCGCCGCTACAAATACAAGTTTTATCCGTAGCGGTGCAATTTATTGCGCTTTTTTTTCGCCTTTAAATCATTTCATCACATCGATTGCCATAATTGTCGTTTTACTTTTATTTATCCGGATTTTAATAATTTAGCGGGAATTAAAAACAGGCCGGACTACGGCTATTCAAAATAACACCTGCTATCACCAAGGATAATATGAAAAAGAATTCTCTCGCTTTAGCGCTGGGCATTAGCCTGCTGGGAAGCGCATTCAGCGTTATTGCCGCCGATAAACCGGTCAGCGGCGGCAGCCTGACGGTGGGCGTGGAAACTGAACCCACTACGTTTAACCCGCAACTCAACGGGCAGGATAAAGCCGAAATCACCTTGCGTAACTTCTGGGAATCGTTGCTGGCGCGCCGTCCTGATGGCAGTTTTGTGCCCTGGCTGGCCGAGAGTTATCAGGCCAGCGAGGATGGCAAAACCTTCCGCTTTACGCTGCGCCGCGATGTGACCTTCTCCAACGGAGAAAAGTTGGATGCGAACGCGGTAGCAGAAAACTTCCGCCAAACCCAAGTGGCACAATACTGCGCCGGCACCAGTCTGTGCCTGATGGGATCGCATATCGACAAGATTGAAACGCCAGACGATCACACCGTGGTGATCACGCTGAAAGAGGTTTATTCGCCGTTCCTCTCTTTCGCCGCCGGGCTGCAAATCCTGTCTCCCTCCAGTTGGAAATCGTCGCAGCTGAAATCCGGCGGTCCAGAGATTGCGGGCACCGGGCCGTTTATTTTGCAAAGCTACGAGAAGGGCCAGCAGGTCACTTACGTCAAAAACCCGAAATACAATTGGGCACCCGCCACCGCGACGCATCAAGGTCCGGCGTATCTCGATCGCGTGACCTATCGCTTCTTGCCGGAATCGTCGGTGCGAACCGGCGCCTTACTCTCTGGCCAGGTGGATGCCATTGAGGGGATCTCCGGTAACGATGCCGGTGAATTCAAGGACAACAGCGATTTTACCTACCAACACGCGCTGAATACCGGCACGCCTTACTCGCTGTTCCTCAACGTCGAATACGGCCCGACGCATGATGTCAAAGTGCGCCAGGCGCTGCTGCAAGGGCTGGAGATCGACCCGCTGCTGAAGTCGGTATATCGCGGTGAACGCACGCGTGCGTGGGGCATTACCTCACCGATTGATCCGCTCTACAACAACGAGCTGGAAGGGAAATACGGTAATAACCCGGAAGCCGCTAACAAGTTGCTGGATGAGGCAGGTTGGCAAACCCGCGACAGCGAAGGCTTCCGCACTAAAAATGGCGAGCGCCTGCGCATTGAGCTGATTCAGGCCCAAGCCACAGTGCGTGACCAGCGTGACGTCTTGCTGCAAGCCATTCAGGCACAGGCGCGCCAGCGTTTGGGCATCGATCTTAAGCTCAACTATGTGGATTCCGGCACCTATGCGGACGTACGCAAGAGCGGCAAGTTCGGCACCATTGCTAACTCCAACACCCCGACCGATGGCGTGGATATTGAAAACCACTACCGGCCGATCGCGCAAGGTGGCGCGATTAACTACAGCCGCGTCAATGATGCCAATATCAATGCATTGCTGGATAAAGCCGCCGCCACATTGGATTTGAAACAGCGCCGCCAGTTCTACACTGAGTTGCAACAGCGTGCACTGCCGCAGTTAGCGTTGGCCGTTCCACTGTATGAGCCGGAAGATCAGCTCGCCACCGCCAGCTATGTGCACGGTTACGGATTCCGCAGTTACAAGCAGATGCCGGAGAGCGTTTACGACGTGTGGCTGAGCCAACATTAATTAATCATACCTAATCGTAGCGGCGCAATTTATCGCGCATATCTCCAGCAAGTTTATTGCTAATGGATGCGCAATAAATTGCGCCGCTACGCTGTGTCAGGGAATAATGGTTTCTTATTGCTACAATTAACAAATCCATTGCCACTATTCTCGTTTTACTTTAATTCCCGCTATTTCAATAATTCCCTGAAGATAAATTCAGGAAGTCCGAATATGAGCCAATCCATTCAGGTCGCCACCGCCGACGACGCCGAAGAAATATTTGCCTTACTACAACGTGCCTATGCCTCGCTGGTGGCGCTGGATGTGCACTTCACTATTTCACAGGGCAACGTCGAGCAGGTTCGTCGTGTCATTGAGCAGGAAACGGTGTTGGTGCTGCGTAAGTGGAAGCGCGCCGTTGCGACGGTCACGGTGCGTTTTCCATGGCAGCAGGAGACGGATGCGCCCTCATCGCTGCCGTTTATCCACTGGTTTGCCGTGGACCCCGATTTCAAAGGGCAAGGCTATGGCCGTGAAATCATCAGCTACGCCGAAGACACACTGCTGAAGCAAACGCTCAAAGCGCCGGGAGTTTATCTGGCGACGGCCACCAAACATCCCTGGCTGAGTGAGTTGTATCTGCGTCGTGGTTATCAGCCGTTTTATCATCGTACTAATGCGTTGGGCGAAGCGCTGGTGTTCCTGAAAAAGGAATTCCACCCGCAGCCCATCGCCAAAATCGCCTGATTCACACCAAAAAACAACAGGGACATTATGAAAGCGAATTCAATCACGCTGGCGCTAGGACTGGCGTGCCTGCTGAGCAGCATAACCAGCTTGGCGGCAGAACAACCGCGCATCGGCGGTTCACTCACTTATGGCGTGGAAACGGAACCGGCACCGTTAAACCCGCAGTTAAATGGGCAGTCAAAAGCGGAAGTCACGCTGCGTAATGTGTGGGAATCACTGCTGGCGCGCCGTACCGATGGCAGTTTTGTGCCTTGGCTGGCAACAGGATACGAAGTCAGCCCGGACGCGAAAACCTATCGATTCACGCTGCGGCGTGATGTCACGTTTTCAAACGGTGAAAAATTGGATGCTAACGCGGTAGCGGAGAATTTTCGTCATGTTCAGGACCCAAAATATTGCGCCGGTACCAGCATCTGCGCACTGAGCGCCCGTATTGCCAGCGTCGAAACGCCCGACAATGACACGGTGCTAATCACCCTAAAACAGGGTTATGCGCCATTTCTCTCTTTTGCCGCGAAGTTACAGATTCTGGCTCCTGCCAGTTGGAACGATCCGCAGCTTAAAGCCGGTGGCAAATCGATCGCCGGAACCGGGCCGTTTATCATCGAAAGCTACGAAAAGGGCCAGCAGCTGACACTGGTGCGCAATCCCCATTACAACTGGGCACCGGCGACGGCACATCACCAAGGGCCCGCTTATCTGGAGCGGGTGACCTATCGTTTTCTGCCGGAATCATCGGTGCGCACCGGTGCACTGCTCTCCGGTCAATTGGATGTGATTGAAGGTATCTCGGGCAATGATGCCAGCGAGTTTAAAGACAGCGCGGATTTCACCTACCAGCACGCCCTCAACACCGGTACACCCTATTCGTTATTTCTCAATGTGGACTATGGCCCTACGCAGGATGTGAAGGTGCGCCAGGCGCTGCTACAAGGGTTGGATATCGATCCGTTGCTGAAGTCGGTGTATCGCGGTGAGCGTACCCGTGCGTGGGGCATCACCTCACCCGTGGATCCGCTCTACAACAACGATTTGGAAGGGCAGTACGGCAACAACCCGACGGCGGCAAATAAACTGCTCGATGAAGCGGGATGGCAAACCCGTGATAGTGACGGTTTCCGCACCAAAGCGGGCCAGCGCCTGAGTATCGAAGTGATTCAGGCACAGGCCACAGTGCGCGATCAGCGTGATGTATTGTTACAGGCGATTCAGGCTCAGGCACGGCAACGTCTTGGCGTCGAAATCAAACTGCGTTATGTCGATTCCGGCACCTATGCGAGGTGCGTAACAGCGGCCACTTTGGTTCGATCGCCAACTCGAATACTGAAACCGATGGCATTGATATCGAAAACCATTACCGTCCAGTCAAGGCCGGCGGGGCGATCAACTACAGCCGGGTAAATAGTCCTGAAATCAATGGCTGGCTCGATCAGGCCGCCGCCACCTTGGATATCAACCAACGCCGCAAATTCTACAGCCAGCTGCAGCACTACGCACTGGCGCAGCAGGCATTAGCGATTCCGTTATATGAACCGGAAGACCAGATTGCGGCAGCCCGCTATGTGCACGGTGCAGGCTTCCGCAGCTACAAGCAGATGCCGGAGAACGCGTACGACATCTGGCTCAGCGACCATTAATCAGGAGGCGAAGATGAGTCTGGAAAGCATCGTAACCCGCGCACCGCGACCGCGTAAGCCAGCCCTCTGGCGTGGTGAACTGTCGCGTCGCATTATGGGCCGCTTGCTGGGAGGTGTGCTGGTGCTGTGGGCCGCCGTCTCACTGGCCTTCCTCGGTGTGCACTTAGCCCCCGGCGATATCGTCAGTTTGCTGATTGGTGAGCAGGTACGCACTCCGGCGATTGAAGCGGCGATTCGTGCCGAATGGGGGCTGAACGAACCGCTGTGGTGGCAGTATCTGCACTACCTGTGGCGAGTGCTGCACGGCGATTTTGGTCGTTCCTATATGCTCAACACTGAGGTGAGCCATCTGCTGTCGACCCAGCTGTGGCCGACTCTCAAGCTCACGCTGGCAGCACTGCTGGTGAGCATTATTTTCGCCGTAGCCGTTGCTGTGGGAACGGCACATCGTCGCATTGGGCGCCATGTTGCCAACAGCGTTGAGCTGTTGCTGGCGTCCACGCCTTCATTCTGGATGGGCATCGTGTTGCTGTTTATTTTCAGCTTCACGCTGCGTTGGTTCCCGGTGGCGGGCGATCGATCGTTATCTTCTCTGGTGTTGCCCGCGCTGGCGCTGGGCCTGGCGCAAGGGGCGGTAATGGCACAGTTGCTGCGCCGTGAGCTGGAGCGTGCGCTGGACGCTCCGTTCACACTGACACTGCGCGCTTGGGGTGTCGGGGAAACCACCATACGTTTGCGCCACGCGCTGCGGCATGCCGCGTTACCGGCAGTGACCTTAACCGGCTGGCTGGTGGGGGGCTTACTGAGCGGCGCGGTGATCACGGAGCAGGTGTTTGGTCGCCCTGGCCTCGGCAAGCTGACCGTTGATGCCGTCTTAGCCAAGGACCTTCCGGTGGTGCTGGCGGTGGCGATTCTCTCGGCGCTGATCTACGTGGTGATGAGTACGCTGGTCGATATCCTGTCACTGTGGATCGACCCGCGTCTGCGTGGGGAGAGCAAATCATGATTGCTGCACTGCAAAGGCTACCGACTACATTACCCAGCGCAGTGTGGCTGGCACTGCTTTACCTGGTATTACTCGCCATCGCGGTGATAGCGCCGGGTGTGCTCACCCACAGCGATCCATTGTTAGCCGATCCGGTCAATGCCCAGTTGCCGCCTTCCGCCGCACATTGGCTGGGCACCGATCAGCTTGGACGTGATCTGCTGACTCGCGTCATTTTCGGTAGCCGCTATTCGCTGTTGATCAGCGTGGCCGCCATGGCTCTGGCGGTGGTGTTTGGCACCTTACTGGGTCTGTTTGCTGCGCTGGCGCGTGGCGTGACCGATGAGCTGTTAAGCCGCGCGGTGGACGTGATTTCAGCATTCCCGGATCTGCTGCTGGCACTGATGCTGATTGCCTTTACCGGACCGGGCACCAATAACCTGATTATTGCACTCGGCGTGGCGTCGGTGCCGCGTTTTGCCCGCGTGGTGCGTGCACAAACCTATACGGTAATGACCTCTGGCTATGTTGAGCAGGCACGTACATTTGGTTTGTCACGCTTCACCTTGGTCACTCGCCATATCCTGCCACATGCCATCGCGCAAGTGCCTGCTTTAGCCACGCTGGGTCTTGGCACCGCCATTATCGGCACCGCCGGATTGAGCTTCCTCGGCATGGGGCCACAACCGCCGACTGCCGAATGGGGCTTGATGCTGGCGGAAGGGCGTAACTATCTGCGCAATGCCTGGTGGATCGCCGTATGGCCGGGGGTGTTTATCACCCTGACCGTGATTGCGGTGAATACGCTGGGCCGCTATTGGCAGGCCCGTTTTGAAGGAAGAAGCGCATGAGCCAACCCTTTATCGATATTCAAAATCTCAGCATTCGCTTTGGCCCACAGCAGGTGGTGAAAAATCTCAACCTACAGGTATGGCCGGGTGAATCGGTGGCGCTGGTAGGGGAATCTGGATCGGGTAAAACCCTGACCGCACGCAGCTTGCTCGGTTTGTTGCCCGAAGGGGCGGAGATCAGTGCAGACCGCTTCCAGATTGATGGTCGCGACATGCGCAAGGCTAGCCGCAATGACTGGCGTGCACTGCGTGGTCGGCGCATCGGTTATGTACTGCAGGATGCGTTGGTGTCACTCGATCCGTTGCGCCGTATTGACCAGCAGCTGAGTGATGCATTGAATGCCGCTGGACATCGTGAGGGGATTGAGGAGAAGAGTCTGGCCCTGCTGAAAGCGGCGGGTATCCATGATGCCGAGAGTCGCCTGACGCGTTATCCTCATCAGCTTTCCGGCGGCCAGAGGCAGCGTGCGTTGATTGCCACCGCGCTGGCGGGCAGCCCCACGTTACTGATTGCCGATGAACCGACGACCGCGCTGGATATGACGGTGCAGCGCCAAATCCTGCAACTGCTGGCCCAGCGCCGCCGCGACGGCCACGGTTTGTTGCTGATCAGCCACGATCTGGCGGTGGTAGCGGAGCTGGCGGATCGCGTTTTAGTGATGCGCGAGGGAGAAGTGGTGGAGCAGGGCGACAGTGGCGCGTTGCTGAGTCAGCCCCAACACGCTTGGACCCAACGTCTGTTGCGCGCGATTCCAACCCCCGCCACGCGCGGACTGCGCTTAAGTGCCACCGAACCCACACCGTTACCACCGCGCCCAAAGCTGGGCAAATCACCGTTGCTGGAGAGCATCAACCTCAACAAAGCCTATGGCGAGCGTCAGGTACTCAACAACATCAATTTCACCCTGCATGCCGGAGAAACCCTGGGCGTGGTCGGAGAATCTGGCTCCGGCAAAACCTCGCTGGTGAAAGTGGTGATGGGCTTAACGGAACCCGACAGCGGCACGCTACAGCTGGAAGGTGAACGCTGGGATCGCCTGCCAGAGAAAGCCCGCCGCGCGCGTCGTGCCCGTCTACAACTGATTGCGCAGGACCCGTTCAGCTCATTCGACCCACGCTACACGGTCGAGAAACTTATCGGCGAGAGCCTCGACAGCGTCGGTATCTTTGGCGATGCGCGGCGTCAGCGCGTGCGTCAGTTGCTCGATGAAGTGCAGCTTGGCGACCGCTTCTTGCAGCGCTATCCGCAACAGCTTTCAGGCGGGCAGCGCCAGCGCGTGGCGATTGCGCGTGCCTTTGCGCCCAATCCCGCACTGCTGGTGGCCGACGAGCCGGTGAGCGCACTGGATGTGTCAGTGCAGGCACAGGTGCTGGATCTGCTGGCAGAAATGCAGGCCGAGCACGGTACCGCACTGCTGTTTATTTCTCACGATCTGGGCGTGATTCAGCATCTGGCGGATCGCGTGCTGGTAATGCAAAACGGCCACATTGTGGAAAGCGGGGAACTGACGCAGGTGTTTGCTGCACCGCAGCACCCGTGGACACAAAAACTACTTCAGGCGCTACCGGTCATACCTGACTGGCAGCCCGTACACGTATAAGAGGAGCATGACATGAGTCAGACACAACGCCAGCTGCGGTTAGGCGCCATCATTCAAGGTGTATCCGGCAATATGTCCGCATGGCGCCATCCTGATGCAGTAGCCGATGCCAGCATTAATGTCGATTATGTGCTGGATCTGGCGCGTAAAGCCGAGCAGGCGAAGATTGATTTTTTATTTGTCGCCGATGGCTTGTACATCACGCCGCAGTCGATCCCGCATTTCCTTAATCGCTTTGAGCCAATAACGTTGCTCTCGGCGTTATCACTGGTGACGAAAAAGATCGGTTTAGTCGCGACGCTGTCCACCTCATACAGCGAGCCGTTTACCGTGGCACGCCAGTTTGCCAGCCTTGATCAGCTCAGTGGCGGCCGTGTTGGCTGGAATGTCGTGACCTCGCCGCTGGAAGGTTCAGCGAAAAACTTCTCACGTGCGACTCACCCTGAACACGATGAGCGCTATCGTGTTGCCAGCGAATATTTGCAGGTGGCGAAAGGGCTGTGGGATTCCTGGGAACAAGATGCCTTCGTACGCGACAAGGCCAGCGGTCAGTTCTTTGATGCAGACAAACTGCACACGCTGAATCACAAGGGGAAATACTTTGCCGTGCAAGGGCCATTAAACGTTGGCCGCTCACCGCAGGGACGCCCGATTGTGTTCCAGGCGGGTGCCTCTGAAGCGGGGAAAGCCTTTGCGGCAGAAGCAGCGGATGCGATATACACCCGCCAGGAGACGCTGGAAGAGGCACGAGAATTCCGTGAAGACGTGCGCCGTCGTTTAGTGGCGCGCGGCCGTGATGCCGATGATATTCGTGTGTTCCAGGGCATCAGTGTGATCATTGGTGCAACCGAAGAGGAAGCCGAGCAGCGCTATCAGCAAACCGCCGAGCTGGTGACCATCGACAAAGCGTTGGAGTATCTGGGGCGCTATTTTGAACATCATGATTTCAGCCAATATGCACTGGACGAACCCTTCCCAGAGATTGGCGATCTCGGCGCAAACAGCTTCCGCAGCACCACCGATAAGATCAAACAGAATGCTCGTGAGCGCGGATTGACGTTGCGCCAGGCGGCACTGGAAGAGGCCACACCGCGTCCGAGTTTCCTCGGCACCGCACAGCAAGTGGCAGACGGACTGGCGCAATGGTTCCTTGCAGGTGCAACCGACGGCTTTATCGTACGCGGCGGCACGCCAAATGCCTTTGATGATTTTGTAGAACAGGTGATCCCACTGCTGCAGGCACGTGGTATCTACCGCACGGAGTATGAAGGGGAAACCTTGCGTGCGAACCTGGGCTTAGCCGAGCCAGCAAACCAGTTTGCCGATCAGCGCCGTCAGCACGTGGCGTAAAACTCTGTTAAAGCGCACGACAGCATGTGGCGTAATACTCTGTTAAAGCGCACGACAGCATGTGGCGTAATACTCTGTTAAGCGCCCGACAGCATGTGGCGTAATACTTTGATAAAGCGCCCGACAGCATGTGGCGTAATAATCTGTTAAAGCGCCGCACAACCCGTAGCGGCGCGATTTATCGCGCATCATTTAACCGCATGGCACCAGGCAGACAGACACATCTCGCCGCTACCCCTCATATCACAACGCAGTCACACCATATTCTGCTGCCTGATCTTCCCACGCTTGCACCTCGTCATAAAATGCTCGATCTGGCACAGCAAAACCGCTGATCAGACTTTGTGCCAACAGCAGCTGATACTTCTTATCCGTGGTGAGTTCGGTTAGGGCGCTGCGCAAATGCTCAAGGGTGGCGGCATCGGTTCTCGCAGAGGTAATCAGTGGCAGCGCCGCACACAGCGGCGTTTCGCCGATGATCTCTAACCCAGCAAGTTCTTCAGGATGGTGAGTACGCAGCAGTGCCCAAGTGATGCAATCAATCGCCGCGACATCCGCACGCTGTTCGCGTAGAGCCGCCAGAGACTGACGATGGCTGCCGCTAAGCAGCGTTTCACTAAAAAATGCGCCGTCGTGCGCCAGTGGGGCGATCACATAGCGCAGTGAGTTAAAGCCGGAGTGTGAATCTTCGCTGTTGCATACCGCGCGGCGACCGCGAAAATCACTCAAGGTGAGATTCTCATCCTCTTTACGCGCCACCAACCAACTGCGATAGCGCAACCCCTCACAGCCTTGCGCGCTGGATTGAAACGCGCCGACCAGTTGTACATCGGGCAAAGAGGTCACCAGTGGATAGCCGCAGGTCTGGCTCAACAGCACATTATCGTCGCGCCAGTGCGGCAATAAATCGCTGTGCCATTCAACCTCAGCCTGCACGCCGCGTTTTTTCAGCAGCGTCGTTAGCGCTGCGGTCAGGCCAAGCGTCGTCGGATGGTGGATGTCGTACATCGGCAATGAAATGATTGGCATGCTGTGCATCCTTGTGCGTACCCGGATGGGCGTTAACGTTGACCGGTTTGCGCCAGAAGCGCAGCAACCACTCGCCATAACCGGCGACGCGGAAACCGTGATTGCGCTGATGGTAACCGTCGCGATACAGCAGATAGACTTTGCGCAAACCGTACCATGGCAAACCGGGCAAATCGTGATGTACAGAATGATAGTTGAGATTCAGGAATAGCAGGCGCCACGGCCACGCGGCTTCGTTATTCACGGAGCGCGCCAGGGGCGCTTCTTCTGCGCGATGCTCGTAGAAGGATCGCACTTTAGTCAGTGCCAGTGCCGGATAACTCACTGCACACACAAACCACAGCGGCGACAATCCTTGCTGCTGCATCCAGTAAAAAAGCCCCGCCAGTAGTGTGAGATGAATCACCCACATGGTGATAGCTGCACGATCCCGCGCCAGCAGCATCATCTTAAGCGTAGCCGCGATATCCAGCAGCGGCCCCAGCAGTAAACGGCCGGGAAAAGTATTGCGCAGATGGATTATGCGCTGCTGCCACGGTTTGAGCTGCGCCCAGCGTTCCGGTGACAAGTAATAGGTTTCCGGATCTTCATCCGGCTCGGTCAGGGTGTGATTGCGGTGATGTGCCAGATGCGAATCGCGATATAAGCCATAGGGATACCACACCGCCAGCGGCAGGGTGCCAAACAGCTGGTTGAGTCGAGGGAAACGCGTGGGATGGCCATGGATCAACTCATGCTGTAGCGACATATACCAGGTGGTCAACACAATCAGCAGCAGGGTAGTAGCGAGCAGCCCCAGCGTTTGCCAGTAAATCACACAGGCAAACCAGCCGCCGTACACGGTCACCATCAATGCCCACGTTGGCAACTCGCTGCGCCACAGCCAGCTCCGCGCTAGTTGATGCACCACTGCGCGCTGTTGGGTGTTGATATAGTCGTTTGCCATGCGAGTACCCTAAACCTGCAAAACCGGGGAAATTCTCCGCACGATGATTGATCACCGTGATAAACACAAAGACCGTGTTTTTATGACTTATACAAAAATGTTGATGAAGCGCACGAAAACTATTGGCTATCAGTCACCTCAAGGCTGGCGTAACCTTTCTCCATCGAAACTTAATGCATCATGTGCGGGCCAGTGCGGTCCCCTTTGGAGATTTTCACCATGAAAAAGATTGGCTTCTTGTCCTTTGGTCACTGGACCCCGTCATCACAGTCAGCCACCCGCTCCGCGCAGGATGTGTTGTTGCAGTCCATCGATTTAGCCGTAGCGGCGGAAGAGTTGGGGGCGGATGGCGCTTACTACCGCGTACACCACTTTGCGCGTCAGTTAAGCTCACCTTTCCCACTGTTGGCCGCCGTCGGTGCGAAAACCAGCCGTATTGAAATTGGTACTGGCGTGATCGACATGCGTTATGAAAACCCGCTGTATATGGCAGAAGACGCCGGTGCGGCAGACCTGATTTCTAACGGTCGTCTGCAACTCGGTCTGAGCCGTGGCTCCCCGGAGCAGGTTATCGAGGGTTATCGTTACTTCGGTTTTAATCCGAAAGAGGGTGAAACCGATGCCGATATGGGACGTCGTCACACTGAAGAGTTATTGGAAGTGCTGCGCGGTGAAGGTTTTGCCAAACCGAATCCACAGCCGATGTTCCCGAATCCGCCAGGATTACTGCGTCTTGAGCCGTTCTCTGAAGGCCTGCGTGAGCGTATCTGGTGGGGTTCTGGTTCAAACGCCACCTCAGTTTGGGCTGCACAGCAGGGCATGAACTTGCAAAGTTCAACGCTGAAGGATGATGAAACCGGCGAGCCTTTCCATATTCAGCAGGCGAAGCAGATCCGCGCCTACCGTGAAGCCTGGAAAGCGGCTGGACACCAACGTGAACCGCGCGTTTCAGTGAGCCGCAGCATCTTTGCGCTGACTAACGACACTGACCGTGCTTACTTTGGTCGCAGCGGGCAAGATCAGGATTCCGTAGGCTTCCTTGATGAGAAAACCCGCGCCATCTTCGGTCGTAGCTATGCGGCAGAGCCAGAGCAGTTGATCAAACAGCTGTCGCAGGACGAAGGGATTGCCGAAGCGGATACGCTGCTGCTCACCATCCCGAACCAGCTGGGTGTGGATTACTGTGTGCATGTGATGGAAAGCATCCTGACCCACGTGGCACCTGAGTTGGGCTGGCGTTAATGTTAATCAGGGCGCACTTTTCATGGTGCGCCCTGACATTCAAGGCGGCCTGAGGCCGCTCTCTCAGTACGGAGGTTTGAGTCAAATCTAGTTAACCCCTAGCTCCCACCACAATTTATCCAGCGCGTAATAACGATCGCGTTCGCTTTCCGGCTGGTTCAGATCGCGCTTCCAGGGTTTGGCTAAAATGAAATGCAGGTTTTTCACGTCTTCCTCGCGCCACATCGCGCTGTGCTGGAACGCCAGCGTTTTCAGCGCGTTGTAAATATAGGGCAGTGGCAGCCAGCGATTCTCGAACACTTCATTGAGCAAATCCTGTTCAGAGAACGGATAGCGGCGTAAATCCGTGATGGCTGCCACTTTCTGTTGTAGCCAGCTAAACACCTCTTGATCCGGTTCGAGCACCAAAAAGCCGCCATTCAGATAACGGTCAAGGCTAGCGGGGGCCGGTTCGCCACGATCCTGCCAGGTGTAATGGCAATTTTCAGGGTGCCAGCTGGCAGGGTAACTGGCGATTTTGTTGGGGTTACAGCGGCAAGCGTGGCAGGCTGCCAGATCGTGATCACCCAGATCCAGCGTGAACAGTTCATCCATATTACGCAGCACCAGCATATCCGCGTCGAGAAACACCACGCGCTCGCAGCCGGTCAGTTCCCATGCACGCAGTTTGCTCCACACTTCACCAAACTGGGCAGAGGCGTAGTGCTGCTCCAGTTCGTCGTTCGGCATCAGAGGTTCGACTGGGTGAATCACACATCCCAATTCCTGTAAGGATTCACGCGTTTCGATATCAATCGCATCGGTGACCATGACAATTAACGGCCATTTCGTTTCGCTGCGTTTAAGCGAACGGTGCAAGGCTTTTACGCCAATAAAATAGTCTGGCTGCGTCAGCAGTGTTACCCATGCATACATAATTTCTCCCCCCGAAAAATTCAATCAAATAGCGCCGTAATATAGTCATTGCTAAAACGATGTTGCGGGTCAAGTCGCTCGCGCACCGCGCGGAACGCATCCCACTGCGGATAGATATCACGCCAGCTGTAGCGCTGAGGATCGTAGTATTTGCCCCAGTGCGGTCTTCCGCCCTCTGCCGCTAGCAGCTTTTCAACTTCAGTGAGGAAATGCAGACCGTCCTGCGACAGCGAACCGTCATCGGCGTAATAGACCACAAAGCCAAAGAAGCAGGTGGGGTGTTGATAAGCCGGGCTCAGCCAGGCCTCCGACGCGCCAGTGCAACGCAGGATGATGGGGTAGTGCATGTGCGGATGATTCTCCGCATACCAGGCTTTAATTTTGCTGATGATAAGTGGTGTTTTTTCTAACGGCACGCCAATTTCCACATTGATTTGCGGCACCGCAATACCACGACAAAACAGCTGGTAGATGTCGCCGCTGAGGTCGGTGAAATCGCGGAAGCGCGTTACCGTGCGGAACTGTTTACCGCCTTTGCCTTCGATCTGCGTATCACGATGCATGTGCGCTAGCGTCTGATCGATGGTGTCATTCAGACTGCTGTCGGTATCATCGCCATGCTCGATCACTTCGCCGCCATTGGCGTGCCACGCCTGAACATCTGCTTCACTGGCAGGGTTGGCATTCCAGACGTGCATCAGGTTGTCATCCACAAACCACCAGGCTTTGCTCAGTTCATACTGCTGATTCCAGCGCGGCAGATCTTGCTCCAGGGTATCGGCAGACTCGGCAAACTTATGGCAGGTAAACAAACGAAACGGCTCGGTACGCATCGTTACCGCGGTCACAATTCCCAGTGAGCCTAGTGAAGTCTGTGCCGCAGGGAAATCGCTATCGCCATGTTGAAACTCCCGCACGCTGCCGTCAGCCATGACCATACGGATGCTGATCACTTCATCCGCCAGTGAACTCTGATCCAATCCCTGACCGTGGGTGCCCGTTGCTATCGCGCCGGCAAGCGTCTGCACCGATATCACGCCTGGCGAACAGGCCAGCATGCGATTGCGCGCGGTGAGTGCGTCGAACACCTGCTGAAGAAGCGTGCCTGCCGCGAAAGTGATGCTGCTGTCATCCTCTCCCAATACGCCTTGCATGGCGCTGAGATCGAGCAACAGATCGTCGTTATTCACACACAACATGCGTCCGGGTGATAAACGGCTGCCGATGACGCGCACTTTGCCCTTGGACGTTTTCAGTAGTTGTTGCAGTTCGACTTCATTGTGCGGTTGATGAACTTGCTTACGCTGACCCACCACGGTGTTTTGCGCCCAGTTCCACAACGCGCTGTCATGCTCGGTATTTTGCGGGTTGCGAAGAGGATAAAGGAGGGAATCTCTGTTCACTACGGCGTTCCTTATACTGAGGTCTGTGACGGTCCCAAGCTTTAAGCGTAGACCATCACAGTACTGCCCAGCTTTAAGGCGCCTTACGGATGTAGCGTAACGTAGCGGTAACGGCCAACTGGCGGTTACGGCGAATACTGTCTTCTTCCTTATCATCAGGTGTGAAAAGGAAATGGAAGGTGTAACGGTTTGCCACGTGGTGCACACAGATACTGCTGAGTAAACGGTGCACATCCACGGTATTTAAGCCTTCAATGAAGATGCCTTGTTGTTGACCGCGCGTCAGGATGTCATCCAGCAGATCGAGTGTGCTTTTATTGAGTGCCTTGATGCGCTCTGACTGCACAATATAACGTCCACGTAACAGGTTCTCAGTACATACCAGGCGCATAAAGTCCGGATGCGAAGCATGGTAATCGAAGCTGGCTTCTACCAGTTTGACCATGGCCTCCTCCGGCTCCATCTTCGCCAAATTTAGCCCGGTTTCGTGCTCACGAATCGCTTGATAGACCTGCTCTAGCACCTCGATATAAAGCTCCTCTTTATTGACGAAGTGATATACCACCATACGTTTGGTGGTTTGGGCGTGTTCGGCAATCTGCTCAAGACGTGCACCCTGCATGCCGAATTCAGCAAAGGTTTTAAGGGCACCAGCAAGGATGCGTTTCTTTAGCCCTTCAGGGTCATTTTTACGTTTAGTTGGAGTGTCAGACATATCGCTCAATAACAGATCAATCAAAACGGCATGGTATCACAGCCACAGCATTGCTTGTGGCGATGAGAGCGGCTGAAATCGTTTATTCATTTTCGGTATAGTTATTCTGAAAATAGCATTATTAGGGAATAAGCAACTGCGTATACTGCGGCTATCTGTTCATCACGACAGTGTACTTTGACCCTCGTAATGATTACTTATGGAAAATACTGAATGCACATACGACTGGCCTCCACCAAAAATAAATTTTTAATGACGGCTGGCGCCTTGTTGCTGGCCAGCTCCGCCTTGGCTCCCCTGTCTTTGGCGCATGCTGCGGACAAAACCTCGATTAAAGTCGGCATCATGAGCGGTGAGGATGAAGACGTTTGGCGAGAAGTCATCAAACAGGCGGCTTCCAAAGGCTTGACGGTGAAAACGGTGGTGTTCAATGACTACAACCAGCCGAATGAAGCACTGCAAAATGGTGAAGTCGACGCGAATGCTTTCCAGCATCAGCCGTTCCTTAATAACCAAATCAAGGTCAATCATTACGATATCGTGCGCGTGGGCGATACTGCAGTCTGGCCGATTGGCCTTTACTCGAAGAAAGTGAAGACGGCGGCAGAGCTGAAAGACGGTGCCGTGATTGGCGTACCGAACGATCCTTCCAACGAAGCGCGCGGCTTAGTGCTGCTGGAACAGCAAGGCCTGATCAAACTGAAACCAGGCGTCGGCATTGCCGCTACAACCGCGGATATCACCGCGAATCCACATCATCTGCAAATCAAAGAACTCGACTCCGGCATTATTGGCCGTTCAGTACCAGACTTGGACGCGGCCGTGGTGAACACTGACTGGGCATTGAAAAGCGGCTTGACGGCTGACGACCGCATTGCGCAAGAACCGGTGAAGGACAATCCTTACAACAACTTTATCGCTGTGAAGAAAGAGAACGTGGGCGCGCCTTGGGTGAAAACCCTGGTGACCTCTTATCAGAACGACGCTGTGAAGACGGTATTTGACAAGGTCTACAAAGGCACCGGCGAAACGGCCTGGTAAGGAAATAACATGACGATTTTCTCAGGAGCCGAAGCGCCGTTTAACGCGTTAACGCGCGGCGTAGTGGAGAATGCCCAAGATCGTGAGCGGCTGGCCCGCGAAAGCGGCAGGGTGGTGCGTTTGCAGGGCGTTTCCCGTCGGTTTGGCGAAACCCAGGCGCTGCGCAATATTTCACTGACAGTGCAGAAGGGCGAAATTCTTGGCCTGATTGGCCGCAGTGGCGCAGGCAAATCCACACTGATTCGCTGTTTAAATGGTCTGGAGCAACCTGACGAAGGCGTCATCGAAATCGAAGGCCGGGATATTACCGGCCTGTCGGAAAAACAGCTGCAAACCGTGCGAAGCCGTGTGGGCATGGTCTTCCAACACTTCAATCTGCTGTCAGCGAAAACGGTGGCGAAAAACGTGGCGCTGCCACTGAAAATTGCCGGTCTGGATAAAGTACAGCGTCAGCAGAGAGTGGCTGAACTGCTGGAACTGGTAGGGCTTAGCGATAAGGCGCAACACTACCCGGCGGCACTGTCCGGCGGACAGAAACAGCGTGTCGGCATTGCCCGTGCGCTGGCGGCAAGTCCAGCTTTGTTGCTGTGTGATGAGGCGACTTCTGCCCTCGATCCTGAGACCACCCGATCTATTCTGGCGCTGCTGACGTCTTTAAATAAGAGACTCGGCATTACGATCCTGCTTATCACCCATGAGATGGAAGTGATCAAATCGGTGGCACATCGTGTCGCGGTGATTAATGCTGGCGAGATCATCGAGCAAGGCCCGGTGTGGCAGGTGTTTGCCCATCCGCAGTCGGACCTGACGCGCACTTTACTACGTGGACTGCTGCCACAACTTCCGGACGCGATTGCAGCTCGCATCGATGAGCACAAGCAGGGAGAGGCCATCTACAGCGTGCATTATACTGGCGAGGATGCCCAGGGCGACTTGCTCACCCGCTTTGCTGCTGCGTTGCCGGGAAAATTTCGCCTGCTACAAGGCGGCATCGACCATATTCAGCACTATGCGATAGTGCGCTTTTTTATCGCGCTTCCGGCCGCTAACGCCGCCGATGAGCAACAGATTCTCAGCTGGCTGCGGACGCAGCAGGCGCAAGTGGAGTTAGTGGGTTATGTCTCCAGTGATGATTGATTTACTGCTCAATGCGTTAGGTGAGACCGTTTTGATGACCCTTATCAGCGGGCTGATTTCGCTGGTGGCAGGGTTGCCGCTGGGGTTAATTCTGGTGATGACCAGCGCGGGAGGCATTGCGGAACATCGTGGTGTGAATCGTGTACTGGGGCTGGTGATTAATGGTTTTCGTTCGCTGCCTTTCATTATTTTGTTGGTCGCGCTGATTCCCCTAACGCGTTTTCTGGTGGGCACCTCTTTGGGTACCTGGGCAGCCATTGTGCCGTTGTCGATTACCGCAACGCCTTATTTTGCCCGAGTGGCCGAAGTCTCACTGCGCGAGGTGGATCGTGGTTTGATTGATGCCGTTCGCGCGATGGGTGCCAGCAAGCTGCGCATCGTGTGGGATGTACTGGTTCCAGAGGCGCTGCCCGGCATTCTCTCTGGTTTTGTGGTGACGCTGGTCGCGCTGATTGGTGCCTCGGCGATGGCCGGTGCGATTGGTGCGGGTGGGCTTGGCGATTTGGCCATCCGCTATGGGTATCAACGTTTTGAAACCTCGGTGATGCTTGCGGTAATCGCCGTGTTGATCGTGCTGGTGTGCGGCATTCAGTGGCTGGGCGACCGGTTAGTACAGCGTATTGATAAGCGGCATTAGACTTCGTGCGGCGATACCGATTTAGAGGCGCTGCGTATCTTAACTGACGTCTTGCACATCAAGCATTTGTGGGGGGTGGCCTTAAGGCCGCCCGATACAGGCGCGCCCCTGCGAAATAACGCTAGCGGCGCAATTTATTGTGCGTTTTTGCCGTCAATCAGTTGTGCATTTTCCCGCAAACCTTATCACTATTTCGTTTTAAACATCAGCAGATAACGCGCATACAGTGATGGCAATGTCTTGCCATGATTCAGGAGAATCCGTTATGTCGCTGAACGTCCTTCAGCTCACGCTTGAAAACCATCTCGAACAACACAGCGCCTCGTATATTGCGGTGGCGAAGTCGATCTTTGCTAAGCCGGAAACCGGTAACAACGAATACTTTGCCAGTGAGCAGCTGACTCAGTTGCTTACTGAGCAGGGCTTTGAGGTGACGCGCAATGTTGCCGGCCATGAAACGGCATTTTACGCGGTGAAAACCAGCGGCAAACCGGGGCCGACCATCGCTTTTCTCGCAGAATATGATGCATTAATCGGCATAGGCCATGCCTGTGGTCATAACCTGATTGGTACCACCAGTGTTGCCGCGGCAATCAGCTTGTCACAGGTACTGGAACAAACCGGTGGCCGGGTCGTTGTGTTGGGTACACCCGCTGAAGAGGGTGGTTTAGCCGGTCCCGGTGGACCAAAAGGTAACGTTAAAAAACGCTTTGTTGAAGCCGGGCTACTCGACGAGGTTGATGTGGCACTGATGGTGCATCCCGCGGGAAAAACGCGTCTCACAGAATCCACTCTGGCGAACAATCATCTTTATTTCCATTTCTATGGCAAACCTTCGCACGCGGCTAGCGCGCCGCATGAAGGAATTAATGCCTTGGATGCGCTAGTGCTGCTCTATAACGGCATCAGCGTACTACGTCAGCAGTTGCCCGATGGGGTGCGGGTGCACGGCATTATCACGGATGGCGGTCAGGCGCCGAATGTGATCCCAGAATACGCCTCGGCGCATTACTACATCCGCGCCAATAGCCGCGAGGTGGTGGAGTCACTGGAACCTCGTCTGCGGGCCATTGCTGAGGGCGTGGCGCTGGCGACCGGCGCACGCGTGGAGATTGATCATCAAATCGGTCCGCGTGATTTCAAACTCAACCCAGCGCTGGACGCCCTGTTGCTGGAGGAGTTTAGCGCGGTGGGTGAACAGGTCGATGTGTCACCCCAAAAGAATAAAGTTTCAACGGATGCGGGAGACATCAGTCATGCGGTGCCGACTGCACATCCGTGGCTGAAAATCGGTCCCGACGATCTGATTTTTCACACGGTTCCCTTCCGCGAAGCGGCCAACTCTGAGCGAGGTTATCAAGCGTTATTGATCGGCGCTCGTGTACTGGCACGCACTGGACTTCGTTTGTTAAGCGATGCCGAGGCCCTTCACACCGTTAAAGCAGATTTTGCGCGTCAAGCCTAAAGGAGATTGCTGTGTCGCAAACCTATCGTAGAAAACTTAAAACCTTAGTGGGTGCCAGTAGTGTGATTTCAGCAGGCAATGACAGCCAGCCCGGCGTAGGCATCGCGCGTGCCGTTGAACTGGCGAAAATCGCCGAGCGTGAAAAAATCACGGGGTTATTTACTGCCGATCTGCTGCAAGCCGATCCTGCTGGTCTGGCGGGCACGACGGGAACGCAGGACCCGCTGATCGCTTTAGCTGCGTTGAGCCAAGTGACATCACAGATTGGCCTGATTGCTACGGTTAGCACCAGCTGGCTTCATCCCTATAATTTAGCGCGTCAGGTTGGCACGCTGGATCATATCAGTGGTGGGCGAGCGGGTTGGAATGCAGTGACCTCTTCGGTGGGTGAAGAAAACTTTGGTGAGAGCCAGCTACCCTCACCACAGGAGCGTTATGCCCGTGCGACAGAGTTTATTGAGGTGATGAATGCACTTTATGATGCGAACGATCGTGCCTCGGTGCAGCGCACCGCAAGCGGTGGTATTCGCGTCGATCACCGCAAACTGCATCCTATCAATTATCGTGGTGACTTTTTCCAGGTTGCTGGGCCGCTCAATGTGCCGCCACCGCCCCAGCGCCGTCCGGTGCAGTTTCAGGCTGGACAGTCCGAAGCCGGCGTGACGTTGGGTGCGCGCTATGCCGAAGTGATCTACACCTCACAGCCAACCTTCGAAGCGGCACAGGGCTTTGTGGCTGACGTACAGCAGCGTGCGCGTCGATTTGGCCGAGAACACAATCCTCCACTGATTATGAATTCGTTCCATTCCATCATTGGTGAGAGTGATGCAGATGTTGCCCGTCGGCTGCGTGATAAACATGAACGCATTAATTATCAGCAGGGTCGGTTACGTGTGGCAGATATGCTGGGTGGAGAGGTGGATCTCAGCGATGTTGCGCTCGACCAGCCATTACCTGCTGCGCTGATTCCGCAGTTGGAGCAGGTACATCGTCGTCAAGGTCGTGCCGCCATTTTCAGGCAGTATGCGCTGGAAGGACTGACCCTGCGCGAGCTTATTATTAAAGCGGAAGAGACAGGGCACTGGTTTGTCGCGGGTACGCCAGAGCAACTCGCAGATGCCATTGAACAGCGTTACCGAGCGGGTGTACTGGATGTGATCTCATTGCATGGCTAGGTAATCCTGACCAGCAAGACTTGCTGCTTAATGGACTGTTGCCGGAATTACGCCGCCGCGATCTGTTGGATAGCGATTACCAAGGCAGTGACTTCCGCAGCAGTCTGGAGTTGGCACCTCTGCCATCTGCCATAGATTGAGTTAACAAGCCTCACATAAGCCCGCTCAGGATGTTTGAGCGGGCTTTTTTTATTGGAATTCCGCTCCACAAATCATTCCTGAAGAAGTGCTTTACACGTTATGCCGCGCCACACTGGTTATCGCTTGCAACCTATATAGCATTTGACCTATATCAGTGAGGGAGTATTATGTGGCAGATAATAACGACGGACACTTTTGATCATTGGCTAGTCGGATTGGACGATACAGATCGCGCCTGTGTGCTCGCGTCTATGCTCGTTCTGCGCCAAATTGGTCCCGGATTGAGCAGGCCCTATGCGGACACCTTAAAAGGCTCTTGCTACAAAAATATGAAAGAGCTGCGGGTACAGAGCAAAGGGGATCCTATTCGAGTGTTTTACGCTTTTGATCCCTGCCGCAATGGCGTCGTGCTCTGTGCTGGTCATAAAGTTGGTAATGAGAAGCGATTTTATAAACAGATGATTCCTTTGGCGGATTTGGAATTTACCCATCATCTTAAGCGTGGCAAAACGAAGGGGTAATCTCATGGGCAGAACACTTGAAGATATTCTTGCAACAGAAAAACCTGAAGTGGTTGCAGATGCCAAAGGCATCGCGGCAGAAATCCTGTTGAATATTCACCTTGCTGAATTACGTGAACGCGTATGTAAAACACAGGTAGAAATGGCTCAAGCGTTAAGCGTTAAACAGCCGACGGTGGCAGGAATGGAAAAGCCTGGGCGAGACATTAAACTCTCCACACTCAAACGTTATGTTGAAGCCGCTGGTGGAAAACTTCGCCTGGATATCGAGCTTGCAGACGGGTCACATTTTGAGTTTGTTGTTTAGGATTTCTCGCTCACTTGTCAACCTATCGAACAAGTCCACTACTCTGATAATTCTTATCAGTTAGACATGTGGTGATAACGCAATAGGGTGTCGCTCAGGGGCTTGGGAGTCCTCACGCCGCTGACGCGCTGCCTTCACGCCATTATTTTTCCTTTCAGCCAACCCCTAGCCCCCTAAAAATGACCTTGGTTGTTAACTTTTTTGCATACATGAAAAATACAAAGGAAATACAAAAAAATAGTATAAAAGCACCAAGATAAAATATTAAATCATTAAATATCAGTTGGTTAATTAGTCATATCGCGTGAAATAATTTTCTAATTGATTTCTGAGAGTGATCACATTCTCGCAATATCGTGCGCTTGAGTGTATTTACAGCGCTGTGAAAGCAGCATAGTTTGAGCATGAAGTTAACCAACAAAGCACGTATTCAGAAAGATCGAACGCTGTGCTAAACCTGGTAACATATAGCGCGGAAAAATAATCAACCGCAAAGGTTGAGATGATTTAAATAGCGGAGTGAATACGCTCACGTCCGATCGAAAAATAGCGCGGTTAATTAGCTAAAAAAGATTACCGCATCGCAATTCATCATGCGGTGTGTTGGGAACGCTTACGCCTGAAAACTTGCTAGAGCAGGTAAACGCACGTGTTACATCAGGGATAGATAAGGCAACAACCTGTTGAATAAAACTATTCCGGAGAAGAATGCCCGTAATTTAATGACCTGAGCTTTTATTTCCAAATTCACGCTTACTGAATCACCTGTGATTCAGGCGGACAGCTGTACCCAAAAAAGATTAATTAACAGGAGATACCCTGCTATGAATAACAACAATATATCCATTGAAGATGTCCCCCTTAATAACTTTCACCAGTTAATGTCTCTACGCGCCGGTGGTGGCTGGATTCTTGATGGTTATGTACTGAGTATTATCGGTGTGGCTATTGTGCAATTTTCTCAGCATCTGCAACTGGATACCTTTTGGCAGGGTATGGTTGCCGCCTCAGCGATGCTTGGCACCTTCTGCAGTGGTTTTCTTGGTGGCTGGTTAACCGATATCGTCGGCCGTCGCCGCCTGTTTTTCGTCGGGCCTATTCTGTTTATCCTCGGGTCGGTTGGTACCTTCTGGGCAGAGTCGGCGATGATGCTGTTTTTACTGCGCTTCCTGGTGGGCGTGGGGGTAGGGCTGGAATATCCCGTTGCTGGCTCGCTGCTTACAGAGTTTTTGCCACAGAAACATCGCGGGAAACGTTTGGCAGGGCTAACCATTCTGTGGTTTGCCGGCGCTGCGCTGGCCTACATTGTCGGTAACGTGATTCTTTCAATTGGTGGTGATGCTGCCTGGCGTCTGGTGTTGGCCAGCCCTGCCGTGCTCGGTGTCCTGCTCTTCGTTCTACGTTTAGGCACACCGGAGTCACCGCGCTGGTTAATCAGCAAAGGACGTTTCACCGAAGCCGAGCAGATCATTAAGAAAGTGTATGGTCCGGAATTTTCACTGAAAAACGTTCCGGCAGAATCCGCTGAGGCAAAAGTTTCGCTGAAAGATTTGGTTCGCTCTGGCTACGGTAAACGCATGTTGTTTGTTTCGGTGTTCTGGAGTGCAGCCGTGGTACCGATGTTTGCGGTTTACTCTTTCGCTCCTGTGGTGCTGAAAGCGTTGAATTTGGATGGTGAGTGGGCTTCGCTCGGTTCCATTGCGATTACCTTACTGTTTGTGGTGGGCTGTATTGGTGCGACGCGTTTGATTGACAGCATGGGGCGCCGCCGTTTAATCATTCATAGCTTCTTATGGTCAAGTCTTGCTCTGTTAGCGCTGGGGATGTTCTCACACGGCTCAGAAATGTTGGTACTGGTGATGTTTGGTGCTTATGCGGTGTTTATTGGTGGAGCGCAGGTGCTGGAGCTGGTTTATCCAAACGAGTTGTTCCCGACGGAAGTGCGTGCCTTTGCGGTAGGCATGGGGTCATCAATGTCGCGCATTGGTTCTGCAGCAGGTACCTGGCTGGTGCCGATTTCTCTGCAAAGCCTGGGCATTGAATACACTATGTATGCTGCTGCGATTGTATCCTTTATAGGTTTGCTGGTGTCGGTATGGTTGGCACCGGAAACGCGCAACATGACACTGGATCAGGCGGCTTCTCTGGCACGTTAATATAAAGAAGACATTTCCAGAATGACAAAAGCCCGCTCAGGGAAACCTGAGCGGGCTTTTTAAATTTGGCTCCTCTGACTGGACTCGAACCAGTGACATACGGATTAACAGTCCGCCGTTCTACCGACTGAACTACAGAGGAATCGTGTGAACGAGGCGCATATTAGCGATGACGATCCTCGTTGTCAAAGCCCGATCGCACACTTCTGGTTTAAGTGCACGTAAAAGCAGCGGAATGGTGCTTTTCTGCCTTGAATGTTCAGATTTCAAACTGCCAACAAGATCTCACTTTAAACGCAATTCCTTTGAGATGTTAGAGGCGTGTCAAAGTTTTGTTATTTGCCGATTTTAAAACAATCATTTCAGTGCTTTTATGATGAAAATTTCAAATGATGATCAGATGAAATAAATGAACTGCTTATCATCACCTGCGGAACAAGATTCAAAAGCTGAAACGTCATTTTGAAAATAACTTGTTGATAAGAAACAGTTTTCAATAAGGAGTTGTACTGAACAGATAGCGTTAGACCAGAAATCTTACCTCTACAACCAGATAAATAACGCCAGCGACGTTGAGTGAATGTAAAAAATATTTTTCATTCGTCGTATCAGCCAACCTGAGCTTGTTAACAAATAAGAAGGGTGACCTATGAAATTCAAAAAAGCGTTAGTGACTTCCCTTATAGCTTGCATGTTACCTGCCGCAGTGATGGCAAAAGACCTTCAGGTGGGCGTTTCAATGGCGCTGTTTGACGACAACTTCCTGACCATTCTGCGTACGGCTATGCAGAAAGAGATGACTAAAGATGGCGTGCAAGGGCAGGTTGAAGACGCGAAAGGTGACGTTTCACAGCAGCTGCAGCAGATTCAGAACTTCATCGGTCAGGGCGTAGACGCCATCATCGTTAACCCGGTGGACACCAATGCCGTTAAACCGTTAGTGGACGCGGCGAAAAAAGCCGGTGTGCCGTTGATCTTTGTTAACCGCAAACCGGCAGGTGAATTGACCGACAAAATGGCTTACGTCGGTTCTGACTCTGAGCTGGCGGGCCGTCTGCAAATGGAAGCGTTGGCAAAAGCGATGAACGGCAAAGGCAACGTCGCCATTCTGATGGGCGACTTGGCTAACGAATCAACCCGTGACCGTACCAAAGGTGTTGAAGCGGTCGTCGCTAAATATCCAGGCATCAAAGTTGTTCAGAAGCAGACTGCGAAATTCACCCGTAACGACGCGGTGGACGTGGTGAGTAACTGGATGACAGCAGGCGATGATATTCAGGCCATTGCTTCAAATAACGATGAAATGGCTATCGGTGCGTTGCAGGCGCTGGGTAAAAACCCGAACCATATCCTGATTGCCGGTGTGGATGGTACGCCAGATGCCTTACAGATGCTGAAGAACGGAAAAATGGTTGCGACCGTGTTCCAGGATGCGAAAGGACAAGGCGAAGGTGCGGTTCAGGCCGCAGTGAAACTGGCGAAGGGTGAAAAAGTTGAGAAGGTTATCAACATTCCTTACCAGTTGATCACTAAAGACAACATGGCTCAGTTCGAATCCCGTAACCAGAAATAATTGTTCCCGACTTAGCCGTACGGAGGTGATGTATGACCGCATTTGCGCTTGAAGCCGAAGGCATCAGCAAGTTCTTCCCTGGAGTGAAGGCACTCGACAATGTCTCACTACGCATTAAACCGGGGTCGGTACATGCCCTGATGGGTGAAAATGGCGCGGGTAAATCCACTTTAATGAAATGCCTTATTGGGATGTATCGTCCCGATAAGGGCACCATTCGCATTAAAGGGGAGCCGGTGCAGTTCCAGGACACCATGGACGCGTTGCGTTCGGGGATCTCAATGATCCACCAGGAACTGAATTTGGTGCCTTATATGACCGTGGCCGAGAACATCTGGCTCGGCCGCGAACCGATGAAGTACGGCTTTGTTGATCACGGAAAACTTAACAAGCAAACGCAAGAACTGCTCAACAGATTAAACATCCGCTTAAAAGCAGACCGGATGGTGGGTGAGCTCAGTATTGCTGCCCAGCAAATGGTCGAAATCGCCAAAGCGGTGTCATGGAACTCCGACATCGTGATCATGGATGAACCGACCTCGGCACTGACGGAAACCGAAGTGGCGCATCTGTTCACCATCATTCGTGACCTGCGTGAGCAGGGGAAAGCCATCATCTATATCAGCCATAAGATGGATGAGATCTTTACGATTACCGATGAGATCAGCATTTTCCGTGACGGCACTTGGGTGGGGAGCAACAACACCTCCGAGTTTACTCGCCAGTCGCTCATCACCCAGATGGTGGGTCGTGAACTGACGCAACTGTTCCCGAAATTCAATGGTGAGATTGGGGCAGACGTACTGACGGTGCGTAATCTGACCTGCAAAGATCGTTTTACCGACATTAACTTCACGGTGCGCAAGGGTGAAATCTTGGGTGTAGCAGGTTTAGTGGGTGCCGGACGCAGTGAAGTGATGGAAAGCTTATTCGGGATGGAAAGCTTCGACAGCGGGGAAGTGCTGATCGATGGTGTGCCAGTCAAAATCGATTCGCCCTCAACGGCGATTGAGAAGGGCATGGCGTTCCTGACTGAAGACCGTAAAAAGTCCGGGCTGTTTCTGGTGTTATCGGTGATGGAGAACATGAGTATCGTCAACATGCCAGATTATGTCAGCAAAGCGGGATTCGTTAGCCACATGAAGATGGCACAGGACTGCATGGAGCAGATCCGCAAACTCAATATTAAAACGCCGACCATGGATCAGATCATCAATAACCTCAGCGGCGGTAATCAGCAGAAGGTGCTGATTGCGCGTTGGCTGCTGGCGCAACCGAAGATCCTAATCCTCGATGAACCGACGCGCGGTATTGACGTCGGGGCAAAAGCCGAGATTTACCGCTTAATTAGCGAACTGGCCAACCGAGGCGTCGCCATCATTATGGTGTCGTCTGAGTTGCCGGAAATTCTGGGCATGAGCGACCGCGTGATGGTTATGCACGGCGGACGTATAACTGGCATCCTCGATAAAGAAGAGGCCAATCAGGAAACCATTTTGTCGTTGGCATCTGAGTGAGGCGCGAGACATCTATGAGTAACGTAAAAATTACGGCCCCGCAGGCCGCAGAATCTAGCTCTTTCTTTGGCAATCTGCGCCATAAGTTGCCGAAGGACACGGGCATCTTTGTGGTGATGTTAGGCATTGCACTGATTTTTGAAATTGCAGGTTGGTACGTACGTGACCAGTCATTCCTGCTCAACACCAACCGTTTAGTTCTGATTGTTTTACAGGTCGCGATTATCGGCATCATTGCCGTGGGGGTGACACAAGTCATCATCACCACGGGTATTGATCTGTCATCCGGCTCAGTCATTGCGTTAACTGCGGTGGTCGCAGCCAGTCTGGCACAAACCTCCGATAGCCTGACGCCGATGTATCCATCACTGGTTAACTTACCTGCCGTGATTCCGATTGTGGCCGGCATTGGTGTGGGTTTGCTGTGTGGTTTGATGAACGGTTTCCTGATTACCAAAACCGGTATTCCTCCTTTTATTGCTACCCTGGGGATGATGGTGTCCGCGCGTGGTCTGGCGCAGTATTACACCCAAGGTAACCCAATCAGCTTCTTGTCCGATGGTTTCACCTCTATCGGTCAGGGTGCGATGCCGGTGATTATCTTCTTGGTGGTGGCTTTCCTGTTCCACATTGCGCTGAAGCACACCCGCTATGGCAAATACGTCTACGCCATTGGTGGCAACATGACGTCTGCCAAGGTCTCAGGCATTAACGTTAACAAGTATCTGATTATCGTTTATACCATCGCAGGTGCGCTGTCTGGCTTGGCGGGTGTGGTGTTAGCAGCCCGCGTCAGCAGTGGCCAGTCGAGTATGGGTGTGGCGTATGAACTGGATGCCATTGCCGCCGCAGTTATCGGTGGTAGCAGCCTGATGGGTGGCGTCGGTCGCATCACTGGCACACTGATTGGTGCAGTGATTCTGGGTCTGATTAAGAGCGGATTCACCTTCGTGGGTGTCGATGCCTACGTGCAGGACATCATTAAAGGCATGATCATCGTCGCTGCAGTGTCCATCGATATGCACCGCAACCGCAAAAAACGCTGATACGCGTCGTCCTTCGCGCTGTAACTGCGTTTGCTACGCTTGTTCACCCCGGTCACATAGTGGCCTATGCTCCCGGGGATGAACAATCTTGCCGCCTTGTTACAGCGCGAATGACTTAGCGTATCTGCTCCGAGTAGGTTGTAAACTTTTCATTTTTTACGGATGACACGTTCACCAGTTATCTGTGCTCTCAGATCTAAACGGCCTTTCAGCTTTGTTACAGCGCGAATGACTTAGCGTATCGCCTTGAGCGTGTTGGAATCAAAACTCCGCCTATTGAGTTCTGTCTCATTTTAGCTGCCTATCCTCACAATAAGTTTTCCCGCTGGTTGATCCTGCTCCTTTCCCCGCGTTTGCTTTCGTTCTGACCGTATTTGGTCACTTTCAGCGACTTCTGCACCATCTCGACGCTTGGGGTCATCACTTTTTTGCACATCTGCCACGCAATTTGCGCACCATGGTGGTGCGTTCTGATTCGTTTTTAATCACTCTGTGTCATGTGCTCAGCTTATTAACTCTTAAGAGGTAATCAGAAAGGCTTATTTTTCGTGCCGTTAGGAATATTCTGGACCTGTTTTTTTATACTCCGAATAAACCTGGCCTGCATATTGCAACTCTATGAACACAAGCCAGCAGGCTCAAACACCCAAACGGGTTATTCGGGGATTGACGGAGGCAATATGAATTTAAGACGACTGAAGTACTTTGTAAAAATCGTCGATATCGGCAGCCTGACTCAGGCAGCAGAAGTGTTGCACATCGCGCAGCCTGCGCTTAGCCAGCAGGTTGCTACGCTGGAAAACGAACTTGATCAGCAGCTGCTGATCCGCACCAAACGTGGTGTGACACCAACCGAAGCCGGTAAAATTCTCTATGCTCACGCTCGGACTATCTTACGTCAGTGTGAGCAGGCACAAACCGCTGTGATCAACGCGGGCCAGGCGTTAAATGGACAGGTGTCGATTGGTCTGGCCCCGGGCACAGCCGCTTCTTCGCTGACGATGCCGCTGTTGCAAACGGTGCGTGAACAATTCCCCGATGTGCTGGTGTATCTCCACGAGAACAGTGGTACGTCACTGAACGAAAAAGTGATGAATGGCCAGCTGGATATGGCGGTGTTATATGATCGCGCACCGACGGCAGGCATCAATAGCATTCCACTGATGAAAGAAGAGCTGTATCTGGTCGGTGCCACAGCCTGCCCTGGTGCCACCGTTGATTTAGCGGAGGTGGCCCAGATGAATCTGTTCCTGCCGCGTGACTACAGCGCAGTGCGTAAACGTGTTGATGAAGCATTCTCGTTGCGCCGTTTGAGCGCGAAGATTATTGGTGAGATTGAGTCAATCTCAACGCTGACGGCGGCCGTTGCCAGCGGTATGGGTGTCACTGTTCTGCCGGAATCCGCTGCACGTGCATTGGTTAGCTCCACCCATGCGTGGATGGCACGCATTAACAGCCCATCGCTTAACCTGCCCTTATCACTCAACATTTCAGCGCGTCTGCCGCTGTCGCCTTCTGCTCAGGCAGTGAAAAATATTCTGCTGTCGTTGCTAAACAAGCCAGTGGCAGAAGAGCGTGAATTGATGTTAGTGGGTTAACGTTCTTCCCCGCAGCTTAACCCTCTCCTGAGCGGGAGAGGGGACCCATCCCGCTAGACTCACTTGCCCACCTTATTACTATTACGCATAACACACCGTTTTTTATTATTTCCTGCAATCACACCAACTTCATAACATGGATGAAACAAGGCAGGAAACAGGAGAAAGGGTGTGAATTTCCAGCAACTTAAAATTATACGCGAAGCGGCACGTTGCGAATTCAACCTGACAGAAGTGGCGAACACGCTGTTTACCTCACAATCTGGGGTTAGCCGCCATATTCGTGATCTGGAAGATGAACTCGGCGTCGAAATCTTTATTCGTCGCGGTAAGCGGCTGTTGGGTATGACTGAACCGGGCAAGGCGCTGTTGACCATTGCTGAACGCATTCTGGATGAAGCCGGCAAAGTACGTCGTCTGGCGGATGTGTTTACCAATGAAACCAGCGGTGTATTGACGATTGCAACCACGCACACCCAGGCTCGTTACAGCTTACCTCGTGTGATTAAAGCGTTTCGTCAGCTCTATCCGAACGTTCGTCTGGAGCTGAATCAGGGATCGCCACAAGAGATTGTGACCATGTTGTTGGCGGGTGAAGCAGACATTGGCATTGCTTCCGAACAGTTGGTGAATAACAGCAGTCTCGCTGCGTTTCCGTGGTTTAGCTGGCATCACTCCTTGCTGGTACCGCACGAGCATGAACTTTTACAGCATCAACCCGTCACGCTGGCCAGTCTGAGCCGCCATCCATTAATTACCTATCGTCAGGGCATTACTGGGCGATCTCGCGTGGACCGGGCATTTCAGGCAGCGGGTATAAAACCGGATATTGTGCTCAGCGCGCAGGATTCAGATGTGGTGAAAACCTATGTTGAGTTGGGTCTTGGCGTCGGCATCCTGGCTGACCAGGCGTGTGACATCTATGAAGGTGAAGATTTGGTGAAAATCGACACCCACCATCTGTTTGATGCCAATACGGTATGGTTGGGATTGAAGCGCGGCCAGCTTCAGCGCAATTATGTATGGCAGTTCCTTGAGTTATGTAATGCAAATCTGTCGCTGGAGGAGATTAAACGTCAGGCGCTCTCTTATGAAGCGGAAGATGAACCGGCCATCGATTTCCAGATTTAACCTCTCAGGTCGCCATGAATGGTGACCCTACATTTCCCCGTAGGGTGCGCATTCATGCGCACCTGGCCACAAACCTCACCGTAATTGATGACGCATTCATGCGCCCCTGGCAACAAACCTCACCGTAAACGATGACGCATTCGGTGCAGCATAAAATTTCTTTTGTCGCCCTAAAACGCATCCCAGCCCAGTTTCCACCTCGTAGAAAAACATCCTGCACTGCTGTGCCACGTTACAGTGAAATGAACAGGATAAAGGGGATGAAAATGTCGCGAATTCAATTAAGAGATGCAGAACTGTTGCGCCAACAGGCGCTGTTTGGTGGACGCTGGCAGGACGCCCATGCGGGGGCCACGCTGCCGGTCATCGATCCATCCACTCAACAACAAATTGCTACTATTCCTGCACTGGGTGCAGCCGAAACCGAACAGGCAATAGATTATGCCGAATCGGTGCGTGCCAGTTGGGGGAAAACCCCCAATGCCACGCGTGCAGCTCTGCTGGATAAGTGGCATCAGCTGATTATCGATAACGCGGATGATCTGGCGATCATTATGACCGCAGAGCAGGGAAAACCTTTAGCCGAAGCGAAGGGCGAAGTGCTCTACGGTGCCAGCTTTGTGAAATGGTTCGCCGAGGAAGCACGTCGCATCTATGGTGATACCATTCCTGCACCCAGCGAAGATCGCCGTATTTTAGTATTGAAGCAACCGGTCGGGGTTGCGGCGGCGATAACGCCGTGGAATTTCCCCATTGCGATGATCACCCGCAAGGTGGCTCCGGCACTGGCCGCAGGTTGCCCGATTATCGTCAAGCCCTCCGAACTGACACCGCTTTCCGCCTTGGCTCTGGCGGTACTGGCCGAACGTGCTGGCTTCCCATCCGGGGTCGTGCAGGTGCTTACCGGTTTACCGACGGAAATTGGCAGCACCCTGACCGCCAGCCGCACGGTGCGTAAAATTTCATTCACCGGTTCAACCCGCGTAGGACAGTTGTTGATGCAGCAGAGCGCCGACAGCATCAAGCGTCTCAGCCTGGAACTGGGCGGTAACGCCCCCCTAATCGTGTTTGATGATGCCGATCTGGATGTCACGATTCCCGGCGTGATGGCGAGTAAATTCCGCAATGCTGGACAAACCTGTGTCTGTGCCAACCGCATTTTGGTGCAACGCGGTATTTATGAGCGTTTCAGCGAGAAACTCCTTGAGGCAGTGGCAACCCTTAAAGTAGGGGATGGCTTTGAACCCAGTAGTACGATTGGGCCATTGATCAACGATCGCGCTGTCGAGAAGGTGAACAGCCATATCGATGATGCGCTAAGCCAGGGGGCGACCTTGCTGCGTGGGGGGATCAGTGCACCGAACGGCACGTTTGTCGAGCCGACCGTGTTAGGTAATGTCACCAGCAGTATGCGTATTGCGCATGAAGAAACCTTCGGTCCGGTCGCACCGCTTTTTGTCTTCGATACGGAAGAGGAAGCGATACGCATGGCGAATGATACGCCGTATGGATTAGGTGCTTATTTCTTTACGGAGAATATACGTCGAGCCTGGCGTGTGGCGGAATCATTAGAATTTGGCATGGTAGGTTTTAATACTGGCGCGATATCGTTGGATGCGGCACCTTTTGGCGGAATTAAATTATCCGGATTAGGACGTGAAGGTTCGCGCTATGGAATTGAAGAGTATCTTGAGCAGAAAACGTTTCATATTGGCAGTCTGTGAATGCAGTAACGCGCGTTAAATCGTGTCGCTACAAATAGGTAGCGGCACAATTCATTGCGCATAATGACATTCTTCATCAATTTCCTAATCAGCGCCGGTAGCCTCAGGTTCCCGGCGCTGTTTTATTTTGTGCGCGCCGTCATACTTTTCCCGCTCATCCCCGTTTTAGTGCAAGTTTCGTGCGAGTTGCACCGTAGGGATGCACGAATTTTGTGAAGTAAATCATCTGTTTATTCCTTCGGCAATTCCACAAATTTTCCCTCTCCAATACGGCAGAAAATTTTTCTGGGGTGTTTTTTACGCATTTTTATTTTTTACTGGGCTGGCATACTTTCTGCATTAGCTTATTAACGTGACAGATAAATGTAGTGCAAATCGTTAATTGGCGTACATGTGATGGGTGTAACAAATAAGGAATTTTCCATGTTAAGTTTCGACCCTGAAAAAGTTTCTCTTCCAATTGGCCATTATATTGGTGGTCAACATGTCACCACCCAGGGCGCACGTTTCGCCGTCAAACGGCCGTCTGATGGCAAAGTTTATGCCGAGTTGAACGAAGCGCAGGCCAGCGATGTTGATCGTGCTGTTACCCTTGCTCATGAAGCGCTGAAAACCAGCGGCTGGCGCAGCTGCCCACCGCGCGAGCGTGGCAGGGTGTTACGTCGCTGGGCAGACCTGATTGAGAATGACCTGCTGCTGGCTCAGTTGGAAGCTTTGGGGTCAACCCGACCGATCAGCGATGTGGTGCAGCATGAAATTCCGTTCACTGCCGAAGCCATCCGCTTTTACGCCGAGTGTGCAGATAAATACAGTGGCGACCTGTTCCCGACGCAAGAGAGCAGCCTGGGTATGTTGGTGTCGGAGCCTTACGGTGTCATTGGCGCCATCACCCCATGGAATTTCCCGCTGTCGATGGCCTCATGGAAATGTGGCCCTGCACTGGCGGCTGGGAATGCGGTGGTGTTGAAGCCATCAGAGCTGACCCCGCTTTCTACCGTCCGCATGGCGGAGCTGGCCGTTCAGGCCGGGTTACCTGCTGGCGTGCTCAACATCGTGCAAGGCAGCGGTGCGGTGACTGGCAGCGCGCTGGTGACCCATCCGCTGGTGCGCAAAGTCTCGTTCACCGGTTCAACCGTAACGGGCGCACGCATCATGAGTGATGCTGCACAGCACGGCATGAAGCCAGTCACGCTGGAGTTGGGCGGTAAAAGCCCACAGCTGGTGTTCGATGATGCAGGCGATATTGATGTGTTGGCCCAACGTATTCTGCGTGGCTTCACGGCTAACGGTGGTCAGGCTTGTGTGGCAGGCACCCGTTTGATTGTGCAGCGCGGCATTGCGCAGCCGTTGTTGGATCGTTTAGTCGCCTTGTGTCAGCAACCCCGTCCGGGCATGACCTGGCAAGACAGCAGCCGTTATGCGCCGCTGATCGATGAGCGCCAAGGCAACAAGGTAGCCTCAGTGATTGCTGAAGCTAAAGCGCAGGGCGCCGAAGTCCTGGTGGGCGGTGAGCGCTTCGCCGATACCGACGGCGGTTGGTTCTGGCAGCCCACCCTGTTGTGCGGTGTGGCGGCAGACAACCCGGCGGTGCAGCAAGAGATTTTTGGCCCGGTGCTGACCGTGCAGGAGTTCGATAGCGAAGAGGAAGGTCTGGCGCGGGCCGCGCATGAGACTTACGGATTATGTGCAGGCGTGCATACGCTGAGTTTGCCGCGTGCCATGCGGGCGATGCGTGCCATCGAATCCGGCACCGTCTGGATCAACCGTTATGGCCGCTCCGGTGATTTTATTATTCCTACTGGAGGCTTCCTTGGCTCTGGTATTGGCAAGGATCTGGGACGTCAGGCATTTCAGGCCTGTCAGCGCCAGAAGAGTGTATTAATCGATTTTTAAATTCACGTATCAGACAACGACGAGGTCGCGTCATGGCACTGTTTAAACCGAAATTCATCACCTTTGATTGCTACGGCACCCTGATTAACTTTGACATGGCTGGCGCGGCAGAGCGCTGCTTTAAAGATCGCGTGTCGCCGCAGGAGATGCTGGCATTCACCACCGATTTCGCTATCTATCGCCGCGATGAGGTGCTGGGGGCGTGGAAGCCTTACTACGATGTGGTGAGCGATGCGCTGCAGCGCACCTGCAAAAAATGGGGCGTGCAGTGGAGCCAGGCTGACAGCGATTTCATTTACACCGATTGCGCCACTTGGGGTCCGCATCCTGATGTGCCGGCCGGGTTGGCAAAAGTGGCGAAAGAGTTTCCACTGGTGCTGCTCACCAACTCAATGGACGACTTGATTCCTCATCACGTGCCACGTCTCGGCGCGCCGATCCACATGACCATTACTGCTGAAGAAGTGGGTGCGTACAAGCCACAGATGAAGGGCTTCGAGTACATGCTGGATAAGTTGAACTGCGGACCGGAAGAGATCCTGCATGTTTCCTCAAGCCTGCGTTATGACCTGATGACCTGCTACGACATGGGCATCAAAAACAAAGTGTGGGTCAACCGGGGTCACGATCCGGCCAACCCAGCTTACGAATACACTGAGATTAAAGACATCGGCGGTCTGCCCGCTGTGGTTGGACTCTAAGTCTGGAGGCGGCGATGCAACTCGAATCATTCTGGCAATCCACGGCACCGGCCTTCACCGGCGCGGCCAGCGGCGCGCTGCCGACGGTCGCTGATGTGGTCGTCATTGGTGGCGGTTTTACTGGCGTCTCAACCGCGCTCAATCTGGCGCGCAGCGGCATCAACGTGGTGCTGCTCGAGAGCGCTGAAATGATGAGCCAAGCCTCGGCGCGTAACGGCGGGCACTGTAATACTGGCGTGGCGCAGAACTTCGCCTCGCTGGTGGAGAGCCAGGGTATTGAGCAAGCCAGTCGCTTTTACCGCGCTTATGACGACGCAGTGAGCTATGTCGAACAATTGATTCGTGATGAGCAAATTGATTGCGATTTTCGTCTGTGCGGCAAACTGAAGCTGGCCAGCAAAGCCTCGCACTTTCCCGGCCTGCGCAGTGCCTGGCAGCTGATGCGCGACACCGTCGATCCGGAAATCGAGCTGATTGGCAAAGATGAGATTCGGCGTGAAGTGGGGAGTGATGCCTTCCACGGTGGCTTATTGCAAAAGCGCGGCGGCCAAATGCATATGGGCAAGTTCGGTATTGGCCTGGCCAATGCGGCGGCTGAGGCGGGGGCAAAGATTTTCCCGCATCACGCCGTTACCGGCTTAACGCGCATTGAAGGGCATCGTCACCGCGTGACCACTGCGCAGGGCGAAATCATCGCCGAGAAAGTGATGATGGCCACCGGCGTCTCCAATGAGGGGCCATTCCCTTGGTTCCAGCGCCGTATTGTGCCGGTAGGCAGCTTTATTGTGGTCACCGAACCGCTGGGTGATGCGTTGATTCAACAAGTGCTGCCGAAAGATCGCACTTACGTCACCTCACTGAATATCGGCAACTACTTCCGTACCACGGCAGATCGTCGATTAGTGTTTGGCGGCCGCGCCCGCTTTGCCGTCAGCAATCCGACCTCGGATACCCGCAGCGGTGAGGTATTGCGTGCCGCGATGACGGCGCTGTTCCCACAGCTGGGAAAATCGCGCATCGATTACTGCTGGGGCGGCATGGTGGATATGACCGCCGATCGCCTGCCCCATGCGGGTGAGCACGAAGGCGTGTTCTATTCACTCGGCTACAGCGGCCATGGCACGCAGATGTCGGTGTGGATGGGGCGTGTCATGGCCGATCTGTTGGCCGAAAAGCGTAACGAAAACCCTTGGCAGCGCGAGACATGGCCCGCGCTACCCCGGTTACCACGGGAAACCCTGGTTTTTGCCTCTCGCGGGGCTGTATTACAAGGCTAAGGATCGGCTGTCGTGATGGCTACCCGGTGCGCATAAATGCGCACCCTACGGTGGGATTTTTCAGGTCGCCATGAATGCGAGGCTGATGGTCGTTTTCGTGGTGGTGCGCATAAATGCGAACACCTGCGGTGGGATTTTTCAGGTCGCCATGAATGCGAGGCTGATGGTCGTTTTCGTGGCGGTGCGCATAAATGCGAACACCTGCGGTGTCATCGATATTGGTATTAATGCAGGGGTCTATCAGGTTTCGTAGGGTCGCCATTAATGGCGACCTGATGGACGCACGATTATCAAAACAAACAACTTTTCATTTTGAGGGTGTGCAGATGAGTAAATTCAATAAAGAGTCTGACGCTGTGAATCCGGCCCTGACACGCATGTTGACCGAAGGGTCCATGTCTCGTCGTGGCCTGATGAAGTTGTTGTCAGCCGGTGCAGTGATGAGCAGCGGCTTAATAGGTTTTCCGCAGATGAGTTTTGCGGCTGAAACACCGGTGAAAGGCGGCAAGATGCGCGCAGCCATGTCCAACGCCTCGGCAACGGATACGCTTGACCCGGCCAAAGGCAACAACAGCGGCGACTACACCCGCCAGTTCATGGTTTACAGCGGTCTCACCGAACTCGATCAAAAGCTTGCTATTCAGCCGGGCTTAGCGGAATCGGTGGAATCTGCCGACGGCATCACCTGGCACATTAAACTGCGCAAAGGGGTGACGTTCCACGACGGTAAACCGCTCACGGCCAAAGACGTGATTTACTCACTCAGCCGCCACAAAGATCCGGCTGTGGCTTCCAACGCCTTTAAGCTGGCCGATCAGTTCAAAACCTTCACGGCGGTGAACGATAACGAAGTGACGCTCGAACTGAGCAGTGCCAACTTTGACGTGCCTTATATGCTGGCGAGTGCGCCGTTCCTGATTGTGCAGGATGGCACCAAAGACTTCAGCAAAGGCATCGGCACCGGGCCGTTCAAACTGAAAGAGTTCTCACCGGGCGTGCGCTCGGTTGGCGTCAAGAATCCGAACTACTTCAAACCTGGCCTGCCGCATCTCGACGAAATCGAACTGCTGGGCGTCACCGACCAGGCGGCACGCGTCAATGCGTTGATGTCTGGTGACTTGCATATCGTTTCCACGCTGAGCGCAGCCGACAGTAATCGTCTGAAAGCCACGCAAGACTTCGCGGTGCTGGAAAGCAAGGCGGGCATGTACACCAACCTGATCATCCGCACCGACATGAAGCCGGGTAGCAGTGAAGATTTCGTACTGGCAATGAAGTACCTGCAACCGCGCGACATCGTGCTGAAAACCGTGTTACAGGGCTATGGCGATATCAGTAACGATACGCCAGTGCCACCATGGCATCCGCTGTTTAACGCCGATCTCAAACCCCGTGCGCTCGATCCTGAGAAAGCCAAATTCCATATCGAGAAAGCGGGCATGAAGGGCGCAACGGTGGAGATCATCACCACGCCAAACATCGAAGGCGCAGTGGAAGGCGGTCAGTTGATTCAACAAGTGGCACGCAACACCGGTCTTAACATCAAAGTACGTCGCGTGCCGTATGACGGTTACTGGTCAACGCACTGGACCAAAGATCCCATTGGCTACGGCTCCATCAACCCACGTCCCACGCTGGATATGCTGTTCTCACAGTTCTACATGTCGAGCGCGGCCAATAACGAATCAGGCTGGAAAAACGATCAGTTCGATCAGCTGGTGGTCACGGCTCGTGGCGAGCGCGATCAGGGCAAACGCAAACAGATGTATGGCGATATGCAGACGCTGATCTACGACCACTGCGGCACCATCATTCCAACCTTTATCAGTACGCTAGACGGTTACAGCAAAAAAGTGGGCGGCGTCGAAGCCTGGCCAAGCGGCATGATGATGGGTTACCGCTTCCATGAGTTCGCCTGGCTGAAAGCCTGATTCGTCACCCGTTAGAGGAGAACGCCGATGAACCGATACATGTTGTTTCTGATTGCCCGGCGCGCAGGCGCCGGCATCCTGACCTTGCTTATCGTCTCGGCGGTGGTGTTTTTTATCACCAGCCTGCTGCCCGGCGACGCCGCGCAGATGATTCTGGGGCAAAACGCCACGCCGGAAACGGTGGCGGCGTTACGCCAGCAGCTGGGTCTCGACCAGCCGTTGTTGATGCGTTACTTCAGCTGGCTTGGCGGGATGTTGCACGGTGATTTCGGCACCTCGTTTGCCAGCCATCTGCCAGTGACGCAGCTGGTGTCGCAGCGTATTCCCGCCACGCTGGAACTGGCAGGCATAACCACAGTGATTTGTGTGCCGCTGGCGCTGGTGATCGGCATTCTCGCGGCCATGACACGTGGCTCAGCACTGGACCGTTTCCTGGTGATCAGCACCATGGCAACCGTGGCAGTGCCCGAGTTCTTGGTGGCAACGGTGGCGGTATTAATCTTCGCGGTCAAACTGCATTGGGTATCGGCGATGTCATTTGGCAGCCCCGATATGGGTCTGATCAGTTACCTTAAGGCTTACGCACTGCCGGTGCTGACGTTGTGTTGCGTATTAGTGGCACAGATGGCGCGCATGACGCGCTCAGCGATCATCAATCAGCTCGACAGCCCGTATCTCGAAATGGCACTGCTGAAAGGTGTATCACCACTGCGTGCGGTGCTGCGCCATGCATTGCCTAACGCGGTGGGGCCGATTGCCAACGCCATTTCACTCAGCCTGTCTTACTTGTTCGGTGGTGTGATCATCATCGAGTCCATCTTCAGCTACCCCGGCCTTGCCAGTGCGCTGGTGGATGCGGTGAGCAATCGTGACCTGCCGGTGGTGCAGCTCTGTGTGATGATGTTTGCCGCCTGCTATCTGGTGTTATTGCTGATTGCGGACGTGCTGACCATTGCCTTTAACCCGAAATGGAGGAGCTGATGAATAGCTTGCTGCTTCCTGTACGTATTTTCCAGGCGCTGTCGATCTCCGGTCGTATCGGCCTGCTGATGTCACTGTTCTGGTTAGCGATGGCGGTGTTTGGTAACCAACTGGCACCGCATAACATCGACGATATCGGCGGTGGCCCGATGCTGGGTGGCATGACCGCCGATAATCTGTTGGGCACCGACTACCTTGGCCGCGACATGTTGAGCCGTATTTTGTATGGCGCGAAATTCTCCATCGGCTTGGCGCTGACTGCCGCGTTGGGTGCCAGCCTCATCGGCACCTTACTGGCGCTGTTGGCGGCGGTGGCGGGGCGCTGGTTGGAAGAGCTTTTGGGTCGTATTAACGACGCGATGTTGGTACTGCCGGGTAAAGTGCTGTCGCTGATGATTGTGGCGGTGTTTGGTTCTTCACTGCCTATGTTGATTTTGACGGCCACCTTCACCTATTGGCCTGGTGCCTTCCGCATCGCCTTCGCCATGGCCAGCAGTTTGCGCAATATGGATTATGTACGCGCCTCACGGTTGCGTGGTGAAAGCCGCTGGTACATCGCGATTCATGACATCCTGCCTAATATGGTGCATCCGATGCTCACCGATTTCGGCCTGCGTTTTGTTTACATTGTACTGTTGTTGAGTGGCTTAAGTTTCCTCGGTTTAGGTGTTCAACCGCCGTATGCCGACTGGGGCACACTGGTGCGCGAAAACCTGCAAGGACTGTTTAATGGATCGCCCGCCGTGTTAATGCCTGCGGTCGCGATTGCCAGCCTGACAATTGGTGCCAACCTGTTTATCGACAGCCTCCAGCAGATGCGTCCGCTGACGCTGGCGAAGGAGGGAGCATGAACGTGACACCACATACTGCGATGCCAGTGATTTCGGTAGAAAACCTGCGCGTTACGGCGCAGACCGATAAAGGTGAAGAGATCGATCTGGTTTCTGACATCCGTTTTACGGTGCAAAAAGGGGAAGTGCTGGCACTAATTGGTGAATCGGGCTCCGGTAAAACCACCATCGCCATGGCGCTGATGGGGTATGCCCGTCACGGCTGTCGCATCGCGGACGGCAACATCCACCTGGCCGGTACCGACGTGCGCAGCTTGTCACCGGGACAACTACGTGAGTTTCGCGGCAACAAGGTGGCCTACATTGCACAGAGTGCTGCTGCCTCCTTTAACCCCGGCATGCGTATTCTCGATCAGGTCATTGAGCCCGTGGTCATCCACGGCACCATGAAACGTAAAGCGGCGAAAGAGAAGGCAATAGCCCTGTTTCGCGAGCTGGCGTTACCGAACCCTGACACCATTGGCGACCGTTTTCCCCATCAGGTTTCTGGTGGTCAGCTCCAGCGTTTGATGACGGCGATGGCGTTGATTGGCGACCCTGATGTCGTGATCCTTGACGAGCCGACGACCGCACTGGATGTCACCACCCAGGTTGAGGTGCTGAAAGCCTTTCGTCGCGTGGTGGCGCAACGTGGCGTAACCGCAGTGTATGTCAGCCACGATCTGGCGGTGGTGGCGCAGTTGGCAGATCGTATTCTGGTGCTCCTGCGTGGAAAGATGGCGGAGTACGGAACCACCGAACGTTTGATTGGCGCACCGCAGGCTGAATATACCCAGCTGTTGATGGATGCCGCACGTCAGAAAGAGCGCGAGAGTCATTGGACCTGCGCAGAAGCAGATGCAGCGCCGCTGATGGAAGTGCGCGATCTCAGTGCCGGATATGGCCCGCGTGATAGTGAGGGAAAACCGAAAACGCTGATTCTGGAAGATATCAATCTGAAGCTATGGAAAGGGCAGGCGATTGGCATTATCGGCGAGTCGGGTTCGGGTAAAACCACGTTGGCACATGCGATTGCGGGCCTAAATGCCCCGAGCCACGGTCATATTCTGTTTAATGGTCACTACATCAATGGCGACATGCATAAACGCCCGGATAACGAACTGCGACGTATCCAGTATGTGTTCCAGATGGCGGATACCGCGCTGAACCCGGCACACAGCGTTGAACGTATTCTGACACGCCCGTTGGTACTGTTTCATGGGCTGAAAGGGGCCGAACTTCAGCGCCGTCTGCACCTGCTGTTGGATCTGGTCAAACTACCGCGCTCGGTGTTGTGGCGTCGCCCATGGGCGCTCTCCGGTGGGCAGAAGCAGCGTGTTAATCTGGCGCGCGCATTGGCGGCCGAGCCGGATCTGATTCTGTGCGATGAAGTCACATCGGCATTAGATACGGTGGTGGCCGCCGCCGTGCTGGATTTGATCAGCGAACTGCGTCGTGAATTGGGCTTGTCGGTGCTGTTTATCAGCCATGATATGCACGCGGTGCGTGCAGTTTGCGACGATATCGTGGTGATGAAATCGGGCCGTATTGTCACGCAAATTTCTCGTGCTGATTACGATAAGCCGACCAGCGAGCTGTATTTCGAACGTCTTAAACGGGCTGTGCCAGAGCTGCGTCAAGGCTGGTTGGATGAGCACGAAGAAGTGCTTAAGGCAGAATAAAAAAATCACGGCATTCGTAGCGGCGCGATTCATTGCGCATATCAATGGCGAAACCGCCCACGCAATAAATTGCGCTGCTACGTCGCTGGTGCGTTTTACATGAAAGGAGCAGCAGATGATCACATTACGCGCCATGACGCAGGACGATATTGAACACGGCTATGCCATCACCCAACAGCTTAAGTGGCCGCATCGTCGTGAAGACTGGCAGCAGGCGTTGGCGTTGGGTGAAGGCGTGGTCGCTGAGGAGCAGGGCAAATTTGTCGGCAGCGCCTTTGGCTGGCGCTGGGGTGATCACGCAGCGACCATTGGCTTGGTGGTGGTGAATCCTGCCTGCCAGGGGCGCGGCATTGGCAAGCAGCTGATGCTGGCGGTGATGGAAAAATTCCCAGACTACGTGATTCGTCTGCACGCTACTGAAATGGGCCAGGGGCTGTATGAGAAGCTCGGCTTCAAGGTTACGGGCACCCTTCAGCAGCACCAGACGCGTGAGCTGGCGGCGGTGCCTGCGGTGAGCATCCCCACTGGTTTGACGTTGCGTAATGTCGATGCGGATGAAGCCGATTTACTCACCGAATTAGACCATCAGGCTCACGGTATGTGGCGTCCCCAGTTGATGCAAACGCTGATCGCTGACCATCAAACCGTATTACTGCAAGACGCCCAACAGCGGGTGCAAGGTTTTGCCAGCCTGCGCCGCTTTGGTCACGGCTGGGCGATTGGCCCAGTGATTGCGCGTAATATCGAAGTGGCACAGGCGCTGGTTGCCGCGCTGATGCAGGGTTTGCGCGGCGAGTTCGTGCGCATCGACACCGATGCGGCTCTACCGCTGGCGAGCTGGCTGGAAAACCTGGGGTTGGTCAAAGTCGACGCGCCCACCACCATGTACCGGGGAACGCCATGGTCACCGCAAGCCGGTGAGATGCAGGCGTTTGGGTTGATGACCCAGGCGATGGCCTGATGCATATCGTTTACAAATCAGAAGCGACGCGCGGAGCACACTGGCAGCGCTGGCTGGCACAACATGCACCGGACGTGCAGATGCATATCTGGCCAGATGTCGGTGACGCAGAACAGGTTGAACTGCTGGTGGCCTGGCAACCGCCGGAAGATGTCATGGCGACGTTTCCCAATCTCAAAGCGCTGCTGTCGGTGGGTGCGGGAGCCGATCAGTTCGATCTCAGCCAACTGCCACCCAATTTGCCGGTGGTACGGATGATCGAACCCGGCCTGACCCAGGGCATGGTCGAGTACGTCACCTTTGCCGTGCTGGGTTTGCATCGCGATATGCCGCGCTATTTCCAGCAGCAGCGCGCGGCAAAGTGGCAAACGCACCCCATTCGTACCGCCAGTCAGCGGCGGGTGGGGGTCATGGGCTTAGGGGAACTCGGCCAGGCATCTTTGCAGCAGTTGGTGTCATTAGGGTTTGACTGTGCTGGCTGGAGCCGGACACCGCGTGAACTCGAGGGGGTTCGCTGCTGGTATGGCGCTGAGCAACTGGCTGAGTTTCTGGCACACAGCGATATTCTGGTGTGCCTGTTACCGCTGACTGACAGCACGCGCGGTTTGCTCAACGCGGAACTGTTTGCGCAGTTACCTGCCGGTGCTGCATTGGTCCAGGTGGGGCGTGGCCCGCAATTAAATCATGACGATCTGCTGACGGCGTTGGACTGCGGGCAACTGAGTGCCGCAGTAATCGATGTCACCGAACCGGAACCGTTACCGCAGGAACACCCCTTCTGGCAGCACCCTGCCATCTGGCTCACGCCGCATATCGCCAGCCAGACGCAAACCGACAGCGCAGTGGCGGCGCTGCTGGACAATCTGCGCCGCTATCAACGCGGTGAACCGATGGTCGGCCTTATCGATCGCAACCGGGGATATTGAGATGCAACTGGAACAATTAGTCGCACTGCGGCGGGATCTGCACGCCCATCCCGAACTGGGATATCAGGAAACACGTACCAGCGACATCGTGGCACAGGTGTTGCAGGACCATGGCATTGCAGTCCATCGCGGCTTGGGTAAAACCGGCGTCATCGGCGTCCTCAAGTGTGGAACGGGTTCACGCATGATTGGCTTACGCGCGGATATGGATGCACTGCCGATGCAGGATAACGGCAGCCAGCCGTGGAAAAGTGTGCACGCCAATATCTGCCATGCCTGCGGTCATGATGGCCATACGGTGATGCTGCTGGGTGCGGCGATCCAGTTAGCGCAGCAGGGTGGCTTTGACGGCACGTTGGTGTTTATCTTCCAGCCAGCCGAAGAGGGCTTGGCCGGTGCAAAAGCAATGATTGATGACGGTCTGTTCCAGCAATTTCCCTGTGATGCGGTGTTTGCCTTGCATAACTGGCCGGAACTGCCGTTTGGTGAAGCACAAACGCGTGCGGGCGCCATCATGGCCGCGGCCGATCGTTTCGATATCACAGTAAAAGGCGGCGGTGGTCATGCTGCGCAACCGCATCTGACGCGGGACACGTTGCTGGCCACCAGCGAGTTGGTGGTGCAACTCAATACGCTGGTGGCGCGAGCGCTGGATCCCTGCGAACCCGGTTTGTTAACCGTCACGCGCATGCAGGGCGGCTTCTCGCACAATATGATCCCCGCGGAAGCCTCTATTACTGGCACGGTGCGTACCTTCAGTCCTGCAGCGCAAGACATCATTGAACATCGCCTGCGGGAGATGGCGCAGCATGTCACAGCGGCACACGGCTTAAAGGCCGAAGTGAGCTATCTGCGTTATTACCCGGCTACGGTGAACCATGCTGCCGCCGCACAGGTCGCGCTTGATGCGCTGCTTGCGGCGGGCATGACGGCGCAGCCGGCTAAACAACCGGCGCTGACATCGGAAGATTTCGCCTTTATGTTACAAGCGAAACCGGGGGCGTATTTATGGCTGGGATCCGCGCCAAGTCAGCCCTTGCACCATTCCGCTTACGATTTTAACGACGCACTGATCCCGCACGGTATTCAGGCACTGACGGCCATTGCCCGCCACGCACTGCGTGCAGAATTTCCCTGCTGATTGGCAGAAGATTTTGACAGGAAATGCCGCTGCTTTGCTGATTACGGCAGCGTGAGAAACCAACGGGTTGCGATACTTGAGCCAACCGAACGTTACGTGGATGAGGGTTTTTAAAATGCAGAATGTCATGGCGGAGCAGCAAACGTATACCGATAACGGCCTGTTACTGGATGCACGTGAGCAGAACGTGCCACGTGGTGTGGTCACCGCGCATCCGTTGGTGATTGAACGGGCTAAAGGCAGCGAAGTGTGGGATGTCGAGGGCAATCGTTATCTCGATTTTGTCGGCGGCATCGGTGTCCTTAACGTAGGGCATAACCATCCGGCGGTGGTTAATGCGGTCACTAAGCAACTCGGCTTAGTGTCTCACGCCTGCTTCCAGGTGGTGGCCTATCCAGGTTACATCGAGTTAGCTCAGCGCCTGAATGCGTTAGTGGGCAACGGCGAGGCTTACAAAAGCGTGTTCTTTACCAGCGGCGCGGAAGCAGTAGAAAATGCGGTGAAGATTGCGCGTGCGCATACCAATCGCAGCGGCATTATTGCCTTTGATGGCGCGTTTCATGGCCGTACGCTGCTGGGTTGCACCTTGACCGGCATGAGCCAGCCCTACAAACAGAACTTTGGACCCTTTGCGTCTGAGGTTTACCGACTGCCGTATCCGAATGCGTATCACGGCGTCAGCGACGACGACTGCCTGCAAGCACTGGAGCAACTGTTTGCCGTGCAGATCCTGCCCGAGCGTGTGGCCGCGATCATCATCGAGCCGGTTCAGGGTGATGGTGGCTTCCTGCCTGCTGGGGCTAACTTTATGCAGGCGCTGCGTCGCATTACGGAAAAACACGGCATTGTCCTGATTCTGGACGAAGTGCAAACCGGCTTCGGCCGTACCGGCACCATGTTTGCCTTCCAGCAACTGGGTATCACTCCGGATCTGGTGACGGTGGCGAAAAGCCTGGGTGGCGGTTTGCCTATTTCAGGTGTGGTCGGTAAAGCCGCGATCATGGATGCGCCGATGCCGGGCGGGCTCGGCGGGACTTACGGTGGGAACGCTCTTGGCTGTGCTGCAGCACTTGCGGTGTTGGATTTGCTTGAGCATGACAACCTGCTAGCGCGCAGTAATCAACTGGGTGAACAACTCAATGCGCGTCTGCAACAGCTGGCTGAAAAATATGCCTGCATTGGCGAAGTGCGCGGTGTCGGCTTTATGCAGGCGGTGGAGATCATCGACTTTGAAACCAAACGTCCTGACGCGGCGATGACGCAGAAAATTCTCGACTGCGCCTGCCAGGAAGGTCTGTTACTGATTAAGTGCGGGCTGCACCGCAATGTGGTGCGCTTCCTCGCGCCACTGGTAACGACAGATTCACAGCTGGAAGAAGCGTTGCATATCTTTGATATTGCGCTGGCACGCGCCAGCGGTCGTTTAGGATAAATCCCGCTTCCTCATTGATATTTCTGGAATTATTCACTAGACCATAACAAGACGTGGTGCGCGCTCACGCTAGCGCCGCCACGTCAAAGCGTGCTATACCATCGTAACAACCTGCGCAATTGGTCAACAATGAGGGGTGCTATGAACGGCTTAATGAAACTCGACCGCATCGATATTAATATTTTGGTGCAATTACAAAAAGATGGCCGTATCAGCAACGTTAATCTCGCCGACGCCGTAGGACTTTCGCCGAGTCCCTGCTTGCAAAGGGTGAAACGTCTTGAACAGGCCGGTTTTATCACCGGGTATGAAGCCCACATCAATCTGACCAAAATCACCGACTCTGTGACGGTATTCACCGAAGTCACACTCTCGGGGCATCGCCGTGAAGATTTTATGAAATTCGAAAATGCGGTGCGCGAAGTGGATGAGTTAATGGAGTGCCATTTGATTACCGGTGGCTATGATTATTTGCTGCGTTTTCTTACCCGCAGCATTGAGCATTACCAGGAAGTCATTGAGAAGATGCTCGACGCGCAAATCGGCATCGATAAGTACTTCAGCTATATCGTGATTAAGTCACCGATTATGAAAAGCAGCGTGCCGTTACGATCGCTGATTGCCAAGCATAACCCCGTGGATTTTGGTGTGTGATTTGTCCCGCACACTAAGCTGTAGCGGCGCGATGTATCGCGCGGGTTTCATTCAGTAACCCTGGCGCTGGAAAGCACCGAGCAAATTGCGCCGCTACCCAATATTGTCTTCAAACCCTCACAGCATAAAATTTTTTACCCAACCAAAATTCCCTTTATCTTTACTGTTCAGGCCATGGCTTCACGCGCGCCGTGTGCCTGCTCATCCGTACACTTAATTTATCCCTTTACAAGGAGTTGCCATGACCGTCTTAACCATTGCCGATCAACTGTGGCAGCGCGACGACTTCACTATCTCCACCGAACGTCAGCGCCTCGATATGGACTGGATCCACCAACAGCTGGTGGATAAATCGTATTGGGCCAAGGACCAGCCACGCGCCAAAACCGAACGCGCTTTTGCCGGTTCACTGCCGTTTGGCGTGTATCACCAACAGCAGCAAATTGGTTTTGCACGGCTGGTGACGGACTACACCCGTTTCGGCTGGCTATGTGATGTGATGATCGACGAGAACTGGCGCGGTCACGGGCTGGGAAGCTGGCTGGCAACCTGCGTGCGTGCGCACCCGGAACTTGCCACCGTGCACCGCTGGATGCTGTCCACCAATGATGCCCATCAGCTGTATCAACGCCTTGGCTGGCGTGTGGTGCAGGATCCACAAAAACTGATGGAATTTCCTCTCTCCTGATAACGGAGTTTTCTCACCATGGGTTACCGCGTTGGCGTTGATATTGGCGGATCGTTTACGGATTTCGCCGTGCTGGATGAACAAACCAATCAGATTCACACCCTAAAAGTGCTGTCACGGCCAGACCAACCAGGAAGTGAAATTCTTACCGGACTGGCGCAGTTGCAGCAGCGCGATGGTATTGAACCACAGCATATTGACTACTTTACCCACGGCACCACCGTGGGCATCAACGCGGTGATCCAGCGTCGCGGGGTGCGGCTGGCCCTGTTTGCCACCGACGGCTTTTGTGATGTACTTGAGCTGGCTCGCCTCAAGATCCCGCATATCCATGATTTGTTCTCACGCCGTCCCGCCCCTCTCATTTCACGCGACCGGGTATTTGCCATCAAAGAGCGCACTGACCGCCATGGCAACGTGTTGCAGCAGGTGGATCGTCAGAGCGTGCTGGAAGCGATTGATCAAGCGCGGGCAGCGGGTTGCAAGGGGATTGTGGTATCGCTGCTGCACAGCTATCGCAATCGCCACAATGAAGCTGCGGTGAAAGCCATCATTGAAGAGGTGGCACCTGAACTTCTCACTTCCTGTTCGGCAGATATCTGGCCGATCATCCGCGAATATGAACGCACCATTACCGCCACCATTAATGCCTATGTGCAGCCGATGGTGATTCACTACCTTGAATCCTTTGAACGCGCCTTGCAAACCATGGGCGTGCAGCCGCCACCGCGTATTACTAAATCCAACGGCGGTGTGATGGGCGTTGAACAGGCGAAAAGCGAATGCGTGCAGATGGTGTTGTCGGGGACCGCATCGGGTGTGATTGGTGCCAGCTTCCTCGCCAGCGCCTGCGGCTTTGACAAAATCCTCAGTCTGGATATTGGCGGCACCAGCGCGGATGTGGCGGTGATCGTCGATGGGCAAGTGGCGCAGGGCAACGGTGAAATCATCGGTGATTTCCCGATTTATATTCCGTCAGTGGCCGTCACCTCGGTAGGCCAAGGCGGCGGATCGCTGGCGTGGATCGACAATCAAGGCGTGCTGCAAATGGGGCCAGATAGCGCCGGCTCCTTGCCCGGTCCGGTGTGCTTCCAGCGTGGCGGCACGCAACCCACTGCCACCGATGCCTTTGCTGCCTGTGGCATGATCGGCCATGGCGATCTCGGCTACAACGCTGTGAAAGTGGATGTTGCCGCAGCGCGTGCCGCCTGGCAGCCGCTGGCAGATCAGTTAGGTATCACAGTGGAAGAGACCGCGGAAACCGCCATTGAGCTGGCGATTTCCAGCATGTACGGTGACACCAGTGGATTGCTGTCGCGCTTTGGGCTGGACCCGCGTGAGTTCTGGTTCCTGGCCTTTGGCGGTGCCGGTCCGATGATGGGCTGCTTCCTCGCCCGTGAACTGAACATGAAAGGGGTGATTGTGCCGCCGACACCGGGCGTGTTGTCAGCGCTGGGCGGTCTGGTGGCCGACATCCGCAATGACTTTATTCGCACGTTGTATAGCGATCTCGATGCCGTGCTGGCCGACAGTCTGGCGACTGAAGCGCAAGCCCTGAGCCAACGTGCGCGTGGCTGGTTGACTGAACAGCACGGTGCCCATATGCCGTTTACCCTTCACTACAGCGCCGACATGCGTTATCGCGGCCAGTCGTTTGAGATCGAAGTGGCACTGGATCCCAATTGGCTGGCGCAGGCGGATGTTGCTGCACTGCATGATGCATTCGATCGCCAGCATCAACAGCTGTTTGGCCATTTTGATGCCAGTGCACCAGTGCAAATTATCAATCTGCGGCTGGTGATTGCATCGCCTACTCCTAAACCGACACTCAATACCTTGGCCACTGCCGCTGCGCCGGTTGAAGTGGCGAAGCAGGTGAGTGCGTGGATCGATGGCGCCTCGCATCAGGTTGATGTGGTGCTCCGCGCCAGCTTGCGTGCCGGGCATCACTTACAGGGCCCAGTGATCATTGCGCAGGATGACTGCACAACGTGCGTACCGCCGGAAATGCAGGTGGACGTAGATAACTTTGGCAATCTGCTGATCACCCCTGTGGAGGCGAACTAACATGGCAATTGACGGACGCAACCTGCAAATTTTAGCTAACTATTGTGCTGCCGCCGCGGATGCCATGGCGTTTACGCTGATGCGCACCGCGCACTCGACGTTTGTTAAAGAGACGGAGGATTTCTCCTGCCAAATCGTCAGCCGTGACGGCATGGCGTTCGCTTCGCCGCGTAGCTTTGGTGCCCCTTGGTACAGCGGCATCGATTACGAACCGGTACTGGCATTAATCGATAGCTATGAGGAGGGGGATATCTGCATCACCAACGACTCCTACGCAGGTAACGTGGCAACGCACTCGCCGGATATTCATATCTGGAAGCCGGTGTTCCACGCAGGCGAAATAGTGTGTTTTGTGGTGGGTCATATTCATAACACCGACGTAGGCGGAGCGGTGCCCGCTTCGCTTTCGCGCTCGCTAACCGACATCGTGCAGGAAGGGATCCGTATTCCGCCGCTGAAAATTGTGCGTAACGGTGAGCTGAATGAAGAAGTAGCTAGCATTATGCGCCTGAACGTGCGCGCGCCGGATCAAAACTGGGGAGATTTCAAAGCACAGATTGCGTCGGTGAATGTGGGCGAGCGCAAGATCCACGATATCATCGCGCGCTTTGGTATTGATGATTTCCTGAATGGCATTGAGGGGATTCTCGATTATGCGGAAGCGCAGGCGCGCAGCATTATCGCCACTATCCCAGATGGGGAGTATTTCTATGCCGACTTTGCCGATGAGGATGGCGAAGGTGGGTATCCGTGCCGGGTGGCGATCACGCTGCGCATCACCGGCGACACGCTGGAACTGGATTACACCGGTAGCGACCCGCAGTTAGCGTCATCGCTGAATATGCCGACCGGTGGTCGTGAGCGGCATCCGCTGGCGCTGGTGGGCGTGACGTATGTGCTCTCGACATTGGATCGCAATCTGTTGCTTAATGCAGGCACGCTGCGACCCACACGTGCCATCTTGCCGCCAGGCACAGTAATGAACTGTGAAGCGCCAGCCGCGGTGGGCATGCGTTCGCTAACCTGCGCCTTGTCGCAGATTGCCACCATTGGCGTGTTCTCTCAGGCAATACCCGATCGCTTGCCCGCAAATTCGCCTGGCGGTAATTCCATCATGAACATTCGCACCAGCGACAGCCAGAATCGCAGCGTGGTGGCCTCGCTGGGCCCGGTGGGCGGCGGGGCGGGTGGCACGCCGCGTCATGATGGACCTGATGGTTCTGGGGGTTTGTCGGCCTTTTTGAAAAATACGCCAATTGAGATTAACGAAGCGGAAGTGCCCATTCATTTCCATCGTTACGGTTTAGCGACTGATAGCGCGGGTGCAGGCCGTTATCGCGGCGGCCTTGCCACCGAAATGGTGTTTGAAGTTTTTGCACCTAATACCACGGTCACGGCGCGTAACCGCAATCGATCGGTGTTTGCCTCGGCTGGCGTATTGGGCGGCGAATCGGGCGCCTTGTCGCATTTCCGCACATGGCGAAACGGCTCGGCTATCGAACACGGCAACACCGATGTCATCGGCTGCCAACCGGGCGATATCATTGAAGTCCGTGGCCCGGGGGCTGGCGGTTATGGTCTGCCGGTGGAGCGAGACGCGGCTGCGGTATTGCAGGATGTGCGCTGTGGATTTGTTTCAGTGCAGATGGCGCGTGATAGCTATGGTGTGGCGATTGTTAAGGGTGAAGTAGATGAGGCTACAACAGCCCATTTGCGTGCTGAGATGCGTACCGAGCCCCGGCAACACTTTGATCACGGCCCCGCCCGCACGGCATTTGAACAGCTATGGACACCGGCACGCTATGCCTTGCTCACGACGTTTCTGGCTGCCGCACCGATCAGCTGGCGACACTTCCTCAAGCAGCAGGTATTTGCGGCGGTGGCGGCAGATGCACGATCGGCAGCAGTTGAGGTGGTTGCAGCGGATGTACAACCGGCAGCACTTGAACCTGTGGCAGCCGATGCACGTTTAGCATCATTTGAGGCGGTTGCAGCGGATACACCATCGGCAGCACTTGAGGTGGTCGCAGCGGATGCACAACCGGTCAAGCA
>NZ_MLFR01000014.1 GCF_002095475.1 Pantoea rwandensis
TAGTAATCGCTAAAACCAAATAAAATAAAAGCAATAAGCAGCAATGTCGTGACCGCCTAAGGGCGGTTTTTTGGTTTTTGTCGCTAATGAATCTTACCCGTCTCTTTAGGCTTGCGGCTGTCCGACCGGGCCTTTGCTCATTGGGCCGCCCGGAATCGGCTGCTCAGTGGGCACATTTGGACGACCATCCGGGCCGATAGGTCTTTCTGGCTGTTGGCAGCCAACCAATGCCGTCAGGCAAGTGATGATCAGTATCCCACCTAAGAAGTGATGCATAACAGCGTCCTTTAATCAGCAACCCAGCGTTGCTCCCTAAGCGTAGTTGATATCGCACCATCACCATCACCATCACCATCACCATCACCATCACCATCACCATCACCATCACCATCACCATCGCCGTGCATTGCCCTTTACGCCGATAAAAAAACGGCCATCTCGTGAGAAATGGCCGTTTCAGTGATCAACCTGGGTGTGAAAGGGCTAGCCTAAATTCCCACTCAAGCGGTCGCGGAAATCGCTGCTGCGGTTATCCAGCCCAATAAAGTGCACTGATGCCCCATGCCGTTGATAGCGATACTCAATGGCATCCAGCGCGGCAACACTGGAGGCATCCCAAATTTGCGCATGGGTCAGATCAATGGTGACGTTTTTCGGGTCGTGGCCATAATCAAAATGTTCAAACAGATCGTTACTGCTGCCAAAGAATAGGGGCCCGCGCACGGTGTAATGCACTTGCTCACCATCATCGCTTAACTGGCGCTCAGCATGGATAACGTGCGCAATGCGGCGGGCGAAGAGCATCATGGCAAGGATCACGCCAATGAGCACGCCCAGCGCCAGGTTACCTGTCCACACGGTGACTGCAACAGTGAGGACCATCACTGAGGTTTCGGACCATGGCATACGCTTAAGGGTGGCGGGCTGCAGGCTATGCCAGTTGACGGTTTTCACCGCCACCACCATCATGATCCCAGCCAGGACCACCATGGGAATTCGCGCCATGATTTGGCTTAACCCTGTCACCAGCAACAGCAACACCACACCCGCCGCAATGGTCGAAATGCGCGTGCGCGCTTTGCCAAGCTCGACGTTAACAATCGTCTGACCAATCATTGCGCAACCGGCAATCCCACCGTAGAAACCGGCAAGGATATTTCCCACTCCCAGTGCCCACGACTCGCGCCGCTTACCTGACGGCGTATCGGTAATGTCGTCGACTAATTTGGCAGTTAGTAGCGATTCCATCAAACCCACAAAGGCGATGCTCAACGCGGTGGGCCAGACAATGGAAAGCGTCTGCAGATTAAAAGGCACTAACAGGGTGGTGAAGCCGGGCAGGCCTGAGCTCATTGGGCCTTCGTCTCCAACATTCGGTACGCGGTATCCCAATAGCAACGCAACACCGGTCACCACCACAATCGCCACCAGCGGGGAGGGAACGCTCTTCAGAATTTTTGGCAGCAATAGCACGATGGCTAAAGTCACGGCGAACAATGCCCAAACCAACCCCGACTGCCCCCAAACATGAGGGACTTGAGCAAAGAAGATCAGAATACCTAAGGCATTAACGAAGCCGATCATCACCGAACGGGGGATGTAGCGCATCATGCGTGACAGGCCAGCCAGGCCAAAGATGATTTGGATAATGCCACCGAGAATCACGGCAGGAAGAATGTATTCCACGCCGTGGACATGCACCATCGGTCCGATAACCAGTGCGACCGAGCCGGCGGCAGCGGTCACCATGGCTGGGCGTCCACCGAGGATTGACAGGGTCAAACACAGTACCACCGATGCCACCAGGCTTACCTTGGGGTCAACTCCGGCAATCACCGAAAAGGAGATCACTTCAGGGATCAGTGCCAACGCAGTAATGACACCTGCCAGGCACTCTCGGGTCAATAAAGCGGGCGAGCGTAGGACGCTGCCCACGGTGATATCGTTCGCCCCAGGGGCGTGTTCAGCGGGTTGGCTCATAAATTTTTGCAGGCTCTTTTATTTTTTGCACATGTCGTCACGACACGGCAGTAACCAGACAGGAATTAGACGGGGATGATGTTACCGGGCAATGAAGAGGGATGCCAGTATCAATGGCGGGTAAACAAAGCAGATTCCATCCTTGGAATCAGGCATTAGGCGGAAAGGTCATCAGGCGTTTTATTGACCACTAATTCCAGCAAATGACGATAAATATCCAGCTGTACCACATCACTCTCCAACTCAAGGCGATAGATGAGTGATGAAATAATCGCTTTGTTAGTGACTGGCATGCGGGTTTGCAGGATTTCAGCGATGATCTGTCCGAAAACTTCCATCTCAGCGCTGTCGCTGTTACCCGGCAATTTAAAATAGTCAGCGATAGCTTCGCTGCTGGTGACAGCATTTTGCATAGTGTAGCCCTTAGGATCGGAGCGAAGGCGTGTTGCCTCCAGCGCCATGATGAAATAATTTACGTGCGGACAGGCACGTAAAACCCAAACTCATCAACCAACGCAAAAAAGACACCTCTGAAGGTGGAAATCCACTGCACCTTCAGAGGCGACGCAAAGTGCATCATTCGTTACGGAGCTATTCGCTAGCTCACGGCGAGTAAAGTTATACAATTACAGGTAAGTTGTACAAGGTAAATTTTGAATTATTTTCAATATTTGTTTTAAAACAATGTGATGGGTTGGCGCTTTGGCTTTAAAGCTATACAGGATAATTGTACAGGATTGCTTTTCGGCAGTTTTCTACATCTGAAAACAGAAAATTGGTCTTAAAGAAGGGGAGCGTCTAAATTTGAGGTTGTAAGCAATCTTTTCAATGGCCTCATGCTTTGATTATAATAACGCACCCGTTTAGTTAGATACCTAACAATTAGGCTACTACGTTTTGAGCGACTATCCACAACCTTTTTCACGTTTACTTCATCTGACGGCCCACGCCTGGCGGCTGGCGGTGGATCGCCGCCTGAAAGAGAGTGGGCTCAGTATGAGCAGTTGGATGGCGATTGCCACGATTGCCACGGCCAGTGAGCCTCCCACGCAAAAAGCACTGGCACAACTGCTGGGTCTAGAAGAGGCGAGTGTAGTGCCACTGGTTGATCGGCTGGTCCGACAACAACTCTTGGCCCGTGTACAACCCAAAGAGGATCGCCGTAAGCGCTTGTTGGTGTTAACGGAGCAGGGCGGTGTGGCTTTCAATGAAGTGAAAACGCAGGCGGATGCATTACGTGCGCAGCTGCTGGCAGATATCGACCCTGAAGCGCTTGCCGTCACTGAAAAGGTGCTGCAACAACTGCTGACCCGGCTGGGGACCAGCTGAACGTGGCGAAACGCAACCCCTATGCTCAGCGTGAATGGCTACCCCATGAAAAACCCATGCTGCCTGGGTCTCCCTCCACGCCGATTCATTCGCCGTCAAAACGTGTAGCCTTTGGTCTGATTGGACTCCTCATCTCAATAACCGGCGCGCTAAGTAACGCGCTGGTGACGGCCAATCTCACCAATCTGCAAGGCACTTTTGGTGCTTATAGCAACGAAATCGCCTGGTTACCGGCGGTTTATGTGATGGGCAATATCTCCATCAATCTACTGCTGGTGAAATTCCGCCAACAGTTTGGTCTGCGGTTGTTTACTGAAGCGTTTCTGGTGCTGTATGTGATTGTGGCATTCTTCCACATTCTTGCGAACGATCTGAGCTCGGCCATTATCGTGCGGACTGCACACGGTATGGTGGGGGCAGCACTGAGTTCCCTGGGCATTTATTACCAAATCCAGGCGTGGCCTGCGAAACATCGACTCAAAGCCTTGGTCATTGGTATTACCGCCTCCCAGCTGGCCATTCCACTGGCACGCTTGTTCTCCACCGAGCTGTTGCAGTTAGAAGAGTGGCGCGGCTTGTATCTGTTTGAACTGGGGTTGGCAATGATTGCGTTGGGGTGTGTGCTGGTGGTGAAACTGCCGCCGGGTGACCGCATCAAAGCCTTCGAGAAAATGGATTTTGTCACCTTCATGCTGCTGGCTCCGGGTATGGCGCTGCTGTGTGCTGTGCTATCGCTAGGGCGCATTGAGTGGTGGTTCACTACGCCTTGGCTGGGTATCGCGCTGGCCATGTCTTTAGTGCTGATCGTTGCGGCGGTCGTGGTGGAGCACAACCGAGCTAATCCTCTGATCAATACACGCTGGCTAAGCAACGGCATGATCGTCCGACTCGGCATTGTGATGATTATGATGCGTATCGTACTGGCCGAGCAGAATACCGGTGCGGTGGGCTTTCTGCAGCAGCTTGGCTTACTGAATGATCAGATGCGTGGGCTGGCACTGGCGATTATTGCAGGTGTGATTTGCGGCATGGTGGCCAGTGCGCTCACCATTAAACCCACGCACCTTAGCTGGCCGATTGTGACTTCACTGGTGGTGATGATCATAGCGTCTTACATGGATGCGCAATCCAGCCCTGTGACGCGTGGCAACAATTTATATGTGAGCCAGTTTTTGCTTGGCTTCGGCAGTGCTTTCTTCCTTGCACCCGCGATGCTATTAGGGATTGGCGGCGTAGTGACGCAGCCGAAAAACCTGGTGAGTTTCGTGGTGCTGTTTGGCATGAGTCAAAACCTGGGGGGCCTAATTGGTGCCGCTATTCTTGGCACATTTCAAACATGGCGCGAAAAATACCACTCCAGCCAGTTGGGCGATCAGCTATCGCAGCTTGATCCCAATGTCATTGAGCGGCTGAACCAATACAGTTCGCTTTTCAGCAACCAGCTGCCGGATAACGTGCTACTCAGTGCGCAAAGCACCAGCCAGTTACAAACCGTCGCTACCCTTCAGGCGAATGTGTTGGCTTACAACGATACCTATCTACTCACCGCCGCCGTGGCATTTATTACCCTGATGTGGGTGCTATGGCGACTCACACGGCAGCGTTATCTCAATTGGCGTCAGGCGCGCCGCAACCTAACAGAACAACAACATCAAGCATCAAATCAGACGGAGAATTCATGAGCCAACAGGATGATCTTCAGGCCGCGGAACGCGAGCGCGTTAACCGCCGACGCATTCTTTCTATCGCCTTCGGCAGCGGTATCGCGATTGTTGGCGTACTGGTCATTTTGTATGCCTGGCAACTCTGGCCGTTCACCAGCACCATTCAGTCGACGGAAAACGCCTATGTGCGCGGTCAAGTGACCTTCATCAGTCCACAGGTGAGCGGTTACCTCACCGACGTGCAGGTAGTGGATCTGCAACCCGTGACGAAAGGGCAGTTGCTCATGACGATTGACGACCGGATCTATCGTCAACGGGTGCATCAGGCGCAGGCGCAGTTGGATATGAAGATTGCCGCGCAGAATAACAACCAGCAGCAGCGTCGCAGTGCCGAAGCGACCATCCTGAGCAACAAGGCCGCGCTGGAAAACGCTAAAGCCCAAGCGTTAAAAAGTACTCTAGACCTCAAACGCGTGGAGAATCTGGCGGCTGATGGATCGCTGTCTGTGCGCGAGCGCGATGCCTCACGCGCCGCTAATGCCCAAGCGCAGGCCGCACTGCGCCAGGCGGAAGCGCAAGTTGCCGTGTCGCAACAGAGTTTGCAAACCGTGGTGGTGAATCGGGCCTCTTTAGAAGGGGATGTTGCCAGCGCGAAAGCCGCACTGGAGTTGGCCAACATTGATCTGGACAACACCCGGATTATTGCGCCAGACAGTGGGCAGTTGGGGCAGTTGTCCGTACGCAAAGGGACTTACGTCACCGCGGGGACGCGACTGACATCGGTGGTGCCTGATAACAAATGGGTCATCGCCAACTTAAAAGAGACCCAGCTGGCACGTGTACGACCTGGCTTGCCGGTCACCCTTCGTGTCGATGCGCTGGAAGGGCGGCGTTTTGACGGGCGCGTGGAGTTCATTTCCCCTGCTGCTGGCTCCGAATTTAGCGCCATTTCGCCAGACAATGCCACGGGCAACTTTGTGAAGATTGCCCAGCGTATCCCGGTACGTATCAGCATACTCGGTGACACCCAAGACCTGCGTCCCGGTATGTCAGTGGAAGTGAACATTGATACCGCAGCAGAACCGCACAAGGATGCACCATGAAGCGCATATTACTGGCTTCATGGGTTGCATTACTGGTTGGCGGTTGTGCGACGGAAGTCGAAAAGGCCCCCTCATCATTACCAATACCTGATAGCTGGCGGCAGCAAGTTGGGCCGACTGCCGCACCAGAAGCACAGTGGTGGCGGAGCTTCGGTGACGATAACCTGAATCATCTCGTCAATCAGGCCTTAAACCACAACACTGATATCCTCACGGCCCGTTCACGGGTCGATCAGTATCGTGCCCAACTGCGGGCCGCACAGGGAGATAATTTCCCGACCTTATCAGCAGGGGTTGCCGCAACGCATCAACGCGCCTTGTCGGCCGCCACTGGGTTACCCTACGAGAACGCCGTGTTTCAAGGGTTGTTGCAGGCGAACTATGAAGTCGATCTTTGGGGGAGCCGCAGCAATAGCATTCGGGCAGCAGAGGCCACACTCGATGCGCAACGCGCGGCAGCCTCAGCGGCAGAATTGACGGTGGCCAGTTCCGTTGCGTCAGGCTATCTCAGCCTGTGTGCGTTGGATGAGCAACTGCGTGTCACACAGGCGACGTTAGCCACACGTGAAAACGCCCTTAACCTGGCACAACGTCAGTTTGAAACCGGCTACACCTCACGGCTGGAGTGGATGCAAGCGGCATCAGAGTATCAAACTGCTAAAGCGCAGATCCCCCAGTTGCAGCACCAGATTGAGCAACAGGAAAATGCGCTCAGCGTGCTGGTGGGGATGAATCCGCGTCAGATTGCGCGCACCAGCCAGTTTGATCATATCAAGCCGCAAACATTGCCATCCTTGTTACCCTCTCAATTGCTGAATCGTCGACCAGATATTGTGCAGGCACAGCGGCAACTCATTGCAGCGGATGCCTCACTGGCATCGGCGCAAGCCAACCTGTTGCCGTCACTCAATCTCACGGCCACGGGGACGTTACAAAGCAATGAGTTACATCAACTGCTGGATAATCCTTTCCGTCTCTGGAGCATTGGTGGCAGCATATTGGCCCCGTTGCTTAATCGTGAAGCGTTAACCGCTCAGGTCGATGTGGCGATGGCGACGCGCAATCAGGCGCTTTATGGCTACGAAAAGGTGGTGCGCAGCGCCTTCTCCGATGTCGATAACGCGATTGACGCCATCAGGCGTAGTCAGGAGCAACTAGACGAGTTGCAGAAACAAGAAGGCTATGTCGCCGAAGCGTACCGTATCGCGCAGAATCGTTATGAAAATGGTTATGCCTCCTATCTGGATGTACTCGATGCTCAACGCACATTGTTCAACACGCAGTTGAATATCGTTTCAGTGAAAAATACGCTCCTGCTCTCACAAATCGAACTTTACCGTTCGTTAGGGGGCGGCTGGCAGGGTTAGAATTGATGTGGTAATGGGATTTTTCGGCATTTTCAACGCTGTAAACCCGTTAAATTCTGCTTTTGCCGCAAAGTGCGTCAATTCTTAAGTCATTCGTGCTTTTTTTTACTTGTCTTTACATATAGTGGTATTATCCGCGCGCTTTACAAAGTCTGAACGGAATAGTGCAGTTGGGTTAACTTGCACGGTCGCGGTGATTCGTGACTTGCCATGACAGGGGAAAAAAAGGAAATGATGAATAAAAAAGCAGTTCTCGCATTAGTCGTGACCGCTGCACTAATGAGCGGTTGTGCTCCGCGCACCGCACCGATTCAAAATGTGAGTCAAACCGTTGGTCAGAGCTATTCAGATAGCCAGATGCAACGTGCGATTGTCGAAGCAGGCGCAGCGAACCATTGGGTGATTTCACCTGCAGGACCGGGTGTGATGAACGGTCAACTGGCCGAGCGTGGCCACACTGCTGACATTCGCATCACTTACACGGCGAACAGCTATCGTATTGATTACGTGAGCAGTACCAACCTCAAAGCAGGCAGTGGTCAGATCCACCGTAATTATAATCGCTGGATTCAGAACCTGAATCAGGGCATTCAAACGCGTCTTGCCGTTCAGGCGGTAAAATAAGCGCCAGGCATTTTGGCTGACGGATAGATATAAAGTTAGCTCAAACGCTGCCGAAATAGAAAACAGGCGGGCTATGTGCCCGCGTTGTTTATCGGTGACATCCGCATAAGACGGGTGATAGGAATAGTATGCAAGCAGGGAAGGGATGCCGCGCAGCGCAATCTGACCATTCCCGAGGCTGAAGAAAGAATGCAGGTATGAAACTCGCTTACACCTTGGTTGACTGGCACGCAATGGCTCCGGGCCACAGTACCGCCGAAGAATGGCGACACTGGGCTGAACACGCGCCTGTGCTGGATGCCAGCCAACCTATCGCAAAACCGCAATTTTTACCCATGATGACCGCGCGTCGTCTCAGTGCGGGTAGCCGTGCTGCTGTTGAGTGCGGGCTGACGCTGCTGGCGCGCCAATCGGTTGATGCCGTGGTCTTCACCAGTCGTCACGGTGAACTCGAGCGGAACTTACGTATCCTGACCGCGCTCGCGGAACAGCAGGCGCTATCGCCGACGGATTTCGCCATGTCGGTACACAACTCAGCCGTCGGCAGTTTAACCATCGCTGCTCGTCAGCCACTGGTATCCTCCTCCCTTTCCGCCGGTATCGACAGCTTCCAGCAGGGATTAATCGACGTGACTGCGCTGCATCAGGCGGGGTATCAGCAGGTATTACTGGTGGATTTTGAAGGCGCAGTGCCGGACTACTACCGACCCTGGCTGCCGGAAACGGAGCACTTCAATTCACCCTATGCCGTTGCCTTGCTACTGCGTGCCGGTCAGGAGTGGCATTGTCAGGGCCAGGCTGCGCAACCTCTAGCCGCTGCTCTGCCGCAAAGTTTGCAGTTTCTGCGTGCGGTATTACAGGATGCCGAGCGTGTGACCATCCCCGGCGAACGTCATCAGTGGCATTGGGAACGCCGTCATGGCCGGTAATCCACAGCCAATGCCGCGCCAGCCTGGTTTTAATTATTACTGGCGTCTGGTCATGACCGCCATCAGTTTCACGTTGTTCAGCCTTGGCGCCTTATTGCTCTCCCTGACATGGTTCAATTTGCTACTGCTGTTGAATCGTGATGGCCTGCGCCGCCGACAGATTGCGCGCAGCAGCATTGCGTGGAGCTTCCGCTGTTTCCTGCGCTTTTGCCGCTTTGTTGGCGTGTACGATTATCAGATTATCGGTGCTGAGTTACTGCGCCAGGACCGTGGCTGCCTGATTGTGGCTAATCACCCTTCATTAATTGATTACGTGATGATTGCCTCGGTGTTACCAGAAATGGATTGCCTGGTGAAAGCCGACTTGCAGCACAACTTTTTTTTCCGCGGCGTGATCAAGTCCGCGGATTATCTGATAAATAGCGAAGCGGACACGCTGCTACCTGATAGCCAACAGCGCTTGGCGCGTGGCGACACCATCCTGATTTTTCCAGAAGGTACGCGCACCCGTTACGGTGAGCCGCTTAAGCTACAACGCGGTGCGGCTAACATTGCGGTGCGTGCCGGATGCGATCTGCGCGTGGTTCATATTAGCTGTACCCAGCGTATGCTCGACAAACAAAGTCGCTGGTATCAGATTCCGCTGGTTAAACCGCTTTTTACTGTACGCGTACAATCGCGTATTGATAGCCAGGCCTTTTGCGAAGCGGATGAAGATGCGCAGCCATTGGCCGCACGTCGCCTGACGCGTCACCTGCAACAGGCGCTGGTCCCTGAAGAGACAAAGTAAGCATGCAAGCACTGATTGACGACATCAAACTCATGATTATCGACACGCTGAATCTGGAAGATATCAGCCCGGACGATATAGAAACCGACGCGCCACTGTTTGGCGAGGGATTGGGCCTCGATTCCATCGATGCACTGGAGCTAGGGCTGGCAGTGAAAAATCGCTTCGGCGTACAGCTCTCAGCGGAGAGCGAAACGTTGCGCGCGCACTTTTTTTCCGTGGCCACCTTGGCTGCGTTTGTTGAACAACAGCAAGCCTGAGAACAGTCAAAATGATGAACAAAGACGAAATTTACCAGGAAGTGGCCACGCTGCTGACCTCGCTGTTTGAAATTGATGCCGATGATATCCGCCCGGACGCGCGTTTATATGAAGACCTTGAGCTCGACAGCATTGATGCGGTCGATATGGTCGTCCATCTGCAAAAGCGCACGGGACGTAAAATCAAACCGGAAGCCTTCCGTGCGGTGCGTACGGTGCAGGATGTGGTTGACGCCGTTGACCAACTCATGCACAACGAGGCCTGATTAGGCCTATGCCTGCACTCCTGCGCCTGCTGAATGCGCTGGCGCTGCTGACCTGGCCATTTTTGGTCTGGCTGGCGGTGACACACCCGCAGTGGCGCGGAGTGATTGTCGTGCTGGCACTGGTGTTTGGCTGGCGGATCTGGAACTTGCGGCATGCGCAGGGCGCGATGGGCCGCGTGATGCTGCTGCTGGCGCTGGTTGGTACCCTGTTGTGCCTGGCCAGTGTGCTCTTACGCAGCCAGCATCTGCTGCTGTGGTATCCGGTGGTGGTCAATGTGCTGATGCTGCTGATGTTTGGTGGCTCCTTATGGAGCCCGATGCCATTGATTGAGCGGTTGGCGCGGCTACGTGAGCCAGAACTGCCGCCGCGAGCGGTGCAATACACGCGACGCGTGACGCAGGTGTGGTGCATTTTTTTTATCGGTAATGGCAGTGTGGCGTTGTTCACCTGTCTGCTCAATGATGTCACGCTATGGACACTCTGGAATGGGTGCATCAGTTACCTGTTAATGGGGACGCTGATGGGCGGCGAATGGCTGTTACGCCAACGCTTAAGGAACAAGACATGAACGTTTTGAGTATCCGCGAATGGTTTACCGCTCCGGATCGCGTGGTCGCCTGGCAAGGGCAGCAGCAACACTGGTTATCAGAAATGCGTCAGCAGGTGCAGGCGCTGGCGGATAAGCTCCGCAGCCAACCCGGCCAACACTGGGCGTTGTGCTTCGATAACAGCTACCATTTCACGGCCGCGCTATTGGCGTTGTGGTACGCCGGTAAGACACCAGTGATCCCTGGACATTGCCGTGCCGCGCAACTCGAAGAGATGGCGGAACATCTTGATGGCGTCATCAGTGATATGCCGCTGGCCATCTCTCTGCCACAAATACGCTGGGACGGAGCGTTAGCGTTGGGTGAATTGCCGATATTAGATGCTAGCGCCGAGTTAGTGCTGTTCACATCGGGTTCAACGGGCGCGCCACGTCGGGTGGTGAAATCCTTACGGTCGTTGGATTTGGAGGCGCAATGGCTGGCCACCTTATGGGGCCATCGCTTACAGCAGTGTCATGTCATCGCTTCAGTCAGCCATCAGCATCTGTATGGGCTGACATTCCGCATCATGCTGCCAATGGCGCTCAGTTTGCCACTCGCCGCACAGCAAATATTCTACAGTGAACAGCTGGCCGATCAGCGCCGCGATCGTCGCTACCTGTTTATTAGCAGCCCAGCCTTTTTACGTCGTCTGGACACGTCGTTAATCACACCGCCTTGTGCACTGGTGGTCTCTGCCGGAGGCGCCTTACCTCGGTCTGATGCGCAGCGTGCGCAAGCCGCTTTGCACTGTGTCGTGGATGAAATCTACGGAAGCACCGAAACTGGGGTGATTGGCTGGCGCTCCGCCGATGCCGAGCAGGCACTGTGGCGCTGTTTTCCCGATGTGACCTTGCGTGAGCAGGAGGCGGGACGCTGGCGGGTATTTTCCGCCCTGCTTGAAACCGAAGCCGGCTGGCCGCTTGATGATCGTATTCTTCAACAGCCTACTGGTGAATTTCAGCTGGCTGGTCGCCAGGATCGCGTCGTTAAAATTGAAGATAAGCGCGTATCGCTGAGCGAAATTGAACGCCGTTTGTTGACGCTATCCGGCGTCGAAGATGCTGCGGCGCTGGCGATTCAGCGCCATGGACGTCATGCGATAGGTGTGGTGCTCGCCTTGCCTGACATCCCGGATGCGGCAACGTTGTCACAGTATAAGAAGCAGTGGAAAAGCGCGTTACAGCCTTGGCTTGAACCCGTGGCGATGCCGCGCTACTGGCGCGTGGTGACCAACATTCCCATCACGGCGCAGAGCAAACGCGCGTGGCCACAAATTGAGGAGTTATTTGATGTTGCCGGTTGAACTTGACGCCCAGCAGCAGGGGACGACGCTGACGTTGCGCCTGCGCGCCTCCGCCGATCTTTTTTGGTTTCGCGGCCACTTCCCCACGTTGCCGATTTTGCCCGGTGTGGCGCAACTTGACTGGGTCATGCACTACGGTCTAACTCGCCTGGCGCCCGGCAAAACCTTTGCTTCTATTGATAACATCAAGTTCCAGCAGCCCGTACCGCCGGATGCGGAACTGGAACTGCAACTCATTTGGCAGGAAGAGAAATCGCTGCTGAGTTTTAGCTATAGTCTGATGGGTCATGACAGCGTTGACGTTGCGAGCAGCGGGAAGATCCGCCTGTGCTGAAGCCCTGTATTTTGATTCCCTGCTACAACCATGGTGCGATGTTGGCATCGGTGTTAGCACGGCTTGCCCCCTTTAATCTGCCGGTGATCATCGTTGATGATGGCAGTGATGCAGAGACGAAACAGCATATCGCCGCCTTGAGCGCGCCACAGTTAGAGATACTGACTTTGCCGCACAATCAGGGGAAGGGCGCTGCCGTGATTGCAGGTATGCGTAAAGCCGCAGCGGCAGGCTACAGTCATGTGCTGCAACTTGACGCTGACGGTCAACATCAGGTTGAAGACACACCCCGCATGCTGGCAGAAGCCGAGCGCCATCCTGAGTACTTGATCTCCGGCCAGCCGATTTATGACGCGTCGATTCCCAAATCGCGCTTGTATGGTCGCTACATCACCCACTTCTGGGTATGGGTTGAGACGCTGTCATTCTCACTGAAAGACAGCATGTGTGGCTTTCGCGTCTATCCATTGCAACCTTCGCTATCACTGTGCGATCGCCGAGCGATCGGACAACGCATGGACTTCGATACTGAAATCATGGTGCGTTTGTACTGGCAGGGTACGCCAAGCCGCTTTATCAGCACGCGCGTAACCTATCCCGCCACCGGTCTGTCTCACTTCGATGCGCTGCGTGACAATCTGCGTATTTCATGGATGCATACGCGTCTGTTCTTTGGCATGTTGCCGCGCATCCCTCAACTGTTGCGCCGCCGCGACCCGATGCAGCACTGGTCAGCCACGCCGGAACGTCGTGGGCAGCATGGCTTACGCTTCATGCTGTGGTTGTATCGTCGTGCCGGGCGATTGCCGTTTAAGTTATTGCTGTGGCCAGTGGTGGCGGTGTACTGGCTGAGCGGACGTGAAGCGCGTGCGGCATCCAGGCAATGGCTGGCGCGTGTGCAAGCGGAAGCCAGTAAGCAGCAGATTGCACTGCCTGCTCCCCTCAACAGCTATCAGCACTTTTTGCGTTTCGGCTATAGCATGCTGGATAAAGTCGCCAGTTGGCGCGGTGATGTGCAATGGGGGCGTGATATTGATTTTGCGCCCGGTGCTGAACAGGTCATTCGCTCGGCAGACGGTAAAGGACATTTGATTCTGGCCTCACATCTCGGTGATATCGAAGCCTGTCGCGCCATGGCGAAACAGGTGAGCGGGCTGGTGATTAATGCGTTGGTGTTTACCGATAACGCACAGCGCTTTCGCGACGTGTTAGAGAGCATCGCGCCACAGGCCGGGGTCAACCTGATGCCGGTGACGGACATTGGCCCTGATACGGCGATCTTGCTGCAACAGAAACTGGATGCCGGCGAGTGGGTCGCCATCGTGGGCGATCGTACGGCAGTGCATCGCCAACGCGGCGGTGAACGTCGCGTGGTGTGGAGTCCATTTATGGGGCGTCCGGCACCGTTTCCCCAAGGACCCTTTGTGCTGGCCGCTGCGCTGCGCTGTCCGGTACTGCTGATGTTTGCTTTGCGTGAACAGGGCACATTGCGGGTGCACTGTGAACCCTTCGCCGATCCGCTATTGCTGCCACGTGCCCAGCGCCAACAGGCGTTGCAGACAGCGGTAGATCGCTATGCCGAAAGATTACAACAGAATGCGCTGATGGCGCCGCTGGACTGGTTTAACTTTTACGATTTCTGGACCTTACCAGAGGAGAAAAGCCGCGATGAGTGAACGCATCTGGCGCGCTGAAGTTGCATTAACCGTGTCATTCCACGACTGCGATCCGATGGGTGTGGTGTGGCACGGTAACTACTTCCGCTTTTTTGAAGTGGCGCGAGAAGCGCTGCTGCGTAGCGTCAACTACAGCTACAGCGAAATGGCTGCCAGCGGATTTGTCTGGCCAGTGGTGGATACGCGTGTGAAATACCGCCAACCGCTTCGCTGTGAAGAGGCGATCCGCGTGGAAGCCAGCATCAGCGAATATGAAAACCGTCTGCGCATCGATTATGTGATCCGCAATGGTGCAGGGCAGGTCACCACCAAAGCACATACATTGCAGGTGGCGGTTGATGCGAAGAGCCAGGAGATGCAATTCGTTTCACCTGACATTTTGTTTGAACGCTTAGGGGTTAAACCGTGATCAGAATCTTTTGCCTGTTACTCACGCTGGTGGCTGCCGGTGCCCAAGCTGTCACGCTCGACCAGTTACAGCAACGCTTCGCTAGCCAGCCGGTGATCCGGGCTAACTTCGAACAGGTGCGCACCATTTCCGGCATGTCGCAGCCGCTGGTGTCGCGCGGCCAGCTTTTGATTGCCCAGCAACAGGGTCTGTGGTGGCATCAGGCGACGCCGTTTGTCATGACGTTAATCCTTGACGACAAACGTATGGTGCAAAGCATGAGCGGCCAGCCGTCACAGGTGATCACTGCTGACAGCAATCCGCAGATGTTCCAGTTTAATCACCTACTGCGTGCGCTTTTTCAGGCCGATGAAAAGGTTTTGCGGGAGAATTTTGACCTCGATTTTCAGGACCGGGGGAACGATAACTGGCAGCTCAGCCTGATACCGAAGGCGGCACCGCTAAATAAAATCTTTAACCGTATCGATCTGCAAGGCGCGGCCTTCCTGAATGGCATCACATTGGATGACAAACAGGGCGATAAAACGGTGATCACCCTCAGCGATACCCGAACCGAACCCAAACAACTGACTGATGAAGAGCGAGCGCGTTTTGCCCCAGCGCAGTGAAAAAACCTTCGCATTGCTGTGGTTAGCGGTGTGTCTGGCACTGGCGATCGCGCTGGCAATCCTACTGCCACGCAGCCAGTTAAACAGCAGCGTGCTGGCCTTGTTGCCCCAGCAAAATCTGGGACAGGCACCGGCTGAAATTCAGCAAGGCTTTATGCAGCGCCTGGATCGTCAACTGGTGTGGCTGGTCAGTGCCAATCCGCAGGAGGGTGATGCGGTAGCACAGTGGTGGCAAACGCAGTTACAGGCGTTGCCGATGTTGAAACAAGTGAGTGGTGCGCTAGATGATGACCAGATGCAACGTTGGGGCGCCTACGCTTTTCAGCACCGCAATGGGTTGATAGACCCTCTCACGCGCGCACGCTTGCAAAATGGCGGTGGGGCGCAGGCTGACTGGATCCTGGCGCAGCTATTTTCAGCCTTTGCCGGTGTGGGTAGCAAAGAGATCCAAAACGATCCGCTGCTGCTGGTGCGTGGAGCACAGTTGGCGCTGCAACAGAACGCCAGCAAAATGGTGCTACACAACGGCTGGCTAACGGTGAATGACGCTCAGCAGCGCCGCTGGTATTTCCTGCACGGTGAACTGGCGAGTAATGCATTCAGTATCCAGCAGAGCCATCAACTGGTCACCGCGCTGAATCAGTTAGAACAGCAGTTGAAAACCCGATGGCCGGATGCACAGTTGCTGACGCGTGGCACGGTATTGTTTAGCGATGATGCCAGCCAGCGGGCACAACATGATGTTGAAACGCTGGGCAGTGTGACGTTGGGCGGTTTGCTGCTACTGATTTGGCTGGTGTTCCGGTCGCTGCGGCCTTTGGCGCTGTGCGCATTATCCGTGGCGATAGGCGCGATGGCGGGAACCGTCATGACGTTGCTGTTTTTTGGTGAGCTGCATCTCACCACGCTAGTCATGAGCCTCAGTATTGTCGGCATCTCTGCCGATTATACGCTCTACTATCTGACGGAGCGGATGGTGCATGGCGAGCACACTACGCCCTGGCAAAGCTTGCACAAAGTGCGTGCGACCTTGCTGCTGGCACTGGGCACCACCGCGATAGCCTGGTTGCTCATGCTGTTAGCGCCTTTCCCTGGTCTGCGTCAACTGGCGGTCTTTGCCGCAAGTGGGTTAAGCGCATCCTGCCTGACGGTGATTTTTTTCTACCCCTGGCTGGTGCGCGGCTTACCCGTACGTCCGGTTCCTGCCATGGTGTGGCTAGCACGCTGGTTAGCGGCGTGGCGTCGTCACAACGGGTTGAAGTTTGGCTTACCGCTGTTGGTGGCCATTTATGCCATTAGCGGCATGATCCAACTGCATGTCGATGATGATATTGCGCATCTGCAAAGTGCGCCGGCCAAACTTTTAGCCCAGGATCGCCAGTTAGCGCAGCTCACTGGACAGCAGGCAGATCAAACCTGGTTTGTGGTATGGGGCGACAACGAGCAGCAGGCGCTTCAGCGCTTAAGTGCGCTGGCGCCAAAGTTACAGCAGGCGCAGCAGAAGGGTTGGTTTGCCGGCTACCGGGTGTTGCCGCTTAATTCACTGGCACAGCAGCAGCAAGATAGTGCGCTGTTACAACAGGCGGCACCGACCATTTTGCATCGTTTACAGCAGGCGGGTATCACCGCAGCGAATGCCGATCTGAGTACGATGTCGGTCACCCCGCAAGATTGGCTGGCCAGCCCACTGAGTGAAGGCTGGCGATTGCTCTGGCTGTCGTTGCCGGATGGACGCAGCAGTGTGTTGGTCCCGGTTAACGGAGTGAAAAACAGTGCGGCGCTGTTTGAGCTGGCAACCCAGCAATCTGGCGTTAGCTGGGTCGATCGCAAAGCCAGCTATGATGAACTGTTCCGCTTCTGGCGCACGCTGTTGAGCGGTTTACTGGCGTTAGCGCTGCTGTTGATCACGGTGAGTTACACCGTGCGCCTCGGGTTTAAAGTCGGCCTACGCAGTGCCTTGCCGTCGTGGCTATCGCTGGCGGCTGCATTGGCAACGCTGGGGTGGATTGGGGCGAGTTTAAACTTATTCGCGCTGCTGGCGCTGATTCTGGTGCTCGGCATTGGGATCAATTACACGCTGTTCTTCAGCAATCCGCGTGGCACACCGTTGACGTCGATGCTGGCCGTGACGCTGGCGATGATGACTACACTGTTGACGCTGGGCATGTTGGTGTTCAGCAGCACGGCGGCGATCAGTGGCTTTGGTACGGTGCTGTGTAGCGGTATTTTTTGTGCATTCTTGCTGGCGCCAATGGCGCTGGCTCCGGGGAAAAGGAAACAACGATGAGAACGGGTGCATTTCTGCTGATGCTGAGTCTGCTATTAAGCGGCTGTGCGCAGCATGAGGGTCAGTCCAATCGGCCAACCGCATGGCTCAAGCCAGGCGTGCGCGTCACCTTACCGGCTCCGGGTATTTCCCCTGCGTTTCAGCAGCAGCAATTGTTGACCGGTCACGCGAAAGGGAAAACCCAGTCGCTGCTGGTGTTGCTGAGTGCTGACGCGCAACAAATCAGCCTGGCGGGGCTATCCTCGTTGGGGATTCGCTTGTTCCGCGTGACCTATGATAAAAACGGCATTCATACTCAGCAAATGATGGCACTGCCAGAGATGCCACCTGCGAGTCAGGTGCTGGCCGATGTGATGCTCAGCCACTGGCCTGTTAGCGCCTGGCAGCCACAGTTGCCGCCAGGCTGGCAGTTGGTCGACATCGGCGATCGTCGCGAGTTGCGCGATGCGTCCGGCGAGCTGGTGACGCTGATTCGCTACCTGCAACGCGGGAAGATCCGCGAGCCGATCAGCATCGATCAGCGCGCCTTCGGTTATCAAATTGACATCCAGCATCTGGACGCTTCTTCATGATCTACATCTCGGCTTTCGGTATGGTGAATGCATTGGGCAACAGCCTGGCACAGATTGCTGCGCAGCTGACGCAAGGCCGTGCGCCCGGCATGCAGCCGCGCGAAGGCTGGTTGCAGCAGGGGAAGGTTTGCTGGCTCGGCGAAGTGCAGGGCGAGTTGCCGTCGATCCCGGTTGCGCTTGCTGCGCATAACACACGCAATAACCAATTACTGTTAGCGGCACTGGCTCAGATTCGCCCAGCCGTCGAGGCCGCCATAGCCCTGTATGGACGTGATCGCGTGGCGATTGTGCTCGGCACCAGTACGTCGGGTGTGGATGAAGGTGACCGTCAGGTCGATGAAGGCCTGGCGGGTTACGATTATCGCATGCAAGAGTTAGGTGACCCCTCACGCTTCCTGGCGCACTACCTTGAACTCGACGGCCCGGCCTACACCCTTTCTACAGCTTGCTCTTCCAGCGCTCGCGCTCTGATCAGCGGGCAACGCTTAATTCAGGCTGGACTGGCGGACGTGGCGCTGGTGGGAGGAGCCGACTCCCTCAGCCGTATGCCGATTAATGGTTTCGCCAGCCTGGATTCACTCTCTGCGTCCCAGTGTGCGCCGTTCAGCGCCGAGCGTGATGGCATCTCCATCGGGGAAGCCGCGGCACTGCTCTTACTCACGCGTGAATCCCAGCCACTGGCGCTGCTTGGAGCTGGCGAGTCGTCGGATGCCTGGCATATGTCAGCACCGCATCCAGAAGGCGAGGGTGCTGAGCGCGCGATGCGGATGGCGCTCCAGCAGGCGGGTTTGCAGCCGCAGGAAGTTGGCTATATCAATCTGCACGGTACGGCTACGCCGCTCAATGACCAGGTGGAAGCGGGCGTTATCCATCGTTTGTTTGGCGACAGCGTGCCATGTAGCTCGACCAAACATCTGACGGGCCACACCTTAGGCGCAGCCGGTGCGACGGAGGCCGCCTTGGCGGCGCTGATTGTGCAACAAAACTTGCCTTTACCGGCGCAGGATTTTAGCGCAAGCACCCAAGATTCTACGTTGCCAGCCTGTGGATTACTCACGTCACCCCAGCCGCTGGCACGTCCCATTATTGCCTCAAACTCTTTTGCTTTTGGCGGGAACAATACCTGCCTGATTGTAGGAAAGCCTCATGACTGATTTTCTGCCGGTGAGCCAATATTTGCCGCACCGCGCACCGATGTTGTTATTAGACCGCGTCCTTCAGGTCAGCGAAGACAGCGTCGTGTGTGAAGTGACAGTAAATAACCAAGGTGTGCTGGCCCCTTTTCTTACCGCGCAAGGTGAATTACCCGCGTGGTTTGGCGTTGAAATCATGGCGCAAACGGTGGGCGTCTGGTCCGGTTATCATGCCCGCCAACGCGGCGATATCGATATTCGTCCCGGTATGCTGTTAGGGGGGCGAGGCTATCGTGCAATAACGCCCAGCTTTGCGGCGAATAGCAGGTTATGCGTTGCAATGCACCTGCTAATGCGGGATGACAAACTCGGCAGTTTTGAAGGCGAAATCCGTAGTCAGGACAGAGTGATAGCCAGTGGTCGGCTGAACACCTATCAGCCGGATGAACAGGAACTCACCCGATTAGCACAACAAGGAACTCAGCCATGACACGCAACGTATTAGTGACCGGCGCAAGTAAAGGTATTGGCCGTGCCATCGCATTGCGTCTGGCGCAGGATGGATTTCAGGTGGTGGTGCATTATCACCGTGATGAGCAGGGCGCGCAGCAGACGCTGGCGGAAATTGAAGCCGCGGGCGGCAACGGGCGCGTGCTGGCATTCGATGTCGCACAGCGCGAGGCGACACGTTCAGCCATTGAACAGGATATTGCTGCGCACGGCGCTTACTACGGTGTAGTGAACAATGCGGGCATCACGCGGGATGGCGCGTTCCCGGCGCTAACCGAAGACGAATGGGATACGGTGATCCACACCAATCTCGACAGTTTCTACAACGTTCTCCACCCCTGTGTGATGCCGATGATTGGTCTGCGTAAAGGTGGACGTATCATTACGTTGTCATCGGTTTCTGGCCTGATGGGCAATCGTGGTCAGGTGAACTACAGCGCGGCGAAAGCCGGGATTATCGGCGCGACCAAAGCGCTAGCGATAGAACTGGCTAAACGAAAAATCACCGTCAACTGTATCGCACCGGGATTGATCGACACCGGAATGACCGACCTGGAACCGTTAGTGATCGATGAAGCGCTGAAGATCATTCCGATGAAGCGTATGGGGGCGGCGGAAGAAGTCGCCGGGCTGGCCAGCTATTTGATGTCAGATATCGCGGGCTATGTCACGCGTCAGGTGATTTCAATTAACGGAGGTATGTTGTGATTCAGCGTGTAGTGGTAACCGGCATGGGCGGCGTCACGGCGTTTGGTGAAAGCTGGCCTGAAGTGGCTGCGCGTCTGAAGCAGGGGGAAAATGCCGTGCGTAAGATGCCTGAGTGGGAGATTTATGATGGCCTCCATACCTTACTCGGTGCCCCGGTCGATAACTTCGCTTTGCCTGCGCACTACACCCGTAAGCGCATTCGCTCCATGGGCCGCGTGTCATTGATGGCGACGCGTGCGACTGAACTCGCACTGGAACAAGCGGGGCTGATTGACCATCCGGTGCTGACCAGCGGTGAAACCGGTATTGCGTATGGCTCGTCCACCGGCAGTACCGGTCCGGTGAGTGAATTCGCCACCATGCTGACGGAAAAGCATACCAATAATATTACCGGCACCACCTACGTGCAGATGATGCCGCACACAACGGCAGTGAACGCGGGTTTATTTTTTGGTTTACGGGGTCGCGTGATCCCTACGTCAAGTGCCTGTACTTCAGGCAGCCAGGCGATTGGTTATGCGTGGGAAGCGATTCGTCATGGTTATCAAACCGTCATGGTCGCGGGAGGGGCAGAAGAGCTTTGCCCGTCCGAAGCGGCGGTGTTTGATACCCTGTTTGCCACCAGCCAGCGTAATGATGCGCCTCATACCTCACCGGCACCGTTTGACCAGCAGCGTGATGGTTTAGTGATTGGTGAGGGTGCCGGTACGCTGATCCTCGAATCTTTGGAACATGCGCAAGCGCGCGGCGCAACCATTTATGCCGAGCTGGTGGGGTTCCACACTAACTGCGACGCGGCGCATATTACCCAGCCGCAGCGTGAAACCATGCAAATCTGCATTGAAAGAGCGTTGAAGACCGCCGGCGTGACGCCAGACCAGATTGGTTATATCAATGCGCATGGTACGGCTACTGACCGCGGCGATATCGCTGAAAGCCTGGCGACCGCGGCGATTTTCGGCGAACAGACGCCGATATCATCATTGAAAAGCTACTTTGGGCATACCTTGGGGGCGTGTGGTGCACTAGAAGCCTGGATGAGCATTGAGATGATGCGTGAAGGGTGGTTTGCGCCTACGTTGAATTTGTCGCAACCGGCGCAAGAGTGCGGCGAACTGGATTACATCATCGGCGAACCACGGCTGATTGATACGGATTACATCCAGTCTAACAACTTTGCCTTCGGTGGTATTAATACTTCGCTGGTGTTCAAACGCTGGAGTGAAGCTTAAATCTCGTTTCAAGGCGGCTTTCGGTATGGAAGCCGCTGTTTTTCAGTGATAACCCGCCCCAAAATCCCCACATAGCATGTGCCAAAGTGACGATGCTTGTTCACCTCACCATTCAATGAGTTCAAATCGATAATTTCAACTTTTTCCCCTGACCTTTTGTGGCCTTAAAAGTTCCAAGATTTTTCTTGCTTTCCGTTTAGCAGAACGCATAATCGCAAACCGTAATAAAAATGATTATCAATTTCCTTCTTAATCAGGGGTTCTTCATGCGTTCGACGCCTTTCAATCCCGGACTGAAACCGACGCTGCTTGCCGTCATGGTCAGCGCCGGTTGTTTGCCAGTGATGGCTGCTACCACCAACACCACCAGTACTCCTTCAACGGCTGCGAAAAATGATCAGCAGACGCTCGTCGTGACCGCCACACCGCAATCGGACTTCAAGCCGGGTGGTAATGATTTAGTGCCAGCATACCTGGATGGTCAGATCGCCCATGGCGGCCGCCTCGGCATGCTCGGTGAGCAGAATGCGATGGATGTGCCGTTCAACGTTATCAGCTTCACCTCGAAGATGATTCAGGACCAACAGGCGAAAACCATCGCGGATGTCGTGCGTAATGACGCCAGCGTGCAGAATGTACAGGGTTATGGTAACTACGCTGAAACCTACCGCATTCGTGGTTTTGAGCTGGACGGTGATGATATGACATACGGTGGCCTGTCAGGCGTTGTGCCGCGTCAGGTCATTGATACGCAACTAATTGATCGTGTTGAAGTATTTAAAGGTGCGAACTCTCTGGTAAACGGTGCGGCGAGTTCGGGTGTGGGCGGGATGATAAACCTCGAACCTAAACACGCTGAAGATACGCCAATGGCACGTGTCGGCCTTGATTACACCTCATCTTCTCAGGTGGGTGGCTCTGTTGATGCGGGCCGTCGTTTTGGTGATAACAACCAGTTTGGTGTGCGCGTCAACGTGCTGGATCGCGAAGGTGATACTGCGGTTCATGGCGCGAAACGCCGTACAACTGCGGCATCAATCGGTCTGGATTACCGTGGCGATCGCCTGCGTACTTCACTGGATGTGGGCTATCAAAAGCAGACATTCCATGGGGACCGCATTGGTATCAACGTCAGTGGGCTGGACTTCATTCCTGCAGCGCCATCTGCCACGCACAACACCAGCCAACCGTGGGTGTATAGCGATATCGAAAGTGAATTCGGTATGGCAAAAGCAGAATATGATTTCACTGATAATTGGACCTGGTACGGTGCAGTTGGTGCGCAGCATTCACATGAGATTGGTTTGTATGCCAGCCCAGTTGTGTCTAATGCCAGCGGTGATGCACAGTACGGTCGTTTAGATACTAACCGAATCAACGATGGCTTCAGCGGCATGACGGGCATTCGCGGTAATTTCTCTACCGGCCCCGTTACCCACAAGGTCAACTTTGGTTACTCAGCAAATATTGCGAGCAACAAAACTGCGTGGCGGTATGGCGGAGCGTCTGTTGATACCAATATTTATGACACGCCGACCACATCCGTTCCAGCAAACACCCTCAGCAGCGGTGATTATCACGACCCTCTGACCACGGGGCGCACCCGTACGCAAGGTTATCTGCTGAGCGATACGCTGGGCTTCTTCGACGACACCTTGCTGTTCACGGCGGGTGCTCGCCACCAGAAAGTAGTCGTGCGCAGCTATGATAACAATACGGGTGCAGAAGATTCAGCCTCTAACTTTGACGCTAGCCGTTGGATGCCGACCTATGGTGTGGTTTACAAACCATGGAAAGAAGTCTCTTTCTATGCAAACCATACCGAAGCGTTGCAACCGGGTACTGCTGCGCCGAACACGGCGACCAACTATGGTAAAACCACTGGCATTGCTCACTCGAAACAAAATGAAGTGGGTGTGAAGGTTGATTTCGATCGCATGGGTGGTGCTCTGTCACTGTTTGATATCCGCAAACCGAATGCCATCACCAATAGCGATGGTTTCTATGCGCTGAATGGTGAGCAGCGCAACCGCGGTGTGGAATTGAACCTGTTTGGTGAACCGGTACTGGGCTTCCGCCTGAATGGTAGTGCAACCTGGCTGGATGCACAGATCACCGAATCGGCGAACGGAAGCTTGAACGGTAAGCAAGCGATTGGTGTGCCGCGCTACTACTTCGTACTGGGCGCAGAATATGACATCAAGCCAGTAGATGGTCTGACAGCAACCGCCTATGTTAACCACTCTGGTTCACAATTTGCCGATGCGCAGAACACCAAGTCACTGGATAGCTACACCACGCTGGATCTGGGCGTGCGTTATCGCACCAAAGTTAACGAGCATGACATGGTATGGCGTGTGGGAGTGGATAACGTCACCAATGAGAAATACTGGGCAAGTGTAGAAAGCTACGGTACTTACATCTATCAGGGCGATCCACGTACGCTGAAAGTCTCTATGAGCTACGATTTCTAATCTGCTCTTAATGGGGTGCGATTGCACCCCATTGTCCTTTCATTCTGAAATAATTCTGTACCTTAAGACGTATTCCATTACACTCAGTACGGCAATCCTGCACGACAAGTATCTCTTTCATTGAGCTAACATGAGTTCACCCGCGCCTCCTGACGATCACGACGAACCCTTACGGCAGTCATTGGACGACGCGCACTTCGCCATTGTGGTACTTGCAGTGACCTCTGTTACCCTTATAATCTTCGTCCTGATGGTGACGTTATGGATGAGCTAAGGTCAGCAACGGTTCAAGGAAGCCTGCAAGGAGATGTCGATGGAAGCCCGAGATGACAAACTGATAGCCATAATTGGCTTGCTCTCTGCCTGTTTAATTGGTGTGGTGTTTCTATTCACCATGACCTGGCTGACCGATGTGCGTCACCCGGCTGATCCCACACTGGATGTCCAAACCTGCCCGCCTAAAACTGTACCTTCACAACACACTTAGATCTGATTACGCCATTTAATCTGCTGGCTGCGTAACTCCAGCGCCAGTGCCTCATGCAATGTTCGATTGCCATTAGGATCGCCAAGACCAAATAGTGCGCCTGGTGAACGGCGATCGTCGGCCCACGCGGGATACTCCACCACCGGGTAAAGGGATATTCCCTCCAGTGCAACGCCTTGCGCCAGCGCCAGCATCGCTTCTTCAGCTACGTGTCGTAACCAGGGCGCGCGTGCCTCACCTTCCGCGCCCGTTTCAGCCAGCAGCAGCGGACGCTGGTAGCGCTGCCAGCATTGCTGAAGTAGCTGATGCAGCGGCTGATAGGCCGCATGTTGTGCGGAGAGCGTATCACCGGATAAAAACCAGTGATTATCCGGGTAGTAGTTCAGGCCAAGAATATCCAAAAAATCCTCGCGTCCGCCCAGCTCAGGCGCATCACGTCCGGCAATCCAGTCCCAGGCTTCAAACTGCGCCTGATTTTGCGCATCAGCGTAGGGCTTACTGTCGGGATTATCGGGATCGGGGGCGATCTGCACCAGCGGGTCGGTGAGCACGAAACGGGCATCAGGATAGATATCACGAATCGCATGCATGGCCGCGATCGTCGCGCGCACCAGTTGGCGCTTGAGTTCGCGTCCGCGTTCGCTGGCGTAGGGGTCGAGCCACGAGACATCGGCTCCTGCCCATGACCAGAACGAGATCTGATTGATAGGGGTAAAGAAGGGATGTTGTACTCCCTCATCTCGCATCAGTCGCGCCATCGCGCGTGCGAAGCGCTCGAAATGATCGACAAAAGAGGTGCGCCAGATATCGAGGTGCTCGGGATAGCCAAAATGCGCCAATTCCCAGATGATTTGCATATCGTGTCGGGCCGCAGCGTGAATCATCGGTAAGAAGCTGCGCCAGTCATATTCATTGGGTGTGGCTTCAATTAAGTGCCAGCGCGCGCCGTCACGCGCAGTGAGTAAACCTTCTTGCGCCAGCGCCGCGTAATCTTTTTCCAGCAGCATGTCATGACCGCTACTGATGACCATATCAATTCGACGCCCTCCACTGCGACAGGCGGTGGAGCAGGGGAAACTGCCCTGGAAGAAACTGCGAAAAAGATGTGGGTGATGGTGTGGGGATTGCTGGGGCATAATCCTCTCCTCACGGTAAACGCCGGATGCAGAACGCAAGCCTAAGTCTAGACTCTAAATTAACGTCGCGTCAGCGAGCCGATACAGAAGCCTCTGATTGGCTTCAGGCGCGGGAATACCAACAATAAAAGATCCAGTGAATTCAGGGATTCGGTATGAGTGAAGCAGCACCTGTGCAACCCACGGCGCCAACAGGCGATGGGTTACGAGAGATTGTTGATGCGCGCTGTGCGCTGCATCCTGATATGAGCGGCATTCATCCACTTAACGATGGACTGGACGCATTCGCCGCACGTTATCTGCTAATGGGCATGGCGCAACAGACTATCGATGTGCAGTACTACATCTGGCACAACGATATGTCAGGGCGTTTGTTGTTCAGCGCCTTGCTGGATGCGGCCGAACGCGGGGTGAAAGTCCGTCTGTTGTTGGATGATAACAACACGCCGGGTCTGGATGACACGCTGGCTGAACTTGACCGTCACCCAAACATTGCCGTGAAATTGTTTAATCCTTTCTCTTTCCGCACGCTAAGGGCGCTTGGCTATCTGACCGATTTCGCGCGCTTAAATCGCCGAATGCACAATAAGAGCCTGACGGTGGATGGCGCTGCAACATTGGTGGGCGGACGTAACATCGGCGATGAATATTTTGGCACGGGTGATGAGCCGCTGTTTACTGACCTGGATGTGCTCGCCATTGGCCCGGTGGTACAGCAAGTCGCGCACGATTTTGAGCGTTATTGGCAGAGCAAAGCGGTATCACCCCTGCGCAGTGTGGTGGATGTATCGGTCGATGCACATCAGACGGTGAGGTTGCCCGCTGAGTGGCAGCAGAGTGAGGCGGTTCAACGCTATCTGGCGCGTCTGGAACACTCTTCTTTTGTCAGCCAAATGGAGCAGGGCTCGATGCAGATGACGTGGGCAGAATCGCGCTTGCTCAGTGACGATCCACGCAAGGGTTTGGGCAAAGCCAAACGTTCAAGTCTCTTACCGCAGCGCATGCTGGAGGTGATCGGCACACCGCAGCGGCAGTTCGACATAATCTCAGCCTACTTTGTGCCGACGCGTGCCGGTGTTGCCCAGTTGGTGGCGCTCAAGCGGCGCGGGGTAAAAATCGCTGTGTTGACGAATTCCCTCGCCGCCAACGACGTTTCAGTGGTGCATGCGGGCTATGCGCGCTGGCGAAAAAAACTACTGCGCCATGGCATCGCTTTGTATGAGATGAAGCCCCAGGACAATGGTCGCGAAGCCCCGCACGACCGAGGCCTCACCGGTAATTCTGGCTCCAGTTTGCATGCCAAAACCTTCACCGTAGACAACCGTAAAGTCTTTATTGGTTCGTTCAATTTTGATCCCCGTTCTGCGGTACTTAATACGGAAATGGGGTTGGTAATTGAAAGTGAAGCGCTGGCTCAGCAAACCCATCAGCGTTTCATTGCCGGGATGCGCGATCGTGCCTGGACGCTGCGTCTGGATAACTGGGGGCGGGTTAACTGGGTCGAGTATGCTGGCGAATCAGGGGAAATTGTGCACAAGCACGAACCCCAGTGTACGGTACTGCAGCGATTGTTGGTGCGGTTGGTGTGGCGTTTGCCGGTGGAATGGCTGTTATAGGAACATGAAGGTAGCGGCACGATGCATTGCGAACTGAAGCGACAGTGTCGCTGACGAATGCGCAATGCATGGCGCCGCTCACCCTTTTAGTCACGTCTTAATGGGTTGTTTACGCTGCGGTTTGCCTGAGAAGAGAAAACGCAGCAGTGGAATGCGCAGATGAATCTCATACAACGCAAAGGCCACGGCGAACACGATTGCCAAACCGACAAAAAAGCCAAGCGTGTCGCTACTGATGTGCGGCATGACATAAATACCGTACAAAATGGTCAGCGGGTGGTGTACCAGATAGATAAACAGTGAAGCATTGACCAGATACATGATGCGTGGCGAGTGGCTATTGAGCAGTTTGTGGCCCACGCTAAAGCACAGATTCAGCATGCAAAGCCCCATCAAGGTCGAAACGATGGCATCGATCTCATACAACCAGCCATCACCGCTGCTGAAGCGCTGATTCAGGGTGTAGGCAGCAAACACCACGATGGCACCAAAGCACATCACCGGGTTGAAGCGCACGAACAACGCTTTCAGCGCCTGATGTTTCCAGGCAAGTGCGCCGAGCATAAAGAATGGCAGGAAGGTGAGGGTTTGCATCACGGCGACGCTAAACAGACCATCCGCAAATACATTGGGTACCGTGTAAAACAGCGCGCGGCGCAACAGGCACCACAACAGTGCATAGGCCATAAAGGCCAAGGTGAGTTTCCCCCAGCCAACCTGCTGATAATCAATGCGGCGCTGTTGTTTACTCAGCCAGCGAAAGGTCAACATACCTAAAGCGGTCAAGATCACTAAGACCAGTAAAAACCACAGGTGAGAAATCAACTCCCACGCCAGAGTGTTGTACTTGTCGTAAAGGGAAAAACGGTTCCAGTCACCCACTTTGTCCGTCAGGTTTTTTAGCATAAAAAACTGCGGCAGGGTGATGAGTGGAATGGCTGTTAGTAAGGGTATCCCGACACGCTCCATGCGCACCTTCAACCAGCGCTGTGGTTGATAACGCAGGTAAAGCATGTAGGAAAAATAACCCGAAATAACGAAGAAGACCTGCATGCGAAAGGCGTGGATAAAATCATTGAACACCGTCAGCCACATAGAGGCTTCCTGGCTGTTCACCGCCCAGCGTTGGGTGGAGTAAATCAAGGAGACGTGGAAAGGTACGCCTAATAACATCAAATATGCTCGAATAGAGTCGAGAAAATATTCACGTTCGGGTTTTGCTGAACTCATAAGCTTCCAATTTGTCAGTTTACCTGCCGGTTTCGCCCTGAAACCAGATTATGCTGGATGAAAATTCTACCTGCTGTAAACAGCGTATACTATCAGGTGATTCTGTATCTTAACCTGAAGGGTTTAATTATCCGAAAAGCACACTTTCAGCTTACAAATCAGCGGAACAATGTTGTGCATATGCTGTCGGAAAACGGAATAATCCTTTAAGATAAATGGGTTTGATTAGAGCGCACGAAAGGGGGGGATGTGCTAAATAAAGTGAATAATAAAGTAGGACTGGTAAAAATGCGGTGGGTTGGCGCGGCAGTTCTGCTGGCGTTGTACGCCAACAATAGTTGGGCGTTCAACATTGATGATGTAGCAAAACAAGCCAAGGCGTTGGCCGGGAAAGGTTACGAAGCGCCGAAGAGCAATTTACCCTCTCAGTTTCGTGATATGAAATTTGCTGACTATCAGCAAATTCAGTTTAACCACGACAAAGCCTACTGGGGCAAACTGCGCACGCCGTTTAAGCTCGAGTTCTACCATCAGGGCATGTATTTCGATACCCCGGTAAAAATTAATGAAGTCACTGCGTCATCGGTACGTGAAATCAAATATAACCCTGACTATTTCAACTTCGGCAATGTAAAACACGATGCTGATGCGGTTAAAAATCTTGGCTTTGCTGGTTTTAAAGTCCTGTATCCGTTAAATAAAAAGGGTAAGGACGACGAGATTGCAAGCTTCCTTGGTGCCAGCTACTTCCGCGTCATTGGTGAAGGGCAGGTCTACGGTCTGTCAGCACGTGGTTTGGCAATCGATACTGCGCTGCCATCCGGTGAAGAGTTCCCGCGCTTTAAAGAGTTCTGGATTGAACGTCCAAAACCGCAAGACAAGCAGCTGGTGATTTATGCCCTGTTGGATTCACCGCGAGCATCAGGTGCCTATCGCTTCATTATCAAACCGGGCAAAGAGTCCACGGTTGATGTGCAGTCAAAAGTTTACCTGCGTGATAACGTCGGCAAATTGGGTGTCGCACCCCTGACCAGTATGTTCCTGTTTGGTGCTAATCAGCCTTCACCTGTGACCAACTTCCGCAATGAATTGCACGACTCCAACGGATTGTCGATTCACGCGGGGAATGGTGAGTGGATCTGGCGTCCGCTGAATAACCCGAAACATTTGGCGGTGAGCACGTTCACCATTGAAAACCCGAAAGGTTTCGGTTTACTGCAACGTGGACGTGATTTCAGCCACTATCAAGATCTTGACGATCGCTATGACCTGCGCCCAAGTGGCTGGGTTGAGCCGCTGGGTGACTGGGGTAAAGGTCGCGTTGAACTGGTAGAGATCCCGACCGCTGATGAAACCAACGACAACATCGTTGCTTTCTGGTCGCCGGAAAAACTGCCAGAACCTGGCAAAGAGATGAACTTCCAGTATCGTCTGCACTTCACACGTGATGAAAACCTGCTGCATCAAGATGATGTGGCATGGGTGAAAAACACACTGCGTTCTGCCGGTGATGTGAAACAGTCCAATCTGGTGCGTCAGCCAGACGGCTCCATTGCCTTCACCATCGACTTCGTGGGTAAAGCCATGAGTAAGTTGCCGGATAACACGCAAGTGGCGCCGCAGGTCAGTGTCGGTAACAACGCCGATGTGGTTGAGCAGAGTGTACGCTACAACCCGGTGACCAAAGGCTGGCGTCTGGTGTTGCGTCTGCGCGTGAAAGATAACAAGCAGCCGACCGAAATGCGTGCGGCGCTGGTGAGCGGCGACAAGACATTGACGGAAACCTGGAGCTATCAGCTACCTGCCAATGAATAATTCGACATTTTTACCTCAATCTTATGTGGAAGCTCTGCCGCTTGATGCGGCAGGGCGAGCTCGCCTGAGTGATTCACTGCAACATGCTCAGGCGTTCCACGCTATTCATTCGTCGCTGGGGCAAGATATCGCTGCCAGCGAGCGCCCGGATGATGCACCGCTGAAATCGGTGTCATCCCGCGTGCAAATGGCTTGGCCAGATTCACTGGCTGAGGGTCAGCAACTCAGTAAAGATTATCTCGACCGCACCACACTGAAGGCGATGCCGAAAGTGAAGCGCTCGCTGATGTTCCCGGAAATCTGGCGCACCAACCCAATTGCGCGCGCCTGGGATTCACTGCGAGGCCAGAAATCCACTCCCCGTTATGCGACGGCGGAAGAGCAAAAGACGGAAGACAAATGGCGTCATGTGGGTTCAATGCGCCGTTATGTGCTGTTGATTCTGACGCTATTGCAGACGGTCATCGCCACCTGGTACATGAAAACCATTCTGCCCTATCAGGGCTGGACGCTGCTCGATCCTATCGAGCTGTTTAACCAGAACTGGTTGCAGTCGGTGGAGCTGATACTGCCGTACATTTTGCAAACCGGGATATTATTCCTGTTTGCGATTCTGTTCTGCTGGGTATCCGCCGGTTTCTGGACCGCATTGATGGGCTTCCTGCAGCTGCTGATTGGGCGGGATAAATACAGCATTTCGTACTCGACTAACGGTGACGAGCCGCTCAATCCTGAGCACCGTACGGCGCTGATCATGCCCATTTGTAATGAAGACGTCGAACGTGTGTTCGCTGGGCTTCGTGCAACTTGGGAATCAGTGAAGCGTACCGGTAATGCAGAGCACTTTGATGTTTATATCCTGAGCGACAGCTACGATGCGGATATCGCTATCGCTGAGCAGAAAGCCTGGATGGAGCTGGTGCGTGATGTCGGCGGTGCAGGTAAGATTTTCTATCGTCGCCGTCGTCGTCGTGTGAAGCGTAAAAGCGGCAACATCGATGACTTCTGCCGTCGCTGGGGGAGCAACTACAGCTATATGGTCGTGCTGGATGCTGACAGCGTGATGAGCGGTGAGTGTCTCACTGGCTTGGTGCGCATGATGGAAGCTAACCCGAACGCCGGTATTATCCAGTCGTCGCCTAAAGCGTCTGGTATGGATACGCTGTATGCCCGCTGCCAGCAGTTCGCCACGCGCGTTTACGGCCCGCTGTTTACCGCCGGTCTGCACTTCTGGCAGTTAGGGGAGTCGCACTACTGGGGGCATAACGCCATCATCCGTGTTCAACCCTTCATTGAGCATTGTGCTTTGGCACCGTTGCCGGGTGAGGGTTCCTTTGCTGGTTCGATCCTGTCGCATGACTTCGTTGAAGCCGCGCTGATGCGTCGTGCTGGCTGGGGTGTCTGGATCGCTTACGACCTGCCTGGCTCCTATGAAGAGCTGCCGCCGAACTTGCTGGATGAGCTGAAGCGTGACCGTCGCTGGTGCCACGGTAACCTGATGAACTTCCGCCTGTTCTTGGTGAAAGGTATGCACCCGGTGCACCGTGCAGTGTTTCTGACAGGCGTAATGTCTTATCTCTCCGCACCGTTGTGGTTTATGTTCCTGGCACTGTCTACTGCTTTGCAGGTGGTGCATACGCTGATGGAACCGACCTACTTCCTGCAACCGCGCCAGTTGTTCCCGGTGTGGCCGCAGTGGCGTCCAGATTTGGCGATTGCGCTGTTCTCTACCACTTTGGTGCTACTGTTCCTGCCGAAGCTGCTGAGCGTGGTGCTGATCTGGTTCAAGGGTGCGAAGTCATATGGGGGGGCGATTCGACTGTTCTGCTCCCTGATTCTGGAAATGCTGTTCTCGGTGCTGCTGGCACCCGTGCGTATGCTGTTCCACACCGTGTTCGTGGTCAGTGCTTTCCTCGGTTGGGAAGTGGTCTGGAATTCGCCGCAGCGTGATGATGATGCCACTCCGTGGAGTGAAGCTTTCCGTCGTCATGGTTCTCAGATGCTGTTAGGTATCGTTTGGGCTGGCGGTATGGGTCTGCTCGATCTGAACTTCCTGTGGTGGCTGTCGCCAATTGTATTCTCACTGATTCTGTCGCCGTTTGTGTCGGTGATGTCGAGCCGCGCGACGATAGGGCAGAAGAGTAAGAACGCGAAGCTGTTCCTGATCCCGGAAGAGTATGACCCGCCGAAGGAACTGATTGATACCGATAACTATCTGCAACTCAACCGCGAGCGTGCGCTGAAGAATGGCTTTATGCATGCGCTGTTCAACCCCGCGTTTAACGCATTAGCGACTGCGATGGCAACGTCACGTCACAAGCAGAGCACCTTGCTTGATCATGCCCGCGATCGTCGCGTCGATCAGGCACTGAGCGATGCACCTGAAAAGCTTAACCGCGAGCAACGCTTGCAGTTGATCAGCGATCCAGTGGTGCTGGCGCGTGTGCATTCACGCCTGTGGGAAAGTGCGGATAAATATCATCAGTGGGTGGAGAGCTATCAAAAGCTGAAACTCAATCCTGAAGCGCTGCCTCAGCGTTAAGATGGAAACAGAAAAGCGGCAGAGATGCCGCTTTTTTATTGCCGTTAGATACGCGAGGAGGGGTTCATAAGGGACATGATAATGGATGCCACTACGCAATCTTTACGCTTCAGGGTGTGGTTATTAGCGTGCGTCAACGGTTAAAATGGCGCCAGTTCATTGTGAGTAAATGTTGTGAATGATTTCCTGAAATTAACCGCGCTCAGCGCCGCCATCCTGCTGCTCAGTGGATGTGGCAGTATCATTAGCCGCACCATTCCTGGTCAGGGCCACGGCAGTCAATATTACCCTGGGGTACAATGGGATGTTCGAGACGGCCCATGGCGCGTATTGACCATTATTGATTTGCCCCTGTCTCTGGTGATGGACACGCTGTTGTTACCGGTCGATGCCCATCACGGTCCCTACGAATAATATTTACGCCCACTTGTCTGAAGGACTGTCGTCATCTTCCCACTCTTCCGCTGCGGCTTCACCTTCTTCGAGGTCGCGTGGGGGTTCCAGCTGGAATTCACCTTCATCCCATTCGTGCAAAGTATTCTCTGCCTGCCACTCTTGACGCAGTTCCACTTCGTCAAAATCACCGTCAAATACGGCCTGTGCCGCTTGGCCGCTGTAGATGGGTAGGCATTCACCCTGATCATCATCACCGGCAAAAAATTCGGCCTGCCACATAGTATCGCCATCCTGCATCACATACTTTTGCAGCGCAAACTGACTGACGCTGGCATCGTCTTCATGAGTATCGGGTTGGCTGGCAAGAAACTCTTCCCGTGCTGCGTCAATGGCTTCTTCAAGGGTGCTGTAGAGGCTCATCATAAACTCCATGTCTGTTTAAAGGGGATTTCTCAGAAGGATAGACGAAAATTGGCGGAGTGCAGGGCAGGATGGAAATAACGGCGGGCGATTGAGTGATTCTCAATCGCCCGGTCCGTTTAGATCATCTTTTGCGGGAAATGCAGTACAGGACGTACAGACTCGCGAATAATAGGGGCAGAATAACGGATGCAGCATTTAATACAGGGTTTCACCTTTTTGAAATTAATTCGCGCGGTCGATAAGGCCTGATTTAAATTATAGAGTGTACCGATAAATACCATGTCCTCCTTTACAGGTAGACGCTTACACTCTTTCCGATGCAAGAGGTGATATCCCTCCGGATCAGTACTGATCGTTACATAGTAATAGATGCCTTTATTCATATTATAAGTTCCTGCGATATATATGCTGTGTGTAATCTTTTTATATTTTTAGAAGGGCAGTTATTGAACTAACTGTCACGGTTGAAACTAACTGGAATCGATTTCGCGAACAAATTCCAGAATGGTATAACGATATTGCTAATGTGATAGAAAAAGCATATAGGTCTAAACACCTAAGACAAAACCTTGTTAAGTAAGTTAATTTTATTGGATTGATAAGCGAAGCCGAAGCATTCAGCAATATTAAATAGGAATAGGCCTGGAATTACTTAAAATCAGATCCGCGCAGGTGTATTTCAATCGGTAAACGAGTCTGATGAGGTAAGATAAGAATTCAACAAGATGCGCCATTCGTTATTCACATTTTGTTAACAAGGGTTAAGATTCTGCACGCCTATTAATGTTTTAAGATGAGTTTTGAAGTTTACATTGGATCTGTCTGAAGCAGGGGCCTGAATTCAGGCTGGTCCAGTTTTAACAAATTTTGCCGGATATCATCGCGGCCTAAGCCAAATTAGGTTGGGAGTAAATGGAGCACATAACGTGCTCCAGGTCACATTAATAAAGGGAAGGTTGACCTTCGGGGCGAGTTTTAAAACGGCGGTGCAGCCACATGTACTGTTCTGGCGCCAGCAGTACGGACTCTTCTACGACTTTGTTCATCACGATGGCCGTATCAAGTTCATTCTCCAGAGAAAATTTATCGCGAATGTCGGGCATCATCTTTAATTCATAGCCGCGGGCATGAGGCAAACGACGTGCGAGAAATGGGATCACACTGGGGTTACCCAGGCGAATGAGCATATGGGTTCCGGTGGTGGTCGCTGCATCGGGTACGGCAAAGAAGGGTGCGAAGACACTGCTGCGTGGGCCGTAATCATGGTCCGGTGCGTACCAGATAATATCGTTATTCTTCATGGCACGAATCATGCCCTTAAGGTCTTTGCGATCGAGCATGCTTTTATTGGAGCGCATTCTTCCCCAGGTCTGTAGCCAGTCAATCAGCTTGTTATCATTAGGACGATAAACACCGATACCTGGATTGTGCATGCCAAACACGCGTGCTCCCAACTCGAGGGTCAGAAAATGCATGCCAATCAAAAGAATGCCACGTTTCTCAGCCAGCGCATTGGCAACGTGTTCAAGCCCGGTAGTGGCTACCCATTTTTGAATGCGCCAGTCCGGCCAGAACCATGCCATACCGGTCTCGATCAGCCCCATGCCGACTGACTCAAAATTATGCTTCACCATTGCCTCACGTTCGCTGGTGGGCATATCCGGAAAACACAACTCCAGATTACGTTCCGCAACCTCAACACGACGTTTCAAGAAGCGCATTGCAATACGACCTAAGCCGCAGCCAATTGCGTGTAACACCGGGTAGGGGAGTAATACCAGCAGGTAGAGAAAACCGATGCCAATCCAGGTTAACCAATAGCGTGGATGAAGAAGCTCACGAGAAAGTTGGGGAAGTTGAGTCATTGAAATGTCAGTATCCTGCGTCTTGTGCCAGAGAGTCCGGTTTCTGTTATTTGCCGCGATTATGCCATTTTTTCTCGCTGACTGAAATCAAGCATAGCTTGCCCCCTGGCTGTCGGCGGCAGCTTTACGCATTAAAATGCAATAGCGAAAGAGAAATGCGCCTGAAATCACGACCTGGAGGATAATGGCACCAAAGGCTTTGCTTCAGGGTGAATTCAGGTATCATGTGCGCGCTAAATTTCTCTGATTGCTAACAGGAAGAACACCATGCCAGTGTTACACAACCTTGTTTCCAATAAAGAGCTGAAAGAACGTATGCTGGCGGAAACTGAGCCGCGTACCACAGTCTCTTTTTATAAATATTTCCAGATCGCCGACCCTAAAGCCTTCCGCGACGCCCTGTATATTGAGCTGACTAAGCTTAAAGTGTTTGGCCGCGTGTATGTTGCTCATGAAGGGATTAACGCACAAATCAGTGTTCCAGCCAGCCAATATGAAAGCATGAAGGCTGCACTGTATGCCTTTGAACCCGCGTTCAACCAGCTGCGCATGAACATTGCGCTGGACGATGACGGTAAATCATTCTGGGTATTGCGTCTCAAAGTCCGCGAACGCATTGTGGCTGACGGGATTGAAGACAATAGCTTTGATGCCAGTGATGTGGGCGCCTATTTAAAAGCAGCGGACGTTAATGCGTTGCTGGACGATCCCGAGGTGGTTTTCGTCGATATGCGTAACCACTACGAATTTGAAGTGGGGCACTTCGACAATGCGATTGAAGTTCCTGCAGATACGTTCCGCGATCAGCTGCCTATGGCTGTGGATATGTTGCAGGAGCAGAAAGATAAAAAAATTGTCATGTACTGTACCGGCGGCATTCGCTGTGAAAAAGCCAGTGCATGGATGAAACACAACGGTTTTAGCGATGTTTCTCACATTGAAGGCGGGATTATTGAATATACCCGCCGTGCTCGTGAACAGGGATTACCTGTACGCTTTAAAGGCAAAAACTTTGTCTTTGATGAACGTATGGGAGAGCGTATTTCCGACGATATCCTTTCCAGCTGTCATCAGTGTGGCGTCCCCTGCGACAGCCATACCAACTGCGTTAATGATGGATGCCATCTGTTATTCATTCAGTGCCCTAGCTGCGCGGAGAAGTACCAAAACTGCTGCAGCCCGATTTGCATGGAAGAGTCAAAGCTGGAGCCAGAAGAACAGCGCGCACGCCGTGCGGGCCGTGAAAATGGCAATAAAGTGTTCAATAAATCTCGCGGATTATTGAATATGACCATGGCGATCCCTGCGCCAGACAAGAAGTAATCGATGTTCAGCCTGAAGTCACTCGACTTCAGGCTGCTTGCGTTTTATTGACGTACACCTTCCACCGATATAATCAGTTCTGCAGTTTGCGAAGCCGGCCCTAAATCTTTGCTGATATTGAATTCTTTCAGCACGATGTTGCCACTCGCCTCAAAGCCTGCACGATAACCTCCCCACGGATCTTTGCCTTCACCCATTAATTTGGCATCCAGCGTAATCGGTTTAGTCACACCGTTGAGCGTCAGATCGCCGGTAATCTTGTAGTCCTTGCCTTCTTTTTTTACTGCGGTGGAAGTAAAGGTGGCTTGCGGGAATTTGGCGCTATTCAGGAAGTCAGCGCTACGAATATGCTTGTCTCGCTCTGCATGGTTAGTATCGAGACTGGCAGTATTCAGGGTTACACTCACTTTATCCGCAGCGGGATTGGCCTCATCAAAGGTGAAAGTACCGTCAAAGTCTTTGAAGGTGCCGTATAACCAGCTGTAGCCTAAATGCTGGATGCGGAACTGCACAAAGGCGTGTTGGCCTTCTTTATCAAACTTATAGTCAGCGGCGTTGGCCATCAAGCTGGCGCTGAGCACGCTGACGGCGCCGAGTGCCAGTAGGGTTTTCTTTAACATATTACTATTCCTTTTCAGAGGTTAACGGGATGCGGTAACCCAACATCCTTTTCAATGTCACATCACGATCAACAAAATGGTGTTTCAACGCGGCGAGCGCATGCAGAGCCGAAAGCAGCACCAACCCCCAAGCCAGCCATAAATGAATGTCACCCGCCAGGTCGGCTTGCATACCTGCACCACTGAACAAAGCGGGCACGCTGAACCAACCGAAAACTGAGATAGGTTTACCATCGGCGGTGGAGATCAGATAACCACTCAACAGCAAAATCAGTAGCAGGCCATACAGTAGCCAGTGTGCTGCAGAGGCGGAGCGACGAACCTGAGGTGAGTAATGTGCCAGTGGAGCAGGCGGCGGTGAGACCACGCGCCAACTCAGCCGCAACAGTAACGTGGCAAATAATAAGATACCGATGCCTTTATGTATTTCCGGCGCACTGCGATACCAGCCATCATAATAACCCAAGCCCACCATCCATAAACCCAACGCAAACATGCCGTAAATGGCCAGCGCCATCAGCCAATGCAATAAAAGGGATAAGAGCCCGAAGTGTTGAGTGGAATTACGCCACATGATTGTTGACCGGAAAATGAAATAAGTAGTAATGAGCATCCACATTTTGAAATGTGAAAGCAATCAGGCTTACTTTTCTATAACTTTTAAAAAGTCATTCGTAATAAATGGGTAATTATTCCAATGTTGATCAAGATTATTGAATGCAGAGGACGGTTAGCGGGAAAAGATATGAATAAAAAATCAATTGCTACACCAAATGCGGCAATGGCTGTTTTAAAAATTAATGAAAGATAAATTAACGTCAATTTATGTCAACCATGCTGGCGCGGCAGTGCGCCAGCACGGTGATATTATTCAAGCAAAGCGTGCCAGGGAGAATGGCGTGAGATCGAATGAGAAAGGTTTGTCCTGAGCGAATTCGCTGGCGAGTTCACCGAGCACGCTGGCAAATTTGAATCCGTGGCCGCTTAAGCCAGTGATGATCAAACGATTTGGCTCACCCGGTAGCGTATCAATAATGAAATCTTCATCAGGCGTATTGTCGTAGCTACAAGCTTCACCGTGCAAACATACTCCGACGCCCGGCAGGAACTGGCGCAGGAAACTGAATGCCTCATTGCCATCTGCCGCTATGCTGCCAAAAGGTTTACGATCTTCAGGTTTCTGCATCAGCTGGCCGCCATCATGGCGTCCTACTTTTAATGCATTGTTATCCGCTGGGAAGCCATAAAAATGCGTGCCATCCGGCATCTCCACGGTAAACCCTGGAAATTGATTATTTTCACTGTAACGTCCGTCAGCCTGATACCAGGCAAACACCTTACGTACTGGGCTGACAGGCAGGTCTTGCACCAGTTGACTGACCCAGGTTCCCGCGCTGACCAGTAGCTTACGCGCGCGGAACACGCCATCGCGCGTAGTGACTTGCTGCAGGTCGCCGTCGCGGCTTATTTCACTCACAGGGCAATTAAACAGCTGCGCACAGCCAGCTTGTTCAGCCAACTTTATCCAGCTACGTACCGCTTGCTCACACTTAAGGAAACCGGAGTTAGGCTCAAATACACCAATGTATCCATCTGGCACTTCGATTTGTGGCCAGCGCTTACGCACCTCGTCCGCCTGTAACACTTTCACATCCAGCTTGAAGGCTTTTGCACTGTCGATGACATTCTGAATAAAGGTTGAAGTCAGTGGCGCGAGGTTGAGGATACCGCTGCGGTGCATAATACGCTCGCCGCCTTGGCGTTCCAGCTCATCCCATAAGGTTTGTGCACGCAGCACCAGTGGCACATAGCGTTCACCTTCGCCGTAAGCGTGGCGGATGAGGCGCGTTTCACCATGATGTGTGCCCTGGCTGTGTGGGGGATGGGCGCTATCAATCATCAATACCGATAAGCCCGCTTGGGTCGCATAAAAACCGGCGGCTGCGCCAACCGATCCGCTGCCCACCACAATCAGATCATAAACCATAACCACATCACTCCTGCACACGGCGAATTTTTTCAACAGCATACCAAAAGAGAGCGCCCATGAAAAAGGCACCCGATTGGGTGCCCTTTCACGCGAAGATAAGAATTAATGCTTTTGATTGTCGCGTAGGTATTGCTCTGTGGACTCTATCTTTGCAATGCCAGCTTCGAGTATCGAGATGAACTGCCTGGCTACATCGGTAGTCAGCCAGTAGGTGGGGCCTACGTCAGCTTCTTCTTCTTTCTGATCCTGCGATGATAGCGAGTGCAGGCGGATCATCATGGCGTCATAACTGTCTACGGTGCTGATGTCCCATCCAACCAACGGATGCGTCTGGATGACGTCTTTATTTCTGTCCATTATAACCTCCATATTACTCGTTAAACGAAGTGCTTCTTGAGGTTCAATGCGGCTTTTCTTGCACTAGCGGAACAATTATAACATGAAACAGGCGGTACAATAGTTTAAAAGTGGGTGTTATAAAACAGTTCTAAAATAAATGCGTTTCAAATGCTATTTTTGTCGAATAATAGCATGCCCGATGCACTGGGCATTTATTGGATAATCTACAGAACTTCTACAACAGCGTTATCGGCGCTCATCATGTGAAACTTTACAGCGCGTGATGGGTATAAAACGCTACCCACTCAGGCGTGAGGATCGGCGGGTAACAGGCCATTACGCTTCTGAATCTCTTCGGCCAACCGGGTAAAATGTTGCTGTAACTGTGCGTCGTGGTTCTGGTTTTGCGCTTCAAGTGACAAGTTATGCACCAGCAGTTGGCTGGCACGATCGTCAAGACAGAACGTTAAACTGGCAAAAGCATTTTCCAGTACGGTCAAGCGGCGTTGCTGTTCGGCAATTAATGCCAGTAACTCACCAAACGTCATCGCCTCTTCTGGTTTTTCAGTAGTCATGTAAAACACCTCCTGTCAGCATGACGAGGCAAGAATAGGGGATCGTTTAATCAGAGTCTAGATGCAGCAACTTTATCTGGCGAGGGGGAAATAAAAACAAAAAAGCCGGGTGGCGAAACCCGGCGAAAACGGCACAGTGGCAGTTAATCAGTAATAAACCAGTCGTCTGCACTTTCCCACGTTTCTTGTAAAATATCGCTGATGCGCTCGCGCGTCTCTTTACCGCCGCCGAATACGCTGAGCTGATTACCGCCCGCATAACGGACTTTGACATGGTGATCGTCATCAGAGAATTCAAGAGAAATACGGCGGGTCAGTTCGGCACTCAGTGCGTCTAACGCACCTGCAGGAAGGGGCTGGGTTTTCGCTACGGTAATTTCAACACGCATAAGAGCCTCCGGAATAATATACTGTTTATTTGTACAGTATAGTTATCCCAAAGGCAAGTAGCGCAAAATTATTCTTTGATACGCCAGTTCAGCGTTTCACCTGCAAGGAAAGGCACCAACGTGTCATCGGCGACCTTGATGGTCTCTTGCACCGTCCATGGATCACGAACTAACGTCAGCGTGCCCTCGTTGAGCGGCAGCCCATAGAAATTAGGTCCGTTCTCTGAACAGAACGCTTCGAAGTGCTCGAGTGCTTGCAAATCTTCGAATACGGTGGCGTAAGCCGGTAGCGAGGTGGGTGCATTAAAGACACCAGCACAACCACAGCTGGCTTCTTTCAGATGGCGCAGGTGCGGCGCAGTGTCAGTGCCGAGGAATACGCGACGATTGCCACTGGCGACCAATTTACGCAGTGCCTCCTGATGAATATTGCGCTTCAGAATGGGCAGGCAATAAAGATGAGGACGCACGCCGCCCACTAGCATGTGGTTACGGTTAAACATCAGATGCTGAGGCGTAATCGTTGCCCCTAACAGATCGTTGCCGGCCGCGACGTATTCCGCTGCTTCTTTGGTGGTGATGTGTTCCATGACCACTTTCAGGCCTGGGAACTGCTGGCGTAGCGGCTCCAGCACGGTTTCAATAAAACGCGCTTCACGATCAAAAATATCGATATGCGAATCGGTCACTTCACCATGAACCAGCATTGGCATACCGATCTGCTGCATCCGATCCAGCACACTGGCGATGGAAGCGATATTGGTGACACCGTGGCTCGAATTCGTGGTGGCATGTGCGGGATAGAGTTTAGCGGCGGTGAACGTCCCGCTACGGAAGCCGCGTTCGATCTCATCGGGATCCAATGAATCGGTGAGATAGCAGGTCATCAACGGCGTAAAGGCGTGCTCAGCGGGCAGCGCGGCCATAATGCGTTCGCGATAAGCTATCGCGGCATCGACGCTGGTCACCGGTGGAACCAGGTTTGGCATGACAATCGCACGTGCATTCACTGCGCTGGTATAAGGCAATACGGCATTGAGCATCGCGCCATCGCGCAGATGGATATGCCAGTCGTCAGGGCGGCGAATCGTGATTTGCTGAGGTTGGGCTGTCATTCAAAAGGCTCCGGCTAAGAAAAAACGAAAGGGCACGTTTAGGCCGGGGAGTAATCATAAGGGTGTGAGCAACCGTTTGCACGGGATTTTATTCGGGTAAATGAAAACCGCACCCGAAGGTGCGGTTGCAGAGGTTAATCCGTAAACGGAATCACCAGTTCTCCTGGCTTGACCTCAATGCCTTTAGCAAATTTCTTCGCCAGCGCTTCCCCTTTGCTCCGGTCTTCACTGAGCACATAAGCGGGTTTCTCGTTGAAGTAGCGCTTCAACGACTCATTCAAATAGGGTGTCAGCGTTTTCATGATGGATGCCATCTTCTCTGGCTGTACTTGCGCATCAACAATCTCTATATCATGCAGATAAATAGCACCTTCTTGCGCATTGAAAACGGGTTGTGCTTTCATCTTCAATTGCATTTCAGCCTGCTGCGGACCGAACAGGGAACTGACATTGATGTTAGCTTTGCCAGACAGGGTAATCTTGCCGGGTTCTTCGCGGCCAATTTGGCTGTTCAGATCGCTCAGCACAATATGTGCATTGACCAACCCGGAAACACCGATGTCTTTTTCGAAGTTATTGCGCTTCTGCAGCGCCTGATTCACTTCCTGCTCGCTGATGGTGTACTGCGTCAATTGGTTACAGCCGCTCAACATCACGCTAAAAACAGGGCTAGCAGCCCAGACATCGCCTTTTTCATATTTCCTCATCCTGAACGATACGGCAAAACAGGCATAGCGTGCCTGAAAGCGTGCCAGGTGTCACCAGGAGAGGGATGAGAAACGCCGCAGCGTTTCTCAGGACACAGCACTATGCTGCGATGGAAGAGAGCAGATTGACTTGCGTTTGTTTCGCCATATTGTCTCGATAATCGGCAACGCGACTCGGCCAATCAATACCGGCTACCAGCGTGAGCGAGCGCAGTAAAGGAAACAAATTAATATCATCTTCTGACAGTTCACCGTTCACCGCATTGGGTTTGACGATGAGCTTGTCGAGTTGGCGCAGGTCATCACTGATATTTTTAATCAGTCCCGGTGCGTGTTTACGCAGCTCGGTGAAATCGCCGAGGCTGGCCTGTTTTTTTTCGCGGAAGTAGTTGCGTGCTTCCGGTGTGGCAAACTCGGCAAACGAAGCTTCCGCGATGCGTGGGATCAGTAGCTTATTAATATAACCGTTCACGCGCCGCAACCATTCGCTGATGGCAGGGTTGTTTTTGCCATTGAGCAAGGGTTCGCGATCTTGTTTATCCACTAACCGGACAATATCCATGCTCTCTGGCATGGCGCTACCATCGGCTTTTTGCAGAATGGGCGCCATTTTCTGACCAATGAGTTTTTTGGGCATTTGCTCATCGTCATTGAGCATAACAATCAATTCAACTGGCAGATTTTTTAACCCGAAAATCATGCGCGCTTTGACGCAGAAAGGGCAGTGATCGTAGATGTAAAGTTTCATCCCGCTTCTCCTTTGATGCAAAGGGTGACAGCGGTCACCCTTTTTCCGGACGTGCGGGAAGTATGGAAGAGATTGTCTGAAGGGGCAAACTAGCTGCTGAATATGACTGGTGCGACGGGACGCGGTTGAAGCTGCCACCACAATGCCAACAAGGTGATCATCCCGATGCTGCTCAGCAGCATCCAGGGCAATTCCGGTAACGCCATCTGTTGCCCGATGTCAAACATCCAGCCGCCACCGGAGTAGCCAATCAACCCGCCAATGGCGAGTCCTAATTTGCTGAAGCCCATATAGCTGCCGCGAGCACGAGAACTGGCCAGTGAAGCGCTGAGTGTCTCACGTGCGGGTTCAGCAATGATTGAACCGAGATAAAACACGCCGATGAGCATGAACAACGAGGGAAGTGAATCCGTCATGCCGACCGGGAGCAGGCTAAAGGTCATCAGGAACAAACCGGCCATCAGGCGGGTCTCCAGCCGAAAACGCTTTTCGCTCCAGCGTGCAATCGGATAGAGCAGACTCAGCGAAAGCATGGCTTCAATGGCGTACATCCATTTTACCGCTGCCGGCGATCCCGCGACTTGGTTCACCATCACCGGTAGCATCAGCATGACTTGCACCGCCAAAATAAAGTAACCGGTGAGCGTCAAAACATAGAGGCGAAAGCGTTTATCTTGCCAGACACGCTGCAAGCCCTCGCGCATGGCAATGCGTTCAGTCGAGATACGCCAGGCGGGTAGCCAGATGGCGTTGAAGATTGCCGCGGTGACAAACACCCCTGCGCCCACCCAGCAGACCAAACGGAAATCCCATGCCAGTAACCAACTGCCCACCAGCGCTCCGAGCACTGCGCCGGCACTGTCTTGCATCATTAACAGCGAGAAAAAAACGACCGCGTTCGCGTGCGCGCACCAGTTTTACCACCATGGCGCTACGTGGAGGATCAAATAACGTGCCGCCAAGGCCTGAGAGCACACAGGCCAACCACAGTAGCCAGGGTTGATGGGCCAGAGCCATGCAGGCGAAACCAGCCGCGCGCATCAGCATGCCGGTGACAATAAGGGGGCGAGCACCAAAGCGATCGGCAATGGCCCCGCCAAAGATGCCGAACCCTTGCTGGACAAACTGGCGCAATCCCAGCGCAATACCCACCATTAATGCCGCCCAACCGAGTTGTTCGACAAAATGAATGGAAATTAGCGGGAATACGACAAAAAAACCCAACACGACCAGCATGTTATCGACTAATAAAAATGTTTTACCAAGGCGTCGTGCCCGCGCAACCCGAGACATGCTTTATCCTGAGCAAGAGAGTGGAATAAGAGACCATTTGGTCTATTTTCTGCCTGCTCAGGTGGGAAAAATAGTTTTATCAGGATGATATTTTTTAATCGAATGCGCAGAAAATTTAATCCTGAATCAGGAACAATGACGTTGCATGCTTTCGAGGGTTTTACCGCAGCGAAGGGGACGGTTATAGTGAGAAGTATCGCCGCTGGCGTACATCTTTCTTAAAGTTATGGATTTCAGGAGTCATGATGTTTGGCTATCGTTCTGCTGGCCCACGCGTGCGCCTCACTACCGATCGTTTGGTGGTCCGTTTAGTTCACGAACGCGATGCCTGGCGATTGGCTGATTACTACGCTGAGAATCGCGTTTTTCTCAAGCCCTGGGAGCCGGTGCGCGATGAAAGCCACTGCTACCCCTCCGGTTGGCAAGCGCGTCTTGGCTTGATAGCCGACATGCATAAACAGGGATCGGCTTACTATTTTGTGTTGATGGACCAGGAAGAGCGCGAAGTGCGCGGTGTCGCCAACTTTAGCAATGTGTTGCGCGGTTCCTTTCACGCCTGCTATCTCGGTTATTCGCTGGGTGAGAAGTGGCAAGGGCAGGGCATGATGTTTGAAGCACTGCAGTCTGCCATTCGCTACATGCAGCGTCAGCAGCGTATCCATCGCATTATGGCAAATTATATGCCGCACAATCAGCGCAGTGGTGATCTACTCGCTCGCCTTGGTTTTGAGAAAGAAGGTTATGCGAAAGACTATCTGCTTATTGATGGTCGCTGGCAGGACCACGTGCTGACTGCCCTGACCTGGCGCGAGTGGACCCCGGAACGTCGTTGAAAATAAAAGGACTAAGCAATGAAGATGGCACTTTCTGCGCAGGCGCTGCGCGTTATCGGCTGCTTGCTGGAGAAGCAGGTCACCACCCCCGACCAATATCCACTGTCATTGAATGGCGTGGTCACTGCCTGCAATCAAAAATCCAACCGTGAACCGGTGATGAATCTTAGTGAAATGGAGGTGCAATCGCAGCTTGATGAGTTAGTGAAAAAACATCTCGCCACCTCTAATAGCGGCTTCGGGCAGCGTGTCAGTAAATACGAACAGCGCTTCTGCAACTCAGCGTTTGGCAATCTGCAACTTAACAGTGCAGAAGTGGCGGTATTAACCTTGCTGTTTTTGCGCGGCACTCAGACGCCAGGTGAGCTACGTACTCGCAGTGGGCGCCTGCATGAGTTTAGCGATATGAATGAAGTGGAACAGACGCTGAGCGGTTTGATCACGCGTGATGATGGTCCAATGGTCGTGCGACTGTCGCGTGAGCCGGGTAAACGGGAAAGCCGTTATATGCACCTGTTTGGTGGCGAAGTGGCAGAAGAGAGCGTTGAGCACCTCAGCACGGCAGACAATGAAGACCTCACCACGCGCGTTGCACAGTTAGAAGCGCGTGTCGCCCAGTTGGAAAAATTACTGCAACAGGAGCACTGATATGACGTTACGTATTGGTATCGTGGGGCTGGGGGGGATCGCGCAAAAAGCGTGGCTACCGGTGTTGTCACACGCTACGGATTGGCAATTAGCGGGCGCTTTTTCACCGAGTCAGGCGAAAGCACAACCCATTTGCGACAGCTACCGTATTCCCTATTTTAGCCAACTGGATGCGTTGGCGGCGGCCAGCGATGCGGTATTTGTCCATAGCAGCACGGCCAGCCATTTCGAAGTGGTTCAAGCGCTATTGCTCGCGGGGAAAGATGTCTGTGTCGATAAACCTCTGGCTGAAACGCTGCAACAGGCAGAGTCGCTGGTGGCCTTGGCGGAAAAGCGCAAGCGAAAGTTGATGGTGGCGTTTAATCGCCGCTTCGCCCCGCGTTATCAACAGCTGAAAACCGAGATGCCACGCGCTGCCTCATTACGTATTGAAAAACACCGCGCCGACAGCGTCGGTCCGCACGATCTCCGTTTTACGCTGCTGGATGATTACCTGCATGTGGTGGATACCGCTCTGTGGCTAGCGGGCGGCAAACTCACGCGAGAGCAGGGCCATATCGAAACCAATGACGAAGGTGCCATGCTCTATGCTGAGCACCATTTCTCGGCGGGGTCGCTGCAAATCACCACCAGTATGCACCGTCGCGCTGGGACACAGCGTGAGGTCGTCAGCGCTATTTGTGACGGTGATTACATTGAAATCAATGAAATGCGCAATTGGCAGCAAGAGAACACCCACGGTTTGCGCTGTGAAGCATCCCCCTCATGGCAAAGCCATCTCACGCAGCGCGGTTTCAGCGGCGCAGCCCATCATTTTATTCAGTGTGTTCAAAATCAGACGATGCCTGAAACCAGTGGTGAGCAGGCGCTAGCGGCGCAGCGTCTGGTGGAAAAGTTGTGGCGCGATGCTGAACAGGAATAACCCCTTGTAACACTCAATGCTGGTCATTTCCTGCCGTGTCAGTAGACTATCGCCGGGCATCACAGGTTGCCCGCGCTAAGTTGCTCATTTATCCGATACTTTTCAGGATGCGTCACTCATTATGAATTTGTTGAAATCGCTGGCAGCCGTCAGTTCGATGACGCTGTTTTCTCGCGTGCTGGGCTTTGCCCGTGATGCCATTGTGGCTCGTGTATTCGGTGCCGGGATGGCTACCGATGCCTTCTTCGTGGCCTTTAAGTTGCCTAATTTGCTGCGCCGCATCTTCGCTGAAGGCGCCTTTTCTCAGGCATTTGTCCCCATTCTGGCCGAGTACAAAAGCAAGCAGGGGGAAGAGGCGACGCGAGTATTTATTGCCTATGTGTCCGGTTTGCTGACATTGGTATTGGCGGTGGTAACGGTTTTAGGGATGGTTGCCGCCCCATGGGTGATTATTGTGACCGCTCCCGGCTTTGCCGACACGGCGGATAAGTTTGCGCTGACCAGTTCGCTGCTGCGCGTGACCTTCCCTTATATCCTGCTGATCTCGCTGGCGTCTCTGGCTGGCGCAATACTCAATACCTGGAACCGCTTCTCGGTACCTGCCTTTGCACCCACGTTACTGAACATCAGCATGATTGGCTTCGCGGTGTTTGCGGCACCGCACTTCCACCCCCCGGTGATGGCACTGGCTTGGGCGGTGGTGGTAGGCGGTGTGTTGCAGCTGTTCTATCAACTGCCGCATCTGAAGAAAATTGGCATGCTGGTGCTGCCACGCGTCAATCTGCGTGACGCAGGCGTTTGGCGCGTGATGCGTCAGATGGGACCGGCGATTCTTGGCGTATCGGTGAGTCAGATATCGTTGATCATCAACACGATTTTTGCCTCATTCCTCGTATCAGGATCGGTGTCATGGATGTATTACGCTGATCGTCTGATGGAGTTCCCGTCCGGCGTGTTAGGCGTAGCATTAGGCACGATTTTGTTGCCATCCTTAGCGAAGAGTTTTTCCAGCGGCAATCACGCTGAATACTCTCGTCTCATGGACTGGGGCCTACGCCTGTGCTTCCTGCTGGCGCTGCCAAGCGCCGTGGCGTTAGGCATTCTTTCTGGTCCGCTCACGGTAGCCCTGTTCCAATACGGTAAGTTTACCGCCTTTGATGCTGCGATGACGCAACGCGCGCTGGTGGCGTATTCCGTCGGATTGATGGGCCTGATCGTGGTGAAAGTGCTGGCTCCGGGCTTCTATTCTCGTCAGGACATTAAAACGCCGGTCAAAATCGCCATCGTCACGTTGATCATGACGCAGCTGATGAACCTGGCCTTTATTGGCCCGCTTAAACATGCCGGTCTGTCGCTTTCAATCGGTTTGGCAGCTTGCCTCAATGCCGCACTGCTTTATTGGCAACTGCGTAAGCAGGACATCTTCCAGCCACAACCCGGCTGGATGAGTTTTCTGGTGCGTTTGTTGATCGCGGTGGTGGTGATGGCGGCAGCGCTACTGGGGATCTTGCATGTCATGCCCGCTTGGGAAGAGGGGCAGATGTGGTCGCGTTTGTTGCGTTTAGCGGCAGTGTGCGCCATCGGTGGCGGAGCCTACTTCGTGATGCTCGGTTTACTCGGTTTCCGACCAAAAGATTTTGCCCGCCGTACGCTGGCATAAAAAAATCCCGCCTCGGCGGGATTTTTCATTTTACCCTTTGCGACTGAGCGTCGCCTGACCCTTACCTAATCCATCTGGGCCGTAGAACGCCTGCGTCTGGTGCGGCTTCAGCACCGCCAACGCCTCGTTGGTAAAGCTGATTTGATGTTGCAACAGAATACCGTTATGCGTGTTGGTATCACGCAGGCGACGGGTATGCTGCTGAATGCTCTGCCAACGACGTTCACGATCGCTGTGACCACCATAAGGCGCCTGTGTACCGAGTGTCTTCTCAGTACTGCGGCGCATTTCGTCCAGATAGTTCAACGTGGTCAGCAGCGCGCTTTTATCTTCTGAGATGCGCTGCAGCATGTTGCCATTCACCTGGCCGGCAGAAAGTTGCTGTTGTTCTTCATTCATCACCACTGTGAGTGAAGCCAGCACATCCTGCATTTTGTCTAAAGTGGTCAGCAGATTGTCCATTGGGATTAGTTACCCTCTAAATACGCCTTGGTATCGGCGATCAGCGCGTCGGCGATCTTACCGGTATCCATTTTAAGTTCACCATTGCGAATGGCGGTTTTCAGCTGCTCAACACGAGCGGTGTTGATGTCTTTACTGCCTGGTTGCATCAACTGTGCCTGGGCGGTACTCAACTTCACTTCAGCACCGCTTTCGCTGGTGGTCGTGGTGACGGCAGGCGTTGCGCTCTGGCGCACTTTGCTGCTGTTATCGTTGGTATCACGGGTTTGCACAGTGCTAACCGGGTTTAAAGGCTGCGTTCTGTCGATGCTCATGGTATGGCTCCTGTAAGTTCAGTTGGGGGTCAGCCAACTGAGTCAGCATAGGGTAATGTCTTTGTTGATATCTCTATCGGCAGAACAACAGGGTTCTTTAACGCTTTATAGCGATATCAGAATATTCCCATCCGCATCGACGCGACCACTGACAACCTGACCATTTCCCATGCGTACGCGCACCATCTGAGCCGCGCTGGCGTTGTTCAGCGCACGTCCTTCGCTACTGGCATTAAACCCGTTTCCGCTGGCGACGACCATCACATTTTGGCCCGCTTTTACTCGCCAAGGCTGGCGGAGCATCGAAGCTGTCACAGCCTGTCCTGGTGGGATATCGCGTAGGGCAATGGCATCGACCACGCTGTTGTTATCAAACAGGGCGCGAGGCGGTAATTCATCAAGGCGACCTGTTTCCATACGGAAGTCATTAGGATCAAGGGCGCTGCCTCGTGCCACCTGACGGCTGGCAACCAAATACTGTCCAGTCACCTGAATCTGCACCTGCAAAAAGCGACGATTCTGCGCGCAGTTGGCTGCAATGCTGAGGTTACCCCATTGGCGACTGTTACCCGGTAGTTGTAATTCCGGCGTCTCACAGCTGGGCCACTGCTCTTTTGGCGTGCGTATCACTACCGTCATACCCGCCGCATGTTGTGGATCGCGTGCTTTAAAAAACTGCGTTAACTGGGCGGTCAGGTCCGCCGCATGACCGGGCAGCGCGATAGCCAGCAAAAGTGTCGCCAACAAGGGGGAAGAATTGCGCATAAACGCCTCCTGTCGAGAAGATGGCCTGAGTCTACTCTTCGCGCGAAAAATTCAATGTCAAAAATAGCCGTCATTTTTGCTGCTATTCAGACGATAGCCCTTGCTTTTGTCCAATTAAGCTGTCCACTCGAAATTCTCATTCGCGGAGGAAGCATGCTCGACAAACTCGATGCCGCGCTGCGATTTGGTACAGAAGCGTTAAACCTACGTGCTCAGCGTCAGGAAATCCTGGCGTCTAACATTGCCAACGCCGATACCCCAGGCTACCAGGCGCGGGATATCGACTTTGCCAGCCAGCTGAGCAAGGTGATGGAAAACGGCCGCGCGGAAGGCAGCAGCATGGCATTGAAGGTGACTTCTTCTCGCCATATTGCAGCAGAAACCAATTCGCAGCCGTCTATGGACTTGATGTACCGCATTCCCGATCAACCCGCCGCGGATGGCAACACCGTGGATATGGATCGTGAACGTACGCAGTTCGCAGATAACAGTCTGAAATACCAAACCGATCTCACCCTCATCAGTAGCCAGATCAAAGGCATGATGAGCGTGCTGCAGGGGCAATAACCATGGCATTGCTGAATATCTTTGATATCGCCGGTTCTGCGATGACGGCGCAATCACAGCGCCTCAACGTCAGTGCCAGTAACCTGGCGAACGCCGACAGTGTGACGGGCCCAGATGGCCAACCCTATGTGGCGAAACAAGTGATTTTCCAAACCGATGCGGCGCCAGGCGCGGCGACCGGGGGTGTCAAAGTGGCGGGTGTCGTTAACGATCCAACCCCTGCCAAACTGGTGTATGACCCGGGTAATCCGATGGCGGATGAAAAGGGCTACGTCAAGATGCCAAACGTCGATGTCGTCTCAGAAACCGTTAACACCATGTCAGCGTCGCGCAGCTATCAGGCCAACGTCGAAGTGCTGAACACGGTGAAGTCCATGATGATGAAGACCCTGACGATGGGTCAATAACGGAGCACGATTATGAGCGTAGCAGTAGGCGTTAACGCCAACCTTGACCCAACGGTACTCAGTTCATCCAGTTCAACTGGCACCGGCAACAGTGCCCAGGACTTGCAGAACCAATTCCTGACCATGCTGGTCACGCAATTGCAGAATCAGGACCCAACCAATCCGATGGATAACAGCCAGCTCACCACCCAGCTGGCGCAAATCAATACCTTGAGCGGCATTGAGAAGCTGAACACCACCTTGGGTTCAATCTCTGGGCAGCTCACCACCAGTCAGTCTCTGCAAAGCACCACGTTGATCGGTCATGGCGTGATGATTGATGGCAGCCAGATTCTGGTCGGCAGTGGGACCACGACGCCATTTGGGGTAGAGCTGACGACGGCCTCCACCGCGACCACCGCGACCATCAAGGATTCGAATGGCACTGTGGTTCGCACTATCGATTTGGGCGCATTGACGTCTGGCGTTCACGCCTTCTCTTGGGATGGCACTGACGCGAACGGCACAACGGTGGCTGATGGAAAATATTCGGTATCGATTGCCGCCAGCAATGGCAGCACACAACTGGTGGCCCAGCCGCTCAACTATGCCTACGTCAATGGCGTGAGTACGGTCGATGACACCGCAAAACTGGATCTCGGCACCATGGGCTCCGCCACTCTTGATGAAGTTCGTCAGATTCTCTAATTAACATTTAGCAGGAGACACGCTATGTCTTTTTCTCAAGCAGTCAGTGGTATGAATGCGGCCTCCAGTAACCTGGATGTCATTGGTAACAACATCGCCAACTCCGCAACAGCAGGCTTTAAATCCAGCACCATTTCCTTTGCCGATATGTTTGCCGGTTCCAACGTGGGTATGGGTACCAAAGTGGCGGCGGTGATTCAGAACTTCAACGACGGTACCACCACCTCAACCAGCCGTGGTCTTGATGTTGCACTGAGCGGTAACGGCTTTTTCCGTATGACCGATGCCGCAGGCGGCGTGTTCTACTCACGTAATGGTCAGTTCACCTTGGATGAGAACCGCAACCTGGTGAACACTCAGGGTTTGAGCGTGACAGGTTACCCGGCAACCGGTACACCGCCAACCATCCAGACGGGCGCAAACCCGGTGGCACTGAGCGTACCGACCACTCAGATGGCCGCGCGTGCGACCACCACAGCAGGTCTGGTTTCTAACCTGAACTCGACAGATGCGGTGCCTACAGTGACCACCTTTAGTGCATCAGATGTCGACAGCTACAACGCCAAAAGCACCGTGACTGTTTATGACTCACAGGGTAACGACCACGCACTGGACCTGTATTACGTTAAAGACTCCGCCAGCAACAGCTGGACCGTGCATGCCTTGGATTCCACCACCGGTGACAACCTGGGCACCTTCAACATGGCCTTCAGCACCAATGGTCAGTTGACTGGCGTGACTAATGATGCAACTCCACCGGTGACAACGGCCAGCACTGTTTCACTGACGCTAAACCCATCTGCAACCGCCACTGCAGCCAACGGTGCAGCAGCCAACCAGGTGATTAGCCTCAGCTTGCTGGGCAGCGCGCAGCAGAACACCGGCACCACGTCTTTTGGTAGCCCAACGCAGGACGGCTATGCACCGGGTGACTTGACCAGCTACGCCATCAATGATGACGGCACCATTACCGGTACCTACTCCAACCAGAAAACCCAGCTGTTGGGTCAGGTGGTATTGGCCAGCTTCTCTAACCCAGAAGGCCTGAAGTCAGAAGGCGATAACGTTTGGTCATCAACCAGCTCTTCTGGTCAGGCTGCCATCGGCCTGGCGGGGACCGGCACTTATGGCAATCTGACCTCAGGCGCGCTGGAAGCTTCCAACGTCGATCTGAGTAAAGAATTGGTCAACATGATCGTTGCACAGCGCAACTACCAGGCCAACAGCCAGACCATCAAGACACAGGATCAGATCCTCAACACACTGATTCAATTACGTTAATACACTAACGGGATTGCACTATGGATCACGCAATATATACCGCGATGGGCGCAGCCAGTCAGACGATGGAACAACAATCGGTGACCGCCAGCAACCTCGCCAACGCCTCAACGCCGGGCTTTCGTGCTCAGCTCAACGCGTTGCGCGCGGTGCCGGTCAACGGTTGGTCGCTGCCAACGCGCACCTTAGTTGCCGCTTCAACCCCGGGTGCCGATATGACACCCGGCGCGATGGACAACACCGGGCGCCCGCTGGATGTGGCAGTACAGCAAGATGGCTGGCTGGCGGTACGTACCGCTGACGGTTCTGAAGCTTATACCCGCAACGGCAACATGCAGATTAGCTCGACCGGTATTTTGACCATTCAGGGCAATCCCGTGATGGGCGATGGCGGTCCAATCGCCATTCCGCAAGGCGCTGAACTGACGATCGCGGCTGACGGTACCATCACCTCGCGTAATGCGGGCGATGCGCCGAATGCCACGGTGCAGATCGGCAAGCTGAAGTTGGTTAAGGCCACCGGTAAAGAGCTACAGCGCGGAGACGACGGTATGTTCCGTCCGACCCAAGCCGCTCAGGCGACACGCGGTGCTGCGTTTGCTAACGATGCCACCGTTGCAGTGATGCCCGGCGTACTGGAAGGCAGCAACGTCAAGCCAGTGGAAACCATGGTCGATATGATCGCCAACGCCCGACGTTTTGAGATGCAGATGAAAGTCATCACCAACGTCGATGAAAACGAACAAAAAGCCAATCAACTGCTCAACATGAGCAGCTAAGGCGTAAGGAAAACAGCATGATTCGTTCTTTATGGATCGCCAAAACCGGTCTTGACGCCCAGCAAACCAATATGGACGTTATTTCGAACAACCTCGCCAACGTGTCGACCAACGGCTTTAAGCGTTCGCGTGCGGTGTTTGAAGATTTGATGTACCAGACATTACGTCAGCCGGGTACGCAGTCATCTGAACAGACGACATTGCCTTCCGGCTTGCAGATTGGTACCGGTGTGCGTCCTGTCACCACTGAACGTCTGCATACCCAAGGTAACCTGTCGCAGACCAGCAACTCGAAAGATGTGGCTATCAACGGCCAGGGTTATTTCGAAGTGCAGATGCCAGACGGCACCTCTTCTTATACTCGCGACGGTTCTTTCCAGGTGGATCAAAACGGCCAGTTGGTCACCAACGCCGGTTACCCTGTACAGCCGGGTATTACTATTCCAGCTAACGCCACCAGTATCACCATCTCGCGTGACGGTGTGGTGAGCGTGACGCAGCAGGGTCAGACCAACCCAGCACAGGTTGGGCAGCTGACAATTAGCACCTTTATGAACGATGCGGGCCTCGATAGCCTGGGTGAAAACCTCTATCAGGAAACGCAGGCATCGGGTGCGGCAACACAGAGTACACCGGGTCAGAACGGCGCGGGTCTGCTGTATCAGGGTTACGTCGAAACCTCGAACGTCAATGTGGCGGAAGAGTTGGTGACCATGATCCAGACGCAGCGTGCTTATGAAATTAACAGCAAAGCGATCACCACCTCTGATCAGATGCTGCAGAAATTAACCCAGATTTAATCTGGGATCGTTGGGCCAGCTTGGGGCTGGCCTGATTAAGAACATGAAAAAGGTCAGAACTCCGTGGCGAAGCAAGTGATTATCAAGCCTGGGCATTGGTTAGTAGCCACGCTGCTACTGACACTTAACGGTTGTGCGCTGGTTCCGCGCACACCACTGGTACAGGGTACAACCACGGCAGAGCCAACGCCGTCTGCGCCGCCGGTGGTGAATGGGTCTATTTTCCAGGGCGTGGCGCCACTGAACTACGGCTATCAGCCGCTGTTTGAGGATCGCCGCCCACGTAATATTGGCGACACACTGACGATCACGCTGCAAGAGAACGTCAGCGCCAGTAAAAGCTCTTCTGCTAACGCCAGCCGTGATGGCAGTAACAGCTTTGGTGTGAGTACCGTACCGACCGGACTGAGTGGTCTGGTGGGAGCCGCTGGTGAAAAAGCGGGACTGGATGCCAATGGCAAAAATGATTTCGCAGGCAAAGGTGGCGCAACCGCGAACAACACCTTTACCGGCACCATTACCGTCACGGTTAACCAGGTGCTGTCGAACGGCAACCTGCGCGTGGTCGGTGAGAAACAGATCGAAATTAACCAGGGAACCGAATTCATTCGCTTCTCGGGTGTGGTTAACCCACGCACCATCAGCGCCAGCAACGCCGTGTTGTCAACGCAGGTGGCCGATGCACGTATTGAGTACGTCGGAAATGGCTATATCAATGAGGCGCAGACCATGGGCTGGTTCCAGCGTTTCTTCCTGAACGTCTCGCCGATGTAATCGAGGTAATGATGAAAATAAACACTCTGCTACGCCTGAGTCTGAGCTTTTTGCTTGGCGTCAGCCTGATGGCTCACGCTGATCGTATTCGCGATCTCACTTCCGTGCAGGGCGTGCGCGATAACCAACTGATCGGTTACGGCTTAGTGGTGGGTTTGGATGGTACCGGTGACCAGACCACGCAAACCCCGTTTACCACCCAGACGGTAAGCAACATGCTGTCGCAGCTGGGCATTACGGTACCAACGGGTACCAATATGCAGCTGAAAAACGTGGCGGCGGTAATGGTAACGGCCAAATTGCCGACATTTGCGCGTCAAGGGCAAAACATCGATGTGGTGGTTTCCTCCTTGGGTAACGCCAAAAGTTTGCGTGGGGGCACGTTGTTAATGACCCCCATGAAAGGTGTCGATAACCAAGTCTATGCGTTAGCGCAAGGGAACATTCTGGTGGGTGGTGCGGGTGCGTCTGCGGGCGGCAGCAGTGTGCAGGTGAACCAGCTAAATGGCGGCCGCATTACTGACGGTGCAACGGTAGAGCGTGAGCTGCAAAGTAACTTCGGTAGCCAGAACACCATTAACCTGCAGCTCAATACTGAAGACTTCACCATGGCACAACGCATTGCTGATGCGATCAACAGCCGTGGCGTGGGATCAGCGCAACCGCTGGACGCGCGCACAGTGCAAATTCGTGTCTCGCCAAACAACAGTTCGCAGGTGCGTTTACTGGCCGATATTCAGAACATAGATGTTTCCGTGCCAGTTGAGGATGCAAAAGTCATCATCAACTCGCGTACCGGTTCTGTGGTAATGAACCGTGAGGTGACGCTCAACACCTGTGCTGTGGCGCAAGGCAACTTGTCAGTGACGGTGAATCAGCAGCAGAACGTCAGCCAGCCGAACACGCCGTTCGCCGGTGGACAGACGGTCGCCACCACGCAGACGCAGATCGATTTGCGCCAGAGCGGTGGAGCCCTGCAGCGTGTTAACGCCAGCGCCAACCTGAACAATGTGGTGCGCGCACTGAATGCCTTGGGCGCGACGCCGATTGAACTGATGTCGATTCTGCAATCCATGCAGAGCGCAGGTTGTCTGCGCGCCAAACTGGAAATCATCTGATGACGGATACGCAATCGCTGATGAACGCGGCATACGACAGCCGCTCGCTTAACGACCTGAAACGTGAAGCCGCCGCCGACCCGAAAGGGAAGGCGCTGCAGGTCGCGAAGCAGGTTGAGGGTATGTTCGTGCAGATGATGCTGAAGAGTATGCGTGACACGCTGCCGAAAGATGGCATTTTCAGCAGCGATTCAACACGTATGTATACCTCGATGTACGATCAGCAGATTGCGCAGGAAATTGGCAAGCATGGATTAGGCATGGCAGATCTGATCGTGAAGCAGATGCAGCCGGCACAAGAGCCTGATGAAACTGCGGGCACGGTCCCGATGAAGCTGGATAACAGCTTTATCTATAGCAATCTGCCGTCCAGCCAGCTGGAGCAGATGGTGCGTAAAGCGGTACCGCGCCTGCCGGTTTCACCTTCGAGCTTCCCGGCTGACAGCAATGATTTTATTGCGCAGCTGGCACAGCCCGCCCAGGTCGCCAGCCAACAGAGTGGTATTCCTCATCACCTGATCCTGGCGCAGGCTGCTCTGGAATCAGGGTGGGGCCAGCGACAGATACTGACGCGCGATGGCAAACCGAGCTACAACGTGTTTGGCATTAAGGCGGGGGGAGACTGGAAGGGCGAGACCACCGACATCATGACCACGGAATATGAGGGCGGTGTAGCCAAGAAAGTCCACGCGACCTTCCGTGTGTATGGCTCCTATATGGAAGCGCTCAGCGACTACGTCAAACTGCTTTCCAATAACCCACGCTATGCCGCGGTGGCCAATGCCGAAACGCCGGAGCAGGGCGCACGAGCCCTGCAGGCAGCGGGCTACGCCACCGATCCGAAATATGCGCAGAAATTGGTGGGAATGATTCAGCAATTCAAAAACATGGGTGAAAAAGTGGTGAAGGCTTACAGCCAGGATATCACTGATTTGTTCTGATTTTTTGCCTCAAGTTTCACTTAAGCACGCCGATAACCATCATAAGCTGCGGGCATTCTCGCCCGCACAATCGCACTGATGACTGCCAGCCCGGTTAACGGGAAATAAAGGAACCGAGATGTCCAGCATAATTAACTCAGCGATGAGTGGGCTGAGCGCCGCACAGGCCGCATTAAGCACCACCAGTAATAACATCAGTAATTACACGGTCGCGGGATATTCGCGTCAAACCATTCTGCTGAACGAAGCCAACAGTACCCTATCTGGCAGCAGCTATTACGGTAATGGTGTGAATGTCACGGGCGTGCAGCGTGAATATGATGAGTTCATCACGGCGCAGTTGCGCGGTTCCAGTGCTAATTACAGTGCGGTGAACTCACAGTACTCGCAGATTTCGAACATCGATGATTTGCTTTCCACCTCGACCACCAGTTTGTCGACGTCGATTCAAAGCTTCTTTACTAACGTGTCCAACGTGGTGAGTAACGCGAGCGATCCTTCTGCACGTCAGTCGATGCTGAGTTATGCGCAGGGCCTGGTGAATCAGTTTCAGACCACCTCGCAATATCTCACCAGCATGCAGAACAGCGTGAATACAGATGTGTCGTCCAGCGTGGATCAGATCAATACCTACACCAGCCAGATTGCCAACCTCAATACGCAAATCTCGAAGCTCACCTCTTCAGATGGATCAGCGCCGAATGATCTGCTGGATCAACGTGATCAGCTGGTTAACAGCCTGAATAACGTCGTTGGCGTCACCGTTTCCAAGCAGGATGGCAACTACATCGTTTCCATGGGTAGTACCACGCTGGTCAACGGTAAAAATACCACGCAGTTGGTCGCGATGCCTTCCAGCAGCGATCCTTCACGTACCACCGTGGGTTATGTTGACAAGCTGGCTGGCAACGTTGAAATCCCAGAAAAAACGCTGACGACCGGTTCACTGGGTGGTCTGCTCGCCTTCCGTACGCAGGACCTGGATACCGCGCAGAACCAGTTAGGCCAGTTGGCGGCCGCATTCACCACCAGCTTCAATGCCGTGCAGACGGCGGGTTACGACAGTAATGGCGATCAGGGTACTGATTTCTTTACCATCGGCAGCCCCACGGTGTTAAGCAATACCAAGAATACCGGTACCGCAGAAGTCACTGCAGCCTGGTCGGATAGCAGTGCCTTGAAAGCCTCTAATTACACGGTGAGCTATGACGGCAGCAACTGGTCAGTCACACGTATGTCAGACAACGTGAAGGTGACGGCTACCCCGGGCACTGACAGCGATGGCAATACCACTTTGAGTTTTGATGGTCTGGACCTGACGGTAACGGGTGATGCCAAAGCCAAAGACAGCTTCTTGGTGAAACCGGTGCAAAACGTGATCAGTGGTATGACGGTTGCCATTACTGATGAGTCACAAATTGCGGCTGCTTCAAGCGCCACTAGTGGTGAAAGCGATAATACCAACGCACAAAAGATGTTGGATCTGCAGAACTCGAAGCTGGTTAACGGTAATTCGACACTGGCACAAGCCTACGCGACGATCGTCAGCACTGTGGGTAATAAAACCAGCTCACTGGAGACGGCAAGTACCACTCAAGAAAGCGTGGTGACTCAGTTAACGGATCGTCAACAATCCGTTTCCGGCGTCAACCTTGATGAAGAGTACTCCAACCTGACCAAGTATCAGCAGTTTTACATGGCTAATGCGCAGGTACTTCAGACGGCAAGTACGATTTTTAATGCGCTGATGGATATCCGCGGCTAAGTAAAAAGAGGATAAAAAACATGCGTTTAAGTACTAATATGATTTTTGACCAACAGGTTCGCGGAATCACTGATTCGCAATCTTCTTGGTTAAAAGTCGGGCAGCAGCTTTCAAGCGGTTTACGTGTGAATAATCCATCGGATGATCCGATTGCTGCGGCAAGTTCGGTTGTCCTGGCACAGTCGCAGGCAAAAAGTAGCCAGTATGCAACCGCGCGTACTTTTGCTAACCAAAGCTTGTCTTTTGAGGAAAATACCCTGCAGGGTGTGACGACTGCCATTCAGTCTGCGCAAACCACCATCGTCGCCGCCTCAACGGGGACGTTGAGCGATGATGACCGTGCTTCATACGCCACCCAGTTACAGGGATTGCGCGATCAGCTACTCGGGTTGGCCAATACGAAAGACTCTAATGGCCGTTATATCTTTGCGGGCTATAAAACCGAAAGTGCACCATTTAGCGATACAGGAAGCGGCGTCACTTATGTCGGCGGTACTGATGCTATCAGCCAACAAGTCAGTGACAGTCGCACGATGACGGTAGGCAATACTGGCGATTCGGTGTTTATGTCGCTCAGCAGTAATGCCAAAGCCGAACCAGACGGCAGTCCCAGCGAAACGAATGTCTTTGAGATGCTGGATAGCGCCATTGCGGCACTGAAAGTCCCGCAGGCCGATGCTGATGAAGCGACACAGCAAACCTTCCAGGACGCGATGGATAAAACCAACCGTGGTCTGAGTAACTCCCTTAACAATGTGCTCACTGTACGTTCAGATACCGGCATTAAAATGGATGAAGTTGACACCCTTGATGCGCAAGGTGACACCAATGACACCATTATGGCCACGCAGATGAGTAATCTGGTTGAGGTGGATTACACCCAAGCGATTTCCAGCTACACCATGCAACAAACGGCACTTCAAGCGTCATATAAAACCTTCACTGATATGTCGAAGATGTCGCTGTTCCAGCTGAACTCTTAATTTATCTGACCTGAAAATTTGAGCGTGCTTAAACCGGGCGCGCTTAGTTTCTCCCACTGTCTTTCGAGGCCGTGGGATTTTTTTGCCTGTAGCAAAACCTCTAACCGTTAAGGGAGTGAAGCGCTGGAGAGAGATGTGATCTGGCTGTGCAATATGATGCACATCTGTCACTGGCATCCTTGCTGGGAGGCTGCGCGATGAATAACCGCGTTACCGTTCGGTAGAAACAGGCGATAAAAAACCCCGAACAAGTCGGGGTTTGGATAAGGCTGTTTTACTGCTGAGACTTAAATGCTTTCTGGACGCGTTGCCGGTGCGGTTGCCTGATGGGTAGCGCTGTGGCCGCCTGCAGAACCACGACCGTCAAAGTCGAACACCGGACGTACCCAGTCACTGTGGCGAACCGTTTCAGGCTCCCAAGCAGGGGCTGGTGCTTTCGTCATCGGCGCAGTTGCGTGATGTTTCCAGCGAGTTTCAACATTGCTGATTGCGGTATCACGTGCGGCAACAGGTGCATGCGGTTCAGCCACTGGAGTGACGGGCGCTTCAGCGGCGACAGGTGCACTCAGCACTTCTTCCACCTCAGCTTCAACCGCTGGCGCAACATCTGCCGGTGCCTGCTCGGCTGTCTCTACTGCTTCGCTAACATGCGCGGTGACAGGTTCGGCTACGGCTTCTTCAACCTTAGCAGCAACCGCTTCAACTGGAGCAGTTTCAACCTCAGCAACAGGAACAGCTGCAACTTCAACTTCAACTGCCGATACGGCTTCTGCAGCTGTTACTTGTGCCGTCTGCTCTTGAGCTGCAGAAATAACAGCAGGCTCTTCGTTAACAGGGGCAACAACAGGTGAAAGATCATCGGTATTCACCACTGGCACTTCAGTGTGTGGCTGCGGTTCAACCTGATGAACGATCGCTTGCGCTTCTGGCTGTGCTGCAACGGCTGATGCGGCTTCAACGGCCACCGGCAGTTCTTCTACTGCTGGTGCATCATAGCCGTATTCTGGCATTTCGTTCAGCGCTTCCTGAGAGGTGAAATGCTCGTGAGTCTGGGCAACCGGGTAGGTAATCCAAACTTTGCCTGACGCCATCTCTGGAGAGGCAGCAGCTGATTCCAGCGGCATCGCAGACTGCGTTGGGTAACGTTCGTCACGATAACGACGACGACGTTGACCGCTAACACGCAGGTGACGTGGAGAACGACGTGAACGGCGCGGCATATTAGCGCTGTCACGGCTATCACCTTCGTCCTGATCTTCCTGCGCGACTTCAGCTTGCTCATTGAATTGCACACGCTGTGCCGTTTCAACGGCTGCTTCAGTTGCGACAGGTGTTGGAATCGCGGCCGCGACTTCACCCGTATCACCAACACGCACGCGTTGGGTCAACTGACGTTGTTTGCGACGTGGCATCACCTGCACACGCTCTTCTTCCTGCGCAACGCTTTCATCAACGGTGTCAGTTTGAGTTACGGTCTCAGCGGCTTTTTGATCCTCCTGCTGATTACGTTTCTCTTCCTGGCGACGGCGCTGGCGCTCAGCACGTTGTTCGCGACGCTGTTGCTGCTGCTCATCACGCTGCTGCAGCTGCTCTTCGGTCAGGGCCGGACGCTCACCACGTGGCTCGTTTTGACGCTTGTTGCGGCGATTGTCTTGGTTGTCACGTGGCTCACGGGCTTCGCGCGGTTCACGAGACTCACGTGGTTCGCGTGCTTCACGTGGCTCGCGGCCTTCACGACCCTGAACATTTTCGCCATTACGCGGCGTACGCTCACGACGATTATTGTTGCGACGGTTGTTACGACGGTCACCACGTTGTGAGTTATTCTCACCCTCAGCCGCAGGTTGCTCTTCCGTTTTCACTTCGGCCGGTGCAGCTGCAGGCGCATCGCCAGCAAACAGTTTTTTCAAGCCACCTAACAGACGTGCAATAAAGCCCGGGTTAGCAGCGGCAGCAGGTGCGGCGACTGCTTTAGTCGGTTTAGCTTCTGCTGTTGCAGTCGGCTTAATCTCTTGTTCAATCTCAACTGGCGCAGGTGGTGCATCTGGCATCACGAAAGCGGCCAGTGCTGGCTGCTCAGGACGACGACGCTCGGCACTCTCTTCTTCCGAAGGCAGGGCCATTTCTGCTTCATGCAGTTTCGGCAGGTGATAAGAGAGCGTTTGTGTCTCTTCACCCTTGCGCACGCGCAGGACTGAGTAGTGTGGTGTTTCCATCTGATCGTTTGGCACGATGATGGCACGCACGCCGCCCTGACGTTTCTCAATCGCACTAACTGCATCACGTTTTTCGTTCAGCAGGTAGGAAGCGACAGGGACTGGAACAATCGCATGCACTTCTTTAGTGTTGTCTTTCAGCGCTTCTTCTTCGATTAAGCGGAGAATAGACAGCGACAGCGACTCGTTATCACGGATGGTGCCCGTACCGCTACAGCGTGGGCAGACGTGATGACTGGATTCACCCAGCGATGGGCTGAGACGCTGGCGCGACATTTCCAACAGGCCGAAGCGAGAAATATGGCTGATCTGAATACGCGCGCGATCCTGACGCACCGCTTCGCGCAGACGGTTTTCCACCGCGCGCTGGTGACGAACAGGGGTCATGTCGATGAAGTCGATGACGATCAGGCCACCGAGGTCACGCAGACGCAGTTGGCGCGCGATTTCATCGGCCGCTTCCAGATTGGTATTGAACGCCGTTTCTTCGATATCACCACCGCGTGTTGCACGCGCGGAGTTGATGTCGATAGCGGTTAACGCTTCGGTGCTGTCGATAACAATCGAGCCACCGGAAGGTAAACGCACTTCACGCTGGAAAGCGGATTCAATCTGCGATTCGATTTGGTAGTGGCTGAACAGCGGAATTTCACCGGTGTACAGTTTGATTTTGCTGCTGAAGTCTGGACGGCCGAGGGCAGCAATGTGCTGACGAGCCAGCTCCAGGACTTTTGGGTTATCAATGAGGATTTCACCGATATCCTGGCGCAGGTAGTCGCGGAAGGCGCGCACAATTACGTTACTTTCCTGATGGATCAGGAAAGGTGCAGGGCGGCTATCGGCGGCTTTTTTAATGGCTTCCCAGTGCTTAAGGCGGAAACTGAGGTCCCACTGCAGTGACTCGGCAGATTTGCCGACGCCTGCGGTGCGAACAATCAGACCCATTCCTTCTGGCAATTCCAGCGCGGAGAGGGCTTCTTTCAGCTCGGTACGGTCATCCCCTTCGATACGGCGAGAAATGCCACCGGCGCGAGGGTTGTTAGGCATCAGAACCAGATAGCTACCGGCCAGTGAAATAAAGGTTGTCAGTGCTGCACCTTTATTTCCGCGTTCTTCTTTATCAATTTGGACGATAACTTCCTGACCTTCACGCAACACCTCTTTGATGTTTGGACGGCCATGCGCGTTGTAATTAGCAGGGAAGTATTCGCGAGAAATTTCTTTAAGAGGGAGGAAACCGTGACGTTCAGCACCATAATCGACAAATGCCGCTTCGAGGCTGGGTTCAACACGGGTGATCTTACCTTTGTAGATATTGGCTTTTTTCTGCTCGTGTCCGGGACTTTCGATATCCAGATCGTACAGACGTTGGCCGTCAACAAGGGCAACGCGCAACTCTTCCTGCTGAGATGCGTTAATTAACATTCTTTTCATCGTGACTTACTCGTTATTCTCACATGAGTGATAAAGCTGCGGGCATCGTTACCCATGGACGAGAATCAACCGATGGCCTCGTGTCTTAATGCACTGACGTCAACCTCACGGTTGTCGGCGGCTAAAGAGGCGCAAATCTTGTCGGTGGCCTGTTTTTCATAAGGAAAACCAGCGCCTGAAGGTGGAAATGCTACAGAGTATTCAAAATCCACACATCCCAGTCTGTCGTCCAGGCCGCAACCCGCAGCCCGCTAAGTGCCTGATTAAACATCACGTCTTACGCCATTGCTGCGTGTCCGTTTTATCCGGCAAAATACCTTAATTTCGCTCTTTTTCCTGCCTGACTCTTTCCAGGACAGAAACCCCTGCATTATTCCATTGCTCACTCACATATAGCAAGGCGACTTTTGCCAAGCTGTGAAGTTTGTGCATCCTTAACCTGTTCATTTGCAGGGCTTAACATCGTATCGATGAAAAAGTCATCATTATGACCTTTTACCAATGCGATAAAGAGAGAGTTAAGCACAGAAAAAGGGGTGGCGCTATCCGGGGACACTATTTAGAATCGCCGCCATGAAAACAGAGAATCCCGGCGTACTTTATGTCGCCATTACGGCTGAAAATGCCGAACAACGAATTGATAACTTTTTGCGCACCCAACTCAAGGGTGTGCCGAAAAGTATGATTTATCGCATTTTGCGTAAAGGCGAAGTGCGAGTGAATAAAGGGCGCGTGAAACCCGAATACAAGCTGCAAGCAGGGGATGAAGTGCGTATTCCGCCGGTGCGAGTGGCAGAGCGTGAAGACCAGGCCGTATCACCGAAACTCGACAAGGTTGCCGCGCTGGCGAATGCCATCCTGTATGAAGATGATCATCTGTTAGTCCTCAATAAGCCGTCAGGTACAGCGGTGCATGGTGGCAGCGGGCTGAGTTTTGGTGTGATTGAAGGTCTGCGAGCATTACGCCCGGAAGCGCGGTTCTTGGAATTAGTCCATCGCCTGGATCGTGACACTTCCGGCATTTTACTGGTGGCCAAGAAACGATCTGCATTGCGTTCGCTGCATGAGCAGTTACGCGAAAAAGGGATGCAGAAAGATTATCTGGCACTGGTTCGTGGTGACTGGCCTTCGCATCTGAAAGTGGTGCAGGCACCGCTGCTGAAAAACATTCTCCAAAGCGGTGAACGTGTGGTGCGTGTCAGTGCAGAGGGTAAACCTTCAGAAACGCGTTTCAAAGTGGAAGAGCGTTTTGGTTTTGCGACCTTAGTGAAGGCAAGTCCGGTGACCGGTCGCACGCATCAGATTCGTGTCCACACGCTGCATGGCGGTCATCCTATCGCTTTCGACGATCGTTATGGCGACCGTGAGTTTGATCGCCAACTCGCATCAACAGGTTTGGCTCGGCTGTTCTTGCACGCGGCGGCACTGACTTTTACCCATCCGAACACCGGAGAAGTGTTGCGAATGGAAGCGCCGCTTGATGGCGCGCTTAAGCGCTGCCTGGAAAAGCTACGTAGCAAAAAAGCCTAATGCTCCGGGCATCAACTTAATGCGTTGATGCCCACTTTTAGCAACATTTCATTCAAAGCGATCAGCGGTAAGCCAATCAGCGTATTGGGATCGCGTCCTTCTAACTGTTCAAACAGACAAATCCCCATCCCTTCACTTTTAAAGCTACCCGCGCAGTTTAACGGCTGCTCCTTTTCAACATACTGGCGGATCTCAGCAGCGGTTAATGAGCGAAAGTGCACGTTAAAAGGTTCACAGATGACGCACTGTTGCCCGCTTTGCGGTTGAATCAGTGCCAACCCGGTATAAAAGGTAATGACTTTACCGCTCGCTGCAGCGAGTTGCTGGCAGGCATTTTCGACAGTATGAGGTTTACCCGTGATGGTGCCATTCAGCACACAGACCTGGTCGGAACCGATTATCCAGTGGTCGGGATAGTCGGCGGCTAACGCCTGCGCTTTGCCTAATGCCAGGCGCTGAACCAGATTCTGCGCAGACTCGCCAGCCTGTGGTGTTTCGTCACACTGCGGTGCAACAGAGATAAAAGGCAGGCCAAGTTTACTCAAGATCGCCTGACGGAAAGGGGAGGTGGAAGCCAGAATTAAGGGTGTCATCATTTTTTTTCAGAATAGATAGCGTAAACATGACAGGCATTTTAAACTATGCGCCGCACTGGATGCGACTAACGGGTGAAAGATGCTGTAAACCGGCCTTTTTCTTTGACTCTATGACGTTACAAAGTTAATATGCGCGCCCTATGCAAAAGGTAAAATTACCCCTGACGATCGATGTGGCCCGCGCCGCGCAAAAACGCCTTGATTACCAAGGTGTGTATGCACCTGAATTGGTGGCGCGCTTGGGTGACACGGTCGTGAGTGTGGACAGTGATGTGGAATGCACCATGTCGTTTGCGATTGACAACCAGCGCTTAGCGGTTCTGCAAGGAACAGCTGAAACGCAGGTGACTTTGTCATGTCAACGCTGCAACCAGTCATTTCCGCACCATGTTCACGTAAGCTATTGCTTCAGTCCTGTCTCTTCTGATGAACAGGCCGAGGCACTGCCGGAAGCTTACGAGCCAGTTGATATCAATGATTTCGGCGAAATCGACTTGCTGGCAGTTATCGAAGATGAACTCATCCTCGCGCTGCCTGTAGTTCCGGTGCATGATTCTGAACACTGTGAAGTGTCCGACGCGGACATGGTATTTGGTAAGTTGCCTGAAGAGGCAGAAAAACCAAATCCATTTGCCGTATTAGCCAGTTTAAAGCGTAAGTAATAGGAGTAAGGTCCATGGCCGTACAACAGAATAAACCAACCCGTTCTAAGCGTGGTATGCGTCGTTCACACGATGCGCTGACCACCGCAGCTCTGTCAGTAGATAAAGTTTCTGGTGAAACTCATCTGCGTCACCATATCACTGCGGATGGTTACTACCGCGGTCGCAAGGTTATCACCAAGTAATTCTTTGCAGTTACGCAAGGCGATACCTTGACACGTTTGACCCTGGCAGTTGATGCCATGGGCGGGGACTTCGGTCCCTGCGTGACAGTGCCTGCATCCTTGCAGGCACTGGCCTCTCATACGCATCTGGTTTTACTTCTGGTCGGGGACCCCGACATCATCTCGTCATTTCTTGCCAAAGCGGATTCCTCGTTACTGGGGCGTGTGCAGGTGATCCCTGCCGAATCGGTTATTGCAAGTGATGCCAAACCTTCACAAGCTATTCGAAACAGCCGTGGCAGCTCAATGCGTGTGGCGTTAGAACAGGTGAAAGAGGGGAATGCGCAAGCCTGTGTTAGTGCCGGGAATACCGGTGCTCTCATGGGTTTAGCCAAAATGTTATTGAAACCGCTGGATGGCATTGATCGTCCGGCGTTGATGACCGTATTGCCGCATCAGCAACAGGGCAAAACGGTGGTGCTGGATCTCGGTGCGAACGTGGATTCTGACAGCGAAATGCTGGTGCAGTTTGCGGTCATGGGTGCAGTAATGGCCGAAGAGGTGCTGGAAATCACCAAGCCACGTGTCGCACTGCTCAACATTGGGCAGGAAGAGACCAAAGGGTTGGAAACGATTCGCGCAGCATCTGCGGTTCTACGAGACACACCGCAAATCAACTATATTGGTTACCTTGAGGGGAACGATCTCCTCACCGGCAAGACGGATGTGCTGGTTTGTGATGGCTTCGTGGGAAACGTCACGCTTAAAACCATGGAAGGCGTGGTAAGAATGTTTCTTTCTCTGCTCAAGTCGTCAGAGGATGGGAAAAAACGGGCGTGGTGGTTGAAATGGGTTGGGCGCTGGTTGCAAAAGCGTCTGGCTAAACGTTTCGGTCATCTCAACCCCGACCAGTACAATGGCGCTTGTCTGTTAGGATTGCGCGGGACAGTGATCAAAAGCCACGGTGCGGCGAATCAACGTGCGTTTGCCGTGGCGATAGAGCAGGCAGAGCAGGCGGTGCGAAGGCAAGTCCCAGAGAGGATTGCTGCGCGCCTTGACGCTGTATTAGCCAGGAGTGACAAAGCGTAGATGTTTACCAAAATTATCGGTACGGGCAGCTATTTGCCTGAGCAGGTTCGCTCCAATGCGGATCTGGAAAAAATGGTGGAGACTTCGGACGAGTGGATTGTCACGCGTACCGGTATCCGTGAGCGCCGCATTGCCGCGCCAGATGAAACGGTTGCCACTATGGGCTTTGCAGCTGCACAGCGCGCGCTAGAGATGGCGGGTGTTGCGGCCAGCGATGTAGGCCTGATTATTGTGGCGACCACATCTTCCAGCCATGCTTTCCCAAGTTCAGCGTGCATGATCCAGCAAATGCTGGAGATTAATGACTGTGCTTCTTTCGATCTGGCCGCCGCGTGCGCGGGCTTCACTTATGCGCTTAGCGTAGCCGATCAGTACATCAAAAATGGTGTGGTTAAGCATGCATTGGTGATCGGTGCAGACGTCTTAGCCCGTACTCTCGATCCTAACGATCGTGGCACCATCATCCTGTTTGGTGACGGCGCGGGTGCTGTGGTGCTGGGTCAAAGTGAAGAACCTGGTATCCTGTCAACGCATCTGCATGCTGACGGACGTTATGGCAAGCTACTGACGCTGCCGTATCAAGATCGTGAACATCAGGATGAGCCAGCTTATCTCACCATGGCCGGTAACGAAGTCTTTAAAGTCGCGGTGACCGAACTTGCCCACATTGTGGACGAGACGCTGCAAGCCAATAACCTTGACCGTGAAATGCTCGATTGGCTGGTGCCGCATCAGGCCAACCTGCGCATTATCAGCGCCACCGCCAGAAAGCTCGGCATGGGTATGGAAAAAGTGGTGGTGACACTGGATCGCCACGGCAACACTTCTGCTGCGTCAGTGCCTACTGCACTGGACGAAGCGGTGCGCGATGGTCGTATCAAGCCAGGACATTTGATTCTGCTTGAAGCCTTTGGTGGCGGTTTCACCTGGGGTTCGGCGCTGGTTCGCTTTTGATTGACAGGAACGAATGATGACGCAATTTGCTTTTGTTTTCCCAGGACAGGGTTCGCAGACCGTTGGCATGTTGGCCGAATTGGCTGTCGAAAATCCGCAGGTTGAAGCCACCTTCCGTGAAGCTTCTGATGCACTGGGTTACGACTTATGGCAGCTGGTGCAACAAGGCCCGGCTGAAGAGCTGAATAAAACCTGGCAGACCCAACCTGCATTGCTGGCGGCTTCTGTCGCCATCTATCGCGTCTGGCAGAGCAAAAACGGCCCACAACCTTTGCTGATGGCTGGCCACAGCTTGGGTGAATACTCTGCGCTGGTTTGTGCTGGCGTGCTGAACTTTGCCGATGCCATTAAGCTGGTTGAACTGCGCGGCAAGCTGATGCAGGAAGCTGTACCTGAGGGTACGGGTGCCATGCAAGCCATTATCGGCCTCGATGATGAATCGATCCGTAAAGCCTGTGAAGAGAGTGCGCAAGGCCAAGTGGTGTCTCCTGTTAACTTTAACTCGCCAGGCCAAGTGGTCATTGCGGGTAACAAAGAAGCTGTTGAACGTGCTGGTGCAGCTTGCAAGGCTGCAGGTGCCAAACGTGCTCTGCCGTTGCCTGTGAGCGTGCCATCACACTGTGCGTTGATGAAGCCCGCAGCGGATAAACTTGCTGTGGCGCTCGAAAGCATCACTTTCAACGCACCGACTGTGCCTGTTGTTAACAACGTTGACGTGAAGTGTGAAACTGATGCCGCTGCGATCCGCAGTGCACTGGTTCGCCAGCTATACAGCCCAGTGCGTTGGACCGAAGCGGTTGAATTTGTTGCCACCCAAGGCGTTGGCCAGTTGCTGGAGATCGGCCCAGGCAAAGTCCTGACCGGTCTGACCAAACGCATTGTGGACAGCCTGACCGCAGCTGCAGTGAACGATTCTGCGTCACTGAATGCTGCGCTTACACAGGAATAAGAGGAAAAACATGAGCTTTGAAGGTAAAGTAGCGCTGGTGACTGGCGCAAGCCGCGGCATTGGCCGTGCGATCGCGGAAACGCTGGTTGCGCGCGGTGCGAAAGTGGTGGGAACCGCCACCAGTGAAAGCGGTGCGGAAGCAATCAGTGCTTACCTCGGCGATAACGGTAAAGGTCTGCTGTTGAACGTCACCGATGCCGCCTCCATTGAGAGCGTGCTCGAGAAAGTTCGCGCCGAATTTGGCGAAGTGGACATTTTAGTCAATAATGCAGGCATTACGCGTGACAATCTGTTGATGCGCATGAAGGACGATGAGTGGGCGGATATCCTTGATACCAACCTGACATCTGTCTTCCGTCTTTCCAAGGCGGTATTGCGTGCCATGATGAAAAAACGCGTGGGCCGTATCATTACCATCGGTTCTGTTGTTGGAACCATGGGTAACGCGGGTCAAGCAAACTATGCGGCAGCAAAAGCAGGTTTGATTGGCTTTAGCAAATCACTGGCGCGAGAAATTGCGTCACGTGGCATTACAGTAAACGTCGTGGCTCCGGGCTTTATTGAGACGGACATGACGCGTGCACTGAACGAAGATCAGCGCTCGGGCATTTTGGCAGAAGTGCCGGCAGGTCGTTTAGGCGACCCGCAGGAGATTGCCAATGCTGTTGCATTCTTAGCCTCTGACGAAGCCTCTTACATCACGGGTGAGACGCTCCACGTCAATGGCGGCATGTACATGGTCTGATAATCACGAAAACATTTGCATTATCTGCGGTAAACACCGCAGAATAGCGCAAAATCGTGGTTCGACCAGCCGGGATTTTGTTGCATCTTTTTCAACATTTTATACACTACGAAAACCATCGCGAAAGCGAGTTTTGATAGGAAATTAAATAGTATGAGCGATATCGAACAACGCGTTAAGAAAATCGTAGCTGAGCAGCTGGGTGTTAAAGAAGACGAAGTGATTAACACTGCTTCTTTCGTTGAAGACCTGGGTGCAGATTCTCTTGACACCGTTGAGCTGGTAATGGCTCTGGAAGAAGAGTTTGATACTGAAATTCCAGACGAAGAAGCTGAGAAAATCACTACCGTTCAGGCAGCGATCGATTACATCAATAGCCACCAAGGCTAATGAATATCTTCAGGCGGTCTCCTCGACCGCCTGAGTTTTATGTTTGCCCCACATAGCGTTATTTTTTCCCTCCCTGGAGGACGTACGTGTCTAAGCGTCGTGTAGTTGTGACTGGTCTTGGCATGTTGTCTCCTGTCGGCAATACCGTAGAGTCTACCTGGAGTGCTCTCCTTGCCGGTCAGAGCGGCATCAGCCTGATCGACCATTTTGATACTAGTGCCTACGCAACACGCTTTGCGGGCTTAGTAAGAGATTTTAATTGCGATGAATTCATCTCGCGCAAAGATCAGCGCAAGATGGATGACTTCATCCAATACGGCATTGTTGCTGGTATTCAGGCTATGGCGGACTCCGGTCTGGTCGTAACTGATGAGAATGCCGGTCGCATCGGCGCAGCTATCGGTTCCGGCATTGGCGGACTGGGTTTGATTGAAGACAACCACAGTTCACTGGTCAACGGCGGCCCGCGCAAAATCAGCCCGTTCTTCGTTCCTTCTACCATTGTTAACATGGTGGCCGGTCACCTGACCATCATGTATGGCCTGAAAGGTCCAAGCATCTCCATTGCGACTGCTTGTACTTCTGGCGTGCATAACATTGGCCATGCAGCACGTATCATTGCTTATAACGATGCAGACGTGATGCTGGCAGGTGGTGCAGAGAAAGCCAGTACCCCGCTGGGTGTCGGTGGCTTCGGTGCAGCACGTGCGCTTTCTACCAATAATGACAATCCGCAGGCGGCAAGCCGTCCGTGGGATAAAGATCGTGATGGTTTTGTGTTGGGCGACGGTGCGGGCATTGTAGTGCTGGAAGAGTACGAGCATGCGAAAAAGCGCGGTGCGAAAATTTATGCGGAAATCATTGGTTTCGGCATGAGTAGCGATGCTTACCACATGACGTCTCCACCAGAGGACGGTTCGGGTGCAGCAGCAGCAATGATAAATGCATTGCGTGATGCGCAACTGAATGCCGAACAGATTGGCTACGTCAACGCGCATGGCACCTCAACGCCAGCGGGTGATAAAGCCGAAGCTCAAGCGGTTAAGTCTGTATTTGGTGCATCGGCTCACAGCGTAATGGTGAGTTCTACCAAATCCATGACTGGCCACTTGCTGGGTGCAGCAGGCGCGGTAGAAGCGATTTATTCGATTCTGGCGCTGCGTGATCAAGCGGTTCCACCAACCATCAATCTGGATAATCCAGATGAAGGTTGTGATCTTGACTTCGTGCCGCATACGGCGCGTCAAGTGAGTGGATTGGAGTACACGTTGTGTAACTCCTTCGGATTTGGCGGCACCAACGGCTCGCTGATTTTCCGCAAGGTATAATCCCTACCTAGCCCAAACAGAGGCCCGCAATGCGGGCCTTTTTTTATATTTTGTCACGCAACAGCGTGGATTCTTACCTCCGTCAGTGGTATTCAGACAGCACAGCAGTTAGGGGCAATGGCTATGTGGATTAACGGCATTGAACAGACCGACATTACTGCGCGGGATCGCGCGGTCCAGTTTGGTGACGGCTGTTTCACAACGGCGGCTATACTGGACGGCAAAATCCAGCTGTTGGAAGCCCATTTACAGCGATTGCAAAAAACCTGTGAGCGCTTGCTTATGCCATTACCCAATCTGGCCCAGTTGGCAACGGAGATGCAGCAAGTTGCCGCCCAGCAAAATCAAGCCGTATTGAAAGTGATTTTGACGCCAGGCGCAGGCGGCCGAGGCTATAGCCGCAAGGGTTGCATGGCGCCAACACGCATTCTGTCTCTTTCACCCTGGCCGCAGCATTACGCAACCTTGCAGCAGCAGGGGGCAACCCTCGTGACCAGCCCGATCGCGCTGGCGCGAAATCCATTGCTGGCGGGACTTAAGCATCTTAACCGATTGGAGCAAGTTCTGATTCGCCACCATCTCGATCAAACTGAAGCTGACGAAGCGCTGGTGCTTGACACTGCAGGGACGGTGGTGGAATGCTGTGCGGCCAATTTATTCTGGCGCAAAGGCAATAACATTTTTACGCCGCGCCTTGATCAAGCGGGCGTTGACGGCATTATGCGCCGTTATCTGATGGCACAAATGGCGCGATCAGGCCAAGCTTGTCAGTTGATCGACGGAAGCAGGGATGATGTACTGAACGCCGATGAAGTGGTGATCTGCAATGCCCTGATGCCGGTTTTACCTGTGCGGAAAATTGACGATGTCTCATTTACCGCACGCACGCTGTATCAGCAACTGCAGGCCAGTTGCCAGACGATGGAAGCATCATGACCCGAATGAAAAAATTCTCGCCAGCGCGGTGGCGATTGCAGGCCTCGCGGCTGCATTTAGTTATTGGCAGATCGAACGTTTAGCCGATACACCTTTGACCATCAACCAGGAAACCATTTATACGTTGCCGGCAGGAAGCGGACGCGTGGTGTTGGAAGCGCAGTTGGAGAGCCAGCACATCATTCCTGACAGCATCTGGTTCGGCCCTTTGTTGAAACTTGAGCCAGAGTTGGCCAAATTCAAAGCGGGTACGTATCGGTTGGAAAGCAATATGACGGTGCGCCAACTGCTGGAGTTGCTGGCCAGTGGCAAAGAGGCTCAATTCCCGGTACGTTTTGTTGAAGGCTCGCGTCTTCAAGAGTGGCTGGTTGAACTGCGCAAGGCGCCTTACATCAAACACACGCTGACGGACGATGAGTTTGCCACGGTGGCGGCAGCCCTGAAACTGGATGCCAGCCAGCTCGAGGGGGCTTTCTATCCTGATACCTATCTCTACACCGCCAATACCAGCGATGTGGCGCTGTTAGAGCGTGCTCACGCCCGTATGAATAAGCTGGTCGATGAGATCTGGCAGGGGCGCATGGATAATCTGCCTTATAAAAAAGAGCAGGACTTGGTGACGATGGCGTCGATCATTGAGAAAGAGACCGGTGTGAGTGAAGAGCGCGCGCGCGTAGCGTCAGTGTTTATCAACCGACTGCGTACCGGCATGAAGCTGCAAACTGATCCCACCGTGATTTATGGTATGGGGGATAGCTATACCGGCACCTTGACGCGCAAAGATCTGGAAACGCCTACCGATTACAATACCTATAGCATCAGTGGCTTACCGCCTGGTCCGATCGCCATGCCGGGTCGTGCCTCACTGGAAGCTGCGGCGCATCCAGAGAAAACGAATTACCTCTATTTTGTTGCTGATGGTAAAGGCGGTCATACCTTTACCACCAATCTCGCCAGTCACAATAAAGCTGTGCAGGTTTACCGACTGGCTATGAAGGAAAAAAATGAAAAGTAAGTTTATCGTCATTGAGGGCCTGGAGGGCGCAGGCAAGACCACGGCGCGTGACGCAGTGGTCGCGGTTCTGCATGAGCAAGGTATTCATGATGTCGTTTTCACCCGTGAACCTGGCGGCACGCCGCTGGCTGAACAGCTAAGGGTGCTGGTGAAGCAGGGGATTGATGGCGAGCAGGTAACTGACAAAGCCGAGCTGCTGATGCTGTACGCCGCAAGAGTACAGCTGGTTGAAAACGTGATTAGACCTGCGCTGGCGCGTGGTGCGTGGGTGATTGGCGATCGTCATGATTTATCCTCACAAGCCTATCAGGGAGGCGGTCGTGGTTTAGATACGCAGTTGATGACCACGCTGCGCGATGCCGTGCTCGGAGATTTTCGTCCCGACCTCACGCTTTATCTGGACGTGACGCCAGAAATTGGTTTGCAACGTGCGCGTGCACGCGGAGAGCTGGATCGTATCGAACAGGAATCGCTGCGCTTTTTTGAGCGCACGCGTGAACGTTATCTGGCATTGGCGGAGTCCGACCCCTCGATTATCACCATCGATGCGACACAAAATATCACTGGCGTGACATCATCGCTTCAGCTGGCATTGCGAAACTGGCTAGCAGGCCAGATGGCATGAACTGGTATCCGTGGCTGAACCAGCCTTATCGGCAGATTATCACTCGTCATCAGGCTGGTCAGGCGCATCACGCCTTACTGATTCAAGCTATTGACGGTATGGGAGATGATGCGCTGGTGTGGGGTGTCAGCCGATGGTTGATGTGCCAACAGCCCGAGGGGTTAAAGAGCTGCGGCCATTGCCATGGCTGTCAGTTGATGCAGGCGCATACGCACCCTGACTGGTATCGACTGGAAGCTGAAAAGGGCAAATCTTCATTGGGCATCGACGCGGTCAGAGATGTCACTGAAAAGCTCTATCATTTTGCCCAGCAGGGAGGCGCCAAGATTGTCTGGCTACCGGATGCTGCCCAGCTGACTGAAGCCGCGGCCAACGCCCTGTTGAAAACGCTGGAAGAGCCGCCCGCGAATTGCTGGTTCTTTCTCAGCGTGAGTGAACCCTCGCGGTTACTGGCCACGTTACGCAGTCGCTGTATGACGTGGCATCTGTCTCCGCCGGAAGAGATTCAGAGTTTACCTTGGCTGCAAAAGCAGCAACCGCAATCGGAACCAGTATTGCGTGCCGCCTTACGGTTGAGCAATGGGGCACCTGCCGCAGCCTTAGCACTGCTGCAGCCTGAACGCTGGCAGGCACGTGAAAAGTTGTGTGCAATCTTACTCACTGCATTGCACGGTGATGTGCTGCAACTTTTGCCTGCGTTAAACAGTGACGATGTGGCAGAGCGTTTGAGTTGGCTGATTTCGCTGCTGGTTGATGCAATGAAAGTGCAGCAAGGTGCCAGCAATTGGCTCAGCAATGGCGATCGTCCTGATGTGGTCATACAGCTGGCTCAGCAACTCAACAGCAGCGCCTTGAATGCCAGTGCGCAGCAGTGGATGCAGTGCCGTGAGCAACTGTTACATGTCGCTGCACTGAATCGTGAACTGATTTTGACCGACCGACTGTTAGCTTGGGGACAGTTGATTACGCCCGCGACCGTTGGTTAAGTGAACTAAGAGAAAAGTATGTTTATTGTTGATTCGCATTGCCATCTTGATGGCCTTGATTATGAAAAGCAGCACCGCGACCTCGATGATGTGATCGCGAAAGCCGCAGCGCGTGACGTAAAATTTATGCTGGCGATTGCCACTACGCTGCCGGATTACTACAAAATCAAACAGCTGGTGGCTGGGCGTGAGAACATCGCACTGGCGTGCGGCGTGCATCCGCTCAACCAGGAAGCGCCTTACGATGTGGAAGAATTTCGTCGTTTGGCTGCAGAAGAGCAGGTTATCGCGCTGGGTGAAACGGGTCTGGATTATTTTTATCAGCAGGAAACCAAAGCGCAGCAGCAAGCCTCATTTCGCGAACACATTCGCACCGGCATTGCATTGAATAAGCCTATCATCGTGCATACGCGTGATGCGCGCGAAGATACGCTCGCCATTCTGCGTGAGGAGCAAGTTGAAAAGTGTGGAGGTGTGCTGCACTGCTTTACTGAAGACCAAGCCACCGCAGCAAAATTGTTGGATATGGGGTTCTATATTTCGTTCTCTGGCATTCTGACCTTCCGTAATGCCGAGCAAATTCGTGATGCGGCGCGTTACGTGCCGCTGGATCGCATGCTGGTGGAAACCGATTCGCCATACCTCGCCCCTGTGCCGCACCGTGGCAAGGAGAATCAGCCCGCCTTTACCCGTGATGTAGCTGATTATATGGCCGTACTCAAAGGGGTGGATATCGAAACGCTGGCGGCGGCAACCACTGAAAACTTCTCTCGCCTATTCCATGTTCCGATGAGTCGTCTCGGCGGCTGATTCGTTTTATTTCATACTCTGAATTAATTTGATAGCACGAACCTGAGCTGCCGATAAGGCGGCTCGGGCAGTGTTTTATTGCTGTTTATTAAGGCAAGTCAGTAAGAAATCACTGAAAGCAAGTGATGATCATGAGCGAAACGTGATAGCCGTCAAAGTACCAAATCTCTATTTATTTTACCCTTCGTAATAAATCAAAAGACGCTCAGCGTCACCCCCGGTGAAGGATCCTCCCCCTTTGCCATGCGCACTGCGCAAAAAAATGCACTCATACTCAGGAGCTTCTATGTTCAAGAACGCATTTGCGAACCTGCAAAAAGTAGGTAAATCGCTGATGTTGCCGGTATCGGTTCTGCCGATTGCCGGTATTTTGCTAGGTGTTGGTTCAGCAAACTTCAGCTGGTTACCTGCTGTTGTTTCCCATGTAATGGCAGAGGCGGGGGGTTCCGTATTTGCTAATATGCCGTTGATCTTCGCGATTGGTGTCGCCTTAGGTTTCACGAATAATGACGGTGTTTCGGCACTGGCTGCAGTGGTGGCATACGGCATCATGGTGAAAACCATGGCGGTGGTTGCACCTTTGGTGTTGCATTTACCCGCTGCGGAAATTGATGCAAAGCATCTGGCTGATACAGGGGTATTGGGCGGTATTATTGCCGGCTCCATTGCCGCGTATATGTTCAACCGCTTCTATCGCATTAAACTGCCTGAGTACCTCGGCTTTTTTGCCGGCAAACGCTTCGTACCGATCATTTCGGGTCTGACCGCGATTTTCACCGGCATTGTGCTGTCCTTTATCTGGCCACCGATTGGTAGCGCGATTCAGGACTTCTCACAGTGGGCGGCTTATCAAAACCCGGTTGTTGCATTCGGGATTTATGGTGTGGTTGAGCGTTCACTGGTGCCGTTTGGTCTGCATCATATCTGGAACGTTCCTTTCCAGATGCAGATTGGCGAGTTCACCAACGCTGCAGGTCAGGTGTTCCACGGTGATATCCCTCGTTACATGGCGGGTGATCCGACTGCGGGTAAACTCTCTGGTGGCTTCCTGTTCAAAATGTATGGCCTGCCAGCCGCTGCCATTGCTATCTGGCACTCAGCTAAACCGGAAAACCGCGCCAAAGTAGGCGGTATCATGATCTCCGCCGCGCTGACCTCATTCCTGACCGGTATCACCGAGCCGATTGAATTTTCATTCATGTTCGTGGCACCGATTCTGTACGTGATCCATGCGATTTTGGCTGGTCTGGCATTCCCTATCTGTATTCTGTTGGGTATGCGCGATGGCACCAGTTTCTCACACGGTTTGATCGATTTCGTGGTGCTGAGCGGTAACAGCAGCAAGATTTGGCTGTTCCCGATTGTTGGTATCATTTACGGCCTGATCTATTACACCGTCTTCCGTGTGCTGATCGTGAAGCTGAATCTGAAAACACCTGGACGTGAGGACACGGCAATGGAACAGAGCAGTGCAACTGGCAGTGAAATGGCGGGTAAACTGATTACCGCATTTGGTGGCAAAGAGAACATCACTAACCTCGATGCATGTATTACCCGTCTGCGTGTCAGCGTGGCGGATGTCGCTAAGGTTAATCAAGCTGAGCTGAAAAACCTTGGCGCACGTGGTGTCGTGGTGGCAGGTTCCGGTGTGCAGGCGATTTTCGGCACCAAGTCCGATAACCTGAAAACCGAAATGGATGATTACATTCGTAATATGTAAAGGCTGGGGCTTGGATTGAGGCTGAGTTTAAGGTCAAGGTCAAGGTCAAGGTCGAAGTCAGGGCAGAGGTCGAGCCTGTGCGATGAAGCGGCGGCAGATCGTAAAGACGCCATAAACCATCCCTGGGGCTCGGCCCGCGACATCCTTGTCGCGGGACGCTTTACTCTTCTGCCGCCGCTCCCTCGCACCTCAACTGGGGTGCGGCTTTTTGTAAACCTTTAAAAACTTTGTCAGGCATAGTCGCCTCACTGACGGGGATAGGGCATTGAAGTCAAAGTTATAAGGCGATAATGACCCATATTGTTGCCCACCTTTCCCGGCATGGGTTGCGTTAAACGAATTCCTCCCGTTTCTCTACGGTTATAAATACACCCGCAAGTATTCCGTCAAACACAGCAGCGCCATTGCCTGGCCATAAGGCATCGACGTCAGCGGTACTTGACGGTAATAGTCCAGATCGCTTCCCATCGCGGTGCCAAATGACACCTGTTTCAACTCTCCGTCCTCGTCAATATTGGCGATCACCCCGCGCAATGCCTTCTCCGCCATCGGGCGATATTCCTCGGACAAATAGCGCTTACGCACCGCTTTGAGAATGCCATAGGCGAATCCCGCAGTGGCTGAGGCTTCCGGATAACTTTGCGGATCGTCGAGCAGGGTATGCCATAAGCCGCTGCTGTGCTGGCAGGCTGCCAAAGCTTTAACCTGGCTTGCCAGCACCTGCTGCAGAAAACGGCGTGTCGCGTGCTGTTCCGGCCAGTTCATCATTTCGAGGAAATCCGGAATGACGATGGTCAGCCAACTGTTACCGCGTGCCCAGCGAGCATTGGCGAAATTGTGGCGACCGTCGAACGTCCAGCCGTGGAACCACAAGCCGGTCTGGCGATCCATCAGATATTGGGTATGAATCAGGAACTGATAGCTGGCTTCTTCGACAAATTCTGGCCGATCCAACAACTGACCAATCTTCGCCAGTGCCATGACACTCATCATCAGCGTGTCATCCCACAGCTGCTGCGTATTTTCGTTGTTATAAACGATATGCTGCATACCCCCTTGCTCGGTGCGCGGCATCTCATACATCACCCACTCTGCCCAGCGCTCCAACACCGGGCGCCATGCCGCATTGCCTGTCTCCTCGTAACGGTAGGCCAGCGTCAAAAAAGGGCATACGGTGTTCACATTTTTCGTCGGTGTGCCCTCTGCCAGTCGGGCACTGAACCAGTCATCGATGATTTTCAGCGTTTCCTGATCGCCGGTCTGCTGTGTGTAATGCAACATGCCGTACAGACCGATGCCGTGCGTCCACTCCCAACCGGCCCAGCCTTTGGTATCAATCACTCGGCCATCATCCAGTCGTAGCAAAAATTCGCCGCTGTGGTCGGTGATGTTCACCAGATTGTTGGTCAGTTTATGGATTAGCTGCACTAACTCACTGCGCGGCAAAAGATACTCAGGCTGGCGCAACAGTGCGCTGTGCTTTACAGGAAATACAGTCATGGTTCATTCCTATCATTAATCAGGGTAGGGAGAGGGTGCAGTGTGCCGCGCTGTGTAGGCAGTGGAGCTGCAGCAGGCTTATGGCGGTTGAGGTAACCGACGTTGTTATTGCCCCAGAGATTCTCATAGGGCATCCCCGCCAGGGATTCAACGATGGCGCGCGCTTGCGGCGTAATGCGTTCGGGCACCACGCACCCGGCCTCGCGCATTTTCAGTGTCTCTTCACGTAACACGGTATGAGTATGCAGATTCAGTTTGAAGCGCAGTGAAACGATAAAGCCACAAATTAAGACGCAGACGGTGCCCACGCTGAGGATCAGCAGAATAGTGTGGCCAACCGCAGGGACCTGTTCCGCTTTGCCGGAGGTAAAACCGGCTAACTGCAGCACAATGCCGACAATCATCACGGCTCCGGCTTGAGAGGCTTTACGGGTGAGCGTCATGATCCCAGCAAAAATGCCTTCGCGGCGCTGTCCGGTGATCACTTCATCCACATCGGCAATATAGGTATAGGTATTCCAGGGCACATAGTTAATGCCGCCACGGCCCAAACCGGCTAATGCGGAGATCAGTACGAGTAGAGCGAAGTTATCGTTCATGCCGGTGTACCAGAGCGCGGCGTAGGAGAGGGCGCTCAGACCAAACAGCACCACGACCAAGCGATAAGCCGGTGCAGGCCCAATGCGGATACAGAGTGGGATCATGGCCATCACCGCAATAAATTGCAGTACTGCCATCGTCCCCATCAGGTTCGAGGCAATCTGTGCACTTTGCATCAGGACAAACACCACGTACCAGGTGAAGACCGCATTAAAGACATCTTGCGCGATATAGCCACCCAGATACATGCCGAGATGCTGGCGGAAGATACGCACACGCAGCGTTGAGGCCAGTTCGACATACAGGCGCTTGAGACTTTGCAACAGCGATAGTTGTGCTTTATCTGCTTCCGCGCGTCGCGATTCAGCGGAAAAATCGTCGGGCTCACGTTCCCAGGTGAAGCGCCATACCAGCGTCAGCACCAGCGCGCAGATTACGGCGAACACCAGGCTGGCATAGAAGAAGGAGACGGGGTTTTCTTTACCAAACCAGCCAATCAGAATGCCCGGCAGGAAGGCGGCCAAAATGGATGACAACTGGGCCAGTGCGATACGCGCACCGGAAAATCGGGTTTTCTGTTTGAAGTCGTCGGTCATCTCCGGAACCAGCGTTTCGTAAGGCACCAGAATCATGGTGTAGACCATATCGAACAGCAGATAGGTCAGCAGATACCACCAGAAACTCATGTCACTCAGCCACATCAGGCTATAGCTGAAGACACAGGGGATCCCGAGCAGGATAAAGAATTTGCGACGGCCGAAGCGTTTGCCGAGCCAGGTTGAGCCAAAATTATCCGTCAGGAAGCCCATTAACGGGCTTACGACGGCATCCAGCACGCGAGCGGCAGCAAAAATAAACGTGGCTTCAATGGGCGAAAGCCCGCAGAAGGTGGTGTAAAAATAGAGCAGCCAAGCGGCGGTGAGCGCCGTGGTGCCTGCACCGAGGAAATCCCCGGAACCGTAAGCCAGATAATGGCCCAGACCAATCTTACGAGACTGCATGGCAGGTTCTCCTTGAAATCGACGGATTGCACATCCCTCTTTACTCCGTACTGCTTGCCCGGATTGGTTAGAAAGTAGAGCGCCGCGCCCCTGCAAACCTTCGCAATTTGGCAAGGGCTGGCTAGCAAGTGGCAAAAACACAAAGATATTGACGCGATATCTCTAATTTATAAAACAGCGTTTCATTTTTGTGTTTATCCAAAGATTGAAAATGCGAGGTGACTCACACCGGCGTTGCCACAGAAAAATGGCGTAAAGGCAGCCAATTAGTGCAAGAAAAGTGGTACTGAGGTTGAAAGAAATAGAATTCCTCACGCATACTGCCTGACTGAACTCCAGGCTTAAGGAAATGCACCATGGCTGAAGAAACGATATTCAGTAAAATCATCCGTCGCGAAATCCCCGCCGACGTGGTTTATCAGGACGAACTGGTCACCGCCTTCCGCGATATCGCGCCCAAAGCACCGACGCATATTCTGATCATCCCGAATGTATTGATTCCCACGGCCAACGATGTGCAAGCGGCACACGAACAGGCGCTGGGTCGTATGATTACTGTGGCGGCGAAAATTGCACGTGATGAAGGGATTGCCGAGGATGGCTATCGCCTGATCATGAATTGCAATCGTCATGGCGGTCAGGAGGTTTACCACATTCACATGCACCTGGTTGGCGGACAGCCGCTGGGCCCGATGCTGGCTATTTAACCTCAGGCGAACTTTGTGATGCGTCTATGTCTGTGTGGCCTGTTGTTGTTGACCCTGGCGGGTTGTAGCAGCAACAAACCGATGATCAACACCTCGCAGTCACTGGTGATGGAATCCTCAGTGCTTTCTGCCGGTATCATTACCGATGAGCCCACGCTGGCGAGTCGTGATGGACAGCAGCGTGCATCCAGCGTGCTCTATAATCAGCGTGAAACACCGGTGACAGTGCACTATCGTTTCTATTGGTATGACGATAAAGGCTTGGAGATTACGCCTGAAGAACCGGCGCAAACTCAAACCGTTCCAGCGCATGGCAGCACAGAAGTTGTCTCGCAAATCGGCAATTTGACCGCCAGCAAGGTGCGTCTCTATCTTTTTCTCTGAGGAGTAAGCTGTGATTCGCAGTGTAAAACGTTCCAGCGCACTTTTATTTGCGCTGATGCTCACCGGTTGTGTGGTGAAGCAACAAACTCCGGCACCGGTCGAACCGACTCAGCCAACCACGCCAACACAACCGGAACAGCCGCCAACGCAGCCGGTGCCACCGCCGCAAACCGTGCCGCAACCGCCTAAGCTGAAAACCATTAACTGGAGTGCCAGCGTACAGCCACTAGTGGCGAACATGGTGCAGTCGGCCGGGGTAAACCCAGGCAGCGTATTGCTGGTGGACCGGATTAAAAACAGTACCAACGGCGCGTTGCAAAGCGATAAAGCCACCGATGCGATTCAAAGCGCTTTGGCGAACAACGGGAAATTTACGCTAGTTACCCCGGATCAGTTAGCGCAAGCGAAGCAAGCGTTAGGGTTATCCGCGGATGACAGCCTGAATTCGCGCAGTAAGGCCATTGGCCTGGCGCGTAACGTCAATGCGCAGTATGTGCTCTACAGTAACGCGCAAGGTGATGTGAAATCTCCCACACTGCAAATGCAGCTGATGCTGGTGCAGACCGGTGAAATCATCTGGTCAGGCAATGGTATTGCACAACCCTGATCCGCTGCTACAACACCTGATTGAGCAACAATGGCCGACAGCGCAAGCTGGCGGTCATTTTTTCGCGCTACCGGGATTAAGCGGCAACAGCATCCACGTGCAAACCGTGCAGGGTGAGCTGCTGGCAAGGCGTGCGCCTTTGCAACCCATCCCGTTTGTCGATCGACAGCGCGAATTTCGTGTGTTGCACAAAATGCGCCATGCACCACTCGGCCCTGCTCCTGTCCGCTGGCATGAACCGTGGCTATTACAGGATTGGCTAGCAGGTACAGTGCTGACACCCGAGCAATTCAATCAACAGCAAGTTGCGGTGCTGGCGTTATTGCAGCGTCTACATCAGCAGCCGCTAACAGGCTATCGTCTTCGGCTTACGCCACTGTTAGAGCGCTATTGGCAGCTGTGTCAGCAACGCCACTGGCGCTGGCAGCACCATTTGCGGCGCTTACTCAAGCAAGGTGAACCTCAGCCCCTGCGTCTCGCACCGGTGCATATGGACATCCACGCGGGTAATGTGATCGCCACGCCAAATGGATTACGCCTGATCGACTGGGAATACGCGGCCGACGGTGATGTGGCGCTGGAACTCGCGGCACTGTGCGCGGTCGATGGGAAACACGAATTGGACTGGATCGCCGGGTATGCGCAACAAAACCAGCTCGATGAAAAAGTGCTAACGCGTCAGATGCGCCGCTGGCAGCCCTGGCTCCAACTGCTGATGGCATGCTGGTATCAGCTGCGCGCCGAGCAGAGCCATGACCCTACATTGCAGCAGCTGGCCCGATCCAGCTGGCAGGATCTTTAACTCAGGATTGTAAACATGACCATGAATACCCCCGGCCCACTGATGTTGGATGTGGAAAGCTATGAACTCGACGCCGAAGAGCGAGAGATTCTGCAGCATCCTCTGGTAGGTGGGTTGATTTTGTTTGCCCGCAACTTTCACGACGTAGAGCAATTAGCAGAGCTGGTACGTCAGATTCGTGCCGCCTCACGTAATCGTCTGGTGGTGGCCGTGGATCAGGAAGGAGGACGCGTGCAGCGCTTCCGCGATGGCTTCACCAAGCTGCCTGCCATGCAATCTTTTGCCGCTCTGCACGATATCAATACCGCTGGCGAGGTTGCACAGCAGGCGGGTTGGCAAATGGCGGCAGAGATGATCGCCATGGATATCGATATCAGCTTTGCGCCCGTGCTGGATATCGGTCACATCAGTGCGGCAATTGGCGACCGTTCATTCCACGAAGATCCGGCGATTGCATTGCAAATGGCGCGTCGCTTCATTAATGGCATGCACGAAGCAGGGATGAAAACCACCGGCAAACACTTCCCTGGCCATGGTGCGGTGAGTGCAGATTCGCACAAAGAGACGCCGCGCGATCCACGCGATGCCGCGACGCTGCGCCAGCACGATATGGCGATCTTCAAGCAGTTGATTGATGAGCAACTGCTGGATGCCGTGATGCCCGCCCATGTTATCTATACTGAGATCGATCCTTTACCCGCCAGCGGTTCGCCCTATTGGTTGCAAACGGTGTTGCGTAAAGAACTCGGTTTTAATGGCGTGATTTTCTCCGACGATCTGTCAATGGAGGGTGCAGCGGTGATGGGCAGCTATGCCGAGCGCGCACAGCAGTCACTGAATGCCGGATGCGACATGATCCTGGTGTGTAATCAGCGCGAAGGCGCGGTTAGTGTGTTGGATAACTTGACGCCGATCCAGGCGGAGCGTGTCACGCAGTTATACCATCAAGGTCGTTTCACGCGTCAGACTCTGCAGTCCAGCGAACGCTGGAAGCAGAATCATCACCAGCTCAGCGCGTTACAAGATCGCTGGCTGGAGCACAAAGCTTCGGGCAGATAAGCACCGCTGCCCGGATTTCATTCCACGCTGAGGATAATCATGATCATCTATCTGCACGGTTTTGATTCCAACAGTCCGGGCAACCATGAAAAAGTGCTGCAACTGCAGTTTATTGACCCGGATGTCAGGCTTGTCAGTTACAGCACGCTTCACCCTAAACATGACATGCAGTTCTTGCTGAAAGAGAGCGACAAGCTATTACAGCAAGGGGGGGACGCGCACCCGCTGATCTGTGGTGTCGGCTTGGGCGGCTACTGGGCCGAGCGTATTGGTTTCCTGTGCGGTATGCGGCAAGTGATCTTCAATCCAAATCTGTTCCCGTTTGAGAACATGGAAGGTAAGATTGATCGCCCGGAAGAGTACCTCGATATCGCCACCAAATGTGTCAGCGATTTCCGCGAGAAGAATCGCGATCGCTGCCTGGCGATTCTGTCGCGCCATGACGAAGCGCTCGACAACCAACGCAGTGCTGCGCAGTTACATCCTTTCTATGAAATTGTGTGGGACGAAGAAGCCAGCCATAAATTCAAAAACATCTCACCGCATCTGCAACGTATTAAAGCGTTTAAGACCCTTGCCTAAGCCGCTTAGCGCCGCGTGATGCGGCGCACAAAATGTGTAACATTCTGATAATGCTGTTGAAAGATTGATGTACATCAATTTTCTTATGATCTGTCGATAACGCCGTGATATTCTGCCCTCAGCTCGCGATTTAAACGTCGCCAACCCTATGTTTATTAAGGTTTTTAGTAACCATTAATTAACTATTGGTTTACAACTTTGAGGGGGTCTTTTTGACTACATCTATGGAAAAAATCGTCATTATTGGCGGTGGTGCTGGCGGCTTAGAGCTGGCAACGCAACTTGGCCATAAGCTTGGCCGCAGCAAGAAAGCCGAGATCATTCTCGTCGATCGCAACCACAGTCACCTGTGGAAGCCGCTGCTGCATGAAGTCGCAACCGGTTCAATGGACGAAGGTATTGATGCGTTGAGTTATCTGGCGCATGCGCGTAACCATGGCTTCCAGTTCCAGCTGGGATCGCTGACGCAAATTAATCGTGAAAACAAAACCCTGCATCTGGCCGAGATTCGTGACAGTAACGGTGAATTGTTGGTACCTGAACGTGAAATGGCCTACGACCGTTTAGTGGTTGCACTGGGCAGTACGTCAAATGATTTCGGTACCCCGGGCGTTAAAGATCACTGTATCTTCCTGGATAACCCGCATCAGGCGCGTCGTTTCCATAATGAAATGCTCAACCTGTTCCTGCGCTTCTCCGCCAGCGAAGGTAGCTTGGAAAAAGTGAATATTGCGATTGTCGGCGGCGGCGCAACCGGCGTTGAACTGTCGGCAGAGCTGTATAACGCGGTCAAGCAACTGCATAGCTATGGCTACAAAGGCCTTGATAGCTCATCACTGAACGTGACGCTGGTGGAAGCCGGTGAACGTATTCTGCCTGCCTTACCTCCGCGCATTTCTGCGGCGGCGCATCAAGAACTGACCAAGCTGGGTGTGCGTGTTTTGACGCAAACCATGGTCACCAGCGCAACAGAAGAGGGGCTGAACACCAAAGGCGGCGAATTTATCAATGCTGATCTGATGGTGTGGGCTGCGGGTATTAAAGCGCCAGACTTTATGAAAGAGATCGGTGGGCTGGAAACTAACCGTATCAATCAGCTGGTGGTCAAAGACACGCTGCAAACCACGCTGGATGATGACATCTACGCGATTGGTGACTGTGCCTCCTGCGCACTGCCGAGTGGCGGTTTTGTGCCACCGCGTGCGCAGTCTGCGCATCAGATGGCCTCACGCGCGCTGGAGAACATTCTGGCGCAGCGTAAAGGCAAGCCGCTCAAAGCTTACGTCTATAAAGATCATGGTTCACTGGTATCACTGTCGCGCTTCACCACTGTCGGTAGCCTGATGGGGAATCTGATGCGTGGATCGATGATGGTCGAAGGGCGCATTGCGCGATTTGTCTACATCTCTCTATATCGTATGCACCAGATTGCGCTCCACGGATATTTCAAAACTGGCCTGATGATGCTAGTGGGTAGCCTGAACCGCGTGCTGCGTCCGCGCCTCAAGCTGCACTGATGATTGACGGGCGGTAACAGGCCGCCCGATGCCCCTTTATCTGCCGTAATCCCCTGAAAAACGACAATTCAGCTTAAGGTTACGGCGGTATTTCAGCTCCTCTCAGAACTCTCTGAAAAACTGGCCCTGACGGCTTTCCGCTGCGTTTCCTCCATTAATCTGATGTTGCAATTACGGACCATCTGTAAAACTTATATCCACAAACACGGCGCGGCGCGCACGCCGGTTATGCCTCGGCTACTCAGGATCTGGTAGCGGCAGGAATGCGCGGTAACAACATTCAGGAGGACATTCCTGTGAATAAATCAATGTTAGCGGGTATCGGTATCGGCGTGGCAGCAGCATTAGGTGTGGCCGCCGTCGCCAGCATGGATGTCTTTGATCGCGGCCCGCAGTATGCACAGGTTCTCTCGGCGACGCCGATTAAAGAGAGCATCAAACAACCGCGACAGGAGTGTCGCAACGTGACGTTAACGCACCGTCGTCCCGTACAGGATGAGAACCGCATCGCCGGTTCAGTGTTGGGTGCAGTGGCGGGCGGCGTGCTCGGTCACCAATTTGGTGGCGGTCGTGGGCGCGATGTCGCAACGGTAGCCGGTGCGCTGGCGGGCGGCTACGGTGGTAATCAGGTGCAGGGTGCATTGCAGGATCGTGATACCTACACCACCAACGAGCAGCGTTGCAAAACCGTCTATGACAAACAGGAAAAAATGCTGGGTTATGATGTGACCTATAAAATAGGCGACCAGCAGGGCAAAATCCGTATGGAGAATGACCCTGGCACCCGCATTCAACTTGACCGTAATGGTCAGCTGATCCTGAATTCGAATCAGGCCTAATTGGGCAAAGACACGTCACAGTAGCAGTAAAGGAAAAAGCGCCGCAAGGCGCTTTTTTTATGGTGTAAACCGGTTCGGGGAGATTTATCTCGCGCCCCGACAGCGACAATGTTGCGTTCAGACGCGCAATGCATTGCTGCGCTACGCTTGATGCGGCAGAGAGGACGCTAAACCCGATTCTTCGCCAGTTCGCTGATAAAACCCTGCACCCACTCCATCCGCGCTTTACGTTCTTCCAGATCGCGGGTGAACCTCAGGCGGGTTGGGCCATCCAACTTCCACTGTTTGGGATCTTTTTGCAGCAGGCCAATCAACCAGCCGGGATCGACATGGTTCTGCGGCGCAAACTCGAAGAATCCGCCTTTCTCACTGGCTTCAATTTTACGCACGCCCAGCTCCCGCGCCACCAGACGTAAACCTGCCACATCCAGAAGATTTCGCGCTGCGTCCGGCAACTTGCCAAATCGGTCGATCATTTCAACTTTCAGTTCCGCCAGTTCTTGCTCGTCACTGGCTGAAGCAACGCGTTTGTAGAGTGACAAACGCGTATTCACATCGGGGATAAAGTCATCCGGCAGCAGCGCAGGCATACGCAGTTCGATTTCGGTCTGATTGCTAGTGAGATCTTCCAGTGAGGGTTCGCGTCCGGCTTTCAGTGCATCGACGGCGTTTTCCAGTAATTCCATATACAGCGTAAAGCCAATGGTCTCCATTTGGCCGCTCTGATCTTCACCTAACAGTTCACCGGCACCACGGATCTCCAGATCGTGAGTTGCCAGCGCAAACCCTGCGCCTAAATCTTCCAGCGAGGCGATGGCTTCCAGACGTTTCTGGGCATCGGTTGTCATGGCTTTGGGATGCGGTGTCAGCAGCCAGGCATAGGCTTGGTGATGCGAACGACCGACACGACCGCGCAATTGGTGCAACTGTGCCAGGCCGAAGTGATCGGCGCGTTCAATGATGATGGTGTTGGCGCTCGGCACATCAATACCGGTTTCGATAATAGTGGTACACACCAGCACGTTAAAGCGTTGGTGGTGGAAATCATTCATCACCCGTTCCAGATCGCGCTCGCGCATTTGGCCGTGACCAATGGCGATACGGGCTTCAGGCACCAGTTCCGCTAAACGTTGTGACGCTTTTTCGATATTCTCGACATCGTTATACAGGTAGTAGACCTGACCACCACGCAAGATTTCACGCAGTATCGCCTCGCGCACCACTAAGCTATCGTACTCACGCACAAAAGTTTTCACCGCCAGGCGTCGGGCTGGCGGCGTGGCAATGATCGACAGATCACGCATGCCGCTCATCGCCATATTCAAGGTGCGTGGAATCGGTGTGGCGGTGAGTGTGAGGATATCGACATCGGCGCGCATCGCTTTGATGCGTTCTTTATGACGCACACCGAAGCGGTGTTCTTCATCAACAATCAGCAGCCCGAGATCGTGCCACTTCAGGTCGTTTGACAGCAACTTATGAGTACCGATCAGGATATCCACTTTGCCTTCTTGCGCCTGTTCCAGCACCTGGCTTTGCTCTTTAGCGCTGCGAAAGCGTGAAAGCATCTCAATGCGCACAGGCCAGTTGGCAAAGCGGTCACGGAAGTTGTCGTAATGCTGCTGAGCCAGCAGGGTAGTGGGCACCAATACCGCAACCTGTTTGGCATTCTCAACGGCGAGGAAAGCGGCGCGCATCGCCACTTCGGTTTTACCAAAGCCCACGTCGCCACATACCAGGCGGTCCATTGCCAGCGGCTGGCACATATCGCTCAGCACAGCGTTAATCGCCTGGCCCTGATCCGGCGTGGTTTCAAACGGGAAGCCTTCGCAGAACAGTTGATATTGATCCCGATCGTGCTTAAAGGCGAAGCCGGTTTTAGCCGCGCGTTGGGCATAGATATCCAACAGTTCAGCGGCGACATCGCGCACTTTCTCTGCTGCTTTTTGCCGCGCGCGCGACCAGGCATCACTGCCTAATTTGTGCAGCGGGGCATTCTCGTCTGCGCCACCCGCGTAGCGACTGATCAGGTGTAGTGATGAGACAGGGACGTAAAGCTTGGCGTCACCGGCATAAGACAACATCAGGTATTCAGCCACAATACCGCCCGCTTCCAGGGTGGTCAGGCCAATGTAGCGACCCACGCCATGCTCCAGATGCACCACCGGCTGGCCAGGGTGTAACTCGGCCAGGTTGCGGATCAACACATCGGGATTGATGGTGCGGCGATTATCCTGGCGACGACGACTAACACGCTCACCCAGCAGGTCGCTTTCACAAATCAACGCACGATGACCTGCGCTATCAATAAAGCCACGCTCGCTGGCACCGATCATCAAACTGTGGGGCTGTTTGGCGGCTTCTTCAAAGCGCTCAATGGGTTGCGGGCGCAGTTTGATGCGCGCCAGCAGCTCCTGCAAGCTTTCACGACGGCCTTCACTTTCCACCGAGAAAATGATCTGCCCTTCGAACTGTTCCATGAACTGGCGCAGCAGATCGAGTGGCGCTTTGGCCTGTGCCTGCACCGTCAGTTCAGGCAGCGGTTGATAGCCGAGATTGGTATTGGCGGCTTTATTGGGCAGGGTTTCGCTGCTCAACTGCATGCGCGGCCAGGCTTTTAACTCACCCAACAACGCATCAGGACGCAACCACAAGGTGGCCGGTTCCAGCAGTGGGCGCATGGGGTCGATGCGGCGGTTCTCATAGCGTGCATTGGCGTCCTGCCAGAAACGATCCGCACTGCTGTGGAGATCGCCGTTGTTCAGTACCAGCGTGTTGGCGGGCAGATAGCTGAACAGCGTCGGTAGCTCTTGTTCAAAGAACAGTGGCTGCCAATATTCGATACCTGCGGGTAACGTGCCTTTGCTCACCTGCTGATAGACGTGTTCCGGCTCGCGGCGCACATCAAAAATTTCGCGCCAGCGAGTACGAAAAAGCTCTATCGCGGCTTTATCGGTGGGGAACTCGTGTGCAGGCAGGAGATTGATGGCTTCAACGGCTTCCAGTGTGCGCTGGCTGTCGACATCAAACAGACGCAGGCTATCAATTTCGTCATCGAAGAAGTCGATGCGATAAGGCTGATCGCTGCCCATCGGGAAGAGGTCAAGCAACGCACCGCGCGTGGCATATTCACCGTGTTCCATCACTTGATCAACGTGGCGATAACCGGCTTGCTCCAACTGGTCACGCAGCGCATCACGCGAAAGTTTTTGTCCCTGTTTCATCACCAGCGCATGGCCGTGCAGGAAACTGTGTGGGCAAACGCGTTGCATCAGCGTGTTGACCGGCATAATCAGCATGCCACGCGTTAGGTTGGGCAGTTGATACAACGTAGAGAGACGTGCGGAAATGATGTCCTGATGCGGTGAGAAACTGTCGTAGGGCAGTGTCTCCCAGTCGGCGAGATTAGTGACTGGCAGATCGGTAAACTGACGAATCTCCTCCTGCAGACGCAGGGCAGATTGCATATCCGGTGTAATCATCAACACTGGGCCAGGGTGGCGTTCAGTAATACTCGCGCACTCAACCGCCTGCGCGGCGCCAATCAGTTCGCCAAGCTGACGATGATCGCCTGCTTTAGCAGGCAGGGTATAACGACTCTGTTCCGACATAAGGACTCGACATTCTCTCCTTGGATTCCAGGGCGTCATCATTCCATAATCTGCCTTGAGGATCATCTGTCACGGTGCTATTTCTCATCGCCCTTCATACTTCGCACTGTGGCCGCGTTGGCTGCGCCTGCGAACCCCAGTCACTGACTTCAGTAAGCTCCAGGGGATTCACAGGCTTGGCGCCTTGCCACAGCACGAATTATTTTGGGCTTACTTCAGTAAGTGACTGGAGTTTCATTTCCTTGCCGCGTGATTTAATTTGCGGCTTTAACCTGTGGAACAGCGCCTTGAATTATTGGGGAACAGTCACTTACTGGATTGCTGTGTATAGTGCATACGCGGACGATCGACGTTAGCCCATGACAGCTCTTTCTCCAGATGGTAGCTGTGATTGCCGTCGTCCCACTTCACGTAATAGCCGGTTGGCGCATCTCCCTGTTCAAAGACGTTCACGATCTCGCCTCTGATTTCTCCCGATTTGTGTTTTACAATACTGCCCTTCGGAAATCTGAACATGGATGTACTCCTTTTCGCCCTTCATACTTCGCGCTGTGGCGGCGTTGGCTGCGCCTGCGAATCCCAGTCACTTACTTCAGTAAGCTCCTGGGGATTCACAGGCTTGCCGCCTTGCCACAGCGTGAATTATTTTGGGCTGACTGCGGTGCCTATTAAAAAGGCTTAATGCGTTGCCGGGTTAAAATATGTGCTGCATAAGAAAGTCTACCGCAGGGCATGCTTAATAAACGCACAATTAGTATCATTATTTTGTCGCAATTTTATGCATTGCCGCAGATTGCGACGTATTTGGATGCAACTTTGCCGCAGACTCAGAGGGTTAGAGGTTTCATAAAGCACACGGCTCCTTTATCATCCCACTACTTATTTTCAGGCAACTGCCAAGACGGATCTCATGTATCAACCAGTCGCGTTATTCATCGGTTTGCGCTACATGCGTGGACGTGCCTCAGACCGCTTTGGTCGCTTCGTCTCCTGGCTTTCAACCATTGGTATCACGCTCGGCGTGCTGGCATTGGTGACCGTGCTGTCAGTGATGAACGGCTTTGAGCGCGAGTTGGAAGGCAATATCCTCGGCCTGATGCCGCAAGCGCTGGTCACAAGTGACAAAGGCAGCATCAATCCGCAACAAATGCCCGCGCAGGACCTCAAATTGCAAGGCGTGACGCGCATGGCACCCCTGACTACCGCCGATGTGGTGCTGCAAAGTGCGCGCAACGTTTCGGTCGGCGTGATGCTGGGCATTAATCCTGACGAGCAAGATCCGCTGACACCGTATCTGGTGAACACTCAGCAGAGCGTGCTGCAACCGGGTCAATACAATGTGATCCTCGGTGAGCAACTGGCCTCGCAGTTGGGTGTTAAACGCGGCGATCAGCTGCGCCTGATGGTGCCTACAGTGAGCCAGTTTACGCCGGTGGGCCGTTTGCCAAGCCAGCGTATCTTTACCGTGGCGGGCACTTACGCTGCCAACAGTGAAGTCGATGGTTACCAGATTCTGGTGAATCAGCAGGACGCATCACGCGTGATGCGCTATCCGCTGGGTAACATCACTGGCTGGCGCCTCTGGCTTGAAAAGCCGCTCAATGTGGATGCCTTCAGCGAACAGAAACTGCCTGATGGCTTGACGCTAAAAGACTGGCGCGAACGCAAGGGCGATCTGTTCCAGGCGGTGCGCATGGAGAAAAACATGATGGGGCTGCTGCTCAGTCTGATCATCGCCGTGGCAGCGTTCAACATTATTACGTCTCTTGGCCTGCTGATCATGGAAAAGCAGGGCGAAGTGGCGATTCTGCAAACCCTGGGCTTAACGCGTCGCCAGATTGTCGCGGTGTTTATGGTACAGGGCGCCAGTGCTGGCATTATCGGCACACTACTCGGCACATTGCTCGGTGTGCTGCTGGCGAGCCAGCTTAACAATTTAATGCCGGTGATCGGCCTGTTCCTTGATGGCGCGGCCCTGCCAGTAGACATCAATGCCTGGCAGGTGATCACCATTGCGCTGGTCTCAATGATCGTTGCGCTGTTGTCTACCCTATATCCGTCATGGCGCGCTGCCGCCGTACAACCCGCTGAGGCTCTACGTTATGAGTAATACCCCCTTGTTGCAGTGTCGTGACCTGTGCAAACGCTATCAGGAAGGCAGCGTGCAGACCGATGTGCTGCGCAATGTGGCTTTCACCTTGCAGCCGGGCGAGCTAACGGCCATCGTTGGTAGCTCCGGTTCGGGTAAAAGTACTTTGCTGCATCTGCTGGGTGGCCTCGATGCACCGACCTCGGGAGACGTGGTGTTTGACGGCAAATCACTCAATGCGATGTCGTCCTCGGCAAAAGCCGAGCTGCGTAATCGTGAACTGGGCTTTATTTATCAGTTTCATCACCTGCTGCCGGACTTTAGCGCGCTGGAAAACGTGGCGATGCCACTGCTGATCGGAAAAACCGCGAAAGCCGAAGCGGCCTCACGCGCCCGTGAAATGCTGGCAGCTGTGGGACTGGAAAAACGTGCTGCCCATCGTCCTTCTGAGCTATCCGGTGGAGAACGTCAACGTGTCGCCATCGCCCGTGCATTGGTGAATCGTCCACGCTTAGTGATGGCCGATGAACCCACGGGTAACCTCGATGCGCGCAATGCTGATGCGATTTTTGAACTGCTCGGCGAACTCAACGTTCAGCAGGGCACTGCCTTTCTGGTGGTGACGCACGATCTCAACCTGGCCAAGCGTCTTAGCCGCCAGATGGAGATGCGAGACGGGCAACTGAACGACCAGCTGACGTTGGGAGCGATCTAATGGGCTCATCTTTATCCCTGCTGCTGGGTCTACGGTTTAGCCGTGGTCGGCGGCGTGGTGGTATGGTCTCGCTGATCTCCATCATTTCCACCATTGGTATTGCCCTCGGTGTGGCGGTTCTGATTATTGGCTTGAGTGCGATGAACGGTTTCGAGCGCGAACTGAACAAGCGCATTCTGGCGGTGGTGCCGCACGGTGAAATCGAGCCGGTCAACCAGCCGTTCCGCAACTGGCAGCCGATGATTGCGCCAATCGAAAAAGTGCCGGGCATTGCTGCCGCGGCACCTTACGTCAACTTTACCGGCTTGATCGAGAGTGGCGCCAAAATGCAGGCGCTACAGGTGAAAGGCGTCGATCCGCAGCAAGAGTCACGCCTCAGTGCACTGCCGAGCTTTGTTGATGGTGATGCCTGGCAGCAGTTTGCTGCAGACAAACAGCAGATCATTCTCGGCGGGGGGATCGCGAAGTCGCTCAACGTGAAGCAGGGCGACTGGATCACCATCATGATCCCTAATAATGACGGCGAAAATAAGCTGCTTCAGCCGAAGCGGATTCGTCTGCAGGTCTCAGGCATTCTGCAACTGAGCGGGATGTTGGATCACAGCCTGGCGCTGGTGCCACTGGCAGATGCGCAGAAGTATTTGGATATGGGCGACAGCGTCAGCGGTATTGCGCTGAAGATGAACGATCCGTTCCAGGCGCAAAAGCTGGTGCGTGATGCCGGTGAAGTGACGCACTCTTACGTCTACATCAAAAGCTGGATTGGCACTTACGGTTACATGTACCGCGACATCCAGATGATCCGCGCCATTATGTATCTGGCGATGGTGCTGGTGATTGGTGTGGCCTGTTTCAACATCGTCTCAACCTTGGTGATGGCGGTGAAAGATAAGAGCAGCGATATCGCAGTGCTGCGAACGTTGGGCGCGAAAGACGGTTTGATCCGTGCCATTTTCATCTGGTATGGCTTATTGGCTGGATTGCTCGGCAGCCTCAGTGGTGTCGTCGTCGGGGTGTTGGTGGCATTGAACCTTACCCCGATGATTCGCGGGCTGGAGCACCTGACGGGTCATCAGCTCCTCGCGGGCGATATTTACTTTATCGACTTCCTGCCGTCAGAATTGCACTGGATTGATGTGATTTCGGTACTGGTGACGGCGATTGTACTCAGTCTGATTGCCAGCTGGTATCCGGCACGCCGAGCCAGCCGTATCGATCCCGCTCGCGTACTGAGTGGTCAGTGATGATAAAAACGCAGCTGCCTTCGCGGCTGCGCACATTTTGAGCGACTGTAGCATGCAGCCGTCATGCGTAGCCGCTATTATCGGGAACCATTAACCCGTACAAAACACCCGACGTGCGGCCATAACCGCCGCAGATTAAGGAGCCTTTATGCGCATACCGCGCCGCCGCCTACGACTCGCCCGCGACAAGAAAAACCGCCGCAAAGTGCATCAGCGCTTTCGCCAGCGCATCTTTGAACGCGATCGCAAAGCTGAACTGGCTGCGCATCCGCAACCGCGCGTAGTGGTGCTGACCGGCGCTGGAATCTCCGCCGAGTCAGGTATTCGTACCTTCCGCGCAGCCGATGGATTATGGGAAGAACATCGGGTTGAAGATGTGGCCACGCCCGAAGGTTTCCAGCGGGATCCTGCATTGGTGCAAGCGTTTTACAATGCGCGTCGTCGCCAGCTGCAACAGGCGGACATCCAACCTAACGCGGCGCACAAAGCGCTGGCGGAGATGGAGCAGGTATTAGGCGATAACTTCCTGTTGGTAACACAAAATATCGACAACCTGCACGAGCGTGCAGGCAGTCAACGTGTGCTGCATATGCACGGTGAACTGCTGAAAGTGCGTTGTGAAAGCAGTGGCCAAGTACTGGATTGGACAGAAGATGTCACGGAGAACGATCGCTGCACCTGCTGTCAATTCCCAGCCAGGCTGCGCCCGCATGTGGTGTGGTTCGGTGAAATGCCGCTAGGCATGGAAGAGATTTATCAGGCAATTGAACAGGCTAATCTGTTTATTGCGATTGGCACCTCAGGCCACGTTTATCCGGCTGCTGGCTTTGTTCATGAAGCCAAACTGCATGGTGCACACACCGTTGAGCTGAATCTGGAGCCGAGCCAGGTGGGTAACGAGTTCGCGGAAAGTCAGTACGGCTTAGCCAGCGAAGTGGTGCCGGAGTTTGTCCATACGTTTTTGCAGGGGCTGTATAAGTAAGCTTGTCTCTGGTTAAGCAATTCGCGCTGAGAACGCTAACCTGAAGGATAATGATTTGACGCAACATGGCGCTCGCCAAGCGCCATGATAATAACGCAGGTTCTTAAGAGGGATGACAAATGGATCAATTACTTGAGCGTTTTCTCAGTTATGTGGCAGTAGAAACTCAGTCAAAACCGCAGGCGCGACAGGTGCCAAGCAGTGAAGGGCAGTGGGCGCTGGCGCGTCAGTTACAGGAAGAGCTGATCGCACTGGGGTTTGTGGATGTCTCCCTCAGCGATCATTGCTGCGTGATGGGTACCTTACCTGCCAACGTTGATTGGCCGACCCCGGTGGTTGGCTTTATTTCGCACATGGATACCTCCCCAGACTTCACTGCCAAGAACGTTAACCCGCAAATTATTGAAAATTATCGTGGTGGCGACATTGCGCTGGGCAACGGTGATGAAATCCTCTCGCCGGTGATGTTCCCGATCCTGCACAAGTTGATTGGCCATACGCTGATCACCACCGATGGCAAAACCTTGCTCGGTGCAGATGATAAAGCCGGTATTGCTGAAATCATGACAGCGATGGCGCGACTGGCAAAAGACGATATTCCACACGGTGCGATTCGTGTGGCTTTCACGCCAGATGAAGAGATTGGTCGCGGAGCCTCACATTTCGATGTTGAAGGGTTTGCGGCAGATTGGGCCTATACCGTAGACGGCAGCGATCTTGGCGAATTTGAGTTCGAAAACTTCAATGCAGCGACGGCGATGGTCAAAATCACCGGCAACAATGTCCATCCAGGTAGTGCGAAAAACGTCATGGTCAATGCACTGGATCTGGCGATGCGCTTCCATGCTGAATTGCCGGCGAAAGAAAAACCGCAGTTTACCGACGGCTATGAAGGCTTTTTCCATCTGCACACCATTAAAGGTACGGTCGAACACGCTGAGTTGATGTATCTGATTCGGGATTTTGACGCCGACAGTTACGAGCAGCGTAAAAAAATGCTCGAAGAGATTGGCCAGCGCATCAGCAAAGGGTTGCACAACGACTGTTCAGTGAAAGTGGAAATCAGCGACAGCTACCGCAACATGCGTGAAAAAGTTGAACCGCACCCACAAATTATTGAGCTAGCACTGCAAGCGATTCGCGATTGCGGCATTGAGCCAGTAGTGAAACCGATTCGTGGTGGCACCGATGGTTCTGCACTGTCCTGGAAAGGATTGCCGTGCCCGAACCTGTTTACCGGAGGTTACAACTATCACGGTAAACACGAGTTCGCGTCACTGAATGTGATGTCGCAGGCGGTGGACGTGATTGTGCGCTTATCGGCGCTGGTGGCCGAGAAGAAATAGCATTAAAAAAGGCCTGCTCAGCAGGCCTTTTGATTAGGCTATCTCGTAGATGCGCAATGTATTGCGCAAAGGTCAGCATTTGTTTGCTGCAGACTCGCGCGATAAATCGCGCCGCTACGAGACGTGATTTCTACTCACCAAAGAACCAATAACCGCTGTTCACCAAGGCGGCAAGCTGCGCCAGCAGTGAAGGGTCATCCAGTGCATCGCCAAAATCTTCTAGCGTCAGAACCTGACTGCGCGCCAGTGCTGCCAGCACTTCTGGATGGCTGCATGCGACACGTTCACCATTCACAAACACTGCATCACCAAGTTTCAGCACGCGCAGCCCGCCAAGGCGTGTCAACGCATCACCCTGTTGCAATGCATCGTAAATCTCATCGGGTTGGTATGGCGGTTCCGGCGGTGCGATATCCAGCTCATGGCGAGACTGTGAAATAAACTCACCAAACCATTGATTGAACTGCTCTGGCTGATTGATGACATCCAACATCACCTGGCGAATCCCTTCCACTTCAGAAGGTAGGATCTGCGAGGGACAATCACGAGAAGGGACATCCGGATCGCTGAAGCGATAGCTGCCCAGCTCGTGTGCCAGCATATAGTCAGCAAAGCCGCTGATCAGCTCTCGGCCATTTGGCGCGCGGAAGCCCACCGAATAGTTGATGGCATTCTCCAGCGAGTAACCTTCATGCGGGAATCCAGGCGGAATATAGAGGATATCGCCGGGCTCCATCTCTTCATCAATGATGGCGTCGAAAGGCTCAACCTGCAGCAGATCAGGGTGCGGACAGTGCTGTTTCATCGGCACTTTTTCGCCGACGCGCCAGCGACGACGGCCGGTGCCCTGAATGATAAACACATCATATTGATCGAAATGAGGACCCACGCCACCGCCCGGCACCGCGAAGGAGATCATCAGATCATCCATACGCCAGTCTGGCAGAAAACGGAAAGGGCGCATCAGCGCGGCGGAAGGTTCGTGCCAGTGGTTAACAGCCTGAACCAGCAGCGACCAGTTGCTTTCGCCGAGATGATCGTAGCTTTCGAACGGGCCGTGGCTGACCTGCCATTTACCATTGTTATGACTGACAAGGCGACTATCCACCTCGTTTTCCATTGCCAGACCAGCAAGCTCGTCAGGAGAAATAGGATCAATGAAGTTTTTAAAACCACGCTTGAGCACCACCGGGCGTTTTTGCCAATAGCGCTGAATAAAGTCGGGCCAGTTGATATCGAGCTGATAGTCCATACGAGGTGTTCCGGTTAGGGCCATGAATGCAGGCAAGTATAACAGCCCGCAGCCCTTTCTACTCGCGGTGATGTTCAACTTCCTGACGCTGGAAAATCACTTCCATGCGTGCACCGCCGAGTGGGCTGGTGGTCGCAATCACCTGGCCGGCGTATTGTTCGAGGATGTCACGTACCACGGCTAAACCCAACCCTTGACCCGGACGCAACGTATCGGCGCGCTGGCCGCGCACGAAGATCAGGTCGCGTTTGCTTTCGGGAATGCCTGGGCCATCATCGTCGATAAACAGATGTAGCGCTTTGTCGGTTTGCCGTGCGCTGACCTCAATAAATTCGAGGCAGTATTTGCAGGCGTTATCCAGTACGTTACCCAGTACTTCCATAAAGTCATTTTGATCGCCGATAAAGGTCAGTTCTGGCGAAATATCCAGCGTGATCTCCACCCCTTTACGTTGATACACCTTGTTGAGTGCGGAGCAGAGGCTGTCGAGCAATGCCGAGACGGAATGAAGATCGCGCTGTAATGGATTGTGATCCGCCTGCATGCTGGCGCGGTGCAGGTAGTAGCCAATTTGCTGCGAAATACGGCTGATCTGCTCCAGCATGACCGGTTCAGCTTGCTCAATAGTGAACTCTTTACCGCCACGCAGTGAGCGCAAAGTACTTTGCAGCACCGCCAGTGGCGTTTTCAGACTGTGTGTTAAATCTGATAACGTGGTGCGGTAACGGGTGTAACGCTGGCGCTCATTGGTGAGCAGCAGGTTGAGGTTACGCACTAAGCTGCGTAACTCCTGAGGTGGATTGTCGTCAAGGTTCTCGCGATGACCGGTTTCAAGCTCGCGCACCTGTGAAGTTAGATGGCCGATAGGACGCAAACTCCAGTGTGTGGCTAACCACAGCAGCGGAATAACCAGCAGCAAGTTGGCAGCCAGCACGTAGCTGAACCATGACCACACCACATCGGAGTGTTGCAACTCCTGCGGAATAGAATCGACCACCACAATCGTCAACGCCGGTAAATTGGTGGTGGCATCGTAGCGGTTAACGGCAACGGAGTGAGTAAAAGTGTCATTGTTGTCGCTATCCAGTTTATGCAGCCGCTCTTTGACTTCGGAATTATTACCGATGGCGGCCAGACTGGTGCGGTTGGTGGTGTCGATCTCATAGAAATCAGGCTTCAGCAGCCATTCGCGCCGGATATTCTTGCGGATGTCGGGGACATCACGCTGCTGCCACAACAATTTGCCGTGTTCGTCATAGATAAACACCAGCGTGGGGAAATTCAACGTCATTCGCTCTGGCTGAGCGATGGTGAGCTTGTTGTTTTGCCACTGGGCGAGCGTAAAGAACAGGTTGCTCTCGCCGCGCATCACGCGGTAGGTGTTCTTATCGAAACTCACCACATAACCGACAACCGCCACCATGCCGTAGGAAAGGGATAAAAACAGCACAATGGCGGAGGTCGCCAGCAGAAAGCGGGCGCGTAAAGAGAAAGGGCGTTGACGGCGTAACCAGTTCATTAATTAGAGATCAAAACGATAGCCCTGGCCGCGTACAGTGTTAATCACTTCCGTCGGATGCAGCGCGAGAATTTTTTTACGCAGGCGACCCATCAAGACATCAATGGTGTGGCTTTCGCGCAGTTCAGCATCGGGATAGAGTTGCAGCATCAACGAATCTTTGCTGACGACTTTTCCGGCGTTGCGGATCAGGGTTTCCACGATGGTGTATTCAAAAGCAGTGAGTTTAACCGGCGCGTCATTCACCGTCACCTCACGGCGTGACAGATCAACCTGGAACGGGGGCATGGAAATAATTTGTGAAGCGTGTCCGCTGTTGCGACGCATCAGCGCCTGTAAGCGAGCCGCCACTTCTTCGATATGAAAAGGTTTAGTGACGTAGTCATCGGCACCGGCTTCCAGCGCTTCAACTTTAGCCTGCCAGCCCTCGCGAGCGGTAAGGACCAGAATCGGCTGACGAATGGCGTCACTGCGCCAGCGGCGGATCAATGACATGCCATCTTCATCGGGCAAGCCTAAATCAACCAAGGCAATGTCCGGAATGTGCTCCTGAAGGAAGTAATCGGCTTCTTTCGCATCTTCGGCGGCATCAACCTGATGGCCCATCTCACGCAACTGCACGGCGAGGTGGTGACGCAGCAGGGCATTATCTTCCACAACCAGAACACGCATAGTATTTCCTTACCTTCAAACTCAGTGATGATGGCAAAAGTATATGCGAAGCGAGCTAAACAACATAACAACACAGGCGCGGGGTGCGCGCCTGTGTAAGGGAAATTACTTCAGGTCGTCAACCATTTGAATGGCACGACCGAGGTAATTTGCTGGCGTCATCAGTTTCAGACGCGCTTTTTCCTCTTCTGGCATTTCCAGGCTGTCGATAAACGCCTGCATGCCGGCGGCATCAACACGCTTACCACGCGTCAACTCTTTCAGTTTCTCGTACGGCTTCTCAATACCGTAACGACGCATCACCGTCTGGATCGGCTCTGCCAGCACTTCCCAGTTGTGATCCAGTTCGTCCAGTAGACGATCGCGGTTCACCTCCAGTTTAGAAATACCTTTCAGCGTTGCCTGGTAAGCGATCACGGCATAGCCCACGCCCACACCGAGATTACGCAGCACGGTGGAGTCGGTCAGATCACGCTGCCAGCGTGAAACCGGCAGCTTGCTCGCCAGATGCTGCATCATCGCGTTCGCCAGACCGAGGTTACCTTCGGAGTTCTCGAAGTCGATCGGGTTGACTTTATGCGGCATGGTAGACGAACCAATTTCGCCGGCGATGGTTTTCTGTTTGAAGTGATTCAGGGCAACGTAGCCCCAGATATCGCGGTCAAAGTCGATCAGGATGGTGTTGAAACGCGCGATGCAATCGAACAGCTCAGCGATGTAGTCGTGCGGCTCAATCTGGGTGGTATACGGGTTCCAGGTGATGCCCAGCGAGGTCACGAACTGCTCACTCAATTGGTGCCAATCCACTTCCGGGTAAGCGGCAATGTGCGCGTTATAGTTACCGACCGCGCCATTGATTTTGCCGAGCACTTCAATCTTGCTCAGCTGACGCAGTTGGCGTTCCATGCGGTAAGCGACGTTAGCCATCTCTTTACCCATGGTGGATGGGGTCGCTGGCTGACCATGCGTGCGCGACAACAGGGGAATATCACGGTATTCCTGTGCCAGGCCTTTCACGGCATCGATGATTTTGTTCCAGAACGGCACGATGACATCGCGGCGTGCAGTGTCCAGCATCAGCGCATGTGACAGGTTATTAATATCTTCGGAGGTACAAGCGAAGTGGATAAACTCAGAGACGGCATGCAGTGCGGCAACATCTGCCACTTTTTCTTTCAGGAAATACTCAACCGCCTTTACATCGTGGTTGGTGGTGCGCTCGATAGTTTTGATGCGCGCCGCATCTTCTTCACTGAAATTGGCGACAATGGCATCAAGGAAAGCGTTTGCGTCAGCATCAAATGCAGGAACTTCCTTGATCTCTGCGGTCGCGGCCAATTTCTGTAACCAGCGAACTTCAACTTCAACGCGGAATTTCAGCAAACCGTATTCGCTGAAAATCGCACGCAGCGGGCTGACTTTATCGCCGTAACGGCCATCGACAGGTGAGACGGCGGTCAGAGAGGATAATTCCATCAGTGCAACTCCTGAATCGTTAACAAATTAGGGCAGGGCGGCGTTTAATACGCCGGGCCCAGCCGGGATAAAATGGTTTTGGCTTCACGCAGCAGACGCTGGCGTGAGAACATCAACTGCAGGCGGCCACCGCCAACCTGCTGCCATAACACAGCAGCGCGAATACCGGCCAGTAAGGTGGCGCGTACTTTGCTCTGCACTTGAGTATTCTGTAACACCTGCGGTGAACCGGTCACTTGAATACGCGGGCCAAGTGGGCTGATCACATCCACATAAATACCCGCCATGGCGCTGGTAATGGTTTCTGATTCCAGTTCATAGTGCGCCAATTGACGATCGAGCTGGCTAATGCGCTGCGCCAAAGTATTTAACGCGGCCTTGTTACCGTTCAGCTTGCGTTCCAGCACCATCATGCTCAGGGTGTAGCGTGTCAGTTCCGCGCCCGCGCCCTGGCGGCTTCCGGTATTCAGTACTGCCATCAGCGTCTCTAACCCCAAGTGGAGATTGGCTTCATCGTTGCCAAACACCGCCAGCGTAGAGCCGGGATTCAGGTCCAGTAAGCTGCGAAGTGACACATTCAACGCAGCGCTATTGCAGTTGCCCTGATGCGCTAGCTGCTGTACCAAATGGGCGGCCTGGCAAACGCCCGCGAGCGCGAGCGTAATTTCATAATAGTTCTTAGCCACGCTTAACTCCTGTCATCGCGCCAGCAGTGCCGAATTAAGCTTCTGCCAGCGGCAAGCGCTGTTCAATAATGCCGCCACCGAGGCAAACATCACCCAGATAAAACACGGCCGACTGGCCTGGCGTGACGGCCGCAACCGGCTCGTCAAAACGCACTTCAATACGTTGGTCATCAAGGGGAACGATTTCACACGGAATATCGGTCTGACGATAACGGGTTTTCACCGTGCAACGTAGTGGCGCAGTGATGGGTTGGCGATCGACCCAATCAAGTTGCTGCGCGATCAGTCCAACGGACATCAAGCGCGGATGATCGCCGCCTTGCGCCACAATCAGACGATTACGTGCCACGTCTTTATCCACCACATACCAAGGATCGTCATTGCTCTCTTTACGACCGCCGATGCCCAATCCTTTGCGCTGGCCGAGTGTGTGATACATCAAGCCCTGATGTTCACCCACAATTTCACCGTCAACGGTTTCAATTTCGCCCGGCTGAGCAGGAAGATAACGGCCAAGAAAGTCGCGGAATTTACGCTCGCCGATAAAACAGATACCGGTGGAATCTTTTTTCTTCGCGGTGATGAGATCGAGCTCTTCGGCAATACGGCGAACTTCCGGTTTCTCCAGTTCGCCCACCGGGAACAGACTTTGTGCAATCTGCTCATGGCTCAGGGTGTAGAGGAAATAGCTCTGGTCTTTATTGCCGTCAAGGCCGCGCAGCAAATGGCTGGTGCCATCAACATCCGCACGGCGGACATAGTGTCCCGTGGCGATAAAGTCTGCACCGAGATCTTCTGCCGCGAACTCGAGGAAGGCTTTGAACTTGATCTCTTTGTTGCACAGAATATCGGGATTCGGTGTACGGCCCGCTTTGTACTCCTCCAGGAAGTGTTCAAAGACGTTATCCCAGTACTCCGCCGCGAAGTTGATTTTGTGGAGTTTGATGCCGAGTTTGTCGCATACGGCTTGTGCGTCAGCCAGATCATCTGCAGCGGTGCAATATTCCTCGCCGTCGTCTTCCTCCCAGTTCTTCATGAACAGGCCTTCAACCTGATAGCCCTGCTGTTGCAGTAACCAGGCGGATACGGAAGAATCGACGCCGCCGGACATTCCGACGATCACTTTTTTCTGGCTGTTGTCAGACATGACGCACTCTTGATTACGATAAAAACAGGCGGCGCATTCTATCATGCCGAAGCCGGGCGCGCACCCTCGTGAAAAGGCCATTGGAACGGCGCAACCAGCTCCAGCGGATAACGCGCGCCTTGTTGCCACAAACGCACGCTTTCGGCCACCAGGGGTGAACGCAGCCGATTGGCTGTCAGAATCTGCTCTGGCGGCAACCACCAGCAGCAATCGATGTCGCGATCGTGCGGCGAAGTGTCACATTTTTCGGCCAGGTCAAGGCCAAACAGGAAACGCACAAAAGGTGTATCGTCGGGTGCGATCCACTGCTGAACGCCGAGAAAATACTCTGGTTTGGCGTCGATGCCGGTCTCTTCAAATAACTCGCGTTGAGCCGCTTCTAAAATCGTTTCATCCGCTTCTAAATGTCCCGCAGGCTGATTCCAGGTAATACGGCCATGAACACGCTCCTCTACCACCAGTAATTCACCCTGCGCCTGTACAATGCAGGCCACTGTTACATGAGGTTTAAACATCCTTCCTCCGAAATTGTTAACTAAAAGTTATTAAATATTTTAGACCTCGGTGCTGATATCGCGCCATGTGCCAGGGGCGAGATCGTTCAGCTGATACTCGCCCATCGCAAAGCGAATCAGGCGTAACGTCGGGAATCCAATATGCGCAGTCATGCGTCGTACCTGGCGATTACGCCCCTCATACAAGGTGATTTTCAACCAGGTGGTGGGGATGGCTTTACGTTCACGGATCGGCGGCTGGCGCGGCCAAAGCCATACGGGTTCATCCACGCATTCCACCCCGGCGGGCAATGTGGGGCCATCATTGAGGGTCACACCGTTACGTAATGGGGATAAATCTGAATCCTGCGGTGCGCCTTCGACCTGCACATAGTAGATTTTTCCGGTGCGTTTTCCCGGCTGAGTCAGTTGCGCCTGCAGCGCGCCATCGTTGGTCAGTATCATCAAACCTTCGCTGTCGCGGTCGAGTCGGCCAGCCGCGTAAACATCGGCAACGGGCACGAAATCTTTCAGCGTGCGGCGTCCCGCCTCGTCGCTGAATTGCGGCAGTACATCGAAAGGTTTGTTAAAGAGTATGATGCGTTGCGGCCCTTTCGGGCGCGTGTCACGGCGCACGGGCTTGCGTGCTGCGGCGTTTGGACGTTTATTCTGGTGAATTCGTTGAGAAGTTTTTCGCATGGTCTTTGCAGTCGGAAACAATCGGCGCATTATAGCGCGAAACTACGGTGATTGGCGTAGCGTAAATATTCAAGTAGTATTGACCCGCATCTTACAAATCATTAACAAAAAATCGCTCGAAGGAGAGGTTGATGGAAAGCAAAGTAGTTGTTCCGGCGGAAGGTCAAAAAATCACCCTGGTTCAGGGCAAACTCACTGTTCCGAATAACCCAGTCATTCCTTATATCGAAGGTGATGGCATCGGCGTTGACGTTTCCCCTGTTATGCTGAAAGTGGTTGATGCCGCTGTGAAGAAAGCCTACAACGGCGAGCGTAAAATTTCCTGGATGGAAATTTATACTGGTGAAAAATCAGTAGAACTCTACGGCCAGGACGTCTGGCTGCCGCAAGAAACCCTCGATTTAATCAAAGAATACCGCGTTGCCATCAAAGGCCCGCTGACTACCCCAGTCGGTGGCGGTATCCGTTCTCTGAACGTTGCGCTGCGCCAAGAGTTGGATCTGTACGTTTGTTTGCGTCCGGTTCGCTACTACACCGGCACGCCAAGCCCAGTTAAACGTCCAGAAGATACCGATATGGTGATCTTCCGTGAGAACTCAGAAGATATCTATGCGGGTATCGAGTGGAAAGCGGGCTCTGCTGAAGCAGACAAAGTGATCAAGTTCCTGCGTGAAGAGATGGGCGTGAAGAAGATTCGCTTCCCTGAACAGTGTGGTATCGGCGTGAAGCCGTGCTCTGAAGAGGGCACTAAACGTCTGGTCCGCGCCGCGGTTGAGTACACCATCACCAACGATCGTGATTCTCTGACCTTGGTTCACAAAGGCAACATCATGAAGTTCACCGAAGGCTCATTCAAAGACTGGGGCTACCAGTTGGTGAAAGAAGAGTTCGGCGGCGAGCTGATCGATGGCGGCCCATGGATGAAGTTCAAGAACCCGAACACCGGCAAAGAGATCATCGTTAAAGACGTGATCGCTGACGCCTTCCTGCAGCAGATCCTGTTGCGTCCAGCTGAATACGACGTTATCGCTTGTATGAACCTGAACGGTGACTACATCTCTGATGCCCTGGCGGCACAGGTTGGTGGTATCGGTATCGCACCAGGCGCAAACATCGGTGACGAGTGCGCACTGTTCGAAGCAACCCACGGTACGGCGCCTAAGTATGCTGGCCAGGATAAAGTGAACCCAGGTTCCGTAATTCTGTCCGCTGAAATGATGCTGCGTCACCTGGAGTGGTTCGAAGCCGCAGACCTGATTGTTAAAGGCGTGGAAGGCGCAATTGCTGCCAAGACCGTGACCTATGACTTCGAACGTCTGATGGATGGCGCTAAGCTGCTGAAATGCTCAGAGTTTGGTGACGCGATTATCGCGAACATGTAATTTGCCCTAAGGCAGAAAGCATAACGGGAGCCGATGGCTCCCGTTTTTTTTATTGGTAAAACACTACATCACTGAAAAGTAATTCTGTGATGATAAATATAGAAGGTCATATCCGCGTAAGTCTGGACTTCGTCCGGGTCACCAAGTTGCTGACGTATGGCGGCTAACCGCTGATTGGCTTCACTGTTTTTATCCGCTGTTGCAATCGCAGGAATCGAGACGAACTGGCGTTCAGGGGATTGCGCAATAAACGCATCACTCAACCAGGAGCGCAGTGTCTGGCCACGTGAACTGTCGGACATAATTTGATAATTGTCTTTCCAGAGCACTGGCGTAATATGAATATGCCCCTCAGCCATCCAATTGACGTTATTGGAGAGCTTCCAGAAATCCCCGTAACCAAACTTCAAGTCGTTTTTATCCAGGAAATCGATATAAGCCTGGGTTTGCTTTTCATTATCAGCAAAGGGGGAGGTGTGTTGATAGTAAGAATAGCCTGACGAGGATAAAAACAGGACTAATACGCAGCCGATAAACATATCCCTTTTAAAAGAGAGTCGCAGAACAACCACCATCATCACAAAACAATAGGCATTAACAAAGAAGCGTGCGCTCCCTTCATAAGGCATGTCGTAGCCAATAATAAACGAAGTAATAATTGCTGCGATGCTTAAAAAGGCAAACAGGGCGATAAAACGCGCTTTCTCGCTTTGCTGCCAACAGATGACTACGGCATGCAGGAACAGTGCCACCCAGATGATCAATGAAGCAACATAGGTAATGCTGTTGTCCACAAAGAACAAGTTCAGGCCACGGCCTAAAATATGAACTGTCCATTCTGCATTGATCAGCCACTGCTCTACGGGATCGAGCGTGAATCGTTGAACAGGAATGTGCAACCATCGCGGCACTGCATGAATCATGGTGAAAATAAACGCAATCAGAAAAATAACTGTCGCTTTTTTACTGATAGTTTTATTCCATGAGAAATAAAAATGCACCAGCAGAAGTGGCAAGAAGAAGGTAGCGGCAAACCAGGGGTCTGATACCGCCGACAATATCGAGATGAAACTATACAATACGACTCGGACTATCGATTGTTTATGCAAATTAAAGAAGCTGATGGCAAGCACCAGTACCCCAAAGAACTGAGTGGAGTAATGCGAGAACGGGTGCGCGATAAACCCGCTGATGTAGCAGTAAGCGGGTAGGCACACAATTAATAACGGCGCTAAGATAAATGTATTACTTCTATTTGCATTATTATTGATGGCAGCAATGATCAGCGGTGTGAGAAAGACAAAGAATACAGTGGATAACGTGAGTGCAAAGCGCCCATCACTCGACAGCAGCGTGAAAAAAATAAAATTGATGGGGTAAACGGTAAAGTACCAATTGTCAGGTGTTGGCAACCAGTCGCGGAACACGCTAAAACCTTCACTGAGAAAAGCACGCCACACAATCGGGCTATTTGCCACATCGGGCTCAAAAGGAAAATAGCGGAACGTGAGAAAACAGGAGGCCGCAAGCGTAAAGAGGATTATACCTATCCACGTGAGTTTTTGCGATTGTGGCGAGCTTAGCATTGCTTATTCCCTTTGGTCTTTTTAATTAAATAACGAGGTCTTTTCTTACTCTCAATGTAAGTTCTGTCATTGCTTTAAGTTCTCAACCTTTTCACGGCAAAGTAGCCTGAAATCACTCACGTTCTCTTCAATTTTTAATCCTGAATACGATGAAATGGCAGACGTAAATCATGACGTTAATTGGCGTAAATCTTAACAGAAGAGTGAGAGGGAAAAAACTGCAGCCGCTTATCTGATTGGTAGGGGAAACAGGAGCGAGCGCTCCTGTCTTTCATGATTAACTGTTGTTGCTTTCGTTAGGGGTTGCCGCCTGTTGCCGTTGCTGCGACAGCCGCCAAAAATCATTGCCGGTGGGGTGCTGGTAAGTACGCAGCGAGAACTGGGCGAGAATCGCGTAGATATATTCAAAAATTGCCGACTGTGAGTCCTCATAATCAACCCATAACACCGAAGAGGTGAAGCAGTACACTTCTACCGGTAAGCCTTCTGGAGAGGGTTTCATTGCGCGTACCACGATGTACATGTCTTTCTTAATATCATCCCGTTGTGACAGCCATGCCGTTAGGTATTTACGGAATACGGTCAGATTGGTAATGCCGTTCTCGGCAAACCAGCGATCGCCTACTACGCTGCTATCACGCCCGTCCATCAGTGCTGAAAGCTGTTCATTGACCCCTCGCACCTGGCTCATCTGCTGCACCAGATCCTGATCGATGAAACGGATCGACGTCTGGTCGAGATGGAAACTGCGCATAATGCGGCGCGCGCCGGAGGTGAACATCGCCTGCCAGTTGGTGTAGGTTTCTGTCAGGAAGTTCTTGGTGGGAATGCGTGACAGCGTGTTATCCCAGTTGCGAATGGTGATGGTGTGCAGCGCAATATCAATGACCTCGCCGCTCAGGCCGTTATCCGGCATTTCAATCCAGTCACCCAGTTGCAAAACGTCATTTGAGGAGACCTGAATATTCGCCACTAAGGATAATAACGTGTGCTGAAACACCAACATCAATACGGCAGCCACCGCACCCAAACTGGAGATAATAATCACTGGCGACTTATTCGACATAATGGCCAGGATCATAATGGCTGAGATAATGTGCACCAGGATTTTGCCGACCTGAATATAACCTTTGATCGAGTGGTTTTTACGTTTTGATTTGCGCGAGTAGGAGTTATTAACGATCTCCAGCACTTCGGTAAAAAACAAAGACAGATAGACAAAAAACAAGATGCCGCAGATGGTTTTGATCGCAATCAGCAGGTGCTCCGGTAAGTCCGGCATAAACTGCAGCAGGAAATAAACCGCGATCACTGGGATAAAGTTGGAGAGCTTCTCAGAAAGTCGCACATCCTTATCCAATGGCACCTGATTTTTATGCGTGCTGAAAAACACCTTACGCACCACTTTCACGACAAAAAACTTGCAGATCAGGTGAGTCACCATACCGGCAATCACCAACAGCAGCAGGCTAAAAGTCGTGGATAACAGTGGACTGCCTTCAATAAACTTTTGGATATTACTTAGATAATTCATCTCAACCACATACCTGACAACGTTGGCGGGGATTCAAGCACAATCTTGCTTCATGCTATATGCGACAAGTGCGCAATTTTGTTTGCGTGATGGGCTTCGCACAACACATTTCGCAAAACTTTGAAACAGATAACATCCCGCTGCTATCCGCCGTGTCTTTTCGGCAGGAAACCGTTATCTTCAGTGCTTCTGATATGGGAGGTGGTATGCAGGGTGTATTGAAATTCGTGAAAGGCTGGCTGCTGTTTTCGCTGCTGTGGGGCGTTTTTCATGTGGTTTATGTCATGGCAGTCGCAGGGCGAAGCGCTCAGTATGGTGGTGGTGAAAAGCCTGTATGCCGGCTTGATTTATCAGGCATTGATGACCATGGTCGCTCGTTACAAAGCACGCCGTGCTCAAGCCTGATTGCTCACATCTGCCCACACAGCTTTGCTTCACGCTGACGCTAATTTGCATTACCTCAGGCAATCTGAGCCCACTCGAATTAGCGTGTGGATGGAAGCAATGGGAAAGAAGTCGATAGCGGCGTGGTTTTTCCTGCTGGTCTCTTTAGGGAGTTGTGCGCAGTTACCTAATCAGCCACTCAATTTGTCGATGCATCAGGGGCGTCATCTTGACGTTAACAACAGTACGGCAGATGTGGCGGAAACGCCGGATGAGCATATTCAGGAACGATTGGATGATGCTGGACATCAGCAATAGGCATTGAGGGCCGCGAAGGCCCCCTGTGAGGCTTATTTTCTACCCAGTAAAAAACCAACAATGATGCCAATACTGGCAGCAACCGCTAAACCCGTGGCTGGGTTATCACGTACTGATTTCACCACACAGTCTGCCGCATCTTGCACGGCATAACTGGCCTGCGCCGGATAACGACGCGCCGCACCTTTAGCCTGATGTTTGCGAGAGCCAGTCCATTCGCCGATTTTTTCCTCTACTGCACCTGCTGCTTCATTCAATTTTGCTTCCGCTTTATCAGTCATGATGACTCCCTGCTTGTTGTGAATATTACGTTTGAGCGTAGTCAGAGATTGGCATGCCAGCAACCCATGAGGCTCGCAGAATGTAACAACGGTTTGCAGGATTCGGGAAACCTGTCCAGGCTTATGAGTGGTTAGCTGCATTTCGCATCGCTGTTGTGCAGGCCGAACAACATCGGGAGGATCAATGAAACGTGATGTGCTAAGTGAAGATGATTACGATGAAGTGTGCCGGGTCATTGGCGATGCCGTGATTGTACTTTCTGAATGCGGCCATGAGACCAAACGGGAAGAGATCACCACGCTATTACAACGAACTCGTCATCATCGCGCTCATGACGAACGTGATGAGCAGCGAATGCTGGAGCATGCCATTCGTTTAGTCAGGCCGTAAATCCCACTGGGCGTCGTGCTGACGCCCCTATTGATTACCGCGATAGGCAGGATACCAGGTCACTAAAAAGTGGCGCAGATGATCAAAACACCACTCGGCATCCTCAGCCTGTTGGCAATAATAGCGAACCGTCACTTTCTCATAGCGCATGTGACGTTGATGTAACGGCGACCAACCCCAGTCCAGCACGGCACGCGCGTAGTTAATCAGCGTACCGCTCTGCATGTCATGCTGCTTCTCCTGACGACCTAAGTAGAGTTCAAATGCCTGATCCAGACTCTGCGTCTCCTCGCTACTGCCGCTGGACAGCGTTGGACGCAAGGCGATATCAATAAAACCGCATACACCGTCTTCGCGCTGCTGCCAGTCGCAAGCCAGCGTCATGAACACGCCCTCCTGCAAATTCACCTCTTCCAGCAAACGTCGCAAATTTTCGGAATGCTGACCCGCAGTGATCTCATCAATACGTTCCGTCTCTAACGTGAGATCGAACCCGCAAGGATTGACCGAGCCATCGGGGTTGGTGCTGGCAGGGAAGGGGAACTCGATATAGCCGTTATTATCCAGACTCTTTTCCATGTTGCAGATCCAAAGCGTGAGGAAGTCTGACAATAAACCATCTTGCATCGCGAAGCACCTTTAAGGGCACGTCCAGGTAATCATGGTGTTCTGATAAGGATTAATCAGACGGAATTGCTTGTCTGACAGACGCTGTGCCGTAAAGCCCTCTGGAGTTACGGCAGAGGGCACATATTGAAAGCGATCATTGGAGTGCAAGGTGCCGCTTTTAACCGCCACACCCTCACGCGTTACGGTGAAAGCATTCACTAAATCAAAAATGCGCGCCTGTGTTTGACCCATCGGTTGTCCATAAATGGTCGACACTTCGCCGGGGCAATCGACGCCTTTCGGCGTTGAGCTACAGCCAGCCAGTAACAATAAGAGGGTGAATAGCGCTGTGATTCGCAACATGATCCTGTCCTGGTTCGTTCCCTTGTTTGCAGTGGTCCGCAACTGCGCACGGATATGCTGATCATAGCAGGTCTGGCGCCGCTTCCCATTTGCCATTTGCTTAATCGTTAAGCGGTGAGAATGTAAAGGGGTGACTTTGGTAGCAGATAAACGTTATTCTTGCCAGCGTTGCGCATCAGGTAAGCAAAACAAGGGCAAATCTATGAGAGAAGAAGAAGCCAGTTTAATGATTCTTCAACACGCGATTGATAAATTAGAAGCCGACAAGAAAAAGCAGGTAATGAACTGCGTAGCGGCCTTGCAAGACGTTATGCAACGTTTCGATCCGGAAGATGCGGGTCTGGCGTTGATGCTGGTGGCCGCGCAGGTCGCAGCAGAGTAGTTCGTTCCAATCCCCTTTAACCACCCGTTTGCGGTGAAAAATCCATGCAATCCCGCTGCTGCTCAGTCGAAATCGGCTGATGCGCAGCTATTGCGTTTAATCGTATTAGTCTTTCTCCTGGTTCACTTTTCTGCTGCCTGTGCTACACCTGACAGTGAATCCAAAAGGAGGATGAGATGAAAAAGACGCTATTTTTGATTGGTACTTTTAGCCTCGGCCTACTGCTGGCGGGCTGTGCATCTGACCATGTATTGCATACCACCGATGGCCAGACCATTGTGGCGCAAGGCAAACCCAAGGTCGATGAAGATACCGGCATGATTACTTACAAAGATATTGATGGCAAAGAACAGCAGATAAACCGCAATCAAATCAAAGATATGAACTCGGTTAATTAATCGCGTTCAAAGAAAAATCTTTTCAGGCCCGCGTCTGGCGGGCCATCAAACCTCACACTTCACCATTCTGTGTTACGCTTCTCTCCACAAAATTCCAACGAAATCATCATCTAACCTCAGCGGAGAATCCAATGAAGGCGATAGCAATTGCCGTTGGCTTAATGGCGTGCCATGCCACGTCAGCCTGGAGCGAAACCCAATTTCAAATCACCTGCCCAGGCCGCCCAACCATGACCGTGTCCCGCGCCAACTATGGTTTAAGCACATTAATGTGGCCAAAGCGCCATTTTCAGGTGGCGGCAGGACAGCAGCGCACCAGTCTCAAAAGTGGAGACAAAGTGGCGATAACCCGATTCCGTAATGGCGATCAGCTGATTGTGAACAAAAACAATGATGATACTTTCTTTGTCTATGCCAATAGCGATAAGTTGTTGCCCTGCGAACGTACGGAAAAACGCGATGCAGAGATTCTCTCGCTTGAACGTTACGACGATAGCCAGCGTCCAAACTCCTGACATCGCTGTTCATCAAATCAGTTGCTGCTGGCGGAGGTCCAGCGGCGACTGCTCCGCTTCATCAATCGCCGCCAACCAACTTTGCAAATCCACTTTTGCCCAAGAGAGGTGACCCCGTGTGGTGCTCATCAGCACGACATCGGGGCGTAATGTGCGGTAAAGCTCCAGCGACTGTTGTAGCTCCAAGGGGTTGCTCTCTGGTACCAGCACGCTGATCCAGCGGTTGTAATCGCAGGTCAGCGTATCGCCAACAAAAAGATAGGTGCTGCCGAGCGGCGAGTGGTAGAGAAAACTGCTGCTACCGGGCGTGTGACCGGGCGTGGGGAGCAGGTGGAAATCACCGAAATGAGTTTCTTGCTGCGTGAAGGTCTCATCGGGTTCGATGACCAAGCTGACGGGGCCTAATGAACGGCTATGGCAATACAAAGCACTATTAAAGCGCTGTTGAATGGCTATCGCGCCGGGTGCGGCCTCATGCCAGTGGGTGAGATAGTGGCGGATCACACCTCCTGCATCATCAAGAAACTCATGGTCGAGTGGATGCTCCACCCGGCCAATCAGCAAATTGCCGCGCGGGTGGCGCAGCATAAAGCCATGCATCATCACATCGCTTGCTGTCTCTTCGGCGGGAAATTCCGGCGTGGAGATCCACAAATCTTCGTACAGTGGCTTCAATGTCGGTCTCCTACGGCAAAACGTTAGCGCAATGTCGGGTGGCCGGTGAAGGCGAGCTGAGCTTCGCCATTTTCGAGCTGTAAGGTGGCACGAGAACCCAGCGGCAGTGTGACGGTGTCGGCATCGTGACCGAATGCCAGATCACTAATCACCGGGATATGATACTCGTCGCGCAGGCGCTGCCAAACGGTGGCAAAATCAAAGCCGTTGTCATAACCCGACAGCGCAGTGCTGGTAAAACTGCCGGTGATAATGGCCTGTTGGCGCGCCAAAATACCGCTTTGCTGCAGCTGAATCAGCATCCGTTCGATGCGGAAAGGATGTTCATTCACATCCTCGATCACCAAAATACCGTCTTCAATCTGCGGCATCCATGGCGTACCCAGCAAAGAACAGATCATCGCCAGATTGCCACCCCAAAGGGTGCCTTGCCAGCGGCCTGCATCAGGGCTGTGGCTGCGCCAGCCTATATTCACTGTAGGTGATGTGAGTGCCTGCCAAAAGTGTGACAGGGTAAATTCAGATAATGCCTCCGCGCCAAAGTTACCGGCCAACATCGGTCCGCTGAAAGTGATCAGTCCGGTTTGCGCCAGTAATGCCAACTGTATTGCGGTGAAATCACTGTGTCCGCACAGCGCGATGGGTTGATTAAGCAGCTGACGCTGCAGGCCGACATAATCGATTTTATCCAGCAGTCGAGTTGCGCCATATCCGCCGCGCACCGCCAAGACGATGTCGGGTAAAGTGGCCAACGTTGCCAGCTGATTCACATCATTCAGTCGTTCTGCATCCTCGCCCGCAAAACGTTGAAAGCGACGGGTAATCGCTGACAAATTTTCGACTTGATGCCCATCGGCCTGTAAACGGCTGACAGCGCGTTGCGCAGCATCTTGGTTGTGACAGTAGCCAGAAGGGGCGATCAGACGAAAGGAGCGGGGGGCGAGCATAGCGTTCATCCTGATTTAAAGTGGCCTGCCGATGATGGCGAAATCCGTAACTGATGTCACGACAGCACAAGGTTTTTTACTTATTTAGGATAAACGGTAATTTTGCATTGCGCTGCGCCAGGTATGATAGCTTGCGCCAACCTTATTGCGGAACCAAAAATCAGTGAAAATTCGCCTACTTATGTTATCTGCGCTGTTGCTTGCGGGCTGTGCCAGCGAGCCGGAAAAGACGGTCTTACCGGAAAAAAATACGCCGTTGACCCAAGCGCCACCGTCAAAAGTGAATGATGCATGGTCACTGTTTACCGAAGATGCCGCCAGTCATTATGGCGTTGATGAGAAGTTGATCAGCGCCATTATTAGTGTCGAGTCGGGGGGCAATCCTACCGTGACCAGCCGTTCTAATGCGGTTGGACTGATGCAGATTAAAGCGTCAACGGCGGGCCGCGCGGTGTATCGTACGCAAGGCCGTCACGGCCAGCCAACCTCGTCAGAGTTACGCGATCCAGCGAAGAATATCGATATTGGTGCTGCATACCTGAAGTTGCTGCAAGATTCTGAACTGGCGGGTATTCGCAACCCACTGACATTGCGTTATGCCACTATCGTCTCTTACGCTAACGGGGCCGGCGCGCTGCTGCGAACCTTCTCGCGTAATCGTGACAGGGCGATCGCCATGATTAACTCAATGTCGCCTGAAGAGTTTTATCAGCACGTGCAGGATAAACATCCAGCAGCGCAAGCACCGCGCTACTTGTGGAAAGTCACAACCGCTTATCGCACCATTGGTTAATGATACGTAACAGCGCAATTTTATTGCGCGTCAGCCAGTATTAAGGCTGCTTCAGATGCGCGTGATAAATCACGCCGCTACGTTTTAGCACTATTACTTAAAAGCGATAAATCACGGAGCTCCCGTTTGACGTTCAAGACGGTAGCTACGGATTGCACCGACTGGGTAGCGGCGCAATTTATTGCGCGTAGGTCATCCAGACGCGCGCAAAAAATCGTTGTGCTATACCAACAACCGCGCGGTGGGATAATCGACAATCAGCACCTTCACATACCCGCCGCGCAGTGCTCCTCGAATCGCCTGAGCTTTCTCTTTACCGCCCGCGAGCGCGACGACCTGCGGGCACTGTTTAACCTGCGCCAACTCCATACCAATCACCGGATCTTCTTCTGTGCTCAGAACGGGTTGCCCCTCCGCATCAAAATAATGCAGGCAGATATCGCCCACCGCACCGCGTTCAGCCAGCGTGCGTAGCATCTCTTGATCGTAGTAGTTGCCCGAATTACGCAGCAGCGCGGAAGGCTCCAGATCGCCAATGCCGACAATCGCCAGGTCCACTTGGTCAAACTTTTCCAGCACCACCGCCACATCTGCATTTACCGACAAGCGCTGGCGATCCTGCACCGAGTGCTCAATCGACTGCGACGGCAATAGCCACGCAGGGCAATCCAACAGAGCGGCCAGATTCTGCGTCAAAATCGTCGCTTGTACGTTACCGTTAGCACCAACACCGCCCAACAGTTGAATCACGCCTTTGCAGGGGGCGCTGAGGGGGTGCAACGCATCGACCATGGCGCGAATCGTGCCGCTCCATGATGAAATGCCAATCAGCTCGTCGGCACGCAGACGGGTTTCCAGATAGTGCGCTGCGGCCGAGCCAATTGATTGTTTAATCTGCAACGCGGACGCCTGTTCCGGGACATCCACCACAATCACCTGCGGCAGCTGATACTGCTGCTCAATGGCTTTCTCCAGTTCGGGAAATACATTGGCAGGCGGCACCACGCTAATCTTCACCACACCTTCCTTCACGCTGCGATTGAGGATGCGGGAAACAAAGGATTGGGACAGCTTGAGCGACTGCGCAATGTCAGACTGCTTCATGCCTTCCACATAATAAAGCGTGGCGATTTTCACCATCAGCCGCTGTTCATCCTGTTTTGCCATGGTTTTTTCTCTCTCTTAACCTGCCTGGTATTGTTAATCAGGCTGTCATAAATAACAACGCAGAACATTTTGTGATCGTTTTCGCTTTTTCACGATCGGGCGATGGACGTGTTCAAGAAGCCAGCGCATAGTCATTATGCATATAAAATCGCAATTGAATATATATTCAGGCGGAGAAAAAATCAATGAAAGCATCTGTACTCAAAGTTACCCTACTGGCTTCACTGATGTTGGCATCGGCGGCTTCATTGGCTGCGGATAAAGGCTTGATCGCCATCATCACACCTTCACACGACAATCCATTCTTTAAAGCCGAAGCGGATGGCGCACAGGAAAAAGCCAAAGCACTCGGTTACACCACGCTGGTGGCGTCGCACGACGATGACGTTAACAAGCAAAACCAATTGATTGAAACTGCCATCGCGCGCAAAGCCAAAGCGATCATTTTGGATAACGCGGGTGCTGATGCCACTGTCGGTCCCGTGCAGAAAGCCAAAGACGCAGGCATCCCCACCTTCCTGATTGACCGTGAAATCAACAAAACCGGCGTAGCAGTCGCGCAGATTGTCTCTAACAACTATCAAGGCGCTCAACTCGGCGCGGAGAAGTTCGCCAAGCTGTTAAACGGCAAAGGCACTTATGTTGAACTGCTGGGTAAAGAGTCCGACACCAATGCGGGTGTGCGTTCTCAAGGCTATCACGACGTGCTGGATGATTATCCGGACATGAAAATGGTGGCGCAGCAGAGTGCTAACTGGAGCCAGACCGAAGCCTTCAGCCGTATGGAAACCATCCTGCAGAAAAACCCCAACATCGTCGGCGTGATCTCCGGTAACGACACCATGGCGCTGGGCGCTGAAGCGGCGTTAAAAGCAGCCGGTAAAACCAATGTCATCGTGGTGGGATTTGACGGCAGTGACTACACCCGTGACTCCATCATCAATAAAGGCAACATCAAAGCCACCGTACTTCAGCCGGGCTGGGCACAAGCGCAAATGGCGGTTGAGCAGGTGGATTACTACCTGAAGAACGGCAAAGCGCAAAAAGAAGAGAAGCAGCTGATGGATTGCGTGCTGATTGACAGCAGCAACGCCTCGAAGCTGAAAAACTTCAACCTGGCGAAATAAGACGGAGGTCGGCATGAAGGGAAAAACAGCAAGCGGGCTGATGGTTGTGCTCATGACGCTGGTGTTAGCCGCCTGCACCGTGGTGGATCTCGATGCAAACGGCAATCCCATCATGCCGAAAGATCCTAACGCCAAACCGGGCTACAGCGATCTGACGCCGCAGCAGATTGCTGAATCCAGCTGGGGTAGTCGGGTACAAGAGCCGGCCGAAAAGCAGGCGCTGAGCTGGGCAGATATGGAAACCAAAAGCCATACCGTCAAAGCCGGTGGCAGTGAAAGCGTGTTTGTGCGTGCAGCGGGCATGGTGACGGCGTTTGATAACAGCAACGAGCGTGAACGCACGCTGACCATGACCATCAACGGCAAGCCGGTCAAGGTGTTGATTGGCCCTGTGCTGCGCAGCAATGCGATTCGTGATGCAGCCGGTTATCGCTTCGAAGAGTTTACCAATCAGGTGCAGTACGCGCAGCTGACCAAAGCGTTGAACCGTCATGCGGTGCAGCAGCTTCCCGCGATCGATGCCAGCTGGGTAGGTAAACCGGTGCAGGCATTGCTGGCGGTGAGTATGGAACCCAATCACGTCGACGATGTAGTCGCGGTGCAGTTAAAGCAGGGGAATCCATGATGAGTGATGAAATCATCCTGCAGGCTAACCAGATGTCGATGCTGTTTCCCGGCACGCTGGCACTGGATCGCGTGGATTACCGTGTCTGGCGCGGCAAAGTGAACGTCATCATCGGTGAAAACGGCGCAGGTAAATCTACGCTGATGAAAATTCTGGCGGGAGTTCAGCAACCTAGCAGCGGGGAGATGTTCTTGAATGGGCAAAAGGTGGCGTTTAGCAGCACGCGTGACGCCGCTCGCCACGGTATTGGTATGGTGCATCAGGAACTCAACTTGTTTGAGAACCTCAGCGTGGCGGAGAACATTTTTCTCGGGCGAGAAATCCAGAGCGGTATACGTCCAATCAACGAAGTAGAACAGAAGCGCCGTACCGCAGAATTACTGAAACGCCTGGATCAGCCTATTTCACCGGATGAGAGAGTGGGGAACCTCAAAGTCGGCCAGCAACAGTTGGTGGAAATAGCCAAAGCGCTGGCGGAAAACGCCGACATCCTGATCCTCGACGAACCGACTTCCGCCTTAAGCAAAACTGAAGTGGAAATCCTGTTTCGGGTGATCCGTGAACTCACGCGCCAGGGTGTCTCAATCATCTATATCTCACATCGTTTAGAGGAGCTGATGGCGATTGGCGATGTGATTACCATTTTACGCGATGGTCGTTTTCAGGCTGAAGCTAAGGTCAGCGATATTGATGTGCCGTGGATAGTGCGTGAAATGCTGGGCAGTGAACCGGTGAGTAATTTCCTGCCGCCCGACCGCCAGTTTGGCGCCGCAGTATTGGAAGCCGAGCACATCACCTGTGTCAGCCCGAACGGCAACTCGCTGGTGGACGATGTCAGTTTCAACGTGCGCGCCGGTGAAATCGTCGGTATTTATGGCCTGATGGGCGCAGGGCGCACTGAACTGTTCGAGTGCTTGCTGGGCACGCAACGCAACTATCTCGGCAAGCTGTGGCTCGACAGCAAACCGCTGCCGACGCGGCTACCCACGGCTGAACGTATCCGCATGGGCATGAGTCTGGTGCCGGAAGATCGCAAGCGGGCAGGGATATTTCCGGTCTCATCGGTGGCCAGCAACCTTACCATTGCCAGCCTGTGGCGGCGCTTGTCGCATCGCACAGTGATTTCTGAACCGGCAGAACGCGAAGCGGTCACCAGCACAGTCGGCAATCTGGCGATCAAAATTTCCTCGCCCGAGGTGGCGATCAGCGCACTGAGTGGCGGTAACCAGCAGAAAGTGGTGATTGGTCGTTCCTTGCTGACCAACCCCCGTTTGCTGCTGCTGGATGAACCCAGTCGTGGCATTGATGTGGGGGCCAAAGCTGAGGTCTTTCGCATGATGGTGCGGCTCTCAGAGCAGGGCATTGCGGTGGTGTTTTCCACCTCCGATCTCAAAGAAATTATGGCTGTCGCCGATCGCATCCTGGTGATGTCTGGCGGAAAATTGACCGCTAACTTGCCGCGCGCGGAAGCGGAAGAGGCGGCACTGGTTAAAGCAAGCGCACAAGGATTCTGAACATGAAAAATCAAGGCGCGATGGCGCTCGCTTCGCCGGGGAAAGCATTCAACTCGCGTGAAGGTCTGATTCTGCTGCTGTTAAAACTGCGTACCTTTATCGCGCTGTTTCTGATTGTCGGCTTCTTTGCTATCACCGTTCCCGATTTCCTTGCGGTGGGCAGCATGGTGATCATGGTGAAGCACATCGCCATCAATGCGTTTCTGGCGTTGGGCATCACGTTTGTCATCATCACCGCAGGGATTGATCTCTCCATCGGTGCAACGCTGGGTTTGTGCGGCATGGTGGCCGGCTGGTTAATCACCAAAGGGATTGTGCTGCCGATGTTTGGCATTGCCATCTTCCCCAGTGTCTGGGTGATTGTGCCGCTGGTGTTGGTGGTGGGCGGGCTGATTGGCGCGGCCAACGGCTGGATCATTACCAAGTACAACGTGGCGCCGTTTATTTGCACGCTGGGTACCATGTATATCCTACGTGGCACAGCGATGCTGACATCCGGGGGGGAGACCTTCCCAGGTTTGCAAGGGAATCCGCAACTGGGTAATACCGGTTTCGACAAAATTGGTGCGGGCTATTTCCTCGGTTTACCGTGGGCCATCTGGATGATGGTGGTGCTGGCGTTGGTGATTGCTTATGTGGCTCGTCGCTTACCCTTTGGTCGTCAGGTGTATGCGATTGGCGATAACGAACGCGCGGCTGAACTCTCCGGCGTCAAAGTGAAGTCAGTGAAAATCTGGGTTTATACCATTTCCGGTTTCTGTGCGGCTATCGCAGGGATTGTGGTCTCTTCACAGCTGGTGGCCAGCCATCCGGCTAACGGGACGTCGTTTGAGATGAACGCAATTGCCGCAGTGGTACTGGGTGGCACGTCACTGGCCGGCGGTCGCGGCACCATTTTGGGCACGCTGGTCGGGGCTTTTGTTATCGGTTTCCTGGCAGACGGCTTGATCATGATGGGCGTCAGTGAATTCTGGCAAATGGTGATTAAAGGCATTGTGATTATCGTGGCGGTGATCATCGACCAAATGCAGAGCCGCATGCAGCAGAAAGCCGCTGTGGTCGCGCAGAAGGCACTGATTGAGGAAGGTGAAGCCAAAGGTTAATCAGTACGCGTAATAAGCCGAGCTGCAGATCACTTCATTCATTGTTGTGAGCCAGCGTAGGAGATTGACCAGCAGGTCATCGCCTTTGAGCAACTCAGCTTATTCAGGGTAAAAGTCAGCAAAATTTTTTAACAGCAGTGAATATATATTCAATAACGCTTTAAAATTCAGAGGTGTCTATGAATCCTTTCAAGTATTCGGTTGCGGATTTGGCAGCGAAAGCTCGCGCCGTGCGCCGCCGCATCATCCAGCTCAATGCGGGTAGCCCGGCAGGCGGGCACACCGGTGCCGACCTTTCTCAGGTGGAAATCCTCACTGCGCTCTATTTCCGCATTCTTAACTGCGCGCCAGATCGTACTAACGATCCGCAGCGTGACATTTATATCCAGTCGAAGGGCCATGCGGTCGGTGGTTACTACTGTGTGCTGGCTGAAGCAGGCTACTTCCCGACCGATTGGCTGCCGACTTATCAGCACTCGGATTCGCATCTGCCTGGCCATCCCGTGCGCCAAAAAACCCCGGGCGCGAATTGAATACCGGTGCGCTGGGCCATGGCTTACCGGTTGCGGTCGGCATTGCATTGGCGGCGAAGAAAGACAACAGCGACCGCCGCATTTTTGTCGTCACGGGTGACGGTGAGTTGGCAGAAGGCAGTAACTGGGAGGCCGCACTGGTGGCGGCGCATTATGGCCTCGATAACCTGGTGATTATCAACGACAAGAACAAGTTGCAACTGGCCGGTCACACGCGCGACATCATGAACACCGATCCGCTGCCCGATAAATGGCGCGCATTCGGATTAGAGGTCACGGAGTGTAATGGCAACGATATGGCATCGGTGGTGGAAACGCTGGAAAACCTACCGCGTAACGGTAAGCCGCAGGTCATTGTCGCGCACACCGAAAAAGGTTTTGGTATCTCCTTTATCCAGGGTAAGCCAGAGTGGCATCACCGTGTGCCAAAAGGGGAAGAGATCGCATTGGCACTGGAGGAGTTGAAAGATGAGTAATGCAAAACATTTAGCCACGGTAATGGTTGAAGCCTTTATTGATGCCGTGAACCGGGGTGTCGATTTAGTGCCCGTAGTGGCAGATTCGACCTCAACTGCCAAAATATCACCTTTTATTAAGGCGTTCCCAGATCGCTTAATTAACGTGGGTATCGCGGAACAGACGCTTGTAGGCACAGCGGCTGGCTTGGCGATTGGTGGCAAAGTGGCCGTGACCTGTAACGCCGCACCGTTCTTGATCTCCCGCGCCAACGAGCAGGTCAAAGTCGACGTTTGCTACAACAACACCAACGTCAAACTGTTTGGCCTGAATGCCGGAGCCAGTTACGGCCCGCTGGCCAGCACCCATCACAGCATTGATGACATCGCGGTGATGCGCGGTTTCGGTAATATTGAAATCTATGCGCCATCGTGCCCGCTGGAGTGCCGTCAAATCATTGATTATGCATTGGAGCATGTGGGTCCGGTGTATATCCGTCTTGATGGTAAAGACCTGCCGCAGCTGCACGATGAAAACTACCAATTCCGTCCCGGCCAGATTGATGTGCTGCGAGAAGGTAAAGAGGTGGTGCTGGTGACGATGGGCTCAACCGTACACGAAGCAGTTAGCGCCTCAGAGCAACTGCAGGAGCAAGGTATAAGCGCAGGTGTGATCGCCATTCCATCAATTCGACCTTGTGATACCCAACGGCTGCAAGAGCTGTTAAAGCATTACTCCGCGGTGATCACCGTAGAAGAACACAACGTCAATGGCGGCGTCGGCAGCCTGGTGGCAGAAGTACTGGCTGAAGGCGGCTGCGGGATTCCATTGTTAAGGCTGGGCATTCCAGATGGACAATACGCGATTGCCGGTGACCGTGCTTCAACGCGTGCACACCATGGTATTGATGCCGCCAGCGTGGTGAAGAGTGCAGTGCGCATGTGTGCAGGAGCGTAACCATGGCGGGTCCGTTGATACTGGCAATTGATGAAGGAACTACAAACGCTAAAGCGATCGCGGTGGATCAGGCAGGGCGCGTAGTCGCACGCGGCAGCCAGCCGTTGACACTGGCGCATCCGCAACCGGGATTGGCCGAACAAGATCCGCTGGCGATCTGGCAGGCAGTAAAACAGGCGATTGCAAGCTGTCTGGCGCAGTGTGCTGACGCAGATGTGGCGGCTGTGGCGATCAGTAATCAGCGTGAATCGGTGCTGATTTGGCAGCGCCGTGATGGCCAGCCCTTGACACCGTTGGTGAGTTGGCAAGACCGCCGCTCGGAAGCATTTTGCCGCGATCTGCGCGTGGCGGGCAAAGCGCCGCGTATTACGGGCTTAACGGGTTTGGCTGTGGATCCGATGTTCCCGGCGGGCAAACTCACCGGGATGCTGGCGGCACTACCGGATGGCATGTCACGTGCGCAAGCCGGGGAACTCTGTATCGGCACCGTTGACTGCTGGCTGAGTTGGCAGTTGAGTGGCGGGGAAACCTTTGTCACGGATCATGCTAACGCGGCGCGAACGCAACTCTATAATCTGCACAGCGGTGACTGGGATGATGAGCTATTGGCGTTGTTCCATATTCCACGCGCGGCACTGCCGCACCTTGTGCCTTCCGCCAGTGCGCAAGGCGTCGTCACGGTCAACGATATCCCCGGTCTAAAACCCGGCACACCCATTCTATCGCGTATTGGCGATTCCCATGCCGCATTGCAGGCGCAACGCAGCGGCAGCGCAGAGGTGGTGAAAGCGACCTATGGCACCGGATCATCTTTGATGATGTCGATGGCGACACCGCTGCTCACGGAAAACGGGCTCAGCACCACGGTCGCTTGGCATGATGGCACCCTGCGTTTTGCCTTTGAGGGCAATATTACGCATACCGGCTCCGGCGCGGCATGGCTGGGTCGGATGCTGGGAATTAGCGACCCGCGTGAACTCACCGCCATGGCGCAACGTAGCGAACACAATCAGGGCATCTATTTTGTGCCAGCACTATCTGGGCTGGGCGCACCCTGGTGGGATTTGAAGGCCCGTGGCATGGTGTGCGGTCTGACGGATGCAGCCACGCCAGACGTGTTAGCGCGAGTGGCACTGGAATCCATCACCTTCCAGATCGCAGATGTCTTCTTCGCCATGGAACAAGCCAGTGGTGTAGAGCTTCCCGCACTCTGCGTCGATGGCACGGCCACGGAGAACAGTTGGCTGATGCAGTTGCAGGCCGATGTATTGCAGCGTCCGCTCAAGCGTGCGCCAACGGCAGAAGTGTCTGCGTTGGGCGCGGCCTTACTGGCCGGGCGTTTACTGGGCTGGTGGCAGCAGGGCAGTGAAATGCAGGCGTTACAGGGCGGTAGTGTGATTGAACCACGCAGTGAGCGTGCGGATATCATGCAGGAGAATTATCGCGGCTGGTTGGACGCGGTGGCACGGTGTCGTTTTCAGCCGCATTAATTTGACCAATGGCACTCTGTTTTCCTGGTGCGCATGAATGCGCACCCTACAAAAATATCCCCTGAACCTTGTCGGGACACCATTGATGGCTACCTTTGTCGTGGACATCCCCTGAACCTTGTCGGGG
>NZ_MLFR01000015.1 GCF_002095475.1 Pantoea rwandensis
GCCAATTTAAAAACAATTTGAACAGTATTTTTGGGGTGTCGCCAAGCGGTAAGGCTCTGGTTTCTGATACCAGCATTCCGGGGTTCGAATCCCTGCACCCCAGCCAAATTGAACAATAAAGCCCGCTTCTGCGGGCTTTATTGTTTTCTGCGTTCAGTCGTTAAGAGCGCCTGACGACGCTCCCAAAAATCTTATAATCCCAAAGCGTACTTCAGTACCTTACGTTTCAGCGCTCCGGCATTCTCCGCCGCGATCAATCCCAGATTACGTGCAAAACGTAACGGCGAAAGCTTATTACTGAATGCAAAGTAGAACAGATCCATTCCCCCCTGCATCAGCAAGTTATCCTTATAACGCTGGCGATGATAACGCTGGAGTACCGCACCCGATGACCACAGCTGTGCTTCACTGCGCGCCTCAACCAGCGTTGAGATCAATGCATCCACATCACGGTACCCCAAGTTTACGCCCTGCCCCGCGAGGGGATTAATGGTATGCGCCGCGTCGCCCACTAGCGCCAGCCCCGGCATCACATAGCGCGTAGCATGACGTCGCACCAGAGGAAACGATGCGGCTTGCTTCACATGAAAGCGTCCGACACGCGCTGGAAAATGTGCATGGATCTCTTTCTCCAACTGCGGCAGCGGCAAATTCTGCAGCTGGCGAATACGCGCTGGAGCGTCATACCACACCAACGAAGCGTGACGTTCGAATAAGGGCAAGAAGGCACGAGGACCTTCTGGGGTGAATTGTTGCCAGGTTGAATCGCCAGCATCATGCTCACATTCCACGCTAATCAGCATACAAGACTGCGCATAATTCCAGCCACGGACGCCAATGCCAGCCAGTTGGCGTACGCGCGAGTTGGCACCATCGGCACCCACGACAAGGCGTGCATCCAGCTGGGTACCATTATCCAGTTGTACATGCCAGCCACCGCTATGTTGCTGAAGGTTCTGCAAGCTGGCGGGACAGATCAGTGTAATGCCCTCTTCCTGCATTTTCTCCCACAGTGCGCGCTGTAACACACTGTTCTCCACCATATACCCCAACTCAGGCAAGCCCAGTGAAGCGGCATCGAACGTCACGTGCGCGCTCTGCCACTCCCAGGTTTCCAGCTTGCGGTAGGGGGCACAGCGCATCGCCTCAACACGTGACCAAACATTCAATTGTCGAAGTAGCGCCACTGACGAGGCGCCGATGGCTGAAATACGCACATCAGGCGGGCTCGCAGCATCAAAACGGGCGGGTTCAGCGCGTTCTATCACCGCCACGCGAAACTGCTGCTGTGCCAGCCCACAGGCCAATGCGGCACCGACCATGCCACCGCCCACTATCACCACATCAAAATGTGAATCCTGCATTGACTCTAATCCTTCTGCTTGCCGTAATGCCTCACAGCATCACGCTGATAGATAAAGTTTACCGGAAATTGGCCGTACAATCTCAAGGCCTGCTGCTCTGGTCACAACAGCAGCAAAGCATTACACTACGCGCCCTGCACTTCGCTCTGATCAATGGCTAGTTCGATGACCAAAAAACTGCATATCAAAACCTGGGGCTGTCAGATGAATGAGTATGATTCATCTAAGATGGCCGACCTGCTGAACAGCACACACGGTTATACCCTGACCGATGAAGCCGAAGAGGCAGATGTCCTGCTGCTCAATACCTGCTCCATTCGTGAGAAGGCGCAGGAGAAGGTTTTCGCCCTGTTAGGACGCTGGAAGAAGCTGAAGGCGGATAATCCTGACGTGATCATTGGTGTCGGCGGTTGTGTTGCTTCACAAGAAGGTGAACGCCTGCGCGAACGTGCGAATTGTGTTGATATCGTGTTTGGTCCACAAACCCTGCATCGTCTGCCTGAGATGCTCAATCAAGTGCGTGGCACCAAAAGCCCAGTGATTGATATCAGTTTCCCAGAAATCGAAAAGTTTGACCGCTTACCGGAACCGCGCGCTGAAGGCCCAACCGCCTTCGTGTCCATTATGGAAGGCTGCAACAAGTATTGTACTTTCTGTGTTGTGCCTTATACGCGCGGTGAGGAAGTGAGCCGTCCTTGCGACGATATTCTGCTGGAAATCGCGCAGCTTGCCGCGCAGGGCGTGCGAGAAGTGAATTTACTGGGTCAAAACGTCAACGCCTATCGCGGCACGACCTTTGATGACCAGATCTGCAGCTTCGCGGAACTATTGCGTCTGGTGGCAGCCATTGATGGCATTGACCGCATTCGCTTTACCACCAGCCATCCGATTGAATTCACCGATGACATTATCGATGTCTATCGCGATACGCCAGAACTGGCGAGCTTCCTGCATTTACCAGTGCAGAGCGGTGCCGATCGTATCCTGACGCTGATGAAACGCGCGCACACCGCACTGGAATACAAAGCGATTGTCCGCAAGTTGCAGAAAGCGCGTCCTGATATTCAGATGAGCTCAGATTTTATCATCGGTTTCCCTGGTGAAACACAACAGGACTTCGAGCAAACCATGAAGTTAGTGGGTGAGGTCAATTTTGACGTCAGCTTTAGCTTTATCTACTCAGCACGTCCAGGTACCCCTGCCGCTGATTTGCCTGACGATGTGTCGGAAGAAGAGAAAAAGCAGCGTCTGTATATCCTGCAGGATCGCCTCAATCAGCAGGCAATGGCATGGAGCCGCCGTATGCTCGGCACCACGCAACGTGTGCTGGTGGAAGGCATATCGCGTAAGAATGTCATGGAGTTAATGGGACGTACTGATAATAACCGTGTGGTTAATTTCGAAGCTCCTGTCGAAATGATCGGTAAATTTGTTGATGTTGAAATCGTCGATATTCATGCTAACTCACTGCGCGGTAAGCTGGTGCGTACCGAAGATGAAATGGCCCTGCGCTTGAATCAAAGTCCAGCAGCCGTCATTGCCCGCACACGTCGTGAAAATGACATCGGCGTCGGTATTCACCAGCCTTGATCTCACGATTTTTGAGCGACAGTGCACACCGCGCTGTCGCGATTTTCAGTCGGTTACGCTTGCATTCCTTAAGCGGCGCCCAAATATCTCCTTTGCAACTTGCACCTGGGCGTGACCCCATAAATAATTCCGTAATGATGCTCATGTCGTTAATCAGAGCATCTGATACCCTTTTCAACTGGCCCTGAGCGACCCAAAGGATTCATTTGAATATCGAAACTCGTGAAATCGCCCTTGAACCGGCAGATAACCGTCGGCTGTTGAGCCTGTGCGGTCCGTTTGATGACAATGTGAAGCAACTTGAACGACGTCTGGGTATCGAAATCAACCGTCGTGACAACCAATTTAAACTGGTGGGCCGATCGCTGAGTGTGAACGCTGCGGTTAACATCCTGCGTGACTTGTATGTGGATACCGCGCCAGTCCGTGGTTTGATCCCTGACATAGAGCCGGACCAAATCCATCTGGCGATCAAAGAGAGCCGCGTGCTGGAGCAAACCGCGGAGAGCGTGCCGGAGTTTGGTAAAGCCATAAACATCAAAACCAAACGCGGTGTAATTAAACCGCGTACGCCTAATCAGGCTCAGTATGTGGCGAACATTCTCGACCATGACATTACCTTTGGCGTGGGCCCAGCCGGTACCGGTAAGACCTATCTGGCCGTTGCCGCAGCAGTAGATGCACTGGAGCGGCAGGAGATTCGTCGCATTCTGTTGACGCGTCCGGCCGTTGAGGCCGGTGAAAAACTCGGCTTCCTGCCGGGTGATCTCAGCCAGAAAGTCGATCCTTACTTGCGTCCACTTTATGATGCCCTGTTCGAGATGCTGGGTTTTGAACGCGTAGAAAAGCTGATGGAGCGCAATGTGATTGAGGTGGCACCGTTGGCATACATGCGCGGTCGTACCCTCAATGACGCCTTTGTGATCCTTGATGAGAGCCAGAACACCACCATCGAACAGATGAAGATGTTCCTGACGCGAATCGGCTTCAATTCAAAAGCGGTGATTACCGGTGACGTGACGCAGATTGACCTGCCACGCAGCACCAAGTCAGGCCTGCGCCACGCCATCGAGGTGTTAGCGGAAGTCGATGAAATTAGCTTTAACTTTTTCCACAGCGAAGACGTGGTGCGTCATCCGGTTGTCGCACGCATCGTGAATGCTTATGAAGCGTGGGAAGAAGCTGACCAAAAACGCCGAGACAAACTGGCTGAAGACCGCAAGCGTGAAGCGCTGGCAGCTCAGCTAGCGACCCAACCCAGCCCGCAGGAGCCTTCATGAGCGCGGTGATTTTAGATTTACAGTTGGCCTGTGCCGATGAAAATGGCCTGCCAGCCGAAACCGCCTTTCAACGCTGGTTGGAAGCGGCAGTCACGCCTTTCCAGCCTGAAAGTGAAGTGACCATTCGTTTGGTCGATGAAGCGGAAAGTCATGAGCTTAATCTGACTTATCGTGGCAAAGACAAACCTACAAACGTGCTCTCTTTCCCTTTTGAAGCACCACCGGGAATTGAATTACCGCTGCTGGGCGATCTGATTATCTGTCGTCAGGTGGTTGAGCAAGAAGCGGAAGAACAAGGCAAAACCGTTGAAGCCCATTGGGCGCATATGGTGGTACACGGCACGCTGCATCTGCTGGGTTACGATCATATTGAAGACGATGAAGCCGAAGAAATGGAGGCGCTGGAGACCGAGATAATGCTTGCTCTTGGATATCCTGACCCGTACATTTCGGAGAAAGAAGACGCCTGAAACTCCGTTTCAGGTTATTGCGCTGCTGGCGAGGATGCCAGCAGTTCCTTTCCCTCATTAGAGAGAACGAAATAAAAACGCCATGAGCGACGACCATTCTCAAAACAGCGACGCACCCAGTAGTAAAAAGGGGTTTTTCTCCCTGTTAATCAACCAACTGTTTCACGGTGAACCTAAAAACCGTGACGAACTGCTGGGGCTAATCCGCGATTCTGAGCAGAAAGAGCTGATCGACCAAGACACCCGCGACATGCTTGAAGGGGTGTTAGATATCGCCGAACAGCGTGTGCGTGACATCATGATCCCGCGCTCCCAAATGATTACCCTCAAACGTAATCAAAGCCTTGAAGAGTGTCTGGCGGTCATCATTGATTCTGCCCACTCACGTTTTCCTGTGATTAGTGAAGACAAAGATCACGTCGAAGGCATTTTAATGGCCAAAGACTTGCTGCCGTTTATGAGCAGCGCGTCTGAGCCGTTCAGCATCGAAAAAGTGCTGCGTACTGCGGTAGTGGTACCCGAAAGTAAGCGTGTCGACCGCATGCTGAAAGAGTTTCGTTCCCAGCGATATCATATGGCCATTGTCATTGATGAGTTCGGCGGCGTTTCTGGGCTGGTTACCATCGAAGACATTCTCGAATTGATTGTCGGCGAAATTGAAGATGAATATGACGATGAAGAAGATCGTGATATCCGTCAGCTCAATCGCCACACCTATACCGTGCGTGCGCTGGCCCCCATCGAAGATTTTAATGAGATTTTTGGTACCAGCTTCAGCGATGACGAAGTAGACACCATCGGCGGTCTGGTGATGCAGGCGTTCGGCCACCTTCCCGCACGCGGTGAAAGCATTGACATTGATGGTTACCAATTCAAAGTCGTTATGGCTGACAGCCGCCGTATCATCCAGGTGCATGTGAAAATTCCGGAAGATTCTCCACAACCGCAACTGGAAGACGAATAATTCTATGGCTCTAGCTTCACTTTACTCGCAGCAGCGGGTTCGCTTGCTGCTGGCGTTAATTACGGGTGCCGTTGGCACCCTTTCATTTTCTCCCTACGATTTCTGGCCTGCGGCATTAATTTCACTGGTCGGCCTGCAACTGCTATTGCTGGATCGTCGTAGCCCTCAGGCTGCAGCGATAGGTTTCGTTTGGGGCTTTGGTCTCTTCGGCAGCGGTATTAACTGGGTTTACGTCAGCATCGCCACCTTTGGCGGCATGCCTGGCCCGGTGAACGTTTTCCTCGTCATTCTGCTCGCGGCGTACCTCGCTATCTACCCGATGCTGTTCGCGGCGGTACTGAATCGCCTGTGGCCACGCGCCACCTTGTGGCGTCTGGCGTTAGCGGCTCCCGCGTTGTGGCAGATCAGCGAATTCCTGCGCGGCTGGATCCTCACCGGGTTCCCGTGGTTGCAGTTCGGTTATAGCCAGATTGATGGCCCACTGAAAGGCATTGCCCCCCTGGCTGGTGTCGAAACCATCACCTTCCTGCTAATGGTGATTGCGGGTTTAGGGGTACATGCGCTTTATCACCGCAGCGCAAAAAGCCTGGTCGCCGCCGCAGCCCTGCTATTACTGCCGTGGCCACTGCGCATGGTGCAGTGGTATCAACCCCTGCCAGAACGCAGCGTTGATGTGGCAATGGTGCAAGGCAATATCCCGCAGTCAATGAAGTGGGACCCGCAAGAGTTACTGAATACGCTGCGTGTTTATACCTCTTACAGCCAACCTTACATGGGTAAAGCGCCCATTATTATCTGGCCGGAGTCTGCGATTACCGATCTGGAAAGTCGTCAGCAACCGTTCCTGAAGGCGCTGGATGAAGAATTACGTGCACGTGGCAGTTCACTGATAACCGGTATTGTCGATTCGCGTGTCGAAGGTGACAACCGCTATCACGATTACAACTCGGTGATTGTGTTGGGCGGTGAACAGCCTTACAGCTATCAAAGCCAGAACCGTTACCAGAAAAACCATCTGGTCCCCTTTGGCGAATTTGTGCCGTTGGAAGACTTGCTGCGTCCACTGGCGCCGTTCTTCGACCTGCCGATGTCATCGTTCAGTCGAGGCGCCTATGTGCAGCCGCAGTTGAAAGTGTCGGGCTATAACCTGACCAGCGCCATCTGCTATGAAATCGTCTTGGGTGAACAGGTGCGGGCAAACTTCCATTCGGATACCAACTTCCTGCTGACAGTCTCCAATGATGCCTGGTTTGGTCATTCCATTGGTCCCTGGCAGCACTTCCAGATGGCACGTATGCGTGCTCTGGAGTTGGGCCGACCGTTACTGCGATCCACCAACAACGGTGTCACTGCAGTAGTCAATGCCGATGGTGAAGTGGAAAAAGAGATCCCACAATTTACACGTGAAGTACTGGAAGCCAAAGTGACCCCCACAACGGGTGAGACACCTTACGCGAAAGCAGGTATCTGGCCGGTGTGGATCCTGACGCTAATCGGTATCGTGCTGGCGATAATTCGTCGTCGTAACTGACACCTTGCTCACACTCTGACAGGCGAAGTGCTCACTTCGCCTTTTTTTGCGCTGTTTTTCGCTCCCATCGGCTACGCTTTACCAGATTCTCTGCTGGCTTTTTTCCACTTTTCCTCGTGCTGGCACGATCATTGCTATTTATTTCAGTGGTTTTATTAACATCAGCGTTCTGTCAGCGTAATGCCATCTTTATGCACTACTATCTGGCACTGATTCGCACCTTCATAGCGCAAAGGCATTTCTTTGCCTCTTATTGGTGCGGAGCGGCTCGCAAAAAAGGAACTTTTTTGTTTCATTGCGTTAACAATTCGCTATGTTAATCACTATCCTGCGCGCAGTTGCGCTAAGGGATAATAAGAAAAGCAGCAGGAAATACACACAACATCACAATCTGCGCAGTTTATGTTCTGCGCGACATTCATTCGAAGGAGTAGGAACATGCAGACACGCAAAGTGGCATTATCTCTTCTGCTGTTGGGAGCAGCAGCGGGAGCGGCCCAGGCGGAAGATCTCACCGGCACCCTGAAAAAAATTAATGATAACGGCGTTATCGTCGTTGGGCATCGTGAGTCATCAGTTCCCTTTTCTTACTACGACAACCAACAAAAAGTGGTTGGCTATTCTCAGGACTATTCCAACGCGATCGTAGCGGCTATCAAAGCCAAGCTGAATAAGCCGGATCTGCAGGTCAAAATGCTGCCGATCACTTCACAAAACCGTATCCCGCTGTTGCAGAACGGCACCTACGATTTTGAGTGTGGTTCTACCACCAACAACCTGGAACGCCAGAAGCAGGCCGCTTTCTCTGATACCGTGTTTATTATCGGCACCCGTTTGCTGGTTAAAAAAGGCGGCGACATCAAAGATTTCGCAGACCTGAAAGGTAAAACTGTTGTTGTCACTTCAGGGACCACTTCTGAAGTACTGCTGCACAAGCTTAACGATGAGAAGAAAATGGACATGCGCATCATCAGCGCTAAAGACCATGGCGATTCTTTCCGTACGCTGGAAACCGGTCGTGCTGTGGCCTTTATGATGGATGACGCGCTGCTGGCGGGCGAACGTGCTAAAGCGAAGCAACCTGACAACTGGGAAATCATCGGCACGCCACAATCGAAAGAAGCTTACGGTTGCATGCTGCGTAACGAAGATCCTCAGTTCAAGCAGCTAATGGATGAAACCATTGCTAAAGCGCAGACCTCGGGTGAAGCGTCTAAGTGGTTTGAAACTTGGTTTAAACAGCCAATCCCACCGAAGAATCTGAACATGAACTTCGAGCTGTCACCTGACATGCAGGCGCTGTTCAAAGCACCAAACGACAAAGCACTCTGAATTAACAACGAAAACAAGGGCAGTTAGGCTGCCCTCTCGATTGCTGAACACGCGGTGCGGACAGACAGACTGCAACAGGCCGTTCCCCTGAAGCAGGATACAAGACACCGCTCAACAATCTTATGGGTAGCCTCGCTACCCTTTTTTTACCGGAGCTCGTTATGGGTATCGATTGGAACTGGGGCATCTTTTTACAACAGGCCCCGTTCGGCAATACGACTTACCTCGGCTGGCTGTGGTCCGGATTTCAGGTTACCGTTGCGGTGTCCTGCTGTGCCTGGATTATCGCCTTCCTGGTAGGTTCCTTCTTTGGCATTCTGCGTACCGCGCCCAACCGTCTACTGGCGGCCATAGGCACCTGCTACGTGGAATTGTTCCGTAACATCCCGCTGATCGTGCAGTTCTTCTTCTGGTATCTGGTCGCACCAGAACTGGTAGGAGAAAAACTGGGCATGTGGTTTAAGGCTGAATTGGATCCTAATGTTCAATTCTTTGTCTCTTCGACCATTTGTCTGGGGCTGTTCACCGCGGCCCGTGTTTGTGAGCAGGTTCGCGCGGCCATTCAGTCGCTGCCACGTGGACAAAAAAATGCAGGCTTGGCCGTCGGTCTGACGCTGCCACAAACCTACCGCTACGTATTGTTACCCAATGCGTATCGCGTCATTGTGCCGCCGATGACCTCTGAAATGCTGAACCTGGTGAAAAACTCCGCTATCGCCTCCACCATTGGTCTGGTCGATATGGCGGCTCAGGCGGGCAAATTGCTCGACTACTCAGCACATGCTTACGAGTCGTTCACTGCCATCACCTTGGCTTACGTCGGTATTAACCTGGTGATCATGCTGATTATGAGTCTGGTAGAACGCAAAATTCGCCTGCCTGGCAACTTGGGAGGCAAATAATGTACGAGTTTGACTGGAGTTCGATTCCACCCAGCCTGCCCTATTTATGGAATGGCTTGATCATCACCTTCAAAATCACTGCCGTTGCCGTGGTATTCGGTATCGTTTGGGGCACGATTCTGGCGGTGATGCGCCTGTCTCCGTTTGCCCCGATTCGCTGGTTTGCCAAGCTGTACGTCAACTTGTTCCGCTCCGTGCCTTTGGTCATGGTGCTGTTGTGGTTCTATCTGGTAGTGCCTGCGTTCCTGCAACAGGTGCTGGGGCTTTCCCCCAAAGCCGATATTCGCCTGATTTCCGCCATGGTGGCCTTTGCGCTATTTGAAGCGGCCTATTATTCGGAAATTATTCGCGCCGGTATCCAAAGTATTTCACGTGGGCAATCTCATGCTGCGCTGGCATTGGGTATGACGCACTGGCAATCGATGCAGCTGATCATCCTGCCACAGGCGTTCCGCGCCATGGTGCCGCTGCTGCTGACACAGGGCATCGTGCTGTTTCAGGATACGTCGTTGGTGTATGTCTTAAGCCTGGCTGACTTCTTCCGTACCGCCTCAACCATTGGTGAGCGTGACGGTACCCAAGTCGAGATGGTTCTGTTTGCCGGTCTGGTCTACTTCGTGATCAGCCTGAGCGCTTCGCTGTTGGTTAGCTATCTGAAAAGAAAAAGGACGGTTTAAATGATTAGCCTGAAAAATGTTTCTAAGTGGTATGGTCACTTTCAGGTGCTGACCGACTGCTCCACCGAAGTGAAAAAAGGTGAAGTGGTGGTGGTCTGCGGACCGTCCGGTTCGGGAAAATCAACGCTGATTAAGACGGTTAACGGTCTGGAGCCGGTACAGCAAGGCAGCATTCAGGTCAACGGTACCGAAGTGAACAACAAGAAAACCAACCTCGCGCAGCTGCGCAGCAAGGTGGGCATGGTGTTCCAGCACTTCGAACTGTTCCCGCATCTCAGCATTATCGATAACCTGGTATTGGCGCAGGTTAAGGTATTGAAGCGTGACAAAGCCGCTTCACGTGAGAAAGCGTCGAAACTGCTGACGCGCGTAGGTCTGGCTGCACACGCTGAGAAATTCCCAGGGCAGCTTTCGGGTGGTCAACAACAGCGCGTGGCGATTGCCCGTGCATTGTGCATGGACCCGATTGCCATGCTGTTCGATGAGCCTACTTCCGCACTCGATCCCGAAATGATCAATGAAGTGCTGGACGTGATGGTCGAGTTGGCGAATGAAGGCATGACGATGATGGTTGTGACGCATGAGATGGGCTTCGCACGTAAGGTGGCCAATCGCGTCATCTTTATGGATGAAGGAAAGATTGTCGAAGACACGAATAAAGATGACTTCTTCAACAATCCGCAGTCCGATCGTGCAAAAGACTTCCTCGCGAAAATCCTGCACTAATCAATGTCGCGCAATAAATTGCACCGCTACCGAAATGTGCAGGTGATGAGTTCCTCACTCATTCACCGCATAAATCGGTAGCGGCGCGGTTTATCGCGTTATTTTGCTCTCAAAGTAATTTACGGCTCAAACGGCTGGCGTTGGAAATGATCGTGTCCGCACTCCGGGCAGCGCGTTAAGCTTTCTGGGGTATATATGGCTCGCGTAAAACCACATTGTTCACACACCAGATTCCCCAATCCGACCACTTCTCCACTTTGATAAACCCCGTGGTGGCGCAAATCCTGAAAGACCTCACGCCACTCCAGCTGGCTCTTATCAGTAATATCGGCCAACTCCTTCCACAGACTTTCGCGAATAACCCGCATAAACACCGAGTCACCTAAGACATCTGAAGACTCTTGGTAGCTGAGGGCAAACTCATGTATGTCACGCCGTACGGCCCGCATCACCTCATTGACCTCAGAAGGGGACAATGTTTTTTTTGCCAGTAAATCCTGCCGCGCTTCGGCAACCAACGCATCAACATCACGCTCGCCACCCTCCAGCCGCTGGGTTAATACCGCAATCGTTGCACGATACTCCTGCGCCACGTTATTCATTTTGTTCTCCTTTCCGCCGGTATAGCTGCTTTTAAGTTTAGCTGTTCTGTCATATTTGCGGTGCAGTGAGCCGAGTAAATCGTAAAAGGGTGAAAGCGGCGGCGCATTACGCAGAAATCCGGCCAGCAGGGGCGTGAAATGTTGTTGAGGGAGAGCCTTATGGGTATGCTATGCGGATCTAAAAGTATGCAAAACGATTTTCACAAAGGACCACAGGCAGCCATGCAAGAGCAATACCGCCCGGAAGAGATAGAATCCCGCGTCCAACAGCACTGGGACGAAAACGAAACTTTTAAAGTGACTGAGCAGGAAGGTAAAGAGAAATACTATTGCCTCTCCATGCTGCCCTATCCTTCTGGCCGCCTACACATGGGCCACGTGCGTAACTACACCATTGGCGATGTGATTGCACGCTACCAGCGTATGCTCGGTAAAAACGTACTGCAGCCGATTGGCTGGGATGCGTTCGGCCTGCCGGCTGAAGGTGCCGCGGTGAAAAACAATACCGCACCAGCACCATGGACCTACGACAACATCGAATACATGAAGAACCAGCTCAAACTGCTGGGCTTTGGCTATGACTGGAGCCGCGAGTTAGCGACCTGTCAGCCCGAGTACTATCGCTGGGAACAGTGGTTCTTCACCAAGCTGTATGAAAAAGGCATGGTCTATAAAAAGACCTCTGCGGTGAACTGGTGCCCTCATGACCAAACCGTATTGGCTAATGAACAGGTTATCGACGGCTGCTGCTGGCGTTGCGACACTAAAGTTGAACGCAAAGAGATTCCGCAGTGGTTCGTTAAAATCACTGCCTACGCAGAAGAGTTGCTGAACGATCTCGATAAGCTGGAAGATTGGCCTGAGCAGGTCAAAACCATGCAGCGTAACTGGATTGGCCGTTCTGAAGGCGTGGAAATCACCTTTGATGTGGCTTACAGCGAAGAGAAGCTGACCGTTTACACCACCCGTCCTGATACCTTCATGGGCGCCACCTATGTTGCCGTGGCTGCGGGTCATCCTTTGGCACGCCAAGCTGCCGCCAGCAACCCAGCATTGTCAGACTTCATCGCCGAATGCAGCACCACCAAAGTGGCTGAAGCAGACATGGCGACGATGGAGAAGAAAGGCATGGCCACCGGCCTGTTTGCTATCCATCCGCTGACCGGTGAAGAGATTCCAGTTTGGGTGGCTAACTTCGTATTGATGGAGTACGGCACCGGTGCGTGATGGCCGTTCCGGGCCATGACCAGCGCGACTGGGAATTTGCCACCAAGTACAACCTGAACATCAAGCCTGTGATCCTGAATCTTGACGGTTCAGAGCCCGACCTGAGCGAAGCCGCGATGACCGATAAAGGCGCGCTGTTCAACTCGGGTGAGTTCAACGGTCTGGATCATCAGGCTGGTTTCAACGCTATCGCTGAAGCGCTGGCAACAAAAGGCGTGGGCGTGCGTAAAGTTAACTACCGCCTGCGCGACTGGGGTGTTTCCCGCCAGCGTTACTGGGGCGCGCCAATTCCAATGGTGACATTGGAAGATGGTACGGTGATGCCAACGCCAGAAGACCAACTGCCGGTTATCCTGCCGGAAGATGTGGTGATGGACGGAATCACCAGCCCAATCAAAGCCGATCCTGAGTGGGCGAAGACCACCGTTAACGGCCAGCCTGCCCTGCGTGAAACCGACACCTTTGACACCTTCATGGAGTCATCCTGGTACTATGCACGTTACACCTGTGCAGACTACAACGAAGGCATGCTGGATCCCGCTGCGGCTAACTACTGGTTGCCGGTCGATCAGTATGTCGGTGGTATCGAACACGCCATCATGCACCTGATGTATTTCCGCTTCTATCACAAGCTGCTGCGTGATGCGGGTCTGGTGAACTCTGATGAGCCGGCAAAACGCCTGCTGTGTCAGGGGATGGTACTGGCCGACGCGTTCTATTACACCGGTACTAGCGGTGAGCGTAACTGGGTTTCACCTGTGGATGTCACGGTTGATCGCGACGATAAAGGCCGTATCGTTAAGGCTATCGACAACGAAGGCCGCGAAGTGGTTTACGCTGGCATGAGCAAAATGTCGAAGTCAAAAAACAACGGCATCGACCCGCAGCTGATGGTAGAACGTTACGGTGCAGATACCGTACGTCTGTTCATGATGTTTGCTTCACCAGCAGAAATGACGCTGGAGTGGCAGGAATCTGGCGTTGAAGGGGCTAACCGTTTCCTGAAACGTGTCTGGAAGCTGGCTTACGATCACGTTGAGAAAGGTGCCACCGTGGCACTGGACGTTAACGCGCTGAATGACGATCAGAAAGCGCTGCGTCGCGATCTGCATAAAACCATCGCCAAAGTGGCCGATGACATTGGCCGTCGCCAGACGTTCAACACCGCTATCGCTGCTATCATGGAGCTGATGAACAAGCTGACGCGTGCGCCGCAAGAGAGCGATCAAGATCGCGCCCTGCTGCAGGAAGCGTTGGTCGCTGTTGTTCGCCTGCTCTATCCGTTCACCCCACACGCCAGCTATGTTCTGTGGCAGGCGCTGGGCGGTGAAGGTAACGTGGATGAGGCAAGCTGGCCGGTTGCTGATGAAGCCGCAATGGTGGAAGATTCACTGTTGGTGGTAGTACAGGTTAATGGCAAAGTGCGCGGCAAGATTACCGTTGCGCATGATGCCACGCAGGAGCAGGTTCAGGCGCGTGCTGCGCAGGAGCATCTGGTGGCGAAATATCTGGATGGCGTCACCCTTCGTAAAGTGATTTATGTCCCTGGCAAACTGCTTAACCTGGTCGTAGGTTAAGTTCAGGAGGAACTGTGCGACAACTGATTATCAGGCTGTTTGTCCTACTGGCGGTGTTGATCACCGCCGGCTGTGGTTTTCACCCGCGCGGCACCACACTGGTGCCGACCGAGATGAAAACGCTGATCGTCCAGAGTGGTGACCCCTACGGTCCACTGGCTCGTACCGTGCGTCAGCAGCTGCGTATCAATGATGTGACTATTGTTGATGACAGCAAAATGGCCAGTACGAAATACCCGACTCTGCGCTTAGGTGCTGAGATGCAGGGCCGAGATACCGCATCGGTGTTTATTAGTGGCACCACTGCGGAGTATTCACTGGTCATGACGGTCACCGCACAGGTTCTGATTCCGGGCAAAGGTATCTATCCGATCAGCACCACCGTGTATCGTTCTTTCTTCGACAACCCGAATGCCGCGCTGGCGAAGGATGCCGAGCAAGACATGATTGTGCAGGAGATGCGTCAACGTGCCGCCGAGCAGTTGGTACGTAAACTGCTGGTAGTGCATGCTGCACAGGAAGCCAATAAAGTATCACTGCCGCAACCGGAGACGATTGCACCGGGTCAGAACTCACCGGAAGTGTCGTCTTCGTCAGCTACCAGTCTGCAATGATCAGGATTTATCCTGAACAACTGAGCGCGCAGCTTCGAGAGGGGCTGCGCGCCTGTTATTTTCTCACCGGTAATGAGCCCCTGCTGATTCAGGAGAGTGCGGATGCCATCCGTGCGATCTCGAGCGGGCAAGGTTTCGAAGAACACTTCAGCGTAACCCTTGATGCGCAAACCGATTGGGATGCCATCTTTGCCAGTTGTCAGGCGCTCAGCCTGTTTACCCAGCGCCAAACCTTGACCTTACAGTTGCCGGATAACGGTCCCAATGCTGCTATGGCGGAGCAACTGGTTAAATTGGCCAGCCTGCTCCACAGCGATATCCTGCTGGTGTTACGCATGGCAAAGCTGACCAAGGCCCAGGAAAACAGCGCCTGGTTTAAAGCGTTGAGTACCCATGCAGTGCTGGTTCCTTGCCAAACACCGGAACAGGCTCAACTGCCGCGTTGGGTTGCGACCCGCGCGAAAGCCATGAAACTGAGTGTCGATGACGCCGCCATCCAACTGCTTTGTTACTGTTACGAAGGCAACTTATTAGCCTTAGGACAAGCGCTGGAACGCCTTTCACTGCTCTGGCCGGATGGCAAATTAACCCTGCCACGCGTAGAAGCCGCAGTGAATGATGCCGCTCACTTTACGCCGTTCCACTGGGTTGATGCGCTGCTGGCGGGAAAAAGTAAACGCGCCCTGCACATTCTGCATCAACTGGAAAAAGAAGATGCCGAAGTGGTGATCCTGCTGCGCTCGCTACAGCGTGATTTGCTCACCCTGTTGCATTTGCAGCGTAATCAGGCGAAACAGGCATTACGCACCTTGATGGATCAGCAACGTATTTGGCAAAATCGTCGTGCGCTGTTCACCGAGGCATTGCAGCGTCTTGATGCGCGCCGTTTACAACGTGCAGTCCATCTACTGGCTGAGTTGGAGCTGACCATGAAGCAAGATTATGGTCAAAATCTCTGGCCGCAGTTAGAAACGCTGTCACTGCTCATCTGTCACCGCGATTTTCCCTTGAGTTTTACCGATGTCTAAACTCCATGCGCTGTTTGGCGGCACCTTCGATCCTATCCATTACGGCCATTTACGCCCGGTAGAAGCGCTGGCGCAGCAGGTTGGCTTGAAAAAAGTGACGCTACTACCCAACAATGTGCCACCGCACCGCCCACAGCCCGAAGCGAGCGCGCAGCAGCGTGTCGCCATGCTGCGTTGTGCCATTGGGGATCGTCCTTTATTCGATATCGATACGCGTGAGTTGGAGCGTGAAACGCCTTCGTGGACCGTTGCCACACTCGAAGCATTGCGTGCGGAACGCGGCGCAGAACAGCCCCTTGGGTTTATCATCGGCCAGGATTCTCTGCTAACGTTAGCCAAATGGCATCGCTGGCAAGATTTGCTGTCCCTGTGTCATTTACTGGTCTGTCAGCGACCGGGTTATGCCACGCAGATGGAAACCGATGAAATGCAGCAGTGGCTGGACGCGCATCGAGCTCATACTCCGCAGCAGCTGCATCACTCACCGGCAGGTCACATCTGGTTGGCTGACACCCCACTGTTTGACATCTCCGCCACGGAAATTCGTCAGCGCCGCCACAGCGGGCGCTCATGCGCCGATCTCTTGCCGGACGCTGTTATCGACTATATCGATCGCGCTGGCTTATATCGCGGTTGATCGTTGCGTGCTATACTGCGCCGCTTCATTTTCAGCTACGTTTTCCGGGCATTCCGCCTGCTCGTAATCACCTGTTTTTAAGGGGAACCTTTTGCAAGGTAAAGCACTCCAAGATTTCGTTATTGATAAGATTGATGATCTTAAAGGCCAGGACATCATTGCCGTCGATGTTCAGGGCAAATCTAGCATCACCGATTGCATGATTATCTGCACCGGTACATCGACGCGCCATGTCGTGTCTATTGCCGACCATGTCGTCCAAGAATCACGCCTCGCTGGCCTCAAACCGCTAGGTGTTGATGGTAAAGCTGCCGCAGATTGGGTGGTGGTTGACCTCGGTGAAGTGATTGTCCATGTGATGCAGGAAGAGAGCCGCCAGCTGTATGAGCTGGAAAAGCTCTGGAGCTAAGCGTTGAAACTTCAGCTTGTGGCCGTTGGCACCAAAATGCCCGACTGGGTTCAGACCGGCTTCATGGAGTATCTGCGCCGTTTCCCTAAGGATATGCCGTTTGAACTGACCGAAGTCACGGCCGGTAAACGTGGTAAGAACGCGGATATCAAACGCATCCTGGAAAAAGAGGGCGAAGCGATGCTGGCTGCCGTGGGTAAAGGCAATCGTATCGTGACGCTTGATATTCCGGGGCAGCCATGGGAAACGCCTCAGTTGGCACAGCAGTTGGAACGCTGGAAGTTGGATGGCAGAGATGTCAGCTTGCTTATCGGTGGTCCAGAAGGACTGGCTCCGGCGTGTAAAGCCGCCGCTGAGCAAAGCTGGTCGCTGTCTGCGTTAACCTTGCCGCACCCTTTAGTGCGCGTGTTAGTGGCAGAAAGCCTGTATCGTGCCTGGAGCATCACCACGAATCATCCTTATCACCGTGAATAAACGCCTGACAACCTCCAGACAATAAACGCAGCGGATGAAATTACAGAGCAACGCCTTTCGCGACTACAGTGCTGAACAGAAACTCTTTGTCCGCCGGGCTCTGGTAGCTTTTGTTGGCATTTTTTTGCTCTCCAGCGTATTGGTGGTCAATCTCTACCACCTCCAAATCCTGCGTTTCGACGATTACAGTACCCGTTCGAATGAAAACCGCATCAAGCTGGTGCCCGTCGCCCCCAGCCGCGGCATCATCTTTGACCGTAACGGCGTACCACTGGCACTGAACCGCACCATCTATCAGGCCGAACTGGTCCCCGAAAAAGTCGATGATCTAAAACAGACATTGCAGGACCTGCGACCGATACTGGATCTCACTGACGACGATATCGACGCCTTTGAAAAAGAGCGCAAGCGTTCACGCCGCTTTACTTCTATTCCGGTGAAGACTGCCCTCAACGATGTTCAGGTGGCAAGATTTGCGGTGAATCAGTACCGCTTCCCGGGCGTGGAAGTCAAAGGCTATCAGCGCCGTTACTACCCCTATGGTCAGACGTTGACGCATGTCGTGGGTTACGTTTCAAAAATCAATGACCGTGACGTCAAACGACTCGATGAAGAAGGCAAATGGCCAAACTATGCGGCCACGCATGACATTGGCAAACTCGGCATCGAAAACTTTTACGAAGACGTGCTGCACGGTAAGACCGGCTACGAAGAAGTTGAAGTGAACAACCGCGGTCGTGTCATTCGTCAATTGCACGAGCAATCACCTCAGGCCGGACGCGACATCTATCTGACTGTCGATCTCAAACTGCAGCAGTATATTGAAACCTTACTGACCGGCAGCCGTGCTGCTGTGGTAGTGAGCGATCCGCGCACCGGTGAGATTCTGGCGCTGGTTTCAACCCCCAGCTATGACCCCAATTTATTTGTGGATGGCATCTCCAGCAAAGATTACAAAGCCTTGCTGAGCGATGAAAACCGTCCACTGTATAACCGTGCGTTGCAGGCATCTTACCCGCCAGCATCAACGGTTAAACCCTATGTTGCCGTCTCCGCGCTGAGTGCAGGGGTGATTAACCGCAATACCAGCCTGTTTGATCCCGGCTGGTGGCAGTTACCGGGTTCTGAAAAACGCTATCGCGACTGGAAAAAGTGGGGACATGGTCGCCTGAACGTGACCAAATCACTGGAAGAGTCAGCCGATACCTTCTTCTATCAAGTGGCCTATGACATGGGGATCGATCGCCTGTCCGAATGGATGACCAAGTTTGGTTATGGCCATCGCACTGGCATCGATCTGCCGCAAGAAAGTCCGGGTAATATGCCGACGCGTGAATGGAAACTGAAGCGCTTCAAGAAGCCGTGGTATCAGGGTGATACCATTCCGGTAGGCATTGGCCAGGGTTACTGGACAGCCACACCCGTGCAGATGAACAAAGCCATGATGATTCTGATTAATGACGGTGTGATTAAGGTCCCACATCTGATGCGCGCAACTCGTGAAGGCCAGACGATGGTGCCGTATCGCCAGCCCCCTGATACCCCTATTGGCGATATTCACTCGGGATACTGGGAAATTGCCAAAGATGGCATGTATGGCGTGGCGAACCGTGCTAATGGTACGGCACACAAAAGCTTTGCCGATGCGCCTTATAAAATCGCCGCGAAGTCAGGTACGGCACAGGTATTTGGCCTGAAAGAGAACGAAACCTACAACGCACACAAGATTGCAGAGCGGCTGCGTGACCACAAATTAATGACCGCTTTCGCGCCGTATGACAAACCGCGTGTGGCCGTCACGATGATTCTGGAAAACGGCGGAGCGGGCCCAGCGGTTGGCACCGTGATGCGCCAAATTCTCGACCATATTATGTTAGGCGACAACAACACGGTGCTGCCTGAAGCTGCACCGACGCCGCCTGGCTATGAAGGTGAATAAAGATGTCCATGAACGATAGCCCGCAGAAAAGATCGATCTGGACCCGAATCCATATCGATCCCCTGTTTATGTTGATTATCCTGGCGCTGTTAGCCTACAGCGCCATCGTGATTTGGAGCGCCAGCGGTCAGGATCCTGGCATGATGGAGCGTAAACTCGGCCAGATTGCGATGGGCATTATCATCATGTTGGTGATGGCACAGGTGCCGCCGCGTGTCTATGAAAGCTGGGCGCCCTATCTCTATATTGTCTGCGTGATACTGCTGATAGCGGTAGATGCCTTTGGTCATATCAGTAAAGGGGCGCAACGTTGGCTTGATCTGGGCTTTGTGCGTTTCCAGCCCTCGGAGATTGCCAAAATTGCGGTGCCGTTAATGGTCGCGCGCTTTATCAACCGCGATGTCTGCCCTCCCACTCTGAAGAACACCGGTATCGCGTTGGTATTGATTTTCATGCCGACGCTGTTAGTAGCCGCACAGCCTGACCTCGGCACCTCGATTTTGATCGCCGCATCCGGCCTGTTTGTGCTGTTCCTGTCGGGCATGAGCTGGAAGCTGATTGCTGTGGCGGTCCTACTGGTCGCGGCGTTTATTCCGGTTCTGTGGTTCTTCCTGATGCACGACTATCAGCGCGACCGCGTCATGATGCTGCTTGACCCCGAAAGCGACCCACTCGGCGCGGGGTATCACATCATTCAGTCAAAAATTGCGATCGGTTCCGGAGGGCTGCGCGGAAAAGGCTGGCTGCATGGCACCCAGTCACAGCTGGAATTCCTGCCTGAACGCCATACTGACTTTATCTTCGCGGTGTTAGCAGAGGAACTCGGCCTGGTCGGCGTATTACTGCTGCTGGTACTCTATTTGCTGCTGATTTTGCGTGGTCTAATCGTAGCCGCGCGAGCGCAAACTACCTTTGGACGCGTGATGGCCGGTGGTTTGATGCTGATTTTATTCGTTTATGTTTTCGTTAACATAGGCATGGTAAGTGGTATCTTACCGGTGGTTGGCGTACCGCTCCCGCTGGTGAGCTACGGCGGGTCGGCATTGATTGTGTTAATGGCCGGATTTGGCATCGTGATGTCGATCCATACTCATCGAAAAATGTTATCTAAAAGCGTTTAAGAGGCTGCACATGCGTAAGGATTGGCTTGGGGTTGCACTGGCATCACTGGTACTGGCTGCCTGTTCTACACCAGAACAGCAGACTAACACGGCACCGCCACAACCGGCTTATAACGGCCCGGTGGTTGAAATTCCAGGCGTGGAGCCGCGCTATGAACCGATCAATCCTTCGACCAGTCAGGATTACAGCGTTAATGGTAAAAATTATCGCGTCATTAAAGACCCATCGAATTACAGCGAAGTGGGTCTGGCAACCTGGTATGGTGCTGAAGCGCAAGGCAATCGCACCGCCATTGGTGAAGCCTACGATCCCGATGCGATGACCGCCGCCCATCCTACGTTGCCGCTGCCAAGCTATGTGCGCGTCACCAACCTCGCGAATGGTCGTCAGATTGTGGTGCGTGTGAACGATCGCGGCCCCTACACGCCAGGACGTATTATCGATCTGTCTCGTGCCGCGGGTGACCGTTTGAATATCTCCAATAACTCGCGCGTTCGCGTGGATTACATCAAAGTTGCGCCCGATGGGTCCGTATCTGGCCCAGGCACCATTGGCACCACCGTGGCCAAACAGAGCTATGCCCTGCCCTCCCGTCCTGACTTAGGCGGCGGCATGGTGATGATGGGCGGCAGCAGCGCCAATACCACACCAGAACCCGCACCACAGGATGTCCGCGCCGTAGACAACAGCACGCTGCAAAGCAATGGTAACTTGGGCGCACCGGTTCAGAGTGGCGGTTTCCTCGGTGCACCACAGCCGTTAGCCAATGGCGTGCTGGAAGGCAGTCAGCCTACGCCAGCTCCTACAGCAACCCCGGTTAACGCGCCCGTCACAGCGCCTGTTGCTGCCGTTGCTGCGGCGCCAGTCAGCCAGACCGCCCATGCTGGCAGTGGCTATGTGGTTCAGGTTGGCGCGGTGAATGATGCTGCGCGTGCTCGCCAGTTGGCGAGCAGCCTTGGCAAACGCTTTGGCGTGCCTGGTAATGTTGAAGCGAACGGCAACGTTTACCGCATCCAACTCGGTGGTTTTAGTAGCCGTGCCGAAGCCGCCGCGCTGCAGCAGCGCCTGACGACAGAAGCTCAAATGAGTTCATTTATTACGACTGCCCGCCCGTAATATCACGGGCAGTGACCTTTACCGCTGAAACTGATTTGCAAAGCAAGATGTCGCCTGATGGGGCGTTTGCTATAGTAAGGCACTTTTTTCACTCTTAGCCCACGGATGTTGTAGTCCTTAACATGAATACGCTGAAACCTTCTCGTTTTCTGAAACGCCTGACAGTGGGATCACTGGTCGCCCTTTCTCTCAGCCATGCCGCATTTGCGGACGATGTTAATCTTAAGACGATGATCCCGGGCGTCCCGGAAATCGATGCTGAAGCTTATGTGCTGATCGATGCCAACTCCGGCAAAGTACTGGCCGAAAAGAACGCCGATGCGCGCCGCGATCCCGCAAGCCTGACCAAAATGATGACCAGCTACGTGATTGGTCAGGCGGTCAAAGCGGGCAAAATCCATAACGACGATATCGTTACCGTAGGTAAAGATGCCTGGGCAACCGGTAACCCGGTGTTCAAAGGCTCTTCACTGATGTTCCTGAAGCCAGGCGATCGCGTACCCGTTTCTCAGCTGACGCGCGGTATCGTGTTGCAGTCAGGTAACGATGCCTGTGTGGCCATGGCCGATTACGTTGCCGGCAGCCAAGATGCGTTTGTTAGCCTGATGAACAACTACGTGGGTGCGTTAGGCCTGAAAAACACCCACTTCCAGACCGTGCACGGCCTGGATGCTGAAGGCCAATACAGCTCTGCGCGTGATATGGCGCTGATCGGCCAGGCGCTGATTCGTGACGTACCGGACGAATATTCGGTCTACCGTGAAAAAGAGTTCACCTTCAACAATATCAAACAGATGAACCGTAACGGCCTGCTGTGGGATACCAGCCTGAATGTTGACGGTATCAAAACCGGTCACACCGATGCGGCGGGTTACAACCTGGTGGCTTCTGCGACTGAAGGCCAGATGCGTCTGATCTCAGCGGTCATGGGTGGCCACACCTACAAAGGTCGTGAAACTGAGAGCAAGAAACTCCTGACCTGGGGCTTCCGCTTCTTTGAAACCGTCGCACCACTGAAAGCCGGTAAAGAGTTTGCTTCTGAGCCGGTATGGTTTGGTAACAGCGATCGCGTACAGTTAGGTGTCGAAAAAGATGCTTATCTGACCATTCCACGTGGCCGTATGAAAGATTTGAAAGCCAGCTACGTGCTGAACAACACCGAACTGCATGCACCACTGCAGAAAAATCAGGTGGTGGGCAGCATCAACTTCCAGCTGGATGGCAAAACCGTGGAACAGCGTCCACTGGTAGTGCTGAACGAAGTACAAGAAGGTGGCTTCTTCAGCCGCATCATCGATTACATTAAACTGATGTTCCACCACTGGTTCGGCTAAGGCGCGCTTGAAAAAACGCCACATGGCCCCCAAATAAGCTACTATATTTGCTCCCGCCTCGGCGGGAGCCTGTTTTTAAGCACCGGAGTGAAAAATGAAAACCAAATTGAATGAACTGCTCGAATTCCCTACCTCCTTCACTTACAAAGTGATGGGTCTGGCGCAACCGGAGCTGGTTGATCAAGTGGTTGAAGTGGTGCAGCGCCACGCGCCGGGCGACTACAAACCTGACGTGAAGCCAAGCAGCAAAGGCAACTACCATTCAGTGTCGATTACCATCATCGCCACCCATATCGAACAAGTGGAGACCCTGTACGAAGAGTTGGGCAACATCGATATCGTGCGCATGGTTCTGTAATACCCGCGCTGGCAAAGGCGGCTTTGCCAGCGTTATACTCAAGCCTCCACTCTTTACCGGATCTTCGCTTTGTCAGCTAACACGCTACTTGTTCGTCAACTGGGACTGCGCGACTGGCAGCCCGTCTCCGATGCCATGCATCAGTTCACCGATCAACGTGACAGCCACACCGCCGATGAAATCTGGCTGGTGGAACATCAACCCGTTTTTACCCAAGGTCAAGCAGGTAAAGCAGAGCATCTGCTCATGCCTGGTGATATCCCCGTGGTGCAAAGCGATCGCGGTGGTCAGGTGACTTATCATGGGCCTGGGCAGCAAATCATGTATGTGCTAATTGACGTTAAGCGCCGTAAAATGGGCGTCCGCGAATTGGTCACAGCGCTGGAAGAAACGGTAATCAGTACACTCGCTGACTATGGTATTGTTGCGCGCGCGCGCGCCGATGCACCTGGCGTTTATGTGGGTGATGACAAAATCTGTTCGCTTGGGTTGCGCATTCGTAAAGGGTGCTCCTTTCACGGCTTAGCCTTGAATATCGCCATGGACCTCACGCCCTTCTTGCGAATTAACCCCTGCGGCTATGCAGGCATGCAAATGACGCAGCTCAGCACATTACATGCTGGCGTCACGCCAGCGGATGTCAGGCCGCGCCTGGTGCAACATTTCGCCCGATTGACCGGTTTTACCCAACTGGAATGGCAAAATGAGGCAAGGGTCTGACCTTGACTGTCTGTGCGCATTTACAAAATTGTAACTTTCGTATGGGCTTATCGGCTGCTTATGGGCAGAGAGATGATATAATTTTTGCCATATTTTCAAAAAAAGTTGAAAGCCTGGTTCTCAGTTTGAGTGAGGAAGCTTTCAAATCGCAATCCCGACCGGAACCTGCAGATTTATGAGTAAACCAATTCAGATGGAACGTGGCGTCAAGTATCGCGATGCCGACAAAATGGCGCTGATTCCGGTGAAAACCGTGATGGTCGAGCGTGAAGAGATCCTGCGTAAGCCGGAGTGGATGAAGATTAAACTGCCTGCGGACTCTAGCCGCATTCAGGGTATCAAAGCCGCGATGCGCAAAAACGGCCTGCACTCGGTCTGTGAAGAGGCCTCCTGCCCTAACCTCGCTGAATGTTTCAACCACGGTACCGCCACCTTTATGATCCTCGGCGCGATTTGTACCCGTCGTTGCCCGTTCTGCGATGTCGCCCATGGCCGTCCGAATATGCCTGATGCCAACGAACCGCTGAAACTGGCACAAACCATTGCCGATATGGCGCTGCGTTATGTGGTCATTACCTCAGTGGACCGCGACGATCTGCGCGACGGCGGGGCTCAGCACTTTGCGGATTGCATCACTGCCATCCGTGAAAAAAGCCCAACCATCAAAATTGAAACTCTGGTGCCTGATTTCCGTGGTCGTATGGACCGCGCGCTGGAAATTCTCACCGCGACGCCGCCGGATGTGTTCAACCACAACATGGAAAACGTGCCGCGCGTGTACCGCCAGGTTCGTCCAGGTGCTAACTATGACTGGTCACTGAAGCTGCTGGAGCGCTTTAAAGAAGCGCACCCAGATGTGCCGACCAAGTCTGGCCTGATGGTCGGTCTGGGTGAAACCAATGCTGAGATTGTCGAAGTGATGCGCGATTTGCGTCGCCACGGCGTCACCATGTTAACGCTCGGTCAGTACCTGCAGCCAAGCCGTCATCACCTGCCCGTCCAGCGCTATGTCAGCCCAGCCGAGTTTGACGAGATGAAAGAAGAAGCGATGGCGATGGGCTTTACGCACGCCGCTTGCGGCCCATTTGTGCGTTCTTCTTACCATGCCGATATGCAGGCGAAAGGGTTGGAAGTGAAATAATCGGCTTAATTGGCTGCTTGATGTGCGGCAGCCAAATTTATCGGAAGCCAGAAAAACAAAAACCAGACTGGAAGCAGTCTGGTTTTTTTATCGACGTCATAAATTTTTACATTTATTGACGTGAAGCGGTGATATTACTCTTTGTGACTCACGCGTTCAGCAGGCGCTTCTTCAGCGGTGCTTTTGGCTGCGGTGGATTCATCGTCTTTCATGGCTTTCTTGAAGCCTTTGATTGCGGAACCCAGATCGCCACCCAGTGAACGTAACTTGTTGGTACCAAACAGCAGCACAATCAGTGCACCGATGATCAGCAGTTTGGCAATGCTGAAACCTTCCATACTTTACCTTTCAACCTTAATGAAAAACGAACATGACTATTAACGCGCAGTTTATCACCTGTCACAAGTGGAATCTGTAACAGATTACGATCAACATCCGCTTAACATTAAATGAAGCGACTGAGAAACGCCTGCGTGCGCGGATGTTGTGGATTGCCAATCACCTGCTCTGGACTGCCCTGCTCCACTACCACTCCGCCATCCATAAACACCACCCGATCGGCAGCCTCACGTGCAAAACCTATTTCATGCGTCACCACAATCATGGTTAATCCGCGGTCCGCCAGCGTACGCATCGTTGCCAACACTTCCCCCACCAACTCAGGGTCAAGTGCCGATGTCGGCTCATCGAACAGCATCAACGCAGGTTTGATTGCCAGCGCACGCGCAATCGCTACGCGCTGCTGTTGCCCGCCAGAAAGATGTCGCGGCCACGCATCGGCTTTATCACTCAATCCCACCGTTGAAAGCAGTTCTCGGGCATGTTGTAGCACCTCCTGGCGCGGGAACTTATGCACGCCAATTGGCGCTTCAATAATGTTCTGCAACACGGTCATGTGCGGATAAAGATTAAACTGCTGAAACACCATGCCGATTTTCTGGCGCTGATGGGCAATTTTGCGCGCCGATAAGCGATGCAAAATGCCACGTTTCAGTTCATAGCCCACTTGGTCATCCCCGACCATAATCGAGCCGGCATTCATATCTTCTAAATGGTTAATACAACGTAGAAAAGTGGATTTCCCCGATCCCGAAGGACCTAAAATCACCACCACTTCTCCCGGAAACACATCCAGATCAATACCTTTCAGAACCTGATTATCGCCGTAACTTTTCTGGACATTACGGGCGCGTACTAGCGGCTGAACCTCACTCATACATCCTCCTTCAAACGCGGGGTACTCGTCAGGTTCTGTTCTTCGCTGCCCGCTCGGCGCTTATTCACCACCGTACGTTTGGTGCCACGCGCGTAGTAACGTTCAATCGCGGATTGCCCAACATTAAGGATCGAGGTGATGAACAGATACCAGATAACCGCCACCATCAGCATCGGGATGATTTCAAACGTACGGTTGTAGACTGCCTGCACTGAGTAGAGCAGATCACCCATCGCAATCACACTCACCAGCGATGTCGCCTTGATCATGCTGATCAACTGATTACCCGTGGGGGGAATAATCGAGCGCATCGCTTGTGGAATAATGATGCGACGCAGCGCACGACTGCGACTCATACCAAAAGCCTGAGTGGTTTCCACCTGGCCATGATCCACCGATAACAATCCCGCACGGATGATCTCCGCCATATAGGCCGCTTCATTCAGCGCCAGACCGGCAATGGCTGCCGTTAACGGTGTGATCAGATCGTTGGTGTTCCAGCTGGCAAAGGTGATATCCGTCCAGGGCACGGTGATCGAAATGGCCGGGAACAGCGTTGACATGTTGTACCAAAAGATCAGCTGGACCAGCAGTGGCGTGCCACGGAAAAACCAGATGTAGAGCGACGAGAGCCCACTCAATAATTTATTCTCTGATAAGCGCCACACCGCCAGAAGCAGGCCCAGTAGCGTACCGAGAATCATGGATACCACCGTCAGCCCTAGCGTGACCTGCAGTCCTTTCATCACCGAGCCTTCAGTGAACCACTGCAGTACCACTTTCCACTCAAAATTTGGGTTCGTCGCCACTAACCAAAGAAAATTCGCCCCGATCACCAGTACCACAATCCATGAGATCCAGCGACCATAGGTAGGCGCACTGCGGGCGAAAGCCACATCGCGCTGTTGCACGTCGGCCTTATCCCTGGCTCGCGTATTGTGGGTTACCGGATTCATTTTGCTGTCCCCTGCGCCAGATTGCGCCCCGGTTGCTGCAACATGTTGCCGTCAAGTTTCCACTTTTTCATGATGGCCGCGTAAGTGCCATTGGCGAATAGCTCTTTGTAGGCATCCAACACCACGTTACCCAGTTCTGAGCCTTTAGGAACACGGTGCCTTGGAAAATATCACCAAAGCCGTTTTTCTGTCCCTTGCCTGACAACTCCAACTGACCATTCGCCTGATCGATGAAATAGGTCAGCGGTGCTTGTGATGAGAAGAAGGCATCAGAACGTTTGGATCGCACGGCCAGAATAGAGGAAGGTTGATCGGTAAAGGATTGTACCTGCACCGCCGGTTTGCCTGCGGCAACACAAGCATCGGACTGCTTGCGAATCACCTGCTCGGCCGATCCTGCTGCCATCACGGCAATGCGTTTGCCACAGGTATCATCCAGACCATTAATCTTCGAGGGATTGCCCTTCTGCACACCAAACACCACGAACTCTTGTACGAAGTCGATAAAATCAACCTTCTGCTGACGATCGGGATAATCACCAATCGGGCCGATAGCCATTTGGTAGCGTCCCGAATTGATACCGGCTAATACGCCAGACAATCCACTGACCGTGGCATGTTCGATCTTAACGCCCAGTAGCTGCGCCAGTGCCGTGGTCAAATCCGCAGAAGCGCCATCCATTGAGTGCGGGCCGCCCACAATCTCATAAGGAGGAAATGATCCGTTATTCACTGAGATCATTTTTCCCGCCGTTTTTATGTCGGTTGGCAGACGATCGTGCAAAGCCTGATCGACTTTTTGTACTGGGATGGCATCCGCTGCCTGAACAACGCTGACGGTCAGGCCCAGAGCCAGTGCGATAGCGGTTGCAAGTGTTTTCATTGGCCAGTTTCCCCAAAATCTATCAAAGTGGTTTTAATTCAGGACGTGCAAAACGGCGGTTTTCCAGCACCGGTAAAACGCTACGCGCATAAGCAATACGTTGTGGATCGAGATCCGCGAACACCAGTGCAGCTGATTCCGGCGCCTTAGCAATCGCCACCCCCAGCGGGTCGACCACCAAGCTGTTGCCGATGTTACGTGGCCCGCACTCCCCGACCGCCACCATGTAGCAAGTGTTTTCCAATGCACGCGCACTGCACAACAGCTCCCAATGCATCTCTTTCAGCGGACCTTTAACCCATGCAGCAGGCAGCACCAGTACATCCGCACCGTCTAACACCAGGCGGCGCGCCAGCTCTGGGAAACGGACGTCGTAACAGGTCATCAGGCCCACTTTCATCCCCGCGACATCCACCAGCGCAGGGACGTCATTCCCTGGGTTAACGCGCTGCGACTCTTGCATGGCAAAGGCATCATAGAGGTGCAGTTTTTCGTAGGCCGCGATAATCTCGCCATTCCGAATGGCAATCAGCACATTGAGCGCTTTGTTACCTTCAGTAGGCACGTGCACACTCATCATGGTGGTTAAATCGTTGCCCTTACTCACTGCCAGCAGCTGCGTGACAAACGGACCATCCAGGGGTTGTGCGGCTTTCAACACTAAATCAGGGTCGGCAATATCACGCGCCAGCACGCCTTCCGGCAGCACCAGCAGATCCGCACCTCCCGCCAGCGACTTGTTCATCAAATCGATGCAGATATCGGTGTTCTCTTGCCATTCACGGCTGACAGCAAATTGACCCATTGCAACTTTCATCATCATTCCCCTTGTACCGCAGCCGGGAAAATCGCTTCCGGCGTCAGTAATGTTTTGGTTAAACCCTGCTGGAACAGCTCGTTGGCAAAATCGGCAATCATCTTTTTGTTAGCGGAGAATCCGTTCTGATTCCAGTCGGCCGGTAATTCCTGCGCGGTACGTCGCAAATCATCGAGCAACCATGGGGTCGTGTCGGCATACTTCTCGCGTTTCTGCATCCAGACCTGGTACGACCTATCGATAATTTCACTCAACGCCTGAGGTAACCATGGGTGCGCTTCCGCTAATGCAGGTTTCATCGCTAACAGATGGATGCCCGGCACATAGCCCACGCGGTTGAAGTAGTCACGCTCCGCGCTGACAAAGTCAGCCTGCAACTGACGTAAGCCAGAGTCTTTCAGGAAGAAGCCTTCTGGCATAAAGGGGGTGAACACGGCATCGAGTTCGCCGGTCTTGAGTAATTCAATCAGCGGGCGCTCACCCGGTGCGGTTTCAATGCGTCCCGGACGTCCAAAGCCGGCCAGGCGGTCCACAATTGGATGTTCTTCCGTCAGACGGCCCGCAAACCAGTAGGCATCGTCAATTTCCACACCCGCTTCGCGCAGCACGGTACGTGTCCAGGTGTTGCCCGAATCCTGCCAACCCGTTACACCAATTTTTTTGCCTTTCAGCTGTGCTGGCGTGGTAATGGGGCTGTCAGCGGTGGTGATAATGCAGCGCTGGCGAAAACCGCGCATCAGGAAGTGTGGCAGCCCCAACAGCCCGTTATCGCCTCTGGCACACGCCTGTGCATAACGGCTGAAAGAAACCTCGCCTGCATCGTATTTATCGCTGGTAGCGAGGTTATCCACCAGGGTGCCCACGCGATCAATTTCAAGCGTAAAGCCTTCCGGTTTAATGTCGCCGAGTGCCAGCGGGGTGAAATAATCCCAGTCACGCACCGCCAGTCTGATGGTTACCATAATTGTACTTTCCCCGTTTGTTCAGCCCGCCGATTGGGCTACGTCTATTTTTTCAGCAAATAGTGCTTGAATTTGAGTCTAAAACGCGAATACTAATCTGAACAATAAATTCTTTGTTACTGAACAAATGATTTTCTTATGACGCAAAATGTAGACGTAGAGTGGCTTAGCCAACAAATTGAGGATGCTTCGGTAAAAGGCATCGCCCACACCGCATCCAACCTGATTCATGACGGACATATCGCTGTCGGCATGCAGATGCCTGCGGTGCGTGAGCTGGCGGAACGGCTGGGTGTGAGTCCGGCGACGGTATCGGCGGCTTGGGCACAGTTAAAAAAGCAGAAAGTCCTGGCGGGTAAAGGACGAAGCGGCGTCTGGGTCTGTGGTAACAGCGTGTTGCCCCGCCCGATTCGCTTCGAAAAGATTGGTAACTATGGCGAGAACATCAAAGCGGCGCTGGCGATGGCTTCTCCCGATCCCGCGCTGCTGCCCGATCTCAAGCAGGCGATGCTGGCAGGTATCACTTCGCCAGATTTGAACAGCTATCAGCGTGAGGCGATTTCGCCACAGTTAGAAGCCGCCATCAAACTGCGTTGGCCCTATCCTGCGCAGGCCTGGCTAGCCACCGATGGCGGTTTTGATGCCATGAATTTGATTGTGCAAACCTTGCTTTCACCAGGTGACCGGGTGGTTATCGAAGATCCCACCGCCACCCGCCTGTTAGACATGCTCGACAATATTGGGGCTGAAATTCTGCCTCTCCCTTGTGATGAGCAAGGACCTTTGCCAGGGGTACTGGCAACGCACCTGCAAAGATCGCCGGCCATGTTCATCTATCAACCACGTACGCATTCGGCAACGGGACACAGCGTTAGCCAGCGCCGTAGCGCAGAACTGGCTCGGGTGTTGGCAAATAGCCAAACCATGATTGTTGAGGACGACGGCATTGGCGATCTGTCGCGTTGGCCTGTGTGGAGCCTCGGATACCACTTCCCGGATCGCGTCGTGCATGTCCACTCGTTCTCAAAAGCCTATGGTCCCGACCTGCGTTTGGCCGTGCTGTCCGGTACTGCGGAGATGGTAAAGCGCTTACAGTCCTGGCGTAACTTTGGCGTAAGCTGGACCAGCCGTATCCTGCAAGATGCGGTGGCATGGATGCTGAAAGATGACACCACGCAGCAGTGTATTCAGCATGCGAAAACAGAGTACGCACACCGTCGTCAACGACTGCTCTCTGCACTGGCTCAACGCGGTTTGGTTCTGGAAGAGCGGGATGGATTGAGTGTCCTGATACCGGTGGAGTCAGAGCAATACGCCATGATCACTCTGGCCGCACGCGGCATAGCCGTGCTACCAGGCGAACGTTGCAGTATTAACAGCATCCAGTTTATTCGCGTCAGCGCGGCCTTACTGCCTTTTGAGCAGCTCGACAGCATTGCTGACGCGATTGTCATTGCATCAGGGCGAGAGCTGAATGTCAGCCCAGATCTTTAATGTGATAACGCGGTGATTCCACATACCCTTCGCGCGAATAAAACTGGTTAGCTTTCAGGCGCGAAGAGTGACAATGCACTTCCATACGATCGCAACCTCGTTTTCTCGCCAACTGCTCAGCATGGCTAAGCAGTTGTTGCCCGCTGCCTTTACTGCGCTCACCTTCCGCGATGCAAAAATAGCTGATACGCGCAAAATCGCCAGCAAGCGCCAGTTGCGGAATAAAGTGTAAAGAGAGAAACCCCAACACCTGGCTGCCGTGTTCAGCCACCAATAATACTTCATCGGGATGACTGCTCAATTGCGCCAGACGCGCGTCTATAAATGTTTCTGTATCGCTGTAACCCAGTTCGGTTAACAGCGCACTCAAAGCAAAACTGTCTGTTGCGTGTGCCTGACGAATATTCATCCTGCCTCCTTAAGAGTCCTCGCCAGCATTTATATAGCGTTGCGCAGTAAAAAGCTGCAAGTAAGGATTGTTATGAGGATGTTACTGAAGTTATCTGTGAGATACGCCGCAGAATGCGCGTTGTCATGGGAATGTCATCACAGCTTAAGGTTGGCTTAACCTGGCTTTGCCATGCTGGCAGAAACGAACCGGTGAGGCCCATGACATGAAAAATTTAGTCCCGCGTACCTTCAATGAACTGCTCGCGGTGAGCGTTGCCATCGTGGCGGTAGTCGGCTATGCCCACACTTGGTGGCAGCTGTAAAAAGGATAAAAAAAACCCGCCAGTAGGCGGGTTTTCAGAATTCTAACTGTTAACTTACAGAGCGATAACGTTAGCAGCAGATGGGCCTTTAGCACCGTCAGTGATTTCGAACTCTACGCGCTGACCTTCAGCCAGAGTTTTGAAGCCATTGCTCATGATTGCAGAGAAGTGTACGAATACATCTTTGCTGCCATCTTCTGGAGTAATGAAACCGAAGCCTTTCGACTCATTAAACCACTTAACGTTACCTTTGATCTTGGACATCTATATTACCTTTACATGAAAAATGGACACTAAACTGTGTCGACGTCTAGTACAGCAATTGCGGTGACATTTGTCCAGTGCGAATTGATGAAAAAGTGATAAATATTGGTTTTTTCCATCTTCTTCACACTTTCTGGGTGTAATGATTGGTTCAAAACAATCTCCCGCCTCCACTTCAGCTGTACTGAAATGATGCTAAGCCACTGGAAAATCAGTGGTTGCAAAATATTCAGACCGCATCTGCTTGATCCCATAACGAATTTCGCCGTAAGGGGTCATTCACGTCATGTTGAACGCTTCGCTCCCCCTTCAAATATCATCGACACCGCGTCCAAAATCGAGAACCTGAGTACGAGGGAGGCGAATTTTTCTCGGTGGATCACGGGTAGTTATTGCCTAACATTCAGCGGGTTAAGTCAAATCATTTACTGTGTAAACAAATTAAATAAATTTATGAATTGAACTTGATCGTCGAATGAGATAAATCTCACTATTCCAGGATGGAGAGAGGGAGAGCGTTGAGATGACCATTCAATGTAGCACCTGTGGTAGCGCCAAATTTTTCTTTACGCTGCCAAAGCGAGATAAGAGCATCAAGCATTGCCATCATGGGGCGTATTGTGCCCGCTGTGGCAAGCCACTCAATTTACAAGACCTTAATCCTCCTGTGGTCACACCGAACCTTTTCGCGACTCTCGATGCTGAATAACTGAAGCAGGCACCCTAAGGTGCCTGTTCTTGTCAGAAAATCAGCTTAAACACGCCAGTAATAGTCAGCAATCCCACGATAAAGATAATGGCGATGATCCACAGGATTATTTTCATTGTTCGCTCCTTCAGGTATGAAAAATAACGCGTCTCTTAGTCAGTATAGATGATCATTCTGTGTTCGCTGGGTAGTGCGAGCGCTGTCACGCATCATGATGGTTGTTACTTGCAGTTCAAGCTTATTTCTGCGAGACGGGTCGCAGGCCGTGATTTTCCTTAATGTCACATGCCCAAGGAGGAGCTTGGCATTGTCTAAACTTATACCGCCTCCAGGAGGCCTCAATGGTTATCAATGCCTACGTAACAAGGAGATTTCTATGAGCACGATTAATACCAGCATGGGTCGTTACAGCCTTAAGGCAAAGGATTATGGCAACCACATCAGTGGCAGCATTGCCATTAACGATGAGGGTGGCACGCAGCTCACCATGCAAGAGTTTGAAGAGCACTATCTTGACGATGTCGTCAACAATGTCATTTACCCGGTCACGGGTGGGAACCGTGAAATTACCCGCGCATTGCGTGAACAAATGGTCAAAGCGGGCTTCGAGCAGCCGCACTGAGTTTTTGGGCCACGATTTGTGGCCCATTCCTTCCTAAACACTGACTTGCGGTTATTAATACTTTCGGCGCAGGATGGCTGCTTCAACATGATATGGAGATTGACCGCGTGAGTGCTTTTTATCGTATCCCCCCTTCACACCTGCATCAGTTTGTTCAGGCTATCTGGCTTCATGCTGGCAGCAGCGCTGAGGAGTCACGACTGGTCGCCGATCATCTGGTGGCGGCTAATCTGGCTGGTCACGATTCACATGGTGTGGGCATGATTCCCAGTTACATGAACTCACTGGATCAGGGCTTCCTGCAATTGAACCAGCACCCTACCCTGGTGAAAGATGCCGGTGCCGTGATAACGCTGCATGGTCACAACGGCTTTGGTCAGGTTGCAGCTCATGAAGCCATGCAACAGGGTATTGAACGCGCCGCCAAGCTTGGCATCGCCGCGGTAGGTTTACACCACTCACACCACATTGGCCGTATCGGACACTGGGCAGAGCAGTGTGCGGCAGCCGGGTTTGTCTCTTTCCACTTCGTCAATGTGATGGGTGACCCGATGGTGGCCCCGTTTAATGGCAGTGACCGCCGCTTTGGCACCAATCCGTTCTGTGCGATTTTCCCACGTCGTGATGCCAAACCCCTGTTACTCGATTTCGCCACCAGCGGCATTGCCTTTGGTAAGACGCGTGTCGCCTGGAATAAAGGCCAGCAAGTCGCTCCCGGTTATTTAATTGATCATCAGGGACAACCCACCACCGAACCCGGCGTGATGCATCAAGCGCCTTATGGCTCGCTGATGCCGTTCGGCTTGCATAAAGGCTATGCGCTGGCAACCATGTGCGAAATCCTCGGCGGCGCACTGTCGGGCGGCCGTACCACGCACGATGCCACGCTGGTCAGCAGCCATGATGCTATTTTCAATTGCATGACCACGATTATTGTCAATCCCGAGGCGTTTGATGCACCCGCCATGCAGGAGGAAGCCGAAGCCTTCCTTGAATGGGTGAAACGTTCGCCGCAAAGCGGTGATGCCCCTATCCAAGTGCCGGGCGAGTGGGAAGAGCAAAATCGACTGGAGCGTGACCGAGAGGGGATCCCACTCGACAGTAATAGCTGGGAGCAAATCTGTGCAGCTGCACGCAAAGCGGGCATGCCTGAAGAGGAGCTGGCGGCCTTCCGTGCACTGGCACAGTAGACCGCAGCTGAGAGGCTGAGGCGTAGTGCCTCAGCCAGACTTAGATCACGTTAGCAAGCAGCAGACAACCCACCAGGCCACACACCGAAATAATGGTTTCCAGTGCGGACCATGAGCGAATGGTTTCGCCAATGGTCAGATTGAAGTACTCCTTGAACAGCCAGAAACCGGGATCGTTAACGTGCGAGAAAATTACGCTCCCCGATCCGACCGCAATCACCATCAGCTCCGGGCTGGCACCGCTGGTCGCAATCAGAGGAGCCACAATGCCACCGGCAGTAATCGCCGCCACTGTAGCGGAACCCAATGCGATACGCAGTACAGCAGCGATTGACCACGCCATGAAGATAGGTGAGACATTGGTCTCATGCATCATGCTCGCGATATATTTGTCGACGCCGCTGTCAACCAACACCTGTTTAAAGGCCCCGCCACCGCCGATGATCAACAGCATCATCGCAATGATTTTGATGGAGTCCGTGATGGTGCCCATCACTTCATCCATGCTGCGGCCCCGGTTCAGACCAAAAGTGAAGATGGCGATCAGTACCGCAATCAGTGTTGCCATGATCGGGTCACCAAAGAACTCTGCATACGGTAGTAACAGATGCCCTTTCGGCAACACCATTTCCGCTACCGCACGCAGTGCCATCAGGATCACCGGCACCAACGCCGTTCCCACGCTGACACCAAAGCCAGGCATTTCCGCATCAGTAAAGGTTTTTGGGTTCCATAATCCTTCAGGAATCGGCTTGTCGATGCCTTTCAGGAAACGTGCATAGACCGGGCCCGCCAGAATAACCGTTGGGATACCCAACAGCGTGCCATATAGCAGCGTTTTGCCCATATCGGCATTAAACAAGGTCGCAATCGCGGTTGGGCCAGGATGCGGCGGCAGGAAACCGTGCGTCACAGACAAGGCTGCCGCCATCGGCACCCCGACAAACAGCAAAGGTACTCGTGCCGAGGCCGCGACACTGAACACCAATGGCAGCATCAAGACAAAGCCCACTTCATAGAACAGCGCGAAGCCGACGGTGAAACCCGTCAGGACTAACGCCCATTGAATATGTTTTTGGCCGAATTTAGCGATAAGCGTGGTGGCAATACGCTGTGCGCCCCCGCAATCTGCCAGCAGTTTGCCCAGCATGGCACCGAAGCCCATGATCAGCGCCAGACTACCTAGTGTGCCGCCAACGCCGGTTTTGATCGATCCGATCACTTTATTGACGGGCATGCCCTGCATCATTCCTACCGCCAGTGCTACAAGAATCAGTGCAATAAATCCGTTCAGTTTGAAACGAATCATCAGCAGCAGCAGTAAGGCTACGCCAATCGCCACATAGAGTAATGGCATAATTTTTCTCCACTTTTGCGTACGACAGTAGTCGGCAGCGGTTTATTTTTTGGTTTCCCAGAGGAATGGGGTTCAGCCACATATGCAGAGGGGACACGCCTCCTCAAGCAATGTTACGGGTATCATGTTAAGGGTAACATTGCGCACAAAGCATCAGGCACGCCCGGTGAATTTCTGTTTTGCGAAGGTGATCAACTTTTTGCCTGTGGGTTATCAGAATGTTTGCCGCGGGAGCGTCATGGCTTTTGGTTACACTAAGGGCTTAACGTCATTCAAAAAGGACATGCAGGTGAGTGAAAATCTGATCGAGTTGTACAGTAATCAACAAACCCTGTTTGGTCGCGGCAGCATTGATCGCCTTCTGCCGTTGCTGGCCGCGAACCCCCAACCTACGCTGCTGTTTTGCGGACGCTCATTCCTCAATGGTCCGGCCTTGCAACGACTGGGCAGCGCACTGAACGACCAGATTCTGGGATATGAGATTGTCAGCCATGAGGCATCACCCGATGAAATTGATGCGTGGGTGAATCGCTGGCGCGGACATGTTGATCGCGTGGTAGCGATTGGCGGGGGCAGCGTGCTGGATGCCGCAAAAGCGTTCAGTGCAATGATGCAGCATCCGTTGAATACCGCACGCTATCTGGAAAAAGTCGGAGATACGCCGGTTCAGGCTGTCACCCTGCCGTTGATTGCCATTCCGACGACGGCGGGTACCGGCAGTGAGGCCACACAAAACGCCGTCGTAACCGATCAGCAGCATATTCATGTCAAAGCCTCGCTGCGTCATGCGGTGTTTGTCCCCCAAGTGGCAATTCTCGATCCGGATCTGCTTAAAGGTGCGCCCGATAGCGTACTGGCTACCTGCGCGATTGATGCGTTTACCCATCTGTTCGAAGCCTATCTGTCGCGCAAAGGGAATTTATTTACCCAACAAACCGCGCTGAATGGCCTGCAGTTATTCTTCAAAGCCTGGCCGAACCTGAACCGAGACGATCAGCTTGGAGACGAAGCGCGAGAAGCGATGATGATGGCCTCCTGGCTTGGCGGCGTTTGTCTGAGCAGTGCGGGATTGGGCGTGATTCATGGGATTGCGGGTGAACTCGGGGCGATTAAACCCTTCCATCATGGTGAGGTGTGTGGTCGCCTGCTGTTCCCGTTCCTGGAAGTCCTGGCAGAAAGTGAACAGGCCGATCAACAGCGTCTGATGGCACAACTCGGTCAACGGTTGCTACCCGAGGACCCTGCCCCTCCAGCATTAGCACTCAAGGCCTGGATACAGCAGCACGCCATTGCGCCATTCTGGCAGGATGGACCGACGCTGAACGCCACCGACATTGACTGGATTGTGGCACGCGCCAACAGCAAAAATGGTTGGGTGAATTATGATGCCGCGACGATGACCGAAATGATCACCGCCGCGTGGCGAGTTGCCTGACACGGCAAAGGAGGGCGTGCTCGCGCCGCCCTCAACCCAGGTTCTCTCTTAACCGGCAAAAGGCGGCTTGCCCGCCAGCATCTGTTCAATCACCTGCAGTACGCCCTCTTCATTGTTGCCTGGCGCTTCGAAGCGAGCAGCCTCTTTGACCTTTTGCGGTGCATTGGCCATCGCAAAGCTGAAGCCGGATTGCTGCAACATCTCCAGATCGTTACCGCCATCGCCGAACACCAGAATTTCACTGCGATCAATGCCCCAGCGCTTGCCGAGCAGGTCGAGTCCATGCCCCTTATGATTGCCGGGCACGATCAAGTCCACCGAGCCATGACCGCTTGAGGTCGCCGCCGCTGAACCTTTGTGCAGGCGTTCAATATCCGCCATTAATGGTTCGACATATTCATCAGACAGGTTCAGTGCGAACTTGAACAGCTTGTCATCGGCAACCTCATCCAGACTGCGAATGGATTTCAGACGATGGCAATAGTGACGCATCTTCACCAGCCAGCGCTCGTCGAGGCCTTCAAAGTAGTAGGCGCTTTCGCGGCCGCACAAAATGTAGCGCAGCTCAGGGTAGTGTCCGTTGTGCAGGGTATCGAGCACCGCATCAATGTCTTCACGCGAGAAGGCGCCGCAAAACAGCTCTTCATCACGATCGATGATCCATGCACCGTTTTCGGCAACGAAGGCAATTTCACTGGAAATGTCAGGGAAGAAGGATTTGAGTTGGTAATACTGGTTGCCGCTCGCCACGACAAATTTGATGCCGCGCCGTTTCATTTCCTCATAACAAGCCTGAAAACGTGCCCGGTTGTACTGTTTTTGATCATCAAGAAAGGTGCCGTCTTTATCCACCGCCACCATTTTTACCACGGTCATCATGACTCCTTAGCGCATCAATAGAACAACGTGTCGCGTAAAGAATAACCTGGTGAGCAAAGAAAGCAGAGAGAAACACGGATGGCGATTGCCATCCGTGGAGGGAGATTAGTTGAAGGCGCCGTTTAGCAGCAGTGAGGTGATAACGCCTGTCGCCGCAGCAATCAGCACATAGTTACCGTCGACGTAAGACCAGTACTCGCCACGTGGAGGTTCTGGTAAGCGACGTTCACGCCAGTCATCTACGCGATAGTGCGGACCGCGGAATTCGGGTGGCATTGGGTGTCCACGACGGAAATCGTGGCCGTTCCAGGCGAAGTGATCACCCTCACGTTGCCCATCCGACATGCGATGATCGGCATAGCCGCCGTGATTATCGTGACCATGGTTGTCTGGACCGCGATTAGGACCACGATCGCCTCCGTGATCAGGCCCATGACCATGGTCCTGATGTTGGTCGCCGCCACGCGGCTGCCAGTGTTGATCGCCCGGACCATCGGCCCAGGAAGCGGCTGAAAACAGTGTGCTGCATGCAATAAGTGACGCAATAAGACTCAATGTTGTTTTTTTCATGATGTTACCTCCAATGATAACGGCAGTTATTGCACCGTCGAATATCACTATCGATGAAAAGGAGGCAAAAAAGCATTTCCAAAACTCTTAAAAACCGCTGACTTACAATAAATTACTCCGCATTATCGATTTCTTAACGGTTGTGTCTTTTCTGACATTATATGGTCTTAAAACAGACAAAGTGAGTTGAGGAAAGAGAAGGGAAAGAAACCCGATCGCGAGGATCGGGTGGATAATGCTAATTCCATAAATTGCATAAAGCGGGTAAACCCTGCAAAGGTGAGGGTAAAACTGAAGCACACAACGCCACATCACTAGCATTGCCCGTTAACAATACCATCTTAAAATGCAAAATTCTTTTAAAAAAACCTGCTTTTCAGAAAAAACCGTAAAAATTAAAGGGCATAAGAAAATAATATTTTTTGGCAGGTTACTACCCTCTGAAATAAGGTCTGTGCTCTGACCAGAGCGCAAGAAAGATAAACTTGTAGTTTATCTTAAGAGCATTTTTTTGTGACACAAGGGAGGGCCCGGCAGTAAAATCATCATAAAAACATTACAAATCAATGCCTTTAATTCAAAAAAACATTATAAGGTTATTTTTTGAGACTAAACTTCAAGCTAATTCATCATTTCCCTACACGCTAATCAGATAAAATACATATACAGCACCATTAATACACATCTGTGATTAATATCGCGCTTAATATTAATACCTATACGCAGTGCCGTTTTTGCTTAATTTCTGCTGAGCCTCTCCATTAACAGGTTCATTTTTAATCCCCACTGTGCACGACAATAGAAGATTGTCCTTCAGGTTAGAATATTTTCAGGAAGAAGATGAGATGGAGAATATATTAGTAAGTGCATGCCTGATGGGTTTTGCCGTCCGCTACAATGGCAGCGACAAGTTACTCATCTCCCGTACTCTGGCGCGCTGGCGCGAAGAGAAGCGCCTGGTGATACATTGTCCTGAACTGGCCGCGGGCCTGCACACACCGCGTTTACCTGCTGAAATCCACGGCGGCAGTGCTGAACAAGTGCTGTCCGGCAACGCACAGATTCTGGAATCAGATGGCCGTGACGTCACGCAACACTATGTGCTGGCCGCTTGGCTGGCTTTGCGCGCTGCACAGGCAGGAAAGTGCCGCTTTGCCCTGCTCACCGATGGCAGCCCCACTTGCGGCAGCCAGAAAATCTATGACGGCAGCTTTAGCGGACAACAAACCTTTGGCAAGGGTGTCGCCGCCGCGCTGTTGCGTCAGCACGGTATTGCCGTTTTTGCCGAGGCTCAGTTACACGAGCTGATTCAGCGGGTAGACGCTGCCGACAAATGCCGTGTGGTGGACGCGGGGTGACGGGCTAAGGCTGCGGCCGGTCTGATGGGGCGACGCACTAATTCCCCACTACAATTCGGACAGCGATGATCGAGTCGGGTTTCCACACACTCGACACAAAAAGTGCACTCAAATGAACATATGCGCGCGTCGGATGAATCCGGTGGCAGGTCTTTATCACAACATTCACAGTTGGGGCGAAGTTCCAGCATGGCAATCTCCTTTTAGGTTGAACCTATCATCATCCTGTTCTTAGCATTGCGCCAGCCTGCTGACAGACATCATTCGGACAGATCGAGACACACAATTTTCTGCACGTTTCGCTAAAAAAATTACATTCCCGTTTTCACGTTCTATAGTTCAATCGCCACATTTACTCTCGAGGCTTTTAAATGAGAATCAAAGGACTTAACTTCGGTTTCTTTATTGTGATTTTGGCGATTGTAACTTTCGCCTTTTTTGATGTGCTGACACCATACTTCTCTGCCATCTTCTGGGCTGCGATTCTGGCGGTAATCTTCCATCCGTTAAAATCACTGCTGCGCCGCAAAATGGGGGATCGCAACGGTCTGGCCGCATTCGCTACCCTGGCGATCATCTGCCTGATCGTCTTCACGCCCTTGGCAATCATCACCTCGTCGATGGTGGTGGAAGTCAACACGGTTTATACCAAGCTACAGAACAACTCCTCGCAGTTCCCCACGGTGTTTGCCGATTTGATCCAGCATCTGCCGGGTTGGGCGCAAAGTTATCTTAACGACCATAACCTGAACAATGCCGGGCAACTTCAGCAGAAGCTGTCTGAATTTGCCTTAAAGGGTGGCCAGTACATGGCGGGCAGCGTGTTCCTGATAGGCAAAGGCACCTTCACTTTTACCGTGGGCTTTGGCGTCATGCTGTATCTGCTGTTCTTCTTGTTGAAGGATGGCGCATGGTTAGTGAACTTAATACTGGAAGCCCTGCCGCTCTCCACCTATGTTAAACATCATCTGATGGTGAAATTTGCGGCGGTTTCTCGCGCCACGGTGAAAGGCACGGTGGTGGTCGCGGTGGTACAGGGGATCTTGGGCGGTATCGCCTTCTGGATCACCGGCATAGACGGCAGCCTGCTGTGGGGTGCACTGATGGCCTTCCTGTCGCTGATCCCAGCGGTAGGTTCCGCCATTGTTTGGGTGCCTGCGGCGATCTTCTTCTTCGCCACCAGCGCCTTGTGGAAAGGGTTGTTCCTTGTCGGTTTCTTCGTGGTGGTGGTCGGCCTGGTGGACAATATTTTGCGTCCCCTGCTGGTGGGTAAAGACACAAAAATGCCAGACTATTTGATCCTGATCGCCACGCTCGGCGGCATGGAAGTTTACGGTATCAACGGTTTTGTTATCGGTCCGCTGATTGCTGCACTGTTTATTGCCTGCTGGAACCTGCTCTCCGGCCGCGATAACCGTGAAAATGCCGAAGAGATCGATGAAGAGTTTATCGAAGAGGGTAAATCGCGCGAGTAAGTGGTTTCCCATCCGGCGGTTGCTGCGCGGTAGCAACCGTCCGTTTACCGGAGAAGGCACCGATGTACCAGGGTTGGTTAAAATCACTTTCCCCACTGGCGCAAGCGCTGTTACTGCTCGCGAGCCTCACCCTTGTTTTACTGGGGCTGCGGCTCGCCGCGCCGTTGATTAACCAGGTGCTGTTAGCCATCTTTCTCGCTGTCATGCTCGACCCGCTGATTAGCCGTCTGGCACAGCATCGCATACCACGCGTGCTCTCCTCTTTACTGGTGATTGTGATTTTACTGACGCTCATCGTCATTACCATCATGTCGCTCAGTGCCTCAGCGCCCGACCTCATCAAATTGAGTCGCCAGGCCCCTAATCTCGTGGCTGCCAAGCTGCAATATCTCACGCAATCACTGAGCCAGATGGGAATCGTGCTCACCGCCGATGAGATGCTGAACTTTGTCGATGCCGGTGCAGTGGTGCGCTTCGTGACGACACAGCTCTCGATGATTCCGGGGTTGCTGTCATGGTGGCTTATGGTGTTTCTGATGCTGTTGTTTATGCTGGTTGAACTGCCACTGCTTAAGCGGGTGCTTCGCGCTAGCGAGCAGCACGCCAAATTATTCAATGCGCTGGAGGAAGGGATTCAGAGTGTGATTGTCTATGCGCGGGTCAAGACGTTAACGGGCCTGTTGGGCGGCGTGATTGTCTGGTCAGTGGCACACATGATTGGGCTGAAGTTCGCTTTTCTATGGGGCGTGCTGATGTTTATCTTCAACTACATCCCGGTGCTGGGCTCGTTTCTGGCAGCGATTCCGCCCGTGATCCAGACCTTCATCCTGTTTGATATCAAAACCAGCCTGATGATGGTGGGATTTTTTGTCGCGCTCAATCTGATGTTAAGTTCGGTGCTCGAACCGCTAATGCTGGGAAAACGCCTGAACATGACGCTGACGGTTCAATTACTGGCCTTTTTGTTCTGGCAGGCTCTACTCGGCATGACCGGGGCCATTCTGGCGATCCCCCTCACCTTTCTGCTGAAAAAAGTCTGGCTGGCCTTACGCCAGCCCGCTTGATCCATCGGGTGACGCGCCAGCTTTTTTCAATTCGCACCAGCATATCCCTTACACCGCGCTTCGATGAGAAGAATGCGCTAACTATCCCCATGCTGTCCTTCTCAAACAGGGGCAACGACGGTGATGATGATTTTTGCGCTGAAGCGGCACTCCGCACCTTAATAACAATCCTTCATCTTAACCCCGAAATATCATTAAAAAACAAATCATGGAAAATATCATCGTGAATTAACGTTAATATATCTTATTTTAGATTAAGTTAAGTCAGGAGTAGATAATAATATTGTAAGGATCACCTTACCAAATTATTATTTGCACATGAAAAACTTTAACCATAAAATCCTTCAAAAATAAAACAACCGCGCATAAATACCCTACTCGATTACGCACAGGAATAATATATGAAGGACGTTCTTATTATTGATGATCATCCGGTGGTTCGGATGGCTTTAAAGCTGCTGCTTGAAACGGACAATATGACCGTTGTAGCGGAGACAGATGACGGATATGAAGCCCTTAATCTCACCAAAAAACTCTCACCGGATTTAATTATCGTGGATATCGATATGCCCTCTTACAACGGCATCGATTTGGTCCAGCGGTTACGCAACAACGGCTTTGCAGGCGGCATCCTGGTGTTGACCGGTAAAGACGTTGACCATTACATCAAGCGGAGTGCCAACGCAGGTGCAGATGGGTTTATTAGCAAACGCAATAATATGACGGAATTACATGACGCAATTCGCGCGATTAATGCGGGATACGGTTTTTTCCCACTGAACCGTAAACGTCATGGCATGCCAGAAGATGAACAGGAAGATAAAGTTAAAATTGCCACACTCTCCAGTAAGGAATTACAAGTACTGGTATTTTTAACCAAAGGAATGAAAGTGGTGGAGATGGCACAAAAAATGAAAATCAGTGATAAGACCGTCAGCACTTATAAACGCCGTCTGATGGAGAAACTCGATATTGATAATATGGTAGGGCTGTACGAGTTCGCTAAACGTAATAATATTTCCTGATATGATGATGTTAAGAATTCTCTGTCTGGCAGGCCTATTATTCGGTCTGCTAATCCTTCCCGCCAAGGCTGAAGAGCCGCGTTCGATGCAGCTTTTTAGCCGCGAACAACCTGCCTCCTTGACGTTTTTCTTACCTGATAGTGACTGGCGCTGGTTGGGTAAAAAACGTGAAATCAACGTGGGATTTTATGCACCCGAAAATCCCCCTTTTGATCGCATCATCGATTCAAACACCCTCGAAGGTCTGTCACCCGATTATACGCTGCTGGTGTTGCACTCGTTAGGTCTGCGCATTTCCGCTGGCTACTTCTCCAGCCGCAGCGCTGCCTTAGAAGCGCTGCAACAGGGCAGGATCGATATGCTGGTAGATGGCGCAGGTAGCCCGGAACCCCCGCCGGGCTTACTGGTCAGCCAATCGTTTATTGATGATTACCCTGTGATGGTATCGCGAGAAAACACGCTCTCTGTGATGCAGGATCCCCCTGCACTGCTGCATATTGCTATGCCGCGTGGCTATCTCAGTGATGCGTGGGTAGAGAGCCGCTATCCCGAGGCCAAAATCACCCGCTATCCTTCCGCCCTCAGTGCGCTGGCTTCGGTGGCATTTGGTGAAAATGATGTGTTTATTGGCAACCTAACCTCAGCCAGCGATTTAATTGAGCGCAATTACGCGTCCACACTCTCAGTGGTTCGTATTTTTGAGCCAACGGACTCTGGCCCTCGATTTGTCTTTCCAGGCACACATGCTCCGCTGCACCGTAGCGTCAATACCGTACTCGGTGCGATCCCCCAGCAGTTGCATACCGCCCTATTTTACCCGTGGGGACAAAGCCAGCCCGCCTCGCTGGCCGCCAAACCGCTCCTGCTCAACGAACATGAACAGCGCTGGCTTCAGCAACATAAAACGTTGCGCGTCGCGATCAACCCCCTGGATGCTCCCTTTACCCTCAAGAACCGACAAGGGGCCTTTCACGGGATGACAGCAGACTTGTTACGCTTAATTCATCTGCGCACCGGGCTTGCGTTCGAAATCGTCGAAGCTTCGTCGGTCAGTGACATGCTCGACAAGCTGAGTAACCGCCAGGCGGAGTTGGTGGGTTCACTGACGTTTAGCCCACAGCGAGAAGCGCGGGCGCTGTTTTCCCGCCCCTACGTGTTACCGCCCTATGTGTTAGTGAGTAAGAATGCGCTGGGGGCACCCAACGCACTGAATGAGATCACAACGCTGGCGATCACTCCGCACCATGAACTCACCTCTTGGCTGGCAGAGAACTATCCACATATCAAATTGATCAACGTTGAGAACGCCAGCATCGCCCTGCAGATGGTCAATGATGGAGAAGTGGACAGTGCCGTCAATAATTTGATCGCAGCACGCTACCTGATCGATCGCTACTTCAGTCATTCGCTGCAAATTTCTGCACGTTTAGGGGAAAATCCCGCTCGTATTGCTTTTGCTGTTGGGCGCGACAATCCAGAACTCCAGAGCATATTGAATAAAGCGCTGGCGGCACTGCCTCCGCGCGATATTTCACTGCTGGCGATGAAATGGCAGGGAACGCCGGATGTCAAACTCGATACCTGGCTTGCCTATCGCCAGGAGTTCTACTTGCTGGTGGGGATCTTTGGGCTATTGGTGATCACCTCGCTGTTCTGGAACTACCATTTGCATCGCGCAGTGCGCCAACGCAAAGAGGCCCAGGCCCGGCTTCAGGAGCAAGCCACCTTCCAGAACACCCTTTTTAACAGCACCCCAGTGCCGATATATGTCGTTAACAGCATGGGCGTGATGACCAACAAAAATCCGGCATGGAGCCAATTTTTTGACGATGAGCACATTCCCGTCAGCCAACTGCCGCTCAGCGACACCGCCCATCCCTTGCATGCTATCTGTCAGGCACAAATGGCCTTACTCGCTGATCAAACATCCTTGGTGATGATGCCGCAGCGTGGCCAACTCCATAACGGTCGCGAAATGCGCGAGGTGATCCATCAGGCTGAAGCTTTCCGCGATAATCAGGGCAACATCGCGGGGATCATCTGTAGCTGGCAAGATGTCACCGATCATGAAAGGCTGACCACCGACCTCTCTCTGGCACGAGAGCGTGCCGAACAGGCTAACCGCACCAAAAGCACCTTTCTCGCCACCATGAGTCATGAGATCCGCACCCCGATCAGCGCCATTATTGGCTTGCTGGAGCTGGCCGTCACCGACCGTCAGCAGCAGCCCTGTGATAAGGAGTCAGTGCGCGTTGCCTATGAATCCGCACAGTCACTGATGGGGTTGATCGGCGATATTCTGGATATGGCCAAGATTGAGTCCGGCAAACTGGAATTCTCGGCAGAATGGGTGCGTTTCGAGACCCTCGCAGAACCTGTGGTGCGGGTCTTCGCCGGGCTGGCCCGACAGAAAGGATTATTGCTGCACTATCACGTTGATGTACTCCACCCGGACGAAATCCTGATTGATCCTATGCGCATGCGGCAGATTCTCTCCAACCTGATCAGCAATGCGATCAAGTTCACTCAACGGGGCTCAGTTGAGGTTCAGGTACGCAGCAAGCCCGCTGAAGGTGACCAAATACAGCTGGAACTGATCGTACAGGACACCGGTATTGGCATCAGTGAGGCTGAACAGCAATTGATTTTCAATCCCTACGAACAATCCGCTTCCGGTAAAAAACAGAGCGGGACAGGCCTAGGATTAGCCATCTGTGAGCAGATGGTCGCGATGATGTCCGGCACGATTGAACTACACAGCCATCCAGGGCGTGGCACCCGTATTTGCGTGCGCCTTCCTGTCTCCAGTCGCGAATCCGTGGAAGCCGCCGTCGAGAGTGTTCCCCAACAGGAGCGCTGTGATTTACCCCTGACGATCTTGACGGTTGATGACCACCCCGCCAACCGTTTGTTACTCAAACGCCAGCTAAGCCGACTGGGCCACAACGTAATTGAGGCCGAAAATGGCGAGCAAGCGCTGTGGCTGTGGCAGGAAAACGCGATTGATTTGGTGATCACCGATTGCAGTATGCCGGTAATGGATGGCTTTGCGTTGACCCGGCAACTGCGTAAGAAACAGCGCGGTCCGTTGATGATTATGGGACTGACCGCCAACGCACAACCGGAAGAGCGTTCACGCTGCCTGGAAGCGGGCATGGATGATTGCCTGTTTAAGCCGTTGCGCCTGCCACAACTGGACGCGCTACTACATAAAATTCCGCGTTCAGCCACCATCAGCAGCTTCAATTCAAAGCTGCACCAACTGCTTGATCTCAATGCGCTACAAGAACTGGCTCAGCATGACGCAGAGATGTTGCAGCGTTTACTCAGCGCCACCTATGAAGAAAACCTGCGCGATATGCAGGTGGCCTGCTCCAGTTATGACAAACGCGATTGGCCAGCGCTGGAACGCAGCCTGCACCGGCTCACCGGATCGGTGCAGATTATTGGTGCGCTGGACGTCGCAGAGCAATGCCGTTCGCTGGAAGCGGCTTGTGGCTTACCGGTCGATGAAACCCAAATCAAACAACGGCTTGATGAGACGCTGGCTTGCGTGCAAACCCTGAATCAGGCCATTCAGGGATTTCTGCAGGACCCTGTTGGCGCTTAAAGGGGCTCATTATTTGCGAGGGGGATTTTCCGCCTCGCTTATAGCCTGTTAATCCAGATTATGCCGCTGAGTGAAGTCGTAGAGATCAATCATATTTTTGAGTTCTAACTTCTCCATCATGCGGCATTTGTAGGTGCTGATGGTTTTATCGCTGACTTTCATGGCTTTGGCGATTTCGACAATCTTTAATCCTTGCGCCAGATAGCGCATGACATCGATTTCTCTGGCCGAGAGCGTGGCTATTTTATCCTGAACGCTGTTGTGCGCATCGGCCATCATCAGCCGACGTGAACGTGATGCAGGAAAGTAACCGTAACCCCGACGCAGCGCCGTTAACGCATCCGCCAGCGCAGTCAAATCTTTGCGCTTGCTGATAAATCCATCGGCCCCGGCAGCGGCACAGCGCCTGACATAATGCTCACTGTCTTTGCCGGAGAGAATAAGAATGGCAATGTGAAAACCTTGATGCCGGATACGCTGAACAACATCAATGCCATTTAAGGAAGGGATGTCGATATCAATGATCAGGAGATCGGGTTGCAGATTCTTGACCAATACCAATGCCCTCAGGCCGTCATTATCCTCGGCAATAACCGACATATTCTGCTTTTCGACCAACAGCTTGATAGCAAACCGCATCACGGGGTGATCATCCACAATCAGTACATTTTTCATTCTTCACCTCGAGCAGAATACTGATCTCTTCATGTCATCGAGATACCCGCATTCGCTGGCTATCTCTCACCTCTGCATCGTTTCTCGTGGCAGCCACGTTGTTATTGGTTCTTGTAAAGGTTGTATCGGCATTAGAGCCGGACTTCCTAAAAAAACCTGAGATGAGATGATTGATAGCCAACGGAATCCTACAAGAAATTCAGGAATTCCTTGGCTGGAGATTTTACGGCATTCATGAGAGACTCCCCGCCCATCTGAAGCAAAGGGAAACTGCTCCGTGCCGCATCCACAGGACATCTGCCTCTTCAATGAAGGCCACGTCAACCTACCGCCGGGATATCAGGATCGTACCGTTAATATCTTTACGGCACCCAACGCTCAAGCACCCGCTTTTAATATTTCTCGCGATACGCTGCAGGAAAATGAAACGCTTAGCGCCTATATCGATCGCCAGTTAGCCTTGATGAAACAGCATCTTAAAGGCTGGCAGCAGAGCACTCGTGAACATGCGGCACTGGGCGATAACCTGCTGGAGGGTGAAATCGTTCACGCGAGCTACCTGCGCGACAACAAGCGCGTCTGGCAGCAGCAGGCCGTCTTTACGCCCAGCGATCGTGACGTGTTGGTTTTCACCATGACGTCAAATACCACCCTCACTCCTGCTGATGGAACAGCACTCCAGACTCTTCTCAGGAGCTTCCACCCTCACGCTTAACAATAAGGATTGTTGTTATGTTTGAAGCCGCACGCGTCGGTGACGATATCGGACATTCGCATGCCCTGATGGGCATGATTGCTGGCACCCTGGTGGGCGGCCTGATTGCAGCCGTAGGAGGCATTGCCGCTGGTGCACTGATGCTAGCTGGGCTTGGCGCTGCCTGCCTTGGCGTTGGCGTTTTGTTGATGGGTGCCAGTTTTGCAGTGGGATACCTGACTGGCGAGTTAGCCACCGCAGCCAGAGACAGCATTGCTGATGCCGGTGCTGCCAGCATGACCAAAAAAGGCACCATCACCACCGGCTCCTGGAATGTTTTTATCAACGGCAAACCTGCCGCCATTGCCACGGAGAGCAGAGTGGCCTGCTCCGACGATGGCTCGCAGCAAATGGCCGAAGGCTCCTCACGCGTATTTATCAACGGCCTACCCGCCGCCCGTATTGGTGATCAAACCACCTGCGGTGCAAAGGTAATGAGTGGTTCGGGGAACGTGATAATTGGCGGCGCGCCACAGCAAACCCTCCCTATTCAGTCCGAAGTGCCTGAATGGGTCTATAAGGCTTCTGACCTCACGCTGTTGTTTGCTGGCCTGTTTGGTGGATTCGGTGGTGCGGCCGGTAAAGCCGGAGCTATCGGTAAACTGCTGAGCAAAATTCCAGGCATCAATAAACTCGCCCGCATCGCCTGCCGTGCCGGGGCGCTCATAACCGGTGCAGTCGCCGTTGGCATCGTTGCCCGTCCGGTGGATATTGTCAGTGGTCAGAAATTCCTTAGCGGTGACGATGAGCTCGACTTTGTGCTGCCCTCACGGCTACCCGTACGCTGGCAACGCTACTGGCGCAGCGGTAATCCTGGCGATAGCGTGCTGGGACGCGGCTGGAACCTGTTCTGGGAAACCCGGTTAGAACCTTATCAAGATGGTTTGGTATGGCGCGCGCCTTCAGGTGATTACGTCTCGTTTCCACAAGTACCCAAGGGACAACGAACCTACTGCGAGGCAGAAAAATACTGGCTGGAACACCATCTTGACGATAGCTGGTCAGTGTATGACATCAGCGGTGAACGCTGGCAGTTCAGTCCACAAAGTGCTGACGCCCCCTCCCTGCCACAACGCCTAAGTGAACCTTGTGGCAACGACATTCTGTTTGAATGGAATCCTGACCACAACCTGCACGCGCTGACCGACAGCGCGGGCCAACGCGTGGTCTGTCGTTATGCAAACAACCGCCTGATCGGTGCATGGCTGGATGACGAGATTTGTCTGGTCCATTACGCTTACGACGACGCGGGGCAACTGATCACAGTGACGAGCCGGGGCGGCAGCGTGCGCCGCCGCTTCCAGTGGCGTGATGGCCTGATGTCGGCCCACGAGGACAGCAACGGCTTGCTGAGTGAATACCTCTGGCAAGAGATTGACGGTCTGCCGCGTGTGGTTGCCTTTCGCCACAGTGCAGGCGAGCAGCTTAACTTCAGCTATGACTTCGAGAACGGCACCCGTCTCGCCACGCGCGATGACGGTGCGCAAGCGCACTGGCTGATAGACGATGACGATAACGTTGCCCGCTTTACTGATTTCGATGGCAGCCAGACCGCGTTTGTCTATCGTGATAATGAGCTGTGCGACGTTATTTTGCCCGGCGGTGCGATGCGCAGCAGCAATTGGGATCGCTATGGTCGTATGCTGCAGGAGACCGATCCGGCAGGACGTCGCACCCGCTACCACTGGTTCCGCCTCACCGACCGTATCACTCGCATCGACTATCCTGATCTCAGCGCAACGCGCAGTGCGTACGACCTGCATGGACGCCTGGCGTCAGAAACGGATGCCCTGAACAACATCACCCACTATCACTACCCGGATGCGGAAGAAACGCTGCCTGACAGCATCACCGATGCCCTTGGCGGCACCGTCACGCTTCAATGGAACCGTCAGGGGCTGCTGACGCAGCACACCGACTGCTCCGGCAACGTCAGCCAATACCGTTATGATCGTTTTGGCAATCTGATAAGCAGCGAAAATGCCGAAGGCAACATCACTCAGCGCGAGTGGAACGCCGCCGGGCAACTGTGCGCAGTCACTTATCCCAACGGCGATCGCGAAACCTTACAGTGGAATAGCCAAGGGCAGCTTAGCGCCTGGCGTGACTCACTGGAAAGTGAGGTGCGCTGGCATTACAACGCGCTGGGATTACCGGTCAGCCAGATCGACCGCATCGGCCGCACTCGCCGTTTGCATTACGACCCGCGTGGAAACTTGCTGCGCCTGGAAAACGGCAACGGCGGTGAATATCGTTTCAGCTACGATCCGGTCAACAGACCACTGAGTGAGATCCGGCCCGACGACACTTCGCGCCTGATGCAATGGGATGAACGCGGTTTCCTCAGCGGGCTGCAGGAAAATGGCCGCCCCGACGCCGATGGCGGCACAGCGCGCCGCTGGCAGCAGTTCAGTTATGACGCCAGCGGTATCATCACTGGCCGCACTTCCCGTCACGCAGTCTATAACTATGAGCGTAACCACGGTGGCGAGCTTGTTCGTTTGCAGCGCACGCCAACGGCAGAAGGCGTGGCGCTGGGGATTGCAGAAAATGACGTCACCTTCACCCGAGACGCCGCTGGGCAGCTGCTTAACGAATCTGGCAGCAACGGCACGCTGGAATATGAATACGATGCACTGGGCAACCTCACCGCGCTGACGTTGCCTGATGAGCAACAGCTGGCATGGCTGCACTATGGTTCTGGGCATGTCAGCGCTATCCGCTTCGGTCAGCAACTGGTCAGTGAATTCACTCGCGATCGCCTGCACCGCGAAGTTCAGCGCAGCCAGGGCGCTCGAGAACAACATCGTCAATACGACAACTTGGGCAGGCGCACGCTGCAGCGCAGTAAACGCAGCAGCCGCATGACACCGCCTGAACAGCAGATTCTGGAGCGCGCATTCCGATACACAGCGCGCAGTGAACTGGAGGGCGTCAGCGATACCCTGCGCGGCGACATTATCTACGGCTATGACGATGAAGGCCGACTGCTGAAGCACTACGAGGCGCGTCAGGGCCACCGCACGTCTCAGTTTGGCTACGATGCGGCGGATAATCTCAACGCCACAGATCATGATCTGCCCACGTCACCCATCACGGATAACCGGCTCGGTCAGTGGCAAAACTTGTTTATGAAGTATGACTGGTGGGGAAACCTTGTCAGCCGCCGAAACGGGTTTAGCGAGCAGCATTACACCTATGATGCGGAAAACAGACTGGTTGCCGCAGAAGGCACCGGACCGCAGGGACGTTTCACCGCCCGTTATCATTATGATGCCCTGGGCAGACGCATCCGCAAAAGCGTCACCACCCAACAGGGCACGACAGAAACCCGTTTTCTGTGGCAGGGTTATCGCCTATTACAGGAGCAGCAGGAAACCGGCGGCTGCCAGACCTATGTCTACGACCCAGTTGAAATCTGGAGTCCGCTGGCGCGCATTGACCATCATGTCGGAGACAAGCAGGGAGAAATCCTGTGGTTCAACACCGACCTGAACGGCGCCCCGCTGGAGGTCACTGATGCAAGCGGCGCATTGCGCTGGAGTGGTCAGTACGGTAGTTTTGGCGAGGTCAGCAGGCAAACGGAAGGCTTCAGCCGCTTAGGGCAGCACCCTGCCCTGCATCATCAGCCACTGCGCTATGCCGGACAATACGCCGACAGCGAGACGGGCCTGCACTATAATTTGTTCCGATATTATGATCCGCAGGTCGGAAGATTTACGGTGCAGGATCCTGTGGGGATCGCGGGTGGGATCAATCTTTATCAGTATGCGGTAAATCCGTTGGGGTGGATTGATCCCCTAGGTTTAACAGCTGAAAATTGTGCAAACACTGTTCAAGTTAAAAATAGAAAGGCTGCCATAAGAGCAGCCAAAGAGCATGCTCAGGTGCCACGAGTTTCTCGGGGTGGTGAGCCTATTGATATTGATAAACTTCGCCCTAACAGTAGAGGCGAGACATGGGCAAATATGAAATCTGAAGGAGGGAAAAAGCTAGGGATGGAGAATCCAAAAGGAAAAAATGAATGGTTTGAACACCCTGATGGCCACCCTGATGCTGGTCAGCCCGGAATCCCTGCACATCACAGCAGCGGGCATATCCATGCTATAAGTCCAAAAGGCATAAAGAAAGTTTTCACATGGTGACTTAATATGATTAAAAATAACAATATCGCTATTTTCCCTTATCCCGACTGGTCTAATCTGACCGATAGCGATTTAGCATTATTAAAAAAACCATATTGCATTTCTTGGTATGAAATTAGTGAGGATGGGGACATCCACTATGGTTTTAAAACTGAAGATGCAAAAAAATTCTTGAAGGAAATGTTTTTTGAGGTGATGTTCGTTGACGAAATGGATTACAAAACGCAATCACCAGTAGGATTAGAGCGAGGAGTTTTATTTTTTTATGATAATAAATCCACCTACAGCACGCTTAAAGATACCACAAAAAAATATTTCTTAAGCAAAAAGAAAGAAAGTATTTTTTTAAGAAAGGGGATAACCAACTTTGTTAAAGCTACAAAGCCGAAATTTATATCAAGTCAGAAAAAAAACTCATTATCCACCTCATTAATCAATGAACACCTAACTGATGAGTTACCAATAATATCAGCAACTTACTTTACACCCGAAGCTGGAGAAACTATTATTCTCTTCGACGAAAACCTAAAGGTAAAAGCTAAGGGAGTTTGCTTGTCAATGGGAATAAAAATTCATAATTTCAATAGCATCGATCAACTCCCCAATCCAGGCTAATTCAATAAAGTGCTATACATTTCAATCATCCATACATTATTACACCATAATGAAAATAGGTGTAATAATTGCATAGAAAAACGGCTTATCTGAAGTGGAATTCAATTGGGCGTGTATAAGTGAGCACTACTGCCTCAATCCACAAAAATACTAGCCCAACATTTAACAATTTAAACTCACACATGCCGAATCATAAATGCCGCCGCAGCCTCTAACGCATGCCGTGTGGCATCCAACTGAACATCGCGCTGGAATACATGATGCATGCCCTCATAAATATCCAGTTGCACCACACCTCCCCTCTCCTCAACTTTAGTTGCATAGCGCGTTGCGTCACTCAACAACAGCTCCTCACTGCCGACCTGAATCAGCAAGGGTGGCAACGTATTCGTTTCAGCAAACAGCGGTGAAGCACGTTGATCTTTAGGATCAGCTCCCTGTAGATAGGCGCGAGCGGCATCCTGCAAAATCGCGGGCTGGAAAATGGGATCGCGCATGTTGGGATCGTTAAACGACTCGCCACTAAAGGTGAGATCGGTCCAGGGAGAAAACACCACCACTGAACGAATATGTGCTGCCAGCTGTGGATATTGCAGCGCCATCAGCGACAGCGCCCCACCTGCCGAATCACCTATCAGAGCGATGTCCGTAATGCCGTCTTCGATCAGCGCACTCAACACCTGAACAACTCTATCCGGCGCGGCAGGGAACGGATGCTCCGGTGCCAGCGGATAGTCCAGCACGAAGGTTGAATACCCGGTGCGCACTGCCAATTGGCTGGCGAATCCTCGGTACGCCTTTGCGCTGCCGAGCATATAGGCACCACCGTGAATAAACACAATGACGCGTTCGCTGCGAGTCGCTTGCGGGTGCAGCCACCAACCCGAGGCATCGATTTGCTCTGCACGCACACCTTGCACCAGCGGTGTTTGTTCGGTCATCGCGTCATAGTATTCACGCATCGAGCCGTTGAAACTGCTGCGATGTGCCTGTTGTTCGGCCAGTGATTGTGCAACCTGCTCACGGTCATGCAGAGTTAAGGGATGTCGAGTTGGGTTCATGATGTTCTCCAGAGGTTATGGGGGTGGAGCAACGTTAAGCCATTCCAATCCCTGCAACTAGCTGGCTTAATGGAATACCATCTATTCCTAATTGGACTATCTATGGATCGTCTTGATGCCATCCGACTGTTTCTGCGCGTAGTGGAGTGCGGCAGTTTTTCAGCTACCGCCAAAGAAGCGGGCGTCGGGCAATCTGCCGTCAGCAAACAGATCGCCGCTCTTGAGAGCCAGTTCAACCACCAACTCCTCAAGCGATCGTCACGCGGCATCGCCTTAACCGAGGCGGGCAAAGCTTTCTATGACGGAGCACAGCGGCTTCGCGACGAGTTCGAACAGCTGGAAACCCGCGTGAAATACGGCACAGATGAAGCCTCTGGAACGCTGCGCATCTCCGTCGCGCCGGTGTTTGGTCGCTTCTATATCATCCCCCGCTTGCCTGCCCTGCTGGAGCGGCATCCCGCATTGAATATCGAACTGCGGGTTTCCGAGCGGCATGTGGATTTAATTGGAGAGAATATTGATGTCGCGATCCGCCATGGCGAACTGCAGGACTCCGCACTCACCCAACGCAAGCTCGCCGACAGCCCACTGATTACCGTAGCCAGCCCCGCGTATATTGCGAGATGCGGTGAACCCACCTCGCCTGCCGAGTTGAGTGAACATCAGTGCATTGCATTCAACGGAGGACGCGGTGTGCATCCGTGGCATTTTATTGATGGGCAAGGTAAGGCGCTCACTCTTATGCCGCAAGGACGTTTCCAGAGTAATGACGGTGAACAACAACGCGCCGCTGCGCTGGCGGGATTGGGAATTACGCAGATTCCGGCGTGGATCGCAGGAACGGATTTGGCGTCTGGGGCATTGGTGCCGGTGTTACGTGAGTTCGCAACGGGAACAGTGCCGGTAAGTGCGGTGTTTGCGACAAAGCAGATGGCGAATAGTAAGGTGAGAGTGTTTGTGGAGTATCTGATGGGGACGCTGCGGGAGGATTTGCCGCTGGTGGATGGGGGATTGAAGATGGAGGGTGGAGAATGAATCGGGAGATGAGCGTGGAGCCCACATTGCAGCAGGTGATCGACTTTGTGCGTGAGTTTTCAGGGGATGTGAAGTCAGTGATTACCGAGGAGACTCGGCTGGAAGCGGATTTGGGGATTACTGGTGATGATGGGATTGAGTTGCTGGAGCAAGCGGAGAAGCGGTTTGGGGTTTCGTTTTTTGGGTTACAGCGTTTTTCAGAGCGACTTATTGCGACATGTATGTGAGATTCCAAGACTCGCTTACTTACTCGAAAACGTAACATACCAATCTAACATCATGATTTATAGTGAATATCCATTTATGTAAATTGAGAGTCATTACGCAAAAAATTACGTAATAAAAGCTATAAATCTCGACTTTAGTTACGTAAAATATCACGTAACCGAACTAACGTGATTTATGGGATTTCAAGCATGGCTAATGTAGACGCAGATTACTGCTATTCGTTTCCAGCTATACGGGGCATACAGGCTGGCCGCCCTTTCTATATTGCAACCTGCCCAATGCGTATCATTCCCAAAATTTTTAGTTTTGATGGGAATGACGTCCCACCAGAACTACGTGCGCAGCGGACGTTGAATAAATCGCGCATTCCGGAAATGGTTAGATATTTACTTGAAAATCCTAAAGATTACATATTTTCAGCATTAACGGCTTCTATAGCTGTTGATGTCCAATTTGATGAGTTTCCAGGTTCAAATAACCTGGGGACTTTAAGTGTTCCAATGGATGCACAGATCCTCATAAATGATGGACAGCACCGTCGCAAGGCGATCGAAGATGCTCTAGATGCCCGTCCAGAATTGGGACAGGACAACATCCCTGTGCTGTTTTTTGTTGATGAAGGTCTGAAACGCAGTCAACAAATGTTTGCTGACTTGAACAAATATGCTATCCGCCCTAGCCCATCACTGTCATCGCTTTACGATCACCGTGACATCAGTTCAAACTTGGCACGTTACTTGGCCATGTCTGTGGAACCATTTTTGGGAATGACTGAGTTAGAAAAATCTGGAATTAGTCAACGCTCAAACAAGCTGTTTACATTGAGCAGTATTAAACAGGCAACTCGTGCTCTATTAGGTAAAGAGCCAAAAGAGGACAATTTTGAAGAGTGTTCTCAAATTGCCACACGTTACTGGCAGGCTGTCTTTAACGCGATGCCGGACTGGCAGTTAGCTGCTAAGAAAGAAGTTTCTCCGGTCCAGTTAAGACAAGACTATGTTCACGCACATGGCATTGGTTTGCAGGCTCTAGGGCAGCTAGGATATACACTTCTGACGGATTACCCTGATCAGTGGCAGGAGAAAATTACTGATCTGAAAACATTTAACTGGCGAAGAAATAATCCAGATTTGATTAAACGTGCAATGCAGCACGGTAAGCTGAGTAAAACCAGCACAGCTATCCAGTTAACTAGTAATGCTCTTAAAAATGCATTATCCCTTCCTCTCTCTCCTGAAGAACAGGAGCTCGAAGCTCAAATGGTTGCATCATGAGTAAACTAGTTCAGGCCTTTGATTTGGCTGAATACGAAGATTTTATTAATAACGAGCAATTTGCTGGACGCCCCTTATCTGAATATGTTTCTGAAGTTCAGAGAATTTACTGCGCTGATAGACGCCCTTGGGTAATTGGCTATAGTGGTGGTAAGGACTCATCAGCAGTTATCACCTTAGTATATTTGGCCTTGTTAGGTCTAACTCCAGAGATGCGCAACAAAGACGTTTTCTTAGTGTCATCAGACACATTGGTTGAAACACCAGTAGTAGTTGATTTAATCAAGAAAACCATGATGCAGATAGAGGCTGGTGCAAAACGCAATAACTTGCCAATAACCCAACATTCAGTCACACCAAAAACTAATGAAACTTTCTGGGTCAATCTGTTGGGCAAAGGATATCCCGCTCCAACTCGAAGTTTTCGCTGGTGTACTGAAAGAATGAAAATTAATCCGGTTAGTGATTTTATAAAAGATAAAGTCAGCCAGTTTGATGAAGTTATTGTTGTCTTAGGTTCACGAAGCAGCGAGAGCGCATCGCGCGCACAAGTGATCGCGAAGCACAAAATTGATGGCTCACGCCTCGCAAGACATACCACATTGCCAAATGCATTTATCTATACCCCTATCGATAGCTGGGACGTAGATGACGTATGGAAATTGTTGCGCGGTGCGTTTCGCTATGCCCCTGATGATATCAATGAATGGGAAAGTCCTTGGGCAGGAAATAACCGTCCTCTTTGGACTCTATATATGGACTCCTCAGCACAGGGGGAGTGCCCATTAGTGATCGATGAGAGTACCCCGTCCTGTGGTAACTCCCGCTTTGGCTGCTGGACCTGTACCGTAGTCACCAAAGATAAAGCGATGGAAAGTCTGATCAAGAATGGCGAAGAGTGGATGTCCCCTTTGCTGAAATATCGCGATCTGCTGGCATTTACTACCGACCCCGTGAATAAAGACACGTTCCGCAACTATAAGCGCCGTACCGGTAAAGTGAGTTATCAATATGCCAAGGACGGTGAAGAAATCAGTGCGGAACGTAAGCATGTTCCCGGCCCTTACTGGCTAAAATATCGCCAGAAGTGGCTTAAAGAATTGCTGGAAATAGAGCGCGATTTGAACGATCAGGGCCATACCATCACGTTAATTACGCAGCCGGAGCTACATGCTATTCGCCAGGAATGGCTGAAAGACCCTAATGAGCCGGACTGGTACGACATTTTGCCAGGTATTTATCGCGACGTTTACGGAAAAGACTTGGACTGGGTTATTGACGACCAGTCACGTTTCAATGCTAGCGATGCGGAACTGCTTGAGCAGATCGCCCAAGGGTTTGAGGTGGTTCCTGAGATGGTTATGAAACTGATTGAGCTCGAGGTTTCTATGGAAGGACTCAGTCGCCGTCAGGGTATCTTCGACAAACTTGGCACTATCTTGAAACAAGACTGGGGCAGTCTCGAAGAAATAAAACAGCAGCAACAAGCCTTGCAGAAACGGAACGACCGAGATATTCATCAGGATGAAGTAGCAAAATTGGAGACCGAACTACAGATCTTGCAGCGCAGAATTGCCGAAGTGAGCGAGCCGACTCTGCTTACCAGTGAGGAAAATGAACGTGTTAATTAAACAGCTGGTATTGCGTAATTTCCGTGTATTCAATGGTACTCATGTCATTGATTTGGCCCCGAGAAAGCGCCGGAACAATGATAACCCGCGTCCGATAGTTCTTTTCGGTGGGCTTAACGGAGCAGGAAAAACATCAATTCTGTCTGCAATACGCCTGGCACTGTATGGTCGGTTAGCGTTCGGCTCAGGAACTCAACAACAAGAGTATGTTGAAGAACTTAGCGCATTAATTCACAACGGATCAACGACTGATGAACGGCCAAATGAAGCGTCGATTGAACTCGTTTTCACGTATAACAAAGGAGGGCATGAAGCTGAGTTTACCGTCACGCGCACATGGAAAAAAGGGAAAAAGGATCAACTATCCCTCCAGCAAGATGACCAACTCCTTGAAGAACTGGATTACGATCAATGCCAGGGGTTCTTGAATGAATTAATTCCGCATGGAATTGCCGATTTGTTCTTCTTTGATGGTGAAAAAATTGCAGAGCTCGCTGAAGATGACTCTGGTAATGTTCTACGTACAGCCGTACGTCGCTTGTTAGGTTTAGATCTCATCGCGAAACTTCGTAATGATTTGATGATCTTTGTTAAGCGTCAGCAATCCAGTCAACTAGCAGACTCCCAACAACAAAAACTTGCTGAACTCGAAGAACAGGTTAAGCAGTTTGCTTTCCAGACAGAGCATATTTTAGAAAAAGCTGATTTTGCCAAAATAAGATTTGATTTGTTTTCAAAAGAAATCAACCGGTATGAAGCACTTCTGAATGCGCAAGGTGGTGCTTTTGCTCAGACAAAAGCACAGGAAAACAGAAAGTCGACACTCTGTTAAAAGAAAAAGATCGCCTTGAAAAAGCATTGCGCCATGAATGCGATAGCTCACTACCTTACGCTCTAGCACCTAAGACTCTAGGTCTTTTGCTTGAGCAAATTAGTGCAGAGATACAAATTAAGCAGGCGAACAGTTTTGAAAAGGAATTAACTCAATTTCTTACGCAGCTGAAAAATGATATTTCATTCCGCTCAGGAACTACTGGCAAAATTGCTGCAGAATCAATTGAAGATAATCTGAAAGATTACCTGGCAGGAAAACCGAAAGGTGAGCTGTTATTTGACATATCCGAACGCGAAGCTGGGATGATCCAACAATCGATCGAAAAGGACAGCAAGAAAGCGTGGCTGCGTTTTGATCTTTATCGTAACCAATTGGGTGAAGTTGAAGAGCAGCTTGAGCAAGCCGCGGCAAACATTGCTCGTGCACCGGAAGATGATCAACTTATCGATCTATTTGAAAAAATTCGGGAACTTGACCGTAAACGAGAGAGTAAACGGCAGGAGTATCGCTCGCTGTTGGAAGAAGCAAAACAAACTAAACAGCTGCAACTGGACTGTGCTCGTCAGGTACAAAAAACACACGATCTGGCACGTAATCAACATAACTCCGATAGTGCATTTAATAATGCCCAAGAAACAATCAACCTGCTTGACCGCTACAGCGAGCTTTTAACTCAAGCAAGGGTGAAAACACTATCAGCGAATTTTGAAGGTGCTTACCGTAAATTAGCTCGTAAAGAAGATTTGCAGCTCAATGCACACATCAATCCAGAAACGTTTGATGTGGAATTAGTGGATGAAAACGGCTCAGTGATCAATCGCAAACTACTCTCTGCCGGAGAGAAACAGATCTATGCGATTGCAATTCTTGAGGCCTTGGCAAAAACTTCTGGTCGTGATTTGCCGGTAATCATTGATACTCCATTGGGCCGTTTAGACTCTCAACATAGAGATAAATTGATTAACCACTACTTCCCGTTTGCCAGCCATCAGGTAGTGTTGCTGTCTACAGATACGGAAGTGGATGAGCGTTATTTTGTCGATCAATTGCGTGATGATATCTCTCATGCTTATGAGATTGTGTTTAATGCGCATACAAAATCATCGGTGCTGAAACCTGGCTATTTCTGGGAATTAACCAAGGAGGCACTCTGATGCTCCCGAATCGAATGGTGCTTAGTCGTCAGACTGAAGAGCAGCTTAAAAAATTGAAAGGGTATACCGGGATCACTCCGAATATTGCCGCCCGGCTGGCTTTTTTCCGCTCGGTGGAGAGTGAGTTTCGTTATTCCCCTGTGCGTGATACCAATAAGCTAGATGGCTCGCTGGTGCTGGATAAAATTACGTGGCTGGGGGAAACACTACAAGCTACGGAACTGGTGCTGAAAATGCTTTATCCTCAACTAGAGCAGAAAGCGATGATTAAGGCATGGGCGGCGCATGTCGAAGATGGTATTGCGGCATTAAGGAATTATCGGAGCTTAAAAGATTTCGCCATAAACTTATAAAAACCAAAAAATGAATGCCGGAAAAACATTCCGGCATTCAACTAGATTAACAGTTCTTATAATTTTTTCAGAAAAAACTAACCATATCTTTAAAAGATGGGTGTCTTAATTCAAGATCAATTATAAACCTGCCAGAAACAGCATCCGTTTATAAGCATCATTCATCCCTTTTGTTGATGAAGGATAAAGGGTAGAGTCAGAGAAATCCTCTTTATTTTTTATTACATTTAGATAGTTTGTAAAATCATCACTTATAACCTTCCTAGAAACGCCATGTTTAAGCAAGACAGCTTTTAAAAATTTAAATATGCAGGCAATGCCAACTGTTTTTTGAGAAAGTTATCATCCCCCAGATCTTTCCAAAAAATTTCATCTGTGGCCTCCAACGCTAAAGACAGTACTTCTTGAATAGCTTTATCATTCCCTTGAATATATAATTTTCTTAAGGGATACTCTGCATCATCTTTAAGAATACTTCTTCCATATATAGTACTTTCGCCCGCATATCGCTTTGAGTTCATCAAATATCGATCATCTTTAGGATTCTTACTTATCAGAGAAAGTATAGCTTCTACAATAGAGGCAGTAGAAACACGCCAAGAAGCTGCATTATTTTTTTATGTTCATCTGCTGTTCTATATTTGATCCTATTTAACAAAGGCTTTTCACTATTGAAAAGCCGAACAAGATAAACAGCTAGGGTTTCTGGCGGCCAATTTATTGGCTCTTCATTATCCAGTTCATAACCAAACAATTGATATGCTAGACTTTTATCAACTTTCCCTTGATTGTAATTTATCGTCGAAAATAAAAAAGCTTGGTAGGGCATAGCCAAATCGATATAAATTGCACAAAGTAGATCCATTTGTGTTTCAGCATATTCAAAAGCATACAAGCGATGCTGCCCATCAATAATAGAAAGAACTTCCGAATGTTTAGGCACCTTTATTGTGTATAGGTTCTCTGTAGTTGTTGGTTCAACTAAGCATCTTTCGTTTTCTCCAGCATATCTACCTGATTTTAAAAAATTTGCCCCTAGAATTATTGAGTTAGGAAAAGCAGCAGACTCTCCATCAATAAACTTTGATATTTCGTGTAACCTTTTATTATTCAGTAAACGCTGAACACCTTGGATAGTTCCATTTACATTCTCGGCCTTCAAGGAAAAACTTATTTCCTTTAGAGTGACAGAAGGTATAACACATGCATAATAATCAGCAAATGGCTGGGATACTTTCATTGCTAAAAATTCATGATATCCACTCATTCTAAGCCATCTCCATTTAGTTGAGTAACGGGGTGTTCTGGAGAAATTGCCGCCTCATCGAGGCCCATACCTTGTAATTTATCACTATCCAATACTATGCCACCAACAAGATTGTTTGCATCCGTATTTACGATATATTCCTTTTTCCTAATATTTGTGAATATCCATAAAAAAATCGATAACACTCCTCCCCAGAAGACCTGAGGGGAATCGCCTGTTGGATTTTTCAATGCAAAGAATGACAGTATAAATGCTACTACCCAAAGGAAAAATGCTGCATATTCCTTTACTCGGCTATCACTACCGTCATCATTTAATAAATCATCTGAGATAATATTTTTCTCGCACTCTGAACTATCTTTCTTTTGTATAAAAAACTCAGCAGCAATCCCACCCAACAACCCTAAGTTAAACATAAATAATGAAAAATTCTGAAAAAGAGTAATATCAAGAGATGAGATATACAAACAAACCACATTAACAGATTCAACTATTTTATCTGATTGTATAATCCCTCCCGATGTTGTTGTAATAATGGTATTTGTTGGTACTATTGTTTCACAGACAGGGGAGAGGTCTAAAGAGTATAACCATGGAGCCCATATCCCTGCACTAGATATAAGCATAATAACTAAAAATGAAAATATAAATTTTGGATTTTGTACTACTTCATATATTACAGACAGAAGGAAATTCCATAATAAAAACCAATACTTAAAATATCCTTTTTCATCAATCTTTAGCCTATTGATTGATAAGTAATATTTTGTACAAGTAAGGAATTTTTCTATTTTATTCATATAATTAACTCCCAAAATGCCTTGTCACGCATCTTCTTGACCTTTTTATCTCCATCAATATACAAACTAAAATGCTTCTCAAGCTGCCGAATCTGTCCCATCAAAGACTCCTGCTCACCTTTATCATCGACGTTAAATACCGCCTTGATATCCGCATTCTTAATTTCAGAAACACGATGGATCACCCACGTTAAAATATAGGAGGCGTAATTATTTTCACCAGTCTTAAAGTGGGTTATCTCCTGCGTTGACAGGATCGCACCAACACCATACTCACGACCTTCTTTAAGGATCTTCCTAAGGCTGGCAAAATCTTGGCGCATAAAGTTATCGGCTTCGTCCACCAGAATCATTTTGGTGAGTTGACGATAATCCCCTCGCACCACTGGTTTACCGCGCTTTTGCATCTGCGCGTAAAAAAGATCCAGTGTTAGCGCGACCACCAGGTTTTGCACTTCTGGCGGGTATCCAGCCAGTTCAATCACGGTGACGCCGTCAATCAATTCGTACAAGCTGGTCATCTTCTCCGGGATGGTCTCGAATATCTTGTAACGCGCCAGTTTAGAAAGTGCTGCGTAAAGTGAATCTTCTTCAACCTTCTCCTGATCGAGGAAGCGCTGCCATACATCTTCAATCGTCGGTGCAGTCCTTGACCATGTTGTCGGATCCTCCGGCGAAATACCTGCAGCTTCGTAGCATTCTAAAATTAGATTTTCTAGTTTGAGCTGCTGCTTATGGCCCAGCCCATAAGCTTTCGCCATTGTTTCCGATAGTCCACCAGCGGTGTGAATTGGTAGCATTGGCGTATCGCCAAACAGAGATAAGGGGTTGTAAGGCAGCTTAAATAATTTGTACTTTTTGGCCCCCGTAGCATTAATAAAAGCTTCGTCAACATAGTCTGATTTGTAGTCGAAGATCAGCAAACCAATAGGTTTACCATCAACGTTGCAAGACTGATTACACATCAACTGTGTGATCAGCGATTTAGTAAACTGAGTTTTACCGGTGCCCATCGTCCCAATAATACCGGTATTGGTATTCATGAACTTCGCGGTGTTGGTTGGCTCCCAATGTAACGGACTCTGACGCGCAGCATCATGACCAAACAGGATCTGTAATGGGGTATCGCTAATATCAGTAGTCGCCACAGGCACAGCAGGCGGTAACGAATCCGGTTCCGAAATGGATTGAGCAGTAGTCGGCGTTGTGACTTCTACCACGACTTCGGGTTCTAATGGACAGGCATCACACTCTGGCTTAAGCCGGTATTTTTCTGGCACCCGGTATCGTTCGGCAAGAGGTAGTTCATCCCCCTGTGCGGCAATCAACGAAGGCAGCAGTGAATATGGGATCTCAATCTGTAAGATATTCTCCGCTGTCTCTTTATAAGAGAGATCGAAACAGGTTGCGCTGTCCACATGTGCCACGACGAAGCCGTCCACATAGTCTGCCAACTCACCTAATTGATAGTCTCCCGTTAACCACCATTCACGTCGTTCCAGTAAGGGAGTAAGTTTGTCGCTGTCCAGCACGCCATACAGGCGCAGTTTCTCCACCTGCATCAGCACCTGACGAATAAAGAGCGCGCGGTACAATTGTGATGCCAGCGTTTGTGGTTCCAGAATATCCTGCTGTAAATAGCGTTTAAGCTCACGAGCCTGTTGGCCTGCATAGCTATAGTCAGGTCGTGCCCCTGTTTTAACTTCTAATGGCAACAGATAAAGACAGTTTTCTTTAAACCCAACAAAAAGCACGTCGTCCGATATTGCTCCTTTGCGATAACCCTGTAAATTTCGGGACAAATCGCTCTCTTTCATTTTCAGTCCAACGTTGCCGGATACGCGGATCATTTCGGCTACAGATAGCGGGATCCAGCAAATATCAGATTGCTGCAGCATGGACTGCACAAATTTATATGCACCAATAATACCGTGCTTTTCTTTACGCTCTCTATCGTTTGAGCGCAGCATCTTGAGCAACCATTCGCCGTTAAAGGCGTTAAATTCGGCCAGTAGATGCTGGCTGTCAACGGAGTGCTGCCCTGTCTGAAGCAGGCGTAAGAACAAATCAACCTGTTTAGTTACGGTGACAGCATCATAGCCAGCGCAACTGGTATATTGGTCAGAGTAGTGGATAAGAACCACATCTTTCTGGTTTGTGAAAAAGTCTAGAGTGACTTTGGGATCAATAATTGTGGTCCAGAGTGCACTATTGTAGGAGTAATTGAGTAGCTGTTTAAAATTGCCGCTAACAGCAAGACCGATCCCTTGTCCGTGGTATTGGCTATTACTTTGACGCGCAGGCTGCCACAGGCAGCCAATTAATCGGGCAAGGCGTAAGGCACTGTATTGCTCAGTGTTCACATCACGCAAGCCAAACGCGGTAAAGTAGGCATCCCCTTGTGTTTCAGCACCTTCTCCGGCGATCAGGCCATGACACAATACTCCGCTTGAAGCATCTTCAATACGAATCTGACGGCAATCTACCGGTGCCGTGTTGGTGAAAAATGCCAAGTGTGCATATGCCATCTTGTCACTTTCTGTAGGCAGGATAAATTTACTGAACGTTAAACGGCTACGTAGCAAATCAATCAGCATATCGGCTTCAGCGCGCCATACGCCGCTGTTTAAATCGAGATCATTCTTAAGATGCTCATAGCTTCCGCTTTCTGCAAAATGATCGAACATATTGGGAAGCAGGCGTTCATCGTAGCAGTTCACATGCACTGAAATAGCATGCTCTTTTTCCTGTTTGAAATATTCCACTATCCCAAGAAATAGCTCTTTAGCGCTCCCTTGGTTGATGGCATTAACAATTAATGAATTATTGCCAGCATTTTGGAACAACCGACCGTAGGCATCAGTGAATTCATTGAGTTTATCTTTTACGAGACGTTTAACGTAATCATGGCTAACCTGACGCTGAGGGACAACATCAATCCAGAAACGGTTTTCCTCTACAGGCTGTAGTTGCGCGTATTCATGCTCATTATGGTAAACAAATGGCATTAAACCGGAAACCATCAGGCGATCAAGAGTAATCGGCGGAAGGGTTGAAAATGATGATGATGTATGCTTTTCAAATTCATCGACGATGCTCTCTGCCAGTTGTAGATGGTAAGCCAGCACTAGAGGATGTAGCGGTGAAAGGCGCTCGTGGCTATCATCGCGGCAGATGCCCAAATTCAGTAGACGTTTCTCATGCGCAGTCAACGCCTTACTTAAGCCAATCTGCAAGAGTGCCTGCTCAAACGTATTGATAATGTGGTTCACAAGAGAGCGATATTCTGCCGACCACGACACTAGGCTTGGCAAAGTGTTATGGCGCTTGAAGTAAGCAAATAACTGTTCATAAGCCTTATAAAGGTCAGGATGACTGGTTAGAAGTTCACCCAATGCAAACTCGCTATTGTTGCTTCCGGTCCCCAGCAGATGTCGCTCGATTAATGAAGCTTCCAATAAAAGTAACTGCTGACGAACACCGACGACATTATGTTCAGTGTTATCTAGGATGATACGTCCCTTGAGGCGGCTCCAGGATGCATTCCCCTCCTCTTTAAACAGCTTATTAAAGCGACTCTGATCGAAAAGCAACGGTAGCACTAAGCCTTCTTCTGCCCCCGGCCCCTCAATGTTAATTAACAGACGATTTTCGCCTGACGCGAGCATAAACTGAACCAAGTCACTTTGATTCGCCAGCGTTTCAAAATTCACCTGTGCATAGAGCTGAGAATCTATACACTCGCTCTCTTCATCAAGTACATAGGTTAGGTTGCCTAACTCGGCAATGCGCAGTACGTTATCCTCCAACTGCAGCGTTATCTGTCCTTTTCCCGGCTCAATACGATAGCAATTCTGAATATCGTTTAACCAAAATTGTCCTTGCTCTACAAGTAACAGACGGAATTTGTATTCTTCGGCTGAATTATTGCGATTAGTCAATTCGAGGCTAAAGAAACACGGATGCCCGTTAAAAGGCACGGACGCCATAATGCGGGAATTCTTGCCTCCCGCCCGACTGGTACGCAAGAAAGATTCATTTTTAAGTTGACGATGATGGCTAATCTTTATCTGGTTATCCTGAAGATCGTTCCCTTGGAAGCTGAACTCGAGCTCCACAACTGATTGTCCAGGCAGTACCTGCACAAGTAAACTAATATCGCGTTTACCAGCCTTACTAGTGCTTTTCACGCGTTGCCAAATCTGACCATTTTCAACAGAAACGTTTTCCAGCACTAATTTCTGTTCACTGTTTTGCTCTTTCTCTTTCCTGTAGTCAGAGAAATCCAGTTCACGCCAGTCATCTTTATCGACAAAATGTTCCTGAATGAATTTCGTACTAAATTCAGTCAATACATTCTCCAACTGCCCACTGTAGCGTTCAACGCTATCTTCTATCTGCCGATACAATTTCCGGTTTTCATTCAATCTGGTGCGTAGTTGTTTTTGACTGTAGTTAAGTAGTTCATCGTCTCTAAAAAGGTGAAGCTCGGAAAAATCCAGATGCCCGTCATCTAGCAGACGATATAGAGAGGAGAAACCAAATACAGTAGCGCCTTCATCCAACACCGTCGCGAGCTGATCATCTAGCAAGCAGCGAGACAATTCTGAACGGTTACTACCAGCGGTTATGAGTTTTCCAAGTTGGTAGCTGAAGGTTTTTGGGTACCAAATTGCATCGGGGGCCGCCACATCTTTCGTACTATTAATCAGTGTATCAAGCATACTGTTGTGAATAATCAAAAGTGCTGTTTGGGCAAAAACACCGCTTTGTCCTGAAACTTCATCACGAAGATGTGAGATATAGTTTTCCGTGAATGCTGGAGCTACAACTCCGTGCAGTACTGGAATAAGCTGAATTCCATTGCAGGATAAATAGTAAACCTTCTGCCCAGGTGAAATCTCCAACTGATTTCCCTCAGCCAGAGAAGCAAATGCCTGCCAGAGTTTTAAACCATTCTCTGGATCAGGAGATTTGAACTGATAACGTTCACCAGCTTCGATTATGCCCCCAACCCAGTTAATGAAGGTCTCCGCTAAGTAGGTTTCATACTGTTTTACGGACATATACGGCATCTCCACTGTCACTCATTCGTTCTACATTTCCCATACGCTCGTAAAAAGCTACCAATGTTTGCGCCGACTGGTTATCTAGATAAAAACCACGCTTTTCAAAACCGCGTAACAGTTCATGAAGCCGGAGTTTGTCATTTTTACCTACAGTGAGATTAGTCAGTAACAACAAGCGATCTTGATTGAGCACCAACACTTTCCCAGCACGGCCACGCACCTGAATAAAATCATTACAGATCTGATTTTCTAGTTCGTTAACATAATTTCGATTCACGGTAGCACGGTCATTTTTTTTACCCTGAAACTGTTCAACTGAAACAGACAATAACTGTTCAAATGCATTTTCAATGTTTGTGGCGGATTCACGGCGGGGGAGGCCGCGAACTAAAATAAATTCTTGCAAATAAGAGTTGAGTGCATCCAATACCTGAGAATATGAGTCTGAACGATTAAGTGTATCCTGATAGATCTGCCACAATGGACGTTTTTTTTGTCCTTTCCCCCATTGCAAAACTTCCAGAGCAGAAAGTATCGGAAAAAGCTTTTCGCTTTGACTGGCGAAAAGTTTATAGCCATAACGCTTTACTTTTTCTCGTTCGGAACTGGCTTTCTCGCTATCAAGTATAAAAAAAAGCGATTTGCTTTTCGGTTCACCGTCTTGCCAGTTGTCTACATTGAGAGCCAATTGAGCACACCAAGAAAAAGCATATAAGCGCAGAGTATTGGTTAATTCTTGCAAAAGGTATTGCGGGTGTTCAGCCAGAAATGCCAAGTCGTCCTGAAAGCATTCTACCATATATGGGAGATAGGATTGTTCTTCCGCAAACGGCCCTCTTCCCAACAACTTTACTTTTTCATTTAGCTTATTCAGCATTTGCTGCTCAATGAAGTTCAGCCTGTCCTGTATAGGATAATTAAGGCTAAAATCTCCCATTAAGTTGGCAAACAACGTGCCAAGACGTTTGTCCGCAGTTGACCCTGCACTTATTTTTTCTCCCGAATATTGAGCATGAAAGAGTAAAAATAGTGGAGAAACTCGGAAAATATCTTGGTTAGAAAAATACATACGCTCTAACACCGGCCAAAATTTAGGCTCATCAAGCAGCTCCTGCATGTGAGCTTTACAATCATCACGGAATTGGTCGGGTTCATAAGCTTCAATTTTGCGTTTCAAGGCATAGCTAAGGGCTAAGCCGGTAACAAATTGCCAGCTAATATCGTTGTTTTTATTTCGCACTGGCAGATAACTATCTAGCTGATTGTTACCTACTTTTAATTCGGTTGCGATAGGATACATTCTACTATCCCTCCATGCCGCTAATAGTGATCATATCGTCATCCGCCTTTGCACGATAAATTCGTTTTCCGCCATCGTAAAATTTAATTTCTTTACTTGATTTAGCCTGTTCAGCAATAAGTTCTACAATTTCATCCAGCAGTACAATGGCATTTTTGTCATATTTATTTGGCCGATAGCCATTATTCAGCTTATCCAACAACTCAAAAAGATTCAGGCCGATATGGACATGTGGTAATGAGGTTTCACCAACTTTTAAATAGACATCAAAGCCAGCTGGGTGAGCAGTATGTTTGTTACGAATTGTATCCCAGTCAGGTCTTACTTCTACAGGAGCAGTTATTTTGACACCACCAAACTCCCCCAGAAAGAAATCTTCTTTATGTATACTTAATTCGGGTGCTTTACGGTTGGCGTAGCGCTGAATGCCAGCGATAAGTTCGAATGCATAAAAACGATTCAATATTTTTTTCTGTTCTGAATCTGCGGTGTAATTTTTATGCTGGTGCCAAATTTTTGAGTAGCGTTCGAACAGTGATTCGTTGAAAAATGCGGAAAACTTTCGATGATAATTGTTTCCCAGTGATTCGTGTTGTAATAGCCAAAAAAGTCGAATCAAAGAGACAGCATCCCCGGGCTTGACGTTTTGCCGGTCAAACTTAATGTGCAAAGGTTCAAGTGCAGTCAGAAAATCATCAAGATCGTCGTCAACCAACCCAAGCTCATAGCGTAAAATAAACTGATCCAGTTCATAGCTGTGCAATCTGGAGGGATCAAAATCGGAAACTTTTTTGATCAGATCATTTTCTTCACTATTAAAGAGGTTATCAAATAAATAACCGGGACCAGTTAGCAGATGATGCAAAAAATCCAACAATGTTCTTGTTGTAACAAACTGGTCTTTAATTAATCGAGACTTAAATAACTGAGTAATTAATACATCCTGAACTCCAGACATGCAAAGCAGATTGAAGTTAGCGACTGTAATTAAATCAGATTGTGTTGCTTCATTTCGTCTAAAAATAGTATAAAATAAATTACCATCATCTTTTCCAGTTAACTTAATTAGCAGTTTTTTTATAAATGATGAATACTGTCTTCCTTCATCAAATTGGAATTTTGGGTAATTTTCAAAATCAAAAAAATAACAATTACCACTGTTAAATGGACCGCTATTTTTTTTCTGCTTAGATAAAAACTTATCAATGACTAAGCGAAGCGACTCATGACGATCAGCCCCCTCTCTGGCAAAATTGGCCAGCATCCCTGTATTGACGCCTATCAACAATGGGCATGATTGCTGATGGTTGTCGAACAAATTGTTCAATGCATCAATGGCAGTTTGTTGAGGTGCAAAACTGTGAGTAGCATCAAGATGAAAAGAAAATCGCTGATTATATTTTAAATTTGACTTACAGCGAGTTAAAATTTCAGACTTACCATCCCCACTACTGCCACACAAAAAAATTATTTCATTGGGTTTGGCTACATCCAAATGACGCAGCAAATCTTCTTCAATATCTTGTTGAACAAAGAGTTGATCCTTTAACTGATCAAACACGTCTTTTTGGCGCTGTCTTACCGTGGTGACTGAAAACGAAGATGACTTCGCGAGTACACCCAACGCCTTGCGTAATGTGATTGCGTTCATAACTTCATGTTCTCAATAAAAGAATTATCTTATTGTATACAAGCTAATCTATGATCACTATATTCTTTTTACTCTCTTTAAAAGTGAGCATCTGTCTCATCATCGAATCCTATGACGTTGACCACATTAGACTTACTGACTATTCGTTATAGGAGGTCTAATACCTAGACTTAGAATGGAAACCTCATAACATTTAGAAAGCACTAAAATTTGGATATTTAAAAGATGTGTTAAGACGCCTTTTAAAATTTTAATCGTATGATTACCTGACCTTAAGTGTCGATATTTTTTCTTATTTTTCAATAACTTGATGGTATTTACACTAACCTTATAGCTATCAATATGGTCCCCATACCACTGTAATATCGCCCTTCCCTGATCCATAAACTGCACAGGCTTGTACTTACCCCGGATCGCGCTCTTGTCCACATGTGCCAGCTACGACTCAATCCATGCCGCAGCCCTGCTAATGCAGGATATTACTAATCATGTGCCGGAAACAATGAACTGTCGCCCTCAATTGATACCTAATTCGCTTTACCACCTAATTAATACTCACTTCATTCATTATCTTGGTTATGTAATTACGTCCCGGTAATACCTGCGAATAACGCCCGTAACAGCTTGGATTTCGTGTAATGCTTAAACCGCCTGATTTGACACGAAACGCTGCATCTTACTTCGTTCTTTAGGCACTTCCTAAATCTCTTTATCAAGGTCAAGACCAAACTCTTTCTATTCCGCCAAGCGTAACTAAATAGTGCGCATGATCTGGGCCTTAATAATTTAATTAAGTATGGGTTTCAGATGTTGAAGAATGTATTGCTTCTCTGAAAATCCATACAAGTTTACTTAGTTGCTTAAATTCTTTATAGTCAAACCCCCTTGGTTATCACCAAGAGGTGCTTGAGCCTATGCTTCTAATGGCCATATTTTTGGAGACATTTCAGCAATGTCTTCACAACGTTCAGATATCCAGTCAGGACTCCAATAACGGCCTTTATTTCCACTATTATAAATTTCAGCAGTAGTCGGGAAAATAGAATTACTGTATTCATCTTGCTTTGTAGAAAAAATACTATTTTTTATTTTTTGGTTTATTTGCCTTTGTAATAAGGTCATATTACCTAGATTATACACGTAATCTTTTATAGTTGTTCCTTTTGGGATTATTATATTAGGATCTTGCTCCCATTTAGTTGTATCCTGCGGCAAAACATGCTCTAAATGTATTTCGGAATAATTGGGTATACTTTGACTATTATTGATGTGAAGATAACATTTAGAAAGTATATATTTAGCAATTTGATTATCTTGCGTTTTAAACTGCATTATCGCTTGTTTAAAAGCATTATCACCAACTTTTTCAGCCTGACTTGCAAAAGGGGCTAAAATAGTTTCGTCATCACAGTCTTTCCGCATCCTTAATAAAACTTCATCAAATATTTTTTTTGCCCCTCCTACAGAATAATCGCAAACAGTTATCCATCGAAAAAGAAATGAGAGACTTAGCTTACATAATGGGACTATCAAATCCTGTCTCTTTTCATTAGCAAACATTATTAAAGGGTAGCAAGTAGTATATTTAAGGGAGTTAATCTCACCACAATAAGTTAAATATTTTTGCTTGGTGTGTAAACACCCAGGGAATGTTAATTCAGATGAGGCATATATGGATAATTTAGAAGCGAGGTCTTTAAGATTACCAGAAAAATCTAAAATGTCATTATCTACGTTGTCAATATACCTTCCAACATTTTTATATAACTCTTTTTTAGTAATATTTTGCCCCTGTATTGCTTCCCAATAGACTCTCAAGAAATCCACAGAAGAAAGCCTACTACTTTCAACATCTCCTATCATTTCATCCCAATTAGTCAGTAATTTTTCACTTTTTTTTGTATCCCCTCCAGCTCGCATCAAGATCTTATTTTTTACCAAATCAGAAACACTTAAATCCATTCCCTTTGAATTTAAGGACTCAAATAATAAAAAAGCATCATAATCAGTTTCTACTTCAATAGTAATAAATTTTAATTTTTTTACAATGTGCACCAAAACATCATTGAGTTGTTGCAGTGCATCCTCATCAGTAAACTCTTCCAAAATACACTTTGAAAATATCTTTTTAGTTTTTATCAATCTTTTATCACTTTTAACTATTCTTTGCTTGTTTTCTGTAAAGCAAATATTTTCTTGCTCCTCGTCAGTTATTATCTGTTGAAACAAGTCATCGTCTTTTCTGTTTAACCGCAAAAAATAATTGTCAGGTTCACTCGGTTCTCTCAATCTTGCCCGTGATATGCCAGATATTTTTCTGGCTAAAGCTTGGTTTTTTTTATCCCTAAGAGCTTTGTTGAACACTTCTGGACTGTTAGGAAAGGCTTCACCTAACGATGCAATAACTGAAAAGAGAATTGAGAATGTAGCAAGCCTTTGTTGACCATCAACTATATCAAAAATATCACTACTATTACTGTCTTTTTTTAGCACCACTGTCCCCATGAAATATTCTGAGCTTTGCTTATACGAAGTTATTATATCTAACCACAAAGTTTCCACTTCACTTATAGTCCATGCATAGTCACGCTGGTAATCAGGGACGCAATATTGAGTTTCTAATCCAGATAATATTTTCTCCAAACTTTTACTTTCTGGTATTATATTCATTAAAAAGTCCTTTCAATTAAAATCAACTTGTGGGCAAGCATCGACACAGTATGTCCGCCTTGAATTATCTCTTGCAATTCTCCTGATTCTAATGTAAAGACACTATTGTTGCAATACCTAATTAGCTAACTCTACCTTGAACTACATTGTTACTTATCGGTTTACAACTTGGTTGCTTTAAAAAAATTAATTTTTCATTTTTAATTCATTTCACCTTATACTTACCAGACGAATTAAATTATTAATACATCCCACACCATTGCCACAGATAATTTACTTGACAGCTCACCTTTATTTTAATATTTGCACATCGAAAATGGTATCAGGTCCTATTCACAGCTTTGAAATGACCATTAACACAGTAGTATCATTATTTAAAAAGAAATTTTCTTGACGTAAGCTTAGTAACTCACCCAACAAGCTCAGAACCATTATCAGTTTTCAAAAGTTGTGGTAATCGTCGCCTAAGTACAATGCTGTCCAGCATCTCAGCCACTTCTGCAGGCCGAAGGTTCTGACCCACACAGATCTCCAGACATTCACGTGTGTAGAGGTCAACGACCGTCAGCCGGCTGACCATCAAACAACACACCAGAGACAAAATCCATGCCCCATTGGTTCGGCCAGAGCCCGGAAACTGTGGCTGACTTTTCACTACGGATTTATTGCGGCACGGACGTTTGAGCCGAAGCGACAGCCACTGCTCACGGTGGTAACGGTAAATGCGCTTATGAACATCGCAACAGCCCTCACGTTTTAGCAGGATATGCACCCTGCGCTAACCATAGTGAACACGGGTTTGGTGATTTACTTTATGCGCAGGCGCAACACACTGTCGTCTGCCGCAACAGAGCGGTATCGGTACGAATTGTGGCTGATCTGCAGCGTAAAACAGACCTGTCTCTCACTGGCACCGTATCGGGTCTGTAAGTCACTGACCCACTCACGCAGGCGTGCCAGCGTCAGCTCTTTTTTGCCAGCACATCCTGCAGCATGGCCTTGTCGAGGCTGAGATCGGCAACCACCTTCTTAAGGCGAAGGTTTTCTTCCTCAAGCTGCCGTATGTGCCTGAGTTCTTATGGCGAAATCCCGCCGTATTTTTTGCGCCATGTTTAAAAAGTGGCGTCGGAGATGACCAGATTGCGGCAACCTTCGGGTACGGATGTAGCTAGGTCAGCCTGCTTCAGGGCAAAGACAATCTGCTATTCGGTGAATCGTGACTTTTTCATCGGCACAACCTCCGCTCGGAGATGTGACTATTGGCGTGGCTCTGAATGATACGGCGTGCAAGGTACTGAAGGGGCAGATTGGGAAGCATTCACGCTGGGTGTTTGTTCACAACAAACCCAAGCATCACAGCGATGGAACGCTGGCACCGGCGGGCAGGAAAATGCGCAGTGATGATAACACGGCGTGGAATATCGGTCTAAAGCATGCAGGCATAGAGGATTTCAGATTTCACGATCTGCGACACCCCTGGGCAAGCTGGTTAATCCAGTCTGGTGTTCCGCTTTCAGCTCTGCAGGAAATGGGGGGAAGGGAAAGCATTGAAATTGTGCGCCGGTATGCTCACCTAGCACCGAACCATCTGATGGAACATGCGCGTAAAATTGACTCACTTTTAGGGGGTGACGACAAAAATACGACACAAGGGGAAAATCAGGTGGGATTGAAGTTGGCGTAAGTGATTGAAAGTATTTGGTACGCCCTACAGGATTCGAACCTGTGACCTACGGCTTAGAAGGCCGGTGCTCTATCCAGCTGAGCTAAGGGCGCATAGTGGTTGCGTCGGATTATACGTTTGCACGCTCTGCCGTCAACGTTTTTGCCGTCCTGCGGCGCCAGAGTGTTGAATCATTGAGCAATCCGTCCTTAATCTCGAACAGAACTCCCCAATATCGAGCCATACGCCCCTACCCCCCAACACTCCCCTAACCTCTCAATGCCGCTTACGCCACTCGCTCATCGACACCAGATTGCTCACCTCGCCAGACTCCCCTTCCAGCTCGATCCCCTGCTGCGTAAACCGCGCATTATATTGCTCACGCAGCGCATGCAGCTCCGCACTCTCCGGTTCCAGCTGCCGCAAAAAACCTAACGCCAACAACAGCTGCTGTCGCGAAATCAGTCCTGAAAATCCGGCCTTGGTCAAAATCCCGTGCCAGCGCACCGCGTTCGCGTCACCGCCATCCACAATCAGCACCTGCCAAATCAGCAGTACCGCCGCGCCGTTGCCCAAATGGGTCTCGTTATCCCCTGAGATGTAGTCAGTGAACTCTTTGGCCGCGTCTTTGCCCATCAGTGAAAGCATGGATTCGACATGCACGGGCGGCAGTTGCAGCCTTTTACTCAGCCCTTGCGCGGCGTGACGTGAACCCGCCGTCAGCAGTTGAAATCCTACAACAAACACCACTACCAGCGTGGCGAGCATTAACCAAATCATCACGGCATCCACATAATTTCCTGAGGGACATAATACGCGCTAAGGCAGGCTCGCGTCACTGCGGAAAGTCGTGAAACGCACTGGCGAAATGAATCTCTACCTGACAGCCGGACGCGCTTCTGACAGAATAGGCGCCAATCCCCGATTTAACTTTCTACAGATGGATTTCCTCTCTGATGGCAGCAAAAATTATTGACGGTAAAACGATTGCGCAGCAGGTGCGCCTTGAGGTTGCCGAAAAAGTACAGCAGCGTCTGGCAGCCGGTAAACGTGCACCAGGTTTGGCAGTCGTGCTGGTGGGTGAAAACCCCGCTTCGCAGATCTATGTCGCTAGCAAACGTCGCGCCTGTGATGAAGTGGGCTTTCTCTCCCGCTCTTACGATCTGCCGGCCACCACCAGCGAAGCCGATCTGCTAGAACTGATTGATGCGCTGAACAATGACAACGAAATCGACGGCATTCTGGTTCAGCTCCCGCTGCCAGCCGGTATTGATAATGTCAAAGTGCTGGAACGCATCGTGCCAGACAAAGATGTCGATGGCTTCCATCCGTACAACATTGGTCGTCTGTGCCAGCGCGCACCGAAGCTGCGTCCGTGTACGCCGCGCGGCATCGTGACGCTGCTGGAGCGCTATAACATCGATACCTATGGCCTGAACGCCGTGGTGGTTGGCGCATCCAATATCGTCGGTCGTCCGATGAGCATGGAGTTGCTGCTGGCGGGTTGCACCACCACCGTGACGCACCGTTTCACCAAAGATCTGCGTCACCACGTTGAGCACGCCGATCTGCTGGTGGTGGCAGTCGGTAAGCCGGGCTTTATTCCCGGTGACTGGATCAAGCCAGGCGCGGTGGTGATTGATGTCGGTATTAACCGTCTGGAAAGCGGCAAAGTGGTCGGCGATGTGGATTTTGCGTCAGCGTCTGAGCGTGCGTCTTACATCACTCCGGTTCCCGGTGGCGTCGGTCCAATGACCGTAGCAACCCTGATTCAAAATACATTAGTGGCGTGTGAAGAGTATCACGACGTCGAGGAGGCATAATGGCCAGTTTTTCATTGGGCGAACATGCCCACGTTGATTTGTGTGACCTGCTGAAACTCGAAGGTTGGGTCCAGAGCGGTGCGCAGGCAAAAGTCGCGATCGCGGAAGGTGAAGTGCGTGTTGATGGCGCAGTTGAAACGCGTAAGCGCTGCAAGATTGTTGCAGGCCAGAAAGTTGAGTTCGCCGGTTTTAAAATCACCGTTGTAGCTTAAACGTTCAGGCAAATAAAAAAGGGGCGAACTGCGGTTCGCCCCTTTTTTTATTCTGCGGCCTGTGAGTCCAGGTACGCATAAATGCGTACCCTACAATCTCGTCTTTGGTGCCGATGAAAGCGCGCCGTACAATCTGCAGCATCTGGGTGCCGATGAAAGCGCACCCGTTGAGATTACTTACGACGCCAGCTCGAACCCTGCGGGCCATCTTCCACGATCACGCCCAGCTCGTTCAGCTTGTCACGCGCCACGTCTGCCTGTGCCCAATCTTTTGCAGCACGCGCGTCGGAACGGGCTTTGACCCAATGCTCGATTTCCGCGACTTCATCATCGTTCACCTGCGCACTGCTTTGCAGGAACTGTTCAGGGTCCTGCTGCAAAATGCCCAACACATCCGCCAACTGACGCAGTTTTGCGGCCAACGCATCAGACGCGGCTTTGTCTTCCGTTTTCAGGCGATTCACTTCACGCGCCATATCGAAGAACACCGAATAGGCTTCTGGCGTGTTGAAGTCGTCATCCATCGCCGCACGGAAGCGCGCTTCAAACTCTTCGCCGCCCGCTGCCGTGGCATTGGCATCGGTGTGACGCAGCGCAGTGTAGAGACGCTCCAGCGCCGCACGCGCCTGGTTGAGGTTGTCTTCGCCGTAGTTGAGCTGGCTGCGATAGTGGCCCGACATCAGGAAGTAACGCACGGTTTCCGCATCGTAATGCGCCAGCACGTCACGCACGGTGAAGAAGTTGCCGAGTGATTTCGACATCTTCTCACGATCGATCATCACCATGCCGGAGTGCATCCAGTAATTGACGTACTGGCCGTCGTGCGCACAGGTAGACTGCGCCACTTCGTTTTCGTGGTGCGGGAACATCAGATCCGAACCGCCGCCGTGGATGTCGAAGTGGGTGCCCAGCTGTTTGCAGTTCATCGCAGAACATTCAATGTGCCAGCCCGGACGACCGTTGCCCCACGGCGAATTCCACGCGGGTTCGTTAGGTTTGGACATTTTCCACAACACGAAGTCCATCGGGTTGCGTTTGATTTCAGCGATTTCTACGCGCGCGCCCGCCTGCAGCTGAGTCAGATCCTGACGTGACAGCACGCCATAACCTTTGTCGCTCAGCACATCGAACATTACATCGCCGTTATCAGCAACATAAGCGTGTTTGCGCTCGATTAAACGCTCAACCATTTCGATGATTTCAGGGATGTGGCGCGTGGCACGCGGCTCCAGATCCGGCGGCAGAATGCCCAGCGCGTCAAAATCTTTGTGCATCTCGGCGATCATACGGTTGGTCAGCGTTTCAATGCTCTCACCGTTTTCGTTAGCACGTTTGATAATCTTGTCTTCAATATCGGTGATGTTACGCACATATTTGAGCTGATAGCCTACATAGCGCAGATAACGTGACACCACATCAAATGCAACGAAGGTACGCCCATGACCGATGTGACAGAGGTCGTAAACCGTAATTCCACAGACGTACATGCCGATCTGACCAGCGTGGATCGGTTTAAATTCCTCTTTCTGTCGACTCAGGGTGTTATAGATCTTCAACATTGAACGGTTCCGTTATTTACGTTTGCGGGATACGCCTTTCCAGCGTAGCTGGACATTGTGCCGTATTTTTCTCAGTTGTGCATCGCTCGCTTACCTTCTATAGCTGCCTTACTGACGAGCTATTGGAAATTGTGATATAAGAGGCGTCTACAAAAATGCCCCGCCGCTTAGCAGGCGCGGCAGTTGATACTGACGACACCCGTAACAGGACGAATATAATGGTCACTTTCCAGACGAACCATGGCGACATCGTAATCAAAACCTTCGATGACAAAGCGCCGGCTACCGTGAAAAACTTCCTGGACTACTGCCGTGAAGGTTTCTACGACAACACCATCTTCCACCGTGTTATCAACGGTTTCATGGTTCAGGGCGGCGGTTTCGAGCCTGGCATGAAGCAGAAAGACACCAAAGAAGAGATCCGTAACGAAGCCAACAATGGCGTGAAGAACACCAAAGGTACGCTGGCGATGGCCCGTACTCAGGCGCCACACTCAGCGACTGCACAGTTCTTCATCAACGTAGCAGACAACGACTTCCTGAACTTCCGTGACGAAAGCCTGCAGGGCTGGGGTTACTGCGTGTTCGCTGAAGTGGTTGAAGGCATGGACGTGGTTGAGAAAATCAAAGCGGTGAAAACGGGCCGCAGTGGCATGCACCAGGACGTTCCGGTTGACGACGTTGTCATCCAGAAAGTGACTGTTAGCGAGTAATGTCGCGCACGCTGTTCATCGCAGATTTGCATCTGTGTACAGAAGAACCGGCAATTACTGCCGGTTTTCTGCATTTTTTGCAGGGTGAAGCGCAGCAGTGTGATGCGCTTTACATCCTCGGCGATCTGTTTGAAGCCTGGATTGGTGATGACGATCCTAATCCATTGCATCAGCAAATCGCCGCCGCACTGAAAGCCCTACCGGTCCCTAAATTCTTCATTCACGGTAATCGTGACTTCCTGCTTGGCCAACGTTTTGCGCGTGAAAGCGGCATGACGCTGTTGCCGGAAGAGCAGGTATTGACGCTCTACGGGCAACGCGTGCTGATCATGCACGGCGATACCCTGTGTACCGACGATGAAGGCTATCAACGCTTCCGCGCTAAAGTGCATCAACGCTGGTTACAACGTCTGTTCCTCGCCCTGCCGCTGCGGATGCGGATACGTATTGCCGCGCGAATGCGAGCCGACAGCAAGAATGCCAATCAGCATAAGTCGCTCAGCATCATGGACGTTAATCCGCAAGCCGTGATCGATACGATGACGCGCCAACAGGTGCGTATTCTGATTCACGGGCATACCCATCGTCCGGCGGTACATCAGCTTTCCCTGCAAGGTGAAAGTGCCCAGCGTGTGGTGCTGGGTGCATGGCATGAACAGGGGTCGATGATTCAGGTCGATGCCGCAGGCGTGCAGCTGATCGAATTTCCGTTTTAATATCGGGCGCGCTTAGGCTCGCCTTTATCAGTTTGAATCTGCAAATCTTCGCGCAATAGTGGCTGTTTTCCTCCTACGCAACCGTTTTCCTTGCTGCCATCTCATGCTATTCTCTGTGCCCTTCTTTACCTGCCCGCCCGGCCAGGTTCGTTCGACTATTCACAGGAGTTGACCACATGTCATCCAACGCCACCCCGGCTCGTATCGTCATCGTCATGGGTTCCAAAAGTGACTGGGCTACCATGCAGTTCGCCGAGGAAATTCTTAACAGCCTGGATGTTCCGTTCCACGTTGAAGTGGTCTCTGCTCACCGTACGCCAGACAAACTGTTCAGCTTTGCCGAAACCGCTGCGGACAACGGTTTCCATGTGATCATCGCCGGTGCGGGCGGTGCTGCGCATCTGCCGGGCATGATCGCGGCGAAAACTCTGGTGCCAGTGCTGGGCGTGCCGGTACAAAGCGCCGCGCTGAGCGGTGTGGATAGCCTTTACTCCATCGTGCAGATGCCGCGCGGTATTCCTGTTGGTACGCTGGCGATTGGTAAAGCTGGTGCGGCAAATGCTGCCCTGCTGGCCGCGCAGATTTTAGCGGTGCATGACAAAGAACTGGCGGCACGTCTTGCCACTTGGCGTCAAACTCAGACCGACGAAGTGCTGAACAACCCAGATCCGCGGGGGGATGCATGAAACCGGTTTGCGTACTCGGGAACGGTCAGTTAGGCCGTATGCTGCGCCAGGCGGGTGAACCCCTGGGCATCGCCGTTCATCCCGTAGGCCTGGATGCAGAGCCTTCCGCCCTGCCTATCGCCGAAAGCGTGATCACCGCAGAAATTGAACGTTGGCCCGAAACCGCGTTAACGCGCGAGCTGGCGCTGCATCCTGCGTTTGTGAACCGCGATATTTTCCCGCGGCTGGCCGATCGTCTGACGCAAAAACAGCTGCTCGATCAGCTGAATCTGGCGACTGCGCCATGGCAGCTGCTGGCGGATAAAGCCGAATGGCCGCAGGTGTTCAGCTCACTGGGTGAACTGGCGATTGTGAAACGTCGCACCGGCGGTTATGACGGTCGCGGTCAATGGCGTTTGCGCGCGAACGAAACTGATTCGTTGCCGGATGAGTGCTATGGCGAATGCATTGTAGAGCAGGGCATCAACTTCAGCGGTGAAGTGTCGCTGGTGGGCGCGCGCGGTCACGATGGCACCACGGTGTTCTATCCCTTGACGCACAACCTGCATCAAGACGGCATTCTGCGCACCAGCGTGGCGTTCCCGCAGGCCGATGCCGCGCAACAGCAGCAAGCAGAAGCGATGCTCAGCGCCATCATGCATGAGCTGAAGTATGTCGGCGTGATGGCGATGGAGTGCTTTGTGACGCCTGAAGGCCTGCTGATCAATGAGCTGGCGCCGCGTGTACACAACAGCGGCCACTGGACGCAAAATGGCGCGTCGATTAGCCAGTTTGAGCTGCATCTACGCGCAGTGCTGGGTTTGGCGCTGCCGAAACCGGTGGTGTTTGCGCCGTCGGTGATGGTGAACCTGATTGGTACTGATGTGAATGCCGATTGGCTGCAACAGCCGCTGGTGCATCTGCACTGGTACGATAAAGAAGTGCGTCCGGGCCGTAAGGTTGGACACTTAAACCTGACCGATAGCGATCAGGCACGCCTCGCGGCGGCGCTGAACGCCTTGGTTCCGCTGCTGCCAGAAGAGTACGCCAGCGGAATTGCCTGGGCGGTTGAGAAGCTGTAATCGAAAAGGCCGCGAAAGCGGCCTTTGATTTATGTGCATACTGTATCGGTGCGCATAAATGCGCCCCCTACGGATGAATGCCTGAGGGTCCGGTTCGCATAAATGTACACCCTACGAATTGATGCCTGTTGGCCTGATGCGCATGAATGTGCACCCTACGAATGAATGCTCGTTGCCTGATGCGCATGAATGTGCACCCTGCAGTGGCATAAAACTGTAGGGGCGGCATTTATGCCGCCCATTGCCCTCACGCCGCTTCAAACCGTTTAAACAGCGCCTTCCCTTTCAGCAACCGAATGCCCAGCCAACTACCGCACAGTGACAGCAGCAGCGCGCCGCTGATCGGCAATGCGATCCATAGCGTCCAGTCGGGTTCCCACGGAAAATCGAAGATCTTGCGCTGTAATCCCCATAACGCCGCTTCTGCGCCTAACGCTGCTGCAATCCCCGACACCACACCCAGCAACGCAAATTCACACCACAACGTGCCGCGCAGCAGGCGTTTGCTGGCACCCAGCGTGCGGTACACCACCAACTCCTGTCGGCGCTGTCGCATGCCGACCTGAATCTGTGCCAGCAACAGCAGCACGCCGCAAACGGTGACCAACACCACCATGATCTCCAGCGCCTGGCTAACTTGAGCCAGCACCTGACCTATCTGCTTCAGCATGCTGCCGATATCCAATAAACTCAGCGTCGGGAAGGCGCGATTTAACTGCGCCAGCAGCGCGGGGTTGTTGTCCATACGGAAGCTCGTCAGCCAGGTCTGTGGCTGCTGATCCAGCGCGCCCGGCGGGAAGATAAAGAAGAAGTTCGGCCGCAGGCTCTCCCAATCCACTTTACGTAGGCTGGTGATTTTCGCACTGAACTGCTGCGTATCGCCGCTGAAGGTCAGGCTATCCCCCAACTTCAGTCCGAGCCGATCCGCTAACTCCATTTCCATCGACACTTCACCGACTTTCGGCGGCCAGCTTCCCGCCATCAACGGGTTGTGATCGGGACGTTCCGCCTGCCAGGTCAGATTGAGTTCACGATTTAGCGCGTTATCCATTTTAGGATTGGCTTCTTTGCCGTTTAGCTCTGTCAGACGCGCACGCACAATCGGGTAGAAGCTCTCTGCTTTCACCTGATGCTGACTGAGGAAATCGCGCACCTGCGGCACCTGCTCCTGCGTCATATTAAGCAGGAAATAGTTAGGTGCATCCGCTGGCAACTGCTGTTGCCAGCGATCCAGCAGATCGCCACGCATCACCAGCAGCAATGCCAGCAGCATAAAGGAGAGTGAAAACGCGGCTAACTGGCTCAGCGTCATCACCGGCTGTCGCAATAGGCGATTGATCGCCAGCCGCATCGCCAGATTACGCACCACCAACTTACGCAGCAGCAACAGCGTGCCCCAGCCAAGCAGGGCCAGCAGCAGCGCTAGCATCACCACGCCCGCTAGCAGCGCCCACAGCATTTTACTGCCGCCCATCAATAACGCCAGCAGGCCAACCACCACCAGCGCCATCACCGGCAGATAAATGCGCAGCGGCCAGATATTGGCGACCGCATCACGCCGCAGTACGCGTAACGGCTGGGTCGCCATCAACAGACGATACGGGCGCAGTCCCACCAACAGCGAAATCACAAACATGGTGCCGATGGCCCATAACCACGGCCAGAAGCTGGCGGCCGGAAGCGCAGCGGGCAGCACGGGTTTGAGCATCACTAATAAAATGATCTCAATCCCCTGCCCTAGCGCGCTGCCTGCGATGGCGGCCAGCAACAGCACCGCCAGCCACTGGCCGACAATCAACCGCTGTAAGGCTTTACGCGTGGCTCCGAGAGTTTTCAGTACCGCCACCAGATCGTAGCGGCTACGGCAGTAGTGGCTCATCGCCACCGCAACAGCGGCAATCGCCAGCATCAGGGTTAGCAGCGCTGAAAGCAGTAAGAATTGTTGGGAACGCTGCATCGAACGTCCCAATGCATCCTCTGAATTCTCGACGCTGATCCAGCGCTCTCCCGCTTTCAACTGCGGTTGAATCCAGCGGTCATAGCGACCAAGTGGCGCGGGATCGCCTGAGAACTTGTAGCGCCAGCTCAAGCGACTGCCAGGCTGGATCGCGCCGGTTTTATCGACATCCGCGAGGTTCATCAGCAGACGCGGTGCGGTCTGGAACGGATTGAAGCCGCCATCCGGTTCCTGAATTACTTCGCCAGCGATACGCAGCGTGGTGTCACCGACATCAACGTTATCGCCGACTTTCAGATTAAGCAACGCCAGCAGTCGCGGCGCGGCCAGCACCGTGCCCGCTTGCGGTTTTAACCCCGGCGGATCGGTCTGTAAGGTGCCAAACATCGGATAGGCATCATCCACTGCTTTAACGTCTGCCAGCTGTGGTGTTTGATCGGCAAACGTCATGGTCATAAAGCTGAGCTGGCGACTAACGGAGAGCCCTTCATCGCGCGCTTTATTCAACCAGGCTTCGGGCGCGGGCGCACTGCTGCGCAAGGTACGGTCCCCCGCCATAAAATCACGGCTCTGCTGGCTGAGCCCTTTCTCCATGCGATCGCTAATAGAGCCGAGCGCCAGGACACAGGCCACCGCCAGCGTTAACGCCAGCCAGACAATCAGCAGCGAAGGCGATCGCCATTCACGCCAGAACCAGCGCCAAATCATGACTCCTCCCACAGCTTGCCGTCGCGTAGCCGCAGCCGTCGATCGCAACGTGCCGCCAGTTGCTCGTCGTGCGTTACCAGAATCAATGTGGTGGCGAAATCACGGTTAAGGGAGAAGAGTAAATCGGCGATGCGATCGCCGGTTTTGCGATCCAGATTGCCGGTAGGTTCATCGGCAAACAGCAGGCCAGGACGTCCGCTAAAGGCGCGGGCCAGCGCCACACGTTGCTGTTCTCCTCCAGAAAGCTGGGCAGGCAGATGCTGCAAACGATCTTTCAAGCCAAGCTGCGTCAGTAGATCCACCGCCTGTGCGCGGCTGTCACGATCGCTGTCCCCGCGCAACAGGGCTGGCAACTGGACGTTTTCCAGCGCATTCAGCGTGGGCACCAGCATAAAAGATTGAAACACAAAGCCAACTTCGCGCGCGCGCAACGCGGCTCGCTGCTCTTCGTCCATGCTGTGCAGCGGCTGGCCGAGCAGGTGCACTTCGCCGCTGCTGCCATCATCCAGCCCAGCCAGGATACCCAGCAATGTTGATTTACCGGAGCCGGACTCGCCAATTAGCGCGATGGTCTCGGCTGGTTTGACAACCAGCTCAACTCCGGTGAGGATGGTCAGCTGATGCTCTCCCTGACCGACGGACTTAGTAAGATGATGAACTGCAACAATGTTTTCCGCTGGCATTATCCCTTCCTGTTGTTATTGCTTCTGCTGGTGTCCCGCATCGCTGCCGCCGATACCTTGCTGGTATTGGGTGACAGCCTGAGCGCCGGGTATCGCATGTCCGCCACCGCGGCATGGCCCAGCCTGCTCGATAAAACCTGGCATCAGCAGCCCCAGATTATTAACGCCAGCATCAGCGGAGATACCGCTGGACAAGGGCTGACGCGTTTGCCGGGCCTATTAAAACAGCATCAACCCCGTTGGGTGTTAATCGAATTGGGCGGTAACGACGGCTTGCGCGGTTTCCCGCCACAGAACATCGCCCAGGATCTGAGCAAAGTGATCGACGAGGTCAAAGCCGCCAACGCGCAGCCGTTGCTGATGCAAATTCGTCTGCCTGCTAATTATGGACGTCGTTATACGGAGGCGTTTAGCGCGATCTATCCGCAGCTGGCACAGCAGTACAACATTCCTCTGGTGCCATTCTTTATGGAGCAAGTTTATCTGAAGCCGGAATGGATGCAGCAGGACGGTATTCACCCCAATCCGGATGCGCAGCCGTTTATTGCTAACCTGATGGCAAACGAACTGGCTCCGCTAGTAAAGCAGAATTAATGCAGGCGTGTGATTTATAACAGGTAAAGAAATGCAAAAAACGATCTTAATCACCGGTTGTTCCAGTGGCATCGGTTTAGTGGCTGCCAACGATCTGCTGTTACGCGGCTATCGGGTGATTGCCGCCTGCCGCCGCCCAAACGATGTGGCGCACATGGAGGCGCTCGGCTTTATCGGCGTCCAGCTTGATCTTGACGATCCTGCCAGCGTGGATGCGGCGGCGGATCGCGTGATGGCGCTCTGCGATCATCGCTTGCACGGCCTGTTTAACAACGGCGGCTTCGGTCAATATGGACCGCTGACCAGCGTGTCGCGCCAGCAACTGGAAAAACAGTTCTCCACCAATGTCTTTGGTACCCATCAGCTCACCATGCGCTTGCTGCCTGCGTTGCAAGCCAGCGGTGACGGACGCATCATCAATACCAGTTCGGTGCTGGGACTGATCTCTACGCCAGGCCGCGGGGCTTATGCCGCCAGCAAATGGGCTTTAGAAGCCTGGAGCGATGCGCTGCGTATGGAAGTACGCGCATCGGGCGTGCGTGTGAGCTTGATCGAACCCGGTCCGATCGCCACCCGATTCACCGACAATGTGCATCAGGGTGAACAAGACAAACCGGTGCGTAACCCAGGGATTGCGGCGCGCTTCACCCTGCCGCCGGAGGCCATTTTGCCAAAGCTGCGCCACGCGCTGGAGAGTAAACATCCGCGTTTGCGCTATCCGGTGACGCTGGTCGCATGGATAATGAGCCTGCTGAAACGCCTGCTTCCCGGATGGTTGCTGGATCGCATTTTGCGCAGCAACTAAGCAGCAAGCCAGATTTGAACTTGAAGCGGGGCAGCTTGCCCCCATATCCTCAACACACTTTCTGCAAAGAGACGTATTCATGTCACACGCTTTGATTATCGACATCAACGAATCCAACCTGCAACAGACGCTGGAGCAATCCATGCAGCTGCCGGTGCTGTTTTATTTCTGGTCTGAACGCAGCCAACACTGCCAGGAGCTGACGCCCGTTCTTGAGCGTCTGGCACAGGAATATGCCGGTCAGTTCATTCTGGCCACGCTGGATTGCGATAAACAGCAAGCCGTGGCATCGCAGTTTGGTCTGCGTTCCATTCCTACCGTCTATCTGTTCCAAAATGGTCAGCCGGTTGATGGTTTCCAGGGACCGCAGCCGGAAGAAGCCATTCGCGCGCTGCTGCAAAAAGTACTGCCACGTGAGGAAGAGCTGAAAACCCACCAGGCGATGCAATTGATGGAAGAAGGCAAACCGCTTGATGCGCTGCCGTTGCTGAAAGATGCCTGGCAATTAAGCAATCAGAACAGTGAAATCGGTTTCCTGCTGGCAGAAGTGCTGATTACCCTTAACCGCAGCGACGAAGCGGAAGCCGTGCTGGCGGTGGTGCCATTACAGGATCAGGATACGCGCTACCAGAGCCTGGTGTCACAGATCGATCTGCTGAAACAAGCGGCGGATACGCCGGAGATCCAACAACTGCAGGATCAACTCGCTGGCGATCCCGCGAATGCTGAGCTGGCTGCTAAACTTGCCTTACAGCTGCATCAGGTGGGTCGCAATGAGGAAGCACTGGATCTGCTGTTCAGTTTCCTGAAAAGTGATTTGAGTGCGGGTGAAGGCCAGGTGCGTAAGATGTTCCAGGAAATTTTGGCCGCGCTCGGCACGGGCGATGCTCTCGCCACCCGCTATCGCCGCCAGCTTTACTCGCTGCTCTACTGACAGGTAGCGCGCGTTAAACGGGCCGAAGCGACTCGGCCCGACAATCTGACAACCAGGAGGTTATATGTTGACTGTGATTCCCGTGATCATCGTACTCGCTTTAGTCACTGTCTGGGCGAGTGTAAAAATTGTGCCACAGGGCTATCAATGGACGGTAGAACGCTTTGGCCGTTATACCAAAACGTTGTCGCCAGGCCTGAGTTTACTTGTCCCGTTTATGGATCGTATTGGTCGTAAGATCAACATGATGGAACAAGTGCTCGACATCCCCTCTCAAGAAATCATCTCCAAAGACAACGCTAACGTCACTATTGATGCCGTCTGTTTTATCCAGGTGGTTGACCCTGCGCGCGCCGCCTATGAAGTCAGCAATCTTGAGCTTTCCATCCTCAATTTAACCATGACCAATATCCGCACCGTGCTCGGCAGCATGGAGCTGGATGAGATGCTGTCGCAGCGCGATAACATCAACACGCGATTGCTGCACATTGTTGATGAGGCCACCAACCCGTGGGGCGTCAAAATCACCCGTATTGAAATTCGCGATGTGCGCCCGCCGCAAGAGTTGATTGCCGCGATGAACGCGCAGATGAAAGCAGAGCGAACCAAACGTGCCGATATTCTTACTGCGGAAGGCGTGCGTCAGGCGGCAATTTTGCGCGCTGAGGGCGATAAGCAATCGCAAATTCTTAAAGCTGAAGGTGAACGAACCTCTGCCTTCCTGCAGGCCGAAGCGCGTGAACGTTCGGCGCAGGCGGAAGCGAATGCGACACGTGTGGTATCTGAAGCCATTGCCGCTGGGGATATTCAGGCTGTTAATTACTTCGTGGCGCAGAAATACACCGATGCGCTGCAGAAAATTGGCGAGTCGCATAACAGCAAAGTGGTGATGATGCCACTGGATGCCAGCAGCTTGCTGGGGTCGATTGGCGGCATCAGTGAACTGCTGAAGGAGAGCCGTCAGGAGCGTAAACCGTGATCCTAATGGAACTGATTGCCCATCCTCACTGGTTCTGGTTAACGCTGGGTGGCCTGCTGTTAGCCGCTGAAATGCTCGGCACCAGCGGCTATCTGCTGTGGAGCGGACTGGCGGCAGTGCTGGTTGGACTCATCGAGTGGATGTTTCCCTTCTCTTGGACCAGCCAGGGCGCACTGTTTGCGGTGCTCACACTCTTGTGCGTGTTTTTCTGGTATCGCTGGATGCGCTATCGCGAGACGACCCAGCAGCCGAACACCCTCAATCAACGGGGTTCACAGTTGATCGGCATGCATCTGACCTTGGATAGCGCCCTAAAAGATGGCTTCGGCCACGTACGTATTGGCGACAGCAGCTGGCGCGTGCAAGCCAAAGAGGATTTGCCCGCCGGTACACCGGTCATCGTTACCGGTGTCGTTGGCATTACCCTGCTGGTTCAACCGCGTTTTCCTTCGGCTTGATGGCAACAGCCCGCGAGGTGATTAATGATGGGGCATTCCGCACTGTCATCGCCTGGGCAGGCTTCCGCCAACTCCAGCAGTCGCGCGCGCATCGCATGCAGTTCTTCGATGTGCGCGGCGATTTCATCCGCTTTTTGCAGCGTCCGCGCCTTTACATCGGCGCTGTGACGCGCAGGATTGTTAAACAGCGTGACCAGCTCGCGACACTCTTCCAGCGTAAAGCCCACCTGGCGCGCCTGGCGCAGCAGATTGAGTTCATCGATATGATGTGCGGCATAGCTGCGATAGCCATTGTCGCTGCGTAACGGCGGCGTCACCACGCCCTTCTCTTCATAGAAGCGAATCGCTTTACTGGTGAGACCGGTCTTTTTTGCCACATCGCTAATGTTCATCTTTTACCTCTTCACCGCTTGACCTTCCCCTGAATGGAAGGTTTAGGCTCTATAACTAATGCAAAGTTTGCAGGCAGTCAAAAATAAACCCTAAATAATTCGAATGGCAGGAAGGCGGCAACCGAGAGACAAATCGACTTGTCGATTTGAACAGCGCTCGCGCTGGCCCGCATTATGAGCCTCCTTGAGGAGGTTCATAATGCCGAAGCACTTGCTCAGATAAGTGATTCGGGACAGCGAAAGCAGCCTCTCACCTGCACCAACAGTAGGCCCCATGGGGGGATTTGAAGTATGACGGGAAAACGCACGAGGAGTTAACGATGTCACACACACAATTACTGGCGCTCGACGGTTTGTCTTGCGGTCACTGTGTTAAACGGGTCAAAGAAGCACTTGAGCAGCGCGACGATGTCGAACAAGCGGACGTCACGCAGCAGGAAGCACGTATCACGGGCGCAGCCAGCGTCGCAGACCTGATTGCCACCGTTGAGCAGGCTGGCTATCACGCGGCGGTCAAAGACAGCCCAAAGCCTAATCCGTTGCCAGCAGCAGAGCCGCAGCCGGAGGCACTGACAACGGAGCCACGATCGCAACCGGCAGTTGAAAACCTCCCTGTTCACCATTTACTGATTGGCGGTATGAGCTGCGCCAGTTGTGTGAGCCGGGTGGAGCAGGCGTTGCAAAACGTGCCTGGCGTCAGTCAGGCACGGGTTAATCTTGGTGAACGCAGTGCGCTGGTCTTGGGTGATGCGCCAGCGGAAGCACTGCTGGGTGCCGTAGATGATGCAGGCTACTCCGCGGAAATCATCGACGATGAACAAACCCGACGCGAACGTCAGCAGGCCACGGCACAACAGGCAATGCGCCGCTTTAGCTGGCAGGCCGCATTAGCGCTGCTGCTCGGCGTGCCAATGATGATCTGGGGCATGCTTGGTGACAACATGATGCTAAGTGAAGCCAACCAGACGCTGTGGCGTTCTCTGGGTCTGATTACCCTGCTGGTGATGGTGATCGCTGGCGGTCATTTTTATCGCAGTGCCTGGCGCAGCCTGCTGCGCGGTACTGCCACAATGGATACCCTGGTCGCGCTGGGAACCGGTGCCGCCTGGCTCTTTTCCATGAGCGTGGCCCTATGGCCAGAATTTTTCCCCGTTCAGGCGCGACATCTATATTTTGAAGCCAGCGTGATGATCGTCGGCTTGATCAACCTCGGCCATGCGCTGGAACAACGGGCGCGCCAGCGGGCATCAAAAGCACTGGAACGTCTACTGGATCTCACACCTGCTCAAGCCCGCGTGATCAGCGACCAGGGTGAAGTGCTGCTGCCACTCAGCGACGTTCAGCCCGGTATGCTACTGAAACTGGTCACTGGCGATCGCGTCCCCGTGGATGGTGAAGTCGAGAGTGGCGAGGCCTGGTTTGATGAGGCGATGTTAACGGGTGAAGCGGTGCCTCAGGCTAAGCAGCCCGGCGATAAAGTCTATGCCGGGACGCTGGTGCAAGACGGTACGCTGCGCTTCGTCGCACGCGCGACCGGAAGCCACACCACGCTGGCACGCATTATTAATCTGGTGCGCCAGGCGCAGAGCAGTAAGCCCGAGATAGGCCGTCTGGCGGATCGTATCTCCGCCGTATTTGTTCCGGTGGTGGTTGCCATCGCCTTGCTGAGCGGCCTGGTGTGGTATTTGGTCGGCCCGCAGCCGCAACTCGCCTACACCCTGGTGATTGTGACCACCGTGCTCATTATCGCCTGCCCTTGCGCGTTGGGCTTGGCGACACCGATGTCGGTCATTGCAGGCGTGGGACGTGCGGCGGAACTTGGCGTGTTGGTCAGGGATGCGGATGCACTGCAGCGCGCCAGTGAAGTTGACACCATCGTGTTTGATAAAACCGGAACGTTAACGCGCGGAACGCCAGAAGTCAGCGATGTGCTGCTGTATGGCGACTGGAACCGCCAGCAGGTACTGAGTGCCGCCGCGCAGCTGGAACAAGGTTCTAGCCATCCACTGGCAAAAGCCATTCTGGCGGCAGCACCCGAGATCAGTGAAGAGGTCTCAAAGCAATTTCGTACAATACGCGGCAAAGGCGTTAGCGCTAAAGTCGCAGGCAGAACACTGTGGCTAGGGAATCAGGCACTGCTGGACGAGCAGCACATCGATTACTCCGCCGCGCAGGCCGATATTGAACGCCTGGCGCAGCAAGGCGCCACACCCGTGCTGCTGGCAGACAATCGTCAACTGCTCGGTCTGATTGCCCTGCGCGACAGCTTACGTCCTGAGAGTAAAGCCGCGTTACAGCGCCTGCATCAGTTAGGCTATCGACTGATTATGTTAACCGGCGATCATCAGCAAACGGCACAGGCGATTGCGGCTGAAGCGGGCATTGATGAGGTGATTGCCGGCGTGCTGCCAGAAGGCAAGGCACAGGCAATTATCCAACTCCAGCAGCAGGGCCGCAAAGTGGTGATGGTTGGCGATGGCATTAACGATGCACCGGCGCTGGCGCAAGCCGATGTGGGCATTGCGATGGGCGGTGGCAGTGATGTCGCGGTTGAAACCGCAGCCATGACGCTGATGCGTAACGATTTACACTGCGTTGCCGATTCGCTGGCGATGGCAAGCGCCACGCTGCGCAATATGCGGCAGAATTTGCTCGGGGCCTTTATTTATAACAGCTTGGGGATTCCGATTGCTGCGGGCGTGCTTTATCCCTTCACAGGGCTGCTGTTAAGCCCGATTGTGGCAGGGGCCGCCATGGCGCTGTCATCCATTACCGTGGTGAGCAACGCTAACCGCTTGTTGCGCTTTAAGCCCGTTAAGCACTGATCGCCATCTCTGCCCTGTTTTTCGGCGAGTGAAATCGCTAGCATGGATTTTTGACTCGAAAAGGACAGGGCATGAGACGCAGTCTGTGGCAAAGCCTTCAGCAGCTGACCGCTACCCTCTTCCCGGCGCGTTACAGCTGGCCGGCTATGGATATTCAGTTGGGTAATCGTCGCCTGCATCTGGCAGGCAGTATTCATATGGGCACGCGCGATATGCAGCCGCTACCCGCGGGTTTGTTGCGCCAACTCAGCAAAGCCGATGCGTTAATTGTCGAAGCGGATATCACCCAAGGCGCATCACCCTTTACCAATGATGATGTGCATCCACCGCTGGAAACGCGTCTGGATGCTGACGTCATACACCGGCTAAATGCGCTGTGCGATACGCTTTCACTGTCGCCAGGCATGTTTGACACACTGCCGTTCTGGCAGATCGCCCTGATGCTGCAAGCGCAGCAGGCACAACGTCTGGGATTGCGACCGCAATACGGCATCGATTATCAATTGCTGCTGGCAGCAAAGGCAGCCAATAAACGTATTATTGAGCTGGAGGGTCCAGACACGCAAATCGCGCTGTTGAAGTCTCTGCCGCAAGATGGCCTGCCGCTGCTTCTGGATACGCTGGAGCACTGGCACACCAATGCTCGCCTGCTGCAAACCATGATCAGTTGGTGGCTGGATGCGCCGCCCAAGCAGCAGCCAGTGGCTCTCCCGACGACCTTCAGCAGCGATCTTAATGACACGCTGATGCGCAACCGCAATCAACACTGGCGCGAGTTATTGCTGGCGCTGCCGAAAGGACGTTATGTGGTCGCGGTAGGTGCGCTGCATTTGTATGGCGATGATAATTTGCCAGAGTTGTTGAAATAACAGAGTGAATCCGCAGCGGCGCAATTTCAGGCGGATGAGTTTTATTGGTGGTGATCGGTGGGCAAAAAAGAAGGCCAATATCGCTATTGGCCCGTCAAAGAGGAATTTGTTTATGATTTTGGTTATCACCAGGGTTACTGGCGCGGGCCAATTTTCGCGCAAAGTTCAGAATTTCGCCAGTATTATTCATCAAAACTGAAATAAGAATTTTCGTAGCAAGGATCGAACATGACACCCGCCGTAAAACTGCTGGAAAAACAAAAGGTCGCTTTTACACTGCATCCTTACGATCACGACAGCCAAGAGACCAACTTTGGCGATGAAGCGGTGCGCAAGCTCAATCTGGATGCCCGACAGGTGTTTAAAACGCTGTTAGTGGCGCTCAACGGCGATGCCAAAGCGCTGGCCGTGGCGGTGACGCCGGTTTCTTGCCAGCTTGATTTGAAAAAAGTGGCGAAAGCGCTGGGAGCCAAAAAAGCAGACATGGCCGACCCGCAACTGGCACAGCGCGTAACCGGGTATCTGGTGGGCGGTATCAGCCCGCTCGGGCAGAAAAAACGCCTGCCTACCGTTATCGACCAGCAAGCTGCGGAGTTTGCCACCATCTTTATCTCTGGCGGCAAACGCGGATTAGATATCGAACTGGCAGCCCAGGATTTAGCAAGACTGCTGGATGCCGCGCTGGCAGATGTCGCTCGGCGTGACTAATCCGGCTGCTGGGCGCAGAGTTGGTCAATCATCCAGCGCCCAGCAGGGCCGGGTGGGTTGCGGCGCGACCAGATGACATCCACGGCGATGCGCTGCGGCCATCCCGGTACGGGCAACTCCTTGAGTACCTGATGACCAAACTGCTCAACCAGCCAGCGGGGTAATACACTCCAGCCGAAGCCCTGCTCCGCCATCTCCAGCAATAACAGATAAGAGGGTGCGGACCAGACGCGTCCCGCTGGCAGAGGTTCACGGTTTTGCACCCAAGTATTGAGACGCAAATGGCGCAGCTCACCCAACTGACCTTCGCTCACCAGCGGTAACTGCGACAACGCATGATCCTGATGCAGATAGATCGCCATCTGCGCCCCCACCTGCAAACGCGCGACCGCCAAATCCGGTGGCAGCTGAGGCTGTGCACGCACAACACCCAGATGCACTCGCCCCGCCTGCAAAAGATCCAGCGCATCGGCATCTTCGGCAATCATGCATTCAAATTCGATGTCGGGATAACGTGCCTCAAAACGATTTAGCAGATTTTCATAGTGGTCGGCCTGCCAGAAATCGGAGATGGCTAAGCTCAAGCACGGTTCAACCCCCTGCGATAGCCGTACGGCCAGTTCATCCAGACGCTGGCTGGCGGCAAGAATCTGCTGCACCTGTGCCAGTGCGCGTTGGCCCTGTTCGGTTAACACCGGTAGACGCCCGCTGCGATCAAACAGGGAAAAGCCGAGATCGTCTTCCAGATTGGCTACCGCGCTGCTGATGGTCGACTGGCTTTTTGCTAAGGCGCGCGCCGCGGCTGAAAAGGATCCGCTGGCCACGGTCTGCACAAAGGCCTCAAGGGATTCCGGGGAGTATTTCATGGTGATCCATCGCTTTTATCGATAGGTAATCATTTTATCTTAGCATTTCACGGTGAGAAAATACGCGACGTTACCCAAAAGGAGGTTTATATGCGTACCCGTTCGCTGAAAGAACGTTTTTGTCATGCCGCAGGATTTGAAGTGTTGGCGATTATGACCGTTGCCCCGCTGGCTGCCTGGGTTATGGATAAACCGCTGTTTCAGATGGGCGCGTTGGCAATCATGCTGTCAACGGTCGCGATGCTGTGGAATATGATCTACAACACCGGCTTTGATCGTATCTGGCCACCGCAAGTCAAACGCGGTCTCGGTCTGCGCGCCATCCACGCGTTGGGCTTTGAAGGCGGCTTTATTGTGATCGGTTTGCCGATTGCCGCCTGGATGCTGAGCATCTCACTGTTGGACGCATTTATGTTGGAAGTGGCGTTTTTCCTGTTCTTCCTGCCCTACACCATGGCCTACAACTGGATGTGGGATAAATTGCGCCATCGCTGGGTAGCGCAAAAATCCTGTCAGGCATAAATATCGGTGCGCATAAATGCGCACCTTAAAAAACGCCTGATTTCATTGTAGGGTCATACTTGTTACTGAAGTGCGTTTCGGTCGCCAGTAATGGCGACCTTCATGCACCCATGCACCTTCTTAATTATGCGCCGCCCGTGGCCAGATCCACGCCAGAATGCTTTGCGGGTAATAGCGCTTCTTTGGTTTTTCCTCGGCTTTACCCCGCTCCTGCACCTGCTGTTCCGTCAGATGAACAATGCCACTGGGCACATAGTCGGCAATTTTCAGGGGTGAATGCTGGCTGACGTAATCACGCAACACATCAGCATCACGCAGTCCGCTATGGGTGAATCCCGCATGGGTCTCGATAGAAGGATAGCCATCACCACCACTGGCATTAAAGCTATTGGTGGCCATGCGATACGTTTTATCTTTCTGTAACGGCTCGCCGTTGATCTTCACTTCACTCACCGTTTTGCCATCCGCGACCAGGCTAATATTGCTGAACTGCGCAAAGCCGCCAGAGTTGGTTTTGATATTGGCAACCGTCGCAAGATAGTTCAGCAACTCGTCGCCGCTCAGCGTGACCGATACCACCTGATTACCAAACGGCTGCACTTGCAGCAGGTCGCGCCAGCTCAGCTTGCCCTGAGCCAGTGACGTTCGGATCCCTCCGCCACTCATCACGGCGAAATCGGCTTTTGTGGCGGCCATCTGCGCCCGCAGGATCAGCTGCCCCAGATTGGTTTGCTCAAAGCGCACCTTGTCACGCTCACCGACAAATACGCCGTCACTGCTGCCAACGTTCACATCCAGTTTTTTCGCTGCGCGCAGTTGATAGGGTGTTAATAGCTTCATCATCGCGCTGTTAGGCGGGATCGCTTCCTGCCAGGTCAACCAGGAGGTGCTGCCGTCCAGATTTTTCACTTCATGCTTCAAATTCACCGGGATCAGTTGGTAGCTATCCAGCGTTAACTCGCCGTTGCGGAAAGTGAAATCACCGCGTCCGACATATTTGCCCCACTCTTTCGCCTGCATAATCCACACGCCGTTTTGTTGATCCGGCTGGCAAGGCTGTCCTGGCTGATAATCTTTGACGCTGACGTTCTCTTTCGCCATACAAACCGCGTCCTGTGAGTGACCGCCAATAATGATATTGATGGTGCCTGGCGGCAGGCTGCGCGCCAATTCTACATCGCCTGGCGCATTGCTGCCGTGCTGACCATCGTCGTAATGGCCCATGTGGGTCAACGCCACAATCACATCAGGTTTTTCAGTGGCTCGCAGTTCGGCTACTGCTTTTTCTGTCTCTTTCACCGGATCGCGGATGTCTATCTCAGCGATATTTTCGGGATTGGAGATTTTCAGCGTGTCAGTGGTAGTCAAGCCAATCACCGCAATCTTCAGCCCCATACGATTGAAAATGGCCCAGGGTTTAAACAGGCGCTGATCGGTGCCTTTCTGATAAATATTGGCAGAGAGGAAGGGAAACTTGGCCCATTTCTGCTGCTTCTGCAGCACGCTGAGGGGTTTGTCGAATTCGTGATTGCCCAGCGCCATGGCATCGTAGCCAATCAGATTCATGCCGCGAATATCCGGCTCGGCGTCCAGTAAATCCGATTCGGGTACACCGGTATTCACGTCACCTGCCGAGAGTATCAGCGCACCGCCGCCTTTCGCCTGCACGTCATAACGTTGGGTATCCATCAGCGTTTTTTGCGCCGCCAGGCCATACTCGCCTTGCGCATCAGGCCAATAGCGACCGTGATGATCGTTAGTGTGCAGAATACTAAATCGATAACTGCGATCCGTTTGCCATGCCTGTGCCAGCATCGGCAGCAACAGCATGATCAGCGCCAGCCAGCGCCCTCTCCGCGGTAATGACAACAAAGCCGATCTCCTTATTCTGCGTTTTCCCACTAACCAGTGGACTTAATGTGCTTTATCTCTCTTCTGTGTCGCACAGATGGCACTTTAACTCAAGACGAAAGGCTTATAGAGTCATTCAGGTATTAACAAACTGATAACGATAAACGCACTCTCAGGATTTTTATGGCAAGTGACATCGCAACCCCGGCGCGCGCACCGGGACGGACCGCTTTTGGCATTTTAGGTGCCATTAGCTTCGCGCATCTGCTCAATGACATGCTGCAATCGCTGCTGTTAGCGATCTATCCCATGCTGCAGAAAGATTTTAGCCTTAACTTCGTTCAGATTGGTCTGATCACGCTGACATTTCAGGTCACGGCCTCACTACTGCAACCCCTCATCGGCTACTACACCGATAAATACCCCAAGCCCTGGTCACTGCCGGTTGGCATGGGCTTTACGTTGTGCGGCCTGCTGTTACTGACGTTCTCCAGCACGTATCCGCAAGTCCTGCTCGCCGCTGCGCTCGTGGGCAGTGGATCATCGGTGTTTCACCCTGAATCCTCTCGCGTGGCACGTATGGCCTCGGGTGGACGTCATGGGCTGGCACAGTCGCTGTTTCAGGTCGGCGGTAATTTTGGTAGCGCGCTAGGCCCATTGCTGGCTGCGATGATCGTGGCACCTTACGGTAAAGGCCATCTCGGCTGGTTTGTACTGGTGGCCATGTTGGGCATTATTGTGCTGTTGCAGGTGAGCCGCTGGTATAGCCATCAGCATCGCACCAGTAAGTCGACGAGCAGCGTTGTGCCGGCAAGTCCTCTGCCGCGCAAAAAGGTGGCGTTGGCGATCACCATTTTGCTGCTGCTGATTTTCTCCAAATACTTCTACCTCACCAGCTTGAGTAGCTATTACACCTTCTATTTGATTCAGAAATTTGGGCTATCGGTGCAAGCCTCGCAGTTCCATCTGTTCGCATTCCTGGGTGCGGTAGCGGCGGGCACCATTATTGGCGGTCCGATTGGCGATAGAATTGGCCGTAAATATGTGATTTGGGTATCGATTCTTGGCGTTGCGCCCTTTACCTTGCTCTTGCCGCACGCGTCATTAATGTGGACCAGCGTATTAAGCGTCATCATCGGATTGATTCTCGCGTCGCGTTTTTCCGCCATTTTAGTGTACGCACAAGAGTTGATGCCGGGACGTATCGGTATGGTTTCTGGGCTGTTTTTCGGTTTTGCCTTCGGTATGGGAGGGTTGGGTGCTGCGGTGCTTGGCGTGGTGGCTGACCACACCAGCATTGAATGGGTATATCAAATCTGTGCCTGGCTGCCTTTAATCGGCCTTTTGACCGCTTTCCTGCCTGATAACCGCCACGCTTGAGCCGCTTTTGGGGGGCAACTCTTTTTCCTCGCCCCCCTTCAATCTGCGGAAAATCTGCCGATAGTATGAGATAACTGAGGAAAATGCCGCTTCAGCTGCGTTTTCTTCTTATTTTTTCAATTTTTTCGCTTTTCACCGCTCAAATGTTTAAACGGGGTTAGCGAATCTGCATTACACTAGGTTGTTACAAGCGGATACATTTGCACACAAGGAGACAGGCATGCATCACACCACACCGTTGATCACCACCATTGTCGGAGGCCTGGTCCTCGCCTTTCTCCTTGGTATGATTGCCAACCGTCTGCGAATTTCTCCGCTGGTCGGTTATCTCCTCGCTGGCGTACTCGCTGGCCCTTTTACCCCAGGTTTTGTCGCCGATACCAACCTCGCCCCTGAACTGGCCGAATTAGGCGTTATCTTGCTGATGTTCGGCGTAGGTTTGCACTTCTCACTCAAGGATTTGATGTCGGTAAAGTCGATTGCCATTCCTGGGGCCGTTGCGCAAATCGCCGTGGCCACGCTGCTGGGAATGGGGCTTTCCTGGGCGATGGGCTGGTCGTGGATGACCGGCTTAGTGTTTGGACTCTGCCTCTCCACCGCCAGTACCGTGGTGTTACTGCGTGCGTTGGAAGAGCGACAGCTGATTGATAGCCAGCGTGGGCAAATCGCCATTGGCTGGTTGATTGTTGAAGATTTGGTGATGGTGCTGACGCTGGTGTTGCTGCCTGCCATCGCCGGGATGCTGGAAGAAGGTAACGCCAGCCCAACGCTGTTGCTGTGGGACCTGATGTTGACCATCGGTAAAGTCGTCGCCTTTATGGTGTTGATGATGGTGGTCGGTCGTCGCGTGGTTCCCTGGATTTTGGCAAAAAGCGCTGCCACCGGCTCGCGTGAGCTGTTTACCCTGTCCGTGCTGGCGCTGGCACTGGGGATCGCCTTTGGTGCCGTCGAGTTCTTTGATGTCTCGTTCGCGCTGGGTGCCTTCTTCGCCGGTATGGTGCTGAATGAATCTGAACTGAGCCACCGTGCAGCGCACGACACGCTGCCGCTGCGCGATGCTTTCGCCGTGTTGTTCTTTGTCTCGGTAGGGATGTTGTTCGACCCGATGATTTTAGTTGAGCAACCGCTGGCGGTGCTGGGGGCGCTCGCCATCATCGTGCTGGGCAAATCGATTGCCGCCTGGCTGTTGGTGACGCTGCTCGGACACTCACGTCGTACAGCGATGACGATTTCTGTCAGCCTGGCGCAGATCGGTGAATTCGCCTTTATCCTTGCCGGATTGGGGATTTCACTCGGTATGCTGAGCGATGAAGGCCGCAACCTGGTGCTCGCCGCCGCCATTCTTTCGATCATGCTCAACCCCATTCTCTTTACCCTGCTGGAGCGCTATCTCGAAAAAACCGAGACCATTGAAGAGCAGACCCTCGAAGAAGCCATTGAAGAAGAGAAGCAGATCCCCGTCGATATCTGCAATCACGCGGTGATTGTCGGTTATGGCCGCGTCGGTAGCCTGCTGGGGCAGAAGCTGATGGAAGCCGATGTCCCCTTGGTGGTGGTGGAGAATTCTCGTCCGCGCGTCGAAGCCTTGCGCGAGCAGGGGATCAAAGCGGTGCTCGGCAATGCCGCGCGCACCGATACCATGGATTTAGCCCGTCTGGACTGCGCACGCTGGCTGCTGCTCACCATTCCCAATGGTTATGAAGCGGGAGAGATTGTGACGTTTGCGCGTGAAAAACGCCCCGATATTGAGATTATTGCGCGCGCGCATTACGACGATGAAGTGAGTTACATCATGGAGCGCGGGGCAAATCGCGTAGTGATGGGGGAACGTGAGATTGCCAACAGCATGCTGAACGTGTTGCAGGAAGAGATTGCGCAAAACCCGATTGTGCGCGAGTGCCAGATTTAACGATGTGCGGTGATGGGCCAGGTGCGCATAAATGCGTCATTAGAATTCTGCGGTTTTCAGCCAGGTGCGCATAAATGCGCCCCCTACAATCAACATGCAGAGTTTTCGTAGGGTGCGCATTTATGCGCACCTGCCGACATATTACCTATCCCAATACGACTCTTCTAAGCTGTCTTCCCGCTCAGGGAGGCCGCGCGTCAGACGCGGAGAATGCTGGTTCAGCACCTGATAACTCACCCGGTTTGCATACTTACACACCTGCGCCAGCGAGGAATAGCTAAGATATCCCCGCGCATGCTTACTGGAATTCGGCACATTCTGGCGGTGGAAATTATTGGCGGTGATGTCGTGCAGTAACGCGGCTAGTGCGCCATCGCCTGCGCCATTGGTGTTCATGATCTTCTCAGGGCCCCCCATGTAAGGTGCGATATGCGAGAAAATCCTGAGCGGTTGCTCGCAATCCTGATGGCGCATCGCGCGGCTGAACTCAAACTGATTAAACTCAGCAATCGCGCCCGGCAGCAGTGGATGGTTGGTTTTACGCTTGAACGCCTCTTCGGTAAAACCGGCCATGTACAATCCGGTTGGCCCGGCGGTGCAGAGCACCAGATCCACCCAATCCAGCGCCATATTCGAGGCCAGTAACGGATCCTGTTCACCGGTCAGCGCAAAAGCCTCTTCTTCATTCATCGCCACAATCGAAACGTGTTCGCGCAAGAAATCGCGCCAGAACTGGGGATTATCCTGAATGACATATTTGGTGCCCAGCGTCAGCACCACCGGAACATTGTGCTTTTTCGCGTATTCAATCGCGCGCAGCGTGGCGGCGGGCATCGGTTCGCCCGGCTGACAGCGAACCAGATAGGAAGTCAGTACCAGTGCTGACGCCCCGGCAATCACCTCTTCAGGAATGCTCTCGGCCTGTAGCTGATTCATCAAACCGGGACTGATGGCGAAAGTACGTTCACCCTGCTCGCCAATCAGCGTAAAGCAGCGACCAATCGCACCATCAACACCTTGCAGATAGTTAAGATCCATACGGCTGGAGGTGTTGCACAGATAGCGATAAGCATAACCGCCGATTTGGATGTTATTGCACATCACACCCAGTAGCACCGAGCGGTCATCAGCCAACACCGAATAGTTGTGTAGCGTGTTACCGATGGTGCCACCTGCAAACTGATGGCTGATCAGCGCATCACGCATCAACTCGTCATACAGCGCTTCCGCGGTGGCATCATCGATCACCAGCGAGTGACCCGCACTCAAACCATAGCGCTGCAGGAAAGCGTCATCCACTTTGGCTTCAATATCCACCAGCGTTTGGTCAATGCCGACCACCCAACTGCCCTCTTCCTGTTCCTGCTGAATAGCCTGCAAGAGTGGGTCGCGCGCGTTGACGGGGAAATAGTGTTTGGATTTGCGTTTGCCGGGAAATTTCATGATCGCTGCCGTAAGGGAAATCTGACAGAGAATGATATCACACTCTCTGTCAGCACTTTATCGGCGCGCGTTGACCAGTTGAACCATCATCTCGATGTGTTCGTCATCGGCATTGAGTGCAGGAATATATTCAAACTTCTCTCCGCCAGCATGCAGGAAGATCTCGCAGTTTTCCCCGCTGATCTCCTCTAAAGTTTCGAGGCAATCGGCGGCAAAGCCGGGACTCATCACCTGCACATGTTTGATGCCTTTGGCGGGCAAACTCTTCATGGTTTCATCAGTGTACGGCGTCAACCACGGCTCACGACCAAAACGGGACTGGAAGGTCATCATAATTTTGTGCGGCGCGATATCAAGCGCAGCAGCCAGCGCATTGGTGGTGTCTTTGCAGCGTAGCGGATAATCATCGCCTTCATCAGCAAAACGCTGCGGAATGCCATGATACGACAGCACCAATAAATCCGGTTCACCGTGCAGCGCAAACGAACGCTCGACCGAGGCTTTCAGTGCCGCAATATAAGCCGGATGTTCGGCATAATCACGGATAAAGGCAACTTCAGGCAGCGAGCGCAATGGCTTAAAGCTGGTGGCTAACCCGTCCCAGACCGCGGCGACTGTGGAACAGGAGAATTGCGGATAGAGCGGCAACACAATCAGTTTAGTCACGCCTTGTTCAAGCAGGCGGTTCAACGCGCTGTCCAGGCTTGGTTGGCCATAACTCATGCCAAGCTCAACCGGCATATCCATCCGCTGCGCCAGCGCCTCGCGTTGACGTTTGCTGAACACCATCAGCGGAGAACCTTCTTCCATCCACACCGAGGCGTACAGTTTTGAGACGCGCGGCGAACGGAACGGCAAAATGGCGAAATTGAGAATTGGCCACCATAACCAACGCGGTGTATCCACCACGCGTGGGTCGCCAAGGAACTGTTTCAGGTAGCGCTTAACGGCAGGTGTTGTAGGCGCATCGGGTGTGCCTAAATTGACCAGCAAAACCCCAGGCTTTTCTTGCCTCATTGGTATTTCCTTGATGTCAAAACGAATGGATCAAAATCAGGGGGAAATTGTAGCGGAAATTGTGGGAGGGGAAAGCAATTGCTGCAAAAGGGCCGGATAACCGACCCTTTATAGCACAACCCTAAATCATTCAAATGGCAGGAAGGCGGCAAACGAGAGCAGCCAACACACCTGCAAATTGAAGTATTACGGATTAACCGAGGATTTCGGCCAGCTGCGTGCTCACTTCAGCAACCTTACGGGTGCCGTCGATTTTGTGATATCGGGTGTTACCGGCTTCCGCTTCTTTGCTGTAGTAAGCAATCAGCGGTGCGGTCAGCTGATGGTACTCCACCAGACGCTTACGCACGGTTTCTTCCTGATCATCTTTACGCGTGGTCAGTTCTTCGCCCGTCGCATCGTCTTTACCTTCCACTTTAGGTGGATTGTAAGTGACGTGGTAAACGCGGCCAGACGGCGCATGCACGCGACGCCCTACAATACGATCCACAATCAGCTCGTCCGGTACGGCGAACTCCAGCACGAAATCCACATTGATGCCCGCGTCTTTCATGGCGTCAGCCTGCGGGATAGTGCGTGGGAAGCCATCGAGCAGGAAACCGTTTTTGCAGTCTTCCTGCGCGATACGCTCTTTCACCAGCGCAATCACCAGCTCGTCAGTCACCAGTTTACCGGCATCCATGATGGCTTTCGCCTGTTGGCCCAGTTCGGTGCCTGCTTTTACTGCCGCACGCAACATGTCACCGGTAGAGATCTGCGGAATACCGTATTTCTCCATGATGAATTGAGCCTGAGTGCCTTTACCTGCGCCCGGTGCCCCGAGCAGAATAATACGCATTGCGTAATTCCCCTTGCGAATCGCATTGATGAATCTGAGAAGGCCAAGAACATACCATTATGACCCGCGCACCACAAGGAAACGGGCGCGCTTCCGGTGAAAGGCTTCACTTTGACCTGCTTTGGCATTCAACGCCAGCAGAGTGCCCGTTTTTAGGAATGACCGCTAAAGGTTAATACTTCTTTCAGGCGTTTTTTGAGTGTTGGCGTGGCATTTTGATTTTTATTGACGCTCCCACGGATGTTGGCGTGCAGGCGTAAACGATTGTGCGTAGGCAGCAACTGCATATCCTGCGGTAGCTCGTTAAACTGGACGCCAGTAGGGAGAGGGAACAACGCGAAGGGCAAGCCGTGTTGCTGAATCGATTGCAGCTCCAGCGGGGCATCCAAGGTGATGTTTTCCACGCTAGCGATGTTAAAAGGCCGCCAATCGCTGTTTTCCATCAACATCAGTGCGCTGTCCAGCGCAGCACCGAAGTTCAGTCCCTGCTCGAATAAGCGTAACTCACTGCGCACCAGCGTACTGAAATCACTGGTTTTTAAGGCAATCAGGATCAGGCCACTGCTCAGCGCGGCGTGTTTATCCAGACGCGCCACAAACAGGCGTGCATCGCTGATTAATCGTTTGTGCAGCAGGGTGGCAAAGGACTCCGAAGCATCCGTTACCCCTTGGCTCTGGCACTCCGCCAATGGCCGCACGCGTCCTTGCTGCATATCCACGTGTTCTACCAATGCGATATTGCCCGCCGACATCGGCACGGCGGGCAATACACTCAGTTCACTCACCGGATATTGCGAAGCATAGCGCGTTTGATTGCGCGCCTGTTCCTGACGGAGAAACAGCTGTGACAGTAGCACCCGTGCAATATGCAATGAGGGAGCAAAAAAGAGGTCGTAATTTTCCAGCCGATAATGACGGGATAGCAAGCCGCGAAGTTGATCGCGCGCCGCCGCCGCCCTGGCAGTAGCATGTTGGTGATCCATCGCGTGAGATTTCTCTATTATTATAATGCTGTGTGTGGTCGCGGATTGAGGAGTACATTAGCCGCGTTAAACACAGAGATGCCCATCCGTCAACCCGCCAGAATCTGGGGTAGAGGTTAGGCCAATGCGGCTGGACATTAAAATGATATAAACTGACAATCCCTGTTAGGTTTTTACACAGGGGATGAGTATGACCGCGCTTCCGTCGTTACGTGCACTGCACTATTTTCACCAGGCGGCACTGCACAGCAGTTTTAGCGTTGCGGCTGAGCGTCTGCATGTGACTCATAGCGCCATTAGCCATCAGATTCGGCAGCTGGAAAGCTGGATGGGCAAGCCTCTGTTTGTGCGCACCAATGGGCGCGTCAAATTAACCTCACACGGTGAACGATTACTGGTGAGTTGCCAAAAAGCGTTTAGTGAACTCTCCACAACCTGCGAAAGCATTCGCACCGGCATGCGCCATCACCTCAGCGTCTCATGCGCGCCGAGTTTTCTCGCACAATGGTTGATTCCACGTATTAGCAGTTTTTATCAACGCTACCCAGATATTGAAGTGCAGTTTCAAGCGCTGGGTGAGATCGATCAGTTGCGCAGTGAACACACCGACGTATTGATTCTTAGCTATGAGCAGTCGCCGGATGACGATATCGACGGTACGTTAATCAGCGATGATTACATCGGCCCCTTGTGCGCACCGCAATATGCCGCGCGTTTTCAAAGTGAACAGGATTTGGCCGCACTGCCGCTGTTGCATGCCGATACACGCCTGCACGCCTGGGCTGAGTGGGCGAAAACCAGTGGAGCACGCGGTAATTTTTGGGTGGGCAAGCATTTCGATAATCTCACCTTGGGCATTCAGGCGGCGAGAAATGGCTTGGGTGTGATCATGGCACCGCGTTTACTGGTGCGCCAAGAGTTGAGCGACGGCACGTTGATAGCGCCATTGGGCTTTGTGCGAGTGGACCGCGCGACCTGGATGATGACGAAAATGTCACGACAGCATGATGCGGAGATTACCTTGTTCCGCGATTGGTTGCGGGATCAGGCGCTGCATTAAAAAGAAAGGTCGTCATAAATGACGACCCTACGATTAATTTCACACCGAGCAAATGGGATTACGTAGGTCGGCATTCATGCCGACCGGGTAAATCACCGCACAGGTTTACGCCGTCAGCAATTGGTTCATGCGACGGATAAACTGGTTTGGATCTTCCAGCGTGCCGCGTTCTGCCAGCAGCGCCTGATCCAACAGCAGCTCAACCCATTCAGCAAAATGCGCTTCATCGTGGGTGTCCGCCACGCGTTTCACCAGCGTATGTTCCGGGTTGATCTCGAAGATGTACTTCACCTCCGGAACTTCCTGACCCGCCGCAGCAAACAGCTTCGCCATCTGGGTGGTCATTTCGTTGGCATCAGTGGTGACAATCGCCGGAGTGTCGGTCAGACGGTGGGTCAGACGCACCTCTTTCACACGCTCGCCCAGCAGCGTTTTCACGCGCTCAACAAACGGCTCCAGCGCTTTTTCCGCTTCCTTCTGCTCTTCAGTCTCTTCATCAGCCAGTTTGCTCAGCGAATCGTCCGCTTTGCTTACTGACTGGAAAGTTTTACCGTCGAACTCGGTCAGGTAGCTCATCATCCATTCGTCGATGCGATCGGACAGTAGCAGCACCTCAATGCCTTTTTTGCGGAACAGCTCCAGATGCGGGCTGCTCTTCGCAGCGGCGTAGCTGTCAGCCGTGATGTAGTAGATCTTCTCCTGCCCTTCGACCATGCGGCTCAGGTAGTCATCAAGCGAAATGTTCTGCTCAGCACCTTCGCTCTGCGTGGTAGCGAAACGCAGCAGCTTGGCGATCGTTTGCTGATTGGTATTGTCTTCTGCTGGGCCTTCTTTCAGCGCCAGACCGAACTCTTTCCAGAACTGCTGATACTTTTCAGCATCATCTTTCGCCAGTTTTTCCAGCATCTGCAGGCTGCGCTTGGTCAGGGCGGCGCGCAGGCTCTGCGTGACGCGGCTGTCCTGCAGGATTTCACGGGACACGTTCAGCGGCAGATCGTTGGAGTCTATCAGGCCACGTACGAAGCGCAGGTAGTTCGGCATGAACTGCTCGGCATCGTCCATGATGAACACGCGCTGCACATACAGTTTCAGGCCGTGTTTGCTGTCGCGATTGAACATATCGAACGGCGCACGCTGTGGGATGTACAGCAGACTGGTGTACTCCTGCTTGCCTTCCACACGGTTATGGCTCCAGATCGCCGGATCGCTGTAATCGTGGGCGATGTGCTTGTAGAACTCGTTGTACTCTTCATCGCTGATTTCAGACTTATTGCGCGTCCACAACGCCTGGGCTTTGTTGATCTTCTCCCAAGTGGTGGTGTCGTTCTCTTCGTCTTTGGTCTCGATCTCAACCGGCAATGCGATGTGATCGGAGTATTTACTGATCACATTACGCACGCGCCATGCATCGAGGAAATCGTCTTCGCCTTCCCGGAAGTGCAGCGTGATTTCGGTGCCGCGCTCGGCTTTCTCGATTTCGGCCAGAGTATATTCGCCCTCGCCCGCCGATTCCCAGAACACCGCTTCGTCCGCTTTCGCGCCAGCAGCGCGGGTGCGGACGGTGACTTTGTCCGCCACGATAAACGCCGAATAGAAACCTACACCAAACTGACCAATCAGCTGGCTGTCTTTTGCTGAATCAGAGCCCATGGACTCAAGGAACGCTTTGGTGCCAGATTTCGCGATAGTACCGAGGTTTTCAATCACCTCGTCGCGGCGCATACCAATACCGTTATCACTCAAGGTCAGCGTGCGATTGTCCTTATCGACCGAGATACGCACGCGCAGGTCGCCGTCGCCTTCATACAGATCCGGCGTGGACAATGCGCGGAAGCGCAGTTTGTCGGCGGCATCGGAGGCGTTGGAGATCAGTTCGCGTAGGAAAATCTCTTTGTTTGAATAGAGAGAGTGAATCATCAGGTGCAGAAGTTGTTTTACTTCTGACTGGAAGCCACGCGTCTCTTGTCCTTTCATGGTCATTGCTACCTCAACTAAATCAGGGTTGATCATATCCCCTTCATACTTCAAGCCGCAGGTGCGTTGGCTGCATTCGCTCACCCGAATCACTGACTTAAGTCAGCTCATCGGGATGAACTCTTTTGCCGCCTTCCTGCAACTCGAATTATTTTGGGTAAAAGTTGAGAAAGAAATGGGGATGATGATGAGGATTTCAAGCCGATGTCCGTAAAGACATCGGCAAGTGATTAGAATTTAATCTTGTGACGTCCGGCAAGTGAATGCGACAGCGTAGTGCCATCAACCATTTCCAGCTCACCGCCAACGGGCACACCGTGTGCAATGCGGCTGGCGTCAACGCCATATTGTCCGCAAAGATCGGCAATGTAGTTAGCTGTGGCTTCCCCTTCCACCGTGGGATTGGTGGCGAGGATCACTTCGGTCAGGGTTTCACGCTCCAGGCGCTGCTCCAGCCGATCCAAACCGATATCCTGAGGACCAATGCCATCCAGTGGTGACAAGTGGCCCATCAGCACAAAGTAGCGACCGCCAAACTGGCCGGTCTGCTCAATGGCGTGGATATCCGCCGGGCTTTCCACCACGCAAATCTGGCCGTTTTGTTGACGACGTGGATTGGCGCAGATGGTGCAGATTTCCTGCTCGGTGAAGGTGCGGCAATCAGCACAGTGGCCGATTTCCGACATGGCACGGGTTAAGGCCTGTGCCAGACGCATGCCACCGCTACGATCGCGCTGTAACAGCTGAAAAGCCATACGCTGCGCCGATTTCGGGCCGACACCCGGCAGGCAGCGCAGTGACTCCATCAAAGATTCAAGCAGTGGACTGGTTTGCATCAGAACGGCATCTTGAAGCCAGGTGGCAGCTGCATGCCAGAAGAGACAGAAGCCATCTTCTCTTTCTGCGTTTCATCGATACGGCGCGCAGCATCGTTAAATGCCGCAGCGATCAAGTCTTCCAGCATGTCTTTATCATCTTCCAGCAAGCTTGGATCGACTTCGACACGACGGCAGTTGTGTGCACCATTAATGGTCACTTTCACCAAGCCAGCACCTGATTCACCGGTGACTTCCAGTGCAGCAATCTCTTCCTGAACCTTGGCCATTTTGTCTTGCATCTGCTGGGCCTGTTTCATCAGGTTACCCAATCCGCCTTTACCAAACATAGTCTTCTCTCTCTGCTGGGGCTGTGCGCAACGGAGCTGCGACAGCGGGTGTTCAAACGGGTCGAATACTCTCTTCATCCAGATCGGCATCGAAGAATCGACGCAATGTCTGAATATGAGTATCGCTTTCAATCGACTGGCGCGCCTGCACCAGTTTCTCTTCATAAATGGCCTGGCGCCACTCCAGTGGCGTCAATACCGCAGGATTATCATCTTCAACGATGGTCAGTTCAACCGGCTGACCGGCTGACAGACTGAGCGCCTCCGCCAACGCCTGCTTGGCAGACGCCGAATTCAGGTGACGCTGACTGCTACGTAGATGCAGTGTAACGCTGTTTTCGCCCACTTCTTTCCACGCGTTTAATGCGACCTGCTGCACCAATTTGGGCAGCGTCAGTGCCACCACTTCGGCCGCCCAGGCATCACGCTGTTGCGCTTCTTCCGCGAGGCGCAGTGTCAGCTCAGGCGTTTTCTCATGCTCCAGCGCGGAACGCAAGGCTTTTGGCGTAGCCACGGGTTCCGCTTTGACCTCTACCGTTTGCTGCGCTTTCCAGCGATAAGCTTCCGGTTTAACGGGGGCTTTTACAGCAGGTTCAGTCGCGCGCTGTTGCACACGTTCAGTGACAGTTGCGAGGCGTTCCAGCGCCGGGTTTGCCGGCCGCGCGGAACGCGCTGCCGGCTCACTCTTTTTTGCTTTGCCGGCTCCCTGACGCAGCAATTGCGTTCGCGCTTGTAAAAGCTGGCTAGTGGAGTCTGACAAATGTTCGGGAGCCGATTGCATATCGGGATAATCATCGGCTATCGGCGGTGCATCCTGCATCGGCGGAGCCATCTGCGGCTGGGCAGCTGGTGCTGCTTTTGATGCGGGTGGCGCTGCAGTCGGTGCAGATGACGCAACAAGCGTCTGCGGCACGGCCTGCGGAACCAAACTCGGTCGAGCAACCGGCTCCGCAATGGTGGCTTGCGGATGGAAGGCCAGCGCGCGCAGCAGCGTCATCTCGACGCCTAAACGCCGATCCGGTGCCAGCGGCAAGTCTTTACGTCCCATTAGCAAGGTCTGGTAATAGAGCTGAACGTCGGCTGGCGGCAACACGCGTGCTAGATCGCGCAGGCGCTGCGCCTGATTCACATCGTCTTCGCCCAACGAACTCGGCAGGAGCTGCACCATCGCCACACGATGCAGCAAACGCAGCATCTCGACTAACAGCGCTTCCCACTCAACGCCACGCGAAGCCGCTTGATTCAGTAACGCCATCACCTGTTCGCCTTGACCGTCCACCAGCGCTTCAATCAGCGCGAGCGGTTGCTCGTCATCCAGGGTCCCCAGCATCTGCGCCACAGTTTCACGCGTCACGCTGCCCTGCCCCATGGCAATCGCCTGGTCGGTCAGACTCAGTGCATCACGCATGCTGCCGTCTGCTGCACGTGCCAGCAAATGCAACGCACGCGGCTCAGAGGCAATCTGCTCCTGCTGCAGGATGTGCGCCAGCTGCTGCTGGATCTGTTCAACATCCAGTGCTTTAAGATGGAACTGCAGGCAACGCGAGAGAATGGTGACCGGCAGTTTTTGCGGATCGGTGGTCGCCAGCAGGAATTTAACGTGCGACGGCGGCTCTTCGAGGGTTTTCAGCAGAGCATTAAAGCTGTGACGTGACAGCATATGCACTTCATCGATCAAGTAGACCTTGAAGCGACCGCGCGCGGGCGCGTACTGCACGTTATCCAGCAGATCGCGTGTGTCTTCAACTTTGGTGCGCGAGGCCGCATCGATCTCAATCAGATCGACAAAACGACCTTGTTCGATTTCACGACAGTTATCGCACTGACCACAAGGTGTGGAGGTGATGCCGGTTTCGCAGTTAAGACCTTTCGCCAGCAAACGCGCGATCGAGGTTTTTCCGACGCCACGGGTGCCGGAAAAAAGATAAGCATGATGGATTCGTCCCAGTGACAACCCATTGGCCAGCGCAGTCAGCACATGTTCCTGACCGACTACGTCAGCGAAAGCCTGGGGACGCCATTTTCGCGCAAGTACCTGATAGCTCATGTGGATTCAATCACTGGATTTTATTGAATTGGCACAGCGGTGCGGCTAAGTGAACCGGGTTCCGCCACAAGATAAAGGGGAAAAATGCAGCTTCGCAAACCCTGTTTATTTTGGCAGTAGTCTAACAGCCGCAACAAGATATGCCTATACCCGAGATACGTCGCGTGACAGGGAGTGAGTTTTCATCGCGCTCGCTTTATGGTGCATTTACACAACGGTGCTGCGGTGGGAATGCGCAATAAATTGCGCCGCTACCGGCTGGTGCAGGAATAGAGAACCATACGGCATGACATTACGGCATGGCGTTCATCATGTAGCGGCACGCTTTATCGTGCATTTACACAACGGTGCTGCGGCAGAAATGCGCAATGAATGAATTGCGCCGCTATAGGAGAATGCCAGCGGCGCAGCAGCCATTAGTGGCCGGGGAAATTGACGAGGCTAAAGCAGTCGATGCCCATCGCTGTCAGGCGTGCTTCACCGCTCAAGTCGAACAGGTTGATCACAAATGCCGCATCTTTGACTTCACCACCGGCACGGCGGATCAGTTTCACGGTCGCTTCCAGTGTTCCGCCGGTAGCCAGCAGATCGTCAACCACTAACACCACGTCGCCTGGCTTGATCGCGTCTTTGTGCAACTCCAACGCGTCGGTGCCGTACTCCAGCTCATAGCTTTCGCTGAAAGTTTCGCGCGGCAATTTACCTGGCTTACGTACCGGCACAAAGCCCACGCCCAGACCCAGCGCCACTGGCGCACCAAACAAGAAGCCACGTGCCTCTGTACCCACGACTTTGGTGATGCCTTTGTCACGATAGCGCTCAACCAGAATGGCAATCGACGCGGCATAAGCCTGCGGATCTTCCATCAAACTGGTGACGTCACGGAACAGGATGCCCGGCTTAGGGTAGTCAGGGATGCTTTTGATGCTGTTTTTGATGAGTTCAAGCTGCTGAGCAGTTGCGGTCATATGTGTTACGCCTGGAAAAATATCTAATACGCGCGGCTTCTGACAGCGCCAATACCCGGAAACCGGGTTAAGCGAAGACATTTAAACAGGGAAGCCACGCACGAAGATGCCCAAATCTATGCAAATACCCGGTTAAATGCAACCCTGACGCGCTTATTCGCCTGCGTCAGCATTTTCTTCCACCACCGGAATGCGCCACATAAACAGCAACAGCACACATAACATCACACCCAACATTATCCGTACCCACAGCATATTTACCAGGTAGATAGACACAGCAAAGGTGATAACGATCAGCAACATGGCGCGCCCTTTCGCTCCCGGTGGCATGGCCCGATGCTGTTGCCAGTGACGAATATAACGTCCAAACGGAGAGCGCCAAAGCAGCCAGTGATGAAAACGCGGTGACGATCGGGCAAAACACCAGGCCGCCAGCAACACAAATGGCGTGGTGGGTAATAAAGGTAATACAATGCCCAGCGTACCCAGCACAATTGCCAGCCAGCCGAGGCACAGAAGTAAAATTCGCTGCATGCCTGATGCCTGATAAAATCGGAACTGCGCTACGTTAACACAGCCGGAATCAGAGTGATGCCCCAACCGCCCGCACATCAACGCTTAATGCCCCTCGTCGAACAACTGCGTCAGCAGATTGCACAGCAAAGCGATGGAGCCTGTCGTCAGCCCCGTTTTGACGCACAGCTGTTTCGTTGTAAAGGGACGCGATTAACTGACTATTTGCGCGAGCTTGAGCAAAATCTGGCTCAACTCAGCGCCCCCGAAACCGATATGATGCGTCGCCAGTGGTTGGCAGAAAAGGTGCTGGACCAGGTTGCCGCGCTGCAACGTGAATGTCTAAGTCAGCAGTTACGTCCCGTTCGTGAACGGCCGCGCAGCGATCCGCGTCAACAAAAGCGCGAAGAGTACCTGGGTTACGAAACACGACTCTTGGCGATGATTGAGCAGCGTGAAGCGCATTTGGCGCAGGCAGAAACGCTGAGTGTGCAGCAGCAGCTGATCCGCGAAGTGGACGTGTTGCATGAACGCCTGGCACGCTGCCGCAGTGCACTGCATAAGTTAGAATTGTCCATTCAGGCACAATAAGCCACCTCCACTTTCCTCTATACTTCTTCGAACGAATTCAGGAGGAAAATCATGACCCTTATCTTGTGGATAGCGATCGGCATCTTGGCAGGCTGGTTAAAGCGCATGATGTTTCCCGGTCGACCGGGTGGTTTTGTCCCTACGCTGGTGCTGGCCGTGATTGGCGCACTGATTGGGGGCTACATCGCGACCTATTTCACCACTGGCGATCTGTCCACACTACATCCCGCTGGCTTTGCCGTGGCGTTGATCGGCGCAGTGCTCATGCTGTTAGTGGCCGCAAAATTACGTATTTAGGAGTAAAAATGTCATTAGAAACAGCATCAGACGAAATCAAGCTAGCGGTTGATTTGATTCAACTGTTAGAAGAGAACCAAGTGCCAACCACTACGGTGTTGGCGGCACTGGACATAGTTCAGCGCGATTACCTGCAAAAGCAGGCTGCAGAAGGCGCGAATTAACGCGCCGCAGAAAGGGTCGGACTCAGCCGCAGCATGTCCAGGAATGCATCGACCAGTTGTGGTGCATCCGCCGCGAGATCAAATGCCTGCGGGTTAAACAACCAATTTTCCATCATGCCGTTGATGTAACTGCACATGAGCCGCGCCGACTGAAGCGTGTTCAGGCTGGCGGGCAATTGCCCGACATCAATGCATTCACGCAGCACTAATTCAATCCTGTCGTAACACTCCAGCAGTAAACTTTGACGCATATCTTGTAATGTCGACATTTCGCCCACGAACTCACATTTATGGAAGATAATCTCCATTAGTGCGCGTCTTTGCGGATCCTTTGCTGTGGCGTCAAGGATATAGATCAGCATTGAGCGAATAACAGAAAGTGGATCACCCGGGTATTTTGTCTGATACTCAAGTTCCACATCGTCAAGCCCAGCGTCACACCGAAGCCAGATTTCATGCAATACATCGGCTTTATTTTTGAAATGCCAGTAGATAGCGCCGCGCGTTACGCCGGCAGCTGATGCGATATCCGCCAGGGATGTGGCAGCCACACCGTGTTCGGAGAAGTGTGCTAGCGCGGCATCCAGAATTTGGTGTCGCGTTTCAAGTGCTTGCGCTTTGGTTTTTCGTGCCATAGAGGACTTTTTTTACAAACTGGCAAGTTTACATACATTTGTGAATGTATGTACCATAGCACGACCCGTGTTTTAACGCAGCAATGGGTTTATCGGTTTGTGATCCATTGATCATTTGATATCGGACACTAGAGGTTTATTTATGAATAAAAACAGAGGATTAGCGCCTCTGGCGGCCGTCCTGATGCTTTCAGGCAGCTTTTTGTTAACAGGATGTGATGATAATAAATCCCAGCAAGCCGCCCAGCAGCAGCCCCCTGAAGTGGGCGTTGTCACGTTAAAAAACGAGCCCCTGAAGATTACCACTGAACTACCTGGCCGTACCTCAGCCTTCCGTGTAGCCGAAGTGCGTCCTCAGGTGTCAGGTATCATCCTGAAGCGTAATTTTGTTGAAGGAACGGATATCAAAGCAGGCGTGTCCCTGTATCAGATCGATCCCGCGACCTATCAGGCCGCTTATGACAGTGCGAAAGGCGACTTAGCGCAGGCGCAGGCTAATGCGCACGTGGCTCAGTTGACGATCAAACGTTATAAACCGCTGTTAGGCACCAAGTACATCAGCCAGCAAGATTACGACACCGCGGCAGCCACTGCGGCACAAACTGCGGCTGCGGTTCAGGCAGCGCAAGCTAATGTCGAAACCGCGCGTATCAATCTGGCCTATACCAAAGTGACCTCGCCTATCAGCGGTCGCATTGGTAAATCTGCGGTGACAGAAGGCGCACTGGTGTCCAGTGGACAAACCACGGCGCTGGCAACCGTACAGCAGTTGGATCCAATGTATGTCGATGTGACCCAATCCAGTGATGATTTCCTGCGTTTGCGCGCAGAACTGGAATCCGGTCAGCTGAAACAGAATGACGGCAAAGCCAACGTCACCCTGCTGATGCAAAACGGTAGCGCATACACTCAGACAGGCACATTGGAATTCTCTGATGTGACCGTGGATGAAACCACCGGCTCCATCACGCTGCGCGCCATCTTCCCAAATCCAGACAATCGTCTGCTGCCCGGCATGTTTGTCCGTGCGCGTTTGGATGAAGGTACAAATCCAACCGCATTGCTGGTGCCACAGCAGGGTGTGACCCGTACTCCAACCGGTCAGGCAACAGCGATGGTAGTGGGTGCAGATAATAAAGTTGAAGTGCGTAACATCACCGCTAATCAGGCATATGGCGACAAATGGCTGGTGACGGATGGCCTTAAAGAGGGCGATCGCGTGATCACCGTCGGTCTTCAGCGTGCCAAGCCAGGTGCGCAGGTGACACCACAAGAAGTCAAAGATGATGCCAAAGCAGCACCCGAAGCGCAGTCTGCCAAAGCATCGTCCTAAACAGGAGCCACTGATACATGGCTAAGTTCTTTATCGATCGCCCCATTTTTGCCTGGGTGCTTGCCATCATTATTATGCTGGCGGGTACACTTGCGATTATCAATCTGCCGATTGAGCAATATCCCAATGTTGCGCCACCGGCCGTTGAAATTCAGGCATCTTATCCGGGTGCTGATGCGAAAACGCTGCAAGACTCGGTAACTCAGGTTATCGAACAAAACATGAATGGTATCGACGGACTGATGTATATGTCCTCGAGCAGTGACTCGTCGGGTACCTTAACGCTGACGCTGACCTTCCAGTCCGGTACTAACGCAGATATTGCGCAGGTACAGGTACAGAACAAGCTGCAGTTGGCGATGCCATTGCTGCCGCAGGAAGTACAGCAACAGGGTATTCAGGTTAAAAAATCCTCCAGCAGCTTCCTGATGGTGGCGGGTTTTGTCAGTGATGACGGCAGCATGACGCAGAATGATATTTCTGACTATGTGGCTTCCAACATCAAGGACCCGATCAGCCGTACACCAGGCGTGGGTGATACCCAAGTGTTTGGTGCACAGTATGCGATGCGTATCTGGCTGGATCCGCACAAGCTCAACAACTACCAGCTGACGCCGGTAGATGTGATCAGTGCATTAGGCACCCAGAACACCCAGGTCGCCGCCGGTCAGTTAGGGGGTACACCGCCAGTGCCTGGTCAGCAGTTGAACGCCTCGATTATTGCGCAGACCCGTCTGACCAATACCGAAGAGTTCGGCAACATTCTGTTGAAAGTGAATCAGGACGGTTCGCAAGTCCGCTTGCGTGACGTGGCGAAAATTGAACTCGGTGGTGAAAACTACGAGATCATCGCACGCTATAACGGTAAACCCGCTTCCGGTATCGGTATCAAGCTGGCGACTGGGGCTAACGCACTGGATACCGCACAAGCCGTAAAAGATGAGCTGGCCAAATTGCAGCCGTTCTTCCCGTCAGGAATGAAAACCGTTTACCCGTACGACACCACGCCATTCGTTAAGATCTCGATCTTCGAAGTGGTAAAAACGCTGTTTGAAGCGATCGTGCTGGTGTTCCTGGTGATGTATCTGTTCCTGCAGAACTTCCGCGCCACGTTGATTCCAACTATCGCGGTGCCGGTGGTGCTGTTGGGTACCTTCGCCATCATCAGTGCATTCGGTTACTCGATAAACACGCTAACGATGTTCGGCATGGTGCTCGCCATCGGCTTGCTGGTGGATGACGCCATCGTAGTGGTGGAGAACGTAGAGCGTGTCATGGCGGAAGAGGGTTTACCGCCGAAAGAAGCGACGAAACGTTCGATGGAGCAGATTCAGGGTGCGCTGGTCGGTATTGCCTTGGTGCTGTCTGCGGTATTTATTCCGATGGCCTTCTTCGGCGGGTCTACTGGGGTCATTTATCGTCAGTTCTCGATCACCATCGTTTCCGCGATGGCGCTGTCAGTGTTGGTTGCGTTGATTCTGACCCCGGCACTGTGTGCCACCATGCTGAAGCCGATCAAGAAAGGCGACCATGGTAAAACCACCGGCTTCTTCGGCTGGTTCAACCGTCTGTTCGACAAAAGCACCAACCACTACGTGGATAGCGTGGGCCACATCGTGCGTAGCACCGGTCGTTATCTGGTGATCTATCTGGTGATTGTGGTGGGCATGGCGTATCTGTTCCTGAAACTCCCGACCTCCTTCCTGCCGGAAGAAGATCAGGGTCTGTTACTGGCGCAGGCGCAGCTGCCGGCGGGTGCAACTCAGGAACGTACGCAGAAAGTGCTGGATCAGGTGACGGATTACTTCCTGAACAAAGAGAAAGACAGCGTTAACTCGGTATTTACCGTTAACGGCTTTGGCTTTGCAGGTCGTGGTCAGAACACCGGTATTGCCTTCGTCAGCCTCAAACCGTGGGATGAGCGTGGTGATGCCAGCCTGAAAGTGCCAGCGATTGCGGGACGCGCCATGCAGGCGTTGGGTCAGATTAAAGATGCAATGGTCTTCCCGTTCAACTTGCCGGCAATTATCGAACTCGGTAACGCCACTGGCTTTGACTTCATGCTGACCGATCAGGGTAACCTGGGGCACGAGAAGTTGACCGCTGCGCGTAACCAGCTGTTTGGCATGATTGCTCAACACCCCGATACCTTGGTGGGTGTGCGTCCGAACGGTATGGAAGATACGCCTCAGTACAAACTGATCATCGATCAGGAAAAAGCGCAGGCACTGGGTGTGTCGTTGTCTGACATCAACACCACGCTGGGCGCGGGCTGGGGTGGCTCTTACGTCAATGACTTCATCGACCGTGGTCGTGTGAAGAAGGTGTACGTGATGGGCCAGGCTGACTCGCGTATGTTGCCAGATGACATCAGCAAATGGTTCGTGCGTAACAGCTCCGGCACAATGGTTCCGTTCTCTGCCTTCTCTTCGGCGAAGTGGCAGTACGGTTCACCGCGTCTGGAACGTTACAACGGCTTACCATCCATGGAGATCCTCGGACAGGCAGCGCCTGGTAAGAGCTCCGGTGATGCCATGAACCTGATGGAAGAACTGGCGGGCAAACTGCCTGCGGGTATCGGCTATGACTGGACGGGTATGTCCTATCAGGAACGTCTGTCCGGTAACCAGGCCCCTGCCCTGTATGCCATCTCGCTGATTGTGGTGTTCCTGTGTCTGGCTGCGTTGTACGAGAGCTGGTCGATTCCGTTCTCCGTTATGCTGGTGGTGCCGCTGGGTGTGGTCGGTGCATTGATCTTCACCACCTTACGCGGACTCAGTAACGACGTGTACTTCGTGGTGGGGCTGTTAACCACCATAGGCTTGTCGGCGAAGAACGCCATCCTGATCGTTGAATTCGCGAAGGATTTGATGGAGAAGGAAGGCAAAGGATTGGTGGAATCAACGCTGGAAGCAGCACGTATGCGTCTGCGCCCGATTCTGATGACCTCACTCGCCTTTATCCTCGGTGTACTGCCGCTGGCGATCAGTACCGGTGCCGGCTCTGGCGCACAGAACGCCGTCGGTACGGGTGTAATGGGCGGTATGGTGACGGCAACAGCGTTGGCCATCTTCTTCGTTCCGGTGTTCTTCGTGGTGGTTCGCCGCCGCTTTGGCAAGAACAAAGCCGAGATCGAACAAGGCCATCCGGTCGAACACAAGCACTAAGGTTTAACCTGTTGAAAAGGCCGCGCAAGCGGCCTTTTTTATGGCCGCAATTTCCCCCTCCAGCGAATACCCGCACTGCAATCACGGTTGCAATCAATTCTCAGCGGGTTCATAATATTGTTATATTATAACATTACATGAGAGTGCAGCTATGAAAGCCAATATCCATCCGCAATACCGTCCCGTGGTGTTCCATGACACCTCTGTTGATGAGTATTTCAAAATCGGTTCCACCATTAAAACCGAGCGCACCATTGAGTTCGAAGGTGAAGTGCTGCCGTACGTGACGCTGGATGTCTCTTCAAAATCTCACGTCCACTACACCGGCAAGCAGAAAGATCTCACCAAAGAAGGCAGCGCCGCACGCTTCAACAAGCGTTTCGGCAGCTTCCTGACGCGCGGCAAATAATCAGGAGTTAACGCATGCAAGTTTTAAGTTCATTACGGTCAGCCAAGACCCGTCACAAAGATTGCAAAGTGGTGCGCCGTAAAGGTCGCATTTATGTGATATGCAAAACGAATCCGCGCTTTAAGGCGGTTCAGGGAAGAAAGAAAAAAAGGTAGGAAAGTGTCGTGATGATTGGCCGGGATGCTCCCCGGCCTTTTTTTTACTTCATGCTTTGCAGCATGATCTCTACGTTGTGTTTGAAGGCAGCCACATAGGTTGCAGCAGGGCCATTGGCCTCGGACAGCGCTTCAGGATAGAGTTCACCGCCCGGCTTAGCGCCGGTTTCGCTGGCAATCTGCTTCACCAGACGCGGATCGGTCTGATTCTCCATAAAGTAGGTGTTGATGTGCTCAGCTTTCAACTGCTTGATAATCGACGCCACATCGCTGGCGCTGGCTTCTGCTTCGGTAGAGAAACCGACCGGTGCGAGGAAGCTCACGCCATAGCGTTGGCCAAAGTAGCCAAAGGCATCATGGCTGGTCAGCACTTTGCGTTTGCTTTTCGCGACTGAGGCAAATTCGCTTTTCGCCCAGCTATCCAGCTTCTGCAATTGCTGAATATAGCTTTCGCCGCTTTTACGAATATCTGCCGCATCTTCTGGATCGGCTTTGATCAGCGCATTCATCACGTTGGTGGCGTAGATTACCCCATTTTGCATGCTGTTCCATGCATGCGGGTCAGTAATGGTTTTCCCGTCATCCACCATTTTACGGGTGTTAATGCCGTTTGATGCCACCACGATCGTCCCTTTGTAGCCCGATGCGCTGATTAAACGATCCATCCAGCCTTCAAGCCCTAAACCACTGACAAACACGACGTTAGCCTTAGCCAGAGACTCACTGTCCTGTGGGGTCGGCTCGAAGGTGTGTGGATCGCCGTTAGGTTGAACCAGCGATTTCACATTAACGTGATCGCCACCCACCTGCTTAACGATATCCGCCAACACGGTGAAACTCGCCACCACATCCACTGTTTTTGCCATGGTCAATGGGCTGATTAACATGGCGCTAATCGCCAGACCCAGCGGTAACTTTTTCATTTATATCCCCTAATCATTTAATTATCGACGACGCAACAGGCCGCCACATGGTCCTGTCAAAACAGAAAGCAAAAACAGTACGGCCGCACTGAGCACCACCGCGGGTCCGGCGGGCAATGAGAAGTGCCATGAAAGAATCAACCCCACCAGCGCGGCTATCATCGCCAGCACCATCGCGATGCCAAGCATGCAGGCGAGATGACGACTCCAGAAACGCGCGCTAGTGGCAGGCAGCATCATCAATCCCACGGACATCAGCGTGCCAAGCACCTGAAAACCCGCCACAAGGTTGAGCACCACCAGCATCAGGAAGATGCCGTGCACCATCGGCGCGCTCCACTTCCCTTGCGCCCGCAGGAAATCAGGATCAAAAGCATCGATCACCAACGGACGGAAAATCACCGCCAGCATAAGTAAAGTGAAAGCCGCGATGCCGCCCACCAGCATGATGGCCGCGTTATCGACCGCCAGCAGCGAACCAAACAGCACGTGCAGCAGATCGACACTTGATCCACGCAGCGAAACCAGCGTGACGCCCAGTGCCAGCGAGCCGAGATAGAAACCGGAGAAGCTGGCATCTTCTTTTAAGGGGGTATATCGACTGACGGCACCGGAAAGGAGCGCGACGGCAAGACCGGCGATCAGCCCACCAATGCCCATCGCCACCAGCGATAAGCCGGAGACCAGATAGCCAATCGCCGCGCCCGGCAATACCGCATGCGATAAGGCATCGCCAACCAGACTCATACGACGCAGTGAAAGGAACACACCTAACGGCGTGGCGCTCAACGCTAACGCTACACAAGCCACTAACGCGCGGCGCATAAAACCAAACTCGATAAACGGTTGAATCAAAGTCACGAAGCCACCCTACGCAGCAGTGGAGTGTGTGTGGAGTCTGCATCGTCGAGCGACAACACATCGTTAAAGTAACGCGCCACCAGCGGACGGTCGTGCAGAACCACCAGTAAGGTGGTTCCTGCCTGCTGTTGCTGTTCAAGGATTGACATCAACAACGTGACCGTCTGCGTATCAATGCCGTTGAAAGGCTCATCGAGCAGCCAGACTTTGCTTTGTTGCAGCATTAGGCGAGCAAACAACACGCGTTGCAGTTGCCCGCCGGAGAGCGTCGAGGGTTGTGCATCTGCAAAATCGCGCATTTGCACCGCGTCCAACGCGGCATCAATTTCAAGACGTAATGCTCGATTAATGCCACCAAACCAGCCACAGCGCGGCCAGCAGCCCATTGCTACCAGTTCATAGACAGTGAGGGGAAAGCGCGTTTCTAACTCGCTGCGCTGCGGTAACCAACCTAATAATTTGCGAGGCACTTGAACGTCGCAGGTTCCCGCGACAGGTGGCAACAGTCCCGCGATGGTTTTCAATAACGTGGATTTTCCGGTACCGTTCGCGCCCACCAGCGCTGTCATACTTCCCGATGAAAGTTCACCAGTGACAATTGGTGTGACCGCCCGTCCTTGATAGCCACCTTGTAATCGATTGAAATGCATCATTTTTGCATTCCCCAATAGATAGCTACCACAAGAAAAGCGATAAGTAACAGCGCCACTAAAAGGCGACCACCGAGCGAGAAAAGTAATCCACTGTGATTCATGGCTTTCAACCAAATACGTTATAACATAACAATTATAGTATCCGATCTCCTCCTCGCTTTACCCTTAGAAAGTGTTTCAAAAGTTGACCACACCAGGCGATCACGGCAGGTATCACGGGGCGGTAAAGATTTGGGAGCAAATCCCATCGTTACCATGTCTGTTCTTTTTTATTGTCGACTTGCAAAGTTTGCGCAGAAGCCCAATGATAGATTCATCTTCCTTTTTACCGGATGCAAAATGCAGTCTATTATTCATTGTGATATTGCTGTGGATGAGGACGATTGCGAGAAGTTACAGGCTATTATCCAGGGGAATATTCTCAAAATAGCCGAATCCCTGGCTGGGGATTTACAGTGGTATTCACAAAACGCGCAATTAGTTCCTAACAGTTTTAAGATTATTTCCATTCAACCGCTCGATAACAATCGATTTAAAATGCTTTACGATTTCACGTGGAATTTATTTAATCCTTGCCTGGATTTAAATGAATTTCGTACCCAACATGAAGAAGTGTTGTTCCACATAGCACCCGGTGCACTGGTGTTTTCAGTGATAGACAATACGCGCCCCTCTCCTTCCGACGAATTGTAATATTTGGTAATTGAGGTGAGCAAAATTAATGATTGTGGATTACATTTAAAGAGTCGCTGAATTCTTTTTATTCATGATCGCTTCCTGATAGCTTTTCCAAATCACGCCGCGCTGCGGTAACTGTGCAAGCTCTGGAGGGGAAAAAGATGGACGAATACTCACCAAAACGGCATGATATTGCCCAGCTTAAATTCCTGTGTGAGAGCCTGTTTGACGAAAGTATGGCGACGCTAACGGACAGCCATCACGGCTGGGTTAATGACCCTACTGCGGAAAGCAATTTACAGCTCAACGATTTGATTGAGCATATCGCTTCTTTCACGATGAATTACAAAATTAAGCACGTTGAAGATGAAGCGCTGATTACGCAAATCGATGAATATCTTGACGATACCTTTATGCTGTTTAGCAGTTATGGAATCAATGCTCAGGATCTTCAACGGTGGCAACGTTCAGCAAAACGCTTATTTAATCTGTTTGCCGAAGAGTGCGCTTTTCTCCAACAACCCAGCCATTCCTTTTAGCATCAGAGTGAGACCGGTTTATTTATGAGCAACCAAGCCTTAACCAAAACAGATTATTTGATGCGACTTCGCCGTTGTCGCTCAATCGACACCCTTGAAAGGGTTATCGAAAAAAACAAGTACGAATTATCTGACAACGAACTCGCGGTATTTTATTCAGCTGCCGATCATCGCTTAGCCGAGCTAACGATGAATAAGCTTTACGATAAAGTGCCGGTTTCAGTCTGGAAGTTCGTCCGCTAACGGTTTACTGCCAACCGACTCGTTAAACTATCGTATTCTTCAGGGAAAGATTATCAGGCAAAGGAGTGCCAAGATTCTGCTGTGTGCTGTATTTGTTGGGATTTTTTGGAGAGTAGAAATGGTGGAGGCCCTGCCAGCTACATCCCGGCACACGCGTCGCCTGCTGCGGCTGCTTCCTTCCGGACCTGACCGAGTTCACAAGTTAGCGTTGCGGGAGAACCAACAGGGCCCCCATTGACGTGCTCTCTTTCGAGAGCGCAGGCATTATCAAGTAAGCCCCTAGCAATTGCAAGCATAGGCCGGGTGACCGTTGTTTTCTTGAACAGCTATCGACCAAATTCCTGCTTCCCCCCCTTTCTGCATGCTAAAGTCAGCCTTTATTCGCTGAAGATGAGGTGCGTGTATGAACAGCACGAGCAATTTTTCTGAGCGCGTCTGGCAAATCATTGCGGCGATTCCCCACGGAAAGGTCACCACTTACGGCGACATTGCACTGCTGGCGGGATCGCCGCGTGCAGCCCGACAAGTTGGCGGCGTATTACGTCGCTTGCCGGAGGGCAGCAAACTTCCTTGGTTTCGCGTAATTAATCGCCATGGCCGCATTTCCCTGCAAGGCGACGATCTATTCCGCCAGCGTGATGCGCTGGAAGCGGAAGGCATAGTAGTCAGTGATGCCGGTGAGATTGAGTTGGAGAAGTATCGCTGGGAGTACTGAACGTCTCGGTGCATCCATGCTCAAGTGTTGCCTTAGCAACTATGCTGAAGTGTTGTCTTCGTACCGAAGATGAAGTGAAGCGTTAGCAACTATGCTGAAGCGTTGACTTCGCACCCAAGCTGAAGTGTAGCGTTAGCAACTATGCTGAAGCGTTGACTTCGCACCCAAGCTGAAGTGAAGTGTTAGCAA
>NZ_MLFR01000016.1 GCF_002095475.1 Pantoea rwandensis
TCCGCCTGACGGACCGGTGCAGACGGGACTTTCCCTGTCCCGGCTGCACCTTTCGCCAGCATCCATGCTGGCTCTCCTGGCTTCCTCATTCCGTTCAGCGCTGCGAAATGCCATCCCCAGAGCGGCACCAGCCTGCTTACTAACATCTGTTTACGCTGTTGGAGAGGGCACGATGGTGAAGACTTTAGCGCTTTTACTGCTACAAAGCGCACTGTGTCTGAGGCCACAGCGCCTCTGATGCTGCAAGGGCTATTCGCAGCGCTGAGGCGGAGACGTTGTGCCAGGAGCCAGTCGCAGGGATGCGACAGGCAGTTCGGGTAGGCCAGGACGGCCGTACCCGAACGGTCCGACCGGCACGACGTTGCAGCCGAGGGCACCGCGAAGCGGCGCGAGGACGGCCCGGCAGCAGCAGAGGCGCTGGGGCCCGCACTCAATCGCGCACCCGGTAGCAGAGGTGATGTGGCACACACCAACATGCCCACCCGCGCATAATAAAAAGGCCGCCATTTTAAGAGAATGACAGCCTCATCTGAAGAGCCCCTTAACTGACAAGCATTAAGCCAGAAGATAGCCTTTTAAGTACCAATCAGGTGTGATATCTGCGACTGCGAATCACCCGTATTACGCCCTCAAGCACCAGCAGCATGACCGCACCCCAAATCGCCAGATAGGTTAATCTCTCATTGGCATGGATCGTTTCGCCCAACACCAACGCAATCAACAATAACAACACAGGCTCAACGTAGCCCAATAGCCCGAAAACGGTGAACGGCAGCAATTTACTGGCGCTGATGTAACTCATGAATGCCGCCGCGCTGTTGACGCCAAAAATGGCAATCACCCAATAAACGCTATCCGACATTTCCGGGCCATGTCCGAACACCGCGCCGCCCCACACACACCACAGTGCAAAGGGCATAGTTATTACCATATCGAACCAAAACCCACCGAGCGTGGCTGTTTGCAACCAACGGCGCAGAACGAAATAGCAAATAAAGCCTATCGCCACCGTCAGTGCTTCCCACGAAAAGCCTCCGACTTCATACACCTGATGAATGACGCCCGCTGCCGCCACCAATGTCGCGATGATCTTTAACGCTGACAGCCGCTCTTTGTAGATCACCCGACCAACCAGCACCATTAAGAGTGGCAAAAGGAAATAGCCCAGTGAAACATTGATTCCACGTCCATTCAGCGAGGCCCAAATAAACAGCCACTGTTGTAGCGCCATCAGACCACTGCTGATGATGATGCCCAGTAACAGCCAGGGTTTGGCGACAATGCGCTGGGCAATCTCACTCACCGCCCGCCACTCGCCGTTAAACAGCATAAAGACGGTCATCAAGGGGAATGCAATCAGTGAGCGCCAACCGAAAAGCTCATAGCCGTCCATCGTGGGCAGCAGAGAGGCCAAATAATATTGCACGGCAAATAAGACCGACGCCGTTAGAGATAATGAAATGCCCTTATACATCACTCACCAAACGTAAAAAGTTATCCCTGAGAGGGTCTTTAATCTGTGCATGCCAGGCAATCCCGGTTTGCCAGTGCGTATGTTCCCCCGCCAAATCCAGCAGCTTCACGCCTGCCGGAAGAATATGCACCACACTGGCGGGCAATAATGCCACCCCATCACCCGCCGCCACCAGCGCAAGCAATGTCTGGATATCATCTGCTGCGCCGACCGTGCGCGGTTTGAGGTGCTGACTACTGAGAAAACGCTGCGCCTGCGAGGTTAATCCCTCTCCACGAGAGGGTGAAAGCTGTAGCAGTTGCTGGCTCTCGATAAGCGCCGTTGCCGTTGCGCCAGTATTCGCCGCGACTGCCAGCACTAACTGTTCCTCACCCAGCACGCGTGTTTGCAGGGGTACGGGTACAGGCAAACGCACAAATCCGACCTGAAGTCGCCCCTCAATCAACTGCTGACACTGCTGCGCAGACGGCATGTCATTCAGAGTGACCTGCACATCAGGATACACACTGCGAAACGCGGCAACCCGCTCAGGTGCAAGACGAAAGGAGGAGATGCCAAAGCCTACGGTGAGTTTACCCGCATCGCCCTGCTGTAACGCCGTGATTGAAGCCAAAAGCTGGCTGTGGCGCGTCACAATATCCAGTGCGGCGGGCAGCAATTGTTCACCGGCGACCGTCAGCAGGGCGCCATGCCTGCCGCGCTGGAACAGCGTCACGCCAGCAAAATGCTCCAGCGTTTGGATCTGCTTGGTTAGCGCGGGTTGTGTCACGCACAAGGTGTCAGCGGCAGCATGATACGACCCGGTATGTGCCAGCGTGACGAAAGCACGCAGTAGCCTGATATCCATTCCATTCGGTTATCAAAATCAGAGAATGTGTGATTATACATCCTGGGTTCCTCTCTGGTGAAATCGCATTCAAGTTCCTCACTGAGACAAATCGAAATGGATAAAAACCTCCGCGTTGCCTGCGTGCAGTTTTGCCATCGCGCCGGCGACAAGCACTACAATCTCGCGATCATGGAGCAATTTATTGCCCAAGCTGCACGGGAACACACTCAGCTTTTGGCCTTTCCTGAAATGTGTATCACCGGCTACTGGCATGTTCCGGATCTGTCACGTGAAGAGATAGAAGCGCTAGCAGAACCCAGTGATAGCAGCCCTTCTCTCACCCGTATTGCGGCGTTAGCCGAAAAGCACCGGATGGCGATCGGTGCCGGATTCATTGAAAAACATCCAAACGGCCAGCTCTACAATGCCTATGCCGTGTGTATGCCGGATGGCCAACGGCATGTGCATCGCAAGATCCACGCGTTTGAGCATCCGGCGATTTCGCAAGGTAACGAATTCACCGTCTTTGATACCCCTTGGGGTGTGCGCGTTGGGATTCTGATTTGCTGGGATAATAATCTGACCGATAACGTGCGCATCACCGCACTACTCGGCGCGGACATTCTCATCGCCCCGCATCAGACCGGCGGTACGCATTCACGCAGTCCGTTTGGCATGAAGCCTATCCCAGTGAGCCTGTGGGAATACAGAGAACGCCATCCTGATGAGCTGGAAGCCGCACTGGCGGGTGACAGTGGCCGCGCCTGGTTGTTGCGTTGGCTACCCTCACGCGCGCACGATAATGGCCTTTTCATTCTGTTCAGTAACGGTGTCGGTCTGGACAACGGTGAGATCCGCACCGGCAACGCCATGGTGATTGACCCTTACGGTCGCATCCTCAATGAAACACTGTCGTTCAGAGATACGTTAGTGAGCGCCGTGTTAGACCTTTCCCTGCTTGCGATGTCTACCGGCCGGCGCTGGATTCATGGACGTCGACCAGAGCTTTATCACCTACTCTGTGAACCGCAGGGCTATGAACGAGATGCGCGCACGGCGCGATTTTCAGAAGAAACACCCTGTTTCGGATCACAGGATTTGAATAAAGACACTTTAGGATAAAAATATTATTCAGCGCGATGTAAACCTCCGTTCCCTTATTAGAGAAGGACGGGCAATACATGAAAGGATTCTTACGCACAGGCACTGTTATTCTCACTTTGAGTTTTCTTCCTTATGCTCAAGCTGTGATAACCATTCCTTTTAAACTGGATGAAAGTGCGCTGCCGATTATCGAGGTCAATATTAATGGTCGCGACGGTGAGTTTATGTTGGATAGTGGTTCTCAATTCGCTTTCCATTTCACTCAGGAATTTATTCGCCAGGTACCAAACTTAAAGTATCGAAAAGAAAAAGCACGTAGCACAGACCTCACCGGGCAGGTTTTTCTGAACGATCAATTCCTGTTCCACCATGTTTATGTCAATGGTATGAGTTTTGAAAATGTAGAAGGCGTCTCGCTCTCACCTTGGGGATTGACGCTGTTACCAGACGGGAAGCGCCCCGAGCAGATGGCCATCGGCTTGGGCCTGTTTCGGCAAAAGGTATTGATGATGGATTATCAACAACACACTTTTACCGTTGCCAATCAATTATCAGAATTAGATATTGACCAAAATGAATGGCTATCACTGCCCCTCACACTGACTGATGAAGGTATCGTGATTGAGATGGTGCAAGATAATAAGAGTTATAAGATGCTTTTAGATACCGGCGCGTCGTTATCCATGCTGTGGAGAAATAACGTTAATGGAACAGGTAATAGTATCAGCTGCAATAAAATCATAGCGGAATGGGATAATAACGACTGTGAAGCCACGCAGATTCATATTAAACACGCCTCACCAGGGAAATTTAATGTGAATGCATTAGTGATTAAGGGAGATTTTGACCATATGGAAGCCGATGGCGTGCTAGGAACCCCTTTCCTGCAACGCCATCAGGTCCTGATTGATTTTCCCCATCATCAGCTGATGGTTCGCTCGTTGGAACCACGCTGAATCGATCGTGATAGTATGACTTAGGAGATCGCTTAGCCGATCTCCTTTTCTTTCCCCCTTACTCTCATTCCCTCTCGTTTCCCCCTAATCCTCACATCTAATTTGTTAACCAGATCTCAATTCATGAAACATTAGTTTCTTTGTTGGTATTCGTCTCAACCCTTGATATATCAGAAAAAATGCATCTTTTTCATTGAAATGACGCTACTCCCCAGCACAGAAAGATCTTTATGTTAATTTTTTGTCAATGCATGATGACCCGACTGCAACTAAAGTTTCAATCACTGCACCAACATGCAACAGAGGGTTCAATGAAAAAGGAAGAGAACACGCAGCGAGCGTCCTCCTATTGGAAGCGACTCACCGCGTTACTGTGTCTGGGATGGGTCGTCATTTGGATTTATCGTTCCATGTTGACCCCGATTTATCCGCAGGTGATGCAAACCCTGGATCTGCATAGCAACCAACAGATCGGTATCATCGCCAGCATTTACTTCTTTGCTTATGTCCTGCTGCAAGTTCCGGCAGGCATGATTTCTGACAAGTTTGATAAGCGACTGATTTTATCGTTCGGCTTCCTGGTCTTCGCATTTGCCACCTTTTTGATGTCGGCTTCGCAAAATCTGGTGGTCATCTATATCGCGAGTGCGCTTGCGGGTTTGAGTGGCGCATTTTTTTACGGTGCTGCGTTCTCGCTTTCAGGTCAGGATATCCCTGCCAACAAGCGCAACGTCGCGACTGCGATCATTAACAGTGGATCGTCGGTTGGGATGGTCATTGGCCTGAGCGGTTCATCGTGGCTGGTGCTCAGCCAGTCGGTTGATTGGCAGCTGATGTTAAAAGGTGTCGCACTGATTATGGTGCTGACCTTTGCCCTGTATTATCTCTTTATTCGCCGTGACAACGCGGCCTCCACGCAGTCTGCGCCGCAAAATAACCTGACCGAAGGCAGTAGCGAAAACAGCTATTTCACCGTCAAAAAGCTGGCGGTTTACTTTGTGCTGTTTTGTAGCTGCTACGCCTATTTTCTGGTGGTCTCTTGGTTGCCCAACTTCCTGCAAACCGAGCGTCATTTCTCAGGCAGCAGTGCGGGTATGGTGGCCTCACTGGTGGGGCTGGCGTCCATTCCAGGTGCGCTGATCTTCAGCATGGTGGCGGATAAATATCGCCACTACAAATACCGGATTATGTTACTGCAACTGGTGCTAGCCGCCGTGATGTTGCTGATCTCCGCCCATGCACAAGATGCCTTTGTGATCATGCTGGGTCTGGTTGGCTACGGACTGCTGGGCAAACTGGCACTCGATCCGCTGCTGATTTCAACCATCTCCGACCTCTCTAACAAGAAGAAGCTGGCGACCTCTCTCAGTATCTACAACTTCTTCGGCATGTCGGCATCCTTCATCGCCCCTTGGCTCACCGGCAATATCGCCGATCGTACCGGTAGCACCTTAGACGCATTCAACTTAGCGGGCATCATCCTCGCCACAGGCGCTGTGGTGCTGGTTGTAGTGTTCATTTTTACCAGTCATAAACAAAACAGGAGCCAGTATGAATATCGATAAGGCCACGCTGCATATGCTTATCGCCAACAAACTCACTCTCGCCGGACTCTCGGCCGACTATGCCGCCGTGATGGCTGATGTCTTGGTGTTTGCTGAAGCGCGCGGCATTCACTCTCATGGCACCGTGCGAGTGGAGTACTACTCCGAACGTATTCAGAAAGGCGGTATCACACTGCACCCTGAGATTCGCGTGGAAACTACCGGCCCCTGCAGCGCCATCTTGCACGGTGATAATGGCCCCGGCATGGTGTTGTCGAAGCAGGCAATGGAAGTCGCCATCGATATGGCAAAAGAGAAAGGCATTGCGGTGGTTGGCATCAAGAACATGAGCCACAGCGGTGCCATATCCTATTACACCCAAATGGCCGCTGAAGCGGGCTTGATTGGCCTGGCGATGTGCCAGTCTGACCCTATGGTCGTACCGTTCGGCGGGGCAGACATCTATTACGGTACTAATCCCCTTTCCTTCTCTGCGCCGGGTCGCGACAACATCATGACGTTTGATATGGCCACGTCGGTGCAGGCTTGGGGAAAAATCCTCGACATGCGGTCACGTGATCAAGCCATGCCAGACAGCTGGGCAGTGGATGCCAGCGGTAAACCCACCACTAACCCACACGACGTGCGTGGCCTGTTGCCGATCGCCGGGCCAAAAGGCTACGGCCTGATGATGATGATCGACATCCTTTCAGGGGTGCTGCTCGGCCTGCCGTTTGGGCGCAGCGTCAGCTCCATGTATGCCGATCTCAGCAAAGGTCGCGAACTCGGGCAGCTACACATTGTTATCAATCCGGCTTTCTTTGGCGATCAACAGGCTTTCCTCGACAACGTGCAACAAGTGATGAGCGAGCTGAATCAGGTTCGTCCTGCAGAGGGCGTGGAAAAGGTGATGTATCCCGGTGAGATCGCAGACATTGAACAGGCGCGTACCGAGAAAGAAGGCATCGATATTGTCGATAGCATTTATGACTACCTGAAGTCCGAGCACGTCTGGATCAACTCTTACGATCACAAAGATCCGTTTGCTGAAAGCCATTAAGGAGAGAATCATGGAACACGGCAGCTATTACGCACCGCACGGCGGTCTTGATGGACAAAAGAGTCTGTTGACCGGACGTTCAGTGTTTACCGAGGCCTACGCCTTTATCCCCCGTGGCGTGATGTCAGATATTGTGACCAGCCAGTTACCCTTCTGGCAGCACACCCGTTTATGGGTATTGTCGCGCCCAATGAGCGGTTTCTCCGAAACCTTCTCGCATTACATTATGGAAGTAGGCCCGCAAGGTGGCAGCGACCGTCCAGAATCCGATCCCGCCGCGCAAAGTGCGTTGTTTGTTTTAGAAGGCCATCTGCGTTTAACGGTGGAAGGCACGCAGCATGATTTGGTGCCTGGCAGCTTCGTCTACATCCCTGCCGGTGCCCAGTGGCAAATCAAAAATACCCATAGTGAAGCCGCCCGCTTCAATTGGATCCGTAAAATCTGGCAATCACTGGAAGGGCTGGAAAAACCGCCGTTTATGATCGCCAATGAGCGCGATATCACGCCAACGGCGATGCCAGATACCGGCGGGCGCTGGGCCACCACCCGTTTTGTGGATGTGAATGATATGCGTCATGATATGCACATCACGATTGTGACTTTCCAACCTGGTGGCATCATTCCGTTTATGGAAACCCATGTGATGGAACATGGCTTGTATGTGTTGCAAGGCAAAGGCGTTTATAAACTTAACGAAGACTGGATAGAGGTAGAACCTGGCGATTATATGTGGCTACGCGCATTTTGCCCGCAAGCCTGCTATGCCGGTGGCGATGAGCCGTTCCGCTATCTGCTTTATAAAGATATGAACCGCCATGCTGATTTGCATCTGTTGAAGTGAAAAAAACCCGGCTGGCGCCGGGTTTTGCTTTGCTACATTCTCAATCTATTTCTCAAGGGTTAACTGTAAGCATGCAGCGTGCGCTGGCAGAGAGCCGAGCGTACGCAGTCTTCTTTGCCAAAACGTACCACACCAATCATCTCATCTTCTTCGAAGCGCGCCAGCGCATCGGCCAGACCAGATTTGGCATGAGACGGTAAGTCACACTGGGTGATATCACCGTTGACAATAACCGTGACGTTTTCGCCTAAGCGTGTCAGGAACATCTTCATCTGTGCCGCAGTGACGTTTTGTGCCTCATCAAGGATCACTACCGCATTCTCGAAGGTACGTCCGCGCATGTATGCGAAGGGCGCGATCTCTACCTTAGCGATTTCGGGTCGCAGGCAGTATTGCATAAAGGAAGCGCCAAGACGTTTAACCAGAACGTCGTATACCGGTCGGAAATACGGGGCGAATTTCTCGGAAATGTCTCCGGGGAGGAAACCGAGATCTTCATCCGCCTGCAGAACCGGGCGCGTCACAATAATCCTTTCGATGTCCTTATTGATCAGGGCCTCAGCCGCTTTGGCTGCGCTAATCCAGGTTTTACCGCAACCGGCTTCTCCGGTGGCGAATATCAGCTGTTTCGTTTCTATGGCATTAAGATAGTGCGCTTGAGCTTCATTTCTGGCTTCAATCGGACCCCGGTCGCGTGAATCACGCGCCATACCAATTGAATCCAACCCACCCATCTGCACCAGCGAAGTGACCGATTCTTCTTCGCGCTGACGATGACTGCGAGAATCACTACGAACGACTCTTCTTGCTTCACGACGCGCTTTGATCACTGCTTTCTGTCTTCCCATAGTGGCACCTTACAGTTGGTTTCATTTATCGCGGCGGATCACCCGCGGCGATGACTTGAACGCTTTAGAGGTTTCTGTGGCTTCCTTGTAAGCCGGGTCTGGCCATCGAGAATAGTGTGCAACAACGACGAAGCGCTGAAGCGCACCGGTAAAGATTTGGCGTTAATTGAGAAATGATAATTGAAAAGTGAAGAGGATACTTTGGAGGGAGGAAATCCCTCGCAGTGTACTGCGCTAGCTGAAGTGTATTTAACTGTCCGTGGAAGGACCGGGTCATGCGCGAACTCCAGTGGACTTAGCCACACAACTGACAACGCTTATGTTTAAAGTGCATCATATTTGCAGTGCATTGCAACAGTATTTTTACTTCGCGTTAAAGAAAAAGTTTTAAGCGAAGCATGAGATTTTGAGTCTTAAATTAAATTTTCGAGTTTCATCAAGGGGATGGATTATTGAGGCCTCGCTGAACTTTTTCGGAACATTCGGAAGGAAGCCCGGCCGCCGGAATGTGGAGGGTCAGTTGAAAACAACCCTTGTGCGCCCGGTTGGACGCGCAAGAGCTGTGCATTTATTAATCAGGCTTGCAGTAACGACTGGCCGAGATAATGATTTTCGTCTGGAATGCCAGGCAAAGCGAAAAAGTATCCGCCACCGATGGGACGAATATATTCTTCCAGCGCTTCGCCATTGAGACGCTTCTGTACGGTGATAAAGCCTTTGGTTAAATCATGTTGATAACAGACAAATAATAGCCCCATATCCAGCTGCCCTGCGCCGGTGATACCCGATGAATAGCTATAACCGCGTCGCAGCATGAGACTGCTGTCGGTTTCTGGGGTTCGCGGATTGGCCAAGCGAATATGCGCATCCAGCGCAATCACATCACCATCCGGGTCTTTGCTGTAATCTGGCACATCGCGTTCAATCTTCATGCCCAAAGGCGCACCGGAGAGTTTTTCACGACCGAAAATGGTTTGCTGCTCACCCAGTGGCGTGCGGTCCCACATTTCTACGTGAAAACGAATAATGCGCACGGCCTGATAGCTGCCCCCTAACGTCCAGGCAGGTTCCTGCTGGTTAGCCGTGACCCACAGCAGTTGATCCATCAATGTCGCATTGTGGGTATCCGGGTTGGCAGTCCCATCCTTGAAGCCCAGTAGATTGATCGGGGTTTCCTGTCCTTTACTGCGCGCAGCGTGGTCGGCAATGAAGCCATCGCGTCGCCAACGCACCGCCAGCAGATCTGGCGTGTGTTTGATGATGTCACGCAGTGCATGGATCACCGTGTCTTGGGTGTTGGCGCAAATCTGGATCAGCACATCACCATGACATTGTTCGGCATCGAGCGAGTCATTAGGGAAGCGCGTCATGCTTTGCAACTGCGCAGGTTTATGCGGGCTTAAACCATAGCGCGCATCAAACAGCGAGGTGCCAACGGATAACGTCATCGTTAAATTATCTGGCGCGATATCGGCTCCCAAAATCCCAGAATCCATCGGCGGCAACTGCGGATTTGGCACTGAGGGCGCCGGGCCACCTTTGGTGAGAAACGTGAAGCGAGCGGTCAGCAAACGGAACAAGCGCTCTAAATCTGTTTTATCGCTGGCTAAGACATCAAACGCCACCAGCATCATTGAAGCTTGCTGAGGGGTGATAATGCCTGCCTGGTGTGGACCGTAGAAAGGTTGCACCTGCTGGCGCGCATCGGGTGCCACTGTGCCGGGAGAAAAGCTGTCAGCCGCGGCTGCCGTATGGAACGGGCAGCCGCCACTCAGGGCGGCCGCGCCGCCCAACATGCCTAATCCCTGCAATAAACGACGACGCGACGGCTCTGCCGCGTCATTTTTATGGCTCATGATTAGTCGAGACCTAAAGTTCCGCGCAACAGAGAGAGATCTTCCGCCAGCGTAGTGATCGGCCCTTTCAATGCATTACGGTCAGCGGTGGTGAGCTTCTCGTAAGATTCGAAACCGTCTTTGGTGCGATATTTGCTGAGGATGTCATCCACTTTTTTGAAGTTGGCATCGACTTTCGCCAGCAGTTGCGGATTGGCTTTTTGCAACTGTGGACGCAACAGATCAACGATTTTCTGCGCACCATCGATGTTGGCCTGGAAGTCAGACAGGTCGGTACGGCTGTAACGATCTTCTTCACCCGAGATTTTGCTGGAGGCGACTTCTTCCACCAGACCTGCAGCACCACCCACCACTTTGGCCGGTGGGAAGGCCAGTTCGCTGATACGGGTTTGCAGATCCAATACATCTTGGTTCAGCTTAGTGGCGAACTCTTCCGCGCCTTTGGTGGTTTTATCCGCCCACAGGATTTTTTCAATGCGGTGGAAACCCGTGAACTTCGGATCATCAGCTTTTTTCTCGAAGTCATCTTCACGGGCGTCGATGCTGCCATCGAGGTCGGAGAAGAGTTCAGCAATAGGTTCGATACGCTCATAGTGTGCACGGGTTGGCGCATACAAGGCTTTGGCTTTCTCAAGGTCACCGGCTTTGACGGCATCAGTGAAGGCTTGAGTGCCGGCCACCAGCTCTTTGACTTCGCTCATGACGTAGGTTTTGTAATCAGTGATCGGGCCAGCCAGCTGCATGATGTCGGTTTTGCCTTTGGCAGCGGTTTTCGACTCACCAGTGACAACCAGTTTACCTTTCGGGTTGGTCAGCAAGCCGCAGGTCATGTCGTATTCGCCCGCTTCAAGGTTAGCGGTGAGTTTCTGGCTGAAGCCTGGCGCAATGTTTTCACGCTCTTCCACCACCATCACCCCTTTCAGGATTTCCCATTCCAGCGCTTTCTGGCTGTTGTTTTTGATGATGAACTGCGTTTTCCCTGCCTGCACGTTGAGTGACATCGGCTCGCACTGTTTGTCGGTGACGGTGACCGTTACCTGCGGGATGGATGCAGCAGAAGCGGCGCCAGAGAGGGCCAGCATTGAAACCAACAGCGCCTTACGGCGGAAGCGAATCGTCATAGTGATATCCCTGTTACATGGAAGAACAGGCGCGCAATCGCGCCTGATTTAATTTCAGCGTGTGGTGCGTGCGGCGTTGGCCGTCGGACGTGCCGGGAAGAAAAATAGCAGCAGTGCGGGGACCAGATAGATCAGCCATACCGCGACTTCACTGACACTTGGGGTTTCCTGATAGCCCAAGATACCTTCCAGCAGTGTGCCCACCACCGAATGTGTGGAGAGCGTGTTGCTGAGGTCAAAGGCCACGTCCTGGAAGTGGTTCCACAGCCCGGCTTCATGGAAGGCACGGATAGCACCTGCCGCCAAGCCAGCGGCGACGAACAGAATGAACAAGCTAGTCCAGCGGAAGAAGCTGGCAAGGTTCAGACGTATGCCGCCGTAGTAAAGCAGCATGCCTAAAACGATCGCGGTCACTAAGCCGAGCACCGCACCAATTGGTGGTGCATAACCCACATCTTGGGTGAAGGCCGCCAGCAGGAAGAACACCGATTCTAATCCCTCACGTGCCACGGCCAGAAAGACCATGATCACCAGCGGGAAGCCGCTGCCGCCCTGCTTTTGCAGCGCTTGATCTACAGAGCGTTCCAGCGTGGCTTTGATGTTGCGCGAGACTTTGCGCATCCAGAACACCATGGAGGTGAGGATGACCACTGCAACCACAGCGACAATGCCCTCAAACAGCTCTTGCTGTTTCTGCGGGAATTCGCCGGTGGTTTCGTTGATGAAAATGCCTAATGCCAAACAGAGTGCAGCCGCAATGAACACGCCAGCCCACATCGCGGGAAACCATTGGGTGCGCTGGGTGCGTTTCAGGTAGCTGGCAATCAGGCTGACGATGAGTGCTGCTTCAAGACCTTCACGCAGCATAATGAGAAACGGAACGAACATCACCAACCTCTTGATTGTTAAGGAGGGTAAACCTTAAGTAAAAATACGTAAAATGTGAACGATATTGATTATCATTACAGAGATAAAAAATACAAGTCACGTCATGAAATAATTTCTCATTTGCGGAGCGGGAGACGGATTCAATGAGATGAGGTGGTGGCGTTTCATGAGGTATGTGGGGTGTTCGGGGTGGCTTCAAGTTCCGTGCTCGGTCCACTAAAGGCCATTCCGATCGCGAAGGAATCTCGCATCCATGCAGATCGGCCGCGCCATCCATGGCGCGGACGCTTCGCTCTTCGGAATGGCCTTTAGTAGACTTTGGGCTATATCGTTGCTTTGAAAATATCGTTGTAGCATTCGCGATTTAATAAAAACTGCTTTTTGAGGTTGGTAACTCTTGGCGCACAGACTTCGCTTTTCGGAATGACCTTTAGTAGACGTTTGGCTACGTCGTTGCTTTGAATGAAGCGTTGGGGCATTGGCGATTTAATAAAAAGCCCGCCGTTTAACGGGCGGGCTTGATCTGTAAAAGACAGATTATTTGGTCTGGTACTCTGCTTCAGCCGCCGCGAAACGAGCTTGGGCTGCTTCTGATGGGCCGTTGCCAATCAGGCTGAACACCACAATCGCGATGCTGGCGAAGATGAAGCCAGGGATGATTTCATACAGCTCGACGTAACCATACTGTTTCCATAGCAGCACGGTCATTGCCCCAATCACCATACCGGCCAGCGCTCCGTTGCGTGTCATACGCTTCCAGCACACACCGAACAGGACAACCGGACCGAAGGCCGCACCAAAGCCCGCCCAGGCATAACTGACTAAGCCCAGCACACGGTTTTCCGGGTTGGCGGCCAGCGCGATAGCGATCAGCGCAATCACCAGCACCATCAAACGCCCAACCCAAACCAGCTCTTTCTGGCTGGCATTTTTACGCAGGAAGCCTTTATACAGGTCTTCGGTCAATGCACTTGAGCACACCAGCAGCTGACAGCTCAGGGTAGACATCACCGCAGCCAAGATGGCAGAGAGCAGAATGCCGGCAATCCAAGGGTTAAACAGGATTCGTGCCAGTTCGATAAACACGCGCTCACCGTTCTGACTTACGCCTGCCGCGAGTTCAGGATGGTTCTGGAAGAATGCAATACCGAAGAAGCCGACCGCTACAGCACCTGCCAGACACAGAATCATCCATGTCATCCCGATGCGACGTGCCGCGCGGATGGAACGGTGTGAATCTGCCGCCATGAAACGCGCCAGAATATGGGGCTGACCGAAATAACCCAAGCCCCAACCGAGCAGCGAAATCACCGCGACAAAGTTCAGCCCTTTCAGCATATCGAGGTTTTCAAGGCTCTTCGCTTCGATGACCGCCAGTGAATCATCCAAACCACCCACCGCGATAATCACAAAGACCGGGGTCAGAATCAGCGCAAAGATCATCAGGCTGGCCTGCACGGTGTCGGTCCAGCTCACAGCCAGGAAACCGCCCACCAAAGTATAAAGGATGGTGGCTGCCGCCCCCGCCCACAAGGCAGTCTGATAATCCATGCCAAAGGTGCTTTCGAACAGACGCGCACCCGCAACCACGCCAGATGCGCAATAGATGGTGAAGAAGATGAGAATAACCACAGCGGAGATGACACGCAGCAGTTTGCTTTTGTCTTCAAAACGGCTGGAGAAGAAATCCGGCAGGGTTAAAGCGTTGTCGTGATGTTCGGTCTGCACGCGCAGACGTCCCGCCACAATTTTCCAGTTCAGCCAGGCACCGATGGTCAGGCCGATGGCGATCCAGCTTTCAGAGATACCGGAAAGGAAAATCGCGCCGGGCAAACCCATCAGCAGCCAGCCACTCATATCCGATGCACCTGCTGAAAGTGCAGTCACTACGCTGCCTAAACTGCGGCCGCCCAGAATATAGTCATCAAAACTTTTGGTCGAACGATAGGCTACGAAACCGATCAACACCATCCCGAGGATGTAAATTACAAAGGTCACCAACATCGGTGTGCTTACACTCATACTCTCTCCACTTATTATGTAATCCATTAAGAGCAATCTTTTTCCTGCGCTATCGGAACGTGATAACTCAGGGCTTTACCGCATCCAGAGAAAGCGATTCCTCTTAAGGCGCGGTATCCTGCCGCAAAGGGGCGGCGCGCACAATGCATTTAACACAGCTGTCACATAGGTTTCACCTGACTTCGATTTTTTAATGCCAATAGGTTGCACTCACTCACACTTTCAGTTGCACCTTATTCAACATGAAAGTGTTCTCTTTGACCGAAGTTGCAACTTTGGCGAGCTTCTTGCAGCAAGTTCCGTGCCGTTTTTTCACAAGCCCGCTTTTAAGCGGTGATAAACGTGCAACTCAGGTCACATTTAACACGGTTGCACAAAGTTGCAACATGAGTGATAGTGCAGCCCACGCTGATGTCGATTCATATTTTTAGGAAGAGGAAATCATGGGAACCACCACCATGGGGGTGAAGCTGGATGAAGCCACCCGCGATCGCATTAAACTGGCGGCAGGAAAAATTGACCGCACGCCACACTGGCTGATCAAACAGGCGATTTTTAACTATCTTTCGCAGCTGGAAGCCGGTGAAGGGCTACCAGAAATTTCTGTGCAACTTGCTGATGCCGCCAGTGAAGAAGGCGCGCCAGACGAGTCATTCCAGCCTTTCCTCGACTTCGCCGAACATATTTTGCCGCAGTCGGTCACACGTTCGGCCATCACCGCCGCGTGGCGCCGCCCGGAAACCGATGCGGTGCCGATGCTACTAGAACAGGCACGTCTCCCTGCCCCATTGGCAGAGAAAACCCATCAGCTTGCTTATAGCCTTGCGGATAAGTTACGGCACCAAAAAGGTGCAACCGGACGCGCCGGGATGGTGCAAAGTCTGTTGCAGGAGTTCTCCCTCTCTTCTCAGGAAGGCGTGGCGCTGATGTGTCTGGCGGAAGCGCTGTTGCGTATACCTGATAAGCCAACCCGTGATGCGCTGATCCGCGATAAAATCAGCAACGGTAACTGGCAGTCACACCTGGGCCGCAGTCCATCAATGTTCGTTAACGCCGCTACCTGGGGCCTGCTGTTTACCGGTCGCTTGGTGTCTACCCATAACGAAGCCAATTTGTCGCGCTCGCTGAACCGCATTATCGGTAAGAGCGGTGAACCGCTGATCCGCAAAGGCGTGGATATGGCGATGCGCCTGATGGGCGAGCAGTTTGTTACCGGTGAAACCATCGCAGAAGCATTGGCTAACGCACGCAAGCTGGAGGAGAAAGGCTTCCGTTACTCTTATGACATGCTGGGTGAAGCCGCACTGACTGCCAGCGATGCTAAAGCCTATCTGCTCTCCTACCAGCAGGCGATTCATGCGATTGGCAAAGCCTCTAATGGTCGTGGCATTTATGAAGGCCCTGGCATCTCCATTAAGCTTTCAGCACTGCATCCGCGTTACAGCCGGGCGCAGTATGAGCGCGTGATGGAAGAGCTTTACCCTATTCTCAAATCACTCACCTTGCTGGCCCGCTCTTACGATATTGGTATCAACATCGATGCCGAAGAAGCGGACCGTCTGGAGCTGTCACTCGATCTGCTGGAGAAGCTGTGCTTCGAGCCGGAATTAGAAGGCTGGAACGGCATCGGCTTCGTGATTCAGGCGTATATGAAGCGCTGCCCATTTGTTATCGACTCACTGGTGGATTTAGCCCAGCGCAGCCGTCGCCGTCTGATGATCCGCTTGGTGAAAGGCGCGTACTGGGATAGCGAAATCAAGCGTGCGCAAGTCGAAGGTCTGGAAGGTTATCCGGTCTACACCCGCAAGGTTTATACCGATATCTCTTATCTGGCCTGTGCACGTAAGTTGCTGGCAGTGCCGAATCTGATTTATCCGCAGTTCGCCACCCACAATGCTCACACACTGGCAGCGATTTATCAGCTGGCGGGCAATAATTACTATCCGGGCCAGTATGAATTCCAGTGTCTGCACGGCATGGGTGAACCGTTATACGAGCAGGTGGTGGGCAAAGTCGCTGACGGCAAACTGAACCGTCCTTGCCGTATTTATGCACCAGTTGGCACACATGAGACCTTGCTGGCTTACCTTGTACGTCGCCTGTTGGAAAACGGCGCGAACACCTCATTCGTTAATCGCATCGCTGATAACACTCTGCCCCTTGATGAGCTGGTGGCCGATCCGGTTACGGCCGTCGAGAAGATGGGCGCGAGTGAAGGTGCCGTTGGGTTACCGCATCCAAAGATTCCGTTACCGCGCGAACTCTATGGCGAAAAGCGTGTGAACTCGGCAGGTCTGGATATGGCCAACGAACACCGTCTGGCTTCACTCTCCAGTGCCCTGCTCAACAGCGCCAGCCAGCCATGGATCGCACAACCTCTGGTGGAAGGTGCGCTGGGTGAAGGCGTCAGCCGTCCAGTGCTGAACCCGTCGGCGCCTGCCGATGTGGTGGGCAGCGTACGCGAAGCCAGTGAAGCAGAAGTCTCGGAGGCTCTGGATGCGGCGGTAAATGCCGGTCCGATCTGGTTCGCCACCCCGCCACAAGAGCGCGCTGCCATTCTGGAACGCGCTGCCGAGGCGATGGAAGGCCAGATGCAGCAGTTGATTGGCCTGCTGGTACGTGAAGCCGGCAAAACCTACAACAACGCCATTGCCGAAGTGCGCGAAGCAGTTGATTTCCTCTATTACTACGCCGGCATGGTGCGTGACGATTTCGATAATGAAACCCACCGTCCGCTGGGTCCCGTGGTGTGCATCAGCCCGTGGAACTTCCCGCTGGCGATTTTCGCGGGGCAGATCGCCGCTGCACTGGCGGCAGGTAACAGCGTGCTGGCGAAACCTGCTGAGCAGACTCCGCTGATTGCCGCACAGGCTGTGCAGATCATGCTGGATGCTGGCGTGCCTGCTGGCGTACTGCAACTGCTGCCAGGCCAGGGTGAAACCGTGGGTGCACAGCTGACCGGCGACGAACGTGTTCGTGGCGTGATGTTTACCGGTTCAACGGCGGTCGCCACGCTGCTGCAGCGCAATCTGGCGGGGCGTCTCGATCCGCAAGGCCGTCCAACCCCGCTGATCGCCGAGACTGGCGGGATGAACGCCATGATCGTTGACTCCTCAGCGTTAACTGAACAGGTGGTGATCGATATCGTCGCCTCGGCGTTTGACAGTGCTGGACAGCGTTGTTCAGCGTTGCGTCTGCTTTGCGTGCAAGACGATGTGGCAGATCACACGCTGAAGATGCTGCGTGGTGCCATGGCCGAATGCCGCATGGGTAATCCAGAGCGCCTGTCGACCGACATTGGTCCAGTCATCGATGCCGAAGCCAAGGACAACATTGACCGCCACATTCAGGCGATGCGTAACAAAGGTTTCACCGTTTATCAGGCGGCACAGGACAATCCACAAGACAGCAAAGAGTGGAACAGCGGCACCTTTATCAAACCTACGCTGATCGAGTTGGATCAGGTGAGCGATCTGGATAAAGAGGTGTTTGGTCCGGTATTGCACGTGGTGCGCTTCGCCCGTAACAGCCTGCCACAGCTGATCGATCAAATTAACGCCTCTGGTTATGGTCTGACGCTCGGTGTGCATACACGTATCGACGAAACCATCGCGCAGGTCACGGCGGGGGCAAAAGTCGGCAACCTGTATGTCAACCGCAACATGGTCGGCGCGGTGGTCGGCGTTCAGCCATTCGGTGGCGAAGGCTTGTCGGGGACAGGTCCAAAAGCGGGCGGTCCGCTCTATCTCTATCGTCTGCTGTCAAACCGCCCGGATGGTGCGTTACGCAAGACCTTTGATCGCCAGGACGCTGAACGACCTGTTGATAGCAGCGTTCGCACCGAGTTAATGAGCGCACATCAGGCGTTACAAACCTGGGCGCAAGATAAGCCAGATCTATTAGCGCTGTGCCAGCGTTACGATGAACTGGCGCAGGCCGGTACCGTACGCGTGTTGCCGGGACCCACCGGTGAGCGCAACACCTTTACCCTGCTACCGCGCGAGCATGTGCTGTGTATTGCAGATAATGAACAGGATGCATTAACGCAGTTAGCGGCGGTGACCAGCGTAGGCAGCTCGGCGCTGTGGCAGGATGATGAGTTGCACCGTGAGCTGCGAACCCGTTTGCCTGCAGCTGTGCAACCACGTGTGGTGCTGGTAAAAGATGTGCTGGCGGCAGACTTTGATGCAGTGATCTATCACGGTGATGCCGATCAGTTGCGTACGCTGTGCGAGCAGGTTGCAGCCCGTGATGGTGCGATTGTTTCGGTGCAGGGCTTTGCCCGTGGCGAGACGAACCTGCTGCTTGAACGCCTGCTAATCGAACGTTCGCTGAGTGTGAATACCGCCGCGGCGGGAGGGAATGCGAGTTTGATGACGATTGGTTGAAATGATTGAGGGCAACGAAGGACGTTGAGATGTCATTCGTTGCAAGATTGCGCAATAAATTGCGCCGCTACGGCCAGTGCAACGGTTTGTAGCGACGCGATTTATCGCGCTTTTTGCTTTACGCCACTGACTTGCTGCGCTTCAGACCGATTAAGGTCGGGAACACAAACAGCGACTGCCCCAATCCACGGTTGGTCAGAGACCATACCGCCACTGAACACAGCGAACAGATACCCACAATCGCGATAGGATAGAAACACGCCCACATCACCGAGAACCACGCATGTTCAAACAGATGATGGCGCTGAGCGAACAGAATCGCTGACATGCCAAAGAACTCAATGAAGATACGATGGATCACGTAAATCTGCAGTGTGTTACGCCCAATCCAGTTAAAGTACGTCATCTTGAAGTGCGCGTTAAGCCAGCGGCAAGCCGCCACGCTCACCAGCACCGCGATGATGCACAGGAACAGACTCTTATCCAAGCCGAAGATAATGTGGATGCCTGAGACGGCAGCCAGTAATGCCCATGGCAGGATGTTCTCGCGACGCCATTCGCTCAACCGCAACATCAATGGGCTCCAGAATGCCCCCAGCAGGAAGAACAGGAAATACTGCGCCACACTCTGCGGTCCCCAGTACGGAATGATCTTCTCAACGGCCAGATAGTTAAGCACCACCGCTACCACCAGTAACGCCACTTTCTGCTTGTGAAAAATCTTGGCGCACAGGAAATAGAGCGCTAAGCCGTACAGATACCACGAGGTACTCATCGCCATAAAGGTCAGCTTAAGGAATTCAAACAGCGAACCGGCATAAGCCGCATTCAGGTTCTGCGAAATACGCTGTCCGGTGATCTCAGTGGAAATGCCCACAATCGACCACCACTGAATAAAGCCCCAAAGAATATAGAGATAGAACAGATTAGTAATACGACTGGTAAACACCTGCTTCCACGGGCGATTCAGAATCCCGTTGGTTGCCAGTAAGCCAGAAACAAAGAAAAAGGCTGGCATACGCAGCGGCGATAAAACGGTATTAAAGTGCACCCATATTTCTGCTGGGATCCAACCCGCCGTCAAATATTTCACCGTTCCTTCAAATCCGGGTAATACGGTGTGATATAACACCACCAGCAATATACAGGCCCCCTTAAGGGTATTGACCCAAGCAATATCTTCTTTTCTGGCGTTGTTCATATGGTTTACTCCCGATGCTGTGTAGGTCTTAAAAGGAGAAGTATGAGGAAAAAAGCAATGAAGCATTTCTGGTTATTCAACGATTATTAAACACGCTTGCACGCACTGACTGTAGCGAAAGTCCTAAAAGTCTTTTCGTGGTCCTGATATAACAATACTTTACAGTCCCAGTCATTCTTCGAATACTAAGCAGACTAAGAATATTTGCCTTAAATTGAGGGGTTAACCTTCACAACGAGGATAATTCGATATGTCTTTTCAGGCGGGTAAATTGAGAACAATCCATCACGATAACAGCCAGATAATAATCAAACCTTTTTCAGATAATGATTAAATGTGGCAAATGGATAAGCGGGAATATTTCAGGTGTGCTAAGTGAAAATAATAAGGGCCAGTGAACTGGCCCTTATCAATTATTGCAATGGTGCGGATTTAGCTTCTAATGCCGGTTTGCGCAGAAGACGTGGATATAAGAATAAAACGCGCCCTGGACCGCGATTCAACAGTGTCCATACCAATAGCGAGACAGACACACACACCGCCACGCCAGTAACAGGCATCAGTAACGCCCACGCCCAACTGAACGCCGCATGACCAAACCAGCCGTAGTGCAGCGCAATCGCAATCGCGCTAAGCCCGAGCAGTTCGATAAAGATGCGGTGCAGCACATAAATTTGCAGCGTGTTACGACCAATCCAGTTAAGCCATGCCATGTTAAGCCGCTCATTAAGGAAACGGCACACCACAATACCAAACACGATGGTCAGCAGGCTGTAGAACGGATTTTTATAGATGCCACCCACATGATGCGCCACACCGATTAACGCGATAACAGCCAGCAGCAACCAGTGCTGACGTTTGAGCTGGCTTATCTCAATCAGAGACTGGCTAAAGAACACACCGAGCAGGAAGTAGAGATAATTCTGCGCCACGCTTGCGGGTCCCCAGCCGGGAATCAGGCTGAACTGCGCTGCATAGTTAGCCAGAATGGCCAGCAATACCAGTGCGATTTTCTGACGATGGAACAGCTTAGTGACCAGGAAGAACCCGGACAGCGCATAGAGGTACCACAGGCTGGTCATGGCGGTCATTAACAGCTTGATGAACTCAAAGGGTGAATCCGCATAAGCGGCATTCTTAGTACTGGAGAGACGTTCTCCCAGATGCGTCGAGATGTAGTGGATGCTCAGCCATTGAATCGCCCCCCACAGTAAATACAGGTAGACGATATTACTGAACTTCTTGGTGAACACCTCTTTCCAGCTCTTCTTGACGATTGAACTTGCCGCCAGCAACCCAGAGACAAAGAAGAATGCAGGCATACGCAGCGGTGAAAGATAGGTATTGAATGTCACCCACCAGTGGGCGGGAACGACACCGGCGGTGAGATGATGTATCGAAGGAGCGAAGGTGGTGATGATTGAGTGGTGCAACACCACCAGCAAGATACATGCACCTTTTAGCGTGTTGATCCAGAGGACCTCATTTCTGGCATTACTCATTGTTTTGTCCTGATTGCGCCATGAATTTGTAAAGAATTATTTATATTTACAAAGTTGTCTCAATCGGGCGGGTCTTAAAAATGATTTCACCAGTTGCCAAATGATTTTTAAATTAAATAAAAACCTTAATTTCAGTGAGTTATTGCACAGGAGTGAAAACATTTTCAGAAGAAACTGAGGAGGCATAAAGCAGGTAAAAAGAAGGAAACGCCGTCAGATCCAGACGGCGCTAGAGACTATTGATTAAGAAACTTGTCAAGAAATTGCCGAGTACGTGCCTGTTGCGGATTGCTGAACAGCGCTTTTGCGTCGCCCTGTTCCACAATACGGCCTTGATCCATAAAGATGGCGCGATCCGCAACGTCCCGTGCAAAGCTCATCTCATGGGTGACAATCACCATGGTGCGTTTCTCCTGCGCCAGTGCGCGGATGGTGTTAAGCACCTCGCCCACCAGCTCGGGGTCGAGCGCCGAAGTCGGCTCGTCAAACAGAATTACCTCGGGACGCATGGCCAGCGCACGGGCAATGGCGACACGCTGCTGCTGCCCCCCCGAAAGACGGCGCGGGAAGCTATCTTCCTTGCCGTGCAAACCCACTTTCTCCAGCAAACTGCGCGCACGCGCAACCGCTTCTGCCTTAGGTTCACCTTTCACGATCACCGGTCCCTCAATGATGTTCTCCAGCACTGAACGGTGCGGGAACAGATTGAAGTTTTGGAACACGAAACCGACCTGCTGGCGCAAACGCCTCACCTGCTCTTTTTGCTTGTGAAGGCCTATGCTGGCGTCAATGGTGATATTGCCCACCGTGACGCGGCCACTGTCGGGCACTTCCAGCAGATTAATGCTGCGTAGCAAAGTGGTCTTGCCTGATCCGCTCGGTCCAATAATCGCCACCACTTCGCCCGGCGCGACATCGAGATCGATACCGTGCAGTACCGTCTGACCATGAAACTGTTTTACCAACTGACGTACTTCAATCGCGCTCATTTCACCTCCCGATCCTGACGATTCACATGCGCCTCCAGGCGGTTTTGTAACGCCGACAGCACGGTAGCCATCACCCAGTAAATCAGCGATGCCGCCAGATACATGGTGAACACTTCCAGAGTACGCGAGGTGATGAGCTGTGCCTGGCGGAACAACTCTGGCACCTGAATGGTCGCGGCCAGTGAGGTGTCTTTGACCAGACTGATAAAGCTGTTACCGAGTGGCGGTAACGCCGTACGCGCAGCCTGCGGCAGAATGACACGGCGCAAGGTCTGCCACGGCGACATACCGATACTGGCTGCCGCTTCCCATTGACCACGCTCTATGGCGGCAATCGCACCACGCAGTGATTCGGAAGCATAAGCTGCCGTATTGAGGGAAAGGCCAATCATGGCGGACGGTATCGGATCCAGTTCAATACCAAACTGCGGCAGACCGTAGTAGATCATAAACAGTTGAGCAATCAGCGGTGTGCCACGAAAAATCGACACATAGATACGCGCCAGCCAGTTAATCGGCCAGAAGTGCGACAGGCGCATCAGTGCCAGCACGAAGCCAAGTACCAGGCCGAAGAACATCCCGCCGATACTGAGCTGCAGTGTGAACAGCGCGCCCTTGAGTAAAAATGGTGCTGAATCCAGCACCAGTTGTAAGCTTTCCTGCATTATTTAGTGACGTCCGCGCCGAACCATTTCTCAGACAGTTTGCTCAGCGAGCCATCTTTCTGCATGTCGGCAATCGCCGCATCAATGGCTTTCAGCAAATCGTCGTTGCCTTTACGCAGCGCAACGCCTGATTCCAGACGGGAGAACGCTGGGCCTGCAACGGCCATGGTATCGCCGGTTTTCTTCACCAGATCCAAAGCCGCTAATCGGTCAACCAGGATGGCATTAAGACGGCCTGAACGCAGATCCTGATATTTCGTTGGGTCATCATCATAAGTACGGATGTCCACGCCCTTGACATTGTCGCGCAGCCACTGCTCGTAGTTAGAACCAAGGCCTACCCCCACCTTCTTGCCAGACAGATCTTCCGGCTTGGTGATGGTGCCAGCATTTTTCTTCAGCGTCAGCGCCTGCACGCCAGAGATGGTGTAAGGCGTGGAGAAGTCATACTTCTTCTTACGCTCAGGTGAAATCGTCACCTGGTTAATCACCACATCAATACGTTTCGAGTCCAGCGCGGCCAGCATGCCATCCCATTTGGTCGGTTTGAGATCGGCTTTTACACCGAGATGCTTAGCCAGTTCCTGCGCAAATTCAACTTCGAAACCGGTGAGTTTGCCGCTTTCGTCCTGGAAACTGAACGGTGGATAAGTGCCTTCAAGACCTACGCGCAGCTCGCCTTTGCTTTTCACCTGCGCCAGCAGATCTTCTGCTGCGAAAGATTTGACGTTAACGCCCGCGACCAGCGCGACCGCCATCATGCCCATCACCAGTTGGCGACGAATTGGAGAGAAAGCCATGTTTACCCCATTTATTGTGATGTGTTGTGTGCTGTGGGGCAGCGAAACCAATGTTTGCCGCCCTTTCGTTATTGGCGTTATTGCGCACTTCAGCCTGCAATAACCGCCGGATTATAAACTTTTTTTGGTGCTGTCTCAGACCGAAGGATGATAAGCAAATAACGCTGGCGATCCACCGGTATGCACAAACAGCAGCGGACCTTCACGTCGGAAACGATTCTGCGCAATGCCATCGATCAGGCCCGCCATCGCTTTGCCGGTGTACACCGGGTCCAGCATGATGCCTTCAAGACGTGCCAGTAACTTGACCGCTTCCATCCCCTCTTCATTCGGTTCACCGTAGCGTGGCGCAAAATAGTCATCCCACAAGGTAATGGGCGCGTGCGCCTGAACTTCTAGCTGTTCAGCCAGTGCAGTACGAATACGCTCCACCACCGGCAGCTGTGCTTCGACCTTACGCGAAACGGTCACGCCAATCAGTTCGCTTTGCGGTAACAGATGTTCCAGCCCGACGGCTAAGCCCGCATGGGTTCCGGCGCTGCCAGAAGCCACCACCACGGCGGCAAAATCCACCACGCCTTCGCTCTGATGGGCAATTTCCTGGGCACATTCGACATAGCCCAACGCACCTAACGCGTTAGAACCCCCGACAGGCACCACATAAGGTCGGAAACCCTGCGCTTCGAGGCGTTCCGCCTGTTCGGCCAATTGCTGAGTCGGATTATGTAACGCCTCCACCATAACGACCTCAGCATCCATCAGGTCGAGCAGCAAACGGTTACCGTTGGAGAGATAGTTTTCAGAGGCGGTGCCAATTGGATTTTCCAGCAAGGCCACGCATTTCAATCCGAGACGTGCTGCAACGGCAGCGGTCTGGCGCACATGGTTTGACTGAATAGCCCCCGCCGTCAGCAGGACATCAGCCCCTTCACGCAGCGCATCGGCAGCGAGAAATTCGAGCTTGCGCAGCTTATTACCGCCTAAGGCGACAGGGGTGAAATCATCGCGCTTGATAAAAATATCGCGGCCAAGGTAGTCAGAAAGCCGTGGTAAATGCTCAAGCGGCGTCGGCGCACCGAGTAATTCGAGACGTGGGAACTGGTGCAAAAGGTGTAAGGACAATGCAGCCTCCATTCGGGCAATATGCAATTATCCATACAGTGTTGCAGAAGATGAGAAAAGTCGCACCCGGAATTCGACGTGTGCGGCCCTTGTTGTCGCTATGCTCAGCGACAACAAGGGTAGGATCACAATTAGCCCTGCTGCCAGCCTAAAAACTGGTCATATTTTCGCAGTGCGATGCGGTAATTATTGTTACCCGCGTCGGGCAAATCATTTTCCAGACACTCATGCCAGCTGTTGCCCCGTAATTTGTCTGCCGGGAAATTTTTCGCTTTCAGCATGTCGTCAAGACGACGCAGGCGAACCACATATTCACGAATCGTGCTGTGACTCATTTCGGTCTGTTCAAACAAATACTGCTTAAACGCCATGATATCGAAGTAATTTGGATGGGTATTACAAAAAATATCGCTACAGAAACGACATAACGCGGTTAATTCCGGCTGGAGTTTCATCCACACCTGATCGTCAATCATTTGGTCCATCCGAGCGATGGCCTCTTTATTAATGATCTGGCCGCGGAATACTAACGCCATGCGGTCTAGAACCTTGCCACAATGTGAACAGTTGCTTTGGCTGTGTTTGTAGTCTTTAAGATAGCGACTTAAAGGTCTGGCTTTGGCTTTGGCTCCCATTGCTGAGTCCCCGGTTTTATTATTTTTCGATCCCAGGAACTGATTCTGTCAGCGCGCCCCCGACAATCGGGCACGCAGGCGTTTTATCGCCTGACTGTGCAACTGGCTGACGCGGGATTCCCCCACTTCAAGCACTGCGCCAATCTCTTTCAGGTTCAGTTCTTCCTGGTAGTACAGTGTGAGCACTAATTTTTCACGATCGGGTAATGCCTCGATCGCTTCAATTACGCGGTCACGAAGGTTTCCTTCCATTAATTGATGAAGCGGGTTGGCTTCCTCATGCCCCTCCGTCACCAATTCCGCACTGTCCCCGTGTTCTTCTCGATATTCATCATAGGAGAAGAGTTGGCTGTTATTCGTATCGAGCAAAATTTGCCGATACTCTTCCAGCGAAACATTCAACTGTTCAGCCACTTCCTGCTCAGTAGCCGAGCGCCCCAACGCTTGTTCTACCTGATGCATGGCACCAGCCACTTCGCGCGCATTACGACGTACGCTACGAGGTGCCCAGTCGCGACTGCGCAGTTCATCCAGCATTGCGCCTCGGATACGCTGCACGGCATAAGTGGTAAAGGCAGTGCCTTGTAGCGCGTCATAACGCTCCACGGCATTCAATAATCCGATACCACCCGCTTGCAGCAGATCGTCAAGCTCAACGCTGGCTGGCAAACGCACCTGCAAGCGCAACGCTTCATGCCGCACCAGAGGAACGTAGCGCTGCCAGAGCGAATGTTTATCCATCACGCCATCGGGCGTATAGAGATCGTTCACGTTGACTACCCTGCGTTAATAAAGTTATCGGCATGATTATCCAATTCTGTAGGGGTTTTGATTGGCAGAATAGACAGGAAAAAGCGAGGTTATTTCAAATTTGTTATGGATGGCGGTGCAATGCACCGCCGTAAGCGCAGCGGCTAGCGAAGATTACGCAGCCGTTGCCGCGTGCCAGGCGGCACGGCATCCCACAGCACACAGGTCTTTCCTGCAAGCGTCTGATAAAAATCGCTTATCGGCGCTTCTGTTTCCAGTGCAGGATTAAATAAAACCTCCCCAGTTTCCGCGTCGATACTTATCATTTTATTGATGAACAGCCGCTGTAAGTCACTGCGCAGGAACAAACCATTATCGACACTGTTATCCGCCAGAAAACCTTCTTCATTTTCTTGCGTGTCGATGTAGCACGCTTCCACCCAAGGCCAGCTATGCCGTTCCGTGAGTTGTGTGCCGGTAATAATGCAAGCACCATAGCGGGCTTTCACCGCCGAACTGAACTCCGCCTGGCTGGCGCGCTGCAGCACTTTGGCTTTCACACGGCGCCCCACTTCCGTACCAGACATCACCGCCGTTGGCACTTTATGCTGCGGCGTACTCAGCACCACCAGGAACTGAATCTTGCGCGACAGCGGGAAGCAAGGATGAGCCTGGGAATCGAACAGCTGCCAATACTCATCCTCTTCCGTCTGGCGCATCAGCACCAGCTTGAAGCCCCGGCTGGTGAGTAGGTTCTGCGCCTCCGCCGAATTCGGGTCGAGCATGGCATAGACCTGAGTTTCCCCCACCACTTTCCAGCGCCCCTCTTTCTTTATTTCATCGTTACGACGGAAATAAAGGAAGGCCTGCTGATTTTTTAAATAGTGCTCAAAGCGACGCAGATAGTTTTTGCGCTCGTTATCTTCCGAAACGAACAGCAGATCCTCCAGCGGGCTGTTGATCTCTTCCTGCGCGAACACCGCGCGGATGACCAGATTGCGAAAGCTGGTCGACGGGCTCAGCAACCCGCGTGCGGTGAGTTCTTTCTCATCAGGATGCTGCTGCGCATAGCGTAACGCGATCTCTTCGAAAGTCAGCTGCTCACCCGGTAACAAGTCATAATTGAAGCGCATAGACACCCCAGAAATAAAAAAAGTCGTGCGAAAAAATTGGAATGATTCTGGGGGAAGTTATCGGCATTTTTGTGCCGGACTGTAACAGGCTGGTTACTTTTTTAGGGTTATAGGGTGCTGGGGGAAATCGGGATGCTGAGATGGTGGTGATTTGTATTAAGGCAGCGGCATTCCCTGTTAAACGTTTTCTACCATTAAGGTGTTCTTAACCAGTCAGCATGGGCACCGTGTAATCCTACAAAATGCGTGCTTGTAAGAGCGTAACGATAAGCCCCATAAAACGCTCGCTATTCAACAAATCGCTCTTAATCCGTATCCCTATAATTACAGAATGACATCGCATAATTAACACTACCATTTACCCATTTCGGGGGATAATCCCACATGGACATAAAATTAATTCGCTTACAAACACATGGTGATGAACGCGGCTCTCTGATTTCGTTGGAACATAACAGCAATATTCACTTTGATATCAAACGGGTGTACTACATGTTCAACACCCGTGACGATGTGCGCCGCGGATGTCATGCTCATCGACACCTAAAGCAGTTAGTTGTTGCTGTGCGCGGTTCATGCCGTTTTACTCTTGATAATGGACAAGAGCGTATTGAATTACTCCTTGATAACCCTGCACAAGGATTGTTGCTTGATTCGATGATCTGGCGTGAGATGCATGAGTTCAGTGAAGATTGCGTTTTAATGGTCCTCGCTGACCAAGTCTATGATGAAACTGACTATGTTCGCAGCTATAACGATTATATTGAAATTATGAAAAGAGAGTTTTGGAATGTAACTGCATGATTTCAATATCGAATATGGGGTTCATTCGAACTTGTTGTTGCATCACTAAAACTCCGCTTTATCATGATTTTGCGTATTACGCCTTACAAGGCATTAATAGAAATATATAATTCACCATACCATGTCTATTGCATAGAAATGGTTCGACTGTGGTGAAGCTTTCAGATTAAGTGGACGAAATAAGCGTTCTGGTGCTTTAAAAACACAAATAATTTCCACACTTAAATAAATTTTTCACTTAAACCAAGAAGAATGAACGATGAAAGTCGAGTTTCTAAATTTAAAGAAAGTAAACCAGCGCTATGAAGATGAGTTGATTCGAGCTTGCTCTGATGTCGTAAAATCTGGCTACTTCATTGATGGTGAGCAAGTCCACGCTTTTGAACAAGAATTCGCACAGTTCTGCGGTGTTCGCTATTGTATTGGAACGGGGAATGGGCTCGATGCACTAAGCTTAGTATTTCGTGCCTGGAAAGAAATGGGGAAGCTTCGTGAAGGTGATGAAGTTATTGTACCTGCAAATACTTTTATTGCTACCGTGCTGGCTATCAATGCAAATGGCCTAGTGCCTGTGATGGTGGAACCCGACGCCGCTACCTTTAACATCACTGCACAAACAGTCGTTCAAGCAATTACAACCCGCACGCGTGTGATACTGCCAGTACATCTCTATGGGCAAATGGCTCCAATGCAAGAACTCATTGAATTGGCTAATGCCCACAATTTACTAATTCTTGAAGATTCAGCTCAAGCTCACGGTGCTGAAATTGATGCGCAACCTGCTGGTAGCTGGGGACACGCAGCTGCTTTTAGTTTTTATCCCGGCAAGAATTTAGGTGCTTTAGGTGATGCCGGTGGAGTCACCACGAATGATGATGAGCTTGCAGCTCTCGTCTCGGCCATGCGTAATTACGGCTCATCAGAAAAATATCATCACCAGTATGCAGGTGTTAACAGTCGCCTCGACGAAATACAAGCTGCAATGCTGCGCGTTAAGCTGCGCTACTTAAAAGAAGAAACCACTCAGCGCCGAGTCATTATTGAACGTTACCTCCACACTATTAATAATCCTCTAATCAAACTACCTACAGCGGTCATTGAGGAAGCACATGTGTGGCATTTATTTGTCATTCAAACCGAACATAGAGACGCATTACAAAGCTGGCTGGCTAACCACAACATTAAAACATTAATTCATTATCCGATTGCGATTCATAAGCAGCCCGCCTTTCAGCACTTAAAACATCTACAACTCCCTGTCACTGAACAATTACATAAGAAAATCCTCTCTCTGCCCTTATCGGCAGCAATGACCTCAGAGGAAGTGGATTATGTAATATCCTGTTTGAATTCATTCCAGCCTTAATAAAACGCATTCAGACTATTCTGAATGCGTTTTACATTACATTGATTTTTAATCAGGCAACCAGGCTTTCGCCCACTCACTCACATTATCACCGGTTAACATCCAGTTTTTCAGCACCGCTAAACGTAGCTCATCACCCATCTTTTCACTGGCCTTTCTATCATCAAGGTGCATACGCAATGCATCACTCCAATCTTTGAAGCGGTTACGAACTAACGTCACGGGCAGGTCACCGCGATAGCAAGCCACATCACTTGCAATCACTGGATAACCACAAGCACCATATTCCAGTAGGCGCAGGTTACTCTTACAGTTGTTGAAAATATTTTCTTCCACTGGAGCCAAGGCAAGATCAAGATTTAATGAGGCCAATTTTTCCGGATAAAGGTTAATATCCGTTCCCATATGAAATTCATGCAAATAGGGTTTCATTTTGGCTGGGCACATACCAAGAAATACCCACTCAACCTCATCAGCGAAAGCTTTCACTACATCAAAAATCATTTCCAGGTCACCAGTATGACTGGATCCTCCGGCCCAACCAACTCGTGGTTTTCTTCCTTGCTTACGCGAGCTTTTCAGGTTGCCCCACCAGCGCTCAGGTAGGCGGTTATTCACTACGACAATATTAGGATGCATACCCTCAAATGCATTTCCTAATTCAGCCGTTGAGACCACGAAACGGTCAACGAAACTAAAACTTTTACGCAGCATTTTAAGAGTATCGCCTTTAAAGTTTTCGCGGTGGACGTTCTTTACCGGAACATTAGGCAAATAATCGTCCAACTCAAATACCTTATAGAGGTTGGTATACTTCTTAACATCACTCACCCACTCATGGAGCTTTCAGAAAACTGTCGCTGCAAAATCAGGCTATCAGCTTGATACTGATTTAGAACTGGCACACCTTGCCAGCCAGGAAGCATTTGCCCCCCAACTAAACCTGCTTCCTGCATCGCAGAGAAGGGTTCAAAAATTCGGTAAAAACCGCACCCGCTTAAGTCTGCTGCTGCTGGTATCACCACAGGTAATGGCTTCCAGTAAAGAGGTTGCCAGCTTCGTTGACTGTCCAGCGCAATGTCAAATGAATCACTGCTTACCGATAAATTGATGTTGTAAGCTGGATCATGGCTAAGTATTGGCATCCAGCGTTCAAATATAATTTTACGATCTTTTTCCAAGATTTTTATTTGTGCTTTCGGTTCTTGGTCTGAATTCTGAGCCACCACCTGTGCAAATGGCGTCCAGACGATCAAATGCCCAGTTTCACGAGCACGAAGACATAGATCAATATCAGCATGGGTCGTGAGTGAACTATCAAAGCCATTAATTTCGAGAAGCAGACTTTTCTTTACCAGCATAAACCTGCCTGAAACAGCGCTATAATTTTGCGTCAGTCGCAAACGAGCCATATGGGTCAAATGACTCTCATGTTTACCCTCAAAGGCGTGCATGGCAATATCCTGACTGCCCAAAACATATCCCGCATGCAGTACAATGCCTTGCTGATCAATCTGTTTTCCGCCAACTATTCCAACTTCAGGCCGCTGTCCATGGTTGAGGAGATCATTTAGCCATTCTGGCTTGGCGATGCTTAAATCATCCGCAATGAAAACGCAAAAGTCACCGTCACTCGATAAAATGCCCTGATTACACAATGACGCATAGTTGGCACTGCCATTTTCCTCACACCACTTAATTTCTTTATTAACCAGAATGCTAATTTGGTGTAGTTGATTCTTTTGCGATGTGGACAGTTGGTAATTAGTCGAAACAATTAATTGATATTGTTCATAACGCGTATTTTCAACAATACTCGCCAGCGTTTTCATCATCGCAACCGGTTCCAGCTCCGAGATGATGACAATCGACACCAATGGTTTTTCAGCATGCTGATAGTGGATATTAAAATACCTATCTTCATACTTCATTGCGACTGCATCATTGTAGCCGCGATTTGTTAGGTGCTGTAACAGTAATGGTTCGACCCGATGCATACGCTGCAAATATTCTTTGCTAATGAACATGGGTTCAGAAATATGCCCAATGGTATGGGCATGGTTACTCTCGATAAGCTTGAGAATTATTCCAAATTCTGCTCCAATACCAGATGTAGCATCAAATCCTCCGACTGCCATTATCAATTCACGGCGGAAGAACCAGTTTCTAGATTGCTCATCTGGATTGCTCAGTAATAAATCCAGATTGAATTCTGGACGGAATGATGCTCCGGTAACGTAATCACCCACATAATTTAATTCGTCTGCATATAATGCTAGTTCTTCACGGTACTTTGGTAAGTTAAATTGTAGACTTTTCTGCCCTGACTCCGTAAATTCAGTCCCCGAATCAACACACACCAGCCATTCGCATTCGCTTCTGTCAACGTGCGCATTCAGAGTATGAATGTATTCTGCCTCATCGGCAAAAATCACTATTTCATGTTCAGTATCGAAATGTTGATCACTGAATATCGTCAATGTGAAGTGAACGCCTTGAAGTAAGGCTGCATCAATAGAGTCAACTGTTTTGTTTATTAAATCAACCGAACCTTCAACGTGACGAACACATATGCTTATGCTTGGATTAATGTTGTTCTCATTATGGTGTGTATCGATCAAGTGTTTTTCAGTCGCAGATATCTTTCGTATCTTAACCCAATTTTTTAAAATGCTTTCCGTCAAACTGTTATGCAGATTACTATGGATATTTACAAACTGATATTCATTGGGTTCAACTAATGATGCAACCTGAACAAAGTCGCCGTTCAAATGACGTTCAGTAAACCAACCCGATTTTTTCAAAAACTCGCAAAGATAGGTCGCATTTTCAGAGGCTGAATGATCATTTTCTCGCGCAATTTGGCTGATCTGCAGGGCTGATAAACGGAATGACGCTGTTTTTTCTGTCAGGTAAGCTAAATCCCCTGATCGAAGCATCTTCAAATAGAGTGTGAGGTCGTCTACGAAATTAATGGTTTTGCCTTCAATTTCAAATAACGAACCTTCACTCGCCATTAATGCTTGCAGCAACTCATTTCGAAATAACACACAACAAGGCTCGCCGATAAAATTTTTAAGATGAATGCTTTGCCAGCGAATGACATCTTCACCCTTCATAACACTGTCATATTTTACAGCCTCACCTGATGCGAAGGCTTGAGGTAATATTTTTCCTAAAGGATCGATAAGATGTCGACGTGAAGTGGTAAGCGAGAGCGAAGGATTTTGTTCCATAACTGTTACCTGGCATGCAATATTGTCAGGTGCAATTAAGTCATCGTCATTGAGAAACTTGACATACTTCCCTTTGGCAGATGGCAAACTGGTTTCATAGTTGTGAATAGACCCATTTGACCGCCCAGTTCGAATATAGCTTACAGGAAAACGACCATCATTCAGATATTCAGCGGCTAGTGACTCAATATGTTCATCGGGACTATCATCGCCAATAATGATTTCACAATGAGGATAGGTTTGCGCAAGCGCGCTTTCAATACACTCCTTGAACCACATGGGTTTATATGCCGGAATAATAATACTGACGAGTGGATACTTTTCCATAACAGAGGCCTCGGGCTGATCTTGCTTTCGTGCTGTTAGCAAGGGAATGCATAGTTTTCGATACTCTTGACTATATGCTGTTGTGTCAAAAACAATTGCCGCATCATCCTCCTGAAATAGCGCTATTCCTTCCGTTTATTTTTATGATTGCAAAAAAAAACCCCGCCTAAGCGGGGTTTGGGAAACAACTTGTTTAAGTTGATTAGCCCTGTAGCAGAGACAGAACCTGCTGTGGAACCTGGTTAGCTTTAGCCAACACTGAGTTACCTGCCTGCTGGATGATCTGTGCTTTAGACATGTTTGAAACTTCAGTTGCGTAATCAGCATCCTGAATACGAGACTGTGCTTCAGACAGGTTAGTGGTGGTGTTGTTAAGGTTCGTCACCGCTGAATCCAGACGGTTCTGAATCGCACCTAAGGAGCTACGGAATTTATCTACAGAAGAGATTGCCGCATCCAGTGCTGCCAATGGATCAGCAGTCTGAGTACCTGTGCTGGTAGAAGAGGTAGTCAATTTACCCGCGCTGCTCACATACACTGATGCGCCTTCGGTCGCTGCGTATTTACCTGATGCACCAGCACCGTTAGAAGCAACAGTCACTGAACCAGTATCTTTGTCTACATTGTAGTTGACGGTGTAACCAGAAGTAGCAGTCATCACGCCATCACCATCAACGAAGGTAGCTGCAGAGGTGCCGCTTGCCAAGGTTGCAGTGTAATTCAGGGCTTCTTTGTTGAACTTGATGGTAGTTGAAGCATCCGCTTTAACGTTAGCCAGCAATGCATCTGAAGTCACGGTGTCTTTATAAGTCAGGCCGCTGTTAGCAGTTGCATCAAAGCTGTAAGTCTTGTCATCAAAGCTGATGCTACCTGCAGTGGTACCAGAAGATGCTGCAGTGAACAGGCTAGACATGGTTGCAGCAGTAGAGCCAGACACGTTGTTGGTAGTCAGTGCGCCGTTGCTGATATAGGCTGCTTTACCACCGATGGTGATGTTGCCAGTAGCATCAGTATCGAAGCTTACAGAACCGGTAGACGAAGTATAAGTACCAGATTTAGTCTGGCCAGCGTCAGCTTTCAGCGTTGCACCATAAGTGCCGGCATCGCCTGAAGCAACAGTCTTATCAATAGAGAAGTTGTTAGATGCTGCGTTATAGGTGTAAGTACCTGAAGCAGCAGAACCAGCACTGATGGTAACCTGATCGCCATCGCTTAATTTGCTGAATGCAGTGTCAGCAGTCAATTTGTCGAAGTTAGTGGTAACAGCATATGGGCCAGTACCAGAAACGTTTGCACCAGCAGCAGACAGGTCACTAATAGTGGCAGTTTTGTTGGTAATAGTACCAGCACCGTTCACGTTAAAACCGTTCAGACCCAGTGTAGATGAATCGATCTGCTTCAGGTCAATAGAGATAGTCTGACCATCGTTTGCGCCAACCTGAATTTTCAGGGAGCCGTCTTTAGACAATACGTTCACGCCGTTGAACTGAGTCTGACCAGATACGCGGTCAATTTCGTCCAGACGTGATTTGATTTCGTCCTGAATTGAGTCCAGGTCAGACTGGCTGTTGGTGCCGTTCTGAGACTGTACAGTCAGTTCACGAACACGCTGTAAGTTGTTGTTGATTTCAGACAGTGCGCCTTCAGTAGTCTGCGCTGCAGAGATACCGTCGTTGGCGTTACGAGCAGCCTGAGTCAAGCCGGTGATGTTAGACTGGAAGCGGTTGGCAATTGCCTGACCTGCTGCATCGTCTTTTGCGCTGTTGATACGCAGACCAGATGACAGACGCTCGATAGAGGTTGAGAGCGCTGACTGGTTTTTGTTGATGTTGTTCTGGGTGATCAGCGAGAGGCTGTTGGTGTTAATTACTTGAGCCATGGTTAAGTTCCTATTAATCAAGTCTTTGGTTAAGGTGTGGGCTTCAACCCGCCGGCTTCAGCGCCGTCAAAGTTGTTATCGTCTGCCTTCAAACAACCTTTAGATTTTTTTTAGTACCAGGCGAAAATTTTTCCCTTCAACCTGTCACGCTTATCTTTATCGCCCTCACCTCGCACATCTTTAGTGCAACTTGATCACTTTTCTAGCGCCAGAAATACCCTTCTCTATATGGCCTATTCGCTTTATTAGCCGCTGATAAATAATTCTAAACTTTATCTCAAATAAGCCGATAACCGCGGTATTCACTCTCTGTGTAGACAGGAAAAGGAAATAACATGGCGACTATTACTAACCTCGGTGTCGGTTCAGGCCTTAACTTAAGTGACATTCTTGACAGCTTATCCACTGCCGAAAAAGCATCCTTAACCCCCATATCCACGCAGCAGAGCGCCTATACCGCGAAGCTGAGTGCCTATGGCACACTCTCCAGTGCGTTGACGACCTTCCAAACCGCCAACACCGCGCTGAACAGTGCAGACCTGTTCTCTGCCACCACCGCAACCAGCAGTAGTAGCGCCTTCAGCGCCACCACATCTGGTACCGTTGTTGCCGGTAAGTACAACGTTGCAGTAACCCAGCTGGCGCAAGCGCAGACGCTGACTTCTGCGGTACAGACCAGTAACACCACTGCATTAGGTGACAGCTCAGCCACCAGCCGTACCCTGACCATCAAGCTCGCAGATGGCACCAGCAAAGATATCGCGCTGACCACTGACCAGACTTCATTGACAGGCATGCGTGATGCCATCAACGGTGCCAGTGCAGGTGTTAGCGCCAGCATCATTAAAGTCGCCGATGGTTCTTACCGCTTGTCTCTGACCTCATCCAAAACCGGTGAGGCCAACGCCGTTTCATCTATTAGCGTGAGTGGCGACGATACACTGAATAACATTGTTGGTTTTGATTCCACTAAAGTCGACGCTGACACCGGCGAAGGCAATCCAATGAGTGTTAGCGTGCAAGCACAAGATGCAGAGCTAACCGTCAACAATGTCAAAATCACCAACAGCAGCAACACCATCAGTGATGCGTTGGAAGGTATTACGCTCAACCTGAATGACACCACTACCGGCAACCAGACGCTGACTGTCGCGCAAGATACCTCTAAAGCGACTACAGCGATCTCTAACTTTGTTACGGCCTATAATTCTCTGCTGGATCAGTTCAGCTCGCTGACCAAATATACCGCGGTTGATGTCGGTTCTGATGCACAAGACACCAGCAATGGTGCATTGATTGGTGACAGCACGCTGCGAACCATCCAGACCCAGATAAAAAGCATGCTGACGAATTCTGCCAGCACCTCTACTTATAAAACCCTGGCGCAGATCGGTATCACTTCCGATCCCACGACCGGTGAATTGACGCTGGACTCTGACAAGCTCTCAACCGAGCTGACGAAAGATCCTGATGGTATCAAGCAGATGATTGTGGGTGACGGTAAAACTACCGGTATCACCACCACCTTAGCGACCAACCTCACCAGTTGGCTCTCTTCCACCGGGAGCATTCAGTCTGCGAAAGACGGCGTCAGTAAAACGCTGAACAATCTGACCGAGCAATACAACGACATGAGCACACGGATTGACAATATGATCGCGCGATACAAAGCGCAGTTTACCCAGCTCGATATCACCATGAGTTCACTGAACAACACCAGTTCTTATCTGACGCAACAGTTCGATACGTCAAGCAGCTCTAGCTCTTCTTCGTAAGGAGTAATCATGTACAGCGCAAACGGCACTCAAGCCTATGCAAAAATTGGGGTGGAAAGCTCGGTGATGAGCGCCAACCAACAGCAGCTGATTACGTTGTTGTTTGACGGCGCCATCAGCGCACTGATCCGCGCCCGCCTGTTTATGCAGGATGGCAATATTCAAGGAAAAGGTAATTCGATTTCCAAGGCCATTAATATCATCGAAGGCGGATTGAAGCAGGGTCTGGATGAGCAGTCAGGCGATGAGCTCACCGATAACCTGTTAGGGCTGTATACCTATATGGTCCGCCGTTTGATTCAGGCCAACCTGCGAAATGACGTAGAAGCCCTTGAAGAAGTAGAAGGTCTTCTGCGTAATATCGCTGATGCCTGGAAAGAAGTCGCACAACCTCAACACCTTCAGGACGCCGTTTAATGAATAACGCACCGCAACTGATCACCGTTTACCAACAGTTACTTGATCTCAGCCATGGAATGCTGCGCCTGGCCGCAGACGGCGAATGGGATGACCTGATTACAAAGGAGATGGATTACGTCAGTGCGGTGCAAACGTTGGCCCGAACAACGGAAGCTGCGCCTCCTTCCAGTCAGATGCAGGAGCAACTGCGCCCAGTCTTGCGCCATATCCTCGACAATGAGAGTGAAGTCAAACGTCTGTTGAAATTGCGTATGGACGAGCTGACGCTGCTGGTAGGTCAGTCTGCAAAACAGAAATCTGTAATGAGCGCCTATGGCAAGCAAGGCAATGTGTATTTGCCGCAGAGTTCATGATGGGTCTGAAGTGTGAATAGCGAAGGGTGAGCTCAATGCTCACCCTTTTTTTATCTTATTTTTGCGCGGGGACCGAAACCGGACGCATGATCTCCGGCTCGATATTCTGGATCACCGCCTCATTCGGGCGCTTTGCCACCTCTTCCAGCGCTTGCTGGCACTCGATGGTTGGGAGATCAATCTTACGCATGCGCAATCCGTCATAACGCAGCTCGCCGTTATTCAGCACAATCGGCATCACGCGCACCTGGCGCGTCACGTTGACCCATTGGTCGCCCAAGCGGGTTAATTTACCTGGCTTGGCAATCACGCGCTGCCACTGGCGGCAATCCAGCGTATCGCCCTCAGCGCCGATAATCAGGCTGCCAATCGCCTGGCTGCTGATCAGTTTGCTCTGTGGGCCAACCGTCTGCCAGTTGCCCTTTAGTTCCTGCGGCGCAGGGGTTTTTACCGCACCGTCATAACTGGTGATTTGCGCACATCCGCTCAGGCCGATCGCAGCCAGCAGCATCCACTTTTTCATTATTCATCCCTACACTCGCGTCAATGCCGGGTACGTTATAATTTTTCGCGTAAGTTACGCAAGGTATCTTGAATAAAACCCTGCGTTTCCTGACAACGCATCGTGCGCACGCTACACTAGCGCGCAAGTTAAAGAGCAGGAATCACCGATGAAAACCCCAGAAGAGTATTACGCACAGGCGCGTACCATGTTTTTTGCCGCCCACGCCGATTTTCAAGCCGCGTTAGATGAGCTGACAGAAAGCGATGCGCGTGCCGCCAACCTCTCATTGCGCCAACTGCGTGAATGGCATGCTGAACGTATTTACGCCGCGTTCCTGCGCCAAAAGAAACTGGATGGCATGCTGTTTTCCATTCAATTGGCTGAGCCTGACAAAGCCGTTGCAGCAGAAGCCATTGAAACCTATCTAAAATCTCATGCGGAAGCATTAGGAATGACGTGGGAAGAGTTCTGCATCAAAAACGAACTCTAAGCGAAGCGGTACTAATAAAGCATCTCAGATACACCTCCAACCGCACAAATTCCCAAGGAAAAAGTTGTACAACTTGGTCTAAGTTGTATAACTTAGTCGGGACGGCTTAGGTCGTAGATTGTCCTTGAACGAAGGTGCTGTTGCGCCGCCTCTGGAGGTGTTGCTGGATTTACCCTCCAGAGGTAGTATTTTTTCCTTCAACGTTGTTCCCTTCTCTTTGTCCCTGAGCAAAAAAACTCCTCCTGATAAGCCCTCGCAGCTTGCTACTGTTTTTATTTACAGTAATATGACGCACCCTGTTTGAACAATGGAATACCCTGATGTTTGTGGAGCTGATTTACGACAAGCGCAACGTGGCCGGTTTACCGGGTGCGCGCGAGATGATTTTGCAGGAGTTAGAGAAGCGCGTGCAGCGCGTGTTTCCTGACGCTGAGGTGCGTGTTAAGCCAATGGAGCGTAATGCGATTGATACCGATCTTAGTAAGAACGATAAAGCGACTGTCGCACGCATTGTTGAAGAGATGTTCGATGAAGCGGATATGTGGCTGGTGGCCGATTAAGCCACCCGCCCAGAAGGAACTTAGCTTTCCTGCTCACTGTGATTGATGGCGATTTCCAAATCCTGAATCGCCTGATCAATATCATCCAACAGCTGTCCCTGCTTGTTGATCAGCGTATCAAAACGCCCGGCATACTCTTTATCTTTATATTCCCCTGCATCAAAGGCTAACCAGTGACTGGACAGCGTCTCAGTATTGGTCTGCGCGTAGTGACGCATCTCTTTTAGCTGTGAGGTGACATCACGCAGGTAGTCAGTTTTGGTTTTGATTGCCTCTGTATCACTCATGCTATCTTCCTTTTCGCTAATTAAACCCGTTTAAATAACGTCTGAATGATTAAAGGTAGTTGAAAATAGCGAGGCCGCATTAAGAATAATCGGAAGTGTCAAAGACAGGCGACCCGCAGGCCGCCCGGTAATTACAGGTACTTCCTTGCCAGCGCAATCAGCTCATCCTTGGCGGCTGCGCCCAGTTGCACCACGCCCTGCTCAACAAAATTAAACGCCTGTGAGAAGTCTTTAACACTGGCACTAATGTCTTGCTGAACAGCAGAAGCGGGTTGCGATGCAGCATCTGTCGCAACAGCCGATGCTGCAGAGAGCTGCGGTGTAGCATTGGTTGCAGCAGCCGTTGCAACTGAGGATGGCAATGCAACATCCGCCTCGACAACCGGTACTGCAGTAGGCTGCGATGTAGCATCGGTTGCAGCAACAGGCTCAGCAGAGAACTGCGCTGCAGCATCCGCTGCTACAGCCGGTGAGGCATCAACCGGTGTGGCCACAGAGGTATCTGAGGTGCTAACAACAGGTGCCGCGACTTCATTAGCAAAACTCTCTGCCGGTGAAAGCGCAGTGGCATCCGGTGCTGAGGTGGTGGTTGATTCAGTGACAGTTTGATCGCTCATAATTTTCTCCTTCTGACTTAATAAAGACCGTAGTTGGCCGAGGCTTTCTACGATCCGCTCGGTAATACTCATCTTGGCCTCCTTAGCGCGTCGGTTCGGATGGCGCATCCTCTCCGACAACCTGCTTTACTTTGTCTGCTGTCTTATTCGCGGTGCGGTCCGGTAAGCCATCCAGTTTTTTTTGCAGCGCCACCAACTGGCTGGTCAGTTCGGCAACGCGCGCTTCTCGTCGATCCGAAATAGTGCGGTACTGCTGGCGAATATCCTCTACTCGACGATTGGCGCTGTTATTGACGAACACAAACATGATGGTCATCGCCACACACAGCAGCGACAGCACCAGCAGTAATCCGCCAAGCAGTAACTGGCGTCGATGGTTTTTGACGGAGAATTCAGTGTTTATCTGCACCATCGCGGCTCTCCTCAAGGGTGGAAATCAGTTGATTGATTTGACTGCGGAATTTGTCGCTGTGGTCAGATTCCGTGGTCGCCAGTAAAATGCCTAACGCGTTTTTAATCAGCCGCAAATCGGTTTCCAACGATGATATTCGCCGCAGGTTTTTATCATGCCGCTGGCGCAGATCGTCGTTCTCCTGGCGCATCAATGCATGGCTCTCCTTAAGAAGCATCACCTGCTCTTTGTAGCTGGTAATGATCTCTCCGCCAGCGCGATTGCTGGTGACGATGGCCGCGACGCCTGCCATTAAAGGCTTCCAAAACACCGCTGCCGCACCGCCGCCGAGAAGCAACGCACCGACACTGGTCACCAAACTACTTTCCATGCATCACCTCTCAACACTGGCAAGGAGTCAGCCCCAAAGCACGTTGACCACCCTTGCCAGTTACCTGGCCAACGCCATGATTTAAGTTTACTTTAATTAATGAATTTAAGTATACTTAAGTAAACCTGGCTGGAGTTGTCAAGATGATGAAAAAAGAATTTGTTGGTGAACGCATTCGCAGCCGTCGTAAAGCGCTGAAACTCACCCAGCAGGCGTTGGCGAGTGGCATTGGCGTTTCACATGTGGCTGTTTCGCAGTGGGAAAAGGAAGAAACGGTGCCTCGCGGTGAAAATCTTTTGCGCTTAGCAGAGTGGCTGCAATGTACTGCTGCATGGATCATTGATGGTGACGGTGAAGTATTTGCAGCGCCATCGAGCGTCAGTCATCTCACTACCCTGCCCCTGATAAGCCTGGCGCAAGCGGCGCTGTGGTTGCAGGAGCAACGCCTGTCCATACAGCAACACGCCACACGCTTTCTCTATAGTGACGTTCCACTCGGTGAACTGGCGCTCGCCGTCACGCTGGAAGATGACTCCATGCAGCCCGAGTATCGACCGAATGACACGATGATATTTGACCCTGCCGTCGCCCCCCAACCGGGTGATGTGGTCCTGGCTCGGGTCAATGGCATTGCGCAGGTGCGAATTTTTCGCCTGCTAGCACAATATCAAGACGAGGAAATTTTCTCGTTAAGGCCATTAAACGAAGATTTTCCTGCGGTGACATCGTCAGAGAACAGTCTGGAATTGATTGGAACTTTGATGGAGATGCGTCGATATCGTTCAAAATGATCACGCAAAAAACCCGCTTTATATAGCGGGTCAAGCAAAGCAAAACTACGTCAAATCTTACAATACGTCGGTCAGATGATCGACGACAACCCTCCCGTGCAGATCCGTTTGCGTAATACGATAACTGACGCAGTAAGAGCGGCGGGTACTGAGTTTATCAAACAGCGCAACGCTGCCTTTATGCTTGCCGTCTGCGCCAACAATTGACCATTCAGTCACATCTTCTTGACCGCGGTTGTTGAGTCTTAACACGCACTGCTCAACTAAACGATCGCTATCATCAATCTTCAAATAATCGCGTAACATCATGCTCACCTCTGGTTAACGAGGGCCACGATACGCCTTTAATTTATCCATTCAATCGAATATTTTTATCGTTAAGCGCATGTTGGTGCGATTCATTAACAATTCGACTTGACGCCGTTTACTAGCCGCTTCGGTTAACTTATTATTTTGAAAATAGTTTACGGCCAAGCACTGTATCTATGGACAGACCCCGGCGTAAGCCTGCTACTGTAGGCCCCACAATAACGATATGTCCGGACAATCTTCATGCTCACCACCATCATCTATCGCAGCCATCTCCACGATAGTGTCCCAATTAAAACGCTGGAAGACATGGTTGCGAAAGCGAATAACAAAAACCAGTCTTCGGATGTCACCGGTATACTGCTGTTCGACGGTCGACACTTTTTCCAGCTTTTGGAAGGCCCCCGTAAAACGGTACAAAGCATCTATGACCGTATTTGTGTAGATGCGCGTCACCATAACCTGGTGGAGTTGATGCACGACTTTGCGCCCACGCGCCGCTTCGGCAACTTGGGGATGGAGCTGTTTGATTTACGTGAGCATGACAAGGCCACAGTGTTGCAGGCCGTATTGGATAAAGGCACCTCGCGTTACCAATTGACTTACGATGATCGTGCGTTGCAGTTTCTGCGTACTTTCGTGATTGCGCGTGATAAAGAAAATTATTTTGAAATTCCCGCTGCCAATACCTGGGAGTTTATTGCTGATGAACCTGCGTCTACCTTGCAGGATGACATTATGGCCTCGTTGCAGGATTGTCATTTCGCTTTCCAACCCATCATCGACCCTTTTGCACGCCGCGTTGCATCCTATGAAGCACTGATTCGTACCCCCAATGGTGGTTCCCCGAGCGAATATTTCTCGGCCTTTGGCGGCGAAGCGATTTATCACGCCGATATCCAATCGAAGAAGCTCGCGTTTCAACTGGCAAGTGCACTGGGCATTGGCGATCACAGCCTGTCGATTAATTTACTTCCTATGTCACTGGTTACCGTACCGAATGCCGTCGAGTTTTTATTGGCAGAAATTGAAGCCAACGGTTTAGTGCCGGAGCAGGTGATTGTGGAAGTGACTGAGAATGAGATCATCTCCAAGGCTGACGAGTTCGCGGCGGAAGTAAGCAAACTTAAGGCAGCAGGAATTAGCCTGGCTCTGGATGATTTTGGTGCCGGTTTTGCTGGCCTGTCGCTGCTGTCCAAGTTTCAACCCGATAAAATCAAAATCGACCGTGAGATCATCAGCAACGTGCACAAAAGTGGCCCGAAGCAAGCCATCTTGCATGCCATCATCAAGTGCTGTTCTTCTTTGGAGATCGCTGTGATTGCTGAGGGGGTAGAACAAGCTGAAGAGTGGATGTGGCTTGAGGCTGCGGGTGTCAGTCAATTCCAGGGGTATTTGTTTGCCCGCCCACAGTTGAATGGCTTACCGGCGATAGCATGGCCAGAGATTAAATAAAATTTCAATAAAAACCGCCTAATCACAGGCGGTTTTTAAATTTAAAGCGGCGTATAGCCTGGTGGTAATAAGCGATCGCTGATGATTTGATAGTTCATCAGTTTGAATGAGCTTAAGGTAATGGGCACGGCAATGCAGGGACGATACCAACCATACTGCCTGATATAACGCCACACTTCCGGCGGATTATCATTATCTCTCACCCAGTAATACCCTTCTTTCATAAATACACGCTTCTAGTGGCCAGGATAACGTTCAGACTTCCATGAGTGTATTGCGAGATCTTTATCCTCGACTGCTTGCTTCATGAAAGCTTAACTCTGGCCAGCACTCTACCACACAGATGCTACACTTGATCAGTAAGTGTTTGTTTTATTTAGCGCTTCGCTTATTTCGCTCAAAGGTAACGAGCATAAAAAAAGCCGCTTACGCGACTTTTCTTCGAGCACACTGACGTCAATAATAGGTCACTTCAATGGTGCCATATTGCTTATCAGTTATCTTACCATCGGCATCCGTTGTCAGGGTGTCACAGTAGTAAGGCACATCTTTTTTATATTTACAGACGGTGCTGACGGTTTTGCTCAGGTTGTTTTTTTGCACCGTCGTAATCACATCGGATATTTTCTTCACGTCCGCATCATGAACCGCGCTGGCACGTGAAAGCGTCTCATCGCCCTTCATAATGCTTAATAGCGTCATATCACCCGCTTTATTGTAAGTCAGATGAAATTTCACATCAGAAGCGGGAGATGAGATTTGATCAACCCATCCCTGAGCGTTGTAGGCGATATCCACTGTCATTGTTGGCGTGACTTTCTTAATAACGGCGCACTGCTTATTGAGTGTCACCACCACATCCTGCCCGTTTTCCATGCCGGTTAGTTGCTCGCCTGAGCGTGACACTTCCGTGATTTCACCGGCCTTGTCGATAGATTTAACATGGGTCACACAGCCTTGCTGATCAAACGCAATATCGACGTCGAACAGCGGTGTGCCATCGGCAGTAAACAGGCGTTGATGGGTACTCTTGACGTTGCCAGGTATGGCTTCGAATTGATAGAGGTAAGCGTAGTTTTTCATTTGCGGGGAGAAATCCGCACTTTTATTATCACAGCCGGACAGCAAAGCCATTGCCATCGCCAGCAGCAGGGGATGCTTCACGTGAGAGTCCTCTTCCCGATATGATCCGCGTGTCAGGCCAGCATCATGCCGCTGTTGAAGAAAAAGATAAATCCTTTCCCACCTGACATCGCAACATCCGTGCAGTCACTACACCTGCATATTCATGATATCGGTATAAGCGGACACCAGTTTGTTACGCACCTGGACACCCATCTGCATTGAGATAGAAGACTTCTGCAGATCGACCATCACATCATTCAGCTGAATACCGGGTTTACCCATTTCAAAATCCTGTGCCTGAGCGCGCGCGGTGTTTTGCGTTTCGCTGATCTTATCCAGTGCTGCTTTCATGGTGGCACCGAAATCCACCTGATTGGATGACTCAGCCTGTTTGCCACTGGCTTGCAAAGACGTTAACTGCAGCTGCTGCAACACACCATCAATTGCCTGAATCGACATTGCCTGTACCTCATGGAAGAAGGGTTTACATTTTCACGCTGCAAAAGTTAACACACTGTCAATAGGACAAAGGCGCTAAATAAACGTAAAAACCCCGGCTTATCCAGCCATCGATGTGACCCAATCCATCAAATAATGCCCCCCATAAGATTGGAATTTTCATTTTTCATTTGGCCCCCAAAATAGTTCGCGCTGTAGCAAGGCGGCAAGTTCGCGAATCCCCAGGAGCTTACTCGAGTAAGTGACTGGGGTGAACGAACGCAGCCAACGCAGCTACAACGCGAAATATGATGGGGGAAGTCAGGGAGTCTGTTTTGTCACCACAACTTACCCGGTCAATTATGTCAGGCAGGAATCGGTCATGAATGCGAGTGCAGCCGCTACACAAGATACCGCAAAGAAAGGCTTCAATGACCTGCTTGGCCGCCTGCGCGCCAATCCGCGAATTCCTTTAATCGTTGCCGCCGCTGCCGCCATTGCGGTGGTTTTTGCGTTGGTGCTGTGGGCTAAAGCGCCGGACTATCGTGTCCTTTATAACAACCTCTCTGATGAGGATGGCGGCGCGATTGTCACGCAGTTAACGCAAATGAACATCCCTTATCAGTTCGCCGAGAACGGTGGTGCATTAATGGTGCCCGCCGATAAAGTGCATGAACTGCGTCTGCGCCTGGCGCAACAGGGGCTGCCGAAAGGCGGCTCCGTTGGCTTTGAGCTGATGGACAAAGAGAAGTTCGGCATCAGCCAGTTCAGCGAGCAGATTAACTACCAGCGTGCGCTGGAAGGTGAACTGGCACGCACCATTGAAACGCTGGGTCCGGTGAAGAGCGCGCGCGTCCATCTGGCGATGCCGAAACCGACGCTGTTCGTTCGTGAGCAAAAAGCCCCTTCAGCTTCCGTTACCCTGATCCTGCAACCGGGCCGTGCATTAGATGAAGGCCAAATTCAGGCCATTCAGCACATGGTGTCGAGCAGTGTGGCAGGACTACCACCCGGCAACGTCACGGTAGTTGACCAGACCGGACGCCTGCTGACGCGCTCTGACAGCGAAGGCCGTGACCTGAATGACGCTCAGCTGAAATACGCCTCTGAAGTCGAAGCGCGCTATCAGCAACGTATCGAAGCGATCCTCAACCCGATTGTTGGCCAAGGCAATGTGCATGCGCAGGTGACAGCGCAGATTAACTTTGACCGTAGCGAACAAACGGATGAGAAGTACCAGCCGAACGCCAATCCTGGTAGCACCGCGATTCGCTCGCGCCAGACCAATACCAGTGAGCAAAACGGTAGCCCGTACCCCGGCGGCGTGCCGGGTGCACTGTCGAATCAGCCTGCACCGGCCAATACGGCACCAGTTAACAATCCGCAGCAGCAGAATAATGCCAACGGTCAAAATGCTAATGGTCAGAACGCGAATGGCCAAAACAATGGCACCTCGACCAGCACCGCACAGAGCAGCGGCCCAAGCAGCTCCAACCGTAATGACACCGTAAACTACGAACTGGATCGCACCATTCGCCATACCAAGGTGAACGTCGGTGATGTACAGCGCCTGTCAGTCGCGGTGGTAGTGAACTATCGCGATGACGGCAAAGGTAAAGCGGTTGCACTGAACGATCAGCAGATCAAACAGATTGAAGACTTAACCCGCGAAGCGATGGGCTACTCCCAGAATCGTGGTGACAGCATCAACGTCGTGAACTCCCAGTTCAACATGACCGAGCCGTCTGGCGGTGACCTGCCGTTCTGGCAATCGCAAGCCTTCTTCGACATGTTGATGAGCGGTGGTCGCTGGCTGCTGGTGGCACTGGTTGCCTTCATCCTTTATCGCAAGCTGGTGCGTCCACAGCTGATGCGTAAGAAAGAGCAGGAGAAAGCCGCAGCAGAAGCGCTGGCAGCACGTGCCGAAGCACAGGAATCTGAAGAGGCCTTCAGCGTCCAGCTCAGCAAAGACGAGTTGGATCAAGAACGTAAATCGAGCAACCGTATGAGCGCCGAAGTCATGAGCCAGCGCATCCGCGATATGTCTGAGAATGATCCACGCGTCGTTGCGCTGGTTATCCGTGAATGGATGGGTGAAGAACTATGAGTCTGACCGGTACAGAAAAAAGCGCCATCCTGATGATGACGATCGGCGAAGAGCGCGCGGCGGAGGTGTTCAAACACCTCAACCAACGTGAAGTGCAACACCTCAGTTCGGCGATGGCCAATATGAAGCAGGTGTCGCACAAACAATTGACCGAAGTGCTGCGGCAGTTCGAGACCGATGCCGAACAATTTGCGGCGCTGAGCCTCAACTCGAACGAGTACCTGCGTTCAGTGCTGATCAAAGCCTTGGGCGAAGAGCGCGCGTCGAGCTTGCTGGAAGACATTCTCGAGAAGAACGAAACCACCAGCGGCATGGAAACGCTCAATTTCATGGAACCACAAGCGGCCGCCGACCTTATTCGCGACGAGCATCCGCAGATTATCGCCACCATTTTGGTCCATCTCAAACGGGGCCAGGCGGCCGATATTCTGGCGCTGTTCGACGAACGTCTGCGCCATGACGTGATGCTGCGTATCGCCACCTTCGGCGGTGTACAGCCAGCGGCGCTGGCAGAGCTGACCGAGGTGCTCAACGGCCTGCTGGATGGTACCAACCTCAAGCGCGCGAAGATGGGCGGCGTGAGAACTGCAGCCGAAATCATCAACCTGATGAAAACGCAGCAGGAAGAAGCGGTTATCGAGGCGGTTCGCGACTTCGATGGCGAGCTGGCACAGAAGATCATCGACGAGATGTTCCTGTTCGAAAACTTGGTGGAAGTGGACGACCGCAGTATCCAGCGCCTGTTGCAGGAAGTGGAGTCCGAGCAGTTGCTGGTCGCACTGAAAGGTGCCGAGCAGCCGCTGCGCGAGAAGTTCCTCAAGAACATGTCAGCACGTGCGGCCGATATCCTGCGCGACGATCTGGCCAACCGTGGTCCAGTGCGTATGTCGTCGGTGGAAAACGAACAGAAAGCCATTCTGCTGGTGGTGCGCCGCCTGGCAGAATCCGGCGAAATGGTAATTGGTGGTGGCGAGGAAACCTATGTCTGATGCCTTTTCCGCCCGTGCGTGGCAGCGCTGGCAGCCTGATGATTTAGGCAGCGCGTTCAAAGTGGCCGACGAACCGCAACCGCTGGATGAAGCGGCGGTAGATGTTGAACTCAGTGCAGAAGATGAACAGCAGCAAATGCTGGAGCGCATGCAGCAGCAGATGCGTAAAGATGCACAGACACAGGGCTACAGCGAGGGTTATCAGAAAGGCTTTGCTGAGTCACAGCAGAACGGCTATGACGCCGGTTTTCAGCAAGGTCTGGCCGATGCGCAACAGCAGCAGGCACCATTACAGGCGCGTATGCAGCAGTTGGTGACGGAGTTTCATCACACGCTGGAAGCCCTGGATAGCGTGATTGCTTCTCGTCTGATGCAACTGGCACTGGAAGCGGCACGTACCGTGATTGGTCAAGCGACTCAGGTCGATGGCACCGCCCTGCTGCGTCAGATACAACAATTGATTCAGCAGGAACCGATGTTCAGTGGCAAACCACAACTGCGCGTACATCCTGATGATTTACAGCGCATTGAACAGACGCTGGGCCCGACGCTGGATCTGCACGGCTGGAAGCTGCTGGCGGACAATTCGCTTCATCCCGGCGGCTGTAAACTCAGTGCAGAAGATGGCGACCTCGATGCGAGCGTGGCAACCCGCTGGCAAGAATTGTGCCGTCTGGCTGCACCGGGGACATTGTAATGACCTCCTCACGCCTTTCACGTTGGCTCGGCGCGCTCGATGCCTTCGAAGATCGTATCTCACAAGTTCAGACGGTGCGCCGCTACGGTCGCCTGACGCGCGCGACCGGCTTAGTGCTGGAAGCCACCGGGCTGCAACTGCCGCTGGGTGCGACCTGCATCATTGAACGCAACGATGGCAACAACATCGCGGAAGTCGAAAGTGAAGTGGTGGGCTTCAACGGCCAAAAACTGCTGATGATGCCACTGGAAGAGGTGGACGGTATTTTGCCGGGCGCGCGCGTCTATGCACGCGTCAACGGCGATAGCGGCCACAGCGGTAAACAAATGCTGCTTGGCCCAGAGTTATTGGGCCGTGTACTGGATGGCAGTGGTAAACCGCTTGATGGCTTACCTGCCCCGGACACCGGTTATCGCGCCCCGCTGATCACGGCCCCTTTCAACCCATTGCAACGTACGCCGATTGAAGATGTATTGGATACCGGTGTGCGCGCAATTAACGCTCTGTTGACCGTTGGTCGAGGCCAGCGTATGGGACTGTTTGCTGGTTCCGGCGTGGGGAAATCCGTGCTGCTCGGCATGATGGCACGCTATACCAAAGCGGATGTCATTGTGGTTGGCCTAATCGGTGAGCGTGGTCGCGAAGTTAAAGAGTTTATCGAGAATATCCTCGGCGCTGAGGGTCGCGCGCGTTCCGTGGTGATCGCCGCGCCAGCCGACGTTTCACCGTTGCTGCGTATGCAGGGTGCAGCCTACGCGACCCGTATCGCTGAAGACTTCCGCGATCGGGGTCAACACGTGTTGCTGATTATGGACTCCCTCACCCGCTACGCCATGGCACAGCGTGAAATCGCCTTGGCTATCGGTGAGCCGCCTGCCACGAAAGGTTATCCACCTTCCGTGTTCGCCAAACTGCCAGCGCTGGTCGAACGCGCCGGTAACGGCACCCACGGCGGCGGTTCAATTACCGCTTTCTACACTGTCCTGACCGAAGGTGACGATCAGCAAGATCCCATTGCTGACTCTGCTCGCGCCATTTTGGACGGTCATATTGTGCTGTCACGTCGTCTGGCTGAAGCCGGGCACTATCCAGCCATCGATATTGAAGCGTCCATCAGCCGTGCTATGACTGCGCTGATTGACGACACCCATTATGCGCGTGTGCGCCAGTTCAAACAGTTGCTCTCCAGTTTCCAGCGCAACCGCGATCTGGTCAGCGTGGGCGCCTATGCCGCCGGAAGTGATCCGATGCTGGATAAAGCCATCAAGCTTTACCCTGAAATGGAAGCTTTCCTGCAACAAGGTATTTTCGAACGCAGCGACTACGACGATGCCTGTCTGCATTTGCAGGCCATGTTCGGCTAGTCCTATCTCAAGTGAGGTAAGCCATGAAAACTGCCAGTGCTATTGATAAGTTGCGCGATCTCGCGGAACAGGATCTGGAACAGGCCGTGATTCATTTAGGCGACATGCGCCGTGGCGTACAGCAGGCGGATGAACAGCTGAATATGTTGTTGAATTACCAAGATGAGTACCGCAACAAACTCAACGCAGATATGTCGGGCGGGATTGCCAGCACGCGCTGGACCAACTACCACCAGTTCATTCAGACGCTGGAAAAAGCTATTGAACAGCACCGACAGCAGCTTCACCAGTGGAATCAGCGTCTGGAGCAGGCGCTGAGCAACTGGCGCGAAAAGCACAAGCGATTGAACGCCTATCAAACGTTGATTACGCGCGCGGCGGAAAACGCATTACGACAAGAAAACCGTCTCGACCAGAAACGGATGGATGAATTTGCCCAACGGGCTGCTATGAGGAGAGGCGAATGATTACGCTGCCAACTTTGGTTACGCAAACCTCTAATGTGGGAGAAGCAGACAGTTCAGTCTCATCGGACAAACTGCTGAGCACAGACACTTTGCCGCAGGCGTTTGTCACTGAGCTGGGCAATCGCTTATTGACGCTAGCAAAGCAACAAAGCGTTAACACGCAATCGCCTGATTCAACAGCAGAAGTCGATGAAAAAGGCGTCACAAAAGCGTCATTAAGCGCGTTATTGCAGGCACTGGACAAACCAGAGGCGTTAAACGCACTTTTACAACCGGAAAACACTAAAGCCACGCTCAAATCAGCCGATGATAAAGACAAGCCTGAGGCAAGTTCGTTAACTGCCAGCGACTTACAGAATGTGCAGGCACTTTTTGCCATGTTGCCGGTGGCCGTTGAAAACCGCAGCAGCGCCAATGTCATCAGCACCGAGACTGATAAGACCGCAGCAGAGTCAAAGTCTTCGCTGAAAAGTGCATTGTTAAGCAGTACGTTACAAAGCGCAGTGGAAGATGAGAAAGCCTCTACTGACAGTGTGCCGCAGAAAAAACCCAGCGATGTGCTGAGTGGATTGAGCCGTGATGCCAACAGTGCGCAAAGCAGTAGTAGTGCCGCCACTGCCAGCAATGCGGTCAGTAACAACAGCACAGCACTGACGCTGGACGAAAGTTTCAAGCAGGTGTTGAGCACGTTGAGTAAGCCGGAAGAACGCCGAGATAGTCAAAGCGGCACTGATTCGGTCACAGCATTAACCAGCGCCCCGGTCAGCAGTACCAGCACACTGACCACCAGCACGGCGACGACCAGCACCACTCCGTCGACGCCGATGCTGAACGCCCAACTCGGCAGCAATGAGTGGCAGCAGGCTTTGAGCCAGCAAATTGTGATGTTTAGTCGCAACGGTCAGCAGAATGCCGAATTGCGCTTACATCCCGAAGATCTGGGCGCAATCCAGATCAGCCTGAGCCTTGATAAGGATCAGGCACAGTTAAGTATGGTTTCCAGCCACAGCCAAGTGAGGGCCGCGCTGGAAGCGGCTCTCCCTCAGCTGCGTAGTGCGCTGGCGGAGAGCGGAATAAACCTGGGACAGAGTAATGTCAGCAGCGACGCCTTCGCACAGAGCCAGAATTATCAGGGCCAGCAGGAAGGTCGTCGTGATGGCCAGCACGGCAGCTTTACCCTCTCCCAGGACAGTGAAAACGAGATAACGCCTATTGCCGTCCCGGCAGCCCTTCAGGCGCGCGCGACAGGCAACGGCGCTGTCGATATCTTTGCCTGACAGCGGCTAAACGCTGAAGGTAAGCGTAAAACCCGCGTCTTTTCTTCCCATTGTTTGACTTAAGACGCGGGATAATCTGTCCAGGCGAGCCGAGAGGCTTGCCCATAATTCACAGGAAGTAACTGCAAACATGTCTGATAACGCGAAAGCTAAAGGCCGCAAACGTTCAATACTAATACCGGTGTTACTGATTGTAACGCTGGCCGCTTGCAGCGTGGCAGGCTATGCAGTCTGGCGAATGATGAATAAACACGGGGATGACAAACCGGAAGCGGCGAAAGTCGAACCACCTGCCGCCCCCGTATTTTTTGCAATGGATACGTTTACGGTTAACCTGGTCAATCCTGACAACGATCCCGACCGTGTGTTGTACGTGGGCTTTACGCTGCGTCTGCCGGACGAGGATTCCCGTCGTCGGTTGAATGATTACCTACCCGAAGTGCGCAGCCGTTTGCTGTTGTTGCTCTCGCGCCAAAATGCAGCGCAGTTGGCAACGGAACAAGGCAAACAGGCCCTGGTTGAGCAAATCAAACAGGTGCTGGCTCCGCCGCTGGTAAAAAATCAACCGCCACAGGTGGTCAGTGACGTGCTGTTTACCGCCTTCATTTTGAGGTGATTTAATGGGCGATAGCATTCTCTCCCAGGCTGAGATTGACGCGCTGCTTAATGGCGACAGTGACAGTGCGGAAGTAGAGAGCAGTTCCAAAGGGACCGATGGCGATATCCGTCCTTATGATCCTAATACCCAGCGTCGCGTGGTGCGCGAGCGTCTGCAGGCGCTGGAGATCATTAACGAGCGTTTTGCCCGTCATTTTCGTATGGCGCTGTTTAACCTGCTGCGCCGTAGCCCGGATATCAGTGTCGGTGCGATCAAGATTCAGCCTTACCACGAGTTCGCACGCAACCTGCCGGTGCCAACCAACCTGAACCTGATCCACCTGAAACCGCTGCGCGGTACTGCGCTGGTGGTGTTTTCACCGAGTCTGGTGTTTATCGCCGTAGATAACCTGTTTGGTGGTGATGGCCGTTTCCCGACGAAAGTGGAAGGCCGTGAATTTACCCACACGGAACAGCGCGTCATCCGCCGCATGCTGAAGCTGGCACTGGATGGTTACAGCGATGCATGGAAAGCGATTTACCCGCTGGATGTTGAGTACGTGCGTTCGGAAATGCAGGTGAAATTCACCAACATCACCACCTCACCGAACGACATCGTGGTTAACACGCCGTTCCAGGTGGAAATTGGTAACCTGGTGGGTGAATTTAATATCTGTATTCCGTTTTCAATGATTGAGCCGCTGCGCGAGCTGCTGGTCAATCCACCACTGGAAAACTCCCGTCAGGAAGATACGCACTGGCGCGACAATCTGGTGAAACAGGTGCAGCACTCGGAGTTGGAGCTGATTGCCCACTTCGCGGAAACATCCATGCGCCTGTCACGTATTTTGCAACTGAAACCTGGTGACGTCCTGCCCATCGAGAAGCCGGACCGCATCATTGCTCACGTCGATGGCGTACCGGTACTCACAAGCCAATATGGCACCTTAAATGGCCAGTATGCGTTGCGTGTAGAACACCTGATTAACCCGATTTTGAATTCGCTGAATGAGGAACAGCCCGATGAGTGACAGCAAAAAACCGTCCGATGATATTTCCGCGGACGACCTGTGGGCTGAGGCAATGAACGAGCAGGCTACCACCAGCACGCCTGATCCGACAGAGAACGTGTTCAAGTCTTTCGATAGCAATGGCGCCAGTGGCTCCCTGCAGGATATCGATTTGATCATGGATATCCCGGTCAAACTGACTGTTGAACTGGGTCGCACCAAGATGACCATCAAAGAACTGCTGCGCCTGACGCAGGGTTCGGTGGTCTCGTTGGATGGCCTGGCCGGTGAGCCGCTGGATATTCTGATCAATGGCTATTTGATTGCCCAAGGTGAAGTGGTGGTCGTGAACGATAAGTATGGCGTGCGCATCACCGATATCATCACCCCGTCAGAACGTATGCGTCGTCTGAGTCGTTAAGCATGTTGAAGAACGCACAAATCGGTCAGCCTGTTAATAGCCAGCCGGTCGTCTCGACGGGCTCGGTGATTGGACAAGTAAGTAGCGTGCTGGCCGTGATTGTTCTGTTGATCCTGGCCTGTGGCTGGCTGGCTAAACGTTTAGGTTTTGCTCCAAAAACCGTCAGTAACCAGGCGTTAAAAGTGAGCGCCAGCGTGCAGGTGGGCCGGCAGGAGCGAGTGGTGATTGTCGATACCGCTGATGCGCGTTTGGTGCTGGGTGTGACCGCCCAGCAAATCACTCACCTGCACTCTCTGCCACCTGTTTCGCCGGAAGAACTGGCGAGCCATCACGTGGCGCAACAGGATTTTCGTCAGCTGTTTCAGAATCTGGTTAAACGTCCCGGAAAAAAACCATGATGCGTCGATTGCTTCCCCTTCTGCCACTGTTGCTGCTGGCACCGGTTGCCCATGCGCAGCTGCCAGGCCTGGTGAGTCATCCTCTGGCTAACGGCGGCCAGAGTTGGTCGTTGCCGGTGCAGACGCTGGTGTTTATCACCTCGCTGACCTTCATTCCGGCAATCCTGCTGATGATGACCAGCTTCACACGCATCATTATTGTTTTTGGTTTACTGCGTAATGCCATGGGCACACCGTCTGCCCCACCAAATCAGGTTTTGTTGGGCCTCGCGCTATTTTTAACCTTCTTTATTATGGCGCCGACCTTCGACAAGATTTATTCCGACGCTTATCTGCCGTTCAGTCAGGATAAAATCAGCATGGACGTGGCGATTGATAAAGGTGCGCAGCCACTGCGTGAATTTATGCTGCGTCAGACCCGTGAAGCCGATTTAGCGCTGTTTGCTCGCCTCGCCAACACCGCGCCGATTGCCGGGCCGGAAGCGGTACCAATGCGCATTTTATTGCCAGCGTATGTCACCAGCGAATTGAAAACGGCATTCCAAATTGGTTTTACTGTCTTCATTCCCTTCCTGATCATCGATTTGGTCGTTGCCAGCGTGTTGATGGCGTTAGGGATGATGATGGTACCGCCCGCCACCATTTCCCTGCCTTTTAAGCTGATGCTGTTTGTGTTGGTCGATGGCTGGCAACTGCTGGTGGGTTCGCTGGCGCAGAGTTTCTACTCGTAGCATCGGCGGCAATGATCAACCCGGCGGCCTGAGGTCGCACCTTATAACTCCAGGAGTGCAGCATGACACCCGAATCGGTAATGGTAATGGGCCAAGAAGCCATGCGCGTTGCGTTGATGATGGCCGCCCCATTACTGTTGGTCGCGTTGATCAGTGGTTTGATCATTAGCATCTTGCAAGCTGCAACCCAGATTAACGAACAAACGCTCTCGTTCATCCCAAAGATTCTGGCTGTTGCCGCTACGGTGGTGGTTGCCGGCCCATGGATGTTGAACCTGATGCTGGATTACATGCGCACATTATTTACTAACCTGCCTTATATCATCGGTTAATGGTTAACCTCGACAGCAGTCAGCTGATCCATTGGGTCGCACAATTTTTCTGGCCGATGGTGCGGTTGCTGGCCCTGTTTGCCAGCGCCCCCGTACTGAGCGAAAAGTCGATCCCTAAACGCGTCAAAATTGGTCTGGCGATTCTCACCACCTGGATTGTCATCCCGGTACTGCCTCCCGTAGAAGTCACACTGTTTACGCCGGCAGGCTTTTGGATCTTATTGCAGCAGCTTCTGATTGGCGTAGGTATCGGCTTAACGATGCAATTAGCGTTTGCCGCTGTTCGCATGGCCGGGGAAGTGGTGGGTTTACAGATGGGTTTGTCCTTCGCCACCTTCTTTGATCCCGGTAGCCGTCTAAATATGCCCGTGTTGGCACGTTTTCTTGATATGTTGGCGATGCTGCTATTTCTGACATTCAACGGACATTTGTGGCTCATTTCGCTGTTGGTGGACAGTTTTCATACCCTGCCGATCAATGATCAACCGCTTAACGCGAATGCTTTTATGGCCTTGGTGAAGTCTGCCGGTTTAATTTTCCTTAATGGCATGATGTTAGCGCTCCCTTTAATAGTTTTATTGCTCACGCTTAACATGGCCCTGGGTTTGTTAAACCGTGTTTCACCACAGCTGTCGGTTTTCGCCATTGGCTTCCCAATTACCTTAACGGTAGGGATCCTTAGCCTGGGTATGATGATGCCGCTGCTAGCCCCTTTCTGTGAACATCTCTTCGGCGAAGTCTTTGATTTACTCGCGCAGTTTGTGTCAGAACTCTCCCGCGCTGGTTAATTAACGATTCTGCAACGAATGCCATTCAATAGTTAAGTATTCAAAATCAATCTGTGCATTTTTCGAACCATATTTCTCAGAAATCAACTGAGGTTATTCTGATAAATACGCATTTTAGGTGAAAATTATTCTTATTAAACCCGGCTTCGCGTATTTTAGTCAGACGATTCCTAAGGTGGTAAACCTTGAGAATTGGTTGAAAAAATGCTCAAAGGGCTGTTTTTAAACAAAAAAAATATTACAGCGATTTTTCTTGTCTAAATCCCTTTTTTCCGGCATTGTCAACACTCGCTGAAGCGTCACACTTTCGCGATTCAAATGTTTTTAAGAATTGTCCTATCAGATTTGTCTGTGACTTGCGCGATAGTGACAGGGCTCTCAAAAACAGAGTGATTTACACACTTATTGCAAACTCCCGGCGATTCCCACTATCGCGGGGACAAGAGTGACGTGGAAGTAGCACAATAAACTTCGCAGAAGGGTTCAGGGAAGAGTCATGATGGCGCACGGATACCATTCGCCAGTCTGCCGAGCAGAATAAAAAAGTGTCTTTGGAAATCTCTCTCGTACCGCAAACGCGTATTCATCGTTGATTTAAACGGATAACAAATTGGTGAGGGTCGCTATAATGCCAACGATTATTATGGATTCATGTAATTACACACGCCTCGGATTATCAGACTATATGTCAGCCAAAGGAGTTAAAAAGAAAAATATTACTCCTGTGTCTGATATCGAACAATTGCAACAAAGATGTGAGCAGTTAAAACCTGGCGTTGTCTTTATTAACGAAGAATGTTTTATTCATGAATCCGATTCTAGCGATCGCATTCGTGCCATTATTATGCAGCATCCTGATACGCTATTCTTTATCTTCATGGCTATCTCGAATATCCATTTTGAGGAATACCTCTACGTTCGTAAGAACCTGATTATTACGTCAAAATCGATAAAAACTTCGACGTTGGATTCATTATTAGGCACTTACCTGCAAAAGAAACTCAGTGTCGCTCCGCGTATTTCCGCTGGGCTCGATATTCATCCGCTGACATTAAGTCAGACTGAATCAAACATGCTTAAAATGTGGATGTCAGGACATGACACCATTCAAATATCCGACAAGATGCAAATTAAAGCCAAAACGGTATCGTCACACAAAGGTAATATTAAACGCAAAATTAAGACCCATAATAAACAAGTTATTTATCATGTGGTGCGTCTTACCGATAACGTTACCTCTGGAATTTATGTCAACGTGAGATAATTCCTCCGGTAAATAGATTGAGTAAATAGCCGTAGCAGACAAAGGGCCAATCAGTGGATTGGCCCTTTGTCGTTTTGCTGCGATTTGCGAGCCAGATCCCATTTCCCTGCCTAATCCTTTGGCCGTAGCTGCCGATGCTAGTTCTCAGAACACTTACCCCAAATGAGAGCAAGGATATGAAAACAGCATCGATTGATGGGCAATATAAGCTCAGCATCTGGCAGAACCTGCGCCTGATGCCTCTTTTCAGCATGATCTTTGGTGGCATTCTGCTACTTTTTGCCCTTTGCATTGCCCTCGCCAGCTATTTTCTCATTCAAAGCAATAACTCCCTGAATGATGCAACGGATGAGATTCAAATCCGCATGGGCATCTCTAACAGTTCAAACCATTTACGCACTGCCCGGTTGAATGTGCTTCAGTCTGGTGCTGCTGCACGAATCGGTGAGATGGATGGTTACCGTGCCGATCTGGCACGTACTGAAACCCGTATCAAACAAGCGCGTGAAGGCTTTAAAGTCTATATGGACCGCAAAGCTAAAACGCCTGAAGACCTTGCGCTGGATGCGCCACTGACCGCGTCATTCAATGAATATATCGATAAGGGGCTGAAGCCGATGATTGAATCGGCCAAGCAAGGCAGTTTTGAAGGCATCGTGGCGCAGGAAACCGACGTCACGCGCAAGCTGGATGATGCTTATAACGCGGTGTTGTTGAAAGCAATAAAGATTCGTACTGACCGCGCTGAAGCCATCAATGCGGAAGCCGCCCATCAATCGCGCGTGGGCTTTATTGCCATGGCGGTGGCATTTGCCGCTGCGCTGGTGCTGGTACTGCTGACCTTTATTTTCCTGCGCCGTGTGGTGATCACTCCCTTGCGTCAGTCAGTGGAACGTATTGGGCGTATTGCTCAGGGCGACCTCACCGCGCCAGAACAAGCCTATGGCCGCAGCGAAATCGGCAGCCTGCTGCACAATCTGCAATTGATGCAGGCAGCTTTGGTTCGTACAGTCGGCACCGTGCGTGAAGGCGCCGTGGCGATTTATCAAGGTTCTAGCGAGATCTCCGCCGGTAATACTGATTTGTCCTCTCGCACTGAAGAGCAGGCCTCAGCACTGGAACAAACGGCAGCCAGCATGGAGCAGTTAACGGCGACAGTGAAACAGAATGCGGAAAATGCCCATCATGCCAGCCAGCTGGCTGCCGATGCTTCAGGTAAAGCACGGAGCGGCGGCGAGTTGGTTAATGGTGTAGTGAAAACCATGAACAACATTTCGGGCAGCTCGAAAAAGATTGCTGAAATCACCAACGTGATCAATAGCATTGCCTTCCAGACCAACATTCTGGCGCTGAACGCCGCGGTGGAAGCAGCCCGCGCCGGTGAACAAGGCCGTGGCTTTGCGGTGGTTGCGAGTGAAGTTCGTAACCTGGCGCAGCGGAGCGCGCAGGCAGCGAAGGAAATTGAATCACTGATCGCTGAGTCAGTGGATCTCATTACCAACGGTTCACATCAGGTTGGTGAAGCCGGTTCCACGATGAGCGAGATTGTCGAAGCGGTGCGCCGCGTGACCGATATTATGTCGGAGATTGCTGCAGCCTCAGATGAGCAGAGTCGCGGTATTCAGCAGGTCAGCCTGGCGGTGACTGAGATGGATAATGTGACACAGCAGAACGCTTCACTGGTCGAAGAGGCATCCTCGGCAGCAGCATCGCTGGAAGATCAGGCGGGACGCCTGACGCAGGCCGTTGCTGCATTCCGCTTGAATGATGGACCCGCATCGCGTCTGGGGACAACTTCTGCGCCGGTGTTGAAAGCCCCAACATTGCCACCGCGTGCCGCACTGGCGGCCCCTAGCAGCAATGATAATTGGGAAACGTTCTAATCTGACAGATGACGATGAACAGCGTACAGCTGGTCAGTTAAGCGCTTTTCAGTTGCGATGAATGGCTACCCTACGATCAACCTGTCCGTTTTTTGTAGGGTGCACTTTCATGTGCACCCTGAATTCAGCGTTGCTCATGCTTCAACATACGGCTCGACAAATACCCCTTCCGCATGGTCGCTCTCATTAAAGAACCAAATCCCTAACGGGTAGTCCTCTAACGCCACCAGATACATAATGCCTTCGTTGAACCCTTCCACTGCCAGCACTGTGCCAACCCGACGTGGTCCGCCATCCGTTTTTACCGTAACCCGGTCATTGACCTTCATTGACTGTTCTCCAGAAAATATCCTGCACACAGTGTAACGGAAGAAAAAGACCGATGCCTGATCGCGATCAGCGTCGAGCGATGACCCACACAGCATGGACAATACCGGGAATGTAGCCACACAGCGTCAGCAGGATATTTAGCCAGAAGGCTCCGCCGAAACCGACTTGCAGGAATACCCCCAGTGGCGGCAGTAAAATTGCTATCACAATTCGAATAAAATCCATACTAACTCCCTGATAAAGAAAATAATCGTTCAGCTTTAAAGATAGACGCTACCAGCAAAAATGGGCGGAATGAGGGGTAAAGATCGGTCAAGAAGGGACTTTTCACTTTCTTAACGTTTAGCAGAGAGACTTCTGACACGGGCAACTCGTACACTTCTTCGTACTGCACCAACCCCAAAGGCGCAGTCAACCTAAAAGTAACAAGGATTTTTGCCCGCGCAGCGCGGGCTTTTTTTGCCTGTCATCTCCCCTCCCCACCCGTCAATTTACGTTGTCTATACTTAAAGCGAATCTTATCGCCTCTGGGAGGCTCACTATGACTACTGCCAAAGAGTACAGCGACAACGTGCAGCGCGAAGTGAATATCGATGTCGATGCGTTGCTGGAAGCGATCCAGAAAAAAACATCAGGTGAGGTAAAGGAGTTCATGGAGTCGGAACATGCCCACCGGGTGAGAGTCAACGGCGAAGCCTATGACTCTTATATCGAACTGGCCGAAGCATTCGAACTCGATATTCGCGACTTTGCCATTACCGAAGTGAATCGATGAAATCGATTTCAAAAAAATACCCGGCAGGGTCGCCGGGTAAAATAAATCAGTGAATTCGTTACACCAGGAAATTCTTAACACCTGGATGAGGTTACGCTTTAGTCAACACAAGACAAGTCCCAATTTTGCGTATAAAACGCACTAAAAAGCATTAACAACCCCACTGGTTACCGAAAACACCCTGTTCTAACGGTACTTCTACCGCGCACAAAACCCGCACTCACTGTGCTGCCGCCGTTTCGATTTAAGAATTATCCTGGATTTTGTAACGGCGGGGCGGCAAAAAAGTGTGATCGCCATAACGCTATTATACTGATTACTCTCTGCTTTACGGATACGCGTCGCGTAAGGAGTGTGATGATGCTGAGACTTAATTCATCTCTGATGATAGTGACTGACCTCGATGGCTCATTGCTGGACCATCACGATTACAATTGGGAGGCGGCCAGTGAATGGCTGATACGCTTAAAACAGCACGCCATTCCTGTTGTGATTTGCTCCAGTAAAACTGCAGCTGAAATCATTCCGCTGCAGAAACGCTTGGGCATCCCTGGCACCCCCTTTATTGCTGAGAATGGTGCCCAAGTGGCTCTTGATGGCGAGCCCACCCTGAAGAACGAACCTGAAGAGAACTACCTTGCATTGTGCAGTACCCTTCGTACCTTACAAGCCACCTATCGTTTTAACGGCTTTCACGATTTCAGTGATGCTGAAGTCGCGCGTTTCACAGGCTTAACATTGACTGAGGCGAGTCAGAGCCGTCAGCGCCTGGGCTCAGAAGTGGTGTTATGGCGCGATGATAGCGACAAACTTGATGACTTCCGTAGCGTCTTAGCTGAACACGAATTGGCCCTGACACAAGGCGGCCGATTCTGGCATGTGATGCCCGCAGGCTGCGGTAAAGGTATTGCGCTGACCCAGCTACTGCAGTCTTTGGCCCAGCAAAAGGGCCAAACCCCAACCACTATCGGACTTGGCGATGGGCCAAACGATGTGCCCATGCTGGAGCAGGTCGATTACGCTGTGGTCATTAAAGGTTTCAGTAAAACGCCGGTCATTTTACAGCGCAACGATCAACAAAATATCTATCACACCGCCCATGTCGGCCCACAAGGCTGGCGGGAAGGACTCGACTACTTTTTGGCGCAACCCGATTAACCGCCTGACCAGAGGATGAGACGATGAGTGATTTTTACCAAAATGGCGTCATTACCAACTTTCATAATCTCACCCACCGCAGCGTCGAATCGCTGGAAAAAGAGATGGTGCGCTTTGCTCGCAAGCGCAAAATGGGACTAATTCTGCCTTCACTGTTTTCTGAACTTGAAGGGCCAGCGTTGGATAACATCGTCAATGAATTGGCTAAAGTCCCCTATCTGGATGAAATTGTCATCGGCCTTGATCGCGCTGACCGCGATCAATTTCTCTTCGCCCGGGAGTTCTTCTCACGATTACCGCAGCGCCACCGTATCTTATGGAACGACGGCCCGCGACTCAAAGCGCTGGATGCAGAGCTGGATAAAGAGGGCCTGTCACCCAGCCAGCCGGGTAAAGGCCGGAATGTGTGGTTCTGCACCGGTTATACCTTGGCCTCAGATCGCAGCCAGTGTGTCGCACTGCACGATTGCGATATCGTCACTTACGAACGCGGCATGCTCGCACGGCTGCTCTATCCGCTCGCCAACCCGGCGTTTCAGTATGAGTTCTGCAAAGGCTTTTATGCGCGTGTAGCGGATGGGAAACTGAATGGGCGCGTTGGTCGTCTACTGGTCGGCCCCCTGCTACGCTCACTGCAGAAGGTTTATGGCCACTCTGAATACCTCGATTACCTGACCAGCTTCCGTTATCCCCTCTCTGGTGAATTTGCTATGCGCACCCATGTGCTGAATGGCATAAAAATCCCCGGCGACTGGGGGCTAGAGATCGGTGTGTTATCCGAGATTTATCGCAACTACACCACGCGGCAAACCTGCCAGGTGGAGATTGCCGATAATTACGACCACAAACATCAGCCATTGGCCGAAGAGGATGGGACTGGTGGTTTAAAACGCATGAGTAATGACATTGTGCAGTCCCTGCTGCGTAAACTGGCCACCATGGGCGTGCCCCTCACCAGCGACTCGTTTCGCGTCCTAAAGGCAACTTACTATCGTAACGCGCTGGATATGATGGAGATCTATAACCATGAAGCCACGATGAATGGCCTCAAGTTTGATCAACACATCGAGGAAGCCGCTGTCGAGATGTTTACCCAAGCGATATTGGACGCGGGTCAATCCTTTATCGAGCGCCCTAATGAAAAGCCTTTTATTCCCAGCTGGAGCCGGGTGCAATCGGCTTTCCCTGACATCCTGCAACGCATTTATCAGGCAGTGGAAGAGGATAACGACGGCAAAGTTTAACCCTCAGCACATACGCGATTGCGGCCACCGGTTTTCGCCAAATAAAGTCGACGATCGGCGGTCGCTTGCAGCGTTTCTGCATGATAATCGCCCAGTTCTTCACTCGCGGTGACGCCCGCCGACAAGGTCACACTGAACGTCGCCTTACAGTTAACCAAGATGGTTTTCGCCGCTAATCGCGTACGGATGCGTTCCGCCACCGCGCTGGCCTCGGACAACGTCGTTTCTGGCAGCACAATACAAAACTCCTCCCCACCAATACGGCCTGCAACATCATATTTACGCAGTGTATGGCTGATGACGCTCGCGACACGAATCAGAGCTTGGTCTCCAGCTGCATGCCCCCAGGTATCATTGACGTTTTTGAAATGATCGACGTCGAGCTGGATGACCGCGATCGGCGTCTGCTGCTGCTTGTTGTGCGCCGCCAAGGCAACAAACTGTTCAAAGAACGCATTACGATTAAGTAAGCGCGTCATTCCATCATAATTTGCCCGCCAAGCGAGCTGAGAGGAGAGCATGTCCATACGCCGAACCATGCGAAAAATCACCTGATGAGTGACCCCCAGCAACAGTACAAACAGCAACCACATACCCAACAGGAAAAGGGCGACACGCCCCAACTCCTGCGATAAACCTTGTCTCAGACTCTGAATGTTGACGAGATAAGCATCGAAATTTTTTAGATGACTCCAGCTGACAAACTGCGTTCCTAGTCGCATTACGCCTGCGGGCTGCTGCCGCATCCGCGCCTCGACCCGGGCCTGCTGTTCCTGCGTTAAGGGTTCATCGTTAGGGGCGTGCAACCGCGTGATCTCATTTAACGAGCGGTCCACTATCAGCAGTTTGCCCTGCAAGAGACTGTGATGCACTTGCATCATCAGGGCGTGAATGCGTTGCTGGGTAAAATCCATCGACAGCACGCCATACCAGTAGCCATTGCTGACAATGGGTGTGCTGACCGTCATCATCAACCCTTCATTAAACTCACCCTGATAAACTTCGGTCCATCGCAGCCGTGAATGCGACGAATTCGCGGGGTTTTGATCGCGAAAGTAAGGACGCTGAATCATGGTGCTGTAGCTTTGCGCCAGCTCCTGCGGGCTTTGCGGCGGTCTGGAACTGATAAAAAATCCCGCACGCGAGATGTACCAAAAACGCGAATGAAAATCCTGCGCTGAATCCCCAAATTGCAATATAAAACTAAACTCCAGCGCGGCTCGCAGCTCTTGGTTGATATGGTCAGCTTCGCGCAGCAGCAGAGGGTCGTGCGCTAGCCAGCTATCACTCACACCGTTGAGCGGCATGCTGCGGGGACTAGAGAGTTGAAGCTGCCAGGTGTTTTGCTGGCGCAGGCGTTGGAAACGGGCAATCGCTTCTCTCGCATGGTCTGAATCCAGCGGATGCGTCAGGGCATAATTAAGCATTTTTTCGTAGTACATCAACTCATCAATGCTCTCCTGAAACTGGCTGTCGAGGCTTTTTTGAATTTCGGCGAGTTGGGCACGTTGACGCTCTTCATAATTGTTCTTTAATTCCAGCGCTTCATGCACGGTGAGGAAAGCTGAAAAAAGAAAGACCGCCAGAAAGCAGAGGTGCACCCGCAGAAACGGATGACCGGCACGCTGCGGCAGAGAAGAGATAGGCATCAGCAGCCATGCTCCGAAAAAGGGCGAATGCGCAAAGTGTAGTCAGAGGGAGAAAAAGCGTACAGGCAGGGATCAAAGGAAAATCAAATAGGTAAAACGCAACGGGACGGCGAATACCGCCCCGCAAGCGCTTAGCTGGCCAGTTGGCGCGCTGCTGACAAATGACTCAATTCGTCACTGCGGAACGCCTCCCGGCGCACGCTAAAGCCATCATACCAACGACACTCTACCATTCCGCTGGCATAGCCGGTCACCACCATAGTGGGTCCGCCCTCTTTATGCTGAACTTCGTCACTGATCGCAAAGGTCATACCGCGCCCTCCCTTTTCCGTTGATTGAACGAGAATAGGTATAGCAGCTGGACAGGTTTTTTGCCTATAGGATATTGCTATTACTGTGACGAAATCGGAATAAGCAGTTAAAAATGTTGTTTATAAAAAAAGCCGATAAAATTTATTATCGGCTTTGAAGCAGTTTCCCGGGTGGGAAAATCAGATTTTGCAACCTTCGCAATCAGCCTCATCGCTGATATCGACTGGGACTTCATTGGCTTTTTCAGCCGCTTTGGCTTCAGCCTGTTCCAGCTGCGCATCGATATCAAATTCAAACATATCGTCGTTCATCATCGTTCTCCTGACCCGTGATTAGAAAATTCCTGCGCTTTATACCGATTTTCCACGCAGCTTAGCAATCAGATTTACCACCAACAGCACGATCGACCCAATGATGAAACCGAGCACCAGATTAGCGCCGTTGCTCAACAATGCCGAGACGACACCGTGGAAACCGCTACTGTATTCAGTGATCGCGTGATGCAGGGGCGTAATGCCATGCACAATAATCCCGCCACCCACTAAGAACATCGCTACCGTGCCCACGACGGTCAAAATCTTCATCAGCAGAGGTGCCAGCGCCAATAATACGCTGCCCATCCCCTGCGCCAGGGTGGACGATTTCTCACGCAGCCAGTAGCCCAGGTCATCGATTTTAACAATCATCGCGACAATGCCGTACACACCGATAGTCACCAGAATCGCGATGCCAGCCAGAATCAAAACCTGGTTGAGCAACGGGGCTTCGGAGACAATCCCCAGCGTGATGGCCACAATTTCCGCTGACAAAATGAAGTCAGTCCTCACCGCACCTTTGACTTTATCTTTCTCGAACTGGCGCGGATCCATCTGGGACAATTTGTCGAGGCGTTGTTGGCGGGCCTCTGGACTGCTGTCCGCTTTATCGTGATTAAGGCTGTGTAAGACCTTTTCCACGCCTTCGTAACACAGGTAAGCCCCGCCCACCATGAGTAAGGGAGTAATGAGCCAAGGAGCAAAAGCGGAGATCAATAATGCCAGCGGCACCAGAATCAGCTTGTTTAAAAATGACCCCTTAGCCACGCTCCAAACAACGGGTAATTCACGATTGGCTTTGACGCCGGTCACCTGCTGCGCATTGAGCGATAAATCGTCACCCAATACGCCAGCAGTCTTCTTTGCCGCGACTTTGCCCATGACGGAGATATCATCAAGCAAAGTGGCAATGTCATCCAGAAGTGTCAGTAAGCTGGTTCCTGCCAAAATATTTATCCTTATTCCTGTTCGTGATCCTGACAACAGGGGCAACGCTCAACAGCCGTCACTGACATATCAGCGATGCCCACACAGTCCCATTCGACGCGAAGTGTCTGCCCGGCAAGATCGCCCGCATGCACATATTTGCTCACCGGACTTTCCGTCATCCCACTGATCTCCTCGGTGGCCACCAACTGCTCGCCAAGATAGATGCGCGCCGTTGCATGGGTGTTCACCATCCGCTCATCACGGAGTTGATACAGGCGTTTGACCGTCAGTTTGATGCTGCTCATGGCTTTATTCCGCGTCCCAGAGAAAGGGCTGATCTAAACCGTTATAGCGTTTAAAAGCAACAATCGCGCATTATTCAATGCGATAGTGATGCAGCCCTTGATGATCGATTTCGCCGCTGTGCGATGCCGCCAACAGCCACTCTTCCAACCTTTCCACTAATGCCACATCTTCTAGTTTCAATTTACCGCGTAACGCGCACTCCCACACGATCAAGACCTTCCAGCCGCTCTCCTGTAATTGCTGGATATAGCGCCGGTCACGCTCGACATTACTGTTGATTTTTCCGGCCCAGAATTCGGTGCGCGTGGCAGGCATGTTAAATAAGTAGCAATGATGACGATGCCAGAAGCAACCGTGGACGAAGATTATCGCTTTCTCCTGTGGCAACACAAAGTCAGGACGGCCAGGCAGCGCCTTATCTTGCACGCGATAACTAAAGCCACGATCTTTTAAAATCAAGGCAATACGCTGCTCAATCGCCGTATCCTGTTGGCGAATAGCACGCATATTTTTGCTGCGGATATCTTGTGAGTGGACATCTGCCATGGCGTCTCCTTGGTTTGGGGCTCCTTCAACTTTAGCGGTTTGGGGCAAAAGCGAAAGGCACGTGCAACAAGTGTGTGAATGCGCGAGGAGTGATAGCATAGCGGCTTCACTGTTAAGGAAAAACGCATGCTTGCTATCGAACCCGCCGCGACTGCTTCGCCCTCCTCGTTCACTGCTGCTTCGGATGACGCGACATCGCTGTTATTGCAGGTCCTCGATATCTACGCCACGCGTGATGTGCTGCAGACCTTAACCGATGCCGGAGGCCTCGACTGGAGCGTCTCTCGGTTGAACCGTATTCGTCAGGAAAAAAGCCGTGTCCCGGCACTCTCCAGTCGCGAAGTCAGCAGCCTGCAGGCGCTGTTGCCGTCACGTCCGCAGCATTACGACACGCCTGAATTTCAGTTTATCGATCTGTTCGCTGGCATTGGTGGGATACGCCGCGGCTTTGAACAGATTGGCGGTCGGTGCGTGTTCACCAGCGAATGGAATAAGGAAGCCGTACGGACTTATAAAGCCAACCATTACAGCGATCCTACCCAGCATCAGTTTAACAGCGATATTCGCCTGGTTACGCAGCCTGCTGGTCTGAAGGACGAACAGGCGATTTACCAGCACATTGACCAAACCATCCCGGATCACCAGGTTTTACTGGCGGGTTTTCCTTGCCAGCCGTTTTCTCTGGCGGGTGTCAGTAAAAAGAATGCGCTAGGCCGTGCCCACGGTTTCGAGTGCGAAGCGCAGGGCACGCTGTTTTTCGACGTGGCGCGTATTCTCGCGGCCAAAAAGCCGCCGTTCTTTGTGCTGGAGAACGTCAAAAATCTTAAAAGCCATGACCAGGGGCGTACTTTTGCCATCATCATGGCGACGCTGGATGAATTGGGTTACGACGTGGCTGATGCCGCGGATAGCGGTACACCGGATGCAAAAATTGTCGATGCGCGCCATTTCCTGCCGCAACATCGCGAACGTATTGTGCTGGTCGGCATTCGCCGTGATAGTGGCCTGAACAGAGGCTTCTCACTGCGTTCGCTCGCGCAGTTTTATCCGCCACAAGTACCCTCGCTGCAGAGCCTGCTGGAACCCGCACCTGAGCAAAAATACATCCTGTCTCCGACGCTTTGGCAGTACTTGTATCAGTACGCGAAAAAGCACAAAGCCAAAGGCAATGGTTTTGGCTTCGGGCTTAACGATCCGCACAATCCCAACGTTTGCGTGCGTACCCTCTCTGCGCGTTATTACAAAGATGGCTCAGAGATTCTGATCGATCGTGGTTGGGATCAGGCGCAAGGTGAGGTCGATTTCCAACAAACCAGCAATATGGCACGCCGTCCCCGTCGCTTAACGCCGCGAGAGTGCGCCCGGTTAATGGGATTTGAGGCGCCAGGAGAAAGCCATTTCCGCATTCCCGTCTCTGATACCCAAGCTTATAAACAGTTCGGTAATTCCGTGGTCGTGCCGGTTTTTGCTGCTGTCGCCCAACTGCTTTTGCCGTTGATTCAGCAACATCAGCGTCGCAACACCTAGCACCCCAGGTCCATAATTTCCTTTAGGGACGCGCTTTGTGCTGTTTTGCACTGAATCGCGTCCGCTGTCACCTAACTGTCACCTGCGCTCCCAATACTCCTTTTTATTTTTTGGGGGCGTTAGATGTCACTCCTTTCCGTTATCTCCTTACCGCTGCGTTTTCGTACACGACTCTCATGGCACATGCCGCTGTGGCTCACCAGCTTACGCAGTCAGTTTCTGCTGTTTATTGTGCTGTTTTGTCTGCTCCAATTTGCAGGCGTGCTCCTGCTCAATAATCACGTTAACCAAACACAAACCTCTTTACAGCAAGCCAATCAACTACGGGAAAGATTGGCACTACTGGATAAGGCACGAATTGAATTACTGACGGCCAGTGATAATAGCCATCGTGCCGGCATCTACCTGATGCAAGACCAGCAAAGTGGGTCGGTCGACAGCTGGAAGAGCCTTGCATCCGCCTCGGATGAGTCGTTGAAAAAAGCGCAGTCATTATTTACGGCTTATCACGCCAAAGCCGACAGCCCGCTGGCGCAAGGGTTTGCCATGCTGGCGGAGGGATTGCAGGAGCAGCTCAAAGGATTAGCGGCCAACGATATTAACGCGTTCTTTATGGTGCCGATGCAGGCATTTCAACAGCAGTTTAACGATGCCTGGTTCAGTGAAATCGAACAGGCCAACCATCAGCTGACCAGCGTCAACCAGAACACCCTCAGCACGTTGAAGCAGAGCCGTAACATGTCGCTGATTGTCAGTGGCATATTGATGGCGATGCTGGTCCTCGCATCCAGTCTGGTCATGCGTGGAGTATTACTCCCGTTGCGTCGTGCCAATGCGCAGTTAGAGCACATTGCGACAGGGGATTTAGTGCCCAGCCATACCACCCCACGACGCCAATCTCTGGAGACACGCCAGCTGTTTCAATCGATTGAGTCCATGCGCGATGGCCTGCAACAAATTGTGAGTGATATCAATACGGTTGCGGTAAGTGTTGCGGCCGGTGCCGAGGATATGCAGCAGCATAATGAGCAGGTGATGCAGCAGCACCAGACGCAGAATGCCAGCTTCCACCATCTGTCGCAGCGCTTGCATCGCGTTTCCGAAGAAGTTGAGATTGGTGCGCAGTTCTCGCAGCAAGCCACACAGGAAGCGCAGTCTGCCGATGAACTGATGCGTAACTGCGCCATTGAAGTCGATAATATGGAGCACAAAATGCAGCAGATCGTCACGGCCTCGGGGGATATAGCCGGGATTGTCGGCATGCTGGATAACCTGTCAATGCAAACTCGGTTACTGTCGCTGAACGCCGCGATCGAATCCGCGCATGCGGGTACTTATGGTCGTAGCTTCTCAGTCGTCGCGAAAGAAATGGGCTTGCTCTCGCAGCAGAGCGGCGAATCTACACGACAGATCGATGGCTTAATTCAGCACACGCAGCAGCATGTCAATGATGGTTTTGATAAAGTGAAATCACTGGAAGTGCTGTTTGCGCAGATAAGCGGAGCTGTGTCTGGTGTGGTGACACAGTTGGACGAGTTGCAGCAAAACTCCACGGCGCAAAGCCACCGCGTGAGCAAAATTGCCCATGAAGTGGTCGAGATGAGTCAGCAGCTACAACAAAACGAAGAACTGAACGCTCATCAGGTGCAGGCCGCTGCACAGTTACGTGAACTTTCAGATCGACTTGCACAACGCGCGCAGCAATTCCGCGTTAACGCCGCTTAAATAAAAAAACCCGTCAATGACGGGTTTTTTCGCTTATTTCTTTTTCTTACCTTTCTTCAGCAGCGCACGTACCTGCTTAAGTTCAGAAGCGGAAAGCTGTTCAGACACCGCTTCTTCGGTATGCAGATTATCAACGTCCTGTTGCTCAACAGCATGCAAACTGGCCTGTAAGCGGTTAACGATCTCCTGGCTCATGGAGATTTGGTTATCTGCGGCTAACTGTTTGATGTGCTCCTTCAGCGCCGGGTCAATTTTAATGGTTAAGTTAACGGTCTCGGTCATCTTCATACTCCCTTTTGATTTACAACAACGTAGCGGAAGAATATGAAAGTTAACAGACTGTCATAAAAATTTAATATTAGGAGTGTATAGGGCTGAAGTCCCTTAATACCGACTCATCAATCGTCGTGAGATTCCCCTGCAACTCCGCGCAGAGCTTGGCCATGTATTGTACCAGGAAGTCCGCATTATGCTCCGCTAACAAGCGCCCTGCCTCAGTTTGCATAGTTTCTGGTAAGCGCAGAAGCTTCTTCTGGAAGTGATCCAACGTCCACTTTACGTCATCCAATTCACGCTCTTTTCCTAATGGATCTTCGCTATCGAACAACGGGCGTCCTAACGCACCCGCCGTGTAGAAAACGCGCGCCAAGCCGATAGCACCCAAAGATTCCAGACGATCGGCATCTTGTACAATTTTCGCTTCCAGCGTTTGTGGTGCAATTCTCGCGCTAAAGCTATGAGCCTGAACCGCATGGGCAACGCTGTCTAACAGCGCCTCTGGGAAATCTGGAAAATCCTGTTGCAGAATGCGGCGCGTCTCTTCAGCGGCGTAGGTGGAGGCCAGATGACGCTCCGGATGGTTCTTCGGCAGGTTAACCACGTCATGGAAATAACAGGCGGTGAGGACCACCATGGGGTCAGCGACGCTGTGCTGCATAATGCGCGTCGCGCTCATCCAGACGCGACGCAGGTGCGCGATATCATGGGCTTTATCATCATGCAGCCAATTCTGCTGCAGCCAGTTCTCGTAACGTTGTTGCCAGCGGGTGAGTGACATCGTGCTTCTCCTTTATTGCTGTTATAAAAGCACCGCTCATTCAGGGTGCTGCTCCTGGAGGACATCATAGCGGTATGGTCGTGACACTTTTTTTACATCCTTCCTGGATGTGCAAAGCGCGAAAATGCGATCCCGATCTTGTTATAGCGCTGTTAATGCGGGTTTCCCAGTGTAGATCACGTTTTAGGTATTTCCTTAGTCTCGTTTAAGTTAATTAACTCTGTTAAACATGGGTAATCTATTTTAACCATCAACAATTTTCACGATGTTGATTTATTCCAGTTAAACAGGCTGATTAACATGGACCATCAGTGATATTCACATCGGGAAAAGTCCGAAAAGATTCCCATGGCGGCCGTTATAACGTACTGTATAAGGGATATTTCTGGCTCTGCGCTGGGTGCAGTGCTGTTTCCAGCACACATTTTGCTTATGAGCCATTTTTAAAACCGGAATATGCAGGAATAGCCTGATACTGAGGCGACAAATTATTAAGCAAATTGATTGAAACCCATTATGCTGATTCTCCCATCTGCAGATGCGGATGTTTCGTCGAAGTTTTCCGGGTTAGTGAGACTACATGAGGTACGTAATGAAAGAACGGCCGATTCTTTTTTCCGAACAGCGGGTACGCGCCCTGCTGATTGGCCAGCAAACGCAAACCCGGCGGATTATGAAAACTCAGGCCTTTGGTCCGGGTCAGGATTACCATGAAGGTGTGCATGCGTTTGACGTAAGCGCTAACCATTTGCACGGTTATAAACTGATGTCGATGGCGGATATTAGCTCGCACTGCCCGTTTGGACAGGTGGGCGACCGTTTGTGGGTTCGTGAAACCTGGCGTGGCCCGATTGTGCCGGAAGAGCAACTGGCCGAATATGAGCGCGATCCTCTTCCCTTCCGCACCCCTGCATTTTGCCAGTATCGCGCTGACAGTAATGAATTGGGTCAGCTGGATGAGGACGTGCAACACGCCGAGCAGTTTGGCTGGCAAACCGCCATCCATATGCCACGTTGGGCCAGCCGCATAGACTTGGCGATCACCTCCGTGCGCGCCGAAAAGATTCAAGATATCAGCGAAGATGACATCATGGCGGAAGGAGTGCAGACCGATACCCACTTCCTGAATAATTTCTTTACCATGAACATGAACGCTGAGTCGCCGAAAGAAGCCTACCGCAAAGCATGGCAGAAGCAGTATGGCGCGACCAGCTGGGAAGTGAATCCATGGGTATGGGTGATCGAATTCCAGCGAGTCGAACGCGAAGGCTAACTTCTCTTAGGTCGCCCCATGTGGCGGCCTCTCTTTTATCTGCTCGCTTTGCCACCTTAATCACAGACAATTCTCGTAGCAACTGATTGAATACTCAGCTTTGATTCTGTGCTGGCATTTTTCACCCGCCGCGCCAGGATAATCCCTTACGCCCAGCAGAGCGAGTCACACGATGTTTAAATGGCCGTGGAATGCGCAAGTTGATACCACAGTCACGGCGCTTCCCTGGCAGCAGGCGCTGGCACAACCTATTTTTTCGCTGCTGACTGCCGATGAGCAAGCTGCCCTCACTGCCTTGGCGCAACGCTTTTTGCAGCAGAAGAAAATATCTCTGTTGCAAGGACTGCATTTCACTGAACTGCAGTTTGCACGCCTTGCTCTGCTGTTTTGCCTTCCCATATTAAAACTCGGACTGGAGTGGTTGGACGGCTTCCACGAAGTGTTAATTTACCCCGAACCCTTTAGTGTTGATGACCATTGGGAAGATGATAGCGGGCTGGTCCACCAGGCTCCCGCCGTACATGCAGGACAGAGTTGGACACAAGGTCCGGTGGTGTTAAATGCGTTGGATATTCAAGACTCTTTTGACCTCTCCGGCTACAATCTCGTGATCCACGAAGTGGCACACAAGCTGGATGCGCGCGGCAGCGGATATACCAGCGGTATTCCAGCGATGGCGTTACGTGATGTCGCTCAGTGGGAAAAGGATTTGTTGTCAGCGATGGAAGAGATCGAAGCTGAGGTCACGCTAGTCGGTGAGCAAGCCGCTACTATCGATCCTTATGCTGCCAGTGATGCCGCAGAATGCTTCGCGGTGCTTTCGGAGTACTTTTTTAGCGCACCAAATCTGCTGGCTGAGCGCTTTCCAGATATGTATGCCCACTTACAACGCTTCTACCGACAGGACCCGATGGCACGTCTCGCCGTGGATTCTGTTTAATTAGCCATCGCTTTGTACTATTGCTAGCCAATTGAATACAAATGTGTTTTTTAGCTGTTGACACATTTGGGGAGGGCCATTAATATTCGCCTCGTTCACACGATTCCTCTGTAGTTCAGTCGGTAGAACGGCGGACTGTTAATCCGTATGTCACTGGTTCGAGTCCAGTCAGAGGAGCCATATTTAGAGAAGCCCGCTCAGGGAAACCTGAGCGGGCTTTTTGCATTCTGAACATTCCGCCATTCAAACTGGGATCCACTTCAAACTGCTGAGTTGTTCATAAGAACATATATTGTTCATTTGTTCATAAGCACCTATTCTTGATTTACCACCCGTCAATTTTCACTTCTTTTCTGAAAGCACTATCTTTCCTAAACAGGGGGCTATGTCTAGATTATGCCGACAACTTTCTATCCTTCCGCGCATCTCGCAGAACTCTTTTTTCCCGTAACCGCTGATGAAAATGCAATGCTGCAAGTTATTGAGAAAATTGCAGTCAGTAACTATTACCAAGGCTTTGAAACGGGGATCTTCCATCAACCCGCAATGGCTAAAAGAATACGTATTTTGGCACAACAACATGCCCTTCATGTCACTCAATGGTTAACCTTTGAATTATTAAAAGATCAGTTAAACCTCAGTAGCCTGGATAGTGCGTTACGCGAAAAATCGATTCGCCGTGCTTGCGAGTTAGTCCACCTCGCCGCGGAATGTGGCACTAGCAAACTGTCACTGGTGAGCGGTAGCGATCCCGGCGATGCATTACGCAACGAGGCGATGAAGGGGTTCAGTGAAGCGATAGTGCGCATCGGTGAGGAGGTAAGCCAATATGAGGGAATGCTGCTGCAGATCGAACCGCTCGATCGTTTTGCACACAAATGCCAACTGATTGGCCCCACCAATGAGACCGTTGAATGGATGACAGCGCTCCGCCCTGATTGCCCAAAACTTTATCTCGCTTGGGACAGTGCGCATGTGGCATTGAATCAAGAAGATTTGGCAGAATCACTGACGCTGGCAGCGCCATTGATTTCTCAGCTACATCTCGCTAATGCCATCCTTGATCCACAGACTGCAGGATTTGGTGATTATCACATGAAGTTTGGTGAACCCGGTTTCCTTACGCACGCTACCGCTGCACATATTATTGAGACTGCCCGTCATCTGCCGTTGCCTACAGAGATTGGACCGATCTCGGTTGCAATTGAGATGCGCACCACAGATCAGGATGACCTGTGGAACAATGAGCAACAATGCCGAGAGTTTTTACAGCGTGCTTGGCACGCCTGACAAACAGGGGGCCAAAGCCCCCTGTCATCAAATGACCGGCGTCAGCAGGGGTTGGCCAGCTTGGAAAGCGGCAATGTTATCCATCACTAATTTCGCCATTGCGGCGCGAGTTGCCTGAGTCGCACTGCCAATATGTGGTGTGATGACCACATTATCCCGATGATAAAATGCTTGGGGGGCATGCGGTTCATCAGCAAAAACATCCAGCCCTGCCCCACCAATTCGGTGCGTGTTGATCGCTTCTAACAATGCACCTTCATCAATCACGCTACCACGGGCAACATTGATGATAATCCCATCGGGCCCCAGCGCATCGAGCACTTCCTTGTTAATCAGATGATGGCTCTCTTTACCTCCGCTGGCACACACCATCAGCACATCGCTATTTTCAGCGAGAGTGACCAGTGAAGGAGAGTACGTGACACCCTCAGCAGCAGATTGTGAGCGACTGTAGTAACTAATCTGCATGGAAAATCCTTGTGCCCTGCGCGCCACTGCACGTCCAATCCGGCCAAAACCTACAATGCCCAAGCGCTTGCCACTGATTTTCACCGCCGGTGGGTAAGATCCGTTTTGCCAGTCTCCTCGCTCGATAAACCGCTGCGCGTCATTAATCCGTCGTGCAACGCTCAGCATTAAGCCTATCGCCAAATCAGCCACATCATCGGTTAAAATATCGGGCGTATTGGTCACGGAGATATCACGTTGCTGTGCAGCACGAATATCTATGCCGTCATAACCTACGCCAAATACCGCAATCAAACGCAAGCTTGTCAATGTATTGATCAAGACGTCATCAACAATCGATTCACCACTGGCTAATATAATTTCAATCTCATGGGCATTTTCTGGCGACAACATCTCCAGACCGATAACTTCATTTTCAGTCGACAAAGCATCAACCAATGTCTGTGGAACCTTATTTGCACGCAATATTACAGACATTCTTCCCCCTGTTAATTTTAAAACTGCTTTATGTCTACTTCTGAAATGAAAGCTGTCCGCTTTTAACAGGCAGTTTATTAAAATTAATACAGAGCGTACCGAGGGTATAGCATCCTGCACAGATGGCGAAATAGACCAGCACACTTTCAAAGCTGCCAGTAAGCTGCAGAATAACCCCGACCAAAATAGGAACAAGAATACCGGCACAGCTGTTTGCCATATTCATTAACCCACCCACCATACCAACGCGGTCTTTGGGTGCTAAAATTGCCGGGAAACTCCAATATAAACTGCCGAACATCATAAAGAATGCAGCGACCGATAACAGTCCCACCGCCAAGTTAGGATTTTTAACCGTAGCTAAAGCATAAAGAACCCCAAGTCCTACCAATCCAGAAACGGACAAGAGGCTTTTCAATGCAACATTATGGCTTACGCCTCGTTTCACCAAGTAATCAGCGAAGAAGCCACTAAACAGGCATCCTGCTGTACCCATAATGAAGATCAAGAAGGTCGAATTGCCAATGGAAGCCAGTTGCAAGCCTTGAGCCTGAGCCAAATAACTCGGCCCCCAAGTTAATAAACCCCAATACACCATGCCCCAAGAGGCTCGGCCTAGCATGATAGCGATCATCGTGAACCAACTAATGCCCAATCCTTTCGTGGGAGCCGATGAGGAATCCGTCGAGGAACCCTCAACATTACCTGCTGCAATGTAATCAATTTCCTGCTGGCTTACCTTTGGATGTTGAGTCGGTCTGTCACGCAGGATTCTCCATGCAAAGAAGCCCAACACCATGGTGAACAACCCGACGACGACAAAAGTTACACGCCAGGAATCAAGCACCACGATCAAGTGCGCGACAATAATACCGCCTATCGCCACCCCCAGCGGACTGCCGGAATCCATGATAACAGCACCACGGCCTCGCTCAGATTGTGTCAGCCAGGTTGAGCTTAATTTCGCTCCACTTGGCGAAACAGGCGCTTCCATCGCCCCTAAGCCAATACGAGCAAGAATTAGGCTAAGGCCGCCGCTCGCCAAACCAATAATCGCTTGAAAGAATCCCCAACCAAATAGCGCCCCGGTGATCACTTTGCGCGGCCCATAGCGATCCAATAACCAACCGCCAGGAACCTGCAATAGTGCATAAGACCAGAAAAAACTGCTTAAAATAAGGCCCTGCATAGTGGGTGAAAGATGAAATTCATCTTTAATATAGGGCATACCAATCGAGAGAGTAATGCGGTCCATTAGATTGACAGCTAACAGAAAGAACATAGTGGCAAATATTGCCCAGCGAAACTGGGTCGGCTTGCCCGATTTAGGTGCTGTATTCAACGTTGAATTAGACATAATTAACCTTCAGCTTAAACTCGTTAAACAACGGATTTAATTAATAAAGCTTATAGTGTGAATTAAGATCATTATCATTGATATACAGAACACCGCCCGCTGATTAATGGTATCAGCAGCAGCGCCCTTTATTTCTGTGATTAGAACCTTCAAACTAAAATGTAGAACCCAACCATTTCTCGAGTGTCTTACGAGACTGAATTAGAACCTCAAGACTACGAGCGGGATCAATAGGTGCATCTCCACGCAATGGATAACTGTCACGCTGGCGATGCATGCGTAGTGGTATTTCCAGGCTGCAAGGAATGTTTTTCGCTTCAAGCATCCCTATCATTGGCACATAATTTAATTGCCCGTGGCCTATCGGGGTAAAATGCACTTCGCCGTCAATAACGTCCAAATCTTTTAAATGACAGTGCTGCGCATAGGGAAGCATTGCAATCGCTTGTTCAATAGGATCGACATCAGGACAAAGTGAGACAATATTTCCTGCATCTACATTGACTGAGACTGCGGGATGATCAATCGCGTCAAGCAGCGCTGCCCCATCCTCAACTAAGCGAAAAACGTCATAATTTGGGTCTCCGCCATTCTCCAGGCAAATGACACATCCCTTATCCTCCGCTATCGGAGCAAGTTGTTTAAGATTGGCAATAATTTGTTGTCGATCCTGCTGACGCCCCACACAAATATTGATCCATTTTGCTCCAATTAAATGAGCGAAATGGATACGGCGCGTAAACTGTGCAACGGCGTCTACCGCACCCATATTCATGGTGGCGCCAAAAGAACGTGTTTTTAAATGATATTTTTCCAGTAACCCGCTGATATTACGCGCGTTATCGGCACTAAAGAGTTCAGGCGGCATATCACCGACGTACCCTTGGTTATAGGCAAGTTCGACATAACGAAACCCGGCTTTTTGGATAGTGCTGAAAGCAATATCATTATCCAAACCGTCAAACATAGCCGTGTTGACACCTATTTCGAACTGACTCATATGCGCTCCTCCTGATGAACTAAAGTTCAGATAACGACCGTATGAACACATTTTTAACAAAAAAATAGCGCAGGAAAAGGCGACCAGATCACGAAAGAGGGCTTTGGGTAGCGAATTTAGGGCATTTCACAATTTCATCACGTGAACATTTGAAAGAGATGCAGGAGGAAGGTGAACAATTGTCTATTGACGTAGTGAGTTAACCGCGCTCAGCGCGGTAAGGGTAAGCTTATACTTCAGTCCATCCGCGCAGCAGGTTGTGATACATATTCAGCAGTGACAACAACTCTTCGCTATCGCCATGGCGTGCTTTAAGGCTTTGAATATTCCGGTCCAGCTCAAACAGCATCGCACGCTGCTTGTCATCTCGTACCATGGATTGAATCCATAGAAACGAAGCAATACGCGCACCATACGTCACCGGTGTAACACAGTGCAGACTGCTGGAAGGATAGAGCACCAGATGACCGGCGGGTAATTTCACTTTGTGTTGACCATAGGTATCCTCGATCACCAACTCCCCGCCTTCATAGCTCTCTGGCTCGCTCAAAAACAGCGTGGCGGAAAGATCAGTACGCATCCAGCCCGCAGCACCGTTGTGACGCACCGCACCATCCACATGAAAACCGTAAGTTTCACCTTGTTCATAACGGTTAAACAGCGGTGTAGAAATTGAGCGAGGCAGTGCGGCGGAAAAGAACAGCGGGTTGGTGTTCAAAGCTTGCATCACCGCCGCTTGCAGCTGATCGTAAAGCGGCGTTCGCGTATCAATCTGCTGATTATTTTTCACCGTCGCGCCTTGGCTACCGACCGTTGCACGTCCGTCAATCCATTCAGCCTGTTGTAGCAATGCACTGAATTTAGCCACCTCTTCCGGCGCCAACACTGCGGGAATGTGATACATCATCGCGTTGTTCTCTCATAAAATGTGGGGCGCACCCGCCCCACGTAAAGACTTAGAAATGCACGTTTGCGGTCAACAGGAAGGTGCGCGGTTCACCCGGATGATAGCGGTAGCCACTCTTGTTGATCGAAGCCACATAGTTGGTATCGAAAAGGTTGTACACGTTAAGCTGCAGATCAAGGTTGTTGTTTACCTTATAACCCAGCTTGGCATCGGCTACCCAGTAGCCTTCGGTATGATCAGGCGTGCCCACCGCACCATCGCTGCCACGACGCAGGCTGCCCACATAGCGCGCGCCCCCGCCAACGGAAATCGCATCGGTAGCTTGATACTGCGTCCATAAGGTAAAGGCGTGTTTCGGTGTATAAGCAATCGAGGATGAGCCATCCTGTGTCACGCTAGCCCCTTCACGAACTGAAGCATGCTGCATGGTGTAACCCGCAATCACCTCCCAGTCTGGCGTGATGTTGCCCGTGGCTGACAGCTCATAGCCCTCTACGCGTTTCTTACCGGTTTGTGAGTAGGTGCCATCATCATTGGCATCCACTTCGTTCTCTATGTCGGTACGGAACAGCGCCGCGTTCAACAGCAGACGATTATCCATGACCTGCCATTTGGTGCCCACTTCGCTAGATTTCGCTTTCTGCGGTTTGAAGTCAGTGCGGTTTGCACTGTTACCGGTTCCGCCTGCTGCCAACGCAAAGCTGCTGCCACCCGGAGGCTGTTGAGAAATCGCGTAGTTGACGTAAACATTGCCCTGCTCGGTCAGACGATAGAGTGCGCCCGCCTTCCAGTTCACCAGGTTACCGGATTTTGCTGTATCGACTGTGGTGACCGGTGTACCAATCGCCGCACCTGCCGGACAGGCCACTGGATTTCGTCCTGTGCCACCACAAGCTGTCGCACTGTCATAATCCGTATGATAGCTATCAAGACGGATACCGCCGTTCAGCTCAAAGTTTTTGGTGATGGCTAATGTGTCAAAGGCATAAATGCCCGTGGTGTCGGTCTGGCCATTCGCATTGGCACCGTTACGATCCAGCCCGCCCACCGAGATGCTGCTGATGGGATGATAGATGTTCACATTAGGCGCGGTAATTGCATTCACACCATAGTTGGTCTGATTTTCACGCGTAAACTCTACACCCGCGCTGATATCGTGCCCCACCGAACCGGTATAGAACTTGGAGGTAATATTCGTTTGGTTGGTCAGGATGCGGTTGCTGACATCTTTTAAATTGGCATTACGCGTCCAGCTCCAGGTGCCAACATCGTTCGGATTGGGTGTGGTAATCGCACTCCCCATCACCGCCGTTAACAGATACTCCTGCTTCACCCGCGACCAGCGCGTCGTGTTGCGAATGGTGGTGTTGTCGTTGAAATCATGCTCGAAGCGAATGGTGCCGCTATCCGTGGTGGATTTATCGAAATCTGAATCCGTGCCGTAATAGTTGCTGGTGGCGACCTTGCCCGAATTGTTCAAAGCCGATGTCGCAGGCGTCGGTGAAGAGTAGCCAGGCAGGCCGATGGTAGGAATGCCACCATCAGGCGTGTTGTTCTGATGTACATGCAAATAGTTCAGGTAGAGACGTGTTGAGGTATCAAGACCAAACGCCAGCGAAGGCGCAACGCCGTAACGTTCGTTCTGGACGTTATCACGCGCGGCATCGTGGGTTTTTTCACCCATCAAATTCAGACGGAATGCGCTGTTGTCGTTAATTGCCTGATTGTAATCCAGTGTGCCGCGACGCATCCATGCACTGCCAACACTGACAGAAGCATCAAGACCTGTATCCAGGCGGGGCTGTTTACTGATCATATTGATGGAACCAGACGGCGCACTGCGGCCGTAATCAGTGCCGGATGGCCCTTTAATCACTTCCACCTGTTGGGTATTGAAGGTATCACGCGTGACGCTACCGATATCGCGAATACCATCAACGTAGATACTATTTGAGGTATCCATACCGCGCATATACACCGCATCACCGGTTGAGGAGCTGCCGTTTTCACCGGCATAAAACGCCCCGACGCCGGGTACGTTTTTCAGTGCATCAGTCAGATTATTGACGCCCTGATCTTTAATCACCTGCTCAGGAATCACTGTCATGGTACGTGTGGTGTCAACCAACGGACGGCTGAATTTAGGATCAGCAGACGCATTTGGGGCATACAGCGAAGGCGTCTGCGCATTGACCACGAGGGTATCTTCAGATTTTTTTGTGGCGTTATCCGCGGCCAGTGCGGCGGCAGGAGAAATACCAATGCAAAGCCCAGTAAACAGGGTCAGCGAGTTGAAGCTGCCAAACGGCAAAGTGCGATTATTATCCATTTTAAAAGGGAAGTTTCTTATCGTTATTGACGTGCTCGTCACATCCTTGCGGCGTTAAGTGCTGATAAACAGCGGCTTGAAGCATCATCAGGATGAAACACCTAAATGATAACGCCAATGGTTATCATTTACTTTTTTATTCTTGCACGAGCAATGCGGATTGGGAATACATTTCTTTACTGAGGGCTTACATAATTCATACAATCAGCGCCATGCTGAATGATTTGTAGGGATTGGCTTAAAATTGAGTAAGAAAGGGGCAAAATTCAGACATAAAAAAACCGCTGGACATGGCAGCGGTTTTTTTGATGAGTGCACAGTTCCTTCCAGTAACTGTAGCGCATGACGAGAAGGAATCGTTCATCTCTCATAGTAGCGGTATACCGATGGATGGAATTCGATGCCATAAAGTTGGCTGATGGGGATCAGTAAATCAATATGGCTGCTAATCTCAAATTCCCGCTCTTCAGCCGGCCGAGATTCCGCATTGATCAGGCGATTAAACCATTGTGAAAGCATCGTTTTCATCGTCAGGCTCTCCAGTAATTGTTGACCCTGACAGTAAAGCCTAATCCGAGTAATAACTAAAACGATTAGATATGCGATGGAATCCCGTTTAATGCATATCAGCACATGGCCGCCTTTTCTAGCGGCCATGGTCACTAGGCCCTACTTTTAGCCAGCATGCGCCGATAGTTGTTGAGCCATTTACCGCTGGTCAGGCGCAACCAGAAGAAAACACCTCGCACGGTCCAGTCGAGGAACATCCCAAGCCACACGCCTACCACGCCCATACCCAGCATGATACCCAGTACATAGCCCGCGACCACACGCGCCCCCCACATACTGAACATCGACACGTACATGGTATAACGCGCATCACGCGCGCCCTTCAGTCCAGCAGGCAACACCCAAGAAGCTGTCCAGATAGGCATAAAGGCGGCATTAAGCCAGATAAGATGTTTTGTGACCTCAATAACTTCTGGGTCACGTGTGTAGAACTTCGCCAGCGTCCCGGCAAGCGGCACGGTAATCAACGCCAGCGAACAAAGACCGATCATGGCCAACCAAAATACATGCTTAATCTGCCGTTCCGCTTGCATGACTTCATTTTTACCCAACCGCTTGCCAGTAATAATGGTTGAAGCCGAGCCCAAGGCGTTGCCGGGGAGGTTAATCAATGTGGCAATCGAGAAAGCAATAAAGTTACCGGCAATTTCGTTGGTTCCCATGCCTGCAACAAAAATCTGCGTCAGCAACTTGCCGCCATTAAACAGAACCGATTCAATACTGGCTGGTACACCAATCCCCAGTACCTCCATCAGGATGTTACGATCCCAACGGCGAAAATAACTGGCGATGGTAATTTTTAAAGCCGGTGTAATACCGCGATAAAGCACATAAATGGCAGCCACTGCACCGATGTAGCGTGAAATCGTTAATCCTAATCCGGCACCGATAAAACCCATCCCCTCCCAGCCCATGGCACCGTAAATCAGCACACTACTGATCACGATGTTCAGGATGTTCATGCCGCCGTTAATCAGCATGGGGATTTTGGTGTTTCCTGCACCGCGCAATGAGCCACTGCCAATTAACGCAATGGCGGCAGCCGGATAACTCCACGCAGAAGTTTGCAGATAGCTGAGCGCCAACTCTTTCACCTTAGGCTCTGCGCTACCCGCAATGCCATCAATGATCAGATGCCCCCACAACTCAATGACAATCACCAGCACAAATGCCAATACCGTCATCAATCCCAGCGACTGGCGTGTGGCGGCGCGGGCACGTTTACCGTTGCGTTTGGCGAGGCTGAAGGCCACCACCACCGTGGTGCCGAGATCAATGGCCGCGAAGAACGAGATGATGACCATGTTGAAGCTGTCAGCGAGACCAACACCCGCCATCGCCTCTTTACCCAACCAGCTAACCAAGAAGGTACTGAGGACGCCCATCAGCATCACACACAGGTTTTCAATAAAGATGGGCACGGCCAGTGGCGTGATTTCACGCCACAACAGCGTGCGATAAGAACGACGTTTTGGATACCACGCCGTTTTTCTGACCGCACGCATCACTGCTACGCCAGGATTTTGCAAGGGAGTACCAAATCACTTTGGAGAGGAAGATGAGTAATAATGATGATAGGCCACTGAGAAATATGCAAAGTGTTTCCTGTCACCATTTAATCATTATTACAAACTTTTTGCCGCCACCACCGCAGGATCCGCTGCACCACCGAGATAGGCACTGCGCACCTCATCATTATTTAAGAGTTCTTCCCCCCTGCCACTCAATTTAATTTCACCATTGACCATCACATAACCGCGGTCGGCCAACTGCAACGCATGTCGGGCATTCTGCTCAACCAAAAAAAGCGTCATGCCCTGCTGCGTCAGTTCGCGCAGGATGTTGAATATCTGCTTGACCACGATAGGCGCCAAGCCAAGGCTCGGTTCATCCAGCAACAACAGCTTTGGGCGGCTCATCAGCGCACGCGCAATGGCCAACATCTGCTGTTCACCGCCGGAGAGCGTCATCGCACGTTGCTTGCGCCGTTCCAGCAAACGCGGAAACAGCTGATACATCCGCTCTTTGTCCTCTTTGACATGCCGTTCCCCTACGGCGATGGTGCCCATCAAGAGATTCTCTTCAACCGTCATATCCGGGAAAATGCGCCGCCCCTCCGGTGCCTGCGCAATTCCGCTGGCGGCGATAAAATGGGTACTGCGATGGCCAATCGATTCCCCACGCAGGCGAATGTCACCGCTGGCGATACGCGGCTGGCCAAAAATCGACATCAACAGCGTCGATTTACCCGCCCCGTTCGCACCAATCAGTGCCACGGTTTCCCCTTGGTTCACCGTCAGCGAGACCTGTTTGAGCGCCTGCACGGGACCGTAAAACACATCAACCTGTTCAAAGCTCAGCATCGATTCAGCCATGGTCGCTCTCCTCATCGGCACCCAGATAGGCGGCAATCACTTTGGGATCGTGGCGGATTTGCTGCGGTGTACCCTGTGCAATCACATCACCGTGATCGAGCACCACGATGTGATCGGAAATGCGCATCACCATCGGCATATCGTGTTCAATTAACAGCACGCTAATACGATGGTCAGCACGTAGGCGATGCAAAATTTGGCTAAGGGTATCCGTCTCAACCGGGTTGAGACCTGCTGCAGGCTCATCGAGACAAATCAGTTCTGGACGCGTGCACATGGCACGTGCAATCTCTAATCGCCGCTGTTGGCCATAAGAAAGCGTGCCCGCCAGCCGATTGGCGCTTGAGACTAAATCAACATTTTCCAGCCAATAAAACGCGCGGTCCAATGCCCGATTTTCCGCTTCACGGTAGCCACGCGTGTTCATCACGCCGGCCAGCAATTGGCGATTGACCAGCATGTGTTGCGCCACCAGCAAATTCTCCACCACCGACATCTCACGGAATAAACGGATATTCTGGAAGGTTCGTGCCAGCCCGGCACGATTGACCAAATGAGCCCCACCGAACATTTTGTACCAAATGCGCGAACCCAAGCGGGCGGGGTTGAGCCAATCCTGCGGATGGATTTTCTGCCCCAGCACCTGAATCACGTCGGTATGACGCTGGTTGGCATTGAGCATAATGCGCCCGCCGGTGGCGCGATAAAAGCCGGTAAGGCAGTTAAATACTGTGGTTTTGCCCGCACCATTAGGCCCAATCAGTGAGGTCACCGAACCTCGTTCCACGGATAAGCTGACATCATTCAGCGCTTTAATGCCGCCAAAGCGCATCATCAGGTTGTTGACTTGTAGAATGGCATCACTCATGGCGTACTCCTTTACGCAAGGGAACACCCACGCGCGCGGTGCGCACCAATCCTCGTGGTCGCCAGATCATCATCAACACCATCAACATGCCAAACAGCAGCACGCGATATTCAGCAAAGCTACGCAACAGTTCAGGTGCAACCGTCAGCACAAAAGCGGCGAGCACTACGCCGAGTGTCGAACCCATACCGCCTAACACCACAATCGCCAGAATGAGCGCAGACTCAAAGAAGGTGAAAGAAGTGGGATTCACAAATCCTTGATAACTGGCGAAAAACACCCCTGCGATGCCCGCTGTTGATGCGCCGAGCATAAAGGCTGAAAGCTTCACCAAGACATGATTCAGCCCCATGGCACGGCAGGCAATTTCGTCTTCCCGTAGCGCTTCCCAAGCGCGACCGATGGGCATGCGTGTGAGTCGGTGTTTAATGAACAGCACTAACAGGACCACCAGCACCAGTACCACGTAGATGAAGATAAACTTCATGTTTGGGTTGTAATCGAGGTGCAAAAACTCGTGATAAGGTACGCCGCCATCTCGTGCGCGTCGGGCAAACTCCAGACCGAAAAAGGTCGGTGATGGCACCGATACCCCATTCGGCCCTCCGGTAAACGACAGCCAGTTGGTCAGAACCAAACGAATGATTTCGCCAAAGCCAAGCGTCACAATCGCCAGATAATCGCCATGCATACGCAGCACGGGAAAACCAAGCAGTGCGCCGGCAAAAGCCGCCATCAGCGCCGCAATCGGTAACATGCTCCAGAACCCTAAGCCAAGGTACTCGTACCCCAGCGCCAGGCCGTAAGCCCCGATGGCGTAAAATGCCACGTAGCCCAAATCGAGTAGCCCAGCCAAGCCCACTACAATGTTCAGTCCAAGGCCAAGCAGCACATAAATCAACCCAAGAATCGCCACGGTCAGCAGGTATTTGCTGGAGAGAAAGGGAAAGGCCAACGCGGCAATCAGTAACAGCGGCAAGATCCAGCGTAACCGCGAACGATAACCCGGTTCACGTACGTAAACACCATCATCACTACCTTCAAATTTGCGTTTGAATTGCTGCCCAAAGGTTGTATAGAGAAACAAGCTGAGCAGCAAACGCCCGACCATGACCAGCCCGACCAACAGCGCCACGCGCTGCGGGGACAGCTTGAAGCTGTAACCGTCCAATACCACGCCCACAATCGGGCCAAACACCACCAGCGCGATCACCCCGGCCAGTAGTGTGTCGAGCAATGCTTCGCGCATGCCCGCACGTTGCGTCATTGCATTCATCGCTGCATCCTCACACTTTGGCAACCAGTGGACGTCCCAGTAGCCCCTGTGGACGGAAGATTAAAATCACCACCAGCAGGGCAAACGAGAATACATCTTTGTAATCCGAGTTCACCAACCCCGCAAACTGGGCTTCCGCCACGCCAAGCAGCAATCCTCCCAGCATCGCGCCGGGCAGCGAACCAATGCCACCGAGCACCGCCGCCGTAAACGCTTTGATGCCGATAATAAAGCCAGCGTAGAAATCGAAGGTGCCGTAGTTCATCGTCACCAATACGCCCGCTAAACCCGCCATCGCAGCGCCCATCACAAACACTAGCGAAATCACGCGATCGGTATTGATGCCGAGAATCGAAGCCATGCGACGGTCCTGCTGCACCGCACGGCAAATACGCCCCAGCTTGGTGTACTGAATAATCCAGGTGAGAAATGCCATGCCACAGAAGGCGGCAATTAGGATGAACACTTTCGTCCACGTGATCTGCACAATACCGCCATCAATTTCCATACGCAGCACGCCCGTCATCAGCGTTGGAATCCCTTGCTGGTTTGGCCCCTGACTAAGCTGTACGTAATTTTGCAGGATCAACGACATGCCAATTGCTGAAATCAGCGGAGCAAGGCGCGTCGAGTTGCGCAGTGGACGATAAGCAATGCGCTCTATCGCCCAGCCATAAGCGGCAGTAACAATGATGGTGAAGAGTAACGTGCCAAAGATCAGCAAAGGGAAGGAGTGAATGCCAAAATAACTCAGTAACGCCAAGCCGATGGCACACAGGTAGGCCGAGATCATATACACCTCGCCGTGCGCGAAGTTGATCATGCCAATAATGCCGTACACCATGGTATAGCCGATAGCGATCAACCCATATACCGCGCCCAAAGTCAGGCCGTTGATCATCTGCTGTATGAAGAAAGCGTCCATAGGTCTGTCTCGCATGTAAAAGTAACGCAGATTTCGCGTTCAATCGCGAAAGGCCCCGCAATGCAGGGCCGCGTGTCGAATTACAGCTGATGATACTTACCTTTATCATCCCACTGATAAACAACATAATCAGAGACTTTAAGGTCGCCTTTACCGTCCCAAGATTTTTTGCCCATCACGGTATCGACGCTATTGGCCTTCAACCAATCACTGGCTTTCGCATTATCTTTCCCTGCGGCTTTATATGCTGCAGCAATTGCCTGCACAGAGGCATAAGCGTAAAGGGTATAGCCTTCCGGTTCGAAACCGCTGGCGCGGAATTTCTCAATCACTGCTTTACCCTCTGGAAGGGTGCGTGGGTCGTTGCCAAAGGTCATGTACACCCCTTTGGTATATTGCGGACCCCCGGCTGCAGTCACCATCTCTGCTGTCACAATACAGTCGCCGGAGAAGAAGGCCGCATTGACACCTTGCTCACGCATTTGACGCACCAATGGCCCGGCTTCTGGATGGCATCCGCCGAAATAGACCACGTCCGGTTTGACTGCACCAATTTTCGTCACCAGCGCGTTGAAGTCTTTCTCACCACGAGAAAGGCCTTCATATAACACCTCCTTCACGCCTCGTTTCTCCAGCGCCGCTTTGGTGGCATCAGCCAGCCCCTGACCGTAGGTGTCTTTGTCGTGGATTACCGCTACTTTTTTCGCTTTCAGTTTATCGATGATGAAATCGGCGGCAATCGCGCCTTGCTGATCGTCACGACCACACATGCGGAACATGGTTTTCATACCGCGTTCGGTGATTTGTGGATTGGTGGATCCGGGGGTGATCGCCAGCACTCCGGCTTCGTCATACACTTCCGAGGCAGGCATGGTGGAGGAGGAGCAGAAGTGGCCAACTACCGCCATGACTTTGTCTTGATCGACTAAGCGGTTTGCCACCGACACCGCCTGCTTGGGTTCACAGGCATCATCACCCTGTACCAGCACGATTTTTTCACCGTTTATCCCACCGGCAGCGTTGATATCATCCGCTGCCTGGCTCGCACCCTTCCAATACTGCGCCCCGTAGGTCGCATTTGGACCCGAGAACGGGCCTGCTACACCAATCTTGATATCTGCCTGAGCGTAAAAAGCCACGCTCAGGCAACCTGCAAGTACCACCTTCACTGGGTGTTTTATGAATTTCAAAGACATGCTTTCAATCCTCAACGGGTCAGGAACGGAGCCATACCACGGCCTGGGAGAAATCAATTTCTGAAACTTTTGCAGCACGTAATGTGGTCGGAGGGTGACCACGGTATAGGATCAAGCAAGAAACTCGCCAAAGAAGACGGTCGGTGGCAGCTTTTTGCAGTGGCATCGCGCCAGGGCAGACGAGGCGCGTGGTGACATCCCTGCTAATCATAAACATAGCCAGAGTTACGCTGCGCACCAGCACCGTGATGGTGCAGAATGCGGTCGATCACAGATTCTTCATCGTTCCGATGTGTTTATCCGCTATGCTCAGGTCAAATCGGTCCATGTTTCCTGAAAGGAGAACCCATGAATACGCAACGGAACGGATTGAGTAGCCAGCAGGCACTGGATGAATTAGAGCGCCTGTATGAAAGTGCGGTAGAAGCTCTGCGCAACGCGATTCGCGATTTCACCACCCAAGGCACGCTGCCTGATGAACAGGCGCGTCAAAACGGTCTATTTGTTTATCCTGAACTGCGCATCACCTGGCTGGGTGAAGGTCCGCAGCAAAATCGCACGCGCGCCTGGGGACGTTTCACGCACACCGGCAGTTACAGCACTACCATCACCCGCCCAGCGCTACTGCGTCACTATTTAAGTGAACAGTTGCAGATGCTGGAAAAAGAGTACGATGTGTTGGTCGAAGTGGGTCCTTCGCAGCAAGAGATCCCTTATCCGTACGTGATTGATGGATTGTCACTGGACCGCTCGATGAGTGCCAGCATCGCGCGCCACTTCCCTACCACTGAACTGTCGCAGATTGGTGATGAAACCGCAGATGGCCTGTTCCATGCCAATGCCCTTTTCCCCCTGTCGCACTTTGATGCGCTGCGTACCGATTTCTCTCTCGCACGTCTGCGTCATTACACCGGCACGGCGGTAGAGCACTTCCAGCCGTTTGTGCTGTTCACTAACTACACTCGATATGTCGATGAGTTTGTGCGTTGGGCGATCGAACAAGTGCAAGACCCCAATACCCCCTATGACAGCCTCGCCTGCGCCGGCGATGTGGTGATCACTGCGGATACGCAAGATCCTACTGCCATGATGTCCGACCTCGCATGGAAGAAACATCAGATGCCGGCCTGGCACCTCACCTCACCCAACCGTCGCGGCATCACGCTGGTGAACATCGGTGTGGGCCCGTCTAATGCTAAAACCATTTGCGACCACCTTGCAGTGATTCGTCCACACGCGTGGTTGATGATTGGCCACTGCGGCGGACTACGTGAAAGCCAAACCATAGGTGACTACGTGCTGGCTCATGCCTATCTGCGCGACGACCATGTGTTAGATAGCGTACTGCCGCCGGACATCCCGATTCCAAGCATTGCTGAAGTGCAGCGTGCGCTGTATGACGCCACCAAAGCCGTCAGCGGCATGCCAGGCGAAGAGGTCAAACAGCGTCTGCGTACCGGCACGGTGGTCACCACCGACGATCGCAACTGGGAACTGCGTTACTCCGCTTCTGCGTTGCGCTTTAACCTAAGCCGTGCTGTGGCGGTGGATATGGAGAGCGCCACTATCGCTGCGCAGGGTTATCGCTTCCGTGTACCTTACGGTACCTTACTGTGCGTCTCGGATAAGCCCCTGCACGGCGAAATTAAACTGCCGGGCCAGGCGAACCGCTTCTATGAAGGCGCGATTTCTGAGCATTTGCAGATCGGCATCTGCGCGGTTGAGCTGCTGCGTGCTGAGGGCGATAAGTTACATTCAAGGAAATTACGCACCTTTAATGAACCACCGTTCAGGTAAAGATTGAATTCCGGTCCCAGTGGGGCCGGAATTAGATTGAACTACAGGTCAAACTTTTACCAGCAGGTCCTTCACAAACCAGGCCAGCACAGCCAGAATGGCGGGCACCATAATGGACCAGGTCAGTCTGTCATTCAGCTTTTCAAATTTCTCATCAATCCGGACAAACTTTTTCTCAAATTTTTCATCCATGCGCTCAAACTTTACATCGAGACGTTGTTCCATTTTGTCCAACTTATCATCGATACGCAGTTCCATTTTCTCCAGCTTATCGTCGATGCGTACTTCCATTCTCTCCAGCTTATCGTCGAAGTGCAGCGCCATCTTTCCCAGTTTTTCGTCGAAATGCAGCGTCATTTTCCCCAGTTTGTCGTCAAAGTGCAGCGCCATATTTCCTAGCTTGTCGTCGAAATGCAGCGCCATCTTTTCGAACTTGCAGTCGGTACGCTTTTCCGATTTCCCCATCTCCCCCAGCAGTTCGGTACGCAGAGTGCCGATATCAGCTTTGGTCGCAAAATTCTCGGATCGCGCGGTGAGGACGGCAACATCCTGTTGAATTTGATGCGTAGTTTTTTCCAGCAACCCGACTCGTTGAGTTAACTCTTCCATTTTTGAATCTCCGATATTCCTGACGACGTAGATAAGTGGTGGAAGAAACGGGGCAGTACGCATGGCGTATTCCATTACACACCTCCAGATAGTCCCGGCTATCTCTTCACCTTGCCGCCTAGTGAAACAGATTCGAGCCGATTAAACATTCCACGAACCCGCCATTCACGGCAAAAAAGATCAGGCAGGCATCCATACGCCGCGCAGGTTAAAACCGGCCGAGTAATAACAAAAGAAGCGTCAGAGAAGGATTGCGAGACATCGCATAGAAAATCATTGCGGGGATGTAACAGAAGACACGGAAGCCCGAGCGGGCTTCCGTAAACCCGAACTTAGGCGCTCAGCCAGCCCAGTTTGATCACAAACAGAATCGAGAGAATCACCAGTGCAGCATTGATCTCTTTAGTACGACCGCTCAGCAGTTTAACCACCGTCCAGGTGATGAAACCGAATGCGATACCGTTCGCAATCGAGTAGGTCAGTGGCATCGTTAATGCCGTTACCGTTACCGGCGCAGCAGTGGTGATATCTTTCCAGTCAATTTCAGCCAGACCAGATGCCATCAGCACTGCGACAAACAGCAATGCGGGTGCCGTTGCATATACCGGAACACTGCCCGCCAACGGTGAGAAGAACAGGCTCAGCAGGAACAGCACCGCCACGACAATCGCCGTCAAGCCGGTACGTCCACCGGCGCTCACGCCCGCCGCCGATTCCACATAGCTGGTGGTGGTTGAAGTGCCCAGTAAAGAGCCAAACAGGGCAGCAGCACTGTCAGCGATCAAAGCACGGCCCATTTTCGGCACGTTGCCCTGCTCGTCGGCCAGACCTGCTCGCTTGGTCACACCCAGCAGTGTGCCGGTGTTATCAAACACATCCACAAACAGGAAGGCAAAGATCACACTGATCAAGCCGACGTTGAAGGCACCGGCGATATCCAGTTGCATAAAGGTTGGCGCGATTGATGGCGGAGCAGAGAACACCCCACCAAATGGCGTCAGGCCAATACCCATCGAAATAAAGGTCACCACCAGAATGCCAATCAGCACCGCGCCAGTCACGCGACGCGCTTCGAGTGCCACAATAATGAAGAAACCTAACAGCGCCAGCAGTGGACCCGGTTTAGTGAGATCGCCCAAGCCCACCAGCGTCGCCGGGTTATCAACAACGATACCCGCGCCTTCCAGTGCAATCAGCGCGAGGAACAAGCCGATACCTGCAGCAATACCTGCACGCAGCGGCAGCGGAATACTGGCAATAATCCACTCACGGATTTTGAATATCGACAGCGCAAAGAAAATCACTGCGGAAAGGAACACCGCACCCAGTGCGATCTGCCAGGTGTAACCCATGTGCAAAACGACGGTGTAGGTGAAGAACGCGTTGAGGCCCATACCCGGCGCTAATGCGATCGGATAGTTTGCGATCAAGCCCATCAGCACACAGCCAATCGCCGCAGCCAAACAGGTTGCGACAAACACCGCACCTTTATCCATACCGGTTGCACCGAGAATACTCGGGTTAACAAACAGAATGTAGGCCATGGCCAGGAAGGTCGTGATACCCGCAATGATTTCCGTGCGCACGGTGGTGTTGTGCGCCTTAAGTTTGAAGAGTTTTTCTAACATCATCATCTCTCATGAGCGGAGACGGCACGGATGCACGTTCTCTCTTGCCAATGTGGTTGAAACACTAGTTATATTTTTGATGAAAGCGATTTAAGCCGGACGTAAGGCAAGAGCACCTTCCGCTTTCCCCTGTCCATATAGCAATAGCTATGCCATCACCGTATGCAATCGTTTACGTTTACGAATAGCGTGTCGGTTAAGATAATTCCGAACCAGAATGAGGCGCGATTATGGTGCATTGCACTATTGCCGCGCAATCGTTTTCCCTGCCGTCAATGGTCGTAGCAGAAAATATTGCGGCAACGCACGCTTTCGCACTCTGCCTGGCGATGGCGCTCACGTTTCTGCAGCATGCCGCAGCAGCTTAAAAACATCGGGTTACACTGCTTTTAACCCTTTCGCAACATAAGAGACTGTGCAATGAAGCCCGCGATTTTGGTCGTTGATGATGATCGTGCCGTGTGTGAATTGCTGCACGATGTATTAAGTGAACACGTGTTTACCGTCTACAGCTGTCACCAGGGCAAAGATGCGCTGGCGCTGCTCAGTCTCCATCCGGAAATCTCGTTGGTGATGCTGGATATGATGCTGCCGGATACCAACGGCTTGCTGGTGCTGCAACATATGCAACGCCAGCGCCCCGATCTGCTGGTGATCATGCTGACAGGAATGGGATCGGAAGCGGATATGGTGGTAGGGCTGGAAATGGGGGCTGATGATTATATCGCTAAGCCATTCAACCCGCGTGTGGTGGTGGCGCGCGCGCGCGCCGCACTGCGCCGCTGTGGACGTCTGGCGCAACCTGAACTACAGCACGATGAGGGGTGGCAATTTAACGGCTGGCGCCTGGATGATAGCCGCTGCCAGCTGTTCAATCCGCAGCGGGAGAGCGTGCCTTTAACCCAAGGTGAATATACGTTACTGCGTGCCATGGTGTGCCACGCACGCAAAGTGCTGACTCGCGATCAACTGCTGGAGCTAACGCACAGTGAAAGCCTTGAAGTGTTTGATCGCACCATTGATGTGCTGATTATGCGCCTGCGTCGGAAGATTGAAGCCAATCCGCATCAACCCAGTTTGATTCGCACCATCCGTGGTCTGGGTTATGTTTTTTCTGCCGATGTGATGCGCCCTGCTTCAGCATCACGAGAAACACAAATCGCCTGATTCATCCAGCGCTGCATCTCGGCCAATGGCCGCGTGCCGTCCAGCGCGTTTGCTGCATGCAGATTAAAACACGCGCAGGTGTGTGCCAGCTGCAGCGTCTCCAACATTGACCAGCCTTCGTGGCTGGCATACAACACGCCAGCACAGAAGGCATCACCCGCACCAACGCTGCCAATAATCTCATCGGGCGTGAGGCACCACGCAGGTTGCCAGAAACCTTCTGCCGCACCTTCCTGACCCCAAGCCCCTTCCGGCGCATGAATCACCACACGTTGCCGTACTCCCTGCTCAATCAGCCATTGCGCCGCTTGCGCAAAAGCGTCTGACGCAGCCAACCCATTTTCGTTGCGCAGGGCTATGCCCGTAAGCGATTGCGCCTCTAGCTCGTTGATCACCAGATAATCAAGCCAGCGCAATGCCGGCAAGACCAACGGACGATACTCTCCCGCGCGTGACACCAGATCCAGCGAGGTGAGATAGCCACGTTGCTGCATCTCTGCTAACAGTCTGGCGCTGCGCGTGCCATAAACGTCGTCGGGTTGATCCAGACTATCAAGCAACAACAAATAACCAAGATGGAAAATACGGTGTGATGTCGCCAGCTCCGAAAAATGGGGCAGATCAAGCTGCGCATTAGCCCCACGCGCATGGAAGAAAGTGCGTTGCCCATCTGGCGTGGTCATCACCTGCGTCATTGCCGTGGTCACACTACCAGTACGTTGCACAAACTGGCGATCAACCCGATGCTCATCCAGCAATTGCAGTATGTACTCACCGTCACTGTCTTCACCAATCATTCCGACACCGGCAAGGGGAAGGTTTACCTGCATGCGCGCCAAGGTGAACAAAACATTCAACGCGGCACCACCGCTGCATTTCTCACTATGGAGGATCTCGGCCAGCCAACCTTGCTCGGGCCAGTGGCTGATACGCTGTACGTGATCCACCAGCATGCTGCCTGCGCCGAGAATGCCGTTGCGTTGCGCCATCTCAGGCCCTCCCAGCGCTGCCAAACACTTGCATCTGCTGCGCCACTACGTTGGCGATATCGCGTTCCACCGCCATCAGCAGCTCGGCAAAGGAGTCGTAGCGAGCATCGCGCTGCGTAATCTGCGATTCAATCGCGCCCAACGCCGCTTGGGACATGCCGGTGTAAAAATTGATTTTGTGAATACCCAGACTGATGGCATGACGGAAATCGGCATCGCTGATCCCCGATCCACCGTGCAGCACCAACGGAATGCCAGCAGCCGCGCGAATCGCTGCTAAGCGATCAAAATCGAGTTTCGGCTCACCTTTGTATTTGCCATGGGCGTTGCCAATCGCCACGGCCAGACAATCGATCCCGGTTGATTGCACAAATTCAGCCGCTAATGTCGGATCGGTAAACTTGTTGCTGTCAGCCTCGCCAAACAGCGCGCCGCCTTCATCGCCGCCAACGGCACCCAGCTCCGCCTCCACCGACACACCGATAGCGTGGCACATTTTTACCACTTCCCGCGTTTGGCGCACATTCTCCTCATAGCTCAGGGTTGAGCCATCAAACATCACCGAAGTAAAGCCGAGACGAATCGCCTGCATCACCGCCTCGAAATGCAAGCCGTGATCGAGATTGAGTACCACAGGGATGTCATGCAGAGCCGCTTCGGTGCGAATCGCCGCAATCAGATGTTCCAGGCTGATATATTTAAAATGCACTTCCGCGATGTTGATAATAAAAGGCGAGCGTTGCTGCTCCGCCGCCTGAAACAAGGCGCGAAGGAAGTGGGTATCCAACACGTTAAATGCGCCAAGCGCGTATTGATGTTGCTGCGCGTGGGCCAAGCCCTGCGCCAGAGAAATCAGTGCCATGGTGCGCTCCTTTATGCCAGCCAGCGGGAATATTCGTTACACAGCAACCAGCGCGGCGCCTCATCCTCTTCAATCGGATTAAAGCGCGCCAGCGGGGTGAGAAAGACGTTGTCATGCTCGTCATCATTGGGCATCGAAACCTCACCGACCAGCACGTCGCCGTAGCCCTCTTCGCCCCAGAAGCTGTGCCAAATGCCTGGCACCAGGGTGACGCTTTCGCCCGGCGACAGGCGCAACTGCGAACCCGCCGCATGCGTTTGCTGAACACCATCCAGCGTGACGTTCACCGGTGACGCACCCAACTGGTCGCCCGCGCGGTTATGCAGCGTGACTATTAAATTGCCACCCCCGCGATTAATGATGTCTTCCATTTTTTGCGGGTGATAATGCATTGGCGTAACCTGCCCTTCCCGCACGTGCATGATCTTTTCGGCATAGGGTTTGCCCCACGGCTGCCCGCCGCGTGACCCATTACGCAGAGTAAACAGGGTTAAGCCCATCTGAGAGAAATCGTCAGCGCCAAAACTGGTGACATCCCAGCCCAGATGCAGCGTCAGCAGCTCTTCCGCACGGCTTTTATCCAGCGCACGCCACTGGCTAAGACCGTAATCTGCCCAGGGTGGCAGATGGACATCCTGGCGCATAAAAAATTCGCGGGTCAGTTGCAGAATGGCGTTCACTTCGGATCGATGCATGACTCCCTCCACATGTTGAGGCGGCCGCTGGCCGCCGCCAGAATGTCGTGTTATTTCACCGTCCAACCTTTGTAGCTGCTCACCGTATTACGATCGATCATGGTCACCGGGATCAGCACTGGCTTGTCGGGTGCCGGTTTGCCTTGCAGGATGTCGTAGCCAATCTCCACCGCTTTTGCCGCCATCACCTGCGGGTCCTGCGCTGGCGTTGCAACAAACAGAGAACCTTTACGTTTCAGCGCCTCTTCACCGTCAGGTGATCCATCCACGCCGACAATAAAGAATTCACTGCGCTGTGCCTGTTTAGCCGCCAGATCTGCACCAATCGCCGTGGGATCATTGATAGCAAACACCGCATCGATCTTCGGATTGGCAGACAGTAGCCCGGTCATCACTTCCAGCCCGCCATCGCGACTGCCTTTGGCGTTCTGGTTGTAGGACAGCAGTTTGATATCCGGATGGGTTTTCAACTCGGTCATGCAGCCTTCGACACGGTTTTGCACCGCAGATACCGGCGGTCCGTTGATGATCACCACATTGCCTTTGTCTTTCAGGCGGTCAGCGATGTATTTACAGGCCATGGCACCCGCTTGGGTGTTATCTGAAGTGATGGTGGCATTTGCGCCATCGGCGGCCACGTCAACCGCCACCACCACGATACCGGCGTCACGCGCACGTTTTACCGCTGGCGCGATGCCTTTAGAGTCAGCGGCATTAAGGATGATCATGTCCACTTTTGCGGCAATAAAGTTATCAATCTGCGCTACCTGCTGGCCGAGGTCGTAGCCACTGGAAACCAGCGTTACATTCACCTTGTCACCCGCCAGCTGTCGCGCCTTCAGCTCCGCACCCTTAGTGATCTGCACGAAGAACGGGTTGGCGAGGTCGCCGACCGTCACACCAATGGATTTCAGCTCTTTGGCCTGTACCAGAGGCGCACTCAACAACGTGGCCGCCAGCAGTCCGGTAATAATCGGATTAAAACGCATAGTCGATGTTCTCCTGCTTTTATGATTATGCTGACGATCGAGGAGATCGCCGTGATGTGACAACCTGTTGTAATGCGTCGAATCGAAGAGCGTGACTGTTGCAGCCCGTTTGCCTACGGCCAGCGCACAGCAAGCGCAGCGTACTTAAGTACTGCGAGTACTGCCCGGCGGCAAAATGGCCAGTCAAAAAGCCCGTTAACTTAGGTGATGCCGCGTACGGTACTTATCGATCAGCACAGCGATAATGATCACCGCGCCCTTAATCACTAACTGCCAGAAGTAAGAGACGCCCATCAGCGTCATGCCGTTGTTGAGGGTGGCGATAATCAGTGCGCCGATCAGGGTGCCGGTGATGGTGCCAATGCCGCCGACAAAACTGGTGCCACCCAAAATCACCGCCGCAATGGCATCCAGCTCATATCCCACACCCAGGTTGCCGTTAGCGCTGTAAAGACGCGAGGCGCTCATCAATCCACCTAAGCCTGACAACATGCCGCTCATGGCATAGACAAACACCAGAACCATGCCGACTTTGATCCCAGTAAGACGTGCTGCCTGCACATTGCCGCCCACCGCATAGATGTGCACTCCCAAGGTGGTACGGCGCAGAATGAACCAGCACAGCGCAATCACTGCGAAGGCAATAATGATCAGCCATGGCACCGACCCGAGATAGCCATTACCTATCCACTCAAAGTTGATGTCAGAGTTGATGACCGTGGTGCCATCCGCCAATAAGTAAGCCGCCCCGCGCAACGCGGTATAGGTACCCAGCGTGACAATGAACGGCGGTAGCCCGGCCCACGCCACCAGCACGCCGTTAAACAGCCCCATGATCAGACCCGCGCCCAAGGCCGCCGGAATGGTTAAACCGGCAAAGGCGGGATCGAGCGACACCACCATTGCCACTACCGCCGTGGTGCCAAGCATCGAACCCACCGACAGATCAATCCCGCCGGTCAGAATCACGAAGGTCATACCCGCTGCCAGCACGATATTGATCGATGCCTGACGCGTGATGTTCAACAGATTGGCTTCGGTAAAAAAGTTCGGCGTCACAAAGCCAAATACCGCCACAATCAGGATTAGAATCGGCAGAATACCTACCGTTTGCAGCAGATCGCTCATTAATGCCCGCTTGAGCGTGGGGCTTTTCATACGTGCCGGTTCACTGGTCATATCGGTCTCCTCAGGCCTGAACCGGCTGCGCGCCGGTGGCCAGTGTCATAATGTTTTCCTGGCTAATCTCTTTACCGCTTAACTCTCCGGCAATGCTGCCTTCGCGCATCACATAAACGCGATCGCTCATGCCAACGACTTCTGGCAGCTCACTGGAAATCATCAAAATCGCCACGCCCTGCTGCGCCATCTGGTTCATCATGCGGTAGATTTCACTCTTGGCGCCGACATCCACACCGCGCGTCGGCTCATCCAACAACAAGATGCGCGGAGCAATCGACACCCAGCGGGATATCAGCAATTTCTGCTGATTGCCGCCCGATAAGCCCCCTGCGCGCACCTGCGCATGCGGCACGCGGATATTCAGCGATTCGATAGCCTCGCTGGCGATCTTCTGTCCTTTCCGCCGATTAAGCAGGCCGTAGCTGGCATCACGCTCAATGGTTGCCATCACAATGTTTTCCTGCGCCGCCAGCTCCAGGAACAAGCCTTGCTCCTTGCGGTTCTCTGTCAGGAAGCCAATGCCGCGCGCAATCGCGTCACGCGGGGAGTGAATTTTCACCTTCTCCCCGTCGATCCAGATCTCGCCGCCTTTTGGCTGATGCACGCCAAAAATCAGCTGCGCCAACTCACTGCGCCCTGCGCCAACCAAACCGGCCAGACCGACAATCTCACCCGCGCGCACGGCCAGACTGCTGGGATGCACTTTGCGGTTATCGGTCAGGTGATTAACGGCCAAACGAATTTCGCCAAACGGGATGTTGCGGTCTTTGTTAAACAAGTCGCTGAGGGGGCGTCCTACCATCATGCGCACCAGCTCACTGGCATTCAGCTGGTCACGCGTGAGGCTGCCGACATATTGGCCATCACGCAGCACGCTGACGCGATCGGAAAGTTCATACACTTCGGCCATGCGATGGCTGATGTAGATGATCGCCATACCTTCACTGCGCAGCCGTTTGATCAGGGCAAACAGCTGTTCTGTTTCACGATTCGACAGAGCCGCGGTGGGTTCATCCATCACCAGAATGCGACTGTTGCGATGCAATGCACGGGCGATCTCCACCTGCTGCTGCTCAGCGATACTCAGTCGGCTCACCAGATCGGTGGCGCTAAACTGTGCGCCAAGGCGGTTAATCACCAACTGTGCCTCTTCCGCCATCTGCCGACGTTTCACCAACCCACCCCGGGTGATCTCGCTGCCGAGAAAAATGTTTTCCGCCACCGTCAAATTGGGTGCCAGATTGATCTCCTGATAGATCAAGGTGATCCCTGCCGCCAGCGCCTCTTTCGGGCCTTTAATGGCATAGGGTTGACCGTCGATAAGAATTTCCCCGCTGCTGGCGGTATAGGCACCGGCCAGAATCTTCATTAGGGTGCTTTTTCCGGCGCCGTTTTCTCCCATCAGCGCATGCACCTCACCAGGCCATACGGTGAGATCCACTCCCTTCAGCGCATAAAAGCTGCCGAAGCGTCGGGTGATTTCGCGCATTTCTAATATCGGTGTCGCCGCCATCGCCAAACTCCCGCTGCCCGTTGATGTAGCCGAGTGTTGCAACGCCAGATAAATGGAAAATGTCAGCGGCCATTCATATTTGTCATATTGCGCCTGGACCGCGCTTCTATACTCGCCGGGAGTTGAGGGGTAAGGAGGTGCCGCAAATGAGTCAGAGTCTGCACTGGCACGCTGGCGCGCGAGGTCGCCTGCTGCTGTTTAATCTGCTGGTGGTGAGCGTGACGTTGGCGGTGAGTCTGGTGGCTATTTTTGGTTTTCGCCACGCCGGTCACATTCAGGAACAGGCACAGGCGCAAACGTTAGCCGATATGAACGGCAGTCTGGCGCTGGCTCGTGATACCGCCAATGTCGCCACTGCCGCCGTGCGGCTGGCACAAGTGGTGGGCGCGCTGGAGTATCAAAGCGAATCGGCGCGCTTGCAGCAAACCCAACTCGCTCTGCAACAATCGTTGACCATGCTCGCTAACGCGCCGTTAGCCGCGCAGCAACCGGCACTGCTAGCAAACATTCGCGAGCGTAGCCAGATGCTGGAGCAGAGCATCAATCAGCTGTTGCGAGAAGGTCATCAGCGCCATTTACAACGCAATGTGATGTTGAGCGGTTTGTGGCAAGCCCAGCTGCTGCTGAATCGTATTAATACGCTCGCGAGTGACGCCTCTTTTCTGCCGCTGCGCCAGCAAACGGACGCCCTGTTGCAGGTGGCGATTCAATCCACCGCGCCACAAGCTGCTGAGCAGCAGCTGCAACAGGTACTGCCGATCTGGTCTGCTTTGCCGTTGCAGGACGCACTGGCGATGCAGCGTGATCGATTGGTCGACACCGCACGCAACTTGCAGCCCGTGGCAGACCAGCTGGAGCAGAGTGATATTGCCATTGCCTACGCCACCTATCGCATCAAAGCGCTGGTAGCGATGCTTAATGGCGACATCAACCATTATGTGCAGCTTGTCGCGCAACAGAGCGAGACACGCAGCGCGGTAACCCATCAAGAACTGGATTCCATCATCGGCTTTATCGGGCTGTTTATGCTGCTGGCGCTGCTGATAACCGGATATGCCGGGTACTACATCTACCGAAATTTGGGGTCAAGTCTGACCGCGATTGCACATGCCATGACCCGGCTGGCGCAGGGCGAAAAAAGCGTTAATGTACCGGGTTTGGCAAGGCGTGATGAGCTGGGCGATTTGGCGCGCGCATTTAACGTGTTCGCACGTAATACTGCCTCACTGGCACATACCTCCCGTTTATTAAAAGAAAAAAGCAACCAGCTAGAATCGACCTTTCTGGCGATGCGCGATGGCTTTGCGCTGTTCGATAACAGTGGGCAACTGGTGGTGTGGAACGCGCAGTATGCCGAACTGCTCGGCATTGCCCCGCGCGACCTGCATCGCGGCTTGCATTATCAGCGTCTGCTGGCACGCATGGATGTTCAATTGAGCAGTCTTCATGACGCACAAGAGGTGCGCCTGCCGGATGGCCGCACGCTGGAGCTGCGTTTCAGCCCGGTGCCACGCCGAGGTATGGTGAATACCGTGCTGGAGCGCACCACGCGTAAAGCGCTGGAAGAGGCGTTGCTACACAGCCAAAAGATGAAAGCCGTTGGTCAACTGACCGGTGGCATCGCGCACGACTTCAATAATCTTCTTGCGGTGATCATCGGCAGCCTGGCGCTCACCGTTGATCAGCTGCCTCCTGGCACTCTCGCCAGCCGAGTTGAACGTGCGCGTCAAGCGGCTGACCGCGCGGCACAGTTGACGCAACGGCTGTTGGCATTTTCGCGGAAACAGGCTCTCTATCCGCGGGCCGTGTCGGTGGTTGAACTGGTCGATAACCTCCATTCGTTATTGCAGCACTCGCTGCTGCCGGGCCAGCAATTGGTCGTCGATGCGCAGCGCCCCGGCTGGCCCGCGTGGATTGATGCCGGGCAACTGGAAAATGCGTTAATGAACCTGGTGGTCAATGCGCGTGATGCGATGGAGAAACAGAGCGGGGAAATCCGCCTGCGCATCTGGAATCAACGCACCCAAGAGAGCAAAGGTAAGCGCGATCGCGTCACCATCGAGGTGATCGATCATGGCTGTGGTATGTCCGCAGAGGTGCGGGAACAGGTATTTGAGCCCTTCTTTACCACCAAAGAGACCGGCAGCGGCAGCGGACTGGGACTGTCGATGGTGTACGGCTTTGTGCGGCAGTCCGGTGGGCAAATTGAAGTTGAAACCGCGCCCGGTCAGGGCACCACCGTGCGTCTGATGTTGCCGCGCGCCCCGGAAGCGGCACAACCGATGCCCGCGGCGCTACCGACGTTTACGCCAGGTGCCAGCAGTGATCGACTGGTGCTGGTACTGCATGACGAACCCGCGGTGAGACAGACGTTATGTGAGCATCTGCATCAACTCGGATATCTGACGCTGGAGTGTGCCGATGGTGAATCTGCGCTCACGCTGCTGCGTCAAACGCCAGATATCGAACTGCTGATCAGTGATTTGATGCTACCCGGCGCGCTTAACGGTGCTGATGTGATACGTCAAGCCCAACAGCAGTGGCCGACGCTGGCCACGCTTTTGATCAGCGGACAGGATTTGCGCCAGAGCCAGGTGACATTACCCATGTGTGAACGGCTGGCAAAACCCTGGCAGCAGGCGCAGTTGGCACAGGCGCTCGACCGCGCCTGGCAACGCAGCGAACGGCTCAGTCGCGCACGGCAGGCTGCCACAACGGCAACGGTTTCCCCGTGATATAGCGCTTACGCAGCTTGCTGGAGATGACATCCATGATCATCACCACGCCAACCAGAATAATGGTCAGGAACATCACCACATCCCAGTTCCACAGGCGCATGTTTTCGGCGTACACCAAGCCGACACCGCCCGCCCCAACAAAACCCAGCACCGCCGCAGAACGGGTGTTGGATTCGATCTGATACAGGCTCAGTGCCAGGAACGTGGGGAACGACTGTGTGAAGATGCCAAACCGATGCTTCTGCAAGCTGTTGGCCCCTACCGCACCGAGTCCACGGCTGGGCGAACGCTCAACGGCTTCATGCCCTTCCGCATACAACTTGCCGAGCAAACCCACATCCTGCACCACAATAGCCAGTACCCCTGCCAGCGGTCCCATACCGACGGCGCGCACAAAGATCAGGCCCCAGATGGCCATATCAACACCGCGCATGATATCCAGCAGGCGACGGACGACCAGAGAGATCGGACGCGTAATGGGATCGTGCATCACATTACGTGCCGCGAGGAATGACACGGGTAATGCGATCAGCGAAGCGGTCAACGTACCGGCAAACACAATCGCCAGCGTGATGCCAATCTGCGAGAAGTAGTAAGCAAACGGCCAGTTCATAAAATCCTGCCAGACGAACATACGCAGGAAGTAGCGGCCAAGCTGCTGGCAGCCAATGATGAAACGGCTCCATTCAATGCCGAAGAATTCAAAGAAGAACAAATAGTACAGCACGATGGCGATAGCCACGATGGCCACGCGGCGCAGATAACGATGTTGTGCAGCGAACAGTGCAGGATGTTCCTGTTTCAGTTTCGCCACATCTGGGGCTAATGCGATCATCTTACTTCTCCTTCCACCACGCGACGGCGCAACCAACCAGAAACCGTATCCAGCAGCGACACCACCACGATAATCAGCAGCAGCGTGATGCTGACCTGATCGTAACGATCCAGTTTGATATTGGTCATCAGCTCTTGGCCAATACCGCCCGCCCCTACCAATCCAAGAATGGTGGAAGAACGGAAATTCACTTCCAGACGCATAAAGCTGTAAGAAAGGAACGTCGGTTTCACCTGCGGCCAGAAGGCGAAGCGCATCCGCTGTAACTTACTGGCTCCGCAGGCGGCGAGGCCACGCACCGGCTTGTCCGACGCGCTCTCAATCGATTCATAAAACAGTTTGGTCAGGCTGCCCACGGTGTGTAGGGCCAGCGCAAGGAAACCGGGAATCGCCCCGATCCCAAAGGCCATGACAAACATCACCGCCCACGCCAGCTCGGGCATGGTACGCAGGAAGGCCACAAAGGCGCGGATCGCCATACGGACGCTACGTGGCGTTTGCGTATTATCGGCGGCAAAAAACGCCAGCACGCCGGCAATCATCACCGCAACGATGGTCGATGACAGCGCCAGCTGGAGGGTTTCCCAGATCAGCGGTAGCTGGAAGTGCAAGCGGTAGCCCCAATACGCCAGGGAGCCTTCGGTTTTCACATCCGCGAACAATACCGACCAATGCAGCACCGGGACGGTTTCGCCGATGTAATCAAAAAAGTGTGGCAGTGATTGCCAGACGGTCAGCAGATTGAATTCCGCCATCTTGCCCGCAGCGAGATAGAGCGCCACCAACAGCAGCGACCAGAGCACAGTATCGCGCTTTTGCTGGCGACGGATGCGTTGGTAGTAGTGTTCGAAATCGGTCAAGGGGGATGTCCTGTGGTAAGAGATGGTGCAGATGTGAAAAGGTCGCCATGAATGCCGTCACCAAACGGGTGCGATATTTGGCCAGGTCGCCATAAATTCCGTCATCAAACGGGTGCGATATTTGACCAGGTCGCCATAAATGGCGTCATCAAACCGCTGCGATATTTGGCCAGGTCGCCATAAATGGCGTCATCAGACGGGTGCAATATTTGGCAAGGTCGCCATAAATGGCGACCCTACAAAGGCGTTATCACGTAGGGTGCGCATTTATGCGCACCGCTTCCGATAACCGCACCCAGCTAAATTAACCGCGCGAACCTTTCATCAGATCACGCTTCATATCGATGATGTTCTGATAATCAGCGACTGTGGCTGGACCGATGTGCTGGGCACCGCCCACCGCTTTAATAAAGCAACTGTGGTCTTCTTTATCCAACTTCTTGATCGCCGCCACCAGCTTCTGTTTGAAGTCAGCGGGTAAGTTATTGCTCACCAGGATTGGACCGTTCGGGATCAATGGCGACTGCCAGATGATGCGGATCTTCTTCATCAGGTCAGGCTGGTCCATACGCATCATGCGTCCAAAGGCACCTGAGGTGTAACCTTTGTCGTAATCACCGATCAATGAGGTCCAGGTCACTGCGCCTTCGAACTGGCCGTTCAACACGCCGAGGATGTCCTGCTCGTGGCCACCAGAGAAGGTCACGCTAGAGAAGGTGTTGTTGTATTTATCATCAACGGTGCCACCGAACTCTTTCTTGAACGCCTGGTTTGGCATCAGGAAGCCAGAAGTCGAATCTGGATCGGCCATGCCGAAAGATTTGCCCTTCAGGTCTTCCAGTTTTTTGTACGGGCTGTCGGCTTTCACGATCACCACCGAGTGATAACCCTGTGAACCGTCTTTGTCATCGACCACGATGCCTACAACGTCTACCGCTTTCGGGTTCTGCAGATAAACTGAAGCGTAAGATGCCGGAGACATGCTCAGCACCATATCAATTTTGTTACCCAGCAGACCCTGAATGACGCCTGAGTAGTCAGACGAGTTGCGCATTTTGGTATCGACATTCAGCTCTTTGTCGAAGAAATCTTTCACGCACTGGTTATCACCAATCTGCTGAGTGGCGTTCTGACCACCCAAAATCCCCAGATTTAATTCTTTAGGCGCATCCGCTGCGTTAACGCCAAAAGTCATTGCAACAGTCAATAAAGCTAAAGAGGTCAGTTTCATTCGTGTTTTTTCTCTTGCCGTGGAGTTAGTGGAGCTGGTTAATTTCGTCGCCGTACAGCTCGTGCAGCAAGCCGTCGGTCAACGCAGAAGGATGTCCGTCAAACAGCACTTTGCCGCGCTGAATGCCGATAACACGGGTGCAATACTGCTTCACCAATTCAATCGAGTGCAGGTTGACCATCACGCTGATGCCCTGCTCACTCACCTGACGCAGCACATCCATGATGCGTTTGGTATTTTTCGGATCGAGCGAGGCCACCGGCTCATCCGCCAGCAGGATGCGTGGGTTCTGCATCAGGGCACGGCAAATCGCCACACGCTGCATCTGTCCGCCCGACAAGTTTTCAGCACGCTGTAACGCCTGCGGCAGCATATTCATCCACTGCAGCAGTTCTATCGCCCGCGCACGGTCAGCTTCGGAGAACACTTTGAAGAAGGATTTCAGCGTCGAGGTCTGGCTCAAACGACCCAGTAGCACATTGGTCAGTACATCAAGGCGCGGCACCAGACAGAAATCCTGGAAGATCATGCCGCATTCGCTGCGCCATTCGCGCATCTGACGGCTGTTCAGCGTCACCACATCGCGATCCACTTCACCCTGACGATTGCTGAGAATCGCGCCCTGTGAAGCACTGATGGTGCCATTGAGCATGTGTAACAGTGTCGATTTGCCTGCGCCAGAGCGACCAATCACGGCCACCAGCTCGCCCGCATGCAGATCGAAGCTGACATTATCCAGTACGCGGTTTTCGCCGTACGCTTTGCACAGTCCCTGCACCGACAGCACCTTGTTGCCTTGGCCGGCGTGTGGAACGTAAGGATTGTCGATAATGGTTTTCAGTAATGCCTGTGCCATGATGCACTCCATCTCTCTGAGGTCTTGATTGCCCGTTATTACGGGCAAATCCGATGAAGACTTGATGACAGTAAAATGATTAAACAGTGACAGCGTGGGCAGAACCAACCGTGATGCTTTGGCCATCAGACGCCGCCAGCACATTGTCTGGTAAGTGATTATTGAGTAACCAACTGTCCATCTCATGACTCAGATGAATCAGCCATGCCTGGCGCGGTGCCAGCTGTTCAATAATCTGCAATGCGCGCGTCACATCGTTATGATTGCGCACGGTTTCTCGCGGCGGGTCATTACAGTCAATCACCAGTTGGTCCAGCGGTTGACCCTCAAGAAATTCTGCAGTTTCCGGCGGCAATCCGCAGGTATCACACATCCAGGCTAACCGCGTGCCGTGCCAGTCAAACAGGTAACCGTGGGTGAGTTTTGAGTGCTGTAACGGCAAGGGGGTCACTTGCAACGCCCCGAAGCTGTGCGGGACAAAAGGCGTTAACGCGGGGCGGAAATCCAACAGGCCGGGATGCTTAAACAGGTCATCACAGCCCCTCTCATCCGGCGGTGCCCACACCGGAATCGGCTCGCCCAATCCCCAACGCAGGCTGAACAATCCCGCCACGTGATCCATATGAAAATGGGTGAGCAATATTCGGCTTAATTCACCAGGGCGGAAACGCTGATGCAGATCGTGGCGACCGGCATCCAGCAGAATTCGCTCGCTGCCGGTGTCGATCAGTGCACTGGTGGCCGCACGGGCAAAGCGGGGTTCGAGGCGGGCACGCTCACAGGCATAACAGCCACAACCGAACAGCGGCGCAGACTGCACGCCGCCAGTACCGAGAAAAGTGAGTTTCATGGTGGATGCTCCAGCAGCTGGCGCAGCTTATCGAGCGTGTCGCTCAGTGCACCATCGTTATTGAGCGGATGGCAATGCGCCGGCAGCGGTTCTGCCGCACGCGCCAGTCGTTGGCTAATCTCCCCTTCACTTTCACGTCCACGCTGTCGCAAGCGCGCTTCCAGTACCGCAGGTGAGACCTGTAGCACCAGCGGCAACAGCTGTGCGCCGTAATGCTGCTCAACAATCGGCAGATGCAGACGTGAACCGTTGACCAGCACATTCAAACCCCGCGCCAGCCAGTGATCGATCTCTTCTCCCAGTCCGTAATACAGCCCGTGTGCCTGCCAGCTAATGGCAAACAACCCCAGCGCTTCTCGCCGCCGAAATTCGGTTTCACTCAGCGCCACATGGTTTTCGCCCCCGGCATCGGCCGGGCGCGTAATGTAGCGATGGGCGATCACCAAGTTATCCGGCGGCACCTCACGCAGCGCATTGAGCAAACTGTCTTTACCCGAGCCCGAGGCCCGGTTAGCCAGATAAGGCGCGCCATTAGAACACCAGCCTGCCCTGCGACCAGACGTGGCGAATGTGTGGATGTCCATGCTCGGTATGCGCCAGCACCAGGTCGGCACGCATGCCTTCAGCAATCACACCGCGATCGTGCAAGCCAATCGCGCGTGCCGGGTTGCGGGTGACCAGCGCGGCAGCTTGCGGCAGCGTCAGACTGTTACGCTCATCCGCTACCAGGCGGAACACCGCATCCAGAAGGCTCGCCGGATAGTAATCGGATGACAGAATATCCAGCAGGCCATGGCTGGCCAGCTCCCATGCCGCCACGTTGCCGGAGTGCGAACCGCCACGCACAATATTCGGTGCGCCCATCAACACCTGCATACCGCACTCGCGTGATGCCCGTGCCGCCTCAAGCGTGGTGGGGAATTCAGCAATGGTGCTGCCCACCTCATGCGATTCGGCAACGTGCTCTGCTGTGGCATCATCATGGCTGGCGATCGGAATACCGCGCGAGCGGCACAGGCCAGAGATGGCGTTGCGGTTAGGCGTGGAGAACTCGGCGGCCAGCGCCAACTGCTCACGCTCGAACTGATCCATCTGCTCATCATTCAGTGAGTATTTGCCTTGATAATAGGTGCGATACATCTCCAGCGAGGCGTACTGACGTTGGCCCGGTGAGTGATCCATCAGCGAGACCAACGACAACTCCGGCGTGCTCATCAGCTTTTCAAACAGCGGCAGCGTGGTGTTGTGTGGTAGCTCACAGCGCAAATGCAGATGGTGATCGACCCGGTTAATCCCTTTGCGGTTGCTGTCTTGAATCGCATTGATCATCTTGCTCAGGTTCTCGAGGCGATGACCGCCATCGCGCACATCGCCCACCCCAATCGCATCCAGCACCGTGGTAATGCCGCTGGCGACCATCAGTGCATCGTGGCTGCTCATCGCCGAGTGGGCTGGCCAATCCACTTTCGGACGCGGCGTAAAAAACTTATCAAGGTTATCAGTATGCAGCTCAACCAAGCCCGGCAGCAGGAAAGCGCTCTCGCCATCCAATGCACCCGGCATTTGGCTTGGGCTGTCGCTGAAACTCGCAATACGGCCATCGCGGATCTCCAGCGAACCGGCTACCACTTCATGTTCAAGCACCAGACGGACATTATTGACGATCATGCTTCTGCTCCTGTTTTCACCGGCTGCATCACGTGCAGGCGATCGGCAACGCGTTCGCGCACCGTTTCATCATGGAAAATACCTACGATAGCGGCGCCACGGGCACGCTCTTGCTCAATCAACTCCACCACCGCGGCACTGTTGGCGCTGTCGAGTGATGCGGTGGGTTCATCCAGCAGCAGCACCGGATAATCAGCGATAAAGCCCCGCGCGATGTTCACGCGTTGCTGTTCACCCCCAGAGAAGGTGGATGGCGCGAGTGACCACAAACGCTCGGGCACATTCAGCCGTGTCAGCAGGTCTTTAGCGCGCTTCTCGCAAAAAGCGCGATCCACTCCGCGCTCTAGCAGCGGCTGCATGACGATTTCCAGCGTTGGCACACGCGGGATAACACGTAAGAACTGGCTGACCCAGCCAACGGTTTCTCGGCGAATCGCCAGAATCTGGCGAGCCGGTGCCTGCGCCATGTCGATCCATTCACCCTGATGTTGCAGCCAAATGTGGCCGCTGTTGGCTTGATAGTTGCCGTACAGTGCACGCAGCAGCGTCGATTTTCCGCTACCTGATCGACCGTGCAGCACCACGCATTCGCCCGCGCACACTTCAAGGTTGGCATCTTCTAATACCGGCAGCGCCGCACTGCTTTGGTTGTGCAGCACGAAGGTTTTGCTGAGTTTCTCTACGCGCAATAAAGGTTGCATGTTGATGTCCTGATATTTAATTAGCGGTCGCCATAAATGGCGCCCCTACATTGCTCGGTGCGTTTAATCACGCCCCCTCAATTGTTCGGTGCTTGTAATGACGCCCAGACATTGTTCGATGCGCTTTTCGTAGGGTGCGCATTCATGCGTACCGGGTTAAATACGCGCTCATTGGCTTAAGTGAGCGGCATTACGCCATAAATGACATCCCTACTAGATTCGGAGCACAGTTACGTTCACCATCAATGCCGAACAACGGATGCCCAATATTGTAGGGTGCGCATTTATGCGTACCTGGCTTACGCCAGCACCGATGAAACCAGCAGTTGCGTATACGGATGATGTGGATCGTCCAGCACCCGGTCGGTCAATCCGCTTTCCACCACCTTGCCCTGCTTCATCACCAGCAGACGGTGTGCCAGCAAACGCGCGACGCCGAGATCGTGGGTGACAATCACCACCGCCAGATTGAGTTCGCGCACCAAAGTACGCAGCAGATCCAGCAAACGCGCCTGTACTGACACATCCAACCCGCCGGTGGGCTCATCCATAAACACCAGCGTGGGCTGGGTCACCAGGTTGCGGGCAATCTGCAAACGCTGCTGCATGCCGCCGGAGAAGGTGGTCGGCAAATCGTCGATACGGCTGGCGGGGATCTCAACGTCCTGCAACCAGCGCATCGCCTCTTTACGGATGTCGCCATAATGACGCTGTCCTACGGCCATCAAGCGCTCGCCGATGTTGCCACCCGCGGTCACCTGCGGACGCAATCCATCCAGCGGATGCTGATGCACCACGCCCCACTCGGTGCGTAATAAACGACGGCGATCGCTTTCACTCAATTGATAGAGATCCTGCGCGCGATAAAGAATGTTGCCCTGCTGCGGCGCTAAACGTGCCGACAGGCTCTTCAGCAAGGTGGTTTTACCGGAACCTGATTCACCCACAATGCCCAGCACTTCACCCGGATAGAGTTCAAAGCTGACATCTTCAAAACCCTTACCTGCCGCATAAAGGTGCGTCAGATTGTTGACCGCAAGCAGCGGCTGTTCACTGTGCATGCTGTTGTTCCTGCTGCTGGTGGCAAAAATCGGTATCGGAGCAGACAAACATGCGCGTACCGGCATCATCCATCACCACCTCATCGAGGTAGCTGTGGTGCGAACCGCACAGCGCGCAGGGTTCGTCCCAGCTCTGTACGGTGAACGGGTGATCGTCGAAGTCGAGGCTTTCCACTTTGGTATACGGCGGCAGCGCGTAGATACGTTTCTCACGACCCGCGCCAAACAGTTGCAGTGCCGGCATCATGTGCATCTTCGGGTTGTCGAATTTAGGAATCGGCGATGGATCCATCACGTAGCGATCGTTAACCTTCACTGGATAGGCATAGGTGGTGGCGATATGGCCGTAGCGAGCGATATCTTCATACAGCTTCACCTGCATAATGCCGTACTCTTCCAGCGCGTGCATGGTGCGCGTCTCCGTCTCGCGTGGCTCGATAAAGCGCAGCGGCTCAGGGATTGGCACCTGGAAAATCAGCACCTGATCTTCCTGCAACGGGGTTTCCGGAATGCGGTGACGCGTCTGGATCAGCGTGGCATCTTTGGTGGCTTCGGTGGTGGCCGCGCCGCTGACACGCTGGAAGAAGCGACGAATCGACACCGCATTGGTGGTGTCATCCGCGCCTTGGTCAATCACCTTCAGCACGTCGCTGTCGCCAATGATGCTGGCGGTGATCTGAATCCCGCCTGTGCCCCAGCCATAAGGCATCGGCATTTCACGTCCGGCAAACGGCACCTGATAACCTGGAATCGCCACCGCTTTGAGGATCGCGCGACGAATAGTGCGCTTGGTCTGCTCATCCAGATAGCCGTTGTTATAGCCGGTTAACTCACTCATCGTTTTGCTCCTGAACCTGTTCGCGCAGCCGTTTCAGCAACTCAAGCTCCGCCTGGAAATCGACGTAGTGCGGCAGTTTCAGATGTGAAACAAAGCCCGCCGCTTCCACGTTGTCAGCATGCGACAACACAAACTCTTCGTCCTGTGCTGGACCGGCAATACGCTCGTGGTACTCGGGTGCCTGTAGGGCACGATCCACCAGCGCCATCGCCATCGCTTTGCGCTCTGAACGGCCAAACACCAAGCCGTAACCACGGGTGAAGTGCGGGGCGCTGCTGGTTTGCGTGGTGAAGCCATTAACCATCTCGCACTCGGTCAGTAGGATTTCACCGATATCGATATCGAAACCCAGCTCTTCCGGGCAGATCGACACGCTGAGGTAACCGGTGCGGATTTCACCGGCAAACGGGTGGTTGCGCCCATAACCGCGCTGCGTGGAGTAGCCGAGCGCCAGCAGGAAACCTTCATCACCACGAACCAGCTGTTGCAAGCGGGCAGCGCGACTGGCCGGATAACCCGGTGGCTCACGCGTGATATCGCATGGCTCACTGCCATCATCCTCTTCACGCTCTGCCAGACCTTCTTTGGTCATCATGCTGAACACATGCGAGCAGCGCTCTGGCAAGGCCTGATCGTCACGCGGTGCCGCAGGGGTTTCACCATTGGCCAGTAACGTAAAGTCGAGCAGCCGATGGCTGTAATCGTAGGTGGGGCCGAGTACCTGGCCACCCGGCAAATCTTTATAAACCGCTGAAATACGGCGTTCGAGGCGCATCTCATCGGTTTCCAGCGCCAGGCTATCAGCCAGACGTGGCAAGGTGGTGCGATAAGCGCGCAGCAGGAAGATGGCTTCCACCATATCGCCGCTGGCTTGCTTGATGGCGAGCGCGGCCAACTGGGGATCGTAAATGCCGCCTTCGGTCATTACGCGATCAACCGCCAGACCCAATTGTTGAGCAACCTGATCACAGCCAAGTTCGGCGACATCGCGGTCGCCACGGCGCAAATCGGCCTGTAGCTCATGGGCGCTGGCTATCGCCTTTTCACCCCCTTTAACCGCAACGTACATCAGCACACCTCCACGTCGGTGGTGCGCGGTAAGGCCATCATCGCTTCACCGCAGGTGAAAATCAGATCCACGCCCAGCGGGAAAGGATGTGGGCGCTCACGCAGATAGGTCAGAATGGCTTCAGGCAGCTGCGGGGCAATAGCGCGAGATTCACGCAGGCCAGGACCGGAAAGACGCAGGGTTAACCCACCATTTACGCCGGCACTTCAATAATCAGCGTGGTGCTTTTTTCCGGTGACATATTGTCACCCGGCGCGAACTGCGCAGGATCTGGGTTCGAAGCCGCATGGGTTAAAGCAAACGGCGCATGACGGTCTTCAACAAGGGGAACACCGGTGTGAAAACGCAGGTTGCTGCGCACCACTTCGCTGTCTACGCGGCTATCCAGCCACAGTGCACTCTCCTGATCCACCAGCGTCAGTAATACCGCTGTCGCTGCCGGTGACAGATCGCCCCAGCCCTGTTGCAACGGCAGTGAGACCATGACGCCCGGCTCGCTCATGGCTTTGAGAATACGGCGGAAGGCGCGTTGTGAATCGGCAACCGGATGGTTAAAACTGGCCAGTAATGTCATTAGTTATCTCCGCGAACCAGCGTAAAGAAATCCACTTTAGAGCTGGCGATTTCACGCGCGCGCAGCTGACGCTGTTCTTCACGCAGTGCCGCCAGCGGGGCAATTAATTTTTCTTGTAACAGTGCATGGGTTTCCGGCTGTTGCAGCAGCGCATCAATCAGTGCACAGCGTTCGGCATGGGCTTTATCGCGCCCCAATACGTAGCTGAAACCGAGGGTGCCATCATGCAATTTCACCACCGCACGTGTGACAGTGGCATCACCCATCACGAAGCGTTTACCCGTACCGCCCATGCGTGCCTGCAGGCGGGTTAGTCCGGTTTCTGCCGGGCGCACCGATTCGAAATCAGTATTGAGGTGCAGCGGCTGCCAGTGGGCATTCAGCGTGTTGGCGTCACTGTGCGCCAGCACCGAAAGCCAATGCTGGCGGGCTGTTTGCTGTTTCATTCATGCTCCAGGGTGAGTTCAATCATGTCGCCACGCGTCAGACTGACGGAGTATTCCGCGACCAGACCGTCGCTGTGTTTGTTCAATGTGCGGACGCACAACAGCGGCGACTGCAGGGCAATCTCCAGCTGCTTACACTCTTTCGCCTGTGCGCGACGGGTGCTGATACGGGTTTGCGAGCGGGTCAAGTCCAGTCCCAAATGCTGCTGCATAAAGTCGTGCAGCGAGCCGTTCTGGAACTGCTGCAACTTGGGCCACCAGCTCAGTTCCGGCAGGAAGTGGTTGATCACACACACCGGCACGCCATTGACGCGGCGTAAGGTGCGCAGATGAATCACGTTGTCGCCTTCATTAATGGCTAACGCACTGGCAACATCGCTGCTGGCCGGGCGCAACACCGCTAACAAACGCTCGCTGGTGGGATGGCTGCCCTGCTCCAGCAGGTTCTGGCTGAAACGTGCCTGCGCATGCAGTGGGTAATCGTAAGGACGCATCAACACCAAGATGCCCACGCCATGGCGACGTTGCAGTAACCCCTTATTCACCAGTTCATCCACCGCACGACGCAGCGTGTGGCGGTTAACTTCGTAGTGATCGGCCAGCTGTTGTTCGGAAGGCAGATAGTCACCGCAGCGATAGCGCTCTTGCAGTGCCTGCTCCAGTTGTGCGGCAACCGCTTGGTAAACAGTGGTCGGATGTCTGGATATCTCCATCACGTTCAATACCTCATTCGCTACAGGTTGAGGAGCGCAGCGACAAGTGCTGCGAGATGGCGACTACAGTGCGCGAGCCAGATGACAGCCCCGTGACGGCTCAATGACGCAAGGATGAATTTGCTTTAGGGCAGCAGAATCGAAGCGAAACGGCTGTGGTTTTAATAAAATATTTTTAACTGTAACCTTTGTGACAATGTTCAAAAAATTATCGCTTACTTTCACCGCTTTATCGCTTCCCTTACTGGGTGCAGCTTGCGTAAAGTCTGCTAACGTTATTGTTGAGCCCTCCTTGTCACGCGAACTCTAAAATGATTAATACAATCAAACTGTCAGATGGATTCAGACGCAATTTCGTTCGGGAAGTGATTTTGCCATTGGTGGCGATTTTGGTTTTAACCTTTGCCGGAGCGGGCGTTGGCCTGTTCTGGGGCACCTCTTTGAGCAATGAACAGGCACGCGATCAACAGCAACGGATGATAGAGGCCTCTTTTGCTCAAAGTCTGAGTGAGCATCTACGCCAGCTGCGCAGCCTGACGCGTTGGTCTCCCCTTGCTGATCAACTCGCTTCACCTACCCCAGATTTCAACTGGCTGGATCAAAATGTCGGTAATTGGCTATATGACATGTTTGATCACCAGTTGATCATGCTGTTAGATCGTGACAATCAACCGCTGGCGGTGTGGCGTAACGGTCAGCGAGTATCCAGCGAGAATATTGGCCACTATTTGCAAGACATGACCAATAGCCCACTCGTGAGAAACAGCGATGAAGTGGCTGGCCCGTCAGACCGTGCTGATTTTGTACGCATAGGCCAGCGTGCAGCTGCGCTGGCGGTAGGGGACATCAGCAGCACGCCCGAAGCCGGACGCTACCGGCTGGTGAGCATTAAATTTCTGGATGACGGCTACCTGCGCAATCTGGCGGATCGCAGCCAATTACGTCAGTTGCACTTCAGTGAAGGAGCACCACAGCAAGGTACAGACGCCCTGTATCAGCTCAATTCTCAGCAGGGTGACTCTGTCGGCTATATCAGTTGGCAGGCCGATAAACCCGGCGCTCAGATGCTGCGCATGCTAGGTCCTTCAACGCTGTTGTCGGTGTTATTGATTACCCTGTTGTGCCTGTTTATGGTGCGGCGTATCTGGACGTCATCGCTCAACTTATCGCAATCACTGTTGAAGCTGGGCGCGAGTGAAGCGCAGGCGCAGCATCTGGCATTCCATGATGTGCTGACCGGTCTGCCAAATCGTGCGCTGGTGGAAGATCGATTAATTCAGGCCTTGGCAGCTTCATCACGACACGATCAGCGTGTGGCACTGTTGCTGCTGGATCTCGACCGGTTTAAAAACATCAATGACACCTATGGCCATCATGCGGGTGATGAGCTGATCATTGAGGTCGCGCGACGGTTGACCCACATTCTGCGCGCCACAGATACCGTGGGCCGCATTGGTGGCGATGAATTCATTATTGTGATGCCCGAAGTGGATAACATCGGACAAGTACAGGCGCTGGCAAAACGAATTATCAGCGTGTTGAGTGAGCCTTATGAACTGCAAGGCAGTGAGGTTTGGGTTGGCGTCAGTGTCGGTCTCGCGCTGGCACCGAAAGATGGCATTGATCGCCTGGAGCTGATGCGTAAAGCGGATATCGCACTGTATGAAGCTAAAAATAACGGGCGCGGTCAGTATCGTCAATTTGAGAAAGTCATGGACGAGTCACTGCGCACCCGCCAGCAGATGGCGACTGATTTACGCCAGGCGCTGGTGAATTTTGATGGCTTGCGCGTGTGGTATCAGCCGTTGATGGAGATCAGTGGGCAGCGCGTGGTGGGCTTGGAAGCGCTGCTGCGTTGGCAGCATCCAGTACGTGGCGACGTCTCACCCGGTGATTTTATCCCTATTGCCGAAGAGACTGGCCTGATCATCCCGCTGGGTGAATGGGTTTTGCGGGAAGCCTGCAAAACGTCACTGAAATTGCCGCAGGTGATTGTGGCTGTGAACGTTTCCCCGGTGCAGTTCCGTGCCAGTGGTTTTGTTGAGCGCATCATTGAGATTGTGCGTGAAGAAGGGGCCAATCCGCTGCATATGGAGTTAGAGATCACCGAAGGCGTGCTGATTGAAGATGAACACGAAGCGCGTAACAACATCATCGCATTGCGGGAAGCAGGCTTCCGCATCGCACTGGATGATTTTGGCACCGGCTATTCCAGCCTCAACTACCTCAGTACCTTCCCGGTAGATAAGATCAAGATCGATCGCTCCTTCACCCAATCGCTGGGGATTGCGCAGAACTCCACGGCAATAGTGGAATCCGTGGTGCGCCTCGGCCATGCCATGGGCTTAACCGTCACCGCCGAAGGGGTCGAAACCGAAGGTCAGAAAAACGCGCTGGCCGATGCGGGCTGTAATCAATTGCAGGGTTATTTGTTCAGCCAAGCCGTGCCGTTTGAACAGATTGAAAAGATGATGTGAATACCTCGGTAGGGGCGCCATTGATGGCGTCCTCCAATGCCAGGGACGCATAAATGCGCCCCCTACGAAACCTCACCGAACCCGTAGGGGCGCCATTGATGGCGCCCTCCAATGCTAGGGACGCATAAATGCGTCCCCTACAAGTTAAGATGGAAAGTCGGTATCAATGGATGTCTGCTTCCAGGCTTCGATCTGCGCTAGCCGCTCTTGCAGCTTATTGGTCACCGCATCGTACCCCCATGCGCCCATCACTAAATGGCGTGGAGGATTGTCGTGTTCGGTGATGGCAATCATCGCTGTGGCCGCGCGGATAGGATCGCCCGCCTGGGTACCGCTGTATTCTGAAGTGGCTTTCATCCGTGCGGCGGCGGTATCGGCGTACTCTGGCAGCTTGCTGGGGGTCTGATGCAACGAACGTCCTGCCCAATCGGTGCGGAACGGACCGGGTTCAATGCAGGTGACGTGAATGCCTAATGGTGCGACCTCCAACGCCAGCGAATCAGACCAGCCCTCGACAGCGTGTTTACTGGCGGAGTAATAGCCTGAACTGGCGAAACCGATAAATCCGGCCACTGAAGTGATGTTGATTACATGGCCACGACGCTGTTGACGCATTGCCGGCAGCACCGCACGGGTTAATGCAAACAGGCCAAAGACGTTGGCATCAAACTGCGCGCGAATCTCTTTTTCATCGCCCTCTTCTACCGAACTCTGATAACCGTAACCCGCGTTATTCACCAGCACATCAACCGTTCCGAACGCCTCAAGTGCAATCTTGACGGCCTGATCAATGCTACCCTGGTCGGTGACATCCAGCGCCACGGCCAACGCGTTATCGTGCCCGTTAACCAGATCCTGCACCTTCGCCGGATCGCGTGCCGTAACCACGGTGTTAAAACCACGCGCAATAGCCTGTTGCGCCAGTTCGCGACCAAAGCCGGTGGAACAACCCGAAATAAACCACACGGGTGTATTTGCTGAAGCCATAGTGACGTCCCCTTAAATGCGCCTGGTGAACCGCCACCGGGCAAGGTCAATAACTATGGCAAAGCAGCAACGAGCCGATTAGCGCTTAGTGCGACCTGTTCATCATCGCCGGATAGCGTTGTTGCAGATTTTGAAAGATAGCCTGCATCTGCACCTCAAGTGCTGCCGATTGTGTACTCGCTGCAACCGCCTCAAGTGCTGCCAGTTGTGTATCCGCTGCGACCACCTCAACTGCTGCCGGTTGTGCATCCG